>NZ_RKKU01000025.1 GCF_003797945.1 Pseudomonas neustonica
CAATTTGTTGTTGCCAGTAGTCTGTTCGCTGCTGCATGGCCATATTTGATTCCTCGCGTAGGTGACGATGGAATCAGTGTGGGATGGAAATTGAACGGGAAACAGGTGCTGATTTGTTGGCGCTTACTGAACATCGCCAGGGTGGTAGCGGGTAAAAATCCGAACTCCACGAGTTAATCGATAAATTCTGCATTTAGACGAGCCCTACGACTCTAGAATTTAGCGACACTACTTGTTCTTCAGGCCGAGCCTGACGCGCTAGCTGGGCACGTACCAAATCAGCATTTAAATTTTGGCAGACGCCAAATACCCATGAAAGCTTTGCTAATGGCAGGGCATATCCGAAGCCCGCGGCCATCAATGATGACTGCGGGACAACCCTCTGCGGCCTAAAGATACACACCATAACCCCCTGAGGAAATGCCAAAGGACTGGTGAGCTGGGCGCTGAAAGCAACAGCTTCCCAATGCCTTTATGGCCTGATTCTAAGCACCGTCATGCGCTATTTATATACCGCGGCGGTTTTTTTTTAATGGTCCAAACGTTTAAGAGATAGACCCAATTTAATTATTAATAATTTATAAATATCAAAGATATACAAATAATTTCCGGACTATAACGGAAAAAGAACCTGGACAAAACTCAATCGACCGGCCTCCGCCACCGGATTTTCAACCCGGCATGTCGAGCGATCTAGTCAAAATTCAGCCAGATAATCCTGGCACCCAGCTCTGATGCACGGCCTCGATGAAAAGAGCCAGCCCATGCCCCCCGCTCCCCTCCAGGGATCGGTTTCCGGCGCAGCAGATTCAATCGTGCTAGCAGCAGCACACAACGCCGTCCACACGCCTATGAGGAACTCTCAAATGGTTAAAAATCTGACTTCGGTTAGGGGCAGGGACGCGTGCGTGGGAAGCGTCAAATTATGCGGCCCTGCCCCAACCGGAGCGCCTCACCACGCACAGCTGCACCACCAACAAACACAGGTAAAAAAATGATGAAAAAACCCATGAAAAGAGCGGCCAAGAGAAATTTTGGTTTTGGTCGTCAGCTCAGATATTCGATGTCTCACGCACTGAATATTTTTTACGGTGACCGTGATCATTACGGCACCCGGCGAACGCACAACTATCGGCTACGGATTTTTGCAAGATTCTGCAGAAAAAAAGGATTGGTCGACGCGCGATTGATTACCCAGTCGACCCTCGATTCATACGGGGAGTACCTGAGGTGTCGTTTGGAGGGTGATTACGTTTGGCCAGATGGAGATGCAGACAAGTCAATCTCGACAGCGTATGCGCACAATCTGATCTCGACCGCGAACACGGTACTGTTCGCAATGCGCAGAAACTCGAAGATCGAGCTATCAGCACTACGCGCCTTGAATACGTCTCGAAGCCATGTCCGAGAGGAGCCAGCGAATGCAGATCAAGGAGCCGTCACTCAAGCGGTCGCAAAGATGTTAGACCAAGGAGATAGGCGAGGCGCAGCGGTAGTTTTGTTGGCTCGCCATTGGGGCATGCGCGCTCAGGAGGCAACCTTACAAGATCTCCACCGAATGCATCGTGAGATTTTGATGACTGGTGGCGCCTGCATCCTGGAAGGCTGCAAAGGAGGCCGTAAAAGCACTGACCGTTGGGTATCAGCGACGCCTGAACGGATAGAGTCGCTAGAGTTCGCATTGCGGTCTCGCCCAATCGGGTCTCGATGTCTGCTGGAGGAGGCAGAAACGGTAAAGCTATTTTATCAACGAGAGCTAAATAGGTGTCGTCGCGTGCTTCGTTCTTTCGACATTATCAGCTATCGAGAATTGCGCGCGGCGTTTGCTGCAGACGTTTATGAATCTGCCACAGGCATACAACCCATGACCGGCCGTCATGTTCCTCGAGAGCTCGATAGAAAAGCCAGGGAAGAAGTAGCCCGGGTTCTAGGCCATGGCAGGGCCCAAATATCTAGCTGCTATGTGGGTGGATATTGATGAATATCAGCCTGGTGTTAAGGCGCCTGCGTTTTGAAGGCAAATCCTCTGAGATATCCCAGAGAAAAGTCATCGGTCGCCTGAACAAAATATGCAGGATAATAAGTGAAAAATTTCCTGAGGTTCAGCGACCTGACCAAATCAAACTCAAACACCTGCAATACGTCAGGAATGAAGGATTGGCCGGGTACAGCGCTGCTACTACTGTGGACTACAAACGCACTATCGTTATTTTGGTGGAAGCATTGGAGAGGCAGAGAGACTGGTTACCTCCTTTAAAACTGGAAAAGGACCCGAGTAAAGGTGGTCGTCCGTCTTCGACACAGGTGATCTGCAGCGGAGCCAGGAACCGAAGAGGTGTGCGTTGAACCGGGATCCGATTGTGCTCTGCGCTTCGAGGTCGACATTTAACATCGTCGCAAGAATAATCACATCTGTAGTAGACCAGACGCAAAAAAGCCCCAACAACCGTTGCTGGTATGTTGGGGCTTTTGTTGGCAATAAACCAAAATCGCTCGCAAGCTATTGATTTAATTACAAGTATGGCGGAGAGTCAGGGATTCGAACCCTGGGAACTGTTGCCAGTTCAACGGATTTCGAATCCGTCCCGTTCGACCACTCCGGCAACTCTCCAAGTCGGTGCGCATGGTAGCAGCTTTCGCCTGTTTGACGGAAGCTGCCGGCGCGTTCAGGGAAGTTCGACGCCCAGACGCTTGGCGACTTCTTCGTAGGCTTCGATCACGCCGCCCAGGCCCTGACGGAAGCGGTCCTTATCCATTTTCTTGCGGGTTTCTTTGTCCCACAGACGGCAGCCGTCGGGACTGAACTCGTCGCCCAGCACGATTTCACCCTTGAACAGACCGAACTCCAGTTTGAAGTCGACCAGCATCAGGCCAGCGTCATCAAACATGGCTTTGAGTACGTCGTTGACCTGCAGGGTCAGCTCCTGCATGCGCGTGAGCTGCTCGGCGGTGGCCCAACCGAAGGTGACGACGTGCGACTGGTTAATGAAGGGGTCACCCTTGGCGTCGTCCTTCAGAAACAACTCAAAGGTCGGCGGCGTTAGCGCCATGCCCTCTTCAACACCCAGGCGCTTGACCAGGCTACCGGCCGCGTAGTTTCGCACTACGCATTCGACCGGAATCATGTCGAGCTTTTTGACCAGACACTCGGTATCGGACACCAGGCGATCGAACTGGGTAGGAATACCGGCGTCCTGCAGTTTTTGCATGATGAAGGCATTAAAGCGGTTGTTAACCATGCCTTTACGATCGAGCTGTTCGATCTTTTTCCCATCAAAAGCGGAGGTGTCGTTACGGAACAGCAGGATCAGCCGGTCCGGATCATCTGTGGTGTAAACCGATTTGGCCTTACCGCGATACAGTTCAGTACGTTTTTCCATTATCGGCTCCCGCTTTGCGCGCAATGGTGATGGGATAATCCCGAAATCGTCTGCCAAGGCAGGCCCTGATTCTGCTCTGCCAGCAGCAATTCGCCAGACCAACCCGCTAACGCATCAGTTAATGCGTCACGCGCCAGTTCTGGCCGGTTGTTTTTTTCACTGATGTGGGCAACGGCAATGTGCTGCAACTGCTCCAGATCAATCATGCCCAGCAGGCTGGCAGCCTGCTGATTACTCAAATGCCCCAGTTCTCCGCCAACTCGCGCCTTAAGAAAGCCAGGATAGGGACCGTACGCCAGCATGTGCGGGTCATAGTTGGCTTCCAGAAAGAGCGCATCCAGCCTGGCGTATTGCTCTACGATCCAGGGTGTAATGCTGCCAGTGTCAGTCAGCACTCCTAAACGCTCGCGGCCATTATCAAACACAAACTGACAAGGCTCGCGCGCATCATGGGGCACCGCGACCGGGCTGACTTCCAGGTCGCCTATCAACAGCGGACTGTGCAGATCAATCCAGCGCAAATCCAGGCCTTCCTGACGCAAGGCGTAACCCGTGCCGGGCGTCAGGTAGACGGGCAGATCGAAACGACGTGCCAGCTTTGCTACACCCTGAATATGATCAGAGTGCTCGTGCGTCACCAGTATCGCCGTCAGCTGATCACCACCGATACCTGCCTGACGCAGGCGCTGCTCGGTGGAGCGCAGACTGAAGCCGCAATCTACCAGCAGCCGGGTGTTGCCCTGCTCGATCAGCGTACCGTTACCCTTACTACCACTACCAAGGGAACAGTAGCGCACTAGCTCAGGGCCCTTCGTTCAGGTTATCCCGGATCTTCTGCAGCAAGTCGCGGGCGACAGTGCCATCAGCGGCCTTTTCGATGCCAGCGTCTACTGTCACTTCAATACGATTAGAGACTGGCGTCAGGCGCACCTGGATCTGGCTCGCCGCCGCGCTCTCGTCTTTCTCGTCTTCGTCGTCGCCGCCAAACCAGCCAGAGAAGAAACCAGGTTCTTCCTTGTCGCTACGCGTCTGATCCAGGTCGACGTAGTACACACCGGAGCTGCGGTTAAAGTCGGTTACCAACACATCGGCACGCGAGAGAGAGTCACCGACTTCAACCCAGGCACGATTAAAGTCAGTGCTCATCGCCAGCACGCTGTTGCCTGCGCCGTCCTGCTCAAGGGAGGTCTGGATCGGACCGATGTTGGCAAGACTGGAGCCCTGGCCACTGTTGCGATTGGCTATGCTCTGGTTGAGGTAGGTTTCCAGCTCGGCCAACAGGCCGCGCTCGAAGCCAGAGATATCGGACCGGCTTGGCCACTCGCTGTCATCATCGCCGATATCGCGGCTTTGATGAATGACTCGCACTTCGCTGGAACCGGCATTGACGCCAGGCTCAAGACGGATGCGAAAACGCTGCTCTTCGCCATCGATACGACGCCCTTCTTCCAGCGTTGGCAGCAAGCGACGAACCAGTGGACTGTAGGCTCCCTTGGAGAAATCCATCCAGTCAGTCGAAAACTGGCTCAGCGCGCGGTCATGCTGCGCCATTGGCACTTGATAATCTGCCCAGAAACGCTCTAGCAAAGGCCATACGTCAGTCGCCGGCAATTGCGCCAACAACCAGCGGTCGCGACCATCCTGCTGCAAGGAAAAGGCGGCAGTATCAGCGCTTGCCAGCATGGGCTGAGGGCGTGGGGTTTCATAATCCTTCGCGGAAACCCCTGTGGCAGAAATCTGCCCTGGAACTGGCAACAAGTCACCAATCGGCTTGCTCTGCAGATCCGCTGGCACCGTCATGCGTGGTTGCACTTGCGCGTCCTGGTAGTCACTGCCGCGATCGCGGAAATAACCTTCATCGCCCATCAGATAACCACAGCCGCTGAGGCTGGCCAGTACACCTATAGTCAGTGCGCTAAGCACAGGCTTCATAAACGTTTCCTTGGTAAACAGGTTTCCGGTTTGATCAAAGCAAGCCGCACTGACGCAGGGCTTCATGAACCGTATCGTGACAACGTGAGCTAAGCGGGGTTAGCGGCAAACGAATACCGTCGGCGATCAGCCCCATTTCCAACAGCGCCCACTTCACCGGAATGGGGTTGGACTCGATAAACAGTGTTTTATGCAGCGGCATCAAGGCATCGTTCATGCTGCGTGCTGCATCATGATCACCACGCAAGGCGGCCGCACACAGCTCGTGCATGGCGCGCGGTGCAACGTTGGCAGTGACCGAAATATTGCCTTTGCCGCCCAACAGGATAAGTTCTGCGGCGGTAGCATCGTCACCGGAATAGACTGCCATGCGGTCGCCTACGCGCTGGATCACTTCCGCTGCGCGCTGCAAGTCACCCGTAGCCTCTTTGATACCGACGATATTGCTGATATCCGCTAGACGCTCAACGGTTTCCGGCAACATATCGCATGCGGTACGGCCTGGAACGTTGTACAGAATCTGCGGAATGGCGACGGTTTCAGCGATATGCTTGTAATGCAGATACAAACCTTCTTGCGTTGGCTTGTTGTAGTAAGGCGTTACCAATAGCGCCGCATCGGCTCCGACGCTGCGGGCAGCTTCAGTCAGCTCGACCGCTTCGCGGGTGGAGTTGGCACCGGTACCGGCAATAACCGGAATACGGCCAGCAACCTGCTGTACCACGCGCCGAATGGCTTCCTTGTGCTCACCCATATCCAGGGTGGCGGACTCGCCAGAGGTGCCCACGGCAACAATGCCATCGGTGCCATTTTCCAGATGAAAGTTAATCAGGCGCTCAAGTGCCTCCCAATCAAGATTCCCGCGGGAATCCATCGGTGTTACCAGCGCCACCAGGCTGCCTGAAATCATGCAACTGCTCCACTTGAAACATTAAACGACAATGGTACTTTCGCCGTGCAGCCAGCACAAGGGACGCCCACACTCAAATAGCACCTGTTGGCCGCTAAAACTGGCAGTTGAACCGCCGGGAGCAGGCTGTGACAATAGCCGCTGCGTTTTCGTGTGCCAACCGGCACTCGTTACCCCTTTTTTTGAGGATCATCATGTCCAGCACCCCCAGTCAACGCGATCAGTATCTGGTCATCAACGTGATGGGTCAGGAAACGACGGCGCTAGCCAGCATGCTGACCCGTCTGTGCACGGAACAGCGCTGCAGCATAGTCAACAGCCGCATGAGCCGACATGGCACGTGCGCAGTGCTGTTGCTTCAGGTCAGTGGCAATTGGGACGCGCTGGCCAGACTCGAAACCCTGTTGCCGCCGCTCGCCAAGCGCGAACACTTTGTGCTGTCGATGAGCCGCAGCCAGAGCATTGAGGAGCGCCCGCAGGCCCTGCCCTACAATGTCTTTGTCACTGCAGCGCAACGACCGGAGCTGGTCGGCGAACTCTGCACTTTCTTCCAGCAGCTCAGCATTGACATTGAAGACCTGCAAAGCTTTACCTACCTGGCGCAGCATACCGGGACAGCGATGATCAACCTCACGCTGACCATTGCCATACCCGCGAGAACGCAGCTTAGCTGGCTGCGAGAGCAGTTCCTGGATTTCTGTGACGAACTCAATCTTGATGCCGTGATCGAACCCTGGCGCCCTTTGCACTGAACCTGACGAGGCAACTATGACCATCGAACTCAACAAGCCACTCCCCGCGTTTACAGCCAAAGCGACCAACGAGCAGACCGTCAGCCCCGAGAGCCTGGCGGGCAGCAAGGCGGTGATCTACTTCTACCCCAAGGACAACACGCCCGGCTGCACGACCGAAGGCCAGGACTTCCGTGATCAGTTTGCCGCATTCCGCGACGCTGGCGCAGTAATCTATGGCGTTTCGCGCGATAGCCTGCGCACCCACGCCAACTTCAAGGCCAAGCATGAGTTTCCCTTTGAGCTGATCAGCGACCCGGAAGAAGAGCTGTGCAAGCTGTTTGACGTAATCAAACTCAAAAAGCTCTATGGCAAGGAGTACGAAGGTATTGAACGCAGCACCTTCCTGATCGATGCCAAGGGCGTGCTGCGGCAGGAGTGGCGCAAGGTCAAGGTGCCCGGGCACGTGGCCGACGTACTGGCGGCCGTGCAGGCGCTTGATTGAGTAACCGCCTGGTTACCCTGCAATGCTTATTGCGGGGTAACCGAGGCGTCCGAGGTATCGCTGGCGGCTTCCAGACCACGCGGCCAAGCGTAGAGCACAGCCTTGAACAAGGTGGCCAGCGGAATAGCAAAGAACACGCCCCAGAAGCCCCACAACCCGCCAAAGATAAGCACTGCGGCGATGATAGCGACCGGGTGAAGATTAACTGCCTCGGAAAACAGTACCGGCACCAGCACGTTGCCATCGAGCATCTGGATCACGCCATACACCACCATCAGCACCATAAACTCGTTGCTCAAGCCCCACTGAAACAGGCCAATCATGGCAACGGGAATAGTCACCACCGTAGCGCCTATATAGGGCACCAGCACCGACAACCCCACCAGAACGGCCAACAGGGCTGCGTAGTTAACGCCCAAAATGGCGAACGAGATGTAGGTCACGACCCCCACGATAAGAATCTCAACCGCCTTGCCACGTATATAGTTACCGATTTGCTCATTCATTTCCTGCCAGACGAGCTTCATCAGCCGTCGCTCGCGGGGTAAATGGCGCACCAACCAACCGGTCAGTTGCTGGCTATCCTTGAGAAAGAAAAACACCAGAATCGGCACCAGTACCAGGTACACCAGCATGGTGATAACAAAAGGCAGGCTGGACAGCGACTGCGACAGTACCCATTGGCCAAATTGCCCCACCTCGCCATTGACCGACGAGATCAGGCGCTCAATCTGGGTTTCAGTCACGATAGAGGGGTAGAGCTCGGGCAAATGCATAAGCTGGTCCTGCCACTCACCAATCATGCGCGGCGCTTCATTGAACAGATTCAACATTTGCCGCCAAACCAGCGGCAGAATAACGCCCAACAGCGCAGCCAGGGCGCCGAGAAAGACCAGGAATACCAACCACACCGCGACCCAGTGCGGGAAATGCCAGCGTTGCAGACGCGTGACCAGCCCCTGCAGCAAGTAAGCGAGCACCACCCCCGTCAGCAACGGCGCGAGCTTGTCCCCAAAGGTGATGATGATGGCGAAACCCAACGCCAGTACAACAGCCAGCACCACAGCCTCTTCATCAGAAAAGTAGCGCTGAACCCAACCTTGAAACACTTTTAACATGGTAATTATTCTGCTTTGCGCAACCAATAAAGGAATTCGCCGTCCAATTCGCGGGCGGCCAATAGCTGGTGACCAGAGAGTTCGGCAAAGCGCTGAAAGTCACGCTGCGAACCGGCATCCGTAGCCACCACATGTAGAGTCTGTCCTGATAGTATGCTGTTAAGCGCCTGCTTGGCTTTCAGCAAGGGCAAAGGGCAGCTAAGACCTCGCGCATCAAGATAACAATCGAAAGGCAGGTTTTGTGACTCAGAGACCATGCATACACTCCAGAACGAATGGGCCACAGTATAGCCTTGTCAGCACGCCGACAGACAACTTGTACTCATGGGTATGAAGCAAAATATGACAACGACAAGAACACCCGCTGCACGCTGGCTATCAAGTGCTTTGCTCGGCGCTGCTCTGGTGCTGCCTGCACTGCCTGCGCAGTCCGACGACGGTTATAACCTGCCCACCTTGGGAGACACCAGCTCTTCCATGATGTCACGCGAGCAGGAATACCAACTAGGCCGCACCTGGCTGACGATGCTGCGCGGCGCGGTACCGACACTGGAAGATCCGCAGCTCAAGAGCTTCGTTGAAAGCCGCGTCTACGCGCTGGCAGAAACCAGTCAGCTAGCTGATCGGCGGCTGGCCTTTGTCATGATCGACAGTCCACAACTAAACGCCTTCGCCGCACCCGGCGGCGTTGTCGGCGTAAACGCCGGGTTGTTCTTGCACGCGCAGACTGAAGCTGAATTTGCCTCGGTAATGGCCCACGAACTGGCTCACTTGTCACAACGGCATTTCGCGCGTGGCCTGGAGCAGCAACAAAAGATGCAAGTACCCTTCATGACAGCCATGCTCGCCAGCATAATACTGGCCGCTGCGGGTGGCGGTGACGCCGGCTTTGCGGCGCTGGCCTCGACCCAGGCCGCCGCGATTCAGGAGCAGCGCCGCTTCTCGCGACAAAATGAGCAAGAAGCTGACCGTATTGGCCTGACCAACCTGGTCGCCGCTGGCTACGATCCGCTGGCGATGCCCAATATGTTTGAGCGCCTGGCACAACTGAGCCGCTTCGACTCCACTCCGCCCGAGTTCTTGCTGACACACCCGGTTAGCCAGTCGCGTATGGCTGATACGCGTAACCGTGCAGCGCAGCTACCCAGTGGCGGTGAAGACGATACAGTCGAGTACCAGATGATGCGCGCACGCGTGCAGATTCATTACGAGAGTAGCCCGGGGCTCTCAGCGAAACGCTTTCGCATACTGCTGGATGAACACGACGGCAACCATGACGCTGCGCGCTATGGCCTAGCGCTAGCGCTAACCCGTGGCGGCCAGCATGACCAGGCAGAAGAAACCCTGGCACCGTTACTGGAGAAAGAGCCGCACAATCTTACCGTTGCTCTGGCCCAGGTCGAAATCGATAATAACCGTGGCCGACTAGCATCAGCCCTCACTCGCACGCGAGAGCTGTTGCGCAACTATCCTGGCAACTATCCGCTGCAATTTATTGAGGCCGACTTACTACTCAAGCAGCAGAACTACGCCGAGGCCGAGCAAGCCATCAACCGCTTGGCGAGCCAACGCAGCGACGATCCCGATGTCTGGTACCTGGCTGCAGAGATCCGCGGATTGGCGGGCAATATTCTGGGCGTTCATTTGGCTCGGGCCGAGTACTTTATGCTGACAGGCGATACCGACCAGGCCGGCGAGCAGCTTGATCTTGCGCTCAAGCGCGCCAACGGCAGTTTTGTCATGAGCTCACGTATACGCGCACGCCAGGACGAACTGGCGCGCCAGCGCAGGCAGATTGAATCGCTTTAAGACATAGATCCGCTAAATGGATCAACCTTGTCAGCCAGAAGACACCGCGGCGACTGAGCACACTCAGTCGCCGCTAGCGTTCAGGCGTTACCCTTTACCGCCATATTGGCTAAACGGGTGAAGTCGAGCATGCGATCAAGGGGCTTGACTGCACGTGGTATCAGCTGAGCATCCACCAGAATCTCATCAGTGCCCTGCTCCAGGCTTTGCAGTACCCGGGGCAGCGTGTTCATTGCCATCCATGGGCAGTGCGCGCAGCTGCGGCAGGCCGCGCCATTACCCGCAGTAGGGGCATCAATCAACAAGCGGTCAGGCGCAGCCTGCTGCATCTTGTAAAAAATACCGCGATCGGTCGCGACGATGAAGGTGGGGTTAGGCAACTCCTGAGTCGCCTTGATCAACTGACTGGTAGAGCCGACCACATCCGCTAATTCGACGACTGACTGCGGCGACTCCGGATGCACCAGCACTGCGGCCTCTGGATGAACCTTGAGCAAGTCTTCCAGCGCTTTGGCCTTGAACTCCTCATGCACGATGCAAGAACCTTCCCACAGCAGCATGTCTGCGCCAGTTTCGCGCTGAATATAGTTACCCAGGTGTTGATCGGGGGCCCAGAGAATCTTCTCACCCTTATCCATCAAATGCTCAACGATTGGTAGTGCGCAACTGGACGTCACGACCCAATCTGCGCGCGCTTTGACCGCCGCCGAGGTATTGGCATAGACCACCACAGTGCGATCTGGATGCTGATCACAAAACGCGGAAAACTCATCAATCGGGCAACCGATATCCAGCGAGCAGGTCGCCTCGAGCGTCGGCATCAGCACGCGCTTCTCCGGACTGAGGATTTTAGCGGTCTCACCCATAAAGCGAACACCCGCAACCAACAAGGTGCTGGCGGGATGATCTCGACCGAAGCGCGCCATCTCAAGGGAGTCAGATACGCAGCCACCGGTCTCTTCAGCCAGCTCCTGCAGTATCGGGTCGGTATAGTAATGCGCTACCAGCACCGCGTTGTGCGCTTTGAGAGAGGCCGCGATACGGGCTTTGTAATCCGCCTTTTCTGCGTCGCTCAGCAGTGCTGGAGCCTTGGCATCAAGGTGTGCCTGCACCAGCAGGCGTTCAGAAATCTGCGACATATTCTCATCCATCCGGAGAACAATAGAAGACCAGGATTGTATCACGCCGCGCTGATGCAGCAGACATGCCGAAGGCGGCTGCGTTACAGGCAGGCTAACGCCGTACCCATCAGCTGGCGTCGACTAGCAGGAAGCTAAAACTGAAGTGCAATGAGAAACAGAACACCGCAAAGCGAGCAATACAGACTCTATGCCTGCTGGCAGACCGCAGCAAATAAGGATTTTAAAGCGAATATCAGGAGGGATCCAAAATGGTGGGTCGTGTAGGATTCGAACCTACGACCAATTGGTTAAAAGCCAACTGCTCTACCAACTGAGCTAACGACCCGTTTGGACGAGCGGTATATTACTGATTTATCAGTTAAATTCAAGCTTTTTTAACACAACCCAATCTTCAACGATAGCGCGTGGGATCCACAAGCCCCGCAGCAGCAAAGCCTTCGGCACGCAGACGGCAGCTGTCGCAGCGACCACAGGCTAACCCGTGCTCGCTCGCCTGGTAGCAGGATACGGTCTGACTGTAATCCACCCCAAGACGAGTACCAGCCTGCACAATTTCGGCTTTACTCAAATGCTGCAGTGGCGCCTGGATACGAAAACCATCCCCTTCAACACCTTCGCGCGTCGCCAGGTTCGCCAGCAGCTCGAAGGCGGCGACAAACTCAGGTCGGCAATCCGGATAGCCCGAGTAGTCCACCGCATTGACACCAATGAAAATATCCCGCGCACTCAGCACTTCTGCCCACCCGAGCGCCAATGCCAGAAATACGGTATTGCGGGCCGGAACGTAGGTCACCGGGATGCCCTGCTGCGCCTGCTCCGGCACTGCCACGTCGGTATCTGTCAGCGCGGAGCCGCCCATACCATCGAAATCAAGGCCAATCACCTTATGCTCGACCACCCCGACAGCTTTCGCCAGCGCCTTTGCGGCGTTCAGCTCGGCTCGATGCCGCTGGCCGTAATCAAAGCTGATGCTGTAACACTGATAACCCTGCGACTGCGCCATCGCCAGCACCGTTGCGGAGTCGAGTCCGCCGGAGAGCAGAACGACCGCTTTAGCGGGAGTATGAGCCGTGGTCATCTAAGGTATCCCAGTGAAGTGGGTAATCGGAGGGCTTAAACCAGAAAAGGCAGCTCGCCAAACAGCGAGCTGCAAAAACAGAAAACGCGGCCAGATGGCCAAAAAGCTCAGTTAAGGGTGTTCAGTTCGCGCCCAGCTAGTTGCGCGGCGGATGAGTCTGGGTACTTACTCACCACTTGCTGAAACAGGTCACGCGCTTTGTCATCGTGCCCCAAGCGACGTTCAACCTCACCCAACTTGTACATTGCATCCGAGCCCTTGCGATGGTCCGGGTAGCGGCTAATCACCTGAGCGAAAGCTTTACCAGCGGAATCAAGATCGGACTGGACCAAATAAACCTCACCCAGCCAGTACTGCGCATTACCTGCGTATTGACTGTCGGGGTAGCGGCGTAAGAAAGCGGTAAAGGCCTGAATAGCCTTATCAAAATCGCGCGTTTTGACAAAGTCAAAAGAAGCGTCATACAACAGCTTTTCGCGCTCCGGATCTGCGGGTGCCGGGGTGGCACTCTCTTCCGGCGCGGAGGCAGCAGGGTCGCCCGACAATGGAGCACCGGTGATTGGCTCTGCAGCCGATGAAGCAGAAGCGCTCTGACTGGACAACCTACGATCAATATCTTCGTAGCGCTCCAGCTGATCGCGTTCCATCTGTTTCAACTTGTAGCCCTGCTCTTCGAGCAGGCCACGCAGCATGGTTACTTCCTGCTGCAGCTGATACAGCTGTTGGTACAACTGGCCTTCACCAGAAAGGCCAGCCGTGGTCTGAGGGGCTACAGAGGAGCCCGGATAGTTGGTGCCGGCATTACCCGAACTACCTTCTGACACCGGCACCTGCGCCATCGCGCCCATGGGTGCGAGAACACAAGCAAGTACAACTCCTCTGAAACCTTTCATAAGACCTCTTTTATTACTTGCGCAGCTCTACGCGACGATTCTGAGCCATGCTTTCTTCGCTAGAACCCATTACAGCAGGCTTCTCTTCGCCATAGGAAACCAGTTCCAGTTGCGCAGGAGAAACGCCTTGCAGTACCAGGTAGCGCTGAACAGCAGCAGCACGACGCTCGCCCAGAGCCATGTTGTATTCACGGGTGCCACGCTCATCAGTGTGACCTTCCAGAACAACGCGGTTACCGGCAGCTTTCAGATCCTTGGCATGAACATCAAGAGAGCGCATGGCCTCTTGCTTCAGCTCGGAACTGTCGTATTCAAAGTAGAACGTGGTAACGGCACGCAGAGCGGCTTCTTCACTGCTCATACCGTTGTCCATACCTGCGCCAGAAGTGCCTGCGCCGTAACCAGCGTTAGGATCAACTGCACCAGTGCCGGAAGCGTCGCCGCCCTTGGACGAACAACCTACAACAACGCCGAAAGCAACAACCAGAGCAGCCATTTTACCGAACTTGATAACTTCCATGATGAACTCCTATTAACCCCATATGGTTTAGTGTTGGTGCGCCCTATGGCAGGTATGGGGACCATGATGGTACGCGCAGGTCTGTGAACTGAGTCGGAATTACCGACCGCGCACGACCATTTGTCGATACCAGCATGAGTACACCCCGTCCCTGTTGACGGGTAGCATAAATTAACATAACGCCATTGGGTGAGACAGTAGGTGACTCATCCAAAGATGTATCTGTTAAAACCCTCAGATTGCCCCGTTTGAGGTCTTGAGTAGCAATCTGAAAATTACGATAACCTTCCTGACGGTGCACCATAACCATGGTGCGACCATCGACGGAAAGTTTTGCGTTGGCATTATAATTACCAACAAAAGTCAGGCGCTCGGTAGAGCCGCCGTTGATATTCTGTTTGTAGATCTGTGGCTTGCCGCCTCGATCCGAGGTAAAGGCGATGGTGTTGTTGTCCATCCAGCTCGGCTCGGTATCAATCGCAAAATGATTGGTAATACGGCGCATCTGCTTGCTGCCCAGGTCCATCACGTAAATCTCCGGATTGCCGTCGCGCGACAACACAAAGGCCAGGCGATTACCATCTGGCGACCACGCCGGAGCGCCGTTCAAGCCTTCAAAACTGGTGATCCGCTCGCGACGGCCCGTCTGAATATAGTGCACATAAATTTCCGGACGACGCGACTCAAAGGATACATAGGCGATTCGCTGACCATCCGGCGCATAGGACGGGCTCAAAATCGGCTCACGCGACTGCAACAACGTCGACGCACGCGCGCCATCATAATCGGAGCGCTGCAGCGTGTAACGGGTGTTATCGGCAGAAAAGCGTTCAGCTGCAACGTAAAGCAACTTGGTATTGAACGCCCCCTTTATCCCCGTAATTTCCTCGAATACCTCATCGCTCAAATGGTGCGCCATATCGCGCAATTGAGACTGAGTACCACTCACGGTTTTTGACAGCAAAACCTGCTCACGCAAAATACTGTAGAGACTATAGTTCAGCTCATAGCGGTCTGTGCCCGGCTGATTGGTAACCTGCCCTACCACCACATAGTCAACGCCAATCATTTTCCAGTCACGGGAATTGATCTCTTCACCCCGCACCGGATAGCTCAGCATATTGCTGCGCTCCATCGGAGCAAACATACCGGTATTGCGCAAATCGTTGGCACTGATCTCCGCCAGGTCTTCAGACAGCGGCGCACTGCCCTGCCAGCCAAAAGGCACCACGGCGATAGGGGTAGCCTTATCGGTACCACTGGTAATTTCAATTGCCTCCTGCGACAGCGCCAGTTGCGCGGTGCACAGGGCAATCACTGCGATCAGTGCTTGCGTAAATCGTTTCATCAGAATGCCAGATCCTCTGGTTTGAAGCGCAACAGCCGTTGTCTATACATACGGTCGAATGCTGCAGGATTATCGCGTGACAGCGTTTGCATTTCCGGGATTCGGCCCACATTTCGGACAGCCTGAACCGCAGATTGATCAAACCCGGGGTCACCACTAGAACGAGTGACCACCACGTCGGTAATTTGCCCCGTAGGCAACATGCTTAACTGAACCTCAACCACCATGCCATTACGTGCTGTCGGCGGCCTGCGCCACTGCTCGCTCACATAACGGCGAATAACATCATCATAACTGGCCGCAACCTGATCACCAGGGCGATCAGCCTGCGCCTGCTGGTACTGCGGCTCATCAGCTAGCAGTTCCGCCTGCGCCTTGGCCAGCCTTTCTTCCTGGGCCTTACGCGCCGCATCGGCCTCCGCACGTTTCTTCGCTTCTGCCGCCTCGGCAGCCTTACGTCTTTCTTCAGCCGCCGCCTGCGCCTTACGCCTGGCCTCTTCCTCAGCCTTCTTACGCTCGGCTTCTGCTTCAGCGCGCTTCTTCGCCGCCTCAGCTTGAGCAGCCTGCTCCGCTTCTTCGCGCTTCTTGGCGGCAGCTACTTCGGCGGCCTTACGCTGCTCTTCCGCTTTGGCCTGAGCCTCGGATTTCGCCTCGGCAGCGGCTTCAGCTGCTGCTTGTTCAGCGGCCTTTTGCTCTTCGGCCCTTTGCTCTTGCGCTTTCCTCGCCTCAGCCGCAGCCGCAGCCGCTGCTTGCGTGTTCTCTTGCTGCTGTTCCTGCTGTTTCTTGCGCTCCAGCTCTTCCGCTTCATGCCGCTGGGCTGCAGTACGTTGCGCTTCGCCAGCGATCTTCTGATCGGTCTGCGTGGTAGCTGGACTCATGGAGTCCAACTGCACCAACGTCGCCTGCACAATCGGTCTGGCAGGCTCAAAGCTGGGCGCCGTGCTGAAAGAGGCAAACAGCAAAATCGCAACCACCAAATGCACCGCCAATGCCTTAAGCAATGGCGATGAATAGCGCCCGGACGTATCAACCCGCCGGCGATTCTCAGGCGTATTCACGGCGCCTCGGTTATCAGGCCGACATTAGGAACACCCGCCTGCTGCAAGGCGCCCATAGCCATCATGATCACGCCGTAGTTCGCGGCCTTGTCGCCACGAATATAAACCAGCGTATCCGGCTTGGCGCGCATGATCTTGGTGACACCTTCCGTCATGGCTTCCAATGAAACCGCACTGTCGGTCTTGTTCTCGGTATCAACCGACTCGCCAAGATTCCAATAATAAGTGCCGTCGGCCAAAACAGAGAGCGTCAGCACCTGCTGGTTGCTGTCAGACGGCAGCACCTCGCTGGAAACTTGTGGCAGGTCAACCTTCACACCCTGATTCAACATGGGCGCGGTTACCATGAAGATCACCAGCAACACCAGCATGACGTCGATGTACGGCACGACGTTCATCTCGGCGACCGGCTTACGCTTCTGGCGTCTGCGCTGCATGTGCATACTCATAAATTCTCCAACTTACTCATCACGCGAGTGAACGCGGCGATGCAGGATGCTGGAGAACTCTTCAGCAAAGGTGTAATACCGCCCAATCAGCATCTCTGAGCGGGCAGAGAAACGGTTATACGCCACAACGGCTGGAATAGCCGCAAACAAACCAATAGCCGTAGCGATCAGCGCCTCGGCAATACCCGGCGCCACTGTCGCCAGCGTCGCTTGCTGAACGGTAGCCAGGCCACGAAACGAGTTCATGATGCCCCAGACCGTACCAAACAGACCCACATAAGGGCTGGTGGAGCCCACCGTGGCCAGAAACGACAAATGCTGTTCGAGCTTCTCTTCTTCCCGCGAGATAGCCACGCGCATGGAACGCTGCACCGCATCCATCACCGCATCCGGATCAACACCGGACTGCTGACGCATGCGCGAGAACTCTTTGAAGCCGGCACGAAATATCTGCTCGAGACCGGAATCTTCATCAGGCGAGCCTGTCACCTGACGGTAAAGCTGGGATAAATCAACACCGGACCAGAAACGATCCTCAAAATCATCCAGCGCATTCTTCGCGGAGCGCATAAAGCTGCTGCGCTGAAAAATCATCACCCATGACACCACAGACGCTGTCAGCAGCGTGAGCATCACCAGCTGTACCAGCACACTGGCGCCTGAAACCAGGTGCCACATAGACATTTGATCAGCTTGCACGCTTCACCACTCCTCGCTTACTCATAGGTTCCCTTCATCGTTATCTGCCGCAACCAATTGGTTGAAGGCATCCCGCATGGTCTCGGGTATTACTCTGGGCCGATATCGGTCTGCACTAACACAGGCGACTAATACCTCCCCTTCACACAGCAATTCACCATCCGCCCGCTTGACCTGCTGACGGAAGCGAATACTCGCGCGCTTGAGTTCCAAGACAACCGCAGACACGACAAGTTCATCATCCAGGCGCGCAGGCGCGTGATAACGCGCCGATACAGAGTGCACAACAAAGATGACATTTTCTCTTTGTAGAGCACTTTGATCAAACCCGAGAGTACGGACCAGCTCCGTCCGCGCACGCTCCATAAACTTCAGATAATTGACGTAGTAGACGATGCCACCGGCATCGGTATCTTCAAAGTAGACGCGGGCTTTCAGCACGAATGGCGGCCCTGGACGTTCAACGCGCATAATGTAGAGCCAAGTTAAGGTTTTGCATAGTGGGCAACCTCGTTAAATGCAAAATATTTTTTATGGCGAATCTGGCGCTGACGGGTCGTCAAACAAATCCGCCGCATGCGGCGCCATACGACTGGGTAGATTCAAACCAAAGTGCAGATAAGCATGCCGTGTTACTACGCGACCACGGGGCGTACGCATGATGAAGCCCTGCTGAATAAGATAGGGCTCAAGCACGTCTTCGATAGTGTGGCGCTCTTCACTAATAGCCGCCGCCAGGTTATCAATACCCACAGGCCCGCCATCGAACTTGTCGATCATCGTCAGCAGCAATCGTCGATCCATGTGATCAAAGCCCTGCTCGTCAACATCCAGCAAATTCAAGGCCTTATCGGCCACCTCACGGGTGATGGCGCCCTGGCTGCGCACTTCGGCAAAGTCGCGAACACGGCGCAACAAGCGGTTGGCGATACGCGGCGTACCCCGCGAGCGGCGGGCGATTTCACGCGCGCCCTCCGGGTCCATCTGCAACCCAAGAATGCTTGCTGAACGACCAACAATAGTCGACAGATCATCCACACCATAAAACTCAAGGCGCTGAACGATACCAAAGCGGTCACGCAACGGATTGGTCAGCATGCCGGCGCGCGTGGTGGCGCCTACCAGGGTAAACGGGGGAAGATCGAGCTTGATGGAGCGAGCGGCCGGGCCATCGCCGATCATGATATCGAGCTGATAGTCCTCCATCGCCGGGTAGAGTATCTCCTCCACCACAGGCGAGAGACGATGAATTTCGTCGATAAAGAGAACGTCGCCGGCCTCTAGATTGGTCAGCAGCGCGGCAAGATCACCCGCCCGCTCCAGCACCGGGCCAGAGGTGCTTTTTATTTGCGCGCCCATTTCCTGCGCAATGATATTGGCAAGCGTAGTTTTACCCAGACCGGGCGGGCCAAAAATCAGCACATGATCCAGTGCCTCGCCACGCCCTTTGGCGGCTTTGATGAACAACTCCATCTGCTCGCGCACAGCGGGCTGACCAATATACTCAGCGAGTTTATAAGGCCGAATTGCCCGGTCTATTACATCTTCCTGCTGCCGTGGGGCAGCAGCAATCAAACGATCTTCTTCAAGCATGCGTTATCCATGGTGATAGGTCCTGCGGGCTGGTTACACCATGCCCCTGAGCGCACGGCGAATCAACTCTTCACTGGAGAGCCCTTCCTCGTCGACAGCGGCAACTGCCTTACTGGCTTCCTGCGGCTTGTACCCCAGAGAAATCAGCGCGCTCACGGCATCCGCGCTGGGCTTGGCGGCGGGCGCAGCGGCGTGACCGGCAACCGCCAGTGGCACGCTACCGGGCAGAGACTCCCAGGCTTTGAAGCGATCACGCAACTCAATCAATAGACGCTCTGCGGTTTTCTTGCCAACGCCAGGTACGCGCACCAGCGCACTGACATCCTGGTGCTGTACCGCCATCACCAGCTCGTCCACTTCCATACCCGACATCAGCGCCAGCGCCAACTTGGGGCCAACGCCGTTCAAGCGAATCAGCTCCCGAAACAGCTCGCGCCCGCGCTTGTCAGAAAACGCATACAACAGCTGAGCGTCTTCGCGCACCACCATATGGGTGTGCAGGGTTACTTGCTCACCCAACGACGGCAACTGGTAAAAGGTACTCATGGGAGCATCCAGCTCGTAACCAACACCCTGCACGTCCAGCACGATGTGTGGCGGCTGCTTTTCCAGCAGAACTCCGGTCAAACGTCCTATCACTCAGCTACTCCCTGATTCTGTTCAACGCCGGCGCAGGCGACCAGAACGCATCGCCAACGCCGAATTGCCCAACTGTTTCTGTACGCCGCTGAGGTGCGCATGACAAAGCGCGATCGCCAGCGCATCAGCGGCATCGGCTTGCGGCGTACCGGCCAGGCTCAGCAACTGGGTCACCATATGCTGCACCTGCTTCTTATCCGCTGCGCCGGTCCCTACCACTGATTGCTTTACCTGCCTTGCGCTGTACTCATTCACCGCCAACCCGGCATTAACCGCAGCGACAATAGCCGCTCCCCTTGCCTGCCCCAGCTTCAGAGCCGAGTCCGGATTGCGCGCCATAAACACCTGCTCGATGCTGACAACAGTCGGTTGGTACTGGGTTATCAACTCGGATAGATACTGAAAAATCTTTTGCAGGCGCTCAGGAAATGGGCCATCGCCAAGACGAATACAGCCAGAGGTAACATATTCACAGCGGCCAGCCTGGTGTCGCACGATACCGAAACCGGTAATCCGCGAGCCGGGGTCAATCCCCAGTATCAGTGACATTACGCTGCAGCCCTCGCCGTTCAGTACCGTGAAATCGCTATAAAAAAGGGAGGCGCCAGCCTCCCTTGGGTCAGAGTCTACGCCAGGTTCACCCTAGCTGCTCGATGATTTCGTCGCTGATTTCTGCGTTGGAATAGACGTTTTGCACATCGTCCAGATCTTCCAGCATATCGACCAGGCGCACGATCTTCTCGGCGGTATCCAGATCCAGCTCCGCCACCGTACTGGGGATCATAGCTACGTCAGCGGAATCGCCACCAAAGCCGGCTGATTCAAGCCCGTCACGTACCGTACCAAAGTCTTCAAAGCGGCTAAATACGTCGAACGAGCCGTCATCATTGGCGACCACATCCTCAGCACCTGCCTCCAGTGCCGCCTCCATGAGTGCATCTTCATCCACTCCCGGCGCAAAACTGATCTGCCCGCGCTTGGTAAACAGATAGGCGACTGAGCCATCCGTACCCAAGTTACCACCACACTTGTTAAACGCGTGGCGCACTTCACTCACGGTGCGATTACGGTTATCGGTCATGGCTTCAACCAGAATAGCCACACCGCCGGCACCGTAGCCCTCGTAGGTGAGCTCTTCCATGTTATCGGCATCATTGCTGCCGTCACCCCGAGCAATAGCACGGTCGATGGTGTCGCGGGTCATGTTCGCACCCAGCGCCTTATCGACCGCAGTGCGCAAGCGGGGGTTGTCCGCCGGATTACCGCCGCCCACTCTCGCCGATACCGTCAACTCACGAATCAGCTTGGTAAAGATCTTGCCGCGCTTGGCATCCTGCGCTGCCTTGCGATGCTTGATATTGGCCCACTTGGAATGACCGGCCATAACCCTTGACTCCGAATACCTGAATACATTGCCCTGCTCCGCCATCAGACGGAGCAGACCCTGCGCATTACTCGACCTTGGCCTGCTCGCGCAGACGAATATTCAACTCGCGCAGCGCCTTCTGATCGACCAGACCCGGCGCTTGCGTCATAACACAGGCCGCACTCTGGGTTTTCGGGAAGGCAATCACTTCACGAATCGACTGCGCACCCGTGACCAGCATCACCAGACGGTCCAGACCAAAAGCCAGACCACCGTGCGGTGGCGCGCCAAACTTCAGCGCGTCAAGCAGGAAGCCGAACTTCTCCTGCTGCTCCTCGGCGCTGATGCCCAGAATATTGAACACCGCCTGCTGCATTTCCTTGCGGTGAATACGGATCGAACCACCACCCAGCTCGGTACCATTGAGCACCATGTCATAGGCGCGTGAGAGTGCCGTCGCGGGCTCGGCCTGCAGCTCTTCCGGGGAGCACTTGGGTGCGGTGAACGGGTGATGCAGGGCGGACAGCGAGCCATCATCGTTCTCTTCGAACATCGGGAAGTCGACAACCCACAGCGGCGCCCACTCGGATGTCAGTAGCTCCAGATCGGTACCCAGCTTGATACGCAAAGCGCCCAGCGCTTCAGAAACGATCTTGGCCTTGTCTGCACCGAAGAAAACCAGGTCACCATCAACCGCACCAACGCGATCCAGGATAACTTCCAGGTTCTCTTCCGGAATGAACTTGACGATCGGCGACTGCAAACCTTCCAGCCCCTTCGCGCGCTCGTTGACCTTGATATAGGCCAAACCCTTGGCGCCATAGATGCCGACAAACTTGGTGTAATCGTCAATCTGTTTACGCGGCATGCTGGCACCGCCTGGCACGCGCAACGCAGCAACACGGCCCTTTGGATCATTTGCCGGGCCGCTGAACACCTTGAACTCGACGCCAGCCAACTGATCAGCAACGTCTACCAACTCCAGCGGGTTACGCAGATCCGGCTTGTCAGAGCCGTAACGGCGCATGGCTTCTTCAAAGGTCATATGCGGGAAATCGCCAAGATCGACATCCAGCACCTGCTTGAACAGCTGACGAATCATGCCTTCAGTCAGCCCCATGATATCGGCTTCATCGAGGAAGCTGGTTTCAATATCGATCTGGGTAAACTCGGGCTGACGATCAGCGCGCAGATCCTCATCGCGGAAACACTTGGCGATTTGATAGTAACGATCAAAGCCCGACACCATCAGCAGCTGTTTAAACAGCTGGGGCGACTGCGGTAGTGCGAAGAAATGGCCGGGATGGGTGCGGCTAGGCACCAGATAATCGCGCGCACCTTCAGGGGTGGCACGGGTGAGAATGGGGGTTTCCACATCAAGGAAGCCATTCTCATCGAGATAACGACGAATGCTGCTGGTGATCTGCGAGCGCAGTTTCAGCTTGGCAGCCATCTCTGGACGACGCAGGTCGATAAAACGATAACGAAGACGGGTTTCTTCGCCGACGTCGGAGTACTCATTCAGCGGGAACGGCGGCGTTTCTGCCTGATTGAGCACTTCCAGCTCATAGCCCAGCACTTCAATGGCACCGGACGCCATGTTCGGATTGACCGCACCGGCAGGGCGAGCGCGCACCTTGCCGCGAATCCGCACTACGTACTCGCTACGCACACTATCAGCCAGAGCGAAGGTTTCCTCACGATCAGGATCAAACACCACCTGAGCCAGGCCCTCACGATCGCGAATATCAAGAAAAATCACACCACCGTGGTCGCGACGGCGATGAACCCAGCCGCAAAGAGTGATTTCCTGATCCGCCAGCGTTTCATTCAACTGGCCGCAATAGTGGGTACGCATCATGGTGTGGAGCTTCCTGTGATCGGCAAAATGGAAGTATCCGAACGCACCGGCTTGTGCCGCTGAAAAAGGCGCGCGGATAAAAACGGCATAATATACCGGAAAACCGGGCATCAATGGGAGACATAACCGCAGCAGTTTGCCGCTGAGTGCGATGACTGGCGGTCTCAGTAGCCGAGCGACGCTCTTGGCCGCTGGCACATCATCCGCTCGCACGGCCGCCAAATACGAGCAAAACAGCATGTCGCAGCACAACCGTACCAGGCAGGATCAGCACCAGCGCTGTAGATTTACTCCAGGCGACCCGGTAAATTGTTGCCACTGATCGGAACTGACGCACACTTTATTGATCTGAAGATTACCTAGTTCGGACCAAAGCAAGGAGCCATAATGAAAATTGATATCGGCATTACCGAAGCAGATCGCGCAAAAATCGCTGACGGGCTTTCCCACCTGCTTGCGGACACTTACACGCTCTATTTAAAAACCCATAACTTCCACTGGAACGTCAAAGGCCCGATGTTCCAGACACTGCACCTGATGTTCGAAACGCACTATAACGAACTAGCATTGGCTGTCGATGAAATCGCCGAGCGTATCCGCACCCTAGGATTCCCGGCACCAGGTACTTACAAACAGTTTGTCGAACTGAGCTCAATCAAAGAGGAAGACGGCGTACCCGAAGCCAAGGACATGATCAAACTTTTGGTAGAAGGTCATGAAGCCTGTGTGCGCACCTCACGCAGTATCTTCCCGGTCTGTGACGAGACACACGACGAACCTACTGCTGACCTGCTAACCCAGCGAATGCAAGTGCACGAAAAAACCGCCTGGATGCTACGTAGCCTGCTGGAAAGCTAAGACCCCAGCGCTGGCGGCCAAACCGCTGCCAGCGCCCCTGATATACCTTGGTAGCAAAGCGGATTTCGGGTTAGAGTGCGGCGCGGCCAACCAAACCATGCGGCCGCTAAATTTAATTCGCAGCAACACCATCACAATACGTATTCAGGGTGAATAATTTGAAAATCCTTCGTTACCTGCATTTGACCATTGGTCTCGCGGCATTGCTCGCTGGCCTCTACAGCATTATCCCGTTCCTGACTGAAAGCAGCCCTATAGATCACATCGGCCTGCTCGCCCTACTGACTGGCCTGATCAACTTGCAGCAACATAACCAGCGCGAGCACGCCGAGAGCGGCTTGCCCGGCGCAGTGGCTTTGCTGGCATCCGCACTAATGATCATCGCTGCGTGCATCGCCTTCAGCGCCTTGGTCATAAACAGCACCATTTCCACGCTGGCAATCTGGGCGCTAAGCATGAGCATCGTCGGCGTCTGCCTGCACACAGCGCTGGTACTGGGCTGCGAACTGAAGAGCCTGATAGCTCGCCGCCAAGCGGCCGCTCCTGCCAAGCCAAAGACGAAAACCAAAGTTGCAAAGCCATCCAAAGGCGAAAAGCGCGAAGAGGGCACGGTGAAATGGTTCAATACCAACAAGGGCTTCGGCTTTATTTCCCGCGACTCTGGCTCTGATATCTTTGTGCACTTTCGCGCCATTCAGGGCGAAGGACACCGCTTTCTGCAGGAAGGACAGCGTGTCAGCTACGTAGTAGCCGAACGCGAAAAAGGCTTGCAAGCTGAACAGGTCGACATCATCAGCTAAAAAAGGCTGGGGCCTGCGACATCACTGTCCAGGCCCCAGTATTTAGCTGTCCGCTCTCAGTAGTGGGGTGGCGGCTGATCATCACTGGATTCACCCGGCATAAGCGTCACCATCTCGGCCTGTCTTTTGGCAATCAGCTCTAGCGAACGCCGCATCTTTTCCAACAATATCTGCTGTTGACCCAGGGCATCATTAAGACTCTGAATAGTGTCATCCTGAAACGCCAAACGGGTTTCCAGCTCATCCAGGCGTGCCTGCCACACCTTTGACTCACCAACACTCATCATGCTGTCTCCGCAAATTTAAAATCTTCTCTTAGCGCCAAACGCAGGGGTTCAAGTCGCCTTGCAATATCACCAGGCTTGTATGCCTTCGCAGGTAGCCGCCCCCAAACGGGCGCCGGCCAGGCGTCGTCGCCGTGATAACGCACAATATGATGAATGTGCAGCTGACTGACCATATTGCCCAAAGCCGCCACGTTCAACTTATCCGCCTCATAGACCTGATGCAGGGTGCGCGACAAATGGATTGATTCCCGACTCAGCTGCGCCTGATCACTTTCACTCAGCTGGAAAATCTCTGTAATATCCTGTTTGCGAGGCACCAGAATAAACCAGGGATAGCGTGAGTCCTTACTCAACAAAAGCCGGCATAGCGGGAAGTCGCCCACGACTATGCAATCTTTGTCTAATTGCGGGTGAAGATAAAACATGAAAAAACTCCGATTAGCCAGCAGGCGCTCAAAGCGCCCCACCAATTTTAAGCCATCCCACGCGCCGGGACGGACAACATAAAATGCAGACCGTTCACAAAAACGAACAAAAAAAGTCGATAAATAACTTTTAATGCTCTATAACGTTGTTGTAACAAGATACTGTTTTTGAGGCGCTTGCTTTAACATATTTTGCTTAAATGCTTTAATGTCCTGCGAAAACAAGAATTTCAGGGCTGCCAAAAGCCTCGTTGTTTTGCATTTTTTCTATCAAGGAGCACACCGATGAAAAACGTAGTTAAATGGAGTTCGCTTGCACTCGCGGTCGCAGCCGGTAACGGCATGCTGGCCAGCAGCGCAATGGCAGAAGGCGAAGGGTTTATTTATTGAAGGCGCTTCCGCGACCCTTTACAACCGCACCGTTTATTTCAACCGTGATTTCCGCAATGGTCGCGACAACAACGGCATAGGCAAGCGCGAAGAGTCTGCTACCAGCCTCCTGATGAACTTCGAGTCTGGCTTCACTCAAGGCCCAATTGGCTTCGGTGCTGACGTTATCGCTTCCATGGGCATCAAGCTGGACAGCGGTCGTGGGCGCTCCGGCACAGGCCTACTGCCTGTCGACGGCAACAACGATGCCGATGACGAATACTCAGAAATCCGTGGCGCAGTTAAGATGGCCATCCTGGACGATACCGTACTGCGTTACGGCGTTCATATGCCAGAAAACCCAGTTGCCGCTTACGACGACGCCCGTTTGCTGCCCAGCCATTATCAAGGCTACAGCATCACCAACCAGTCTATCGATGGCCTCTTCGTTGAAGCCGGTCGCCTGACCGACCGCAGTGAAATGAATCAGCCCAACGAAACTGACGGCGCAATCACCGATGGTGACGACCTGACCTACCTCGGCGGTACTTACACTTTCACCGACAACCTGAGTGTAACTTTGTACGGCGCGGAAGCTGAAGACTTCTACGACCGCTACTTTGTGGGCGCTGACTGGACCATGCCACTGGGCGATGATCTGAGCCTGAACACCAACTTTGCTTACTACGACACCAGCGATGAAAATAGCTCGGATGGAGAAGAAGTAGACAACCAGGCAGCATCTCTGGCCTTCACTTTGGGCGCTGGCAACCACGCCTTTGGTGTTGCTTACCAGGAAATGAATGGTGACGCAGGCTACTACTACACTGACGGCGACATCTTCCTGGCCAACTCTATCCAGTATCTGGATTTCAATGGCAAGGACGAGAAGTCTTACCAGGCTCGCTATGACTACGACTTCGCAGGCATGGGTATTCCCGGCTTGAGCTTCATGACACGCTACATCAAAGGTGATGACATTGATGTAGCTCCTGGCCT
Organism: Pseudomonas neustonica; assembly: GCF_003797945.1. GTDB lineage: Bacteria > Pseudomonadota > Gammaproteobacteria > Pseudomonadales > Pseudomonadaceae > Halopseudomonas > Halopseudomonas neustonica. The sequence continues at coordinate 26,770 of NZ_RKKU01000025.1, forward strand.
TTCCGACTCTCGCTGGGAACGTGATAGTGAGCTGAAGTACACTGTACAAAATGGTACATTGGAAGGTCTCAACATTCGCTGGCGCAATGCGACTGTACGCCAAAATGTCGGCACCAGCACTAACGGCCGAGGCGTTAACGGCGACGTCGACGAGAACCGTCTGATCGTCGGTTACACCTGGAACCTGCTCTAAGCAACCAGGCAGTATAAAAAACCCGGCTCAGGCCGGGTTTTTTTATTTTGCTTTACCCCTGCCAAGTCATGCCGACAGGCTATACGGCTCCCCGACACAATCGTACAATACCCGCAATATCTGCCCGCAATTTCAGGACAAACCCCGCCCATGCGTACCAGCCAGTATCTTATCTCTACTCTGAAGGAAACCCCTTCCGACGCCACCGTCATCAGCCATCAGCTAATGCTGCGAGCCGGCATGATTCGCAAGATCGCCTCCGGACTTTACACCTGGCTGCCGATGGGATTGCGCGTGCTGCGCAAAGTCGAAGCCGTGGTGCGTGAAGAGATGGATAAGGCCGGCGCACTGGAAGTGCTGATGCCGGCTATTCAGCCTGCTGAACTATGGCAGGAATCAGGTCGCTGGGAGCAGTACGGTCCTGAGCTGTTGCGCCTGAAGGACCGTCATGACCGCGATTTCTGCGTAGGGCCGACCCACGAAGAAGTGATCACCGACCTGGTCCGCAACGAGATATCCAGCTACAAGCAGCTGCCGATAAACATGTATCAGATTCAAACCAAGTTTCGTGACGAAATTCGTCCGCGTTTTGGCTTGATGCGCGGCCGCGAATTCCTGATGAAGGATGCTTACTCCTTCCATCTCGGCCAGGAGTCGCTGCAGCAGACCTATGACGCAATGTATCAGGCCTACTGTAATATTTTTTCTCGCCTGGGTCTGGATTTCCGCCCGGTCGTTGCCGACAACGGCTCTATTGGCGGCGAAGGCTCGCACGAGTTCCACGTCCTCGCCGAATCAGGTGAGGATGCCATCGTGTTCTCCGATAGCGGTCACTATGCCGCCAACATGGAAAAAGCGACTGCCCAGCTGCCACAGGGCGAGCGCCCTGCTCCGTCACAGCAAAAAACACTGGTCGACACCCCCGACCAACTGACCATCGCCGCCGTCAGCAGCTTCCTGCAGCTGCCTGCCGAGCAGTCAGTCAAGACCCTGATCGTGTTGGCCGCAGAGGAAGAAGACAAGCCGCAGTCGCTGATTGCACTGGTGCTGCGCGGCGATCACGAGCTGAATGAGATCAAGGCTGAAAATCATCCTGCGATCATGTCCCCGCTTACCTTTGCGAGCGAGCAGCAGATAATTGCAGCCATTGGCTGCAAGCCTGGTTCCATTGGCCCAGTCGGCATGGACATCAAGGTCATCGCCGATCACAGCGCCGCTCACCTGGCTGACTTCGTCTGCGGCGCCAACCAGGATGGCAAGCATTTCACCGGCGTTAACTGGGAGCGTGATGCGCACTTTGATGAAGCTGCTGATCTGCGTAATGTCGTCGAGGGCGATACCAGCCCTGATGGCGACGGCACACTGGTCATCAAACGCGGTATCGAAGTGGGGCATATTTTTCAGCTAGGTCAAAAGTACAGCCAGGCAATGAACTGCACCGTGCTTAACGAAAATGGCAAGACGGCCACCCTGACCATGGGCTGCTATGGCATTGGTGTTTCTCGCGTAGTCGCCGCCGCCATCGAACAGAATTACGACGACCGAGGTATTCTCTGGCCCGATGCGCTAGCCCCCTTCCAGGTGGCTCTGATACCGATGAAGCTGGAAAGCTCCGAGGCGGTTAAAGAAGCAACCCTGGCGCTATACGATGGGCTAAGCAAAGCTGGCATCGATGTACTACTGGACGACCGAGACAAGAAAGTCTCCCCCGGGGTCAAGTTTGCCGATATGGACCTTATTGGCATCCCCCATCGCGTCGTTATCAGTGATCGCGGCCTCGCTGACGGTCAGCTCGAGTATAAATTCCGCGGAGACAAGGAAGCGACCACCGTTGCAGCTGATGCCATGCTTGATCATTTACTGACCCGGTTACAGCAAGCCTGATGAACACCTCGAACCTGTCACCAGGGTATGCTCGTCTGGCCTGGGCCGGCGCAGTACTTGTTCTGCTCCAGGCGTGTGCAGCGCAGCCAGGGGGTAATGAGCCGAGCAGCGGTAGCATTGAGCGCGAGCTGGTCAGCCACAGCCTCAGTATTGACGCTGGCGAGCCCAAGGTGATGGATACACCGCATCGCAGTATCAAGGTGACCGAGAGCCGGCTGTATACGGTGACTCAACTCGATAGCGCGGGCAACCCGATAGACCAGCAGGATCAGTTTCAGAGCCTGCCCTGGGCCAACCAACGGGTAAACCTGGCAATCGGCGAGGTGCGCGTCAGTCGCCAGACTGATCAGGATGGCCAACTGCGGTTGAACCTGTTGGACGAAGACTTCGTCGGGCTCAACTTTGACGAAGTGCGTATCATCCGACTGACCGCCATTGCTGAACCTGGCGTACAAACGGAAACGACGCTACTGGTAGATCGAGGCCTGCGCGGCAAGCTGCAGGAAGCCGAGAAGCTGATTTACGACAACCTTGAAGAGGATGATGTAAATCAGTGGGTGCATCGCGTACAGCGGCTAGCCGCTTTGGGGCTCAACGAGGAGTCAAGCCAGTTGGAGAACATGCTGATTTTGCTCACCACCGGCGACCCCCAACTACAAGGTGATTTCATTCAGGCGCTGGGTGACGCAACAGCAGGCGAGTAACAGCTGATGCTATCACGGCTTGTTGTCCTTATATGGTCTCTGCAATTTAGCGCCTCGGTGCTGGCGACAGAGGTAGATCCGGAGCTAAAAGCATCCTTGATGCGCACCATTGCGCAGTCGGAGAGCTTTCAGGATCGATTTGATGCCGAAGTATGGCTGATGGATATGTCCACCCGGCTAGCGCCCTTCATCAAGGATGAAGAAGAGCGCTTGACGCTGCTGCGCCTGACCCACCGGGAGGCGCGACGAGCCAACCTGAAACCTGACCTGGTTATCGCTGTCATGCATGCCGAGAGCTTGTTTGACCGCTATGCCCTGTCGCGCGTGGGCGCTCAAGGCGTCATGCAGGTCATGCCTTTCTGGAAAGCCGAGCTGGGCAGACAAGACGACAACCTCATAGATCTGGCAACCAACCTGCGCTACGGCTGCGCCATCTTGAAGTTCTATATGGACAAGGAGCATGGCAACCTTCGCCGCGCGCTAGCTCGCTACAACGGCAGCCTGGGTAGCAACCGCTATCCAGACAAAGTGCTCGATTACTGGTACACCTATTGGTATGTCAACGAATAGGTTGCACCTGCTTACTGTGCAACCCGGCCTCTGTGACATCTAGAACTGCACGAAACCTGCAATATCCTGCCAGGCGCACGTACTTGCAGCCAGCCCACCGACCTCCGCGCCTGACGGCCCTTTGCCAAGCCAAGCCAGCATCGCTTCGACCGCGTCGACCTCACCACACACCAGCGCAGAGACAGTGCCGTCGTCCTCATTGCGCACCCAGCCATCGACCGATAGCTGCGCAGCTTGTCGCACCGCAGCCTGTCTGAAACCAACGCCTTGCACCTTGCCAGAAATCTTTACTTGCATACAGAGAGAGCTCATTCAAACCTCACCAGATTGATCAGCGAATTATTGCAGCAGCGCTGCAATGTCGTCGTAGTGCTGCGGCCCTCGCAAGGTATGCACCAGCTCACCTTGCTCATCAAGAATGTAGGTGGTGGGCAAGACCGCTGGCTTTTCCAGCCCCAGGTCAGCAGCAAAGTCATGACCTAGCACGGCAAACTCAATACCCATCTTTTCAGTCGCAGCCAGTAACGCATCACCCTTGGCCGCATCAAAGTCGATACCGATGATCAGGGCGTGCGGAAAGTCCCGTGCCAGGCGGTTCAGCTCTGGCAGCTCTTCACGGCAAGGTGCGCACCACTGAGCCCAGTAATTAACCACCACACGCTTTCCCGTCAGCTGATCGCGAGTCAGGGTATTTCCGTGCTGATCCAGCCATCCCGGCGCATCACAGGCCGACAATAGGCAGATCACCAGTAGCAGAGTACTCCTGATAAACAGCATCAGCACACCTTTTCCATAAGCTGCTCCGGCTCGGCCCTGGCCGGTTGCGGGTCAATCAACCAGTGTTTCACACTACCTTTCAAGGCACTGCGCCTTGCTTCATCGGCATTTGCAAGCGCTTCACTAAACGCCGGAAACCATTCCCCAGCCCCCAAAACCGCAGCAGGAAGGTTCTCGTTGGTCAGCATTGGCTCGGGCATACGTTCCAGCAAGCTGCTCAACTCCAGTGTACCGAGGTCACGACACAACACATAAGAGCCTTGCTGAGTACGAGTAATAATCTGTTCGCTCTCAAGCCATTCGGTCAAGCGTATCCATTGATCTTCGTGCAGCGACCAGCCGGTATCATTGACCCGTACCAAATCGACCTGATCGCCCTTGGCCTGCGCTTGCAGAAACACCCGCAGCACCACCAGCAGATTGATCATCCAGGGATGCTCTGGCCGCCGCCAAGCCGCACCGCTTCCCATATTACTGACCACTTCAGCACCCAGCAGAATGATCACCCAACTGACATATATCCACAGTAGGAAAATAGGTACTGCCGCGAAGGCACCATAGATCAATTGGTATCCGGGAAAGAGCTTCACATAGAGGGTAAAACAGGCCTTGGCCCCCTCAAACAGCAGAGCAACAAACAACCCGCCGATGACACCGTGCTTGAGCGGAACACGGGTATTGGGCACCGCCACGAAAAGCAGGGTAAAAGCCGCTACGCTTAACAACAGGGGCAACCAATAGAGCACTAGCTGCCAGGCGAAAGCCTGCACCACGCCCTCACGCAAAAAGGACATTGAGGCCAGATAAGTACTGACCACAAACCCCGAGCCTAATAGCAACGGTCCCAAACTAAGCACCGCCCAGTAAAGCAGAAAGCTGCTCAGCCCACGACGTGGCTGACGAATACGCCAGATGTTGTTAAAGGCTTTCTCGATGCTGACGAGCATCATTAGCGCGGTCACCATCAACAAGGCAACGCCAACACCCGTCAACTGCCTGGCCTGGTCGGAAAACTCGCCAAGATGCTCTCGCAGCGCTGCGCCAGTGGATGGTACAAAGTTATTAAAAATGAACTCCTCAACCTGCCCACCTACCTGGTCGAATGCCGGGATGGCAGCCAGCATGGCGTAGGCTACGGTCATGACAGGTACTACGGCAAACAGGGTAGTGTAGGTTAGCGCTGCTGCGTTCTTGACACAGTTGTCTTCATTGAAGCGGCGCAAGAGGTGACGGCAAAAGTGCAGAAACACGTTAAGTTGGCGCGGCATTCAAGCTCCCTGACAGCGGTATGCATTAGCGCTTAGAATAAACCCCATCATAGGCTTAGGCCACCCGGCGCAACGCTACCCGCCTTTTTCAAGGAGAAAAGCATGTCTCAGGTAACCATTTACCACAATCCTCGCTGCTCCAAGTCCCGCCAGACCCTGGAGTTACTGGAGAACCAAGGCGCAGATATCGACATAGTGCGCTACATAGAAGAACCCTTGAGCAGTGCTGACGTAAGCGATCTACTGTTGCTGCTGAATATGAGCGCACGCGAGCTCATGCGCAAAGGCGAAGATACCTACAAGGAACTGAATCTGGATAATCCCGAACTAAGTGAAGCTCAACTGGTGCAGGCATTAGCAGATTATCCACGACTGATCGAGCGGCCAATTGTGGTTCGCGACGGCAAGGCGGTTATAGGTCGGCCACCCGAGAAGGTATTGGAGTTGTTCGCATGAGCACTGCCTCACCTTATGTTCTGGTGCTCTACTACAGCCGCCATGGTGCTACCGCCGAAATGGCAAGACAGATCGCTCAAGGAGTAGAGCAGGCTGGACTGGAAGCCCGGCTGCGCACTGTGCCCTCGGTTGCAGCGGAAACCACCAGCAGTCTGCCGCCGGTTCCAGGCGAAGGCGCGGTCTACTGTAGTGAAGACGACCTCAAGCACTGTGCCGCGCTGATTTTGGGCAGCCCAACCCGCTTTGGCAACATGGCAGCGCCCATGAAGTACTTCATTGATGGCACCAGCAATCTCTGGTTAGCCGGTAGCCTGTGCAATAAGCCCGGCGCCGTATTCACCTCTACGGCAAGCTTGCACGGCGGCCAGGAAGCGACCCTGCTATCCATGCAGCTGCCATTGCTGCATCACGGCATGCTGCTGGTCGGCCTACCCTATACCGAGACGGCCCTGACCGAGACCCAAGGGGGCGGCACGCCCTACGGCGCCAGTCATCACGCTGGCAGCCAGGGCAAACGCGGCCTCGACAAGCACGAGAACGAGCTCTGCATTGCGCTCGGCAAACGAGTAGGCAGGCTTACTCGACAACTTGCAGCAGGTGCCGCCAGTGTCTAAAAAGCCGAAGTTACTGCCATCATTAAGCTATCTACAACCGCGTATCAAGATCAGCCGCTGGATTGCACTGATCGGTTATCTGGGGCTGATAGTCGTCATGCTGGGGTACAACCTGCTGTACGCTGATATGCACGGCGCCAACCCGGTGATCATTATCGCTGTTCAGCTCTTACCGCTATCGATATTTCTACCGGGCATTCTAATCGGCCATGTACGCACGCATGCCTGGCTGTGCTTTGCCATTAACATGTATTTTATTCAGGGCGTCTTGATCTGCTTTCAGCCTGGAAGGCTGAACTACGGATTACTTATGAGTGGGCTGAGCGTGCTCTACTTTATCGCCGCGCTGTACTTTGTACGCTGGTCGTTTCAGGCCCAGCGAGTAATAGCCGGGGAGCAATCGAGCTAAACGCTTCTTGCACTACCAGCCCATTTCGCGCTTGACGAAAGGAATCGTCAGCCGATGCTGGGCCTGCAGCGAGGCCTGATCCAGGCGCTCGAGCGCAGCAAAAAGCTCAACCATCCCCCTCGCGCCTCGGCTCAGGATATAACGCGCCACCTCGTCACTCAGTTGCAGGCCACGCTGCGCTGCGCGTAACTTCAGCACTTCCTGCTTGCCCTGATCATCCAACGCCTGCAGCTGAAACACCAAACCCCAACCCAGACGCGATGCCAGGTCAGGCAAAGCAAGTCCCAAGGCGCGAGGGGCTGCACTGGCGGCGATCAACAGGCGGCCGCCCTGCTCTCGCAAACGGTTATACAAATGGAATAGCGCCTCTTCCCAGTCAGCGCGACCCACCACCGCGTCGAGTTGATCAAGGCACAGCAGCTCAACTGACTCCATTCCATCGAGCAACGTCGGCGATTCGTCGGCAAGTTCATCCAGGGGCAAATACATGGCCAACCCATCGGCGTCAGCTACCGCGTGACAGGCGGCCTGCAACAAATGCGAGCGCCCTGAGCCTTCAGGCCCCCAGAGCAACAAGCAATTGTCCTGGGGTTCGCGCTGCAAATCAGCGAAATCAGCCACAGCAGCAACGACCGCATCATTGGGCCCGTGAAAATAATTCGCAAAGGTCGCTTCATCGCGCAGCTTGATGCCGAGCGGTAACTGTATCGGTTGCCCACCTGCCATTACTTCTGTTCCACCTCGTTCGACTCAACGTCTTCACTGACATCAGCTGCAACCGGCGCATGCCCATAAGCTGCGGAGTCGCGATAACGCTGATAGAAATGCCGCAGCAACACCATAATAACGGCTGCTACCGGCAAGGCCAGCAGGATACCAACAAAGCCGAACAGTTGCCCGCCCGCAAGGATGGCAAAAATCACCGCCACGGGATGCAAGCCGATACGATCCCCCACTAACAGCGGCGTCAGCACCATACCTTCAATCATCTGCCCAACACTGAATACCGCTACCACCGCGACCAGATGGAAGAGATCGCCAAACTGGAATACCGCTGCAAGCAAGGCCGCCGTAATACCTACAAAAAAGCCGAGATAGGGAACGATACTGGCGAGTCCGGCCAGCAGGCCAATCAACAAGGCCAACTCAAGGCCAACCATCCACAGACCAAGCCAGTAAATAACCCCAAGACACGCCATCACCAGCAACTGCCCACGAATAAAGGCGCCCAGCACCTCATCGCAGTCGTGCATCAGCTTGACCGTCAAGGGCTCATAATGGCGTGGAATCATGTCACGGCAGCGAGCAACGATCAGATCCCAGTCACGCAGCAAATAAAAACCTACCACCGGGATCATCACCAGATTCGCAGCGAGCGTTATCAGCGCCATTGTCGACTTTGTGGCCTTGGTAACCACCGCAGCCAATACGCTGGTGGTTTGCCCCAGATGCTCTTTGAGACTGTCACGCACGCTATCGAGACGGAAATCACTGACGCTGATGCCCAGGCGCGCCTCAACCCATGGCAAGGCGGAATTGTGGAACCAGTCAATCATGGCCGGAACGTTATCGCGCAGTGTCGAAATCTGATGCCCCAACAACGGAATCAGGATAATCAAAGCCAGAATCAGCACACTGGAGGCCACGGTGAAGACCACCACCACCCCAAGGGTGCGCGACAAACCGCGCTCCTCCAGCCTATCCACCAGAGGATCACCAAGGTAGGCCAGCAGCATGCCAATCAGAAAGGGTGACAATATGGGCTGCAAGAAATAAATCAGGGTCACAACAACGACCAAGCCCGCCGACCAGTACCAACGGTAATCAGAGATCATATTCCATCCTTAGTTTTAGCTGAAACCGCTGCGCGCTCGTGTACGCAAAGCCGACTGGCGGGCAGGATAACCTATCGCCAGCGGTAGTAAAGTGACTTGCGATTGTCCTGTGGTGTACTCGGCAAAGTGGGTGGCAAAACATCAAGTTCCTCCGCCTCTGGCGCCTCAATAGCATCAACCACACCAGCACTTGCGGGTGACGCATCACCTGCGGAAACCGAATCTACCGAGTCAACCGAGCTATCAACCGTATTCGACAGTGCAGGTTCAACAGGTTCAACAGGTTCAACAGGTTCAACAGGAGCATCCACCGCTATCAGGCGCTGATCAAGCATAAGCATACGTTGCAGCTGCGCTTCGTCTCCGGGGAAGTCAAACACAAACTCAACCTTGCTGCCCTTCATAGATACCAGTTTCGGCACATCCTGCGTGCCCATCTGCTGCAGCATCCGCTGCAGACGAGAGAATTTATCCAGACTGTTGATGCCGCTGACATGCAACCGCCAGCCCGTTAGCTGATCACTGGGTACACTGGTCACCGCATATTGCGCAAAGACTGCATCGGCCAGCTCCTGCATCATCGTATCTGCGGCCTCGCGTGGGATATCCGCCTGCGCCTTGCCGGTCACTTTCTGATCGTTCAACCAAAGCGTCCATTGCAGGACCCAAAGCTCATCAGCCTGTTTCACCTGCAGCGCCAATATGCCCTCGGCCGGATAGCGCGCGCTGGCCTCGGCCAATACCGCCTCATCAGCCTCAAGCACGTTGGCTTCGGCCACGCTGGTACGATCCTGCAGGTCGGCCAGCGGCTGGGTCAAGGCTACACCGCGGTAGGCCGCGACTTCGCGCAGCGCCTGCCCCATTTCACTGCTGGGCAGCAGAAACTCATCACCCAACATAGTCGACTGTACCGCCCAGACCAGGATGCCGGGACGGCTAAGCCCCAGCATTGGCACATCCGCCTTGATCAATGCCTCACGCAACAACAAAGGGTCAAACTCGACGCGTAGACTGCCATCCTCACCCATCGCATCGATACGCCGAGTGACATTGCTGGGTTCCGCCATCACCTCCGCCAGCGCGCCCTTATTCAGAGCAACACTGCTACCCGCCAGACGATGCAGCATGACGCGCGTAGCGGTATCCAGTTGCGCGCCCTCTTCAGCGTCCTCGGTCGCAGGCACATTGACCTGATAAAGCGTCTCCAGCACCGCCGCATTGGCGAATACAGGCAAACAACACAACAAACTAAGCAGACAGGATCGCAGCAATGACATGGGAGACGTCCATCATGGTGGCTATACGCCGGTAACGGGGAGGTTTCGGCTTGTTATATCCCCCTACATTAAACAAGCCTTGGGTACGCAGCAACCGAAGCGCAGAAAGTCGCTTCGGCATGGCTCTGACCAGCATGAATTGCTAAACTAGCGCGCTATCCTGGCGAGAACGCAGAAACCCCTGCGCCAGCCACTTATTTTGCACAGCTTGAGACCACGCCATGAGCAGCCAGACGCCGTCCAAACCCTCTATCAGCTACAAAGATGCCGGCGTCGATATCGCCGCGGGCAACGCCCTGGTTGATCGCATCAAACATGTTGCCAAGCGAACTGCTCGCCCCGAAGTCATGGGTGGCCTCGGCGGCTTCGGTGCTCTTTGTGAAATCCCCGAAGGCTACAAAAAGCCGGTTCTGGTGTCGGGCACCGACGGTGTGGGTACCAAGTTGCGCGTGGCAATGGATCTGGGCATTCACGACAGCATCGGTATCGATCTGGTCGCCATGTGTGTAAACGATCTGATCGTCTGTGGCGCCGAGCCACTGTTTTTTCTCGACTATTACGCCACCGGCAAACTGAACATCGACATCGCGGCCCAGGTAGTCACCGGCATTGGCGCAGGCTGCGAGCTGGCTGGCTGTGCTCTGGTGGGCGGTGAAACCGCCGAGATGCCCGGCATGTATGAAGGTGAAGATTACGATCTGGCTGGCTTTTGTGTTGGCGTAGTCGAGAAGTCCGAAATCATCGACGGCAGCAAAGTAGCCGCTGGCGATACCCTGATCGCGCTGCCCTCTTCCGGTCCGCACTCCAACGGTTACTCACTGATCCGCAAGATCATCGAAGTTGCCGGCATCGACATCCACAGCACCAACCTCGACGGCAAGCCATTGAGCGAGCTGCTGATGGCGCCTACGCGTATTTACGTAAAAGCACTGCTACAGCTGATCAAGCAAACCGGTAGCGTCAAGGCAATGGCTCACATCACTGGTGGCGGCTTGCTGGAGAATATCCCTCGCGTACTGCCGGCCAACAGCCGCGCTACCATTGACCTCACCAGCTGGCAGCGTCCAGCGGTATTCGACTGGCTGCAGCAACAGGGTAATGTTGATGAAACCGAAATGCACCGTGTACTTAACTGCGGCGTAGGCATGGTCATCTGTGTGGCGGCCGAGGCTGCTGAAGAAGCGCTGACGGTGCTGCGCAACGCAGGTGAAGAGCCCTGGATCATTGGTCGCATTGAAGACGGCAAAGAGGGCGGCGAGGCCGTCATACTGCAGCGCGGTAACTGATCCGGTGAGCTGTCGTATCGTGGTATTGATCTCCGGATCGGGTACCAATCTGCAAGCCTTGATCGACGACCTGGCCGAGCAACCTGCGCTGGCCAGCATCGTCGGTGTCGTAGCCAACAAGGTCGATGCCTACGGCCTGCAGCGCGCTGCGGCAGCTGGAATCGCAACCCGCGTGCTGAATCACCGTGACTTCAGCGATCGCGAAGGCTTTGACCATGCCTTGCAGCATGAAATAGACGCCTTCGAACCCGACCTTGTGTTACTTGCCGGCTTCATGCGTATTCTCACCGCGCAGTTCGTCAGACATTTTCGCGGACGCTTATTGAACATTCATCCATCTCTGTTGCCCAAGCACAAAGGTTTGCAGACTCACCAGCGCGCATTGGATGAAGGTGACGCCGAACATGGTGCTACTGTGCACTTCGTCACCGAGGAACTCGATGGCGGCCCACTGATACTTCAGGGTCGTATCAAGATCGCCTCAGACGATGACGCCAGCAGCCTTGCAGCTCAGGTTCAGCAGTTGGAATATCGCCTATTCCCATTGGTAACCCGCTGGTATGCCGCCGGCCGTCTGCACCTTGATGAAGACCGGGCCTGCCTTGACGGCAGCCCAATAACAGCCAGTGGACTAAGACTGGAAGACCTCGAATCCGGCATATGAGACGACACTGATGCATCAGAGCCCTGCTTTTTCACGCCGCCTCACCCGCTCAATCCTCGGCCTAGCGCTGACCTTGAGCACCAGCTTTGCCAGTGCAGCAGCACTGGTTCCCTTCAGCGCCAGTTACGCTGCTGATATGAAGCGCATCCCCGTCAATGGCGAAGCACTACACAGCCTTGAAGCCAATGCCGACGGGACCTGGAATCTGTCATTCACCGCCAGCATGTTTGTCGCCAAGCTGATAGAACAGAGCACCCTGCGCCAAGAGAATGATGTCATCCAACCGCTGAGCTATCACTACGAGCGCAAAGGCCTTGGCAGCGGCAAGGAAATCAGCCAGCGCTTTGACTGGAACAATGGCTTGGTCAGCGGCACTTATAAAGAAGAAGCCTTCGAGCTACCCACTGAGCCTAACCTGCTCGACAAAACCACCTATCAGTTGGCTCTGCAGCAAGATCTGATGGCGGGTAAGCAGGACATGCATTACCGCGTGGTGGATGGCGATGAAGTTGAGGATTATTACTTTCGGGTTGTCGGCGACGATCGCGTCACCACACGCGTCGGCCAGTTTGACGCGGTTGAGGTCGAGCGCGTCCGCGAGCCTGATGCCAAACGCGAAACCACCCTATGGTTCGCCAAGGACTGGAACTACCTGCTAGTACGCCTTAGCCAGATAGAAACCGATGGCCAGCATTATCAGATCATGCTGAAGGAGGCCACGGTAGACGGGCAGAATGTGGTCGGAACGCCCGTTAGAACTGACTGACTGACCTAGCTGAGCGTAACTGCAGACATAAAAAAACCGCATCAAGCCAGGCTCGATGCGGTTTTTTTCAGGCTGACAATCAGGCCTTGGTAAAGCGACCACCCGCTTCGGCCAGCTTGACCAGACCAGCAGCAGGCTTCCAGAACTCGCCACGCTCAGCTTCCAGCGCGCGAATCTCGGCCAGCACCTTGTCCAGACCCAGGCTGTCAGCGTAAGCCATCGGACCACCGCGCTCGGCCGGGAAGCCATAACCAAAGCGGTATACGCGATCGATGTCTTCGGCAGACTCTGCGTAGCCTTCGTCGAGGATGCGCGCACCTTCGTTGACCAGCGCCAGAATACAACGATTGACGATCTCATCAGCGGAAACATCGCGAGCGGTATAACCAGCTTCTTCGGCTACTTCGCGCGCCATCATATCGGTTTCTGGATCGTGGATAGCCTGACGGCTGCCTTGCTCGTACTTATAGAAACCGTGACCACTCTTCTGACCAAAACGCTCCATCTCGCACAGCTTATTGTCCAGCCATACGATAGGTTCGCCGCGGCCCAGGCCTGCCAACTGACGTGAGCGCCAGCCCAAATCAACACCGACGACGTCATACATGCGGTAAGGCCCCATGGCCATGCCAAAGCCCTGCAGCGCCTGGTCAACTTCCCATGGAGTAGAACCTTCCAGCACTACTTCGCGTGACTGGCGTGAGTATTTTTCCAGCATGCGGTTGCCAATGAAGCCGTGGCAGTTGCCCGCCAGTACGGCCTCTTTGCCAATCTTGGTGCCGACCGCCAGACAAGCGTCCATGACGTCCTGCGCTGTGGCCTTGCCGCGAACCACTTCCAGCAGCTTCATGATGTGTGCAGGGCTGAAGAAGTGTAGACCCAGAACCTGAGTAGGACGCTTGGTCGCAGAAGCAATCTCGTCGATATCCAGATAGGAAGTATTGGTCGCCAGAATGGCAGAAGCCTGCACCGCGCTGTCCAGCTCGGCGAAGATCTTCTTCTTCAGATCCATGTTTTCATACACGGCCTCAACCACCAGATCCATTTCAGCCAGATCCGCGTACGCCTGAGTGGTAGTGATGCGAGCGATCCGCGCTTGCGCTTCGGCGTCATCAAAACGCTCTTGAGCAACCGAGCGCTTGTAGACACTGGCGATATCAACCAGACCCTTTTCCAGCATCTCCGCGTTAACGTCGAGCCAGGTCACGGGATAACCCGCATTGACGAAGTTCATTACGATACCGCGGCCCATAGTGCCCGCGCCGATAACGCCAACTCGCTTGATACCCTCAAAAGAAGCCATCGCAGCTACCTCCAAATGAAATGAATGACCGCACAGCGGTCCAACCAATGTGAATTGTGGACCTACTTTCCGTGGAGCGATACATTACGCAAAATATCGCTCAATTAAAAACCCTATACGCTGATACGCATCATTCACAGAGTGAATAAAGATCCCTGATAGTAACGAGGCTCACAGCGCAGGGAATGCAGTATCCAGCTGCCACTCAACGGCCGCACGCTGAGCAGTCGTCAATTCATCCTTACTCAACTTTTCACCCATCAAATCGCGTGCTTCACGCGCATCCGGCAGCCCCTGAGCCGCACACAAGGAAAACAGTAGATAGGCCATGCGCTGGTTCCTGCGCATACCTTCACCATTCATATACATGATACCCAGATTGAACATGGCACTGGGCTCGCCCTGCTGGGCGGCGGCTGTATACCATTTAATTGCCGCCTGATTATCCTCTGGCATGCCCTCACCCTCGTCGTACATGACAGCCAGGTTGTACTGTGCGTCCCTGTTACCCTGTTCTGCCGACGCGCTGTACCATTTGATCGCTGCTGCGTTGTCTTCCTCAGTGCCTTCACCTTCGTCATACATGATCGCCAGGTTGTACTGCGCCGAGGCGTGCCCCTGATTCGCCGCGAACGCATACCAGTTGAGAGCTTCGGCGTCGTCTATCTCGACACCCTCGCCTTCGTCGTACATCAGGGCCAGGTTGTATTGAGCGTCCATATCGCCCTGCTCAGCTGAACGTCGGTACCACTGCACTGCCAGTTGATCATTTACCGGCACACCTTCGCCTTCGTCATACATCAACGCCAGGTTGTACTGCGCGGTGGCATCGCCCTGCTCCGCTGCTGCGGTGTACCAGCGCACAGCTTCACGGTCATCGACTGGAACGCCCTCGCCCATGTCATACATCAGTGCCAGATTGAACTGAGCGTCGGCATGGCCCTGTTCGGCTGCTTTGCGATACCACTCTATTGCCTTCTGATCATTGACCGGTACACCCTCGCCCTCGTCATACATCAGCGCGAGATTGAACTGGGCATCGGCATGCCCCTGCTCAGCGGCACGCCAGTACCAGTCAATCGCTTTCAAATCATCGACTGGCACACCTTCACCCACGTCATACATCAGGGCCAGGTTGTACTGCGCACCTGCGTGGTTCTGTTCCGCAGCCTGGGTATAAAGCTCTATGGCTCGAGCGTCATCAAGGGTGACGCCTTGGCCTTCGTCATACATATAGCCCAGTGCAAATTGCGCCACAGCATCGCCCTGCTCCGCCGCTTTGGCATACCACTGCGCGGCTTTCTCATAGGACTGCAACACGCCGTCGCCATCGTAGAAATGATCAGCCAGCTCACGTTGCGCACCCGCGTTACCTGCTTCAGCCTTGGGTACCAACAGCGCGACAGACGCACCACTGGACGGGTTCTTGGCATGCTCTGCGGCGTGCAATGGAGCAATCAGCGCAAAGCTCAACAGGGCTGCACTAGTAAGGTGTTTTATATTCATATAAGGCAAATCCATATGGCGAATTCAGTAACAGTAAGCGAGTTCCTCGCTGTCGCCCGGGAATAATAACGCAGCCGGACCTGTTTTGGGACGCAAGCAGTCACTCTGGAGGCGCTGACCACGCGCCTTGGTGAGGCTCAGCAGTCATGCAGCATGCGCAACTGGCAGCGTTCTGGAAGTCAATGGGTCGGTCGAAGCAACAATCACGGCGATCCGTCTAGGGCGGCGCCTGGAGCCTAATAATCCCTGCATCCAGGTTGCATGACACAGCAGGGAGAGCAGCAGCGCCGAAGCGTGACAGCATCTTAGCCAATCAACTCATGCACATGCTCGTCAGCGCCGGGACCGGCGACTGGCTGCACTTCCCAAGCCTTGAGCGGTCGCCCATCAGCAGACAGGACTTCGGCGCCATGCACTGGCTGCCCGGTCGCTTTCTCCAGCAGCAAGATGCGCTGTCCAATCGTATTGGGGCGCCATTTTTCTCCCCATTGCATCAAGCCAATCAACACTGGGTAAAGATCCATCCCCGCATCGGTCAAACGGTATTCAAAGGAGCGCTTGTCATCACGGCAGGGTACTTTTTTCAACACCCCAGCCTCGGTCAGTTTTTTCAGCCGGGCACTGAGCACACTACTGGAAATATCCAGCTGTTTTTGAAAGGCATCAAAGGTACGCATGCCATGAAAGGCATTGCGCAGAATAAGAAGGGACCACCACTCGCCGACGATATCCAGCGTCTGTGCGACGCTGCAGTCCATATGATTAAGCGGTGTTCGGGACATGCAGATCTCCAACAAGGTATTCCCCGGCTAGCGCCGGGGATACCAAAACGTATTTACAGCATGCCGCTCAGGCGCGCTCGAATAATCTGCTCAGCCTGAGCCATGATGCTGTCGATCAACTGCTGGCAGGTCGGTACATCGTGAATCAAACCCGCGACCATACCGCAAGACCAGGCGCCCAGTTCCATATCACCGTCTTTCATGATCTTGGGATAAACGCCGGCCACTTCGTCGATGATGTCGGTGAACTTCAGGTCCTTACCCAGGCGCGCTTCCTTCTCGAGGATGCGCTCAACTGCGGCGTTGTTCAGTACGCGCTCGGTGTTGCGCAGCGGGCGCATAACCAGACGCGTGTCCAGCTCGGAAGCAGCAACAATCGCCTGCTTAACATTCTCATGTACTGGCGCTTCCTGGGTGGCGATGAAACGCGTGCCCATGTTCATGCCTTCGGCGCCAAGCGCCATGGCGGCAACCAATGAGCGGCCATCCGCCATCCCACCAGACGCGACAAACGGAATCTCCAGCTCATCTGCCGCACGCGGCAACAGAATCATGTTGGGAATATCGTCTTCACCGGGGTGACCGCCACATTCAAAGCCATCAACCGAGACTGCATCGCAACCAATCGACTGGGCCTTGAGTGCATGCCTTACTGAAGTACATTTATGGATAACCTTGATACCCGCGTCTTTCAGCGCTGGCATATATTCCTGCGGGCTACGACCTGCTGTTTCAACAATCTTTACTCCGCCCTTGATGATGGCTTCAATGTAGCCAGGATAATCAGGCGAGTTAACCGTCGGCAGAAAGGTCAGGTTGACCGCGATAGGCTTGTCGGTCATATCGCGGCACTTGGCGATTTCATTAGCCAGGTCCGCTGCCGTGCGTTGGGTTAGACCGGTAATGGTGCCCAAGCCACCGGCGTTGGACACAGCAGCCGCCAGCTCGGCAAAACCGACAAAGTGCATACCACCTTGAATGATCGGGTGCTGAATACCAAAGAGTTCTGTTATGCGATTTTTCACTGTGGTCCTGCCTCTATCGAATGAAAATAAAAAGGGAGCACGACATCTGCCGAGCCAAAACTAACTTCGGATACAGAAGCTAATTTCTACCTATGACAAATGCAAGCCTGAATTTTTTTTGTGCTTGATTACAGGGCATAGATCGGCCCAAAAGGTATAACTACGACACCTGCAAGCACCCTTTCGCAGAGGCTTTCGGCCACTTGAGCAACTGCCACATGACCTATCACTACATCAAGCAAAGCGCACGCAAAGTGAACACCCAATGAATTTTTGGTGAACTCTCACGCGGCTCTGTTGCTCTATTACAGTGCACCTTACAAGGAGATTGTATATGAACACGCATATGAAACTGTTAAGCACTGCCCTGTTCTCTGTAGCCATGCTGGGCGCTTTGCCCGCCTCCGCCGACAACCACGGCGATGAGCACATGGATACCCATGAGAGCGCAGTCAACACAGGTCAGCAAGGTGAAGACAAAACCTCCGAACACCTTCCAACCCAACGCGACGCCGGTGATGAAGTAGAAGCTGGTTCAGTTGGCACTGACAATGTTGGCAACGCCAACAAGCACGCTGATTCAACGGTAGACGGTCCTGACGGCGTCAACGGTGGCGGCGCAACCGCACAGTAAATCTGGCGGTCGATACCCCGCCTGCCTCTGATGGCAGGCGGGGTTTTTATTGCCTGAATTCTGCCTAATCACATACCGGCCAGGCAGGCATCGACTTCATAGAGCCATTGCGTTATCCAGAAGCAGACCAGGCCCAAGCGTTATCCAATGGTCTTAACGATGACGCGAACCAGGTCTTTCATTTCCAGCAGCCGCGCGTAAACGGCCCTATCCCGGTCGAGCCTGAGCACATAATGGCGAAGCGGGGTTAAGCCTTGGAACCACTCTGCACGCGGCGGCTAATGATGCCGTCGACCAGCATCTCCACAGCCTCCATCGCACGCTCCTTCCAGCAACGCATATCGACCAGCTCCGCCACGGCATGATTCTTCAGACCAACAAAACCATGAATCAAGGCCCAGACCTGCAGCGCGACGTCAGATTTTGACTCGACGCTGGCATCTGCGGCGAGCAGATCGCCCACCAGATCAGTCAAGCGCGCAAAGCCTGCAGCGGCCACTATGCGGGCTTCCTCACAGGGCTGATAACTGTCATCCAGCTTGCCGAAGATCAGCCCGTAATGTGGCTCGTATGCTTCAGCGGTATCCAGATAACGGCGCGAAGCCAACAACACGCGCTCGCGCGCAGAGTCTGCCAGTTCATCAACAGCCAAGGCTTCTATTACCGCGCTGAAACCTTCGATGTACAGCGCATCCAGAATCCCCTGCTTACCCTGAAAGTGGCTGTAAATGCCGATAGTAGAAACCCCGGCATGCGCCGCAATTGCGCGCACGCTGAGCGCAGCAGTCCCACCCGCGAGAAATAACGCCGAGGCGGCGTCGAGAATTTTACGTTTCGAATCATTCATCCGGCGATTGTACTTGACTTTACATAACGCCGTTATACTATCGACCAGGCATAACACTGTTATAGCAAAATTTATTTTATCCCGAAGACGGGAGCAGGAGTAAAACCGTGAGCGAACAACAACTAGAAGCGGATTACCTGATAGTCGGCAGCGGCGCAGTGGGTATGGCCTTCGCCGACACGCTGCTGACCGAGTCCGATGCCAGTATCATCATCGTCGATCAGCACCAACGCCCCGGTGGCCATTGGAATCTGGCCTATCCTTTTGTCACCCTGCACCAACCATCCGCGTTTTATGGCGTCAGCTCCCGCGAGTTGAGCAAAGGCCGCAAGGATGAAGTAGGGCTAAATAAAGGACTAGGCGATCTGGCCTCAGGTACCGAAGTGCTCGCTTACTTTGATGAGGTCATGCGCCACCAGTTTCTGCCCACCGGCCGCGTGCAATATTTCCCGATGTGCCACTACCTTGGTGACGGCCTATTCGAGCAAAGCCTGACCGGGAAGCGCTTTCATGCCAATACGCGCAAGACGGTCGACGCCACTTATCTGAAAACCAGCGTACCCGCCAACCATACTCCCAGCTTCAAAATTGACGCCGGCGTGGCCTTTATGCCACTCAACGACCTGCCCAAGGTCAAGCAACCCGCTGATAATTACGTGGTAATCGGCGGCGGAAAAACCGGTATCGATGCCTGCCTGTGGCTGCTGGAGAATCAGGTAGACCCTGATCGTATATGCTGGATAGTCTCGCGTGATGCCTGGCTGCTCGATCGCCGCAATACCCAATCGACTGAGGAGTTTTTCCATAGCAGCATTGGCGCGGTTGCTGCTCAGTTTGAGGCCATCGCCCAAGCCGACTCGGTCGATGACTTGTTCAACCGGCTGGAACAAGCGGGTGTGCTACTGCGGATTGATCAAACCGTAAAACCCAAGATGTTTCACGGCGCCACCATCAGCCAGCTCGAACTACAGCAACTGCGCCGCATCAAGAACGTGGTGCGCAAGGGCCGCGTGACCCACCTGCAAACAGATCAAATCGTACTCGAACAAGGCAGTATTCCCACCTCAACAAACAATCTATACATTGACTGCTCGGCCAGCGCCATTACCAACCTGGCGATCAAGAAAGTCTTTCAGGGCAACCTGATCACCCCGCAGACTGTACGTTCCTATCAGCCCGTTTTCAGCGCTGCTTTCATAGCCCATGTAGAAGCCTGTTATAACGATGAGGCAGAGAAAAATCGTATTTGTTCTGTCGTGCCGCTGCCCAATCACGATACCGACTGGATTCGCATGATGGCCGCACTGATGATGAATCAGTACCAATGGTCACAGGTACCGGAACTGCGCGACTGGCTGCTGGCAAATCGGCTGGATGGAATGGGCAAGCTGGTGCGCAGCGCCAGCAAGGACGATGCAAAAAAACAGGCGATCCTTACCCGCATGCGCAACAATTCAGCGCCAGCCATGATGAAAATTCAGCGCTTTCTTGCCGACATCAACTAACCGAAAGGGACTAAGCCATGCAGCAATTTCAGGTGCAAAAAAACAACTTCATGACGCAGCGGCTAGTAACACTGAGCCCGCAAGAACAACTTGAGACGCTGGCGGACGGCGAGATTCGCCTAGCCGTCGACAGTTTTTCCTTCACCGCCAATAACATCACTTATGCTGCCGCAGGCGATCAACTGGGTTACTGGCAGTTCTTTCCGCCAGCCGGCCAACAAACCGAGGGCTGGGGCGTCATCCCGGTTTGGGGCTTTGCCAACGTAATTGAGTCCCGTTGTGATCAGGTGCCCGTGGGTGAGCGACTGTTCGGCTATTTCCCACCGGCAACCCAGGTAATCATGCAGCCCACCCACATCTCAGACCAGCGTCTGGTCGATGGCATAGCGCACCGCAGCAAGTTGCCGCCGGGCTACAACAGCTACAGTCGCGTGCTGCACGAACCGCACTACGACGTCAGTGCCGAAGCCGAACGCATGCTGCTGTGGCCGCTGCACATAACCTCGTTCTGCCTCTGGGATGCACTCAAGGACAAAGCCTGGCGTGGAGCACAGCAGGTCATCATTATCAGCGCCTCCAGCAAGACCAGCATCGGCCTGGGCTATGCGCTTTACCAGGACGACGAAGCCCCCGCCACCGTCGCACTGACCTCAGCGCGCAATATGGCGTTGGTCGAGCGTCTCGGCATTTATGGCAGCGTGGTGGATTACGATCAACTGAGCAGCATCAACCCGGATTTGCCCAGCGTGATCGTCGATATGTCCGGCAACAGTGCGCTGTTGAATGCGCTAAGCCAGCATTTAGGAGACAACCTGAACTACTGCATCAATGTCGGCCTGACCCATTGGGATGAAACCAAGGCAAACTCGGATATAGCCGCAGATCGCCGCGAATTTTTCTTTGCGCCAGCGCATATTCAGCAACGCATGAAAGACTGGGGCCCACAAGGGTTTGCCGAGCGCAGCCAGCGCTTCCTGCATGAAGCGGCGACCTGGAGCCGTGAATGGCTGAAGGTGAAAGAGCTACAGGGTCTGGCGGGTCTGGCTGCGGTTTACCCCGACGTTTGCCAAGGCCGCATAGCGGCAGATGAAGGTGTGGTCATCAAACTGGCTACCGCGCAATAAGCCCATGCGCTTATGCCGCAAAATAATGGATGCAGATAGTCCTGTACCCATACTGCAGCATAGGCGCAAATTGCCAGCTATTCACCGCCGATAGCCGCACGAATCAAACCTGCGCGCAGTCAATGGCAGCTAAATAACAAGGAGCAGAACATGAGCGAGTTTGCAGGCAAGACCATCGTCATCAGTGGCGGCGCCGAAGGTATCGGCCTGAGCATTGCAATGGCCATGGGCAAACAAGGCATGAACGTCGTGCTGGGCGACATCGACAGCGAGCAGTTAAAGCTCGCCGAAGCAGAGCTACAGCAAGCCGGTGTTGAGGTACTCACCGCGCAAATGGATGTGACCAAACTTGAACAGTGGCAGGCACTGGCCGATCAGGCCATCGAGCGCTTTGGCAAAATTCACATGCTGGTCAACAACGCGGGGGTCGGCGGTGGTACCGGCAGCATCGAGCAGACCGACAACAACGAATGGCGCTGGGTAATGGACGTCAACCTGATGGGGGTCATCAACGGCACTCAGGTCATGGTGCCGCACATCAAGCAGCATGGTGAAGGCGGCTGGCTGCTAAACGTCGCTTCCATGGCCGGGATGGGCGGCGTGCCCTACGGTGGCGCCTATACTGCCAGTAAGGTCGCGGTCGTCGGCATGTCGGAAAGCTGGTACGCCGAGCTGCAACAACACAACATTCAGGTCTCTGTGCTCTGCCCCGCTTTTGTTAAAACGCGTATCAACCTGTCTATGCGCAATAAACAAAGCGACTATAAAACCGGCAAAGCCAAAAAAGAGATCACACCACAACAGGCTGCCATGGCAGCACACATGCAGAAGATCATTGATAACGGTCTGCCGGTCGAGATCGTTGGCGAGCGGGTAGTGGAAGCACTCAAGGCAAAAGAGCTGTACATATTCACTCATCCCAACTACCGCCCAACCACCCAGGCACGCGCCAAGGCCATTG
This sequence comes from Pseudomonas neustonica, assembly GCF_003797945.1. Classification (GTDB taxonomy): domain Bacteria; phylum Pseudomonadota; class Gammaproteobacteria; order Pseudomonadales; family Pseudomonadaceae; genus Halopseudomonas; species Halopseudomonas neustonica. Next base: position 49,160 of record NZ_RKKU01000025.1, read on the forward strand.
ATGCTGCCTTTGAGCGTGCCGCCGCCAGCCCCCTACTGGCCGATGTGGCCGACCAAGAAATCATCAGCTTCGGCTAACTCGCACTTGGCGTCGCCAGACTTCCAATCAGCCTGGCCGAGTACCGCTCTGGCGGCGGTGCTCGGCAGATGCTGCTATCAGAAGCTGTAGCTCAAACTCACCTTGGCATTACGTCCCTGTGACGGGGCGCTATCACCAGACAGCGCAGCGTAGTGGAAGCTATTCAGCACATTATCCACGGTGAGTTTTACGCTGAGGTCGGCCAAGGAGCCGCTCTTGGGTGACCAGTCAGCGAACAGACGGTGCACATCGTAGCTTTCGTTTGCATAAGTATTCCAGGTGCGTTCGGCGCTAACGTAATAGCTGTCGGAAGAAAGTCGATCCGTCTTGCGCACAAACTCACCCTGCCAGCCCAGTTGCAAGTCGATTTCCGGAACTTTCAGCCCCAGCATGGCAACCCATTTGACCGGCGGAATATCCCGAGCCCAAACGTTGGGGCCCCAGGGGTTGCTGTAAGCCCCTTCATGCTTGCCCTCGGTCCAAGCATAGGAAAGGCTGGCAAACATTCGACGGCTATCATAGTAGCTCTCCAGCTCCGCACCGCGAATTGTCGCGCCATCCAGGTTGCGATAATTGGACAGCGGCAGATAGTCGGCACAACTATCACTCACACTGCCTCCATTCTGCGCCTGGTTCTCACAAGCAATAGATCGGAGTTTAAAGATCTCATCACTAATCTTGTGACGATACAAAGTAGCGCGCAGCTGCAAGTTATCATCGGCGACAATCAGGTCAGGCAGGCTAACCACGGCACCAGCACGCACGCCGCGAATACGTTCTGCATCCAGACCACGGCTGGTTGAGCCCCAGGTCGAGGAGCTCTGCACCTCATACTGCTCATCCAATACCGGCGCCCGCCAAGTACTTGCGTAGTCAACAAACACACCAAGCTGCTGATTGACCCGCCAGAAAACGGACAAGCGAGGCGACCAGCCAGCATAGGTAACGGAACGATAATCATGCCCCATTTCGGGATTGTTATATCGGCTCGCGAGATTCTGCTTACCCTGGTTACGCACGTGATCGTAGCGCAACGACGGGGTAACAGTTACGTCCCCCAGCGTGATCGCGTCCTGCAAATAAAGGCTGCGCACCTCTTGCTCGCCGGCAGGCATAAAATAAGGCTGGAACCACCCGAAGTTATACTCCGGCTTGTCATCATAATCAGGGTAATGCATCAGCACTTCCCGCGAATGCTCACGCCACTGGGCACCTGCAGTCAGCTCATGCGCCAGCATTCCGGTATCAAACAAACTGATGTTGCGCGCCTCGAACATCCGGTCGGTATATTCGGTGTTCATATACTTACCCCCTGAGGTGAGACCGAAATAGGCATCATCGTCACGGGTATCCGTCTGATCGGTACTGGAGTAGGAATAGGTCAGCTCAAGATCAAGCAGTGGATTATCCACAGGCTGGTACTGATACTTGCCGACCCAAGTGGTATCAACCAGCTCACGGTTAGACGTCAGGCGATTAAGCGCAGCCTCAAGGCTTCCGTACTTTTTGATGGAGTAGAGGCTTGGCACTACGAAGCTGGTTGCCGCAAACGGCGTACGCAAGTTGCTCTCGCTGCGGCTGTAGCTCAGCCCGAAACTATGCTCCAGTGTCGGGTGAAAATTACCTTTGACCAGCATCGAATCCTGATTCTGTGCAGTACTGGGGTAGCGCTTTGGATAGCGGTACCCCTCATCAAGATCAATGTGGCCAGCGAGCTTGATGTCGTCCCCATCGCGATGGCTCTGGTAATACAAACCATCAAACATGCCATCTTCGGTACGGCCAAACACCGAGCCCGTATAGATTTGCTGGTGGTCGTTACTCTGATACCCGTATTTTACGAAAGCACCCGTATTACGCCCCGGCTTGAGCATATCGGTGGCGTCGCGGGTTTCCATATGCACGGTACCGCCAAAGCCACCATTACCGGTGAGCGCCGAATAGGGCCCCTTCTCCACCTCAACGCTTTTGATCAACTCTGGTTCGATGAAAATGGTGCCTTGTTGATAACGCTCAAAGCCGCTTTTATTCGCGCCATCCAGCGTAAAGGGCACATCTTCAGCGTCCCCCAAGCCCCAGATATTGACCCGCTGACCGCCGGGTTTGACCGACCCGGTCATGCTGACGCCCGGCAGTGTTTGCAATAACTCCGGAACGTTACCGGCCTGCTGACGCTCGATCTCACGACGCCCAAGGGTAGAGCGTCCGACGTTCGTGGAGTTGACCGAGATTCCATCGCCTACCACCGTCAACGCCTGTAGCGTGATGCCATTGTCTGGCGCGCTCGCGGCGGCTGGCCGTGGGCGAATAACAAAACTGCCTGCGGCAGGTACCAGTTCAAAACCTGATCCCTGCAACAACAACTGCAGTACATCAACCGCCTCGTAGTTACCGCTCACAGGCGGCGCAGCCACATGGCGCGTCTGGCTCTCGTCAAACAGAATCTGGATCTGACCCTGTTGCGCCAATGCAGATAAGGACGCGGAGAGCGATTGTGCGGGTAACTGCACACTGATGGGAGCAGCGTGCAGACTGCTGCTGATGAGCAAACTGAGCAAACTTAGGCGGGTAAAACCAAGGCGGGTATTGCGGGTACTCATTGCGCTCTCCTGTGCGTACTCCGGGGGTGACACCCAGAAAACGCAGCAGGTCGAGAAACCCTCACATCTAAATGACATATATTTTCATTTAGATTAGCTTTTAATGTAAATCAGCGGGGTTGCAGCATCACCCGACCGTCATCCGTTCGACTTATCTGAACGGGCAGCAGCAGCGGCAGTGCCTGCAAAAACAGCTCTGGTTGATGAATATCCAAACTGCCTGATACGCGCTTTGCGGCCAGTTGGGCATCGCCCACCAGCACCGGACGATCGAGATAACGGGATAACTCTTGCGCCAGCTCACCTAACGACCTATCGCGAAAAATCAGCATGCCCGTGCGCCAACTACCGATTTCATTGGTCGGCAATTCACTATTGCGCACCAGCCCGCGGCGATAATCTACTTCGGCCACCTCCCCCACCTGCAGCAACTGCGGCGCGAGTCCTTGCGTACCAGGATCTACTTGCACAGTACCCTGCTCTACCGCCACTGCAACGCCCTGATCGCTGCGACGCACATTAAACCGCGTACCCACCACGCGAACCTCTGCATCACCCACGCTGATCAGAAAGGGTTTTGTCGCATCCGGACTGACGGAAAAAAAGGCTTCGCCAGCACTCAGCTCCACCTCACGCCGATCACGGAAATACCGCACATGCACTTGCGCGCCCAGGTTAAGAACAACTTCACTGCCATCCTGCAGCTGCAGGGTACGCAATTGCTGCTGATCAGCACTGGCGTTGAGTTGATAAGTCGGCTGCGCGTACCAGCTAGTGCCCAACGCCATGCCTATTGCCAGCAACAGAGCAGCCGCCAACGTCAGCATTGACCTGAACCGGGAGCGTCGCGCGGATACAACAGGGAGCACCACAAACTTGTCTGATTCAAGCGCAGGTCGCGTCAGCAGATCACAGTCAGCCCACAGCAATTGCATGTCGTCATACGCGTTCGCATGCGCCTCATTTTGCTGCAGCCAGGTCTGAAACGCAGCCTCACCGGCGGGGTCCAGCGGCCCATCCTGACGACGACTGAACCACTGGGCGGCCTGCTCTTCAATTGCGCTCGCGGGTGCCTCAACACTCATTCGCACCTCCCCGCGCTGCGCAGCCCTGAGCGCGCGTGACGGCGGCAATGCAGCATGGCGCTGGCGATATGTTTTTCAACCATACTCAAAGAGATTCCCATCCGTTGGGCAACGGCTGCCTGCGACAGACCGTCAAACTTGTGTAATACAAACGCCTGTTTACGCTTGGCAGGCAAGCCCTCAAGCGCCTCGGCCAACAGATGCAAGCGTTGCTGTTGCTCAATCATGCGCAATGGCCCTTCTGTCTGCAATGCTTCGTCTGCTTCCGACGCGGATTCGTCCAACTCGACCAGTCCCGCGCCCGTACGCACCTGCTGGCGCCGCCAATGGTCGTATAACAGATTGCGGGCGATGCTGAACAGCAGCGGTCTGGGCGGGCATTCCTGTGTTTTTTGCTCGGCCGCGGTACTGCCCAACCAGCGCACAAAGGCATCCTGCGCCAGATCGTCGGCATCTGCCGCGTTGCTCATACGTTTGCCCAAAAAGCGCCGCAGCTCGGTGCGCAAGCCGTTGAAGTCAGCCGCAGCAAGCGGCCGTGAACGATCACTCACAGACGAACCATCCACAGCGAAGGAGCATAGCTGGACACAAAAGACCTCCGACAACGCGCAGCCTGAATAGCCGCACACGGTAACAAGAACAGATCACAAACAGTAACGATTATCATTATGAGGCAAGCACATGCATTGATGTCAAGCCGCCACTTTCAGCCCAGTAAGCCATTGCTCCATAAAGAGCAATCGGGCGACCCAAGCCAGCGCACTAGAACTCAGGTCAGAGCTACACCCAACAGCTCCTGACATCTCTCGATGGATACGAATGAAAAAAAATCTCAATTTCATTACGGGAAGCAGCGGCTCATTCGTTATCTAGGTAAGACGCAGTAAAGGTCGCTTCCAGGCGCCCCAGCGACTTCCGACGATATCCCGTACGCAAGGACCCGCCATGATCACGGCAGACAACACCGCATTACCCCTGAGTAGCTACCTTAAAGAGCAGACCACCTCGACCCACGAGAGCCTCGACAGGCGCATCATGGCGCTAGCGCCCTTCTCCAACCGCGAGCGTTTTGCCTGTTTCCTGCGCATGCAGCTGCGCCTGCACTACGCCACAGCACCGCTGTACCAAAACCCGGAGCTGCAAGCCATGTTGCCGGGCCTGGCCGAGCGCAACCGCCTCGATGCTGTGCAGCGGGACTGTGCCGACTTCAATCTCAGTGAGCAGCAACAAGAGGAAGATCGCCTGGCTGGTACGTCCATCAAGCCGGCTAACGCTGAAGAAGCAATCGGCTGGCTCTACACCCATGAGGGTTCCACCCTGGGCGCGGCCTTCCTGCTCAAGTACGCAAAGGACCAACTGGGTCTTTCAGAATCCTTTGGAGCACGTCACCTGGCAGGCCATACCGAGGGCCGAGGCCTGCACTGGCGCCAGTTCAAGCAAGCACTGGACGATCTCGATCTCACACCGCAGGCCCGCTCAGCAGCAGTCGAAGGCGCACGTGCGGCCTTTGCTTTCGTACGTGCCTCGGTAGAAGAGCTGATGGCCGATAATCAGCCCGCTGCGGCAGTCTGATGTTACAGCGGCTCGGCTGGCGCATGCTGGCCCTGACCTTTGTCACCCTGGGACTCATTGGTGCCGTGTTGCCCGGTATGCCGACCACCGTGTTCATGCTGCTGGCGGTCTGGGCGGCCAGCAAGGGGTGGCCGCCGCTAGCTGACTGGCTGCTGAACCATCCTCGCTTTGGTCCACCCATACAGAATTGGCAAACACACCGGGCCATTCCCCGCCGCGCCAAATGGCTAGCCGGTATCAGCATGCTCATCAGCATGCCGCTGATTTGCCTTGCGGCGCCCAGCGCCTGGGTGCAATGGCTGGTGCCATCGGCTATGTGCCTGGTGCTGCTCTGGCTTTGTAGCCGCCCGGAACCACCCTGCCCTCAACCCTGAACCGCGTAGACTGCGCGAGGATAATCACCAATGCGACCGCTGACTCTCCTATCTACCCTGCTGCTCACCTTGCTGCTGGGCAATGCTGCGCTGGCGCAAACGACCAAGCCCGGTGCAGAGATCCAGGCCAATAGCGCAGCGCAAGACGGCACCGACGACACCTCCGCCGCTACTACCAGTGTGGATGCGTTGCCTGCTCCTGAGGTTGAATCCCTGTTACCTCAAGCTGAGGCGCTACCGCACGACTTGTCGCCCTGGGGCATGTACCTGGCTGCCGACTGGGTGGTAAAGGGTGTAATGATCGGCTTGCTCATCGCCTCACTACTGACCTGGTCGGTATGGATCGGCAAGTTGATTCAACTGGCACAGGCGCGCAAGCGCGCCAATCGGCTTTTGCAGCTACTGGTCGAGTCCGAGCACTTTGCTCAGGCACGGCAGCAGAGTGCCCAGCAGCGCGGCGCCGGGATGGATTTGCTACAAGCGACCGCCCACGAGCTGGTCCTGTCTGCTCGCGGCCCCGCCAGCGATGAAGGTATCAAGGAGCGTATTGGCGCACGACTGGATCGCGTGCAGATTCATGCTGGCAGCCAGATGAACAAGGGCACCGGCATACTCGCGACCATAGGCTCCATCGCGCCTTTTGTCGGTCTGTTCGGGACCGTGTGGGGCATCATGAACAGCTTTATCGGTATTGCCCAGTCGCAGAACACCAACCTCGCTGTCGTCGCGCCGGGTATCGCCGAGGCCTTGCTGGCGACCGCCTGTGGCCTGGTAGCCGCGATTCCAGCGGTGGTGATCTACAACCACTTTGCGCGGGCTATTAACGGCTATCGCGCGCAGTTGGGTGATATCGCCACGGCGCTGCTGACGCTGGTTAGCCGTGACCTGGATCGGCAACAGGGAAACCAAAACGCCGACGCCGAAGACCAGCACCAGCCAGTCCCCATCAGCATGGGGCGGCACTGATGAGCTTTAACCTGTCCGGCGCAGAAGATGGTCAACTGAGCGAAAACCACGAAATCAACGTCACCCCCTTCATCGATGTGATGCTGGTGCTGTTGATCATCTTTATGGTGGCTGCGCCTCTGGCTACCGTCAGCGTGCCCGTAGACCTGCCAGCCTCTACCGCCAAACCGCAGCCGCCGGCTGACGACCCGCTATACCTCAGTGTGCAGGCAGACCTGACGTTAACGTTGGGTGAGCAACAACAGCTCACCCTGGCGCAACTGCCGGACGCCCTGACCAGCGCGGCGCCCGATACGGCGCAACGCATCTTTCTGCGCGCCGACCAGGGCATCAACTATGGCGATCTGACCGAGGTCATCAACGCATTGGGCGACGCGGGTTATCTCAAGGTCGCCCTGGTTGGGCTGGAACGTACGCCATGACACCGCTGGCAGGCCCGCAACGCAGCCGCACGCGCAGCGGGCTGCCATTCTGGCTGTCTGCCCTATTGGCGGCAGCGGGTCTGCACGCGTTGGTACTAGCCATCTACCTGTGGCATCCAAGTCAGCCCCTTGAGCTTAAGCCCCAGGCCGCCCCGATGGCCATTGAATTGGTCATGCCACTGGCCGCGCCCGCCAGTCAGCCGACCGAGTTGCCACCTGGCCCTGAACAGACCCAAGCCGATGCAGCGACGGCGCAACCGGCCAAGGTAGCAAAAGCTCAGCCCGAACTACCCGAGGTAGCCAAGACCGAGGTTAGCCTGCCAGCGAAAAAACCGACCCCCGTCAAAGCGCCCGAACCGCCGGTTGAAGAGACACCTGAAGAAACGCCCGAGCCCATCAACGAGAGTGCCAATCAGCAGGCAGCCGAACAGACGACAGCGCCACCCAGCGTAGCAACACCCAACCAGAGTGAAACAGTCAGTGCCCCTACGCTGGGCGCCGTCAGTCAACAACAACTGGATGCGCGCCAGCAGTGGGAGCAGCTGCTGTACGCGCACTTGCAACGCCATAAGCGTTACCCGCGTCAGGCACTGAGGGCGCACCAGCAAGGGATGCCCACTATTACCCTAACCATGAATCGCCGTGGCCAGGTGCTCAGCGTCAACCTTGCCAGCAGCAGCGGTGCACGCACGCTGGACAGGGAGGCGCTGGCACTCGCCAAGCGCGCAGAACCATTGCCGCTGCCACCGCCAGAGATTGCCGGTGAACGGATTACCCTGACCGTACCAGTGCTATTCTCTCTCTAACCGCAATCAGTTGCGGGCGCTCAGTACAGGGCGCAATAGAGGACTAACGCAGCTAATAATGAAACCGGATAAAACCGCTGATAACCCCGGTTGTTTCGGCAAGCCCGCGCTCAATGCCATCTGGCTATAACCATAGGCCGATAAAGATTTTTACGGCATGAGGCACTGCAGGTAAACTAGCCGGCTTTCCGGCCTTGCAAACGGGGCCGCGCTTCGCAATTTGGAAGGTTAATACGTGATTGATTTTAAGCAGGTACACAAGGCCTACCGCGTAGGTGGTCGGTCAGTGCCAGCCCTGCATCCGACAGACTTGCATATCGCTCAGGGTGAGGTGTTTGGCATCGTTGGCCATTCCGGCGCGGGCAAGAGCACGCTGATGCGCTTGGTCAACCGCCTGGAAGAGCCCTCGGGCGGCAGTATCGTGATCGACGGTGAAGACGTAACCAAACTCGATGCCAAAGGCTTGCGCCGCTTTCGTCGGCAAGTCGGTATGATTTTTCAGCATTTCAACCTGCTGTCATCCAAAACGGTCGCCAACAATGTGGCACTGCCACTGAAACTGGCCGGTGAGCTGAGCCGCGCGCAGATAGATCAGCGCGTCGCGGAACTCCTAGTGCGCGTAGGTCTGAGCGAGCACGCCGACAAATACCCCGCGCAGCTATCGGGTGGTCAGAAACAGCGCGTGGGTATTGCCCGTGCCCTATCGACCAATCCCAAGGTACTGCTCTGTGACGAGGCCACCAGTGCACTGGACCCGCAAACCACCGCATCAGTGCTGCAGCTGCTGACCCAAATCAATCGCGAGTTGAACCTGACCATCCTGTTGATCACCCATGAAATGGATGTGATACGCCGTGCCTGCGACCGCGTTGCCGTGATGGATGCCGGTGTGATCGTTGAGCTGGGTCCGGTGACGGACGTTTTCCTGCATCCCCAACACCCGACCACCAAACGTTTTGTCCGCGAGGACGAGCAGGTTGATGAGAACGATCAGCGCAATGATTTCGCGCATGTCGAGGGACGCATCGTGCGGCTCACCTTTAATGGTGACTCCACCTACACACCGCTGCTGGGCAGCGTCGCCCGAGAGACCGGGGTCGACTACAGTATTCTGGCCGGCCGCATCGACCGCATCAAGGACACACCCTACGGCCAGTTGACACTGGCGCTCACCGGTGGCGACGTTGAAGCAGCAATGCACTGCTTCACCCTGGCCGATGTGCATATGGAGGTGCTGCGCTAATGGATGCTCTGCTTCCCAACGTCAATTGGCCCGAAATATGGCAAGCCACGCTCGATACGCTCAGCATGCTGGGCGGCTCTTTGGTCTTTACGCTCATTTTCGGACTGCCGCTCGGGGTGCTGCTGTTTCTCACCGGGCCACGGCAGATGTTTGAGCAAAAGGTGCTTTACCAGGCGACCTCGCTACTGGTTAACATCTTTCGCTCGGTGCCCTTTGTCATTCTGCTGATCGTGATGATTCCCTTCACCGTGATAGTGGCAGGTACCTCGCTGGGCGTGGCGGGCGCCATTCCGCCACTGGTGGTCGGTGCTACGCCGTTTTTTGCGCGTTTGGTTGAAACCGCCCTACGCGAAGTAGACCGCGGCATCATCGAAGCCACCCAGGCCGCAGGGGCTACGCCGCGACAGATCGTGGTCAACGCCCTGCTACCGGAGGCCCTACCGGGCATCATCGCTGCCATCACTGTCACCGCCATTACGCTGGTGTCCTACACCGCCATGTCGGGCCTGATTGGCGGCGGCGGGCTGGGCGATCTAGCGGTGCGCTATGGTTATCAGCGTTATCAGCCCGATGTCATGGTCGTTACTGTTGTGCTGCTATTGGTTCTGGTGCAGGTGCTGCAAAGCGTCGGCGACCGGCTGGTAGTTCACTTCTCACGCAAGTAACTATGCTTAATGCAATAAAAAAAGCAGGTGACCGGCTATCCGCCAGCCACCTGCGTGTTATCCCACAAGGAGCCTTACGTATGAAAAAATTACTCACTGCCTTTGCCGCTGCCGCGGTATTAACCTCCCTGCCAGCATTCGCGGCAGAGAAACTGTCAGTCGCTGCTACTGCCGTGCCGCACGCCGAGATTCTTGAGTTCGTCAAACCAACACTGGCTGAAGAAGGCGTTGATCTGGATATTCACGTCTTCACCGACTACGTGCAGCCCAACGTACAGGTTGCCGAAAAACGCCTGGATGCCAACTTCTTCCAGCACCTTCCCTATCTGGAAGAGTTCAACAGCAGCCGTGGCACCGATCTGGTCAGCGTTACTGGTGTGCACGTTGAACCCTTTGGCGCCTATTCCCGCAAGATCAAAAGCCTCGACGAATTGCCCGAAGGTGCCAACGTAGTCATCCCCAACGATGCTACCAACGGCGGTCGCGCATTGCTGCTGCTGCAAAAAGCGGGCGTCATCACGCTGAAGGATGAAGGCAACATTTTGTCTACGCCGAGCGATATCGCCGCGAACCCCAAGAATATTCGTATTCGCGCGCTTGAGGCGGCCACTCTGCCACGCGTACTGGATCAGGTAGACCTGGCCCTGATCAACACCAACTACGCGCTGGAAGCCGGCCTCAACCCGACTGCCGATGCCCTGGTGATCGAAGGTGCCGACTCGCCCTACGTGAACATTCTGGTTGCGCGTTCAGACAATGCCGAAAGCGATGCCATGCAGAAATTGGCTGCAGCACTGAACAGCCCAGAAGTGAAAGCCTTCATCGAAGAGAAGTATCAGGGCCAGATCCTGCCTACCTTCGAGTAAGCGTGCCGCCCGGGCCGCAGCAAGCGCCCGACGCTGCACCACTCTGCTGTAACTGAAACGCCCGGCACAACGCCGGGCGTTTTTGTATCTGTTACTCACACTAGCTGTTCAAGCCCTTTGCACTGCGGCAAATAACCGCGCTCAGATCATCACCTGAGCGTCTGCACAGTGCTAGAATTTCCGCCATGCCTCTGTCACGCGATAACCGCCTATCTGTAGCCCTGCTGCTGTATCTCTGCACGCTGTTCAGCGTGCTGACCTGTGGCTTTCATCAGGGGCAAATGAGCGCGCAGCATCTCAGCGGCGCCGGAGTTGTGTTCTGTAATACCGATGGGCAAAACCTCGGTCTCGATCTGGACAGTGCGCAGCAGCACAGCGGCGATTTCAAACCCATGTGCCCACTGTGTTCTTCGGTAGGTGCTGGCATTGCGCTCAACAGCCTGGGCTGGTCACTGGACTATCAGCCTGCCATCGCAGCAATACCGCTACCGCCCAGCCATTGGGCGCGGCCACCGCCGCGTGCCGCCTGGCCCGCACTCAACCCCCGTGCTTCACCCGCTGCCTCTGGCGCAGCGGTGCTCTCTGCCTGATCACCGGCCGACCTTCCGTTGCGTCCACACCAGTAATCCAAACACCTTGTTTTATTGCCCATGTCTGCCCCTTGGCAGCATGGCTTTGCCTGTGGACAACAATGATGCAAACAACACTGAATCTCTTAGTCTCTCCAGCCACACAGCGCTGGAAAATCGCTTTCTCTGTTTTTTTGGCCAGCCTTGCTGGCAGCAGTTACGCCACCGATGCCACTGCACCGCAAACGCATGAAGCGCAGACGAACTCCCTTGAGTTGGCTCCCCTGGTGATTACCGCCGTGCAACAAAGCTCACCCCTGACCATCATCGCTGACCCGAAGGATGCCAGGCAGCCGGTGCCAGCCAGCGATGCGACTGACTACCTGAAAACGATCCCGGGTTTTTCCGCCATACGCAGTGGCGGCACCAATGGCGATGCAGTGCTGCGCGGTATGTTTGGCTCGCGCATCAACCTACTGTCCAACGGTGGCCAAATGATCGGGGCCTGCCCAAACCGAATGGACGCGCCCAGCTCGTATATTGCACCGGAAACCTTCGATAAGCTGACGGTCATCAAGGGACCGCAAAGCGTCATCTGGGGGCCCGGAGCTTCCGCTGGCACCGTGCTCTTTGATCGCGAGCCGGAGCAATTCAGCGAGGCGGGCACCCGTGTTCACGCCAGCGCGCTAGGTGGCTCCAATGGCCGCTTTGATAAACTGCTAGATGCGGCAATCGGCAACCCACAAGGCTATATGCGCTTTAGTGGCAACCAGGCCCAATCTGACGACTACGAAGACGGCAACGGCGATACCGTCCCCTCGCGCTATAGCAAATGGAATGGTGATGTCGCGCTTGGCTGGACGCCCGACGACGACACCCTACTGGAACTCAGCGCCGGCAAAGGTGACGCCGAGGCACGCTACGGCGGACGCGGCATGGATGGCAGCAAATTTGCGCGTGAAAGCCTGGGCTTGCGCTTTGAGCGCACCAATCTAGGTGCCATCGATAAACTCGAAGCGCGCCTTTACTACAACTACGCCGATCACGTCATGGATAACTTCCGTCTGCGCACACCAGACCCGAGCAGCATGATGCCAATGCCTATGGCGGCCGAAGTAGACCGCCGCACCATTGGCGGCCGTGTGGCCATGACGTTCAATTGGGAGTCACTCGATCTCGTTACCGGTGTTGATGCCATGCGCAGCGAGCACCGCGCACGCAGCTCCACCTACGACATGATGAGCGGCGTATACCGCGATACGGATGAGTTTGCCTGGGACAAAGATGCCGTCATGCGCAACTACGGCTTATTTGGTGAGCTGACCTGGTACCAGAGCACTCGCAATCGCATCATCGCCGGAGCGCGCCTTGATCGAGCATCAGCCAAAGACTACCGCAGCGACATCAGCAGCATGATGATGAGCCGACCCAATCCCACCGCCGGTCAGACGCGCAGCGATACCCTGCCCAGCGGCTTTATCCGCTACGAGCAAGATCTGGAAGACTCGCCTACCACCCTGTATGCCGGTATTGGTCATGTACAACGCTTCCCTGATTATTGGGAGCTGTTCTCGGCCAAAACCGGTCCGGCAGGCGCCCTCAACGCCTTTGACGGCATTCGGCCGGAGAAAACCACCCAGCTGGACGTAGGCGTGCAGTATCAACAGCAGAACCTGCAGGCTTGGGCATCCGCCTACGCAGGACAGATACGCGACTACATCCTGTTCAACTACAGCACCAGCATGATGAGCATGAACAGCAGCCAGGCCAACAATGTTGATGCGCGTATTATGGGCGGTGAATTGGGGCTGGCCTATGACCTCAACAGCCACTGGAATACCGATGCGACGCTAGCCTACGCCTGGGGTAAAAACAGCAGCGATGGCCAACCCTTGCCACAAATGCCGCCACTGGAGGCACGCTTGGGCCTGGGGTATGAGCAGAACAACTGGAGCGCTGGGGCACTCTGGCGCGTAGTAGCTGAGCAAAATCGCATCGACGAAGGGAAAGGTAACGTCGTCGGTCAGGACATGGACAAAAGCGCTGGCTTTGGCGTCTTTTCGCTCAACGGCGCTTACCGCCTGAACGAGAACCTCAAGTTCAGCGCGGGCGTCGACAACCTGTTCGATAAGGCTTACGCCGAGCACCTTAATCTCGCCGGCAACGCCGCGTTCGGCTTCCCAGCCGATTCTATTGCCATCAACGAACCCGGCCGCACGCTTTGGGCCAAAATCGACCTGGACTTCTAACCACCTCAGCAACACACGGCGTAGCCTGATTGCACCCAGGCTACGCCGCCTTACTATCGTCTTTGCCGTCATATTCTGAAATGCCTTCACCTCAATAGCTAGCCCAGCGCGCTGCTAGACTCCTACGTTTAATCACTCTGCCTGACTGCGTCTGAAACGCATTACGTCAGCAGGTGTGACGCCGACCCAACAGGGAGTCAGTAGATGAAGAACGTCACCATCCTAGCCGCATTCGCCACCTTACTATTGCCGCTTTCAAGCGCTTACGCACACACCGCTTACGGTCCCCAGCTTGAGGGCTTTGACTATCCTCACCCGGTCGAGAGTTTTACTTTCACCTCTCAGCAACAACCCCTCTCGATGGCCTACATGGACGTACCGCCAACGACTGAAGCCAATGGCCGAACAGCCGTATTGCTGCACGGCAAAAACTTCTGCGGCGCCACCTGGCAGGACACCATCGAGGTACTCAGCGCCGAGGGCTACCGCGTTATAGCGCCGGATCAGATCGGCTTCTGTCGTTCCAGCAAACCACGCGGCTATCAGTTCAGCTTTAACCAACTGGCGCATAACACGCACGCCCTGCTGGCTGACCTGAACATCGACAAGATCACCTTGATCGGCCACTCCATGGGCGGCATGCTCGCCGCGCGCTTCACACTGAATCACCCTGAACAGGTCGAGCAATTGGTACTGGCCAACCCCATCGGATTGGAAGACTGGCAACAGGCCGGGGTGCCCTATGCCACTATCGACCAGATGTACCAGGGACAGCTGCAAACCAGCTATGAAGGCATCAAAAACTACCAGTTGAAGTTCTATTACAACGGCCAGTGGAAGCCCGAATACGACCGCTGGGTAGAGATGGCCTATGGCATGTATGCCGGTCCCGGCAAAGAGATAGTCGCCTGGAATCAGGCGCAGACCGCAGAGATGCTGTTCACCCAGCCGGTGGTACATGAGTTCCCCAACATTCAGGCACCAACGCTACTGCTGATCGGCGGCAAGGATCGCACCGCCCCCGGCGCCAACCGCGCACCGGAGTCGGTAGCCCAGAGCCTGGGGCAATACCCTGAACTGGGACGCAAAACCGCCGCCGCCATTCCCAATGCGACCCTGGTCGAATTTCCCGAACTGGGGCATTCGCCGCAGGTAGAAGCGCCGGACAAATTTCATCAGGCACTGCTAGCCGGGATGGCTCAGTTGAATAGCCAATAAGCGGCCGTCATTGCAAAAAAGGCGCCCCGGAGGCGCCTTTTTTGTTGCTCATTCACTGGTTATTTATATCTCGAAGCCCAAAGCTTTAATCACACAAACCATCCCATGCCTTTAACTCAATATCGCGTCGGCTCCTCTGCACCCCCATCCGAATAACAGCACGTCAACTTGCGCTTTAGCGCCAGCCGACTGACAACATTTTACTGCGTTTTGAGACCTGACTAAGAAACGGCGGCTGACAACAGCACACTGGACAAGCTGCACGGATGACGCCGCCTGTACCTAACCCGGCCAATGCAGCAACGCCAATAATTTCGCCAAAAGAAACCGTGACAACAATCACAACAAGGCGCACCGCTTTATTCCTCCAAAATGGCTACTGAGTCACGTTCCTATCTGACTGCCAACCCGCTTTCTCATATAATACGGACGACATTGGGCTATGGCTTTCACGAGCTGTATTTACGACATACTGGAATTTTAAGGAAGGCAACAATGGCAAAATGAATCGCCCCCAGTATTCTAGACACTCGCCAGACTCTGGTAATGACGCTTTTCGTACTCGACCGGTGACAGGTCACCACTCGTGCCGTGCCGGCGCCTTGGGTTATAAAACATCTCAATGTAATTG
>NZ_RKKU01000026.1 GCF_003797945.1 Pseudomonas neustonica
CACACGTTCGTCCATAGGTTTCACTTCTCGCCAAGGCATGAGCACCTCCTGTCAGGTGCTCACTATTTAAGCAATGTGTTACCTATGTATTTGAATAGAACTGTTACCCATGTTCTTGAGTCGTACACACCCCCAGCCAAGCTGGCCTGCGGCTTCTCTGCGTTACTCGGATTCGAGCGGCGTCGCGGAAACTCGGCGCTTCGCACCTCAGACAGTCCGCCCCGCTGATCGCTCAAATCCTGCGTTACTCGACAGCTTGGAAGGGGGACGAAAGGCAAAGCATCGGTGGATTTCCGAATTCTATTCGTTTGGTTTAACTACGTATTACCTAACTGCACGGCCTACCAATTCCCATCTGAGCGGGCGAGTAGCGCAGAGCTGTCGGGGAAAAGGTCCTCGCGGTGTCTGAGCGAAGCGAGTTTGCGAGGGCTCCCGGCAGATCGAGCAACGCAGCGAACCCGAAGGGCCGCGCAGCTGGGTGCCCCGGGGGATTGCCAAGGGGGGATGGGCAAGCATCCCCCCTTGGCTCGCCTAGAGGCGAAATCGGTATCTAGTTAGTCAAAGAAAGTTGAACCCAACATAGATTAGTGCGAAATAAGCCCGGCGCGGCGGCGGCTAACCACCCTCCACTACAGCGCGCTTATCTGCACAAAAGCAGCAACCGCAGCACCTACCAGACATCCACTAACCAGGATAATAGCCAAAAACTGCCATACCAACGCAACCTGTTGTCGATCAGCCGCGTCGAGCAGCTTTAATAACAGGAATGTCCAGAACGAAAAAATGGCGAGTGTTGCCAACAAAGCGATAGCCGGGTTGTGAAAGCTCGCGAGCAGACCGCTAACCAGTAACCCCAATATGGGCCCAAGCACGCAGCTCCCATACCAGAAAAACTGAGCATAGCTGAGTTGCCCATGAGCAAAATCGCTGATTAAAGCGGTGACACGCTTAACAACAGAACGCCGGTCGGGTTGTTGCCAGGCGACCAGCTTTTTGCTCCAGTGGCGCAAGGGCAATACGGCAATCAGGCTGAAGCCGAGGGTGTCGAGTGGGCTGGCATAAAGTGCGTAAAAGGGTCTAACCAGGATACCCACAATACCGGTCGGCCACTCGCCAACACTTAGCTGTATCGCCACTGAGAATACCCAGCTGTAAATCAGCGCCCAGGCCAGCACCATGAGCGGTAATGTCCAAACAGTGGTGCGACTGAGAACGTGGCGTAACATGATGAAAGTGATAACAAAGCTGACGATGGGCGTGACGTGGAACTGCAGTTGGCCAGTAGTGGACGCAGTCCCTGACGCGTCGATTAGCGTATTCGCATAAACCAACTCAAAGTACAGGCTTTCAGCGGCGCCTATGGCCAGGCCCAAGGCAACCACCCAAATCAACTTAACCAGGGCGGCTTTGCGATAGGTCGGTTGGGTCGCGATAGCCAGTTCGAGGCTAGCAAGGGCCAGGGCACCCAGGCCTAACAGCACAGCTGCCGGCGTCTCCAACCAGCGGAGCTGATTATCGTAGGGGCTTGAGGTTACGACCAATAAGATATAGCTGCCAAACACCAGCAACTGAAGGGCGAGCGATCGGGCAATAATCCATGGTAGTGATGCGGGCTCTCGCTTATACCGCTCAAAAGCCACTTGCGATTGCGCCTCTGTCATGTCCATATGTACCTGTCCCTACTCATAAAAGTCGGCGGGGACTATACATTTGAAAGACGTGTGCGTCATGCAGGTCTGATCGTCTACCTCGACTGCTTCACGTTGGGAGCATAAGGTCAGGGTGAATAGCGTACTCGTGACCGATTCACGCTCACTCACCCTGCTTAGCACGCGAAAGCGGCTGCGCTGCCAACGCAGCGGTTAGCGCTGCATCGCTCCAGCCAGGGCAGTGGTCAATTCCAGCGCGGCAGCTTCACCGCCCTTGTTCATGGCCTCAACCAACGCCGACCCCACCACCACGCCAGTGGCGGTGCGGGCAAAGGCGGCAGCCTGCTCTGGCGTGCGCACACCAAAGCCAACGCAGATCGGCAAATCGCTCTGTTTGCGTATGTCGCTCAGCGCTGCATCTACCACGGCGTTGTCGGCTTGCCCTACCCCGGTGACGCCGTTTAGCGATACGTAATAGAGAAAGCCACTGGCATTGGCCAGCACGCGCGGCAGGCGTTTGGCATCGGTTGTAGGGCTGGCCATGCGGATCATGTCCAGGCCCAGATCGCGTGCCATGGGGCCCAGTTCGTTGTCGTGCTCGGCAGGCAGATCGACGATCAGCAGGCCGTCGACACCGGCAGCGTGCGCGTCGTTTAGGAAGGCTTCAGCACCGTAGCGATGGATCGGGTTGTAATACCCCATCAGCACCAGCGGGGTGGTTGTGTTCTCGGCGCGGAAAGCGCGGACCATCTCCAGCGTCTTGCGCTGCGTCTGGCCACTGTTCAGCGCGCGCACGGCGGCGGCCTGAATGGTCGGGCCGTCGGCCATCGGATCGCTGAACGGCATGCCCAGTTCGATGATATCGGCACCGGCGCCTGGCAGCTTTTGCAGCAGCGAGAGGCTGACGTCATAGTTGGGGTCGCCGCCGCAGATGTAGGTTACCAGGGCAGCACGGTTCTGCTCGGCGCACTCGGCGAAGCGTTGTTGTAAACGGTTACTCATGCTTGTTCCTCCATCAGGCGCAGCACGGTGGGCATGTCCTTGTCACCACGGCCGGACAGACAAACCACCATCAGGTGATCGCTGGGCAGGGTGGGTGCGCGGCGCGCCACTTCAGCCAGGGCGTGGGCGGTTTCCAGCGCCGGGATGATGCCTTCCATCCGGCAGCAGTTGTGGAAGGCGTCCAGTGCTTGCTGGTCAGTCACGGCGACATATTCGACGCGGCCTTCCTCATGCAACCAGGCGTGCTCGGGGCCAATGCCCGGATAGTCGAGGCCGGCGGAGACCGAATGTGCATCGTCAATTTGGCCGTCTTCGTCCTGCAGCAGGTAAGTGCGGTTGCCGTGCAGTACGCCCGGTACGCCGCCCTTGAGACTGGCCGCGTGCTTGCCAGAGTCCAGCCCGTGGCCTGCGGCTTCTACGCCAATCATCTGTACTTCCGGGTAGTCGAGGAAGTGATGAAACAGCCCCATGGCGTTGGAGCCGCCGCCGATGCAGGCGACCAGGCTGTCGGGCAGACGCCCTTCGCGCTCAAGCATCTGGCTGTGGGTTTCGCGACCAATGATCGACTGAAAGTCGCGGACCAGCGTGGGATAAGGATGCGGCCCAGCGACGGTGCCGATCATGTAAAAGGTATTATCGACGTTGGTGACCCAGTCGCGCAGGGCTTCATTCATGGCGTCTTTCAGCGTGCCCTTACCGGAGGTAACGGGGACGATCTTGGCGCCCATCAAGCGCATGCGTGCCACGTTGTCGCGCTGGCGATCAATGTCGGTGGCGCCCATGTAGACTACACAGTCCAGGCCGAAGCGGGCGCACACAGTGGCGGTAGCTACGCCGTGCATACCGGCGCCGGTTTCGGCGATGATGCGCGTCTTGCCCATGCGTCGGGCCAGCAGGACCTGGCCGATGCAGTTGTTGATCTTGTGCGCGCCGGTGTGATTCAGCTCTTCGCGCTTGAAGAAAATCTTGGCGCCGCCGTATTGCTCGGTCAGGCGCTCGGCATAGTACAGCGGGCTGGGGCGGCCAACGAACTCGGCGTTGAAGCGGTCCAGCTCGGCGATAAAGTTCGGCTCGGAGCGCGCCTGATTGTAGGCCTGCTCCAGGTCGAGAATCAGCGGCATCAGGGTTTCGGCAACGAAGCGCCCACCGAACTGGCCGAACTGGCCCTGTGCGTCGGCATCGCGGCGGTAATGTTGGTTGGCACTCGACATGATTTCACCTCCAAAGTTGATGCGCCTACATTAGGGCAGACAGCGCCGCGATAAAATCGATATGATGGCGCAAACCTGTGAGAAAAAGTGACGTATCCCATGGCCCGAGACTTACCTTCGCTGAACGCGCTCAAAGCCTTTGAAGTGGCTGCCAGACTGGAAAGCATGAGTCAGGCTGCGGATGAACTGCATGTCACGCACGGTGCGGTAAGCCGCCAGATACGGCAGCTTGAAGAGGAACTGGGGGTGGCCCTGTTCGACAAGGTCGGGCGCGGTATTCAGCTTACTGCCGCTGGCCGCCAGCTGCGCGATGCGTGCCGCGATGCCTTTGGCAGCTTGCGTGAGGTATGCGCCGAGATACGTCAGGCCGATCAACGCGGCCCTTTTCTGCTCGCCTGCCCCGGCAGCCTGTTGGCTCGCTGGTTCATTCCCAGGCTTGATCGGCTGAATGCCGCGCTGCCCGAACTCAATCTGCACCTGTCGGCCAGTGAGGGCGAGCTCGACCCGCGCCGCGCCGGTGTCAGTGGCACCCTGTTATTTGCCGCCCCGCCCTGGCCTGCCGATATGCAGGTTTACCCGCTGCGGCAGGAGCATATCGGCCCGGTCTTCAGTCCGCGCTATTCCGGCGCAGCGCGCCTGCACGGGCAACCGGCCACCGCGCTGCTGAATGAGAGCCTGCTGCATACCCAGTCCCGTTCGCAGGCCTGGGCGGATTGGGCACGATTGCAGCAGATCGATCCGGCCAAGCTGACTCAGGGGCAAGGTTTTGAGCATCTGTATTACCTGCTGGAGGCGGCTCTTTCAGGGTTGGGCGTAGCCATCGCGCCGCAGCTGCTGGTGGCCGATGATCTGGCCACCGGTCGCCTGCTGGCGCCCTGGGGGTTCGTTGAAACGCAGCATCAGCTGGGGCTCTGGGTGCCAGCGCGCCAGCCGCAGGGCGCCGCGCAACAACTGGCCGACTGGCTGATTACCCAGATGCAGGAGTCGTCGATATGAGGCGCATCGGCCTTCTGGTCATGCTGATGCTGCTACAGGGCTGCAGCTCAGTGGCCTATCTGCACCACAGTTGGCAGGGGCAGCGCGATCTGTTGTCGCGTGCGCAACCGCTAGAAGAGGTACTGCAGAACCCGGCCACCGATCCGCAGCTGGTCAAGCGGCTGCGCCAGGCGCAGCAAATAAGAGCCTATGCCAGTGGTCATCTGCAGCTACCCGATAACGCCAGCTACACCCGCTACGCCGACCTGCCCCGGCCCTACGCACTGTGGAATCTGTTTGTCGCCGAGCCACTGTCGATGGACGCGGTGGCGCATTGTTATCCCTTCTTCGGTTGCATTGCCTACAAGGGCTACTTTGATCAGGCCAGCGCGGAGGAAGCAGCCGAGCACTGGCGTGAGCAGGGCTATGAGGTCTATGTGGCTGGTATTCCGGCCTACTCCACGCTGGGCTGGTATGACGACCCGCTGCTCAGCTCGATGCTGCACTGGGATGACAACTACCTGGCTGAGTTGCTGTTCCACGAGTTGGCGCATCAGCAGTTTTACGTAAAGGACGACACCGCCTTCAACGAGTCCTTCGCCAGTTTTGTTGGCCAGCAAGGCCTGCGCGAGTGGCGCGCCGAGCAGGGGCTGGCTGCGCTGCCGGATGACCCGCGCGCGCAGGAGCGCGAGTTTGTGCAGCTGCTGTTGCACGCTCGCGAACAGTTGCTGGCGCTCTACGCCAGCGCGGCCAGTGATGCCGACAAGCTGGCTGGCAAAGCGGCGGTGTTCAGCCAACTGCGTGCCGATTATCAGCGCTGGCGAGACGCACGCTGGCAGGGCACAGGACCCTATGATCACTGGTTTGCCGGTGAGCTGAACAATGCCCGCCTGCTGCCGTTTGGGCTTTACGATCAGTGGATTCCGGCCTTCGCCGAGTTGTATCGCACGAGCGGCAGCTGGCCGGCGTTTTATCAGGCTGTCGAGCGCCTGGGCAACTTGTCTGATAGTGAGCGCACGGCAGCGCTGCTAGCTCTGCTGGAGCGCGGTGCAGAGCGGCCTTGAGATCTTAATCTGATTGATAATAATTGCTATTCAGAGTACATTGCGGGCCTGTTTTAGCCATCCCTTCCCCGGAGCCCGCATGTTCCAACTGGAGTCCGTTTCCTTTGCCGTACCCGAGCGGACGCTGTTGCAGCCGCTGGACCTGGTCCTGTCGTCGGGTCAGATGATCGGCCTGATCGGTCACAATGGCTCCGGTAAATCCACCCTGATCAAACTGCTGGCGCGGCAACAGGCTGCGACCGCAGGCCGTATTCTGCTGGACGAGCGGCCGCTGGAGGCCTGGGGCGAGCGCGAATTTGCCCGTCAGGTTGCCTATCTGCCGCAGCAACTGCCCGCCGCCGAAAGCCTTACGGTGCGTGAGCTGGTGGGCTTTGGTCGTTACCCCTGGCACGGCCTGCTCGGTCGTTTCAGTGTGGACGACCAGCAGGAAGTCGAGCGCGCCATGGAGCTGACCGACGTTACCCGCTTTGCCGATAGCCTGGTCGATACCCTGTCCGGTGGTGAACGCCAGCGGGTCTGGCTGGCCATGCTGCTGGCCCAGCACACCCGTTACCTGCTGCTGGATGAGCCGACGTCGGCGCTGGATATTGCCCATCAGGTCGAGGTGCTGGCGCTGGTTCAGCGGCTTAGCCGCGAGCTGGATCTGGGCGTTATCGTGGTGCTGCACGATATCAACATGGCGGCGCGCTACTGCGACCATCTGGTAGCGCTGCACTCCGGTCGCTTGCTGCTGCAAGGCAGCCCCGCCGAGCTGATGAACCCGCAGCATCTGGAGGCCATCTACGGCCTGCCAATGAGTGTTATCCCGCACCCGGATCAAAGCTCCAGCATCGCGGTAGCGCACGGGTGAGGCACCTCGGTCTGGCGCTGCTGCTGGCACTGCTGCCCCATCTGGCGATGGCCGACACGCCCGCCGAGCCACGCTACAGCCGCATTGCCGCCATCGACTGGGGGCTGGCGGAAACCCTGCTCGGCATTGGCGTTACCCCTATCGCTGTTGGTGGCCTGGAGAATTATCGCCGCTGGGTGGGTGAGCCAGTCATGCCGGATTCGGTGCAGGATCTGGGCCTGCGCACCGAACCCAATCTGGAGTTGCTCACGCAACTCAAGCCCGATCTGATCCTGATCACGCCGCAGTTCGAGGCCGCGCGGCCCTGGCTGGAGAAGATCGCGCCGGTCAAAAGCCTGGCCATTTACCGCCCTGACAGTAACCCGCTGCTCACCGCCGCCGAGGTGACTCGCGAGTTGGGTCGCCTGACCGGGCACGAGGCCGAGGCCGAGCGGCTGATCAGCGAGTTGGACCAGCACATTGCTGCCGTGCGTGCGCAGTTGTCCGGGCGCACGCTGCCACCCTTTTATCTGGTCAGCTTTATTGATGACCGCCACGTTCGCGTATTTGGCGACAGCAGCCTGTTTCATTCGGTGCTGGTGCGTGTCGGGCTGCGTAATGCCTGGACCGGCGAAGACAATTATTGGGGCTTCAACCAGGCGGGTATCGAGCAACTCACCGAGACGCCCGATGCCGCCCTTATCTACTTTGCTCCCATGCCATTAAACGCTGAGCGCACCCTGGCGCGCAGCATGCTCTGGCAGAACATGCCCTTTGTCCGGGCGCAGCGGGTGTATGCCTTTCCGCCCGCGTGGCAGTTTGGCGGCTTGATGTCGGCAGAACACTTTCTGCGTTTGCTGCAGGAGGCGCTGCCGCATGACTAATCCGAGCGCAGCATCACCCCGCCGTTGGGGCCTGACTATCTGCCTTTTGAGCCTGGCCATGGCGCTCTGGGTTCTGCAGCGCCAGCTGCCGCTGGCAGACCTGCCCGCCGCACTTTGGCAGCCGGACCTGTCTGATCTGGCGCAACTCAAGGTGCACTACAGCTGGTTGCCGCGCTTCTGTGTTGCCCTGCTCTGCGGCGCGGCGCTAGGGCTCGCTGGCCTGTTGATGCAGCAGGTGCTGCGCAACCCGCTGGCCTCGCCTACCACCCTGGGGGTCGCCAGTGGCGCGCAGTTGGCGCTGGCCCTCGCTACTCTCTATGCTCCCGGCCTGTTGATCGCGGGCGAGTGGGTCGCCTTGGCCGGCGGTGGTTTGGCCACCCTGCTGGCATTCGCATTGGCGAGGCGGCGCGGCCTGTCACCGCTGAGTCTGATCCTGGCCGGCCTGGTGATCAGCCTGCTGCTCGGTGCCCTGAACGTGATGTTGATGCTGCTGCAGCCCATGGGGCTGTCGGCGATGTTTATCTGGAGCGCGGGTTCACTCAGCCAGAACAACTGGGATGCGGTGCTCTTTCTGCTGCCACGCCTCGGTCTGGCGCTGGTACTGATCACCCTGCTGGTACGACCGCTGAGCCTGCTCGAACTGGATGACAGCGGCGCGCGCAGTCTGGGCTTGTCGCTGGACCGGTTGCGCGTGGTGGCGTTGGCGCTGGCCGTGTTTATGACGGCCTGTGTGGTCAGCAGCGTGGGCGTTATCGGCTTTATCGGTTTGGCCGCGCCCACCATCGCTCGGTTGATGGGCGCGCGCACCCTGCGCCAGCGACTGGTCTGGACACCGCTGCTGGGCGCCGCACTGCTGCTATTGACCGATCAGTTGGTGCAGGGCTTCGCTGGTCGCTTGAGCGAGCTGCTACCGACCGGCGGCGTCACCGCGCTGTTGGGTGCGCCCTTGCTGCTGTGGCTGATCCCGCGTCTGCGCTTGTCTACAGCCAGACCGCAAGCCAGCGCGCAGCGCACACGATCACTGCCGTTGGGCGGTCAGCGGCTATTGCCACTGCTGTTGCTGGGGCTGCTACTGCTCGCTGTGGTGGCGCTGTTGCTCGGGCAAGGACCGCAAGGCTGGAGCTGGAGTCTCGATCCGGAGTTATTGCAGTGGCGCCTGCCGCGCCTGTTTGCGGCCCTGGGCGCGGGCCTGCTGCTGGGGTTGGCCGGCTGTCTGTTGCAGCGTCTGACCGGCAACCCGATGGCCAGCCCCGAGCTAATGGGCATCAGCGCCGGTGCTGCCTTGGGATTGATGCTCACCCTCTTCGTCTGGATCGGCGCGCCCTTCTGGGTGCGGCTGATCATGGGCTTTGCCGGTGCCCTGCTGGTGTTGCTGGTGATCGTCGGCTTTGCGCGCCGCCAGGCCTACGCACCTGAGCGTCTGCTGCTGGTGGGTATTGCCATCAGCGCGCTCTTTGATGCGGTCAAGATGCTGGTGTTGTCGCTGAACGATCCACGCGGTCAATCGGTACTCAGCTGGTTGTCGGGCTCGACCTATTTCGTCGAGCTGCCGACTGGCATCATGGCGCTGCTTGCCGGTGTATTCCTGCTGCTGGTGAGCCTACCCTTGAGCCGTTGGCTGACGCTGCTACCGCTGGGTGAAAGCACGCCGCGCAGCCTCGGTGTGCCCATGCGCGGCGCGCGTCTGGGCATCATGCTTCTGGCGGCGCTTATGACCGCCATCGCCACCCTGCTGGTGGGTCCGCTGAGCTTTGTCGGTTTGATGGCACCGCACATGGCGCGGGTGCTGGGCCTGCAGCAGGCGCGCGCGCAATTGCTCGGCTCGGGTCTACTCGGCGCCTTGTTGATGGTGCTAGCCGATTGGCTGGGTCGCAACCTGATGTTCCCCGAGCAGATACCGGCTGGGTTGCTGGCGGCGCTACTAGGGGGTGGTTATCTGATTTGGGGGCTGAGTCGTAGGCGCTGAGGCTCTAGTCTTCACTGATGCTCAACGGCCTAACGATGTTTTCGCAGTTTCGATCCTCATTTCAATAAACCTAGCCGAATGCACGGAGCAAAACGTCCCATCTGAGCGGGCGAGTAGCGCAGAGCTGCCGGGGAAAAGATGCTCGCGGTGTCTGAGCGTAGCGAGTTTGCGAGTATCCCCGGCAGATCGAGCAACGCAGCGAACCCGTAGGGCCGCGCAGTTGGGTGCCCCGGAGGGATTGCTAAGGGGGGATGGGCAAGCATTCCCCCTTGGCTCGCCTAGAGGCGAAAAACGGAAATGAGATCAGCATAGAACTGACCGTTAAAGATTGCAGATAGCGATTACCCGTTCGCTGCCGTTTGCTCACCAACAATATTGATCGTTCCCATGCTCCAGCGTGGGAATGCAGCCCCGGACGCTCTGCGGCCATAATGCTACTCGCGCTACCGGGGCCTTCGCACCTACTCGCGCGACCTCGCAGTGGGTTGATCTGGTCAGCCTTTCGCCCTGATGGCGAGTCAGGGGAAATGCTTGGCCATTTCCCCCGACACCCCCTAGGCCACCCTAACTGCGCGGCCCTTTGGGTTCGCTGCGTTGCTTGGTCTGGTGGGGGCGCCTAGCCGGGGCCCTGCGGAACTCGCTTCGCTCAGACAGTCCTCGGGCTTATTCCCGCCAGCCCTGCGCTACTCGCCCGCTCAGATGGGGATTTTCAGCCCGTGCATGGGCTGGCATCGTCGCAAACCCGCAACCCCGCAACCCCGCAAACCCGCAAACCCGCAAACCCGCTTGGTCATTGGCTGCTATAACCCCTGACAAAACGCCGCCATCTCTCCCGCCAACTGCCTTAACGCCGGATTCAATCGCCGCCGATTGATTACCAGTAACATCAACGGCGATGGCTCGCCGGTTACGGCGGGTAATATCCGTACCAGTTCTCCGCTGGCCAGATGCTGGGCGATGTCCAGATAGGATTTGTAGGCGATGCCCTGCCCGCGCAGGGCCCAGCGGCGCACGGTGTCGCCGTCGTCGCTGCTGCGATCACCGCGCACGCGCAGGGTAATGGGCTCGGGCGCCTCGAAGTGCCAGCGGTCGTGCAGGCTTTCGCCCAAGCGAAAACACAGGCAGTTGTGCTGGCTCAGATCCTGAACGGACTGCGGTTCGCCGTGGCGGCTCAGGTACTCGGGTGACGCACACAGCACGCGGCGGTTGTCGGGTGCCAAGGGCAGGGCAACGAAGCTGGAGTCTTCGGGGATGCCGTAGCGCACAGCCAGATCAATGGGCTGCTGATACAGATCGGCGACGCGGTCGCTCACCTGCAGCTCCATGCGGATGCCGGGCTGGCGGGCCAGGTAGTCTTCCAGCCAGTCGAGCAGGTGGCTACGCGCCAGGTTCGAGGGCAGCGTCAGGCGCAGAGTGCCGGTCAAGGTGTTGGCGTCGGCTTCCAGCGCCTGCTCGGCATCGCGCAATGCTTGAAAGGCGGCGCGCGCATGCGGCAAATAGCGCTCCCCGGCCTCGCTCAGCCGCAAGCTTCGCGTGGTGCGTTCAAATAAACGTACCCCCAGCTGCTGCTCCAAGCGCTTAATACTGGCGCTGGCCACGGCGGGGGCTAGATTCAACTGACGGGCCGCGGCCGAGAAGCTGCCACACTCCAGGGTGTGCAGAAACACCCCGAGATCATCGATACGCTGTATTTTCATGATTTCCAATAAAGTGATTCGCTATAACGAATGTTTTTCTTTCTAAGCAATCAAGTCAAGCTATGTCCATGAATCGTTACCTATCCTGAATCAGAGGAGCAAACACATGAAAGCGGTTGCTTACACCCAGGCTGGCGCCCTTGACCGCGCCGATGCATTGATCGATATCGAGCTGGATAAGCCCACCCCTGGCCCGCAGGACCTGCTGGTCAAGGTCGCGGCCATTTCGGTCAACCCGGTGGATGCCAAGATCCGCAGCAAGCGCCCGGCCACGGTCGATGAGCCGCAGGTGATTGGTTGGGATGCGGTCGGTGAGGTGGCTGCGGTGGGCGCCAAGGTGCAGAATTTCGCGGTCGGTGATCGGGTGTTCTACGCCGGTACCCTTGACCGTCCCGGCAGCAACGCCGAGTACCAGCTGGTGGATGCACGCATCGTCGGCCACGCCCCGGAGTCATTGAGCGACGCCGAAGCTGCTGCGCTGCCGCTGACCGCGATCACAGCCTGGGAGCTGCTGTTTGATCGCCTCGGTGTGGCCGAAGGTGGTGGTGCCGGGCAGACCTTACTGGTGATTGGCGCCGCCGGTGGCGTTGGTTCGATTCTGGTTCAGCTGGCACGCAATCTCACCGAGTTGACCGTTGTGGGTACAGCTGCCCGCGAAGAAAGCGCTGAGTGGGCCAAGGAGTTGGGCGCGCATCATGTAATTGATCACAGCAAGCCAATGCTGGCGCAACTGCAGGCACTGGGTATTGAGAGCGTGGAGCTGATTGCCTCGCTGACGCACACCAAAGACCACTACGCTCAGTACATCGAGTGCATCGCACCCCAGGGTAAGCTGGGGGTGATTGATGACTTCGACAGCATTGATATCACGCAATTGAAGAGCAAGAGCGCGTCCTTCCACTGGGAGTTCATGTTTGCCCGCAGCCTGTATCAGACCGCCGATATGGCCGAGCAGGGTGTGCTGCTTAATCGGGTTGCCGAGTTGCTCGACGCCAGTGCGTTGCGTACCACCTTGGGTGAGCATTATGGGGTGATCAATGCGGCTAATTTGATGCGGGCGCATGCTTTGTTGGAGAGTGGTAAGTCACGCGGCAAGCTGGTGCTTGAGGGCTTCTAACTCGGACCTGATCGTTCCCATGCTCCAGCGTGGGAACGCAGCCCCGGACGCTCCGCGTCAATAACCCGCGCACGTTCAACCACGCAGCAGGTTGGTCTGATCAGCCTTTCGCCCTGATGGCGAGCAGGGGGAAATGCTTGGCCATTTCCCCCTGCACCCCCTAGGCCACCCCAACTGTGCGGCCCTTCGGGTTCGCTGCGTTGCTCGGTCCGGCGGGGACGCTTGCAAACTCGCTTCGCTCAGACACCGCAAGCGCCTTTTTCCCGCCAGCCCTGCGCTACTCGCCCGCGCAGACGGGGACTTGGGGTCCGTGCAGTGGTCATCTTTGATCGTTCCCATGCTCCAGCGTGGGAACGCAGCCCCGGACGCTCCGCGTCCATCCAACTACCCGCACTGCCAGAACCCGATCGTTCCCATGCTTCACCGAGGGAATGTACGCCTCGGTGGGTTGATCTAGTCAGCCTTTCGCCCTGATGGCGAGTCGGGGGAAATGCTTGGCCATTTCCCCCGACACCCCCTAGGCCACCCCAACTGCGCGGCCCTTCGGGTTCGCTGCGTTGCTCGGTCCGGCGGGGACGCTTGCAAACTCGCTTCGCTCAGACACCGCGCACATCTTTTTCCCGCCAGCCCTGCGCTACTCGCCCGCGCAGACGGGGACCTGGGATCCGTGCAGTGGTCGCGTCTTGCGTCTGACCTACTCACTCGCCACCAGATCGTTCCCACGCTCTGCGTGGGAATGCATCGCCGGACGCTCTGCGTCCATGCCCGCTGCGGCTATGAGCTTGCGCGAGCTGTGCCCGACTGCTAGCCTTCCTCTCGCTTTACCCCATTTCCTGCATGAGTTGCATGATGAACCATTCCTTGAGCATAGCTGTTGCTGTTGCCTGCGCCCCTCCCGGCGTCGGACGCGCGTGCTCGCAGGCAGTGGTTCTGTCACCGCCAGGCGCCCCTCCTCGGGTAGCCGGTGTCGTTGCTGCAGCGCCGCCTCGCGCGCTCTGAAGCACCAAAACATCCTTTTCTGTTCTTCGACGTTTCGCGCCAATTAGCGATTATTAGCGTCGGGAACCTGTGTTTTGACAGGTGATTGTCATGCTATTCAAACAACTGAACTGGGCCGCTATCGGCCCGACCGTGCTCTTTGTGCTGCTCTGGAGTGCGGGTGCGATCTTCTCTAAATGGGGGCTGGAACACGCCTCTGCGTTTGCTTTTCTGCTGCTGCGCTTTGCCCTGGCCTGTGTTGCCCTGGGGCTGCTGGCGCTTACTCGCCGCCGCTGGTTGCCGCAGCCGGGCACCCGCCGCCAGGTAGCGCTGGTGGGGGTGCTGATGACCGGCGGTTACACCATCTTCTACTTGCTCTCCCTCGACGCCGGGCTAACCCCCGGTGTGCTGGCAACCGTGCTTGGGGTGCAACCCATCCTGACGTTGATGCTGCTGGAGCGGCGCGCGAGCGTGTTGCGCGTGGCCGGGCTGCTGTTGGCGTTGGGTGGCCTGACGCTGGTGGTGCTCGATAGTCTGCTGGCGGCGCGATTCTCGCTGCTGGGCATTGGTTTGTCGTTGGCGGCGCTGTTGTGCATTACGGTGGGCTCCATCTTTCAGAAGGGTATTCAGCAGTCGCCGATGGATGTATTGCCGTTGCAATACGCCGTGGGGTTGCTGATGTGCGCTTTGGTTGCGCCCTTTCAGCCGTTCGAGGTGGAGTGGTCTGTTGGCTTTGTTGTGCCACTGTTCTACATGGGCGTGTTGATTTCAGTCGGTGCGACCTTGCTCCTGTACCGGCTGATTCGGATGGGTAATCTGGTCAATGTGACCAGTCTGTTTTATCTGATGCCGGGGTGTACGGCGTTGTTGGATTATCTGTTTTTGGGTAATCGGATGGCGGTTGGGAGTTTGGTGGGGATGGGATTGATTGTGGTGGGGTTGGTTTTGGTGTTTCGGCAGAAGGCGTGAGCCTTTCTCTGATCGTTCCCACGCTCCGCGTGGGAATGCAGCCCCGGACGCTCTGCGTCCATACCCACAACCTGCACCGCCAGAACCAGATCGTTCCTATGCTCCAGCGTGGGAACGCACACTTGGCGGATTGATCGGGTCTGTCTTTCGCCTTGATGGCGAGTCAGGGGGAATGCATGGCCATTTCCCCCGACACCCCCTAGGCCACCCCAACTGCACGGCCCTGCGGGTTCGCTGCGTTGCTCGGTCTGCCGGGGACGCTTGCAAACTCGCTTCGCTCAGACATCGCAAGCGCCTTTTTCCCGCCAGCCCTGTGCTACTCGCCCGTGCAGACGGGGTTTGAGTATGTGTGGGGCTTTATATGCGGTGTATACCGAATACAAAACTCAAAACAAATTCAAGGTTGGCAAAAGTGTAAGTTAGTAGCACTATAAAATCACAACAGTGATTCCAAACAGCCTCGTGGAAAGATTAGATGCCATGTGCCTTCTTTATTTTCCGAAAGCAGAGCGCGGAGCAGATGTAATGTCGAGAAGTTACGCTGATCCGAATTGTATAAAATCAGGTTATCGATGTGCTAACTAAATATAAATTTAAAATTGAAAGCGGGGTTAGGGTTGATCGTGTTTTTCCGTTAAGCGTCGATCAATATGTCATAAATTTTGAAATCAAAAACGAAGAGATTGTTGCAATAGAGATTCTGGAGCCAACTGATTTAACCCAGATTTCAAAGGTTACTAGTGAGGCTGGCAAAATAAAAAATATAGACGTTCGAGGGGTAGATCCTAATAAATTTCGCTCTCACTTAAAGCTCGCTGAGGGCTTGCTTTCAGTGTTTGGTATTAGGTCTATAGATGTAGACGGTTGCGTTGTGACATGGATTCCCGCAAATGAAGAAGAAAGTAAATTATTAGAGCTATATGAGTTTGGTTTTGGACTTATAGGCCCAGATGAGAATAAAGAAAAAATACCATTTTCCCTTGTGGCTCAGGCAGTCATAGCAGGATTTGATAACAAATGTTATGAGGTCTCGCTATCTTTTTATCGCAAAGGGAAAAATGATATGGCAGTTAGAGAATATGTTGATGCATTCTATGATTTTTACTTTGTTTTGGAAACCTTGTTTGGCGATGGAAAAACTAAAAATGCTCAAATTGAGAAAAATCTCTTGTCCTCAAAAAAGGTGTCTTTAGCTATAGGCGAGGCGAAAAAGCAGTCTCATCTAATTGAGCTGGTATCTAAAGAGATAGTAAGTCCTTTCGATTATATGAACTCCTCGCCGGAGGAGATTATAAAGCACATAGTTTTAAGAAGAGGATTTCTTCATCATCATAATCCAAGACACCCTAGGGCGTGGAGTCCAGATTTGCAGAAAGAGTTTCACCTTGATGCGGCCTTTATTATGAGCGTCGCGCATCATATAATTTGGGGAAAAGTAAAGAGTTACATTTATGCTGAAAAAGTCATAAGTACTCTCCAAACTTCGTACCGGCTAGGAAGGTAATTGCTTCGGGAGTTTAGGTCCGGAATTGGTGTAATGGAATTGGGATCAGATGAAAATTAATCGCGTATAAATTTTCATCTGATCTCCGTTTTCTAAAGGGATTTTCGGTAATTTACTTGGAGTATTGCTATGCCTCTTTATACGCGGAATGTCTTCATCGATACAGAGCCTTTTGTAAAAGCGGGCCTTGATTTTTCATCTAAAACCATCGAATCGTTCAAAGGGCTTTGTGGCGACGGAGAGCTTAAACATATCACCAGCACTATTGTGGTAAAGGAAGTACAAAGAAAAATTTCTGAGCAAATCAGAGAAGCGGTGAGTGGTGTTGCAGATTTTCGCAGAAAGGCAAAAACTTTAAAAAACTCTAATAATCAGGTTGTAAAAAATCTTTTTGAGGAGCTTGATCAGAAATTGATTGAAGATGAAGCCCTTCATGTATTTGGTGATTTCCTTTCTGCATCACGGACTAAAATAGTTGATTTGAAAAAGGTTGACGCGAACGAAGTAATGGATATGTATTTTGAACGCAAGCCTCCTTTTATAAATGAAAAAAAGAAAAATGAGTTTCGCGATGCATTTTCACTTCTAGCAATTAATTCTGCGATTCCGGACGGTGATAAAATTTATGTTATCTCTGCCGATGCCGACCATATCGCATACTGCGAAGAAAACCCGAAGTTTATAAGCGTTGATAGTCTTAGTAAATTTTTGGATCTTTATAACGCGCATGCTGATAATCGAACTCAGTTCATCAAGGAGTTCCTTGATGAGCAGGTTGATGAGATAAAGCAGGAAATTAAGTCTCAAATAGAGGCTGCTGAAGCTTATAATGATTCCGCTTGGGAGCATTCTGAGGTAGATAGTTTTTCGATAGAAGATGTCGAGGATTTTGAACCTGAAATCGTTTTTATCGATGATGAGGAATGTCAAATTGTTTTTGATGTAAATGTGAATTATGTGGTCTCTGTTACTGGGCCGGACTACGCTAACGGCACCTATGATAAGGAAGATGGAGTTACTTATACTTTTGATGATGCCACTAGAGTTGAAAATGGGGATAGGGAATTTTCTGTTGAGGTTTATCTTTCGTATGAGGCTGGTGGCGGCTGTTTTGTTAATAAAGATATGCAGATAATCGTTAAAGATCTTTCTGGCGGCATTGATTTTTGCGTAGAAGAAAACTCGAGTGATTACTATTATTAATATTTAGCAAGTATTGTTTGAGTTTTTTGAGGAAACTTAGGTCGGATGAACATTAATTACGCAGAAATGTTCATTTGACTCCGGTTTTATTTACTACACATCACACTTCCCGCTTCCCGCTTCCCGCTTCCCGCTTCCCGCTTCCCGCTTCCCGCTTCCCGCTTGACGCGCCAGCGTTCACCAGCTTACCTTTACGTTAACGTAAAGCAGTCATCAAAGACGACCCATGACCCAGACCTACAGCATTTCCGACCTCGCCCATGAGCTGGATATCACCACGCGGGCGATCCGTTTTTATGAGGAGCAGGACATGCTCTGCCCTGAGCGGCGGGGGTTGGAGCGGGTTTATAGCGCTCGGGATAAGGTGACGCTCAAGCTGATTTTGCGTGGTAAGCGCATTGGCTTTTCGTTGGCTGAGTGCAAGGAGCTGATCGAGCTGTACGACCCCAGTTATGGCAATCAGAAGCAGCTGGAAACCTTTATGCAGAAGATTGCCCAGCGCCGTACGCAGTTGGCGCAGCAGTTGCTCGATATTGAACAGATGCAGATTGAACTGGATACCGCTGAAGATCGGTGCCGCGCGGCGTTGGCGCAGACGCTCTAGTCTGGTGTTAGCCATCGTTTTGGACTGAACAACAACAATAAAAGCAGGTGGAATCATGCATTATCCGTCGCTCAACTTCGGTCTTGGCGAGACCATTGAAATGCTGCGCGATCAGACGCGCAGTTTTGTGGCTGCCGAGCTGGCGCCGCGTGCGGCGGAGATCGACCGGGAGAACCAGTTCCCGCAGGACATGTGGCGGCGTTTTGGCGATATGGGTCTGTTGGGTATTACGGTGCCGGAGGAATACGGCGGGTCCGGGTTGGGCTATCTGGCGCATGTAATCGCCATGGAAGAAATCAGCCGCGGCTCGGCGTCGGTGGGGCTGTCTTACGGGGCGCACTCCAATCTCTGCGTGAATCAGATCAACCGCAACGGCACGCCGGAGCAGAAGACGACATACCTGCCCAGGCTGATCAGCGGTGAGCATGTGGGCGCGCTGGCGATGAGCGAGCCGAATGCCGGGTCGGATGTGGTCAGCATGAAGCTGCGCGCCGATAAGCACGGCGACCATTACGTGCTCAACGGCAGCAAGATGTGGATCACCAACGGGCCGGAGGCCAACGTCTATGTGATTTACGCCAAGACCGAGCCGGACAAAGGCGCGCACGGCATAACGGCTTTTATCGTCGAGCGCGATTCTCCTGGTTTCTCGCGTAGCCCCAAACTCGACAAGCTGGGCATGCGAGGTTCCAACACATGCGAGCTGGTGTTCGATAACGTCGAAGTACCGGCTGAGAATATTCTTGGTGCGCTGAATGGCGGCGTTAAGGTGTTGATGAGCGGGCTGGATTACGAGCGTGTGGTGCTCTCCGGCGGCCCGACCGGGATCATGCAAAGCTGCATGGATGTGGTGGTGCCCTACATCCACGACCGCCAGCAGTTTGGCCAGAGCATCGGCGAGTTTCAGCTGATCCAGGGCAAGGTGGCGGATATGTATACCCAGCTGAACGCCAGCCGCGCCTATCTGTACGCCGTGGCGCAAGCCTGCGACCGCGGCGAAACCACCCGCAAGGACGCCGCCGGTGTCATTCTCTATACCGCTGAAGCGGCCACCCGCATGGCGCTAGATGCCATTCAGATTCTCGGCGGCAATGGCTACATCAACGACTACCCCACCGGCCGCCTGCTGCGCGACGCCAAGCTCTACGAGATCGGCGCGGGCACCAGCGAGATTCGGCGCATGCTGATTGGGCGGGAGTTGTTTAATGAGACGCGGTGACCCAGCCGCAAGCTATAAGCTGCAAGCGGCAAGCAGCACTGAGATGCCTTGGGGTTGGGTGCACCTAGTTAACGTGGGTGGCGAAGTCCTGTCTGGCAAAAATGGTGGAGCGGCTAGGGTTGGCTTGCAGCTTGCGGCTTGTGGCTTGCAGCTGGCCGGGGAGCAAAAGCGATGAGCGTCCTGCAAACCCAAATCACCCCCAGCTCACCGGAATACGCGGCTAACGCAACGGCCATGCGCTCCATGGTCTGCGAGCTACAAAGCCTGCTGGCAGGCATTGCAAAAGGCGGTGGTGAGGTTGCGCAGGGGCGGCATTTGGCGCGGGGTAAGCTGTTGCCGCGTGACCGGGTGGATGCGCTGCTGGATGCCGGCTCGCCCTTTCTGGAGATTGGCCAGCTGGCGGCGCATGAGGTGTATGGCGAGTCGGTGCCGGCGGCGGGGGTGATTGCCGGGATCGGGCGGGTCGAGGGGGTGGAGTGCATGATCGTCGCCAACGATGCGACCGTGAAAGGCGGCTCTTACTATCCACTCAGCGTTAAGAAGCACCTGCGTGCGCAAGCCATCGCGCAGCAGAACCGCCTGCCCTGTATTTATCTGGTGGATTCCGGCGGTGCCAACCTGCCCCGCCAGGACGAGGTATTCCCCGACCGCGAGCACTTTGGCCGCATCTTCTTCAATCAGGCCAACATGAGTGCGCAGGGCATTCCGCAGATCGCCGTGGTGATGGGCTCCTGTACTGCCGGGGGCGCCTATGTGCCAGCCATGGCGGATGAAGCCATCATGGTGCGCGAGCAGGCGACTATCTTCCTCGCCGGTCCGCCGCTGGTGAAGGCCGCGACCGGTGAGGTGGTCAGTGCCGAAGCCTTGGGCGGTGCCGATGTGCATTGCCGCACCTCCGGCGTGGCCGATCACTACGCCGAGAACGACGAGCACGCCCTGGCCCTCGCCCGCAGCTGCATCAGCAATCTGAACTGGCGCAAGCAGGGCGAGCTGAACGCCCGCGCTCCCATCGCCCCGCGTTACCCGGCAGGGGAGCTGTACGGCATTATTCCTGCCGATGCCAAGCAACCCTTCGATGTGCGCGAGGTGATCGCCCGGCTGGTGGATGACAGCGCCTTTGATGAATTCAAGGCGCTCTATGGCACCACGCTGGTGTGTGGCTTCGCGCATTTGCACGGTTACCCGGTGGCGATTCTGGCCAACAACGGCATCCTCTTTGCCGAGTCGGCGCAGAAGGGCGCGCACTTTATCGAGCTGGCCTGCCAGCGCGGTATTCCGCTGCTGTTTCTGCAGAACATCACCGGCTTTATGGTCGGCAAAAAGTACGAGGAAGGCGGCATCGCCAAGCACGGCGCCAAGCTGGTCACTGCCGTGGCCTGCGCGCGCGTGCCCAAGTTCACCGTAATTATCGGCGGCAGCTTTGGTGCGGGTAACTATGGCATGTGTGGCCGCGCTTACGACCCGCGCTTTCTGTGGATGTGGCCCAACGCGCGCATCTCGGTAATGGGCGCCGAGCAGGCCGCCGGGGTGCTGGTGCAGGTCAAGCAGGAACAGGCCGAACGCAGCGGCGATACCTTCAGCACCGAGCAGGCCAACGCCCTGCGTCAGCCGATCCTCGACCAATACGAAAAACAGGGCCACCCCTACTACTCCAGCGCCCGCCTCTGGGACGACGGCGTGATCGACCCGGCGCAGACGCGGGATGTGCTGGGGTTGGCGATATCGGCGGCCCTCAACGCGCCAATCGAAGACACGCGTTTTGGGGTGTTTAGGATGTAGCGGCGCGCACAGCGCGCCAGCTGGAAGCTGAAAGCGCGAAGCTGGAAGTAGTCCGAGCGATGCAGGTGTGAGGAGTTTTTGACAGACACCGCAGCCGCAAACCGGCATAAAGTTCGACTGCTGCACGAGCTGCTTCCAGCTTCTAGCTTCTGACTTCCAGCTGCGCGAGCAAGCCACCAATCGAGAAGAACCGAATGAGCCAGTACCAGACTATAGAACTCGAATTCACCGACAACGGCATAGCGACCCTCTGGCTTGCTCGCGCCGACAAGAACAACGCCTTCAACGCCTTAATGATCAGCGAGTTGTTGCAGGCGCTGGATGAGGTGGCGGCGGATGAGACGGTGCGTTTTATGCTGCTGCGTGGGCGGGGCAATCACTTTTCTGCCGGGGCGGATCTGGAGTGGATGCGTGACTGTGCGGCGCTGGATTACAACGCTAACCTGAATGACGCCCGCGAGTTGGCGCAGTTGATGGCCAGTCTGGCGCAGCTCAAAGTGCCGACGCTGGCGGTGGTGCAGGGTGCGGCCTTTGGTGGCGCGCTGGGGTTGATCAGTTGCTGCGATATGGCGATTGGCGCGGAGGAGGCCACCTTCTGTCTGTCCGAGGTGCGCATTGGGTTGCTGCCGGCGGTGATCAGCCCTTACCTGGTGCAGGCGATGGGCGCGCGCGCGGCGCGGCGTTTTGCGCTGACGGCAGAGCGTTTTCATGGTGAGCGTGCGCGCGAGGCAGGGCTGTTGGCCGAGTGTTATCCGGCGGCGGAACTGGAGGATGAGTTGCTGCAGTGGCTGGATCGCCTGCTGCAAAACAGCCCGCAGGCCATGCGCGCGACCAAGGCGCTGCTGCAAGAGGTAAAGCAGGGTGAGATGAGCACTTCACTGCGGCGTTACACTGAGGCCGCCATCGCGCGTATTCGCGTCAGCCCCGAGGGGCAGGAAGGGCTCAACGCCTTTTTGCAGAAACGCGACCCCGCCTGGCTGCCGCCCAAGCCTTGAGTCCTGACCAATACCACCATGGATAACCCGATGATCGACACCCTGTTGATTGCCAATCGCGGCGAAATCGCCTGCCGCATCATGCGTACCGCCCGCGAGCTGGGCCTGCGCACGGTGGCTGTGCATAGCGATACCGACCGCAACGCGCGGCATGTGCGTGAAGCCGATGCGGCGGTGAACCTGGGTGGCGCCAAGCCAGCCGACAGCTATCTGCGCATCGAAGCGCTGATTGCCGCCGCGCAGCACAGCGGCGCGCAGGCGGTGCATCCCGGTTACGGGTTCCTCTCGGAGAATGCCGACTTTGCCCGCGCCTGTGAGCAGGCCGGGTTGCTCTTCGTTGGCCCGCCCGCCAGCGCCATTGATGCCATGGGCAGCAAGTCGGCGGCCAAGGCGTTGATGCAGCATGCTGGCGTACCGCTGGTGCCGGGCTATCACGGCGACGATCAGCAGCTCGACACCTTCGCCCGCGCCGCCGAGGCTGCCGGCTATCCGGTGCTGCTCAAGGCCAGCGCCGGTGGCGGGGGTAAGGGCATGAAGGTGGTCGAGGCTCCCGCCGAGCTGGCCGATGCTTTGGCCTCGGCGCAGCGCGAAGCCAAAGCGTCCTTCGGTGATGCACGCATGCTGCTGGAAAAGTACGTGCTGCAGCCGCGTCACGTGGAGATTCAGGTGTTTGCCGACAGCCAGGGCAACGCGGTCTATCTGCACGAACGCGACTGCTCGATCCAGCGGCGGCACCAGAAGGTGGTGGAAGAAGCGCCCGCGCCCGGCTTGTCGGCCGAGCTGCGCCAGCGTATGGGAGAGGCAGCGGTCAAGGCGGCGCAGGCCATCGGTTATGTGGGGGCGGGTACGGTAGAGTTTCTGCTTGATGCGCGTGGCGACTTCTTCTTCATGGAGATGAACACCCGGCTACAGGTCGAGCATCCGGTCACCGAGGCGATCACCGGGCAGGATCTGGTCGCCTGGCAGCTGCGCGTTGCGGCCGGCCAGCCGCTGCCGCTGACCCAGGCGCAGATTCCGTTGCATGGCCACGCCATCGAGGTGCGGCTGTACGCCGAAGATCCCGAGCAAGACTTTCTGCCAGCCAGCGGCACGCTGACCCTGTATCGCGAACCGGCTGCCGGGCCAGGGCGTCGGGTGGATAGCGGCGTGAGCGAGGGCGACAGCGTCTCGCCCTTCTACGATCCCATGCTGGCCAAGCTGATAGCCTGGGGCGAGGACCGCGAAACCGCGCGTTTGCGCCTGCTGGCGATGCTGGACGAACAAATGATCGGCGGGCTGCGCAGCAACCTGCCCTTTCTCAAGCGAGTACTGGCGCACCCGGCCTTTGCCGCCGCCGAGCTGGATACCGGCTTTATCGCCCGCCATGCCGACACCTTGCTGCCGCCACCCGCCGAGTTGCCCGCCGCGTTTTGGGCGTTGGCCGCGCGGGCCTGGCTGCTGAGTGAAGCGTCTACCGCGCGCAGCGATGATCCGCATTCGCCTTGGGCGGCCAACAACGGCTTGCGTCTCGGTTTGTCGAGCGCCCAGACGCTGCATCTGCGTTGCGAGCAAGAGACCCGGCGCGCGCTGCCGGTGGACGATGCGCTGCTGCAGGGCGATCAGCTGCTGTGGCAAGGCCAGCGCTACCCGCTGCAGCGCCGTGGCGAACGGCTGTTTCTCGGTTGGGGCGGACAGTTGCGTGAGCTTACCCGCGTTGATCCGATCAGCGCCGCGCAGCAGGCGCAGGCGCCGCAGGGTGGCCTGACGGCACCGATGAACGGCAGTATCGTGCGAGTTGCTGTGCGTGTGGGTGAGCAGGTTGAGGCTGGCACCTTGCTGGTTGTGCTCGAGGCGATGAAAATGGAGCACAGTATTCGTGCCCCGTACGCGGGCGAAGTTATAGCGTTGGGCTGTGCCGAAGGTGATCTGGTTGAAGAAGGCCGGCTGCTGATTGAGTTGCAGGCGCTGCCAGAGCCCAAGCGAGAGGAGATTCTTGAATGACCATGCCACAACAGGTTCGCCTGGTTGAAGTGGGCCCGCGCGATGGCCTGCAGAACGAGCAACAGCCGATCAGTGTGGCCGACAAGGTGCGC
Organism: Pseudomonas neustonica; assembly: GCF_003797945.1. GTDB lineage: Bacteria > Pseudomonadota > Gammaproteobacteria > Pseudomonadales > Pseudomonadaceae > Halopseudomonas > Halopseudomonas neustonica. The sequence continues at coordinate 23,718 of NZ_RKKU01000026.1, forward strand.
CTGGTGGATGATCTGAGCGCTGCCGGATTGAGCTATATCGAGGTCGGCAGTTTTGTCTCGCCCAAGTGGGTGCCGCAGATGGCCGGTTCGGCCGAGGTATTTGCCGCCATTGCGCAGCGCCCCGGCGTGACCTACGCCGCGCTGGCGCCCAACCTCAAGGGCTTTGAGGCCGCGCTGGCCGCTGGGGTGAAAGAGGTCGCGGTCTTTGCCGCCGCCTCGGAGGCCTTCTCACAGAAAAACATCAACTGCTCGATTGCCGAGAGTCTGCAGCGCTTTGCGCCGCTGATGGCGTCAGCCAAGGAGCACGGCGTGCGGGTGCGCGGTTACATTTCCTGCGTGCTGGGCTGCCCCATTGATGGCGCAGTAGCGCCCGAGCAAGTCGCGGCCATCGCCCGTGAGCTGCTCGATAGCGGCTGCTACGAAGTCTCGCTGGGTGACACCATAGGTGTCGGCACCGCCGGTGAAACCCGGCGGCTGATCGAGGTGGTTGGCCGCGATATTGACCGGCAGCTGCTGGCCGGACACTTTCACGATACCTACGGTCAGGCGTTGGCCAACATCCACGCGAGCCTGCTGGAAGGCGTGGCAGTATTCGATAGCTCGGTCGCGGGTCTCGGCGGTTGTCCCTACGCCAAGGGCGCTACCGGCAATGTGGCGACCGAAGACGTGCTTTATCTGCTTAACGGTTTGGGTATCCAAACCGGCGTCGATATGGCGGCACTGGTGCAGGCCGGGCAGCATATCTGCAACGTGCTGGGCATCGAGAACGGCTCGCGGGTGGCGCGCGCGCTGCTGGCGCGGGAGCAGGCATGAGCACGCCGCTGTGGTCGCCGTCAGCTGAGCGGGTGTCGGCCACGCAGATGGATGCCTTCCGCTGTCTGGTCAATCAGCGCCACGGACTGGCATTGGCCGATTACGCGGCGCTGCACCAGTGGAGCATTGATGAGTCGGCGACGTTCTGGCCCTTGCTGGCCGAGTTCTTTGCGGTCGATTTCAGTCAGCCGCCGCAGCAGGTGCTGCGTAACCCGCAGGCCATGCCCGGTGCGGAGTGGTTTGTCGGCGCCGAGCTGAATTTCGCCGCGCATCTGCTGCGCCGACGTGACCAGCACACGGCCCTGGTGGCCATCAGCGAAGACGGGCAGCGCGAGCAATTGAGCTACGCCGAGCTGGCCGCGCGCGTAGCTGGCCTGCAACGGCATCTGCTGGCGCTGGGCGTGGCACCCGGTGATCGTATCGCCGCGCTGATGCCCAATACCTGGCAGACAGTGGTGGGCATGCTCGCCGCCGCCAGCCTTGGCGCTATCTGGTCCTCCTGCTCACCGGACTTTGGCACCCAGGGCGTGGTCGACCGTTTCGGCCAGATCAAACCACGGGTACTGATCGCCTGCAGTGGTTACCGCTACGCTGGCAAGACGCTGGATATGAGCAGTAAGTTGCGCGAGATACTGCCGCAGCTCGCAGGCTTGCAGCAGTTGATTCTGGTGCCCTACGGCGGCGTGCCCGCTGACACCACGGACTTTGAATCCGTGGTGCCTGCTGTGGCCTGGGGCCGCGCCTGTGCGCCCGGTGGTGAGCCGGTTTTCGCCGCCCTGCCCTTCAATCATCCGCTCTACATACTCTATTCCAGCGGTACCACCGGCGTGCCCAAATGTATTGTCCACGGTGCTGGCGGTACGCTGCTGCAGCACCTGAAGGAACATGGCCTGCATACCGATCTGCGCAGTGATGATGTGCTCTTTTACTTCACCACCTGCGGCTGGATGATGTGGAACTGGCTGGTCTCCGGTCTGGCGCTGGGCGCTACCCTGGTGCTTTACGATGGCTCACCGTTTCATCCCGCGCCTGAGCGCTTGATCGATCTGATCGACGCCGAGGGCATCAGCATTTTTGGCACCAGCGCCAAGTACCTGGCCGCACTGGAGAAGGCTGGGATCGAACCCCGGCGCACGCACCAACTGAGCCGCCTGAAAGCCGTATTGTCCACTGGCTCGCCGCTGGCGCACGAAGGTTTTGATTACGTGTATCGCTGCTTCAAGACCGATCTGTGCCTGTCGTCGATCTCGGGTGGTACCGACATTGTCTCCTGCTTTGCTCTGGGTAATCCGACCCTGCCGGTCTGGCGTGGCGAGTTGCAGAGCAAAGGGCTGGGCATGGCGGTTGAGGTGTGGGGTGACGAGGGGCAGCGGGTGAGTATGGGTAAGGGTGAGCTGGTCTGCACCCGCCCCTTTCCGTCCATGCCGCTGGGCTTCTGGCAGGACGAAGACGGCAGTCGTTTTCACGCGGCCTATTTCGAGCGCTTTGCTGGCGTCTGGGCGCACGGCGATTACGCGGAAGAAACCGCCCACGGCGGCCTGATTATTCACGGTCGCTCTGATGCGGTGCTCAATCCCGGCGGTGTGCGTATTGGCACGGCGGAAATCTATCGGCAGGTAGAACAGGTCGAGGTGGTGCTGGAGTCCTTGGCCATTGGGCAACAATGGCAGGATGACGTGCGCGTGGTGCTCTTTGTGCGCCTGCGCGATGGTGTATCGCTGGATGAGGCACTGGCCAGCGAGATACGTCAGGTGATCCGCAGCAATGCCACGCCGCGTCATGTGCCGGCAAAGATCATCGCGGTAGCGGATATTCCACGCACCCTGAGCGGCAAAATAGTCGAGCTGGCCGTGCGCAACGTGGTGCACGGCCAGCCGGTGAAGAACACCGACGCGCTGGCCAATCCCGAGGCGCTGGCGCTGTTTCGGGATTTACCGGCGCTGGCTGATTAGGCAGGCAAGGCGTCACCTACCAGTGGCTTACAGTGGTTTAGTCCCACTCGGGGGCAAAGTCGGGATTGGCAATCCGCTCACCGTCGTCCAGCTCGCGGATGAACTTCAGATCATCGGCGGTGAGCTGCACGCGGTCGGCCTCCAGATTGCTCTCCAGGTGCAGGCGCTTGGTGGAAGACGGAATCACCGCAATACCCTGCAACATCAGCCAGGCCATGACCACCTGCGGTGGCGTGGCGCCGTGTTCTTCGGCAATGCGGTCCAGGGTCTTGTCCTTCATTACCTTGCCGACCGCCAGAGGCATATAGGCGGTCAGGTGCAGACCCTGTTCGCGCGCGAACTCGACCATCTTGCGGTTTTGCAGGAAGGGATGAATCTCCACCTGGTTGGTGGCGATATTTTCTGGCCCGACCAATTCAAAGGCTTCGTTCAAATTATCGATAGTGAAGTTGGATACCCCGGTCAGACGCGTCATGCCCTGCTCGCGTGCCTTCATCAGTTCGCCCAGATACTCCTGCATGGGCACCTCGCCCTTGGGCGACGGCCAATGGATCAGGGTCAGGTCGACCTGATCGAGCTGCAGTTTGTCGAGGCTTTCACGCAGGCTGGGGATCAGCTTGTCCTGGGTGAAGTTATCGGTCCAGATCTTGGTGGTGACGAACAGTTCGTCGCGCGCTACGCCGCTGTCGGCGATGGCGCGGCCCACGTCCTGCTCATTGCCATAAATCTGTGCGGTGTCGATGTGCCGGTAACCCAGCTCCAGTGCGGTGCTCACAGCCTGGTAGGCGTCATCACCCTTGAGGCGGAAAGTACCCACGCCAATGGGTGGCATGCTGAGGTTGGAAGTCGTGCTCATAATGCGGCCCTCTCGATGGTATTGCTTGTATCTGCGGTGCGCTTGCGGTCCAGGCGCTGACTGAGCAAAGTCAGTGCAGCGGCGACCATTACGGTCAGCGCGCCAATGCAAGTGGTATGCAAGAGACCGGCGTTGGCCACAATAATTCCGCCAATTCATATCCAAGGGTAAATCATCACGTCGATGGAATTTATCAGTACGCAAACGAGTCACTGAATAGTGGACCAAAACTTTGCGCACCTCTGGCGGCTGATCTCAGCCAAGGATAGACGATGACTTTTTTTATATTTCTACTTGCCTGCGGCGCTGCAGCCACCACGGGTATCATCTTCAAACCGGGCCAATGGTACGAAAACCTCATCAAGCCTGGATTTACACCGCCCAATTGGCTTTTTCCCGTTGCCTGGACGCTTATTTATATCCTGCTGGCCTGGGTTGGTTACCGACTGGCGGCGATACCGGGTAGCCAAGTAGTACTGGCGTTGTGGGCTGCGCAAATTGCACTTAACGCGCTCTGGACGCCGGTGTTTTTCGGCGCACATCGTGTGTTTACCGCTATGGTCATCATTGCCCTGCTCTGGCTGGTCGTCGCGGTGATGGTATTGCTGGCGTTCAAGCTCGACTTTATTAGCGGCCTGCTCTTGCTGCCTTACCTGGCTTGGCTTTGTGTCGCGGCGGCGCTCAACTTCTTCATCTTGCGCAAGAATCGTTGGTGATGAATGTCGAACCAGCTTGCAAGGCACTATGAGCCGCTAGCCAGCGGTAGCCTGAGCAGGTAGAGGCATTTAATGGAAAGTGGGCCTGGTTGCCGCGCTTCATTTTACGCGGGTGATCGGGCGCTGTTATTGGATAACATCTGTATGCTGGCTGACCAGTTGCACAGATCAGCAGAGGTTGAATTTCAAGCCTTGCCGTCATCATACTCAAACGCGGTGCGCGCGCCGAGAATCTGCACTTGTGTGATGTCGGCTTGCCGCTCGTCTGTGACATCGGTTGCCGCTGTCCGATTAACGCCGTACACCACCGCCCCGCTGAGCCCGCCATTGCATCAGGAGAACCCCCATGCGTCTTGAACAACTGCTCGGTACCCAACTACCCATTATTCAGGCGCCCATGGCTGGCGTGCAGAACAGCGCTTTGACGCTAGCGGTCTGTGGTGCCGGTGGGCTCGGTTCGCTGCCCTGCGCGATGCTCGGTGCGGAGGCGTTGCAGCAGGAGTTGCGGCTGCTAAGCGAGCAGGCGCAGGGCCCGTGGAATCTTAATTTCTTTGCCCACAGCACGCGGCCGGAAGACGCGGTGCGCACGCAACGCTGGCGCACCGCACTCGCGCCCTATTACACCGAGTTGGGGCTGGACATCAACACGGTCCAGCCGGGCGCCGGGCGGCGACCCTTTGATCGCGAGACCCTTGAGCTAATCGCGCCCTTTCGCCCGCCGGTGGTGAGCTTTCACTTTGGCCTGCCGGACGCGGACGTGGTGGACCGGATCAAGGGCTGGGGCGGCAAGGTGCTGTCGACTGCCACCACGCTGGCGGAGGGCAAATGGTTACAGGCACAGGGCGCTGACGCGGTGATTGCGCAGGGACTGGAGGCGGGCGGTCATCGCGGGCACTTTCTGTCCACTGACCTGAGCTTGCAGATGGGTACTTTTGCGCTGTTGCCGCAAATGGTGGCGGCGTTGGATATTCCGGTGATCGCCGCTGGCGGGATTGCCGATGCCAGCGGCGTGGCGGCGGCCATGGCACTGGGCGCCGCTGGGGCGCAGGTCGGTACGGCTTATCTGCTTTGTCCTGAAGCGACCACTACGGACCTGCATCGCACCGCGCTGAAGAGCAAGCGGGCGCAGCACACGGCGCTGACCAACGTCTTTTCTGGCGGCGCAGCGCGCGGCATCGTTAACCGCATCATGCACGAGTTGGGTCCCATGAGTGAGCTGGCTCCGCCCTTTCCACTGGCTGGCAGTGCCAGTGCACCGCTGCGTAGTGCGGCAGAAAAGGCTGGCAGCAGCGATTTTTCACCGCTCTGGTCAGGCCAGAACAATAGCGGCTGCAAAGCCATACCGGCAGCTGATCTAACCCGTGAAATGGCGGCTAAAGTGCCGCCAATGGCGTCGATAAAGCAGTAACGTCAGGTTAGTCGTTACGCCCGGCCGGGTCGTATCCAGCGGGCGGCTTATCCAGGTGGGGACAGTTGTCGCATAGCGCTTTGTCGGGCAACAGGTAGCGAATGCAGCAATGCTTGCGCTGTCGATGCAGGGTGCTTTGCCCCGCCCGTGGTACGTAGCGAACCATGTCGTATAACGGGTTGCGGGTGCCGTCGGGCCGCTGGCGCTCGCTGAGCAATTGCCTGGCCTGGGCAACCGGCTCGGGAGCAAGCCCCAAGGTACCTATTTCACCCAGAATCCATTCGTAGTAGTGGCCTACGCTGCTCCAGAATACCTTGGGTGCGACTTTGTAGCGGGCTGCCAGCTCGCGGATCAACACATCCAGATGGCCAGCGAACAGCGTGTCGAAACGCGCAAAACCATCGCTCGGCGGAGACTGCCAAACGCTGCCCTGATGCGGCAATTGAAAGGCGCTAGGCAGGCCGTCGTCGCCGACAATCACGGCGATCTCATCGAAGCTTACCGGCAAGCGCCAGTTCATCAGCAGGCTGGCAGCCACCGTGGGAGCAACCAGCCGCATAAAGTGATACTTGCCCCAGAGCGATACCAGCCCGCGTTGGTCGGCGTTCGCATACTGCGGCGCAAAGCGCTGCAACAAGTCGCCCAACTGATCACCATTGAGGTACTCGGCCATGCTCAGCGCGGGGCGCGGATCATCGTCCAGCGCCAACCACGCGCCAAGCGGCGCCAAGGGACCTTTAAACAGCGGCTCGAGTGCAGGAATCATTAGCTAACTCGGGGTTATTGCGCGGAGGGGAGACGGGCCGACAGGGTCGGCCCGGTGCACTTACCAGCGATAGGTCAGACTGGCGACGACATTACGACGGTTGCCATACCAGCAGTAGTAGTCGCAGGTGGCGACGTACTCTTTGTCGGCCAGGTTGTTAGCATTCAGTTGCAGTGTGGTGTTCTGCCAATCGTAGCTGACAACGGCGTCGTACAACGTATAGGACGGGACTTTCAGCGACTCGGTGTTATCGCCATAGCTGGCACCGACGTAGCGTACACCGGAGCCAAAGCCGAGGCCGTCGAGCGGACCGCCCTGCACGTCATAGTGTGCCCAGAATGAAGCCATGCGATCTGAGACCTGCGAGGGTGTTTTGCCCTTTTCTGCAGTGGCAGTGCCGGTCTTGGTGGTTTCCGCATCCAGCAGCGTGTAAGAGCCCACCAGGCTCAACTCGCGGGTCAGGTTGGCGTTGGCTTCCAGTTCAAGGCCGCGTACGCGCACTTCGCCCACTTGCTCGCTAGCGCCGCCTGCCACCGCCTTGCGCACGTTCTCCTGAGTCAGCTGAAAGAGCGCAGCATTGAAGCTGGCATCCAGACCGGGTGGTTGATACTTCAAGCCCAGCTCGTACTGCTCACCGGATTCCGGTTTATAAGCCTCGCTGGTGACGGTATTGACGTCGGTCACCGGCTGGAAAAATTGCGAGTAGCTGGCGTAGGGCGTCAGGCCGTTATCGAACAGATAGGCAATGCCGCCGTTCCAGGTGATTTCGTCGTCTTTGGCTTCGTTGCCGCTACCGGTAGTGCGGTTATCAAACTCGAACTCGGCGCGGTCATGGCGCACGCCGGCCAGAAACACCCAGCGATCATCCAGCTTGAGTTGGTTCTGCGCATAGACACCGATCTGGTTGACCTTGGTGTGCTTGTCTTCAAGCGCAAAGGGGGTGGTAAAGTCCCGGTTAACCGGGTTGTAAATATTCACCGGAACGGTATCTCGTGGGTAGCCGTCAGGACTGCTGTCGTTGACTTTCAACTGTTGATAATCAGCGCCCAGTAACAGGGTGTTTTCCCAACGCCCAGACTGCCATTGGCCGGTCACGCGGTTGTCCACAGAGAGATTGTCAGCGTCGCCATTGGCGTAGCTAAGACCGCGCCCCAGTAGACCTGCAGACTCGTTAACCCAGCCGAGAAAGAACAACTGCCGCAGGTCCATATCGATATGGCCGTAGCGCAAGTTCTGCTGCAGGCTCCAGGTGTCGTTGATGCGGTGCTTGAACTCGTAGCCCAGAGTGTATTGCTCGCGCTCGAATCGCTCGTAGCTAGGATCGCCTATGGGGGTATCGGTATCGATCCTGCCATTGGGGTTGTAGGTCAGCGTTCCGCTGGCTGGTAGAAACTGCAGCATGGGCTCGCCGCTGTCTTTCTGGAAGCTGGTCAGCAGGGTCAGTGAGGTGTCTTCGCTGAAGTTCAGGGTCAGGGCCGGTGCGATGGCCATACGGTCATTGTCGACGTCGTCTACCTGCGTACCAGACTCACGGACCAGACCAGTTACCCGAAAGAGTACGTTGTCGTTGTCAGTCAGCGGGCCGCCCACATCAAAGTTGATCTGTTTACGGTTATAGCTGCCGTACTGCAGGCCGACTTCACCAAAGCTGGACTCAGTGGGCCGCTTGCTGACCAGGTTGATCACGCCGCCGGGTGGGCTTTGGCCGAACAGGACAGATGATGCGCCGCGCTGCACTTCCACGCGCTGAAGCAGGTAGGGGTCAACCTGCCAGCTGTAAAAGCCGCTGGAGTAAACGCGGGTGCTGTCCTGGAACAGGCCGAAGTTGGCCTGCTTGAAACCACGAATGATAAACCAGTCCTGCTTGTTGTCTTCGCCAAAGTAACCGGCCTGTACACCGGGAGTATATTTCAGTGCGTCACTGACACTCAGTACCTGACGGTCTTCCATCTGCTCTTGTGTTACTACCGAAATGGAGCGCGGAATTTCTGCCAGAGGAGTATCGGTCTTGCTGCCAATCAAGCTGTCTTTGGCCACATAGCCGGTATCTGGACCCAGTGGTTGGCTGCGCTGTCCGGTTACGGTCAGGGCGTCCAACTCGACCGGCGCCTCGTTTTCAGCGGCGTGCAGGCTGGTGGCTGTGCAGCCGATCGCCAGCCCGATAGCGAGTGGTAATGGCTTAAGTAGGCTGCTTAGCGCGATCTGTTGACGAGACATCTGAAACTCCCCAATTGGTAAAAAGGGAGCTAATGTAAACCATTATCATTCATAATACCAACAGGCTATCTCGGCTGGCTTGTTGCCGTTGCTCTTGGCTCAGCTCATGCAGCTGGCCGCGATCCATACGCAGAATGCGGTCGGCCTGATCAAAATAGTGATCATCGTGGGTAATGGCGACCACGGTAATACCGGCGGCTTTGATGGCCGGTAACAGTTCGCGGTAGAACAGCCGACGGAACAGCGGGTCCTGGTCTGCTGCCCACTCATCCAGCAGCAGGATGTCGCGCTCCTCAAGCAGTCCGAGCAGCAGCGCCAAGCGCTTGCGTTGGCCCTGTGACAGCTTTGTGTCCAATAGCTTGCCACCAGCCACCCTGACCTTCTGATCCAGGTGCAGTTGGCGCAGCCAGTGCTGCACTTTCTCCGGGTCGGCCTCTTCGGCGTCAGGGCCCAGCAGTCGGTTGAACAGGTGAAAGTCAGTGAATACGCTGGCGAACAGTTGGCGATAGGCAACCCAGTGCTCGGCATCAACCGCCTGGTCATCGAGCAGAATGCGGCCGCTCTCGGGACGGTAGAGCCCGGTCAGCAGGCGTGCCATGGTCGACTTGCCGCTGCCATTGCCGCCGATGACAAAGACCACCTCACCGCGCTGCAGCGTCAGGTTCAACGGGCCCACATCAAAGCCCTCGCCTTCCTCGGCGGGATAGCGATAGGTCAGCCCGTCCAGCGTCAAGGTCTGCCATTGCGGTTGCAGTTTTTTCAGTCGTGCAAAGTCCTGCTGGTGCGGCGCCAGCGCCAGCTCTTCCAGCTTTTGCAGTGATACCTGTGCGGTGATCAGGTGCGGCAGCGTGCCCACCGCAGAGACCATGGGCGTGCGCAGAAACAGCATGGTCAGCGCATAGGTGGCCGCCACGCTGGCGCTGGCCCAGCCCAGTCCACCCGCGAGGAAAAAGACCAAGCCAATCAGCCCCAGCACCATGATATTGGCCCAATTGCCGGACAAACCGTGGAAGGTATCGGCGCGGATAATTTCATCCCGGTAGGCGCGGGCGTTGTCGTCAAAATCCTCTTGGTAGAGCAGGTGGGCGCGATCCCGATTCAGCGCCAGCTCCTTGCGACCCTCAATGACATCCTGGTAGTTGCCGTACAGACGATCTTCGGCATTGCGCATGCGTTGGATATGCCGGTGCACGCGGCGTACCAGTAACCAGCCGATCACAAAGGTAACACCTAGCCACAGCAGGGTGGTGATGAACAGCGGCGCCGACAGCCAGGCCAGATAGCTGAAGGCAGCGATGGTTAGCGCCAGCCCGTAGAGCATTTCCGGCATGCCGACAAAGGCGATGGTGATGTTGCGGATGTCTGCCGACAGGCTGGCCAGAATCCGCGCGCCACCAATCTGCTCCAGCCGCTCGATATCGGTATCCAGTACCCGCTTTACCAGTGACCGTCGCAGTCGGTAGACGAAGCGATGGGCGAGATAGTGCAGGCAGAGTTGTGCCGCCGTGGCGCACACCAATAACAGCGCCAGTAGGCCGAGAAAACCCAGCAGCGCCTGCCCCAGGTCGTCATTACCGGCGATCAGCCGATTGTTGACGTAGGCGATGACGGCGACGCTGAGCAGTGCGCTGCTGATGCTCAGCAGCATAATGCCGAGTAAGGGCAGACGATTATCGCGAAAGAGTAGGCTGAGAAGCTTCATGGTATGGATCCGGGCAGAGAAATCTGGCGCCGATTAAACCATATCCATGCTGAGAATGAGATTCGTTTTGTAGATTGGTGGTGTTCTCGGTTACAACGCAGTGGCAGAGCTGCGCCCCGGGGACCTTGGTCGCCGGGGCAGATTGTGGCTAGCTCTTTTGCGGACCGTCTTGCGGTCCTGAGATACAGTTACGCCCGGCATGCTTGGCCACGTAGAGGCGCTTATCGGCCTTGCCCAGCAGGTCACGCGTGTCCCACGTAGGGCCCTCACAACCGCTGATTCCTGCGCTGAAGCTGCAGAAAAAGGGCTGGTTGTTCGCAGTGAACGCCAGTGTGTTGAAGGCCTGACGTATTTCTTCGAGTATCAGCCAGGCGTCGCGGGTTCCGCAGTTGGGCAGCACGGCGACAAACTCTTCGCCGCCGTAACGACCCAGACGGTCAACTTTGCGCAGGCGCTGGCGCAACAGATTGGATAAGCCGCGAATGACGCTATCACCCACGGCGTGGCCATATTCATCATTCACCTTTTTGAAGTGATCAATGTCGATCATCACCACGCTCATGGGTTGTTCGCAGCGTTTGGCGCGCTCGATCTCAATATCGACCTGCTCCTTGATATCGGCGTGCTTGAGTAGCCCGGTCAGGCTGTCACGCGCCAGTGCTTCGCTGACCATACGTGCACGCTGGGCGCGGGCGTACACGGTGGTGAGCAGCGCGCTGTCGCTGATGGGCTTGGTGATGAAATCGTCACCGGCTTTGAGCAGCGCGGACATTTGTCGTTCGGCATTGGTTTCTGCCGAGAGATAAACAATCGGGATGCGCAGCCAATCATCATTCAGGCGGATGACTTGTGCCAGCTCAGGACCGCTGTATTCCGGCATGCTTATGTCCATCAGCACCACATCTGGGCTGAACGTGTGCATTTTTTCCAGCAGCAGGTTGGGTTCGGAATTGATATCCACCAACATGCCGGCGTTGCTGAGGACCAGTTTGTAGCGTGCTGCCAGGTCGGTATCGTCATCCACAATCAAGACCCGGAATGGACCGCCCTGATGGGTGTTGAAGCAGCGCTCCAGGCGACTTTCCAGCGCTGGCAGGTCGACCGGTTTGGTGAAGTAGCCGCGCGCACCAGCGCGCACAGCCTGCAGCCGACTGATAAAGCTGTCCTGCGAGCTGATAACCAGTAGGGGCGGCGCATTTACTCCGCGTTCAGCGAAGGGGGCGCTTTGCAGCATGTTGTAGCCTTGCGGGCTGGTATCAACTATCAACGCGTCAAGCTTGGTATCTGGCGCTATTTCGGGCTGCTTTTTGTACAGGCTGATGCGGTAACCAAAACTGGTCAGTGTGTGGCTCATCTGCAGGCCCAGTGCGGTATCCTGGATCAGCAGGCCAATATGTCTGCGGTCAACCAAGGCGGCGTCTGTCTTGGCCTGCGGCTCTAGCTCTGGCTCTTTGGTCAGGCGGCTCTGTTGCAAGCTTCGCAGGCTCGGGATCGCGCTGCACAAGGCCATCATTGTGGCGTGGTCGGGATTATCTGCGGCCATCTGGATACGGGCTTTTTCTTCCAGCTCGCGGCAGCGTGACCCCAGCTCGGCGTAGCCGAAGGTGCCAGCAGAGCCCGCCAATTTATGCAGCCGATCGCGCATTTCAGTGAGCAGGTTACTCCCTGTTTCAGGCTTTTCCTGCAGTTGACTGGCGAGGGTTTCCAGTGCTTGCAGATCACCTTTCAGGCGCTCCCGAAAGCGAGCGTCCAGTGCGGCCAATTGAGTGCCAAGCTGTTTGGATTTAGGCATGCATCTGGTTCCATATCTCGATGATCTGCTCTGACAGCGTCATAGGATCAAATGGCTTGATGATCACACCGGCGGCGCCCAGTTCACGGTAGGAAGATACCTCCTGGGTTTGTGCCTTTGCGGTCATGAAGACCACGGGTACGCCAGTCATGCAGGGTAGTTTCTGCAGTTCGGCCAGGGTTTGCGGACCGTCCATGCCCGGCATCATGACATCGAGCAGGACCAGCTGCGGATTAAAATCGGCGACTTCGGCCAATCCTTGTGACCCCGATTCGCAGCTTTTGACCGTAAAGCCGCCAACGATCTCCAGGGCGACGCGTGCCACCTCCTGAATAGAGAGGTCATCCTCAATGTGCATTATTCGTTCAAGCTTGCTCATAGGCCTTGGCTCCGTTGCTGTCGAGCACCTCAGGGATACGGTGGGCGGAAGTGGCGCTAACTGATGCGACTGGCAAGCTAATCCAGAAGCAGCAGCCCTGGCCAGGTGTTGATATGAAGCCTATACGGCCGTGCATGGCGCGCATCAGAGAGCGAGAAATCGCTAACCCCAGTCCGGTGCCGCCACGCTGTCGGGTTGCGGTAGCATCGGCTTGGGCAAAACGCTTGAATACGTTGGGCTGGAATTCCAGCGGTATACCGTCGCCCTGATCGGTGATAGACACGCGGACCTGCTGCTGTTCCTGTTCAGTACTCAGGGTGACAATCCCACCCAGGGGCGAAAATTTGATCGCATTGCTCAGCAGATTGGCCAGCACTTGCTGTAGACGGTGCTCATCGGCCACGACCTGCAGAGTGCAGGTGGCAGGCAGGCGTAAATCCACACGGGCATCGTAGGCCATAGACGATAGCATGCCTTTGGCGGCCTGTAGCTGCGCGTTTAAATCAAGCGGCTTCAGCTGCAACTGCAGCTTGTTTGCCTCGAGTTTATCGATATCCAGCAGGTCGTTGATCAGCGCGGTCAAGCGCTGGCTGTTATCTTCGGCACTTTTCAAAAGCGATGCAGCCTGCTCGGGACTGTTATCTAATACTCCACTGTTGACCAGCCTTAAGGTGCCATAAATGCTGGTTAGCGGCGTACGCAGCTCATGACTGACAGTGGATACAAAATCGTTTTTCAGCTGCTCGTTACGCAAGCGTTCTGAAATATCGCGCAAGTTAAGCATCAATTGATATTCGCCCGGCAAGCCCACGCGTGCCGCCGTCACTTCACAGTGCACACTGCCACCAAACTGCCGCAACAAGATGATTACACATTGTCCCCCTGCGGTCATCGCCTGGGACACCAGTTCCGGCAGAGGCGCTTGGCCTTCTTCCAGTAAATAGGCAAACGGCAGGTCATGCAGGCTTTCGACACTGTAACCCAATAGCTTCGACAGTTCAGGGTTTGCTCGCGATATCAGGAGCGTATCGATAGTCAGCAGCAGTATCGCATCGGAGGACTGCTCGAACTGGCTGCGCAACAGGTCACGCTCGCGTTCCAGCTCCAGTGCCTGCTGTTGTTGGCGCTGGGTCAGTTGGTTGAAAACACTGACCAGATAGCCCACTTCATCGGTGCGATCGATCTCGATCGGCTGGATGGGGCGGCGCCCCTCCATCATATCGGTGATCTGTTGCGCGGCTGAGCTGAGCGGACCCATGGCACGGCGCAGCAAGAACACCAGCGCCAGGCTAAGCAGCAGAAAAAATACTACGCCAATGAGCAGATTCTGCGTAAGAATCGGATCAAGCTTGTCGGTTATCCGTTTCAATGGTGTGAGACTGACAACTCGCCAACCGAGATAGGGCATCTCATCGGCTATGAACAGGTCTTCTCCGCCGGTTTCGACGTTGGCCAACAGGCCCATGTCCTCACCTCTGCGCAGCTTGGCCAGTAAAGCGCTGGCCCCGTCGTCGGGCAGGGGCTGCATCGCCAGCTCCGGATCGGATGCCGTGACATACATCTGGTGCGTCATGTCCATCACGAATAGCCGTGATGGGGAGCCCAGGGTTGTGTTTACTGCCACATCAAAGAGGTTTTCCTGCTCTAGTTGTATGCCCCCGGCGATCAGCCCAATGACTCGCCCTTGGGCGTTCTTGACTGGCGCGCTGATGCTCAGGATGGGGGTGCGCGTGGTGCGCCCCATGATTGGCTTGCTGATGCCCGGCTGCCCGCTATCCAGCGCTTGGCGGATATGCGGTCGGTCGGCATAGGACGTACCCAGCCGACCCTCCACCCGAGTGGACTCGCCGACCGCGATACCTGAGGCATTCAAAATCAGCACCCCACCGGGGAAGTACAGATCAATGCTTTGCTGTTGGCTAGCGATCAGCTTAGCGCTGCTGGTATAGCTTACCTGACCATCCAACGCTTGCTGTGCGGCAAGGGTAGCCAGGAAGTGTTTGCGTATATCAAGCTCACGCTCGATCAGTCTTACCGCATTGCCGTTGAGGCGCTTTTGCTGCTCAATCAGCAGGCTCTGCATATCACTGCGGAGTCCTTGCTGGGTCACTATCCCGGAGAGCAGGACCTGTAGCAATCCGGCACCGAGAATCAATAACAGTATCTTGGCGGTCAGGCGACTGGAGCGGGGCTGTTTCATTAATATTCCGGTTGGGAGTTCAGCGGTAGGCGAAACCAGAAGGTAGCGCCCTGTCCTTCTGCAGATAATACCCCGACCTCGCCGTGCATGTGCTCAATCAGCTCCTTGCAAATGGATAATCCCAGCCCCGTACCGCCCCGTTTACGGGTATCGCTAAGATCCAGCTGAGAAAACTTCTTAAACAGCTTGTCGTGTTGGTCTGGTGCGATTCCTATGCCTTGATCGATTACCCTTACCTCTACACACTCCGGGAAACGTTCACATTCCACCCGCACCGTGCTTTGTTCGTGGGAAAACTTGGCGGCGTTGGACAGGTAATTGGCCAGCACCTGCAATAATCTGCGCTCATCGACAAAGACACTCGGATTGTCGCACGGCTCGCTCAATTGCAAACTGACCTTAAAACGTTGGGCATAGGGTTTAATCGCTTCAAGTGCTTTTTCCAGTAGCGACCTGATTGGCTGCTCGTGGAACAGGAACTGCATTTTACCTGCGTCCAATTGCTCCATGTCGAGCAGGTCATTGATCAACTCGTTGAGACGGATGGTGTTCTCGTGACCTATTTCAAGCAGCCGCTGGGCTGACGCTGGCAGCGGGCCACAGGTTCCGGCACGGAGCAAGCTTATGGAACCGCCGATCGAGGTCAGGGGAGTGCGCAACTCATGACTTACGGTGGCCAGAAAGTGTTTTTTCAGCAGAGCGGTGTTACGTAACTCCGTGATGTCGTGCATCACCACCATGGCGGAGTGTGCTCCGGATTGGCCTTTTAGCGGTCCGCCGTTGCAGAGCAGAAAGCGGGGTGCCTGATGGCGGCTGTGCAGGCAGATTTCCTCGTTCTCGATTACCTCACCGCGCCAGGCGCGCGCGAGTGGAGTCTCATCATTACGCAGCTCGGTGACGCCGTCGGCACGGTAGAGGCTGTAATGCGTTGACCACTGCTCTGGCGGCAGCTGGCGCACATCCAGCCCATGCCAGAGTACGGCGGTATCGTTGAAGCGGGTCAACTCGCCCTGCTCGTTACACACCGCCACGCCAGCCTTGATATTGTCCAGCAGGCCTTCAGCCAGGGCGCGTTGCTCGCTTAACTGCAGCTCTCGCTCTACTGCCTGCAACAGGTTAAGACGTAACTCCAGTTGGTATTCGACCATGCGCGTAAGACGTTCCATAGTCTCTTGCTGCTGGCGGTTGAGCTGCCGGGGCTTGGTATCGATTACGCAGAGCGTTCCCAGGCGATAACCCATAGGTGTGGTGATCGGCATACCGGCATAAAAGCGGATGTGCGGATCCTCGGTGACCAACGGATTATTGCTGAACCTGGAGTCGAGTTGGGCATCAGGCACCTGCATCAGCTCACTCTGTTTGATCGCATGGGCACAGAAGGCGAGATCACGTGGCGTTTCCTCGGCCTCCAGGCCAACCTTGCTTTTGAACCACTGCCGGTGGTCATCGACTAACGAAATCAGTGCGACCGGCATCTCCAGCCAGAGCGCAGCCAAAGCGGTAATGTCATCGAAGGCCTGCTCACTGGCGCTATCCATGATCTGGTATTGCGCCAGCGCCTGTAGCCGCCGCTGCTCGCTATCGGCCTGGTTGTGCTCGGTCACGGCGAGCTCTCCTGCCTGGTGTTGTCATGCGGGGGCGAGCTGAGCGGAATGCAGAACCAGAAGCGCGAACCCTCGCCGACGTTGGATTCAAAGCCGATATCGCCCCCCATGTGCAAGACCAGTTCACGGCTGATCGCCAGCCCAAGCCCTGAGCCGCCGCGTTGGCGGGTATTGGAGCCGTCCAGCTGGGTGAACTTTTGGAAAATGCGGTCGTGAAAGGCCTCAGGTATGCCCTGGCCCTGATCGGTGACGCTGATGCAGACGCTATTGCCGCTCAACTGGCTACTCAGCCGAATATCGCCGCCAGACCTGGAAAACTTGGCAGCGTTAGATAAAAGATTGCTCAGCACCTGTCCCAGCCGCATCGCATCCACCTCAACCCAAACCTCCTGCATTTCGCCAGTGCTCTGACTGACCTGGTATTGATCAGCGTAGCTCTTGTTGAGCTCTAGTGCTTTTTGCAGGATGGGTATTAGTGGTTGCGAGCGCAGCTCAAAGTGCATTTTGCCCGCAGCCAGCTTATCTATGTCGAGCAGGTCGTTGATCAATAGGGTGAGTCGCCAGGTGTTTTGCTCGGCTGTCGCCAGCAGGCTTGCCATCTTTTCCGGTACAGCACCCAAGACACCTGCGTTAACCAGCTTGAGTGAACCGAAGATGGCTGTCAGCGGCGTGCGCAACTCGTGGCTGACGGTGGAGACAAACTGCGATTTGAGCTGATCCACTCGCACTTGCTCGGTCACATCCCAGATAAAGCCGTCGAACCACTTGAGATTGCCGGCACCGTCGTACTCGGCGCGGCCTTTTTCCCTTACCTGCACTACATGACCCTGGGCATGCAATATGCGATAGGTCAGTTCAAAGCTGGCGTCGTTGGTGCGAGCACGGTGATTCGATAGCCGCGCTTTGCTAAGGTCGTCAGGGTGAATAATACTGGCGAAGCTGCGCTGCTGATTATTGACGAAGTCACTCGCCGGATAGCCCGTGATGCGCTCCACTTCATCGCTCAGGTAGGACATGGTCCAGAGCTGATCGATATGGCACCGGTAAACCGCGCCGGGTAGATTGCTGACCATGCCGCGAAAGCGCGACTCACTCTTCTGTAGTGCGCGGGTAGTCTGAATCAGGTCAGTAATGTCGGTCGCCATGCCGAGGAAACCGGTCAGCTCGCCATCACTGTCGGCAATTTGCGTCACGGTCAGGTTGACCAGGCGATGGGCACCGTCCTTGCGCACATAGGTCCAGGGCCGGATTTCGGCTTTTCCCATACGGGCTTCGTGCAGGAATACTTCCATTCCCCCTACTTTAGCCCCCCTGGCCTCGCTGATCTCCTCGCTGCGGCGCTGAACTTCGCTGGGTAAATGAAACTGCTCGGGTGTGACTTTGCCCATAACCTCTTGCGCAGAGTAGCCCAACAGATTCTCTGCGCCCGAATTGAACAGCGTCACGCTCCCGTGCGGGTCGGTGGCAATGATGGCAACCTCGGTGGCGGCGTTAATCACGGCATCGAGGAAGGAGCGTGCTTGGCGGATTTCTTCTTCACGCTGCATCTCGGCGCTAATGTCGGCGTGGGTGCCGCTCATCCACAGCGGATTGCCTGCAGCGTCACGCTCTATCACCTGGCCTCGATCCTGAATCCAGATCCATGCGCCGCTACGGTGCTGCACGCGGTATTGGCAAGAGAAGAACTCACTGTTACCAGTCAGGTGACGATGCAGGCGCGCAAGCGCCTGCTCGCGGTCAGCCGGGTGTATTTTGTTATTCCAGGTATCCACTGTGATGGGGGCGAGTTCTTCGCGCTGGTAGCCGAGCATGTTGGCCCAGCGTTCGTTGACCTCCAGCGCGTTGCTGTGCAAGTCACACTCCCAGGTGCCGATGCCGGTGGCAGCGATCACCCTTGCTAGCCGATGTTGCTCATTGGCCAGGCTTTGTTCGATGTGCTTGCGGGCGGTGATATCAGCAATAAAGCCATGCCAGACGGTATCACCGTTGGCTAGCCGCTCGGGACTGGAATAGCCGGCCACCCATATTTCGCCCAGCTTGGGGTGCCGCACACGGTACTCGGCGCGCCAGGTGGACAGGTTGCGTGCCGATTCGCTTATCTGCGCGGTGACTGCCTGTATGTCGTCAGGGTGAATGCGATTGATGGCAGCACTCGCGTCCTGGCTGCCTTGTTCCGGTGTGATGCCGTAAATCTGCCGTATACCTTCACTGGTATAAGGGAACCAGGCATGGCCGTTGGCGCTTAACTGGTACTGGTAGACCATCCCTGGCACATGCTGGGTGATCTTGCTGAAGCGCTCCAGCAAGGCTTCACGCTGCTGCTCGGCGGCCGCGCTTTCCACTAGTGCGGCGGTCCAGCGCGCACTCAGACGCATGAACTCCAGGTCGGTCTCATCAAAGGTGCGCTGGCGGCTGGTGGCACTGGAGAAATTGAGCGTGCCGTAACGTACACCCGCCAACATCAGTGGAACACCAATATAGGCCTCTAGTTGAAAACTGCGGTAGCAAGGGTGGCCGCTGAACTTCGAGCTGCCCATATTATCGATGGCCATCACATCATCGTTTTGATAGGCCAGGCTGCAGTAGGTGTTGTCGAAGTCGAAGCGGGTACCGGGAGCGGGACTGTTCGGGCTGCTGTTAGCGGCAATCACGTAGTAGTCTGGCCCCTCGATACGGCTAACCAGGCCAAGGTCGAGCTGCAGGTAGTTGCATCCCAAATCAAGCAGGCGAGTGAGCCTGTCCTGGTTGCTCACGTTTGGCGCTGCGGCGATCTCGTTGAGCGACCGCAAGGCCTGACGTTGGCGTTCCAGGCGCTCTTGAATCTGCTGCCTGACCCGGGCCTGGAGCATTGCATTGATGAGCTGGCCGAGGGTGGCGATTAGCGGTGTAAGAAACTCAACCATATCGGCGGTGTAGCGTGAGTCACGGTTGCCCAGCGCCAGCACGCCGACCAGGCGATCGCCGTAGTGGATCGGCAGTCCCAAAAAGGAGCTAAGCCCCTGTCCGGCTGCCGGGTTTTGCTCAATGACTGCGCTGGCGCTACTTATCACGCTCGCGATGAGCACGGTGTTGTCCGCCAGTGTTTGTCTGGCCTTGGCGGGGTCTGATTGCAGCTCTGAGCTGTCAGGGCTTTTGCTCAGTTGGCAGCTGGCAAAAGGGGCCAGTTCAGGTTGCTCTTCTGCGTTGAGTTTTACCTGGCCTACCGCGCCAAAGCGGCTGTCGGTCAGGAAAAGTATCTGCTCCAACAGCTTTGTATAGCCTTGCTCGATTTGATCGCGCTGGATATAGGACGACTGTGCTCCGGCGATGATAGCCAGGAGTTGACGGTTGCGTTCACGTTGTTGGCTCTGCGCCAGTATCGCTTTTTCATGGGTGGCGATCTGGTGGCGACTTCTGTTGCGAAAAGCCCATATCAGTACAGCTAAAAACAGGCTGGTGGCCAGGTATGCCAGTAGCCAGTTGATCAGCAGGCGGGTCTGATCCTGGCGGTGAGCCGCTGCGGCTGCCGAAATGTCGTGCCAGGCAATGATAAGGCCAGCAACATCTCCCTGGCTGCCCGGTGCAGCGGTTGCGAGTAGCGGCAATGAGGTGATGTGAAAGACCTGATTATCGACTGGCAGCTGTTGGTGATGTACCTGATCCAGCCCGGTTGTGAGCCTGGCAGCGGCAAGCCATTGAGCGAACGCCGGATTGGAGTCCCGCCCGATTAGCCAGCGTCCATCCTCGGTGAGATCGAGTTTGCTCTCCTTCAGGCCTTCGCTGGGTGGCATGAGCAGGGCCAAATCGGTATCGGACGTTGCACCCTGGGCGATATGGCCGGGCAACACAGAAAAGCCGACCGCAATAAGCGCGACCAGCTCGTTGGTGCCGTTGTGTGGTGACAGAATGGGGACCACTGCCGCCCGGAGCACGCCGAGCGGGCCGCTCTCTATGCCGGTCTGCTCTTGCCCCGACTGCAAGGCGTTGTTTAACAAGGGGCGAGCTTCCTCGCCGGGCCCATCCATTGGCCGGTCAGGGTGTTGCATGCGCAGCAGTGTCTGAACCGGGTCGGCTAAATGGACTTCCAGCATCTGCGCGCCACCGCTCTGCAGGACTGACCACACGCGGTTCAGGTCGGTACGTAGTTGGCCGCGCAGGCGTTGTATCTCGGCCTGGTTGTCTGTCTGATTGTTATCTGCAAGTGCCTTGATGCGGGCAAGCAGCTCGCGAATCCCCGGTTCTTCGGCCAGGCTGCGAGCCGCCAGCATGGCCTGGTTGCCCAATGCTATCTGGCTGAGCTCAATGCTTCTTTGCGTCAGTTCAGCATGCATTGCTTGCTGCCTGTCCCACTGTTGCTCGCGTTGCTGCCAGCTACTGGTGGCGAGAAACACAAAGAGCAGGCCGATAGCGATACCGCCGATCAGCAGCGGTATCTGACCTGTTTTGAGCTGTTCTGGGTTAGCCATGAAAACATCCGGGAATCTATTGGCCTGACAATAGCCCTTAGCGCGTCAGGCTGCCAGCCCGGAGGCATTGCGCTTACAGTTTTGCAGGACAAATTCAGAGGCTGTTGCTGAGGTGTCCGCCATCGACGTTTAGCACGCTGCCGGTCATGAATGCGCCAGCCTCACTGGCGAGCAACAGCAACGGGCCGTCGAGCTCTTCCAGCTGACCCAGGCGACGCATGGGCACCTTGCTGCGAATATAGTTCTGGCCGTGTTCGGTATCGAAGTAGTCAGTGTTCATTTCGGTACGGAAATAGCCCGGTGCTATGGCATTGACGCGAATATTGTTGCGCGCCAGTTCCAGCGACATGGCTTTGGTCAACTGCACCACACCGGCCTTGGCCACGGCGTAGTGACTCAGTGCAGTGCCCACGCGCAGGCCAAGGATCGAGGCGATATTGATCACGCTGCCACCCTGCCCGCCCTTGGCCATCGCCACGCAGGCCCGGTGAGCGACGCGCCAGGCTCCATCGAGGTTGGTATCGAGCATGCTGCGCCAGTTGCCTTCGTTCATTTCCAGGAAGGGTACCGGGTCACCGATGCCGGCGTTGTTGACCAGAATGTCGCAGACGCCAAAGGCTGCTTCGGCGGCGCTGAACCCCGCCTCCACGCTGTCGCTGTCGGTCACATCCATGGTCACGGCCAACGCGCTGTGGCCCTGTTGCTCAAGTTCTTCAACCAGTGCCGAAAGCCGCTCGGCGCGGCGTGCGGCCAAGACCACGCGAGCGCCAGAGCTGGCCAGTACACGGGCGAAATGCGCACCCAGGCCGCTGGAGGCACCCGTGATCAGGGCGGTTTTTCCGGTCAGGTCAAAGCGTGTGTTGCTCATTGGGTGCTCCTGCAATGTGGTTGGTCAGGCGCCCAGTATCAGTCAAGCGTCTGGCTGAAACCAGCAATGTGCATGACCGTGATGATGCACGATTCAGTGGCTGCTAGATTGGCCACTCGACCCGCACCATCAGGCCGCCGAGCGGGCTGTCGTTCAGGCTCAGGTTGCCGCGATGACGCTCGACAACGCGTTGTACTATGGATAGCCCCAGACCGGCACCCGGGCTGCTGCCCTGGGCGTGGAAGCGTTCTAGTAAGCGTTGCCGATCCGCCTCTGGCACGCCTTCACCGCTGTCCTCGACGCTGAGCACGATCCGTTGTTGCTGGCTGCTCAGGTTGACCCGTATCTGGCCGCCAGCGGGTGCATGCTGGATAGCGTTGCCGATCAGGTTCTGCAGCAGCATGGCCAGGCTGCCCGGCTCCATTTGCAGCTCGGTTGGCAGGTCAGGCGCGCTGTCAAAACTCAGCTCCTGCTGTTTGCGTAAAGCCAGTGGCAATAGTTCGGCGACTTCGTTGCGACAGGTCTGCAGCAGGCCGACGCTGATGCGCTGGCGCTGTTGCTCATCGGCCAGGCGCGCCAGCGTCAGCATCTGTGAGACCAATCGGGTGGCGCGTTCCACCCCTTTACGCAGGTGCTCAAGGGCTTGATCACGCTCTGCCGGGTCACTGCTTTGCAGGGCGTTTTCGGCGTGTATCTGCAGCACTGCCAAAGGGGTACGCAGCTCGTGCGCGGCGTCGGCAATAAAGCGTTGTTCACGCGCCAGCAGTTGATTCACCTGCTCCAGCATACGGTTGAGCGCCGCCTGCATGGGCTCCAGTTCTTGCGGTAGATCGCTGAGCATCAGCGGCTTGAGGCTATTGGGTTCGCGCAGACGAATCAGCCGCGCCAGTTCATCCAGCGGCTTGAGACCTGAGCCGATGGCCAGCCAGACCAACAGCAGCAAGATGGGAATGCCGACCAGGTCCGGCACCAGGGTGCCGCGCACTATCTTGTCGACCAGCTCGCCGCGCACATCGCTGCGCTCGCCGACCCAGACGGCCAGCCCCGTTTCTGGCGATTGCAGGACATAACCGCGCCAGCGCCGACTGCCCTTTTGCGTATCCGCAAAGCCGGGTTGCCAGTCGGCGTCGGTCAGCTGTGGCACATTGAAGGAGCGCGCAATCACGGTACCGTCTGCGTTGCGTACCTGGTAGGCGAGTTTGCTTTCATAGGGATGCCCCAGCTTGGGATGACTGCTGGTGGTTTCGATCAGGGCCTGGGCCAGCTCTTCGGGTGCAATACTGGTTTGCGAGGTACTCAGCAGGGCGATGAGTACGCGCGCGCTTTGTCCGAGCTGGGCATCGAAGAGTTCTTCAACCTCGTGGCCGGCATCGTGATAGCCGACCCAGCCCATGGCCAGCGAGCCAGCCAGCAGCAGGCCCAGCACCCTGACCAGGATGCGTTTGCGAATCGACCTCATGCCTGGCGCTCAATCATGTAGCCGACACCGCGCAGGGTACGAATCAGTCCGCTGAAGAGTTTGCGCCGCAGGTGATGGATGTGGACTTCCAGGGTGTTGCTGTCGACGTCTTCATTCCAGCCATAGAGCGCTTGCTCCAGCCGATCGCGGGTCAGCACCCGGTCGGGCTGCGCCATCAGCTCATGCAGCAGAATAAACTCCTTGCGTGACAGGCTGACCGGTTTGCCTTCCAGGGTGACCTGCTGGCTTTGCGGATCAAGTACGACGCCACGCAGGTTGATTAGCGGCTCGGCTCGGCCATTGCTGCGGCGCAGCAGGGCGCGCAGCCGGGCTTTTAATTCAGCGCTGTCGAACGGCTTGATCAGGTAGTCATCGGCGCCAGCGTCCAGCCCGGCGATGCGGTCCTGCACGCCGTCGCGGGCGGTGAGGATCAATACCGGCACCGCATGATGACGGTCGCGCAGGGCACGCAGCACGGTCAGACCGTCCATGCGCGGTAGCCCCAGATCAAGAATCGCCAGGTCGAAGGGCTCGCTGCTCAGCGCGTGCAGCGCGCTGGTGCCGTCTTTCAGCCAGTCCAGGGTATAGCCCTCGTTTTTCAGTGAGGTCAGGATGCCCTCGGCCAGAGAGGTATCGTCTTCAACCAGCAGCAGTCGCATGCGTTATCCGTTTGTCAGTTTGGTCAGGCGCTCACGGATTTCGGCTTGTCGGCCTTGATCAGCCAGCGGGCGTTCCGGGCGTGGCGCGGCAGCCTGTGCTTTGAGCAGTGCCGCTTTGGCTTCAGCATAGCGGTTCTGGTCGAGCAGGTAATCCGCCCAGAAGAAATTGCTGTCGATGCCGTCCGGGTTCAGCTCCAGTGCGCGCTTGAGCAACGCCTCTGCCTGATCATCGTCGCCAAAGCCGATCGGCCAGCCGGGCACCTGGTAATAGAGTGCGCCGAGGCTGGTATAGGCCGAGCCGTTGAGCGCTTCAGGATCGATTGCCAGCGCTTTCTCCAGTTCGGCTTTGGCCTGTTTGACCTTGCCCAGCGCACCCAGACCACCTTCGGCTCCGGCCCAGCTGCTGAGAATGATGCCGTGCCAGATTAACGCGGGAGCGCTATCGGGTTCGTTTTGGCTGACTTGTTCAGCCTCGGCGGCGAGGGCTTCGAATGCGGCGGGTTTTTCCTTGTCGGGCAGTTGATACTGAATTTCCGCCCAGCGCTGTTGCAGCGGCGCAATATCGGCGGCCTGGCTGGTCAGGGTGAAAACGGTCAGCAGGCCGGTGACGAATAAACGAATCAGGGTGGGCATGTTAGTGGTCCTTGGCAGTGGAGAGGGTGCTAGCGGGTATGGCTGGGGTGGCATAGTGCTGAATGGTCGGCAACTGGCGGCGTAGCGCCTTGTCGATCAGGCGCGGCAGCAGGCCATTGAGACGCACCAGCAAGCGCTCGGGAAAGCCCAGATGCACTTCGCGCAGATCGGTCTCCAGCGCTTTTACCAGTTGCGCCGCAACCAGCTCGGGGCTGTCCATATTGACCTGCAGCTCTGCATTCATGGCTTCTACGGCGGCGCTGTTCATATCGGTTCGGGTCGCGCGCGGCGACATGTAAAGCACGCCTACGCGGGTATCCGCCAGCTCCCGGCGC
The DNA here is from genome assembly GCF_003797945.1 of Pseudomonas neustonica. GTDB lineage: Bacteria > Pseudomonadota > Gammaproteobacteria > Pseudomonadales > Pseudomonadaceae > Halopseudomonas > Halopseudomonas neustonica. Next base: position 48,522 of record NZ_RKKU01000026.1, read on the forward strand.
AGGGCTTCAGAGAAACCGCGCAGGGCGAACTTGCTGGCGCAGTACACGCTGAAGCCCGGATAACCGATGGAGCCAAAGGTCGAGCCGATATTCACCACACCACTTTGCGGCTGCGCCCGCAGCAACGGCAGTAGCGCACGGGTCAGTTGCAGGGTAGCGATCAGATTGGTCTGGATCAGATCCTCTATGGCGCTGTCCTGCATGGCTTCAAACAGGCCAAAGTGATTGATGCCGGCGGCGTTGATCAGCAAGTTGAAGCCGTCCATCAGCTGCGCTTCTTGCACGACGCGGGCGCGGTCAGCGGCGTTGCGCAGATCAGCCTGCAAACAGCTGACCTGGCCATCAAAACGGGCAACCAGCGCCTGCAGGGCCTTATCCTGGCGGCCAACGACCAGTACCTGAGCACCGGCAGCGCAGAGCTCGGCGACCATCGCCTGGCCCATACCGCCGGTGGCGCCGGTGAGAATGACACGACTAGCCGAAAGCTGCATGGGGCACCTCCTGCTCGATATTGCCTGGCAGGCTGCGGAACATCTCGGCATACAGGCGGTAGATCACCTTGGCGGTGTGCAACACGGCGTCCCGGTCGGTATCGTTATCAATGCGGTTCACCAGGGTTTCGAAGAACTTCATGTGTTCCAGATCCAGCGAGCCGTGCGAGGACAGGTAACTGAAGGCCTGTGGCGGCAGCCCCAGACCTTGCTTCAGGCTACCGGCGGCCTGGGTTGCCAGGGCAATGCTGGTGCCTTCCAGTACAAAGACCATGCCCAGCATGGCGATCGGGTTAAGACGGTTGATCCGGTCGTACATGGTGCTGACCATGAGTTCGGTGGCCAATCCCGGCTTGCCATGGCGCACCGCCTCAGGATCGCCGCCGCAGGCGCGAATATCGTTGAGAATCCACTCCTGATGGCCGATCTCTTCTTCGATGTACTCGGCCATGGCTTCGCGCAGCCACTCGTGGTCCGCATCCAGACGGGATCCGCAGGCCATCAGCAGCGGCACGGTATGGCGTACGTGATGGAATGCTTCGCTCAGAAAGGCGACGTAGCTGTGCTTTTGCGCTTCGCCGCGCAGGGCGGCCTGAATCATCGGTGACGCAAACAGGTACTCGCGTTCGGTTTGGGTTTGTTCTTGCAGGGTGTCGAAGAAGTTCATAGGGCAATGTCCTCGTTGATCAGACCCAGCAGCGCCGGGCGATAGTGTTCGATGATGTAGTTGCGGCGCAGGCGACCATTACTGGTCAGCTGGCCGTTAGCTGCTGAAAAGGGTTCGCTGGCGGTCAGCCAGGCGCCGATTTGCGCGTAGTCGGGTAACTCGCTGTTGGCACGGGCGATGGCCTGGGTAATGTCGTCGACACTGAAAGCAGTGCTGCGCGGGACAATCAGGGCCAGGTTGGTAGGCAGTGCTTCGCCATAGACCAGCACCTGAGCAATGGCCGGATGGCTGGTCAGCTCGGCCTCAACCCACTCGGGATTAACGTTGCGTCCGTAGGCGGTAATGAACTGATTTTTCTTGCGCCCGAGAATGCTTAGATAGCCATCCTCCAGCCGCCCGAGATCGCCGGTAGGCCAGTATTCGTCGCTACTGGCGGGTTCGCCGAGATAACCCAATGCGCGGGCGCCGCGCACCAGAATCTCGCCGTCGTCGGCCAGCTTGATATCGACATGCGGCAGTGGTTTTCCGACCGTGCCAGCGCGCTGGTAACCGGGACGGTTAAGGCAGACCACAGAAGCACACTCGGAGAGGCCGTAGCCCTCAAATACCGGCAGCCCCAACTGCGTGGCACGCTCCAGCAGCGCGGGCGCGACCCGACCGCCGCCCACCGCGATAAAGCGCAGGCTTTGCGGCAAAGGTGCACCTGCATCGGCAGCCTGCAATAGCGCCTGCAGTAGTTGCGGGACCAGAATCAGGCTGTGTGGCTGATGTTGATTGAGCACCTGTAGCAGGCGCGGCATATCCAGTTGGCTGCCGTGCAGGCCGCTGTCTGCCGGTACCGTGATGCTGGCGCCGTTGAGCAGCGCGGTGTAGGCGCCCAGGTTATCCAGCAGTACGGCCAGCGGCAGCAGAATCAGATGTTGCTGCGGGTCCAAACTGCTGCAGGCGTCGCGCAGGCTGTCGGCCACTTGCAGCATAGCTTCGGCGGACAGGCACACGCCCTTGGGCGTACCGGTGGTGCCAGAGGTAAAGGTAATCTTGGCGGTGCCTGCTGGCATGCCTACTCCGAAGGGCGCACGTTGCCAGCCCAGTGAGGTGCTGGCAAAGCCTTGCTCGCGCATCAGCACGCCGTCGTCAGGCAGGCCAATCAGCGTGTCCACGCCAGCCGTGTGGAGCAAATGGCGGCGCTGTGCCGCAGTAAAGAAAGGCGCGATGGGCACGCAGGTCAGACCCGCGCGCAAAATCGCCAGATCCCACAGCAACCAGTCACGGCCATTGTTCAGCGCGAGGGCCACACAGCGGCAGCCGAGCGCGCGCAGGCGCTCGGCGCGCTGCTGAACCTCTGTGCTCAGGTCGGCATAGGCGATACTGCCCTGCTCGTCGGCCAGCGCGATCTTGTCGGGACGCTGCTGGACGTGTTGCTCCAGCTGGTGCCAGAAGTGCTCAAGCGCAGTCATGGGCGACCTCCTGTTGGTCGGGCAGGTAGCAAGGTTGGTAGCTAAGTCGCTCGAAGGTGCCACGGCGCTGCAGCTGCGCCAGACCTTCCGGAATGTAGCCAGCCATGACGCGTGGCTGAGTAGCGTAATAGCTGCCCCAGTCGTGACGTGCCTCACCCAGGCGAGCAGGGTCGGCCGGGCCCAGATCGATAGGACTCAAGGTCAGGCGCTGGAAGCTGTTGAGTAACATCGGGGTGCCAGTAAACACCACCCAGGTGTAGCCGCTGGTGGCCAGATAGTGGGTGAGAGCGATGATCAGCAGGCGTCCAGCCCCGGGTGCCAGCGCCGCCAGATTGCCAACTTCGACGACCTGCTCGCGGTGGACTGGCAGATCGGTGCGCTGGCGTAGGATGTCGCCCACCGGCTGATCCAGGTAGTGCTCGAGAAACAGCGCGCCACTGGCGCCGCCGCGTATGCCGACGCTGGCTTGCAACTCGCCGCCCTGGCACAGGCCAAGCAGCTCGGGCATAAAATGGTGAACATCGGCACCGTAGGTGTCGGCGAAGCAATCGTGAACAAACTGCTCCAGGCGGCCGCGCAGTGGGCCTTTGGCGCACTCCGGGGCGTGCAGCAGTGCGGCGTTATCGCCAAGGCGGGCTAGTTGCCGAGCCAGTAATGCAGGGGTCTGTGACATGGCGTTCCTCCTCATGTTGGGGAGGAGAATGGCGGGTGAATCTTAAGATCGGCTTAAGTGAAGCTCTGTTGATCGGCGTTTGCTGAATTTCTGTCATTCCAGCGCAGGCGGAGGACGTGGTTTCGGGTTTCAAGCGTGAAGGGGTTGTTGGTCGTGCGAGTTTTTGATTACCAATCAGATGGTCGAGTGTGCAGCTTGGCTCGTCGTAAAGGCGAAATACGCGGATGAAGAGCGCACCGATAACCATCCAAAAGCAAATGGCGTTTGCTCGCCTCCCCGCTCCTGTGTATATGCTTGTCCCCTGCCACTTATCGCCACCAACCCGAGACCTGTCATGGAACAGACTGCCCTGCTGATCAATACGCCGACCACGCTGGCGCTGACGGTAATTGCGTTGTGGTTGGGTTACTGGATCAACCAGCGGGTGAGTCTGTTCAGCCGCTATAACATTCCGGCGGCGGTCAGCGGCGGGCTGCCGGTCAGCGCGTTGGTGGCGCTGATTCAGCTGCTGAGCGGGCGCGAGATCCAGTTTGATCTGGAGCTGCGCAACCTGCTGTTGATTGCCTTTTTCAGCAGCATCGGCCTGTCTTCCCGGCTACGGCAGTTGCTGGACGGGGGCCGCGCGCTGGCGATCATGCTCGGGCTGGCAGTGGTATTTCTGCTTTGTCAGAACCTCGTTGGCACCTTGCTGGCGCTGGGGCTGGATCAGAGCCCGCTTTACGGCCTGATCGGTGGCAGTATTTCGCTGGCGGGAGGGCATGGTACGGCGCTGACCTGGGGGGCGCTGTTTGAGGAGCACTTTGCGCTGGCCGATGCCAGCAGCCTTGGGCTGGCGATGGCGACTGCGGGACTGATCAGCGGTGGCCTGCTCGGCGGGCCGGTCGCGGCCTGGCTGATTCGTCGTCATGGTTTGGTCAGTACCGAGGTGGAAGCCGAACTGCCGCATCTGGCATCGCCAGGCAGAACCACCTACCTGATCGACCTCGATCATCTGCTCACCGCCGTGCTGCTGATCGCCCTGTGCTTTGCCCTTGGCGCCAGCGTCTATGACTGGCTGTCCGGGCTTGGACTGCGGCTACCGGCTTTTCTGACCTCGATGTTTCTTGGCATTCTGCTGGCCAATCTGCTCGATATTGCCGGCGTCGAGGTAGATGCCAGACCTGTGCAACTGGCCGGCGACCTGAGCCTGCAGCTATTTCTGGGTATGAGCCTGATCAGCCTGCCGTTGCTGTCGCTGCAGAGCGCCTTTGGCTTGATCGGCGTGATGCTGCTTATCCAGGGCGTGGTGACGGTATTGTTTACCGTTTTTCTGGTCTTTCCGCTGCTTGGTCGTAACTACGATGCGGCGTGCATCAGTGCGGGCTTTATCGGTATGGGGCTGGGCGCAACGCCGGTCGGCATCGCCAACATGGACGCGCTGACCAGTCGCTATGGACCCAGCCCCAAGGCCTATCTGGTGATCCCGCTGCTGGGCGCCTTCTTTATCGATATCGCCAACGCCACGCTGGTGCAGATGTTGCTGGGTTTCAAGCTGTTCAACCCTTGAGCAGCACGCCCTCGCTATCAAGCACCTTGAGCTGGATCGGCAGCGCGGTAACCACACTCTGGGATACCGTACAGAACTGCTCAAACTGATCGAGAATGCGCTCCAACCGCTGAAACTGGGCGGCGGGGTGGCCCAGATGCAGGGTTACGTCAACGCCCACCACGCGCAGATGATTATCATCGTTGCGGCCTAAATGTCCGACCGCCTCAGTGCGGATACCGTCATTGGGCTGATGGAACTTGCCCAGCGCAAACACCAGGCTATCACTCAGACAGTTACCCAGTGCAGTGACCAGCAACTGGGCCGGGCTCGGGCCCTGGTTGCCGCCCAAGGGGGCTGGTTCATCGGTAATCAGGTCGGGGGTATCGCCCTCGTACTGGGCCAGAAAGCGATAGTTCTCCTGCTGCTGCAAAGCCACTTCAACGCGGTTATCACCCATGATGTGCTCCGAAAGTGATGAGTTGGTTGCAATCAATCTATTTTTTTATATATTGTATGTCAATAAAGTGTTCACGAGACCCTGCCCGACTGTATGAATAATCAAATCGATATCAATCGCCTCTCCAGCGCCGCTGATCAGGCTCAACAACTGCTCAAGGCGTTAGCCAACCGTGACCGCCTGCTGCTGCTCTGCCAACTGGTGGAGGGCGAACGCAGCGTCGGTGAACTCGAGCAAATGCTGGGCATTATGCAGCCTACCCTGTCGCAGCAGCTGGCGGTATTGCGCCGCGAAGGTTTGGCGGCTACTCGCCGTGAAGGTAAGCAGGTTTATTACCGTGTCGCCAGTGCACAAGCGCTGGCGGTTCTTAACACCCTCTATGGCCTGTTCTGTGCCGAGGAAACATCTAATGCAGATTGACTGGGTTGCGTTCACCCCCTGGAGCGCGTTGGCCGGTGGTGCGCTGATTGGTGCGGCTGCCGCCATGCTGATGCTGTTTAACGGCCGGATTGCTGGTATCAGCGGATTGGTCGGCCGCCTGCTGATACCGCAGGCCGGTAACCGCGAAGCCCTGCTCTTTGTGGTTGGGCTCTTGCTGGCGCCCTGGCTGTATCAGCTGGCGGGGGGCGATATCAAAGTGGAGGTTGCCGCGGGCCCCGTGGCGCTGGTGATTGCCGGCCTGCTGGTGGGCTTTGGTTCACGGCTTGGCTCGGGTTGTACCAGTGGGCACGGGGTATGCGGCCTGGCGCGCCTATCGCCGCGCTCGTTGGCGGCTACGCTGAGCTTTATGGGCGCCGGTTTTATCTGCGTTTTCGTCCTCCGTCACCTGTTGGGAGTCTAAGCATGCGCGCATTGATTGCATTGGCCAGTGGGCTGGTATTCGGCTTCGGCCTGCTGCTCTCGGGTATGGCCAACCCGGCCAAGGTGTTGGGCTTCCTTGATCTGGCTGGCGCCTGGGACCCTTCGTTGGCGCTGGTAATGATCGGGGCCATTGCCGTGGCCTTTATTCCTATGCAGTGGACTCAGCGCAGTGGCGTGACCCTGCGTGGTGAAGCAGCGCAAATACCGACTAATCGCCAAATCGACCGGCGGCTGATCATCGGCAGCCTGGTGTTTGGTGCTGGCTGGGGCGTAGCTGGATTCTGCCCCGGTCCGGGGCTGGTCGCCGCCTCGGCGCTGGTGCCGCAGGCGCTACTGTTCGTGGCCGCCATGCTGGCGGGTATGTGGTTGTTCAGCTGGTATGAGCGGCGGGGGACTGCATGAGCGATAGCCCGCGTCTGCAGCCTCCCGGCAGCGACGCGCTGCTCGGCTGGCTTACGCATTACCGTCGCGCCTGGTTCGGTGGCGATCTGACCGCCGGTCTGGTGCTTAGCATTATGGTGATTCCGCAGAGCATGGCTTACGCCATGTTGGCGGGTATGCCGGTACAGGTAGGTCTATACGCCAGTCTGCTGCCGTTATTGGGTTACGCGCTCTTTGGCAGCAGCATGAGCATGTCGGTCGGCCCGGTGGCGGTGACCGGGTTGATGACGGCCACCCTGTTAGCGCCGCTGGCAGAGGTCGGCTCGGCGGATTATATGCAGCTGGCCATCTGGCTGGCGCTGTTTTCCGGCGCATTGCTGTTTGCCTTTGGCCTTCTGCGGCTGGGCTTTCTCGCCAACTTTCTCAGCCACCCGGTGATCAGTGGCTTCATCAGCGGCGCGGCGATACTCATTGTGCTGAGTCAGGTGCCCAAGCTGGCGGGCCTGCGTAATTGGCCCGATAATCCGGCAACTTTGCTCGACAGCTGGCACACCAGCAACAGCCTGGTGCTGGCCATGGGCATCGCTGCCCTGCTCTGGCTGGTCTACGCACGCGCCTGGTTAGCCGGGCATCTGCGCAGCATGGGGCTGCCCGAGCTGCTGGCTAATCTGGCCGCCCGGCTGGCGCCGATTCTGGTGGTCGTGCTGGCCGTGGCCGCTACCCTGCAGTTTGGTCTCAGCGCGCACGGGGTGCCGGTGGTGGGTGAGATTCCCGCCGGGCTGCCGTCGCTGGTGTGGCAGACGCCGGATACCGGAGCGCTCCGCTCGCTATTGATCCCGGCGGTGCTGATCAGTCTGGTGACCTTTGTCGAAAGCGTGTCTATCGCTCAGTCGCTGGCGCGGCGCAAACGCCAGAGTATTAACCCCGACCGCGAGCTACTGGGGTTGGGCGCGGCCAACCTTGGCTCCGGCTTGACTGGCGGTTTTGCTGTGGCCGGGGGCTTCTCGCGCTCTAGTGTGAACATCGAGGCGGGCGCCAATACGCCGCTGGCGGGGGTGATTGCTGCGGTGATGATTGCCGGTATTCTGCTCACGGTCGCGCCCTTGTTTGCCTACCTGCCACAGGTGATGCTGGCCGTGGTGATCATAGTCGCAGTGGTGCCCTTGATTGATTTGCGCAGCCTGGCGCGGGCCTGGCGTTACGACCGCGCAGAGGGCCTCACGCTGCTCAGCACCTTGTTGGGTGTGCTCATACTCGGCGTTGAAGGCGGCATTATTCTTGGCGTGTGCTGGTCCATCGTCGCGCAGTTGTGGCGCGGCAGCCGCCCGCACGTTGCTGTGGTGGGCCGGGTGCCGGACACCAACTACTTTCGCAACACCAAGCGCCATCTGGTGGAAACCGTGCCGCAGCTGCTGGCACTGCGCATTGACGAAAATATCTTCTTCGCCAATACCAAAGCGGTGGAACAGGCCATTTATCAGGCGCTGGCAGACTATCCTGACACCCGAGAAGTGTTACTGATTTTGTCAGCGGTTAACCATATCGACAGTACCGGACTGGACATGCTCAGCGAGCTGACCGAAGGGTTGGCCGAGCGCGATATCCATCTGCATCTCGCGGAGGTCAAGGGCCCGGTGATGGATCACTTGCAGCAAACCGACTGGATGCAGCGTCAGGTAGACGAGCTGTTCCCTAGCACTGATATTGCATTCAACACCCTGGGCAAGCTGAAAAGGCCCTCTCCTGAACCAACAGAGTCATAGTCATGAAAACCAATGTAGGTACTATTGATCGTGTTATACGCATTCTTCTGGGTCTGCTACTGATTGGCCTGAGCCTGACCGGAACCATAGGTCTCTGGGGGTGGATCGGTGTTGTGCCACTGGCTACCGGAGTGATGCGTTTTTGCCCGCTGTATCCGCTGCTGGGCATCAGTACCTGCAGCAAGTGAGCTGCTGGCACATCAAAAACGAAAAGGAGTTTTATATGAAATCCGTGATTACTACGCTACTTGGCGGTACTTTGCTGGCCGTCAGCCTGTCGGCTGCGGCAGCTCAGCTGTCTCCGGAAGATCAGATCGAAACCCGCAAGGCCGGTTTTACCTACATGGCCTGGAATATGGGCAAGATCAAGGCGCAGGTGATTGATGAGAGCGTCGAATACAATCCCGAGCAAGTCAGTGCGGCGGCCAATGCCATCGCCGCTATCGCCAACTCCGGCATGGGCGCGCTCTTTGGTCCGGGCACCGACCAGGATGTAGGCAAGCAGGTAACCCGCGCCGATCCGGCGTTGTTTGCGAACATGAACGATATGGCCGAGCTGGCCGGTAACCTGGGTACCGCATCAGATAATCTGGTCGCTGCCGCAGCAACGGGCGATGCTTCAGCCGTGCGGGTCGCCTTTGGTGAAGTGGGCAAGAGCTGCAAGGCCTGCCATGACAAGTACCGCCTGGACTGAAGCGCGGTTTACCAGGCAGGTACCGCCGGAGCCGGCGGCGGGGCAGGAATCCAACTGCCCCACGCCAGCCAGACCATGCCAATGGCAATGATCAGCGCAATGCTCAATGCCAGCCCGCCACCGCTTTCAACCTCGGTTTGCGGTTGCTGCGTCAGCGTCTTGCGACCATGTAGCATGGCGCCCACCAGCTTTTTGCCGCGCAAGCGGTAGACCACGATGGCCAGAATGTGCAGGCCAATCACCACATAGATCAGCTCCTCGGTGGAGCGGTGCCAGCCGCTCAGCAGCGAGATCACATCGCTGTCTACCAGCCGCGTCAACGGCCCGTAAAAGGCCACATCATCACTGGAAAACAGTCCTGTCAGCGCCTGAAAGGCAAAGAGCCCGAGCATGGCGAAGACCGAGAAAGCGCCGAGCGGATTGTGCCCCAGCTCTTGCCACTGGCCACGCAGGTACTGGGAAACACGTGAAGGCGTTGGGAAGAAATTGCTGAAGCGAGCATAGGTGCCGCCCACCAGCCCCCACACCAGACGGAAGGTCAGCAGCCCTAAAACGGACAGGCCAAAACGCTCGTGCCAGACCATCCAGTTGCCACCCAAACTGACCGTCACCAGAGCACCCGTGACGCATAGCGCCAACAGCCAATGAAACAGACGAAGAGGAAGGTCCCAGACGACAATTTGCATGGATTACTCACTGCGTTTTAAACAAGCGTTGAAGGCTAACGTCTCCGGGCGGTGCTCGCAAGACTTGGCGGCCTTTGAGTGAGCCACTTCGCGAGCAGAGGTTTTTGTCTCACTGGCGAACAGAATCTCACTCTCAGTGCGCCGGCACGCTTAAAGCCGCCTACTGCTTGGCTTTCAGGCCCACAGCTATATAAATCAGTGGGCTGCGTAAGTATCGGTCGCCGCATGGGTTGGTTTGACAGAAAAAACACTGTGCAAACACAAATATCATAATGACATTACTTGGGCTGCTGCTTATTATTTAGCGGCTAGATCTGAAGTGCATCAAAAAAAACAAATGAAGAAGGAATCTTCAAACATGATGTTAATGAAAAAAATGGCTATGACAGCCGCGCTTTCTGCCTCCCTGTTTGTCTCTGGCTGTGCCAGTATCGTCAGTGATTCGCAATACCCTGTTTCCGTAAAATCCGAACCGCCCGGTGCCGAATATCAGATTCGTAACCGCAGTGGCGCTGTAATACATCAAGGCACAACACCGAACACCGTTACCCTCAAGGCAGGCGACGGCTACTTCAAGGGTGCACGCTACAACATGCAGTTTTCCAAGGAAGGCTACGAGCAGCAAAGCCAGACTCTGGAGTCCAGTATGGATGGCTGGTACTGGGGCAACCTGCTGTTTGGCGGTTTGATTGGCATGCTGGCGGTTGATCCTGCCACCGGCGCCATGTACAAACTGCCGCCCGCCAGAACGGCCAACCTGATTCAGATACCCATGGCTCAGCCAGCAACGCCTGAAGCGGACGTGGTCAGCGCGGTCAGCGAGTGAAGTAGCTACAGCGGTAATTTTCAGATCCGTAAAAAAGGGCGCCGTAGCGCCCCTTTTTTTATTACAGCTCCATATTGCGCGCCAACTTGTCCCGCAGCAGCTCAGGATCGTTACTCGCAGCCTTATCCAGCTCAGCCAGCTCCTCCGGAATGTACCAGTGCAATTTGTGCTCGTTGTGGTAACTGGCCCACACCACCTTGGCCACCTCCACCGCTTCAATCAGCCGAAATGGCCCTTTGGTTGGCGCTTTGGCCAGAAACTCGTCGGAGGTCATCCCGGTGCGGATCAACCCCGGCAGCGCATCGGCGCAGCGAATATCGAAACGCTTGAACTCGTTCGACCACGCCTCGGTCAGGCCCTTCACCGCGTGCTTGCTGGCCGAATACACCGCAATCAACGGCATGCCCATGGTCGCGGAAGACGATGAGGTGTTGAAGCACAGCGCGTTGGGCGTTTCCTTCAGCAGCGGCAACGCGCTATGGGTGCCATTCATCACGCCAATCACGTTCACATTGATGATCTTCAGCTGATCCTCAAACGACATCTCGTCGAAGTACCCGCGCATGATGATGCCCGCGTTGTTGAACAGAATGTCCATGCGGCCGTCGGTTGCTGCGCCAAACGTCGCTACCGCCGCATCAAACTGCGCCTTGTCACTCACATCCAGCGTCTGAATCATGCAGTTATCTGCACCCAACTCCGCCTGCAAAGCGTCTAACCCCGCCTGGTTGACGTCGAAGGCGCCAATGAACCAGCCCTGCTCGCGAAACAGGCGCGCGGTCTCGCGGCCCATGCCGGAGGCGGCACCGGTAATGAAGATGGATTGACGGCCAGCGGCGTGTGACATGGGCGATATCTCTTTTGTTGGGATTGTTGATGGGGAGACGTTAGCACTGAGCGAGTGGCTTGGGAGCCAAGGGGTGGTTTGGTTGATTATTGGGCAATCATTGGGGTGATGTTTAGTACGAGGGGGTGTGGCCGAGCGGATGCCTAGCCGGTTGGTGTGCAGGGCTAACGCTCGCCTTCCAGCTCATGCCATACCCGAAGAACGACTATTACGTTGGTGTGCAACGAGTAGCGGACAACGTACTTGCTAAAGACCATATCCCGAACTGAATCGGGTACGGGTGCCATCTTTACGGGCGAGCCAATATGGGGAAATTCGGTCAGCAAGCTGACTTTGCCGATCAGCTCGGCGGCAATTCTGGCCGCCGCAGAAGGATTGTGTATTGCGATAAATTCCTTCAAGCGTTGCAACTCTGCAACGGCGTGATCGGTGTAAACCAGTTTCATTTACTCGGCCCCGGTGCATCCTGTTCGGCTTCGGTGCCCCAACTGTTGAGCCAGCTATGTACGTCGCTGGCGTCGACAACGTTGCCCAAAGCCGCAGACTCCATTGCTTCGAGTGTTTGCGTCCAGCGCGCTTGCTCAAGCTGCTGTTTCTCAATGTATTCCGCCAACGCCTGATTGATGACCCAGCCTTTGCTCCGCTCTAGTCGCTTGGCTATCGCTTCCAGATGCTGTTCTACTTCGGCCTGAAGACGCACTGTTGTGACTGCCATTGGGAGTCTCCTTAAATCGGTTGACTACAATGTATTACAACATAGTCAGTATTGCTTGCAAACAGGGTGTGTTTGCGAAGTGATTGTTGGTTGGCATTGGCAGGTTGGCTTGGGAGTAGTGAGCTGTTAAGACTACTTTTTAGAGGGAAATGCTTGCTCATTACCCTCTAACAACTCTCCTCGGCACCCAGCTGTTCGGCCGTGCGCTTTATCGACCTTATTGGTTCTAGCTCAGCTTGCTTAGCAAATTGCTTTTAACCGCTGGCCACTCGCTGGCAATGATCGAATACACCACGGTATCGCGGTAGGAACCGTCGGGCATGATCTGGTGGTTACGCAGAATGCCGTCCTGCTTGGCACCCAGGCGCTCAATCGCAGCACGTGAGGCTTGGTTGAAGTAGTGCGTGCGAAACTCCACGGCGATGGCCTGGGCCTGTTCGAATAGGGTGGTCAGCAGCAGTAGCTTGCTCTCGGTGTTGATTGGCGTGCGTTTGGCGGCATTGGCGTACCAGGTAAAGCCGATCATCGCGCGTCTATTGGCCTCATCCACGTTGTAATAACGCGTTGTACCCACCACCTCGCCAGACGCTTTTGATCTTACGGCATAGGCAATATTGCCCTGCGCCATATCCGCTATCGCTCGTTGCACATAGGCAGGCATTTGCTCAGCGGTCGGCACGCTGGCGAACCATAGCTTGGGCGAGTCGCCATCGGCGACGGCTTTTTCCAGGGGCTTTATGTGTTGCTCGGTGAGGGGTTCGAGCAGCACGAATTGGCCTTCTAGGGTTGCTTGGTTGATAAGCATGCGTGGGTGTCCTTTGGGCTGGGGCGGCTGGCTGGATTATACCGGACTGAGTTTTTGGTCGGTTTGGAGCAGACTGCAGTCGGCTAGTCAGTGGCCCTGACAGCAAGCACTGAGATGTGTGGGTAGGCACGGTGTGCTTGGATAAATAATGCATTTCGCCTTGCTGGCGAGTTAGAGGGGAATGCTTGCCCATTCCCCTCTAACAACTCCCCTGGGCACCCAGCTGCGCGGCCCTGCGGGTTCGCTGCGTTGCTCGACCTGCCGGGGACGCTCGCAAACTCGGCGCTTCGCACCTCAGACACCGCGAGCATCTTTTTCCCGGCAGCTCTGCGCTACTCGCCCGCGTAGATGGGGTATTAGTCCGTGTGGTGTTGGTTGATTTTGCTTAGTTGACGCGATTGTTATGCCGCTCATTCGCCAACAGGTAATCTGGGTCAGATGAAAATTAGTGGGAAACCTTCATCTGACCCCAGTTTTCGTGCGTCAGCGCGAAAATAAAAACAAGGCTAATGCGCCTGCGCCCAACAAAAATTTAGTGTCACTATCTGACTGCTTGTGAATCGCCCCTAGTTTCGTAGACACCTCCAGGCCTTATAATCGAGGCACCCAGGAGGTCCAATGAGCAACTCACGCTACACCGAAGAATTTAAAATTGAAGCCGTCAAACAGGTGGCTGACCGAGG
>NZ_RKKU01000027.1 GCF_003797945.1 Pseudomonas neustonica
ATTGCTGAGGCTGACACTCTGGAGAAGCTGGAACAGTTGCTTCCATGGAATACAGCACTGGAGCCGGTTGTGAAAAAAGTGGCCCAGTTCGATTAAGGGCAAGTGGGTCGATTTAGAGGCGCTTACGGTTATGGAAATCCGTGAAAGCGGCAATTCACTCGACAAACTGAATGAAGATGTTCAGTCAATCGTCAGCGTATTGGGGGTCATTCGCTCCATTGCAGACCAGACCAACCTGTTGGCGCTCAACGCAGCCATTGAGGCTGCTCGTGCCGGTGAAGCAGGTCGCGGCTTTGCCGTGGTAGCGGACGAGGTGCGCGCGCTGGCCAGCCGCACCCAGACCAGTACCGAAGAGATCCAGAGCATGACAGACCGCCTGCTGCAAGGGACAGAAAGCGCGATCAAGTCCATGCGCCAGTCGAGTGACAGCGGCGAACTGACCAGCGAGCATGCAAACAAGGCAGGTACCTCACTTGATGCCATTGCCGGCCTGATCGGCACCATTAATTCGATGAACGCGCAGATTGCCAGTGCCGCAGAGGAACAAACGGCAGTAGCAGAAGAGATTAATCGTAGCGTGCATCAGATCGCGATGGCGGTAGAGAGCGTCGCCGAAGAGACTCGTCAGGGCGCAAATACGGCACGTAGCCTGTCTGACCTGGGTGACCGACTCGGTACTTTGGTGCGTCAGTTCAAGGTCTGAGCGGCGCCCCAGTCGGTGTGCCACTGCCATCCCAGCAGCAGGCACACCGGCGATGGGTACCCACTGTATCAGCACCACTTCAGCGCTAGTGCCAGCCCCCAAAAACAATTCAACATGCCAAAAAACCACGTTTTGAGTGCACTCCACTCCAGTGCAGCTTTTGGTTTATTGGCCTGGCTTCGCAGTGCGCGAGCAAACAGCCTTAATATTAAACTGACCGTGACACCCTCTACAGATTTTTAGTCCCGTCCTTTTCGCTATAAGACAATGCGCGTATAAACCGAAATCAACTCTCACCACGTATCCACAGTCACTGCAATCAGTGGGCATCTGCATGTTAAGAATCGGTATTGGCTCAAAAACCTCAACTGGCGGTGTTGTCGTCGAAGGCAACACAGGACTTCAATTCGATGGCCTGGTCGCCAGCTCCATAGGCCATAAGGCGACCTGCCCCGCTTGCAAAAAAGGTATCGGTGAAATCATACCCGTAGGTCCGCGTAGCGTTATGCTGCCGGCTGGCCTGGCGGCAAGAGCGGGCGACTATATTGCTTGCGGCTGCCCGCCACATTCAAACGTATTGATCGCCGAGGGCACCATCAGCATAGGTAGCCAGGGGTCTGCACAGCAAAACTCTCAAACCGCTTTACGCTCACCCGGCGCTTCCAAAAAATCGGTTACCCGGATTTACTGGAGTCACGGCGATAAGCAGACGCCGCTGCAAAACGCGTCCCGCTTTTATACTGATATGAACCTACATGCCGAGACAGTGGGCTACCAACCAGGCGAAACATTGGAAATAACCCTGGAAGGTGCCAGCTCGCAAAGGCTACAAGGCGTCGTTGATGCCAATGGCAAGGTCTGCATTCAAAACGCCTTGAAATCGCATGGTGTGCACCTACAAGGACGTATTTGAATGACTACTCTCACCGCCTCAGCTGGCGGCGCCAGCACCGAAATACAGATCAACCGTCCTGAATTCGAAGCACTGTGGCGCGCTTACTCCGAAGTAGGCATGAAGGATTATCAGCAAGTTTACGATTTGGTTGGCGGAAACGTAGCCGAGCTAAGACAAGCAAGGCCCGCGGACTACACCAACGCCTGCGCTCTGCGCATGAGTCGCGGCTTTAACTACGGCGGGTACGTCATACCCAAAGGCACCATCATCCAGGGCACCAATATATATCGCGCCAAAGGTGCAGATGGCCTGCCTTATATTCTGCGGGTCAACGATGTAATCAATTTCGTCCGCCATAATTGGGGAGCGCCAGACAAGACCCTTGCTCCATCAGAGCACGATCAACTAAACGGCCTGAAGGGTTTGATTGTCATTGAGGTTCAAGGCTGGAGTGATGCGTCGGGCCATGTCACGCTCTGGGATGGCGTTGCCACCGGCGATGACAGTGATTACCAGAACCCTCAGAGCCATGCCTTCGACAGCCCTGCAGTCTCGCCTAAACACATTCTGTACTGGGAGCTAAAGTAGTGAAAAAGTTAACTATCAGCGGATTTATATTTGTCGCTATGATCGCGACCCAACCCTCAGTTTTTGCAGCCACCATAGAGCAAGCCAGAACGTCTCTTAAAAACTATGGTTTTGTGCACTGTCTGGACGCTGCATACCAGGATAGCAAGCAACTCGATGACGACTTGGCCGCTGCGAGCGGTGCCTATCACTACATGGGCAGGGGGGCGCACTTTATACAGCAAGACGAAGATACCCTGGACGTGACCCACGATCCCTATCAAGCCACTGAGGACTTCATCGTCGAGGCTTACCCAAATACCGATGCCCAGACTCAATCACAAGGACGTAAAAACCCCATGATTGCCTGCCTGACCATCTACAACTCGTCTGAGTACAGCGCCTTTATTCGTGGCCAGGACGGTTACATCAGCAACCCGGAAAAATAGCCTTCGAGCTAGCTGCTCACTTCAGATGCGGTTTTAGAATTTCATATAGCGCTGGGCGGTTGGCCGCGATCTCATCAGCCGTTAAGCCTTCGAGTGAATGCGGATATTTTAGCCAGGCATCTGTGCTGTGCAGGTAAAAATGCGGTTCCCACTCCACCTCGTTGCGGCTAGGCTTGTAATACGGCACCGCCACGCGAATATCATGGGGCGTATTCAGCCGCGCCTTGTTCTTCAGTTCCTGGATGATGGCCTCAACCGATCGACCGGTATCAAACACATCATCAACAATCAGCAGTGAGTCTTGATGGGTCACATGCTTGACCAGATAATTCAGGCCATGCACACGGACTTCACGGCTTTGCTGGTCAATGCCGTGGTACGACGACGTGCGGATAGCAATGTTGTCAGTATGCACTCCGTGGTAGTCGAGGAACTCCTGCACCGCTATGCCCATGGGTACGCCACCGCGCCACACAGCAATAATAAAGGTCGGACGAAAGTCCGAATTCAGGATCTGCGCGCCAAGATGAAAAGCATCTTCGAGCAGACTTTGTGCACTGAGGTATTGTTTATCAGCCATAAGACCGTTAGCGTTTGAGAATTCGCGACATATTCCCACCTGACGGAGCCTTCTGGCAAGCCATGACCCAGCCCAGCGCCACACAAAAACCCACTCGCACTCGCCGTTTCCTCGACGAGAACCAGCTTATTGAAGATGCCTTCCGCCTTGGCGTACAGGTTTTTGAGAGCGGTTTTCGCCCAAACTTCATCGTCGGCTTATGGCGCGGCGGCAGCGCCGTGGGTATTTACGTACAGGAATGCCTGCAGACGCTGGGTGTAAAAACCGATCACATCGCACTGCGCACCTCGTACCGAGGCATGGAGCACTACGACACCATGATCGCCTCGCCCCAGTCAGAGATTCGCGTGCACGGCACCCACTACCTGCTCGACAACATCAACCAGGATGATCGCCTGCTGATTGTCGATGACGCCTTTGGTACCGGTCACAGCATGGCCGCAGTGCTGGAAAAACTCAGCGGCCAGTTGAAGCGCAACATGCCCAAAGATACGCGTATTGCCACCCTCTATCAGCGGCTGGGCGCAGGCCAGACCGCAGTCAAGCCCGACTTTTGCCTGCATACCACCGAAGACTGGCTCGTATTCCCCTATGAGATGAACGGCCTTACCCGTGCAGACATTGATGAACACAAACCCTATCTGAGCCCTATTCTGGATTCAGTCAAGTAACCCGGTAGGCGCGCGACCTGAACGGCCGCGCGTTGACCTGCTCTACGAGGGCGCTAGCTAACCCGTCACTGTTACCACCGCGCAACTGGTTGCTTATTTCCCTAAAGGCATGGCTTTGTTCATTTCAGCCGGTATCTGTGCGGCCGTAACGGGAGCGAAAAACGCTCCAGATGTTGCAGTAAAATGACGTTTTATCTACTTACACCAGCACTTGCCGCGTATTGGCGATGTAATGATGCACTTGGCGCTCTACTTTTTGATCAATCATGGTTTCGGGCCGACGATCATTGGGGCAAGGCATACGCGGCGTGGTACCAAACAGCCGGCAGATCAGGGGCCGCTCTGCGTAAACTTCGCAACCGTGCGGCCCTAGATGTACGCAGTTAAGTTCATTCAGCGCGGCGTCATGCTCGGCGTCGGACTTCACCGGCAGGCGCGACATTTCTTCAGAAGAAGTCGTTACCGGACCGCAGCAGTCATGGCAACCTGGCACGCACTCGAAGGTCGGAATCTGCTCGCGCAGTCGCGCAATAATCTCGCCGTTAGACTTCATATTCACCGCACCTTCAGCTCATTCCAACTCGGAGTCTATTTGCTTGTCCTGGGGACGCAGTTGATATTGAACGCCTAGCAAGAAGTTGCGCAAAATCTGGTCTTTGCATTCGCGGTAATTCTTATTACCTGGCTTACGAAAGAAAGCACTCAACTCATGACTGCTCAGACGAAACTCAACTAATTGAAAAATATCAAGAATATCCTCAGCCTTTAAATTAAGCGCAATGCGCAGCTTTTGGAACACCATATTATTATTCAAACGATCTTCCGGCACTGGCTGCGCGCCTTCACGCTTGCCGCGCTTGAAGTTGATAAACCCATTAAGAAAAACAGCCAACTCTTTGTCGCTCAACTTAACGAACGCTGTGTCTTCTTCTTTTTTCAGCCAGTGAGTAACTTGCTCTTGGGAAACCTCAACATCCGCCAAAGAGAAAATATCTGCCATGGCGGCGTCTTTGATGTCGAAGGTGTAACGGATACGGCGCAAAATATCATTATTGGTCAAAATACGATCCCTAGTCTTAGGTAAGCTCAGCATGTTCTCTGCTATCGCAGACAGGATCAAAATAGCCTTTACAACCGGATACCAGAAGTAACGCTCATTATCGACTCAAGCCTGAGAACCCAGCGATGCCACTTGGGCAAGCAACAGCTGCTCAGTAAACATAAAAAAACGACGCCTGCTTGTAGTGTGGCGTCGGATTATCCCCTCTTGCGAGGAGCTAGATGCTGATGCGGATGACATTACACCACTAACCTTGCACCTCAAGCCAGCGCCAAGTCCGGCTGAGCCCCGGCACGCGCCGGCGCCTTGAGCGGTAAACTCAGGTGAGACTCAAGCTCGCTTAGCCCCCGATCATGCTCAACAGCGTCGAACTTGCGCGCGAAAATCGGTACGAATATTTTCCTTATCCGCGGGCGCTTCAACCATTAAAAGTACGCCTGTAAACCGCGCGCTCTCGACCCGACTCAAAAACCCGGCTAGTCTTGATTCGCTGCCCTGAACACAAACCAATAAAAAATAATAATATGACGATGTATCAATTGCTTAAGCTTGGTCCTCAGTTTCCAGCGATAGCCATCTTGTTTTTCATACTGGGCTACCCGACTTCCGTCAGCGCCGAGGAACCCTTACCGCTGCTCAACGCCGCTTACCTTACCTTCCCGCCGATGGCCTACACCGATGAACAGGGCAACGCCCGAGGCAGCATCATTGAACTGACCAACGAGCTGGCAGCGGATAGTGGCTATCGAATCCACTGGATCAATTATCCGATCAATCGAATCTACCGCAGCCTGAGTAACGGTAATATTGACCTCTGGCCCGGTTCGCAGCACGTGCCAGCACTAGCCGATTTCACCCTGGAATCCAAGCCACTGGATTACAACGTGAAGTTGTGCGCTTTTTCGTTCTCAGGCAGTACACCGCTCACCAGCACTGAAGACTTGATAGATAAACAGCTGGTGCTAATCCGTGGCTACACATATCGCGGCCAACTAAAAGCCGTCTTCGATCGAGCAGCCCACCAACCGATTGTAGCGCCGGACCATACGGCCGCCATGCAATTGCTGGCGACCGGCCGTGCTGAGTACCTGATCAGCTACGGCCATCCAATGCAGGAAAGTCTGGCAAACTACCCATTGCAACAAACCCATTGCGATAAGCTCGGCGAATGGCCGCTAGTATTTGTCGTATCACGGCGCAACCCTGACGCTCAGCAGATTGCCGACAACCTGGATGCCGCCTATCAGCGCTATGTCGCTAGCCAGCAACAAGACAGTCAGCCCGAGCACTGACCTATTTCACAGCGCTGATCACCCCGTTGTCGGCAGCGCCCATACTTCGATGTTATTGCTGCGCTCTACCCTGTAGCTACTGACCGCAGGGATCGCAGCGGCCAGCCCCAGTTGCTGCAATTGCGCCATGACTACCTGCGCATGCGCTGACGGGAGCGTTGCCAGTAGATCTGCCGCGCGCTGCAGCACAAATAGCAGATAAGGCTCGACGCCGACTTCGACGGGGGCACCCTGATATTCAGTTTCAACCAGTCCGACCTGCCGCACCTGTGGCTTGTCGGTAACCGGCTCACCCTGCGCTGGCTGCCGGCGCGCTACCCAGGCATCAAGAAAGGCGAGCTTATCCGTCAACTCGGGGAATATATCTGCCGCGATATGCCGCAATACAGGCTCCAGCGTTGGCGGTATCTCGTCATGCGGCCAGAATTCAGCCAGGCAGTCGGGATAATCGACTAAATCCAGTCCAGGTGCCGTCATGCGCTCTACCCAGCGGTACACTCTTGGCGCACGTTTCTTCATGATGCCAGCAGGCACCGGATCACGCCCCAAATGCGCAAACATCGGGCCGATCAGGCCGTAATCGGCAATGGAAGGACGACCACCCAATAGATAAGGCAACTCGGCAAAATGCGCGTCGAGTAAATCCAGCAGCGTCTCAAAGGACTGCTCGATCAAGGCAACGCTGTCAGGATTGACGCCCAGACGCGGCAGATAGGAGTTCATTCGCCCCATGATTTTCTCTGCCATGACGGCGCCTGAACTACTTGCAAAGGCATGGCGCAGAAAGGCTTCCTGCTGCTCGCGGTAGGACCAGCGATAGTGCATCGCCTGCTTGAGCATCGCCTGACCACCGTAATACTCAATGATCACCGCCAGACTATGCTGCAACGGTGTACTCGGGTATGCCGGATAAGGGACGCCCTGCCCCTCAAAAAAGTCGATGATATCGATGGTGTCCTGAATCACGCGGCCGTCTGGCGTTTCCAGCACCGGTATGATGCCCCGACCGATCTGCGGCAGAATGCGGGTGGCAAAGTCCGGGTGCGACGGCGACACTTCAACATAGTCAATGCCCTGATTACGCAGATAACAGCGCGCCTTGCCGGTATACAGTGAATGCGGCGAGCCATAAAGCGTATAGGGAGTGTGTTCGTTAGGCATGTAGTGTCCGTTGTTATTTGAGCGAGCAGACTAGAAAACGATCCTGGAAAACTATCGGGGTTGCACGGCAACTACAACCCCTCAAGTATGAAACCGCTTCAGGTCTGACACTCAAGCAACGGGCAGCTAGCCTTCCAGCCTGACTTGACGCAGACATGTTGCCGTCAGCACTGCGGCACTGGCCATGATGACCGCGCCGATCAGCGAATTAACATGCAGAGCCGAGGCAAAGCCGTCCTGCACTACGATCAACAGCGCTTGCGCGGTGTCGGGTGGTAGCTGCTTGATCACCGCAAGCGCGCCGCCCAGGGTATCGCTGGCAATCTCTACCTGTTCAGGCGTCAGACCGTCAGGCAGCCGCGCCGCCATGTACTGCTGATAGATGACCGCGCCGACGCTACCAATAACCGCGATACCCAACGCCATGCCCAGTTCGGCAGCGGTCTCTGAGGTTGCAGCCGCCGCGCCCGCTTTGGCCGGCGGTACCGAGCTCACCACAAGATCGGTACCCATAATCATCACCGGCATGATACCCACACCAAGCAGCATGGTACCCAGCGCCATCAACGCGACGCCGTCGCGACCCTGCACCAGCAGCAAGACACAAAATCCAATAACCGATACGCACAAACCAAGACTCGTGAACACAGAGGGCTTTAGCTTGCGTGACAAGCTGGGCACCACCAGTGAAGCAGCCGTTTGCAAAATAGCCGCGGGCAACATGACCAGCCCGGCTTCCAGTGCGCTCAAGCCAGCAACCCCTTGCAGGTATTGGAAAATCATCAACCAGGCGCCGGAAAGCGCAAAAATAGCCATCAGCATGGCAAAAATAGACACCGTAAAGGCGCGCCGACTAAAGAGCGTCAAATCCAGCATGGGATCGGGCAATCGGCGTTGACGACGGGTAAACACAGTACCCACCACTAGACCTAGTACTACGGCGAGCAATGCCCCCAGATTGAGCCCATCGCGAGCAGTATCCTTAAGCCCATAAATCACCAACAGCAGCGCCACAATGCATAGCAGCGCGCTGACCACATCCAACCGCCCTGCGTTCTCGTCCCGGCACTCGGGCAATAAAAACGGCCCCACCAACAGCAGCAATGCCATCACCGGCACGCCAAGCAAAAACACCGAGCCCCACCAGAAAAACTCAAGCATCACGCCGCCCACCAGTGGGCCTATGGCACTCCCAACAATAAACCCTGTCATCCACACCGTAATAGCCAGCGTGCGCTCGCGCTCGACATGAAACATGTTGCGAATCAAGGACAGGGTAGACGGCATCAAGGTCGCGCCTGCGATGCCCAACAAAGCACGGGTGATAATCAAGGAAGTAGCAGAACTTGCGAACGCAGCCGCCACCGATGCCACGCCGAATGCCAGCGCGCCGGCTAGCAGCAAGCGCCGACGGCCGATGCGATCGCCCAGCGTGCCCATGGTGATCAAAAAGCCGGCAACCATGAAGCCGTATATATCCAGAATCCACAGTAACTCTGAGCTACTTGGTTGCAGGTCGGCACTCAGCCGAGGCGCCGCCAGATGCAACACCGTCATGTCCAACGCCAGTAGCAGCGTTGGTAGCACCAGCACAGCCAAACCCAGCCACTCACGGCGACTGGCGGGGTGCTCGGCATGCGAATCAATTTGCTGTGCGGTGGTCATGTAAAAAGCATCCTGTGGCGAGGGCTTCTTATACCGCCAGCACCCATCACCAGCAAGGTACAGTTGCCAACTTGCTTTACAGAACAGATTGGCGGTATCTGATGTCATTATGGGCGCCTTCTCTGGCGCTGCCTGATGACCCCCGCGCGCCAAACAGGTATCATGTCCGGCTTTATTCCGTCTATCCAACAGAAGCCGAGAACCCATGTCCAGCAACGCCCCATCTCGCCAGATCCTCGTTACCAGCGCCCTGCCCTATGCCAACGGTTCGATCCATCTGGGGCACATGCTTGAGTACATTCAGACTGACATCTGGGTTCGCTTCCAGAAACTGCGCGGTAATCAGGCAGTTTACGTCTGCGCCGATGATGCCCATGGCTCCGCCATCATGTTGCGCGCCGAGAAGGAAGGGATTACCTCTGAGCAGTTGATCGACAACGTCAAGGCCGAGCACACCGCTGACTTTGCCGACTTTTTGGTCAACTTCGACAATTATCACTCGACTCATTCGCAGGAGAACAAATACTTCTCCGAGCTGATCTATGGCCGCTTGAAAGACGCAGGCCACATCAGCACGCGTTCAGTGACGCAGTATTTCGATCCAGAGAAAAAGATGTTTCTGGCCGATCGCTTCATCAAGGGCACCTGCCCCAAGTGCAGCGCAGAAGACCAGTACGGCGACAACTGCGAGAAATGCGGTGCCACGTACGAGCCGACCGAGCTGAAAGACCCGCGCTCTGCTATCTCGGGCGCCACGCCAGTATTGAAGGATTCCAAGCACTTCTTCTTCCGTCTGCAAGACTTCAGCGACATGCTCAAGCAGTGGACGCGCAGCGGCACGCTGCAGGAAGCAGTTGCCAACAAGATCGCCGAGTGGCTCGACAGCGGCCTGCACGAGTGGGATATCAGCCGTGATGCGCCCTACTTCGGCTTCGAGATCCCTGACGAGCCCGGCAAGTATTTTTACGTCTGGCTGGACGCGCCCATTGGCTACATGGCCAGCTTCAAGAACCTGTGCGAGCGTCGCCCTGAACTGAGTTTTGATGCTTTCTGGAATGCCGATTCCAGCGCCGAGCTGTATCACTTTATCGGCAAGGACATCGTTAACTTCCACACCCTGTTCTGGCCGGCCATGCTGGAAGGTGCAGGTTTCCGCAAGCCTACGGCAGTCAACGTACACGGCTACCTGACGGTGAACGGGCAGAAGATGTCCAAGTCGCGCGGCACCTTTATCAAGGCCCGTACTTATCTGGATCATCTGTCCCCGGAATACCTGCGTTACTACTACGCGGCCAAGCTGGGCCGTGGCGTAGAAGACCTTGACCTGAATCTCGACGACTTTATTCAGAAGGTCAACTCCGACCTGGTCGGCAAGGTGGTAAACATCGCCAGTCGTTGCGCGGGCTTTATTCAAAAGGGCAATGCTGGCGTGATGGTCGATGCCAACCCAGCCCCTGAACTGACTGCGGCTTTTACCGCTGGCGCACCGCTGATTGCCGACGCCTACGAGAAGCGCGATTTCTCCCGCGCCATGCGCGAAATCATGGGCCTGGCTGACAAGGCCAATGCCTGGATTGCAGACAAGGCGCCCTGGTCGCTGAACAAGCAGGAAGGCAAACAAGACGAAGTACAGGCCATCTGCTCGCTCGGCGTGAACCTGTTCCGCCAATTGATCATCTTCCTCAAGCCGGTACTACCGCATCTGGCTGACGACGCTGAGGCCTTCCTGAATGTCGCACCGCTGCGCTGGGACGATCACCAGAATCTGCTGGCCGATCATCAGCTGAACGCCTTCAAGCCGCTGATGGCACGCATTGAACCGGCTAAAATTGAAGCCATGATCGATGCCTCCAAGGAAGACCTCGCCGCGGCCGAAGCCACGGCTGCGCCTGCGGGCAACGGCGAGCTGACGAAAGAGCCGCTGGAAGCCGAGATCAAGTTTGATGCCTTCGCCGCCGTTGACCTGCGCGTAGCCCTGATCGAGAAGGCCGAGTTCGTTGAGGGTGCCGATAAGCTGCTGCGCCTGTCGCTGGATATCGGCGACGCCAAGCGCAACGTGTTCTCGGGCATCAAGAGCGCCTATCCTGACCCGAGCAAACTGGAAGGCCGCCATACCCTGTACGTTGCCAACCTGGCGCCGCGCAAGATGAAGTTTGGCGTATCGGAAGGCATGGTGCTGGCAGCGGGCCCCGGTGGCGAAGATATCTTCCTGCTGAGCCCCGATGAAGGCGCCAAGCCAGGGCAGCGCGTCAAGTAATTCAATAGTGCGATAAGCATAAACAGAGGCGGTCTGCAGACCGCCCGGATTAGCCGGAATCAGGCGCAGCTGCCATTAGAGCGGCTCGCCGAGCATTCCAAACATGGGGTTGGGGAACATGGCTGAATTTGCCCTCATTCTGGTCAGTACCATTCTGGTCAACAACTTTGTGCTGGTGCAGTTTCTCGGCCTTTGTCCGTTTATGGGCGTCTCCGGCAAGCTGGAAACCGCCATTGGTATGTCGGCGGCGACCACCTTCGTGCTCACGCTGGCCTCCATCCTCAGCTACCTGACGTTTCAGTACATTCTGGTCCCGCTGGACCTGGAATTTCTGCGCACCATTTCCTTCATTCTGGTGATCGCGGTGGTGGTGCAGTTCACCGAGATGGTGGTGCACAAGACCAGCCCCCTGCTGTACCGCGTCCTGGGTATCTTTCTGCCGCTGATCACCACCAACTGCGCGGTACTGGGCGTCGCTCTGCTGAACACTAACCGCGCCGAACAGACCTTTATGAAATCGGCGACTTACGGTCTGGGCGCGGCAATTGGCTTCTCAATGATCCTGATTCTGTTTGCCGGCCTGCGTGAGCGCATCGCCATTGCCGACGTGCCCACGCCCTTTCGCGGCGCCGCCATCGGCATGATCACAGCAGGCCTGATGTCCCTTGCCTTTATGGGCTTCACCGGCTTGATAAGGTTGTAAGCATGTCGATGATTCTCACTGCTGTCTTGGTACTGCTGGGCCTGGCGCTGATATTCGGCGCCATCCTGGGTTACGCCGCCATTCGCTTCAAGGTCGAGGGCGATCCCATCGTTGACCAGATCAACGAACTGCTGCCACAAACCCAGTGCGGCCAATGCGGCCATCCGGGTTGCAAGCCTTACGCCGAAGGCATTGCCAACGGCGAGCCAATCAACAAGTGCCCGCCCGGCGGCGAATCGACCATTCAGGCGCTGGCTGATCTGCTCGACGTCGAGGTATTGCCGCTGGATGCCGAGCACGGCGAAGAAAAGCCCAAGATGGTTGCCTACATCCGTGAAGCCGAATGCATTGGCTGCACCAAATGCATTCAGGCCTGCCCGGTCGATGCGATTCTCGGCGCGGCCAAGCAAATGCATACGGTGATCACCGATGAATGCACTGGTTGCGACCTCTGCGTTGAGCCCTGTCCGGTTGACTGTATCGACATGCTGCCGTTGCCGACTACACCACAAAACTGGAAGTGGGACTTCCCACTGCCCGGCCCCGCCGTTATTGCCACCGACGCCCAGCGAGGGGCCGCCTGATGACCGCTGCCAGCCCCATCCGTATCTGGGATATTCCCGGCGGTATTCACCCGGAAGAGAACAAGCACCAGTCGACCGCGCACGGTATCGAATCGGTGCCGCTACCCAGCCAGTTGATCCTGCCGCTGCAACAGCATCTGGGTGCTCGCGCCGAACCGACGGTCGAAATCGGCGAGCGGGTACTCAAGGGCCAACTGATTGCCGAGGCCAGCGGGATGATCAGTTGCCCGCTGCATGCGCCCACCTCCGGCACAGTGACCGCGATTGGGCCCGCGCCCTACCCGCACGCCTCAGGCCTTGAGGAATGGGCTATTACTCTTGACGTGGATGGCCAGGATCAGTGGTGTGAACTCAGCCCAATGAGTGATTACCAGAGCCTGGAGCCCGCGACCCTGCTGGAAGTTATCCGTCAGGCAGGCATCAGCGGCCTGGGCGGTGCGGGCTTCCCGACCTCGGTCAAACTCAAGGCGCGCCCCGAGCAGAAAATTCATACGCTGATCGTTAATGGCACCGAGTGTGAGCCTTACATCACGGCCGACGACAGTGCCATGCGTTACCACGCCGAGCAGATCGTTGCGGGTATCGAGATACTTCAGCATATTCTGCACCCAGAGCAGGTGTTGATCGGCATTGAGGACAACAAGCCAGAGGCCATCGCAGCGATGCGCAAGGCCGTTGGCACGCGCGACAGCATGCAGGTCGTGGTCTTCCCGACCAAATACCCCTCTGGCGGTGAGAAGCAACTGATCCAGATACTGACAGGTAAAGAGGTGCCCAGTGGCGGCCTGCCCGCCGACATCGGCATGGTCTGCCAAAACATAGGCACCCTGCTGGCGATCCACGATGCCGTATTGCTGGGCCAGCCGCTGATCAAGCGCATTACCACCCTGACCGGCGACGCACTCAGTCACCCCACCAACGTGGAAGCCTTGATTGGTACGCGCATCAGCCACCTGCTTGAATTTGCCGGGTTGCAGCCTGAGCGCCTGTATCGGCTAGTGATGGGCGGCCCCATGATGGGCTTCACCCTGCAAAGCATGGCTGCGCCCATCATTAAAACCAGCAACTGCCTGCTGGCTGGCACCCAGGAGGAATTACCTCCGCCGCCACCGGCTCAGCCATGCATTCGCTGCGGCTTATGCGCCGAGGCATGCCCAGCAGAGCTACTGCCGCAGCAGCTGCACTTTTTTGCATTGGGCAAAGAGTACGATCAGCTCAAGCGGCAGAATTTGTTTGACTGCATTGAGTGCGGCGCTTGCTCTTACGTTTGCCCCAGCAGTATCCCGCTGGTGCAGTACTACCGCGCAGCCAAGTCTGATATCCGTGCGCTGGATCTGCAGCAGCACAAATCTGATCACTCCAAGCAACGCTTTGAGCACCGCCAGGAACGCCTGCAGCGTGAAGCCGAACAAAAAGAACGTGACCGTCAGGCTCGCGCCGAAAAAGCAGCACGATTGAAAGCCGCCAAGGAAGCCGAGGCGGCCAAGCCTAGCGCAACGGAAAATGATAGCTCGGTAGAACCCGATGTCGCCCGCCTGCAAGCGCAAAAACCCAGCGGCCTGAGTCCAGAACAGAAGCAAGCCAAGATTGCCGCCGCCACCGCACAGATGGCGCTGAAGAAAGCGCAAAAACAACTGGCAGCCAACCCGGACAACACCGACTTGCAAGCGCAAATCCCGACTCTGGAACAAGCCGCGCGCGATGCTCAGACAGCGTTCGACCAAGTACAGGGCGACCTTGCCACCCAGCCTGCGGCTGAGCCCGCTGCCGGAGGCGATGATGCCAAGAAGCTTAAAATCGAGGCTGCAATGCTGCGCGCCAACCTGAAGAAGGCCGAGCGCGCAGCCGGTGATTCCCCGAGCGCAGAGCAGCAAGCAGAAATCGACAAATTGCGCTCAGAAGCCGAAGCAGCTTATGCCCGCGTGCCTGCCGCCGCGACCTCGAAAAAGCCCATCGACGAGAATCTGAAAAAAGCCAAGCTGGATCTGGCCATGGCGCGCGCAGCGGTGAAGAAGACCGAGCGAGAAATCGATAGCTCCCCTGATGACGAGGATCTGAAAGCGCAGCTTGCAGCTCAACAGCAGGTTTTCAACGCCGCTGAAAAAGCGCTGCATGAGGCCGAAAGCAACAGCCCGATTCCGCCCCCCGAGCGCAACAAGGTCGACAAGAAGCCGGTGGACGAAACCCTGCGCGAGCTGAAAACCAACCTGGCCACCACTAAAGCTGATTTCAAGCGGGCCGAGCGAGAGCTGCAGGCCGCTATAGATGCCGAAACCGACACCGCCCCGGCACAGGACCAGCTCACGGCTACCCGCGCCAAACTCGACGCGGCAGCCAAAGCCTTCGCCGAATATATGGCTAGCAAGGAGACCAACTGATGGCGCTGGTTCGTATGACATCGCCGCACGCCAAGGGCAACAACCACACCCAGACCATTATGCTCTGGGTATTGGCGGCAACCCTGCCCGGCGTGCTGGCCATGACCTGGTTTTTCGGTTTTGGCACCCTGATCAATATCTGCTTTGCCAGCCTGGTTGCGCTTGCGGTGGAAAGCCTGATCCTGTGGGTTCGTAAACGCCCAATCAGTTTCTATCTGCGCGACGGCAGCGCGCTGGTGACTGCCTGGCTGCTGGCCCTTGCGCTGCCGTCCTATGCGCCCTGGTGGTTGACCCTGGTTGCCACCGCCTTTGCCATTATCTTCGGCAAGCAATTGTACGGCGGCCTTGGTCAGAACCCGTTCAATCCGGCCATGCTGGGTTACGCAGTGGTACTGGTATCTTTTCCGGTAGAAATGACCAGTTGGCCCGCCTGGCGCGGCATTGAAGCGGTACTGCCCAATGTCCAGGCCACCCTGGGCTTGTTTGATGGGCTGGCGCGTATCTTCTTGCCCGCGACCCAGGCCATCGACGGCTGGACCCTCGCCACGCCTCTGGATGTGGTTAAAACCAATGCCAGCCTGACCATGGCGGAGTTGCAAGCGAGCAAGCCGGTATTCGGTAGCTTGGCCGGACATGGCTGGGAATGGGTCAGCCTGGCTTATCTGGCTGGCGGCATTGCCCTGCTCTACAAGCGAATTTATACCTGGCATGCGCCGGTCGGCATGTTGGGTGCGCTGGCCATCATGAGTCTGCTGTTCTGGAATGGCAGCGGTTCAGACTCCAATGGCTCACCGCTGTTTCATTTGCTCAGCGGGGCCAGCATGCTTGGCGCCTTCTTTGTCGTCACTGACCCGGTCTCCGGCGCCACCAGTAAACAGGGCCGCCTGATCTTCGGTGCTGGCGTGGGGATTCTGGTGTATTGCATTCGCGCCTGGGGTGGCTACCCCGACGCAGTCGCCTTCGCGGTGCTACTGATGAACCTGGCTGCGCCGACCATTGACTACTACAGCACCCCCCGCACCTATGGTCATCGCAAGGCCAAGCGCGGCATGGGCAAAACGGACTGAGCATGGATAATCCAACCACTACCCGCAGCTCGGTATTGCGCAACAGCATCATTCTCGGACTGTTCGCTATGGCAACCGTCGGTATGATCGCAATTACCCAACAGGGCACCGCCGAACGCATCAGCGAAGCCCAACGCCGGGTGCAGCTGAGCGCCCTGAACGAGATTCTTCCGCACGAGCAGCACGATAACGATCTGCTCGCCGACAGCTTCAGCGTTGATGATTATCCCCATCTGCGCCTTGGCGCTGCCCATGACGCCTATCGCGCCAAACGAGACGGCAAGGTCGTCGCGGTGATACTGCCGGTCGTCGCGCCCGAGGGTTACAGTGGCCGTATTGATCTGTTGGTCGGTATCTATGCTGACGGCTCCGTGGCTGGCGTGCGCGCCGTCAATCACCGTGAGACGCCCGGACTGGGCGACAAGATCGAGATTGGCAAAAGTCAGTGGGTACTGGAGTTCAAGGGTAAAAGCTTGAGCATGCCGGTACCCGAGAACTGGGCGGTGAAAAAAGACGGCGGTAAGTTCGACCAGTTTACCGGCGCGACTATTACCCCGCGGGCCGTGGTCAAGGCGGTTTACCAAAGCCTGGAATACTTTGCAGAACACCGGCGCAGCCTGCTGCAACTGCCCGCTGAGGAGCCCGACAATGGCAACTAAAACGCTCTCCGAGATAACCGCTGATGGCCTATGGCATAACAATCCGGGCCTGGTACAACTGCTCGGGCTATGCCCGCTGCTGGGCGTCAGTAGTTCAGTGGTCAACGCGCTGGGGCTAGGGCTGGCGACCATGCTGGTACTAACCGGCTCCAACCTGGCGGTGTCGCTGATCCGCAGCGCCGTAACCGATGCCGTGCGCCTGCCTGCCTTTGTGATGATTATCGCCGCGCTGACTACCTGTATTGAGCTCTTGATGCAGGCATTCACCTACGAGCTGTATCAGATACTCGGCATCTTTATTCCGCTGATCGTCACTAACTGCGTGATCCTGGGCCGCGCCGATGCCTTTGCGTCAAAAAATCCCATTCTGCCGTCGCTGGTCGACGGTTTCATGATGAGCCTGGGCTTTGCATTGGTATTGGTCGTATTGGGTGGTCTGCGCGAGCTGGTAGGCCATGGCACCCTGTTCGCGGGCATGGATCTGCTGCTGGGGCCAATAGCGGCAAACTGGAAACTGGTTATCTTCGCGAATTACACCGATGTGCTTTTTGTTATTTTGCCGCCCGGCGCCTTTCTGTTCATGGGTCTGTTGATCGCGCTGAAGAATGTGATCGACGCCAAGGTCAAGGCGCGTGCGGAAGCGCGCATTAGCAAACCAGCCGCTGGCAGCAAGCGCGTGCGGGTTACCGGCACCATCAGCTAAGGCGGCAAGCAGGCTATGAACAAGGAAAAACGCTTTGAGATCTTCCGCCGCCTGCGTGAAGACAACCCGCACCCGACGACCGAGCTTAACTTCAGCTCGCCGTTCGAACTGCTGGTCGCCGTCACCCTCTCGGCGCAGGCAACCGATGTCGGCGTCAACAAGGCCACCGCCAAGCTCTTTCCGGTCGCCAATACGCCAGAGGCGATCTACGCGCTGGGGGTTGACGGCCTATCCGAGTACATCAAGACGATTGGCCTGTTCAACAGCAAGGCACGCAACGTAATCGCCGCCTGCAAAATGCTGATTGAGCTGCACCACAGTGAAGTTCCCGACGACCGGGAGGCGCTGGAGGCGCTACCTGGCGTGGGACGCAAAACAGCCAATGTAGTCCTCAATACCGCCTTTGGTCACCCTGCTATGGCAGTGGATACGCATATTTTTCGCGTCAGCAATCGCACCGGTATTGCGCCGGGGAAAAACGTGCTCGAAGTGGAAAAAAAGCTGATGCGCCATGTGCCCAGGGAGTTCCTGGTAGACGCTCATCACTGGTTGATTCTGCACGGCAGATACGTCTGCAAAGCACGCACGCCGCAGTGCGGTAGCTGCCGCATCGAAGACCTGTGCGACTACAAAGAGAAGACCTCGGACTGAAGGTTTGAGGTCTTTTTGCTTTTTTAATAAAAAAAAACTATTTCCGCAAAACCCCTACTCCGTTTATAAGGTGCGCAAATGGCATCTTCATTGTGGAGTTGAGTCATGGCTAAAGCGAAAACCGATATCGAACTGGACGATGATGACTTCATCGAAGAGGACGACACCCCAGATACCGACAGCGCGCCCAATTCCAAGGCGAGCCTTACCAAACGTCGCTTGATCGACAATTACCTCGAGGAACGCCGCCTGCAGCGTGAGCTGACCGAATTCGACTTTGACTAACGCGATAGCACTGCCCTGACCGCTATAATAGTGGCTGGCCGGTCAGGGCAGTGCCGAGCGTTTATCCCTCGTCGTGCAAAAACCGGTCAAGACGCTGCTTGAGCATAGCGTTTTCAGCTCTTAGTTCATTCAACTCATCAAGCATCTCCAGCACCAACGGCATATCGGACCACTCGACCGCCAGTTGATGATGCAAGCGATCAGCCTTGCTAACCAGGCTCATGGCAATATGGCTAAAACGCCACTCCTCCCGCCGGACGCCCGCTTCAGGCCGGAGCACGCCCTGCTCAACCAGATCGACTATCTGCGCTTCACTAATGCTCACGCACTGGCAAAGCTCGTCAAAACTTACGTATACGCTGCTCATGATTCTTTGCTCCAGTCGGCCCTGGGGTCGAATGCCGCTTGCTCTGCCAGCTCGGTCCAGAGCTGCTGCATACGCTCATTGTGCTGCTGCGGCATGACCACCTTGAGCACGGCAAAAAGATCACCACTGCCCTGTTTTCCAGTCAGACCCTTACCCTTGATTCGCAACCGCTGCCCGCTCTGGCTGTTTGGCTTGATCGTCAGCTGAATTTTACCGCTCAGGGTAGGTACCGTTACCTTGGCGCCCAGCGCCGCTTCCCAAGGGGCCAAGGGTACCGTCAGAATCAGGTTACGCCCTTCCACATCAAACATAGGATGCGGGACCAATCGAATATGCAGATAAAGATCACCTGCCGGCGCCTGGCCCATGCCGGGTGATCCCTGGCCCTTGAGTCGAATCCGCTCGCCATCCGCAACGCCGGCGGGAATCTTGACCTTCAGCGATTTCTGTAACACCTGCGGCTGACCGCGTTCATCAACGTACTGCAGGTTGAAACTGACCGGCTTGCTGATCTCGGCCAGCGTTTCTTCTAGAAACACCGGCAGTTCGATCTCAACATCCTGGCCCTTGCGGGCAAAGGGATCCGCCGCGCCTCGGCCAAAACCACCTCCACCTGCTCCGCCGAACATGGAGCTGAAAAAGTCGGCAAAATCAGCGTCCGACTGGCCGCCACCGCCATAACCGGCATCAGCGTTACCTTGATAACGCTGGCGCTGCTCTCGAGCCTGGCAGAGGTCATCGTATTCCGCACGCTTATTGGCGTCGTGCAGTACTTCATAGGCCTCAGCAACTTCCTTGAACTTTTCTTCCGCCTCAGGATGCTTACTGACATCCGGATGATACTGCCTGGCCAACTTACGGTAGGCCGTCTTGATCGCCTTGTCGTCGGCCTGACGATCCACACCGAGTACGCTGTAATAATCCTTGAAATCCATATGCAGTCCTGTCTTTTGCTGGCGTCACTGACAAATCAGACGACCGCGACACCCAGGGTGCCGAACTACCAGCATAGCGGAATTGGGCAGCAACCAAGTCACTGATCGCGTGATACCCATTGCTGATAGAAACGGCAACGGCGCGCAGGAACAAGGCAATTGAGCTTGCCTATCAAGGCTATGGGATTTTCGCGCTTGCGTCATCCATTCGAAACGCTAATATATGCAATTACGAATCATTACTATTTAGTTGTTTATCTGAGGTGTCCCATGTTGAAAACCATGACCTTTGCCTGCATGCACTTCTCCATCGCCTTTGGCGTGGTGTACTTGATGACGGGTAGCGTATTGCTGGGTGGCGCTGTCGCATTGGTAGAGCCAGCGGTGAATACCGTTGCGTTCTACTTTCACGAGAAGATATGGAAGCGCCATGAGCGTCGCAAACAAACAGCGTTGCAGCCGCTCTCGCCGATTCTTCAGGCCTGAGAGAGTGTTCAGTAAAAGCCTCGAGAACAGGCGCTGATAGCGTATTTTCGTCCGTAGTCAAAAATCTTGCAGCCCGCAAAAATGGAACTTTAACCCCCTTTTGGGGGTATATTGCAGCGACTCCTCAGGAAAAGTAGACGATCGCCATTATGCCCCGAAAGACGATACGAATTTGCACCGGATTGCTTTTTGCCATCGCCTTCACGGCTCAGGCTGAACAATTTGACTACCCTGAAACCAACCCTTTTATGGCTACGGTTGCCGGCACTCCGAATGAACTTAAAGTACCTGTTCCTGATGAGGTCGACGTTCAGCAGGGGGATCTTGCCGTTCGTGTGTTACCGGACAGAAAACTGCCGCCCGCGCTGTCCAATTACCGCGATCTGCATTTCCGTGTCGCCTGGCATGATGAGCCCGCACCGCTTATCTTTCTGATTGCTGGCACCGGCTCTGGCTACGACAGCTCGCGTATGGACTATCTCAAGCGACTATTCTGGCAAGCTGGCATGCACGTTATTGTCTTGTCTTCGCCGACCAATCATGACTTTATCGCAGCAGCGTCCAATAGCGGCATGCCGGGGATGGGCGCTGAGGACGCGCGTGACCTGCATACTGCCATGAGTATGGCCTTGGATAAGGCGCAAGATGAAAAGGGCTTCGAAGTCACCGAGTATCGCTTGGCCGGCTTCAGCTTGGGCGCGTTGAATGCCGCCTTCGTTGCCGAGCTTGATACCCATTTGGGGCAGTTCAACTTCAGCAAGGTGCTGCTGCTCAATCCACCGGTCGATCTTTACGCCTCGGTAGGCCGGCTCGACGATTTGTCCTACACCCGTATCCCCGGCGTAAGCGACAACGACAGCTTCTACGAGCATATTTTCCAAAAGCTCTCACGCCACTTTGCGCAGCGCGGCAACAGCGATATTCAAGCCAACCTGTTCTATGAAATACAGAACTCACCCGAGGCGCTGTCAGATCCAGAGCTCGCCATGCTGGTTGGCGCCGTGTTTCGCTTCTCAGCAGCGGATCTGAGCTTTATGAGCGATCTGATCAATCACGGCGGACGCTACGTACCAGCCGATAAGGAATTGAAGGTCAGCACCTCACTGACGCCTTACCTGCGCCGCGCGTTGTTTTGTGATTTCTCCTGCTACATCAATACCCAGCTGTGGCCAGCGTGGGAGGCACTGAATGCCGGGCGCACCATCGACGAGATGGCCTACGAAACCAGTTTGCGCAGCTTGCAGGCTTTCCTGCACGACAGTCCCAACATCGCCGCAGTCAGCAACGCTGATGACCTTATATTGACCCAAAACGACTACAGATTTTTGGCCGACACCTTCGGTGAGCGTGCCTACCTTTATCCGCACGGAGGACATGGCGGTAATCTCGACTATCCGCAGGTTGCCGAACGTTATATGGACTTTCTGCAGGGAGACGCACAATGAACCCGGTCTATTGGATAAGCGGCCTGTTCGGCTGTATTTTTTTCACCGGCACCGTCCTGGCCGACGCGCCAAACGAGTACGTCAATTACAGTGACAGCGGGCATGAGCTCGACTTCCCTGCTTACCATGATCCGCTTGATGAACTGGATATTGATAAGAGTGAAACGCGCTACCAATTCGAGCGCTCGAGTCTTCGCGCACTGAATGTGCAAGACCCGCTGGAAGGTATGAACCGTCGTATTTATCGCTTTAACGCACAATTCGACCAGCATGTTTATCTGCCGGTTGTACGCACCTATGTGTGGGCTACACCCAAGGTCGCGCGAAAAGGCGTTTCCAATTTTTTCAATAACTTGAAAGACATTCCTCACCTTGGAAATAGCCTGCTGCAGGGTAAGTTCCAGCGCAGTGCAGAGACCACAGCAAGGCTGTTGTTCAACAGTATTCTGGGGATTGGCGGGATTTTTGATGTGGCCAACAGTATGGGCCTACCGCAGCAACCAGAGGACTTTGGACAAACACTCGGCGTTTACGGCGTGCCGCCTGGCCCCTATCTGGTGATCCCGTTTCTCGGCCCTTCATCGCTGCGCGACGGCACGGGTAAAGTCGTGGACTGGGCGATTGAAGACAATGTTAACTACATGAACAACCGTGATTTCATGAACGACTATCAGGCAACCTGGGGTATATGGGCTATTGATCTGCGCTATCAGACACCCTTCCGCTATGGTGCACTCGACAGCCCATTCGAGTATGACCAGGTGCGCTACCTGTACACCAAGTTACGTGAGTTTCAGGTCGACAACTAAACAGATGGCGGGCGGCTCACTCTGGGTCGCCCGACACCCTCAGCCCACGCGAAAAATGATGTGATCTTCCCAATCATCATCATCTACACTGCCCTCTTTGAGCATTTGGCCAGATAACGAAATACCCGCCTTGTGTACGGCGTTACGGTCACCGCAAATCAAATGGTGCCATGGCGGCAAGTCCGTTCCTTCAGACACCAGACGATAGCCGCACGTTGGCGGCAGCCAGGCAAAATCGCTGGCAGCCCCCGGCGTTAGCTGGATACAGTCTGGAACTTTCAATTGGCGATTAGGGTAGTCGCTGCACTGGCAACTTTGGTGATCTAGCAGTTTGCAGGCAATGCGGGTGTAATAAAATGTCTGCGGCTCGTCTTCATCTTCCAACTTCTGCAAACAACACAAGCCGCAGCCGTCACACAGCGACTCCCATTCCTGCTGATCCATTTCAGTCAGCTTTTTACGTTGCCAGAACGGCAGTACGCGCATCGCCATAGCTCAACCCTCCTCGGCCAACACATCCTGCAACCAGTCAAGCAAACGGTTCAGGTCAAATGGGAAGTCCAGCTCCGCGCCGGTATCCTCACGACGCAGTACCGGAATGCGCAACTGATACCGCGTCATCAGCTCCTCGGCGTCCACAATATCCACCTCGCGCACCTGAAGGCCATTGGCTTTCAGGGGGGCAAGCTCAGCCATCGCGGCATCGCACAGATGGCAGGCGCTGGTGCCATAAAGAGTAAGACGGATCATGCCGGGGGGCCGCTCGCAGTTAATCACAAAGGGTCGCTATTCTACCCGGTTGACGCGCGCCTGCCGACCTCTAACGAGGGTGCCGCGAGATCAATTGCAACCTTGGCAGTCGAGTGCGCATCCCACATACTCGGCACACTACAACGGAGATCATTATGGATTGGGAAACACTGCTGTGCCGGGAACGTTTGGGTAAGCCTCTAGCCAGCGCCGACGAGTTAGGCCGCACACCGTTCCACAAGGACCATGATCGCGTTATCTTCTCTGGCGCTTTCCGCCGGCTAGGCAAGAAAACCCAGGTGCACCCGGTTTCCAGTAACGACCACATTCACACTCGTCTTACCCATAGCCTTGAAGTTGGCTGCGTAGGTCGCTCTTTGGGCATGCGCGTCGGTGAAATGCTGCGCAGCGAGCTACCAGACTGGTGCGAGCCCGCCGATCTGGGTGCGATAGTCCAGGCGGCCTGCCTGGCGCATGATATTGGTAACCCGCCCTACGGCCACTCCGGCGAGGATGCCATCCGCCACTGGTTCCACCAGGCAGCCCAAGGCGGTCTGCTTGATCAGTTGAGTGAGGCAGAGCGTCAGGATTTTCTGCACTTTGAGGGTAACGCCCAGGGCTTCCGCGTTTTAACCCAGATTGAGTACCACCAGGCTGATGGCGGCATGCGCCTGACTTACGCAACGCTAGGCGCTTATCTGAAATATCCCTGGACAGCGCAGCATGCCGATAGCCAGGGCTACAAAAAACACAAGTTTGGCTGCTACCAGGCCGAGTATCCGCTGCTGCAGCAAATCGCCGACAAGCTCGGCCTGCCCTCCCAGGGCGAGCAGAGCTGGAGCCGCCACCCGCTGGTCTATCTGGTCGAGGCGGCTGACGACATTTGCTATGGCTTGATTGACCTGGAAGACGGCCTGGAAATGGATCTGCTCGCCTATTCAGAGGTCGAAAAGGTTCTGCTCGATCTCGTGGGCGATGATGTGCCCGAGACCTACCGCCAACTTGGCCCCGAAGATTCCCAGCGCCGTCGCTTGGCAATACTGCGTGGCAAGGCGATTGAGCATCTGGTAAACGCTGCCGCCGAGGCGTTCATCGAGCAGCAACCAGCGTTACTGGCTGGCGACCTGAAAGGTGATCTGGTTGAGCATATGCACGGAGCAGCAAGACGCTGCGTGTTGGACGCCAAGCAGATGGCGCGCAAACGCATCTTTCAGGACAAGCGCAAAACGGTGGTCGAGATCGGCGCCTACAGCACACTGGAAACCTTGCTGAACGCGTTTTGCGGCGCAGTCAGCGAGCTGCATGCCGGCCAGAACCTGAGCTTCAAGCACCAGCGCATACTGGACCTGCTGGGACATACCATTCCACAAGCGGATTGGGATCCCTACCGCAGTTACCTGAGAGTGGTCGATTTTATCGCTGGCATGACCGATCTTTACGCCGCCGACCTGGCAACCCGTATTCGCGGTATCAATCAGCCCTGACAAAGCAGTTGTGCAAGCTCCGCCGCGCTAGCGCGCCAGTAACGCGGCAATCACCATAACCAGCATAAAACACAGGCTTTTCCAGAATAGCAGCGGGTTACGTTCCATCAGCGGTGGTCGCGTTCTATTGAAATAGGCCTGGCTGGGCTGACGCAGATCAAACACAAACTCCGAGAGCGCTTCGTAGCGTTTGTTGGGGTTGGGCTGCAGGGCACGTTTGAGCACCTCGTCTATCCAAGCCGGAATCTCTCGCTCATCGTGCAGGACCGTCTGATACATCAGTTTGTTCTGCGCTGCACGCGTGCGTGCTTTGGCCACTTGGGCGCCGTAAGGTAATTTCCCGGTGAGCATCTGGTAGGTGATAACCGCCAATGAAAACAGGTCAGAGCGTGGCGTGCCGCTGTCACCGATAAAGTACTCGGGCGCGGAGTACTGAACGGTGCCCAGCATCTGTTCGGGCAGTATCTGGGAGCTCATTTCCATCAGTCCGGCCACGCGGGTAGCGCCAAAATCGATGATTTTCACGGTGCCCGTATTATCTATCATGATGTTGTCGGGGCGCAGATCCTGGTGCAACATTTCCATCCGGTGAAAGGCCTGCAGTCCTCTGGCGATCTGCTCGACGATCCCGCGCACCTGCTCCAGGCTCGGCGCAGGATTATCGACCATCCACTGGCGCAGCGTCTGTCCCTCGATATATTCGGTAGCCACATAGAGAAAATTCCGCTGCCTCTCGATACGGCAAGGCTTGAGCACATGCGGACTGTTTAACCGGCGGGCAATCCACTCCTCTAGCATGAAGCGCTCCCGATACGCCGCATCAGCGCCCAGATCAATAGAGGGGGTCTTCAAAATCACCTGCTCGCCGCTCTCCTGATCCACTGCGAGATACACATGACTGCGGCTGCTGGCCTGTACTTCGCGCATGATGCGATAGCCGTCAAACAGTTCGCGCGCTTCAAGCAAAGGAGGTAGCGGCAGGTTGCCAAGCAGCTGATCAGTCAACCAGTCAGCAGCGGTGTCGCGTGTTGGCAGACCGTCTACACGCACCACTTGAACAGTGAGGTTATCGTCGCTACCGCGCGCCAAAGCTTCTGCCACAATCAATTTGGTCGCGAGCTCCAGGTCTGCATGCTGCTCGGCAATGGTCTGAGCAATAAAGGCTACACTGACAAATTCGTAGACACCGTCGGTTGCCAATACAAAGGTATCGCCCTGCGTCACCGGCAGGGCCTGGTAGTCAAGTTCCAGCTGCTGCCTGGCACCCAGCGCACGTGCCAGCTGGCTTTGCTGCTGCGACACCCATAAGCGATGATCCTGCGTGAGCTGCTCCAGCCCGCCGCCTGCCATGCGATAGATGCGCGCATCGCCAACGTGAAACAGGTAGGCTGTGGCCGCTTTTAAAATAAGCGCGCTAAAAGTACAAACGTAACCGCGATCAGCGTCATAGCGATACTGGCTTTGTCGCGTCTGGGCATACAGCCAGGAATTGGTGGCCATCAGCACGCGCTGCGCTGACTGCTTTACGCTCCAGGCCTCGGAGGTGCAGTAGTAGTCTGCCAGAAACCCCGTTACCGCGGCTTCACTGGCGACCTGGCTCAGACTGCTGCTGCTGATACCATCAGCCAGAGCAATGGCAATACCCTTGGTACTTAGCTGGGGCTCGGCCGGAACCCACGCGCCGTGAAAGTCCTGATTCAGGTCTTTCACGCCCTTGTCCGAATGCTGCCCCACACTCACTGAGAGCTGTTTATACATGCGTTATACACTCAAAAACCCCGACGCCGCCGGGGTAGTCACAGAGTAGCGAGCGCGTTAGAGCACGCGCTTGGGAGCGGTGCGCACGTGGGTGGTATAGAGCGTAAGACCGGTAAAGGCCAGACCGCCGACCAGGTTACCTAGCGCGGTGGGGATCTCGTTCCAGATCATGTAATCCATGACCGAGAAATCTCCGCCCATGATCATCGCTGAGGGAAACAGAAACATGTTGACCACCGAGTGCTCAAAGCCCATGTAAAAGAACAACATGATCGGCATCCACATGGCAATCACCTTGCCACTGACCGAGGTAGAAATCATAGCCCCTACCACGCCCATGGATACCATCCAGTTGCAAAGCATCCCGCGCAGAAAAATGGTCAGCCAGCCAGCGATACCATACTCAGCGTACCCCAGAGTCCGAGCTTCACCGATGTGCGAAATTTTTTCGCCAATCGCGCCCGGATCGGTGGAGAAAC
The DNA here is from genome assembly GCF_003797945.1 of Pseudomonas neustonica. Taxonomy (GTDB): domain Bacteria; phylum Pseudomonadota; class Gammaproteobacteria; order Pseudomonadales; family Pseudomonadaceae; genus Halopseudomonas; species Halopseudomonas neustonica. The sequence continues at coordinate 26,844 of NZ_RKKU01000027.1, forward strand.
CGTAGGTATAAACAAAGGCCATCATCAAAGCCACGGTGAGCGCGCCAGCAAAGTTGCCGACAAACACCAATCCCCAATTGCGCAGCAGGCCGCCCATGGTCACACCAGGGCGCTTATCGAGCAGCGCGAGGGGCACCAACATGAAGACCCCAGTCAGCAGGTCAAAGCCCATCAGGTAGAGCATCACAAAACCCACCGGGAACAAAATGGCACCGATCAGCGGGTTCCCCGTCTGTACCGTAATGGCAATCGCAAATACCGCCGCCAGTGCCAGAATGGCACCGGCCATGAATGAGCGGATCAAGGTATCGCGTGTGGACATGAAAACCTTGGACTCACCCGCATCCACCATCTTGGTGACAAACTCGGCAGGAACTAAATAAGACATGACGTGACTCTCTCTGTACTCAATCGTTTAAGGTGGCTGACGTGCGTATCAGGCAGCAGCGCGCCAGTACTGCTGGTTCGGCCAGCCGAAACCGGCCTGGCCAAGCGGATTATTCAGTCGCTATTGCCACTTCCACCCGGTCGTCGCTCAGCCGAACTGGCCATACGCGCAAGCGCTGCTCTGGATACTCGACGCAGCTGCCGTCGACCAACCTAAAGTGCTGTTTGTACAAAGGCGATGCAATTACCAGATCCCCCTTGATATACCCGACGATGCCACGACCTATCACGTTTGCGCCTGACTTGGGGTCGCGATTCTCAACCGCAAAAAGCTGCTCACCTTCGCTGTACTGGGGTAAATGAAACAGGGCAACCTGGGTATTATCCAGCAGCGCGACCACGCCCGAGTTGGCCACCAGATCCTGACGCGTGCAGAGCACACGCCAGGCAACGGATTGTTGCTCCGCACTTTGGCTGTGTTCGATCATCAGAGTGCCTCCTCGGCCAGCGGTATGAGGTTTAGCTCATGAGCCTGAAGCGGCCGACGCTGCTCACGTTCCTTGACGAACTTGATATCCGGATCACCGCGCTCGTCATTAACAAAGGTGCGAAAACGCTTGAGCTTTTCCGGGTCCTTCAGGGCATTGGCCCATTCACATTCATAGCGATCAATGACCAACTGCATCTGGGATTCCAGCTCAGCGCCCAGCGCCAGGCTGTCATTGATGATGACGTCTTTCAGGTAATCCAGACCGCCCTCAAGACCTTCACGCCAGACCGAGGTGCGCTGCAACCGGTCAGCCGTGCGCACGTAAAACATCAGGAAGCGATCGATATAGCGGATCAGCGTTTGATCATCGAGATCGGTGGCGAACAGTTCTGCGTGACGCGGCCGCATGCCGCCGTTACCAGCGACGTAAAGGTTCCAGCCGTTCTCGGTGGCGATGACGCCCACGTCCTTGCTTTGCGCCTCAGCGCATTCGCGCGTGCAGCCCGAGACCCCAAACTTGATTTTATGGGGTGAGCGCAGGCCTTTGTATCGATTTTCCAGTACCAGCGCCATGCCCACACTGTCCTGCACACCGTAGCGACACCAGGTACTGCCAACGCAGGATTTGACCGTGCGCAGCGACTTACCATAGGCATGACCTGTCTCGAAACCTGCGTCAATCAGCTCGCCCCAGATGTCCGGTAACTGATGCAACTCGGCGCCGAACAGATCAATTCGCTGGCCGCCGGTAATTTTGGTATAGAGGTCGTATTTCTTGGCAACCGCGCCGAGAGCAATGAGTTTGTCGGGGGTGATCTCACCGCCAGCAATACGCGGCACAACCGAATAGGTACCGTTGTTCTGCATATTGGCCATGAAAGTATCGTTGGTGTCCTGCAGCGGCACCAACGAAGGGGCGGTGATCGGCTGATTCCAGCAGGAAGCCAGAATCGAACCCACAGCCGGCTTGCAGATATCGCAGCCTATTTGGCCGTAGCCATGCTTGGTCAACAGCTCGTCAAAGCTGATTATGCCCTCAACCCGGACAATGCCATAAAGCTCCTGCCGGGTATGGGCAAAGTGCTCACACAGGCTTTTATCGACCTCAACGCCGCGCGCACTGAGTTCATGCTCAAACACCTGCTTGAGCAGCGCACTGCAACCTCCGCATCCTGTACCCGCCTTGGTCGCCGCTTTGAGATCGCCGAGGTCAACACAGCCGGCATCTACCTGACAGCAAACAGCGCCCTTGCTGACGTTATGACAAGAGCAGATTGTGGCAGTATCCGGCAGCGCGTCAGCACCGAGTGCCGGAGCGCCCTCACCGGCGGGCAAGATCAAACTGGCCGGATCAGCCGGCAGTTTGATGCCGTTTTGCGCGTACTGCAGCAGCGTGTCGTAGAAGCTGTTGTCACCCACCAAGACCGCGCCAATCACCTGGCTGCCATCCGGCGATACCACAAGGCGCCGGTAGCTGGAGTTGACCTCATCATTAAAGCGGTAGCTTTTGGCACCCGGTGTAGCGGCGTGCGCATCGCCAATGGAGCCTACATCCACACCCAACAGCTTCAATTTGGTGGACATATCCGCGCCAATAAAGCTCTCGTGTGGTTCACCCATTAGCAGCGATGCCAGATTACGTGCCATGGTGTAACCCGGTGCAACCAGACCAAAAACGTTTCCTTTCCAGGACGCGCACTCGCCGATGGCAAAAATATCAGGATCGCTGGTTTGGTAATCGCTGTCGATTACCACGCCGCCGCGCTCCGCGACGTTGAGCCCGGCGTTGTGGCCCAGAGCATCCTGCGGGCGGATGCCAGCGGAAAATACGATTAGATCGGTTTCCAGCGACTCGCCATCACTGAAGTTCATGCGGTAGGCATACTCTTCGCCAGCTACAATTTCACTGGTTGCGCGGTTTAGGTGTACACGCACGCCCAGTTCTTCGATTCGGGCCTTCAATGCAGCGCCACCATCGGGATCAAGCTGCACAGGCATTAACCGCGGGGCAAATTCAACAACATGGGCTTCCAGGCCCAGTGACTTGAGTGCATTGGCCGCTTCCAGCCCGAGCAGTCCGCCGCCGACGATGACACCGCGACGCGCGCCCTTGGCCGCCGCGCGGATGGCGTCGAGGTCGTCCAGCGTGCGGTAAACCAGTCGTGAGTTACCGTCAGCACCGGCAATCGGCGGCACGAAAGGATAGGAACCTGTTGCTAGCACCAAACGGTCATAGGCTTGCCGCCCTTCGCTGGTCACGACCTCTTTGCGCTCGCGGTCGATCTCCAACACCGCCACACCCAGGTGCATATGCACCCCATGCTGTTCATAAAAACCAGCTTCGCACATGGCTAATGACTCGGCATCGCGTCCGCCGAAATACTCCGACAGGTGCACACGATCATAAGCCCGCTGACGCTCCTCACCGAACACGTGAACTTGATAATGGGCAAGCGCTCCTCGCTCAGTCAGTTGTTCGACGCAATGATGGCCGACCATACCGTTACCGATGATGACTAGTGTCTGATTATTGATCGGTGTCATATTCGAGTTCATCGCCTTTCCTCAGTCGAAGCCGCAGCCGGCAACAGCCGGCAAAAAAACAAAAAAAAACGCCTGGAGCCCTATTGGGACTCCAGGCGCCGTTGCCTGGTACTGATCAAATTGTGTTGGGCGCTAGCCGGAGCTTCGTTGCTCGGATCACCCGCTTCCTAGCCTTGAGGCAGGTGATCTACGATGACCACCGGAAGCATGGCTGTATAGAAATAGCCGTTGCTCTAACAAAGCAACAGGCATGCCAAGATAGAGAAAAAAACCTTCGGGTAAGCGGGAGGGAACCGATATAAGATTAAAAACCATTAAATACAATAATTTAAAATAAAACAGCAGGCCAAAAGCACTAGAATAACTCTCTGATTAAAGAGCTGTTGAGTGATTCCAAGGTGAGCCAGAAGGGGGCAATTTCAACAGAGAACACTATTTTGGTGCGACTACTTAGACTTGATCGGCATTCAGAAAATTGGTGTCAAGCAATCCTGAACCTAGCGCTAGCCGACCTAACAACAGGTCTACCAGTTGCAGTTGAGCGCTGATCGCCCGGGTAGCGACCTGAAAGAATTCGACCGAGTGCACCTTAGGTCCCTTCTGGCTTTCAAGTATCGAGCGAATACGGTCAAGCAATATATCCAGCGCATCCTCCGCCTCGCGTACAGACGAGCTGACCAGATCCCGCAGCTCAGGATCTGAAATCAGCCTGGCCAAGGCGGCATAAGCTTGCTCCTGGATTTGCGCACTCAGAATCTGCAAGCGGTCCCGCCAGATGGGCAGGTTTTGCCGATTAGCCGCAATACCTGTCCCCAAAGCGCGACTTTGCCCAACCAGCTCAATATTGTGCAGCAATTCCAGCCATATACCTTCAGCTTGGGGAGCCAAACGTCCCAGGCACACCAAGTCAAAGCGCGACGCGAGCGCTTCAATTGTCTGCAGCAGGGACGCCGTCATCTGATTGTGCAGTAACAGCAAATGCGCTGCGGTGTGGTGATCGAAGCCAGCTTCTATCTTTTGCCATAGATCACGTGTCTGGTGCCAACTGTCGTACCAGTAGAGCGACGCTTCGTAGTGGCCGATATTTCTAAGCAGACGCAGCAGTTGTTGATGCACCGACCAGCGTCGTGCCTCCAATGCGTGCTCTCCCGACATGACACCAAAGGAGAGTCCGCGGTGGCGCTGCAGCTGCTCCAGCAATTGCCGCAGCAGAAAAATGTGCGCAATCGCCTGACGCCGCTGCTCTGTCTCTTCCCGCTTACGTACGTGGCGCAGCCGGCATACCGCAAGCGTTGAAAGCAACACAATGGCGATGAGCAACATCCATATCATGCCAATACTTCCCTGAAGGCCTCTGGGGCGGTTTCACATCACTTTTTACCGAGCAACTCAATACGGTAACCGTCTGGATCTTCGACAAACGCCAATACGCTTTGTCCATGCTTCATCGGACCCGGTTCTCGCACTACATTGCCACCGGCAGCCTTGATTTGTTCGCAAGCCTTGTAAACGTCCAGCACTTCAATAGCGATGTGCCCATAACCGGACCCCAGGTCATACTCATTGGTGTCCCAATTGTGGGTCAGCTCCAGCGCGGTATGTTCTGCTTCATTACCGTAGCCGACAAAGGCCAGGGTAAAACGTCCTTCCGGGTAGTCCCTGCGGCGCAACAGCGTCATACCCAAAACCTCGGTATAAAAGGCGATGGATTTTTCCAGATTACCCACACGCAACATCGTGTGCAGAATACGCATAGTTAAAGCCCTGATTGGATATACAAAGTTAAAGCTACAAGCCTGCGCCCAGTCTAGCCAGACTGACAGCAAAACGCCCGGATAAACCGGGCGTTTTCATTACTGTCTTATTGCTCAGAGCAACTTGCGGCCCTTGTTGGCAGCGATCCGCATACGCAGCGCATTCAACTTGATGAAACCAGCGGCATCTGCCTGATCGTAGGCACCCGCATCATCCTCAAAGGTCGCGATGTTGGCATCAAACAGCGAATCATCTGATTTGCGGCCAACAACCATGACGTTGCCCTTGTAAAGCTTGAGACGGACAACACCATTAACCTGCGCCTGCGAGGCATCAATCATCTGCTGCAGCATGACGCGCTCAGGGCTCCACCAGAAACCGTTATAGATCAGCTCGGCATACTTGGGCATCAAGCTATCTTTCAGGTGAGCAACTTCACGATCCAGCGTGATCGACTCAATCGCACGATGCCCCTTGAGCATGATGGTACCACCGGGCGTTTCATAGCAACCGCGTGATTTCATACCGACAAAGCGGTTTTCAACGATATCCAAACGGCCGATACCGTTATCGCCGCCTACTTTGTTCAGGTAAGCCAGCACGGTAGCCGGGCTCATATCCTTGCCATCGATAGATACGATGTCACCATTCTGGTAACCGAGTTCGATGTAGGTCGCTTGGTTAGGTGCGTTTTCTGGTGAAACGGACCAACGCCACATATCTTCTTCATGTTCTGCCCAGGTATCTTCCAGCACACCACCTTCATAGGAGATGTGCAGCAAGTTGGCATCCATGGAGTAAGGCGACTTCTTCTTACCGTGGCGCTCGATCGGAATATCGTGCTTGGCAGCGTAATCCATCAGCTTTTCACGGGACAACAGGTCCCATTCACGCCAGGGTGCGATTACCTTCACGCCCGGCTTGAGCGCATAGGCACCCAATTCAAAGCGAACCTGATCGTTACCCTTGCCGGTAGCACCATGGGAAATGGCGTCAGCGCCGGTCTCGTTGGCAATTTCAATCAAACGCTTGGCAATCAGCGGACGGGCAATAGAGGTACCCAGCAAATACTCGCCTTCATACACTGTATTGGCGCGGAACATAGGGAATACGAAGTCACGAACGAACTCTTCGCGCAGATCATCAATGTAGATTTCCTTCACACCCATGGCTTGCGCCTTGGCACGCGCGGGCTCTACCTCTTCGCCCTGCCCCAGGTCGGCGGTGAAGGTGACCACTTCGCAGCCGTAGGTATCTTCCAACCATTTAAGGATTACCGACGTATCCAGACCGCCGGAATAGGCCAGGACGACTTTATTGACTTCTGCCATTGATGAGCTCCCTTAACAAGACTGTAACGCCACTCGCACAGGAGCGGACGAAAGGCCGCTATTCTAGCGTTAAGGCACGAGGAATCACAGGGCAGCTATGGAGAGATTGTGCATGCAGGCACGCAAAAACGCCGATAATGCGCACAGAGCACGCAAGGAAAGGTGAGATCAGTTCTTTTCCAGCCGCAACATTACCCGGCGGTTGGCCTTGCGCCCCTGATCGGTTCTGTTACTTGCAACGGGATAGCGATCACCATGAAAGCGCATGACGAACAATTCATCGTCGATGCCCTGCTCTACCAGATAATCTTTCACGGCCAGCACTCGCTGACGTGAAAGCTCGCGATTATCCAGTCGGTTGCCCTGGTTATCAGAGTGGCCATCGAGAAGAATATCCTTAAGGTCGTCTTCCTCAGCCTTGATGTAAATGACTGCCGTGTCGAGCATCGCCTTTGCCTGCGCACTCAGTCCGGAGCCGCCAGAACCAAAGCTGATCAAGCTCTCGGCAATCTGCGCGTAGCTCAGAGGTAACAATCCGCTGACGCATTTCTGAAAATCCAGCCAGGCATCCTGATAGCCGACACTTGAGACCACCACACGCACCGGGTCACTGCCGGCAAACCCCGTGCGCATAATGGTCGGCTGCAGCCCGGAGGCAAGACCAGCGAGCATGCGGCCAGCCTGCTGTTGCGGCACCAACATGGTGCCCTCCCCCTGCTTCACAGCAATGCGACCGACAGGGACAACGGCGGTGCCGGGCCGCCAGGCTGGAGGCTCGTTATATAGTTGCGCCGCACCAGAGCTCATGTGATTGTCCCACGCCTTAAGCTCGAAGGCAGCAGGCTCGCCAGCATTGCGCACGAAGGTCGCCTCACCGTAACCGGCAACCGACTGACTCAGGCGACAGGCAAACTGATCACCCGTGACCTGCCACTGCACATCTTCCATGCGCGTCTGAAAAGTCAGAGCCTGGGCAGGCAAGGCCAGTGCAAGCAGAATTGCCGGGTATGTTCGCGTAAGCACGCTTCTCACCTCTTCAACCGTCGACCTGATGCCGACGCAATGAATCTCTCTTGCCTGTCTCATCGGCGGCACGAGACAAATCTTTACCCAAAGCGGCAGTTAAATCAGATCAATTGGGCCAAGCAGCACCCAGACACAGCCGAGCGGCACGGTTGGGCTGTGTGAAAAAGCCAAGGATTGCGGTAGCATTACGGCATTATCTTGCTCTGGACCCACCCGCATGACTGACCGCCTCACGCTGACCCGCCCGGACGATTGGCACATCCATCTTCGCGATGGAAAGATGCTTGACTACACTGTTGCAGACGCTGCCCGCACCTTTGGCCGCGCGATAATCATGCCCAATCTGGTGCCGCCGGTGCGTGATGCGCAGGAAGCAGCGGACTACAAAGCGCGGATTCTCGCCGCTCGCCCTGTCGGTTCGCACTTTGAACCACTGATGGTTCTGTATCTGACTGATCAAACCAGCCCCGAGATCGTGCGTGCAGCCATGCAAAGCGGACAAGCCATTGCCGCCAAGCTTTACCCGGCAGGTGCAACGACCAACTCGCAGTCCGGCGTAACCAATCTGGAGAATATCTACCCCGCGCTGGAAGCGATGGCTGATATTGGTATGCCGTTGCTGGTGCATGGTGAGGTAACCCATAGCAGCGTTGATATTTTTGATCGGGAAAAAGCCTTCATTGATCAACAACTGGTGCAGTTGGTAGAGCGCTTTCCGACGCTCAAGGTGGTGTTTGAACACATTACAACGGCCGATGCGGTGGAGTTCGTCAAACAAGCGCCAGCCAACGTGGGCGCGACCATTACTGCGCACCACCTGTTGTTCAACCGCAACCACATGTTGGTCGGTGGTATTCGCCCGCACCTTTTTTGCCTGCCGATCCTGAAGCGAGAGACTCATCAACAGGCCCTCTGTGATGCGGTCGCATCAGGTTCCAGCAAGTTCTTTCTGGGCACTGACTCAGCGCCCCACGCACAACATGCGAAGGAAGCCGCTTGTGGCTGCGCTGGCTGCTACAGCGCCTACGCCGCCATAGAGCTCTACGCGGAAGCCTTCGACAGTCTTGGCGCGCTGGATAAGCTGGAAGCCTTTGCCAGCTTCCACGGCCCCGACTTCTACGGTTTGCCGCGCAACACGGACCAGATCACTCTGATTCGTGATAGCTGGCAGGCGCCAGAACAGCTACCCTTTGGCGATCAGCTTGTGATTCCACTACGTGCCGGTGAAAACCTGCACTGGCGTCTAGCCTGACCACCCCTCTTTGCGATGCTAAGGATTACGCGTGAGTGAGTTCGACTTTGATAGTGAAAACGATGGTCTGGACGCACCAACCTCCAGCAAACCAAAATCGCCAATGGCCTACCGATTCCGGGGGTTCCTGCCGGTCGTGATCGACGTCGAAACCGGCGGATTCAACGCCGCTACTGACGCCCTGCTGGAAATTGCTGCTACTACTATCAGTATGGACGATGAGGGTATGGTTTACCCTGACCAGACCCACTTCTTCCGCGTCGAACCCTTCGAAGGCGCCAACATCGAGGCCGCCGCGCTAGAGTTCACCGGCATCAAGCTGGATCATCCGTTGCGTCAGGCGGTGAGCGAAGAACACGCCATCACAGAAATCTTCAAGCACGTGCGCAAGGCGGTCAAATCCGCTGGTTGCAAACGTGCGGTGCTGGTTGGCCACAACGCATTCTTTGATCTCGGGTTCGTCAACGCGGCAGTCGAGCGTATTCAGATCAAGCGCAATCCATTCCACCCTTTCTCCTGTTTCGATACCGCAACGCTGGGCGGGCTGGCTTATGGACAGACTGTACTGGCCAAGGCGTGCAATGCAGCCGGTATGGATTTTGATGGTCGTGAAGCCCACTCAGCGCGCTACGACACCGAGAAAACGGCTGAGCTGTTCTGCACCATTGTGAATCGCTGGCGCGAGATGGGCGGCTGGCCACCGGTAGATTGAGTTGCGTGTCTCCTCACACTACCCGCTCACTCATCAGCACCAGAAGTAACTGATGAGTGAGCACTACCACACAATGGTGATACACCGCTGCGCGGGCGCTTGCTCCTACCCTGAACCGCAGGTATGTTTTAATAGAAGTGAAATCATCCACTACACTATTGATTCAAGACCGGGAATTTAATTGCTTTCAGTGCTGTACAACGGCATTGAGTCAACCACTTGGCTCGCGGTCTACCCACTGCAGTCATGAATAATCAGAAAAACAGGAGTTATCTCACATGAAGCGCAAATCCCTTGCCCTGCTGTTCTCGGCCACTATCGGATACGCCACCCTCGCGGCAACCCCTGCTGTTGCGGAAGAATTTGTCACTATAGGTACCGGCGGCCAAACCGGCGTCTACTATGTGGTCGGACAGTCAGTCTGCCGCCTGATCAACCGCAATAGCGAAGAGCACGGCATTCGCTGCAACGCTCCCTCCAGCGGCGGCTCAGTTGCCAACGTCAACTCCATTCGCGGTGGCGAGATGGATATGGGCGTGGTCCAGTCTGACGTTCAGTACAAGGCCTACGAAGGCGTACAGAACTTTGAAGCAGACGGCGCATTCACCGGTATGCGTGCGCTTTTTGCTCTGCACGGCGAGCCGCTGACCATCGTTGCCCGTCGCGATGCCGACATTACCGGCGTAAAAGACCTGAAAGGCAAGCGTGTCAACATTGGTAACCCTGGCTCAGGTCAGCGCGACACCATGGACGTGGTCATGGAATCGCTGGGCTGGACCGTTGAGGACTTCTCCCTTGCATCCGAACTGGGCGCAGCTGAGCAGGCCGCAGCTCTGGGCGACAACAACGTTGATGCCATGGTTTATGTAGCAGGCCACCCGAATGGTTCCATTCAGGAAGCAACCACCACAGTAGACTCGGTCCTGGTCTCGGTAGATGGGCCAGAAATCGATAAACTGGTCGCAGATCGCTCGTACTACGCCAAGGCCGTTATTCCCGGTGGCCTTTATCGCGGTAACGACGCAGACGTAAATACCTTTGGTGTGCGCGCTACGCTGGTTGCGTCTGATCAGGTCAGCGATGAAGTGGTCTATCAAACCGTAAAAGCGGTATTTGAAAACTTTGACCGCTTCAAGCGCCTGCATCCTGCCTTCGCCACCTTGAAAGAAGAGCAGATGATTTCCGAAGGTCTATCCGCGCCATTGCACGACGGCGCAGTGCGTTACTACAAGGAACGTGGCTGGTTGTAAGCCACACTGCGAGCCGCCCAACCGGGCGGCTCGCTTGTTTCAGCACTACGCATATCGTTTCACGTGTTTCTTTCCGCCCTTCTCTTTTACCGGCGGATAATTGCAGTAACCGGCGCTCCACAAGAGCATGCCGGTGTGCTGGCAAGCCTTCACCACGGTCTTGCCTCGTTAGCCTAAAGCGACATCATAAGATCAAATAACGGGAGTAGCTCGCAGCCATGAGCCAAACAAGCGACGCGACAAGCACCAATAGCAATGATCTGGAAGACCTTGTTGCAACCAGCGATACCGGCGCCCGAAAACCAACGGGCATGGCAAGAAAGCTACTACTGTCTATCGCTGCATTATGGTCAGTATTCCAGCTGTGGATCGCCTCACCGCTGCCGTTCATGATCGGCATGGGCGTGTTCAACAGCACAGAGTCACGCTCGATACACCTGTCTTTTGCCGTATTCTTGGGCTTTATGGCCTACCCGGCATTCAAGCGCTCACCCAGGGATCACATTCCAATCATCGATTGGATTCTTGCCTTGGTCGCCGCCTTTTGCGCCTCTTATCTGTTTTTCTTCTATGCCGACCTGGCGGACAGACCTGGCAAGCCCATTACCCAGGATGTAGTGATCGCGATTATCGGCATCGTCACGCTGCTCGAGGCGACCCGCCGGGCGCTCGGTCCGCCACTGATGATTGTGGCATTGATCTTCATCGTTTATTCGGTAGCTGGGCCGCATATGCCAGGCATTCTGGCTCACCGCGGCGTCAGTCTTGAATCACTCGCCAATCACCAATGGCTTACTACCCAAGGTGTATTCGGTATTGCTCTGGGTGTATCTACCAGCTTTGTTTTCCTGTTTGTTTTGTTTGGCTCGCTGCTCGACAAGGCCGGCGCGGGCAACTACTTCATCAAAGTGGCGTTCTCCCTGCTCGGCCACTATCGCGGTGGCCCGGCCAAGGCGGCCGTCGTCGCGTCCGGTATGACCGGGCTGATCTCCGGCTCATCGATTGCCAACACCGTCACCACGGGTACCTTCACCATTCCGATGATGAAGCGCGTAGGCTTTTCTTCGGAAAAAGCCGGCGCCGTCGAAGTCGCTTCCTCGGTCAACGGCCAAATCATGCCGCCGGTCATGGGTGCCGCGGCCTTCTTGATGGTCGAGTACGTGGGCATTTCCTACGTCGAGGTAATCAAGCACGCTTTCCTGCCTGCGCTGATCTCCTACATCGCCCTGATTTACATCGTGCATCTGGAGGCGGTCAAGGCTGGCATGGAGGGCCTGCAGAGCAGTAACCCACCCAAACCACTAGTGCGCAAGATCATCGGCTTCCTGACGGGTCTCATACTACTGATGGCACTGTCTTTTGCCGTCTACTACGGTCTAGGCTGGCTGAAACCCGCGCTCGGTGATGCCGCCAGCTGGGTCATCGCTGCCGGGCTGGCTGCAGTCTATGTAGGCCTGCTCAAGATAGGTTCGCAGTATCCCGAGCTGGAGCTGGATGATGCCGACTCACCGGTAGTAACACTGCCGCAAACCAAGCCTACGGTCATGTCTGGTCTGCATTACATACTGCCGGTCATCGTGCTGATCTGGTGCCTGATGGTAGAGCGCCTGTCGCCGGGCCTATCGGCGTTCTGGGCAACCGTGTTCATGATTGTCATTATCCTGACCCAGCGCCCGCTGATGGCCATCTTCCGTAAACAGTCCAGCCTCAGCGCAGACCTGATGCAAGGCGCTGATGACCTCTGGCAAGGCCTGGTCGCCGGTGCTCGCAACATGATCGGTATCGGCATCGCAACCGCTACCGCCGGCATCATCGTTGGCGCCGTATCACAAACCGGGGTGGGCTTGGTGCTGGCTGATCTGGTCGAGATACTCTCGATGGGCAACCTGCTACTGATGCTTGCGCTGACTGCCGTACTTAGCCTTATTCTCGGCATGGGCCTGCCCACCACCGCCAACTACATCGTGGTATCGGCGCTTTTGGCTCCGGTCATTGTGACCCTGGGACAGGAAAGCGGCCTGATTGTACCGCTGATCGCCGTTCACCTTTTTGTCTTCTACTTCGGCATCATGGCAGACGTGACTCCGCCCGTAGGTCTAGCCTCTTTTGCCGCTGCCGCCGTATCGGGCGGCGATCCCATCCGTACTGGCTTTCAGGCCTTTTACTACAGCCTGCGCACCGCGGCGCTGCCCTTCCTGTTCATCTTCAATACCGACCTACTCTTGATCGATGTGAGCTGGGCACAAGGCATTTTGATTTTCTTCGTGGCGACCATCGCCATGCTGATTTTTGCCGCCGGTACGCAAGGCTGGATGATTGTCAAAAGCCGCTGGTATGAAAGTCTGTTACTCCTGCTGGTTGCTTTCACCTTGTTCCGCCCCGGCTTCTGGATGGACATGCTGCACGATCCCTATCGCAGCATCCCGCCTGCCCAGCTGGAGCAAACACTGGGCAGCGTAGATAAGGGCAGCAATCTGCGCGTTCAGATCAATGGCGAAGACGATATCGGCCAGCCACGCAACTTCTTTGTGCTGGTCCCGGTTCCTGAGGGCGACACCGCGCAAGAGCGCATGGACAACCTCGGATTGATGCTGATGGAAGACGGCGACCGCACCATCGTCGACATGGTCACCTACGGTAGCGTCGCGGCCGATCTGGGTTTCCAGTTCGACCAGGAAATTGTCGAAATACTCGCACCGGTAGACCGCTGGGCCAAGGAGTGGATGTGGCTGCCTGGGCTCGCGGTATTCCTGCTGGTTATCGGCTTGCAGTGGCGCCGGCGCCCCGCCAACACCTCCAAAGCCACTGCAACTACTGCGTAAGGTAACGGCCATGTACAACAAGATTCTGCTACCGATCGACTTGAACCATAAACAGTCCTGGAGTAAAGCGCTGCCCACCGCGCTGAACTTCTGTCAGACCTACAATGCCTCTTTGCACGTCATCATGGTGCTGCCCAACTTTGGCATGCCCATGGTTGGCGGCTTTTTCCCAAAAGAGTTTGCCGAGAAAGCCAAGAAAACACTAACCGACAATCTGCGCGAGTTCGTGAAAGAAAACGTCCCAAAGGAAATCAAGGTCCAGCGTATCGTCGCGGACGGGAAACCCTATGAAGCCATCCTTAAAATGGCCAAGAAGATTGATGTGGATCTAATTATCATGGCCTCGCACAAGCGCAAGCGCTTGGAAGACTATCTCTTGGGCACCAACGCCCTGCGGGTGGTACAACAATCCAAGCGCTCAGTCATGATAGTGCGCTGAAGAGAACGAAAATAGTGCAAGAAATAGCGCCCTGGCTCGGCCTTGTAGCAGGCAAAGGTTAAACAGAAAACATGCCTGTTAACGATGCGGTCCACGGCGCTTTTTACTGCAGGCTCAGGACGAAAAAATGAAGCAGAACGACAGTCCACGCGGAGACACGCTCGCCTGGATCAATGGCAGCGACGCTCCGGAAAAGCACATCTTGAACCTCGGGTTTATGCCACTGACTGACTCGGCCTCACTCATTGTGGCCGCAACGCAGGGATTTTCCCAGCCATACGGACTGACACTAAACCTGCGCCGCCAGCAATCTTGGTCTGCCCTGCGAGACGGTTTGCTGAACGGCGAACTGGACGCCGCCCAAGGCCTCTACGGTCTGGCCTACAGCATACAATTAGGCTTGGGCAGTGCACCAACGCCTATGGCGGTGTTGATGGGCCTGAATCAGAACGGCCAAAGCATCAATCTATCACAGGCGATGCTGGAAAGCGGCGTCAACAGCAGCCAAGCGCTCATCGCACAAGCCAAGCACAAAAGTCGCAAGCTCTGCCTGGCGCACACCTTTCCCACGGGTACCCATGCGATGTGGCTTTACTACTGGCTTGCTGCCCATGGTATTCACCCACTGAAGGATGTAGACACCCGCGTAGTGCCGCCCTCACTGATGGTTGAGCACTTGCGCGCAGGCCGTATTGACGGTTTTTGTGCAGGCGAACCCTGGGGTGCTCACGCGATTCAAAGCGGCATGGGATTTACTTTGGCTACCAGCCAGTCGGTTTGGCCTGATCATCCAGAAAAAGTACTTTGTGCCACTCAACGCTTTGTTGAGCAGTATCCCAATACCGCCCGGGCACTAATCATGTCCATTCTGGATGCGAGCCGTTTTATCGAAGAGAGCGAAGACAACCGTTGCAGTACCGCACAGCTCATCAGCGGCGCTGACTATGTCAACGCACCTCTGACATCACTGCAGCCGCGCATGTTAGGCAACTACGTTGATGGCTGTGACCATGACTGGCACGACGCTCACCCTCTGCGTTTTCACGGTAATGGTGAGGTAAACATGCCTTATCTTTCTGATGGGCTCTGGTTCATGACTCAGTTCCGACGCTGGGGACTACTGCGGGAAGACCCGGACTATTTTGCCGTCGCCAAGCAGGTCCAGCAGGTGGACTTGTATAAACAGGCGGCTAACGCTCTGGGTATCAGTCTGCCCACCAGCATGTTGCGCAGTAGCACCCTGATGGACGGGAAGATATGGGACGGCACAAACCCGACAGCTTATGCCCATAGTTTTGATCTGCACGCCATCGCCGATCCGCGTGCAACGCGACAAGCCAACTGAACTTATCATCCAGGATTGATTGATAAACCATGCTCCGCATTTTGCTGATAAACGATACCGTTAAAAAAGTCGGCAAGCTCAAGCAAGCGCTGCTGGAGGCAGGCTTTGAGGTGATCGACGAATCAGGTTTGACCATCGATCTTCCGGCACGGGTACAGAGCGCCAAACCCGATGTTATTCTGATAGACAGTGACTCTCCGGGTCGGGACGTGATGGAGCAGGTCTGCCTGTTCAGCCGGGACCTGCCTCACCCCATTGCGTTGTTCACCGACGAACAAGATCCCGGCATCATGCGCCAGGCAATTCAATCGGGGGTCAGCGCCTACATAGTTGAAGGTGTTGAGAGTTCTCGACTGAAAGCAATACTGGATGTCGCCATGGTGCGGTTCGAGAGCGATCAGAAGCTCCGTGCCGAACTGCATGCCAGAGAACAACAGCTGAGTGAACGCAAGCGGGTCGAAAAAGCCAAAGGCTTGTTGATGAAGATGAAAAGCTGCGATGAGTCAGAAGCCCATACTCTAATGAGACGGCAGGCCATGAGCCGTCAACAAAAACTAGTTCAAGTCGCGGAACAAATCATTGCCATGCATGAGATGCTTGGCGAATAAGACTCACACTGGCACATATCCTGCTAAACGTTTAGGAGGTAGCCAATGGCGGTTACCTACACAGACAACGACGTCATCCTCAACCTGGAGTAATTCCGGGCGTGGGGATGGCGTTTTTTTTTGCCCTGACGTCGTAGCTAGTACAGGCTACAAAGCGCGCCACACGGCGCAAAGAGGAGTGCCAGATGAACAATAGCTTTTGGAAAGCCGGCCACACCCCAACGTTATTTTCAGCGTTTCTCTACTTCGACCTGAGCTTTATGGTCTGGTATTTACTGGGCCCCTTGGCGGTGCAAATCGCCACCGATCTTGATCTCAGCGCACAGCAACGAGGCATAATGGTTGCCACGCCCATTCTGGCGGGCGCATTGCTACGATTGCTAATGGGTTTTTTAGCGGACCGTTTGTCGCCTAAAACCGCCGGAATCATCGGCCAGATAGTGGTCATCTGCACCTTGCTTTTGGCATGGCAGGTGGGCGTTAACAGTTACCAGCATACGCTCATGCTGGGCTTAGGATTAGGTTTTGCCGGGGCTTCTTTTGCAGTCGCGCTGCCGCTGGCCTCCCAGTGGTACCCGCCGGAGCATCAGGGAAAAGCGATGGGTATCGCCGGTGCCGGAAATTCCGGGACCGTGTTAGCAGCTATATTTGCGCCGGGCCTGGCCTACCTGTTTGGCTGGCAAAACGTATTCGGCCTTGCACTGATTCCCCTTGGCGTCACGCTGATCCTGTTTATTATGCTGGCCAAGAACTCACCCCAGCGACCAACTCCTAAGTCACTGGGTGATTACGCCAAGGCACTGCAAGACGTAGATAGCTGGTGGTTTATGTTCTTCTACAGCGTAACCTTTGGCGGCTTTATCGGGCTGGCAAGCGCCCTGCCCGGTTACTTTAGCGACCAGTATGCTCTGAACCCGGTAACGGCGGGTTACTACACTGCAGCCTGCGTCATGGCCGGCAGTTTAATGCGGCCGCTGGGCGGCGCGTTAGCTGACCGTATCGGTGGCATCCGATCACTACTGTTCATGTATGGCATTGCAGCCATTTGTATCGCTGTGGTCGGTTTCAACTTGCCGAACTCTTACGCCGCTCTTGCCTTCTTCGTTACCGCGATGCTTGGCCTTGGTGCCGGCAACGGCGCGGTCTTCCAACTGGTCCCCCAACGTTTCTTCCGTGAAATTGGCGTCATGACCGGACTGATCGGCATGGCCGGTGGTGTGGGCGGCTTTATCCTCGCGGCCGGTCTGGGGGCTATCAAGCAGCACACCGGCGATTACCAGCTCGGCCTGTGGTTGTTTGCCAGCCTAGGCATTCTGGCCTTGCTTGGTTTATATAATGTCAAACGTCGCTGGCGCACCACTTGGGGCGCTTCAGGCGCAACCGCGGCGCGGATCTGACATGACACTCAAGTTGAGTATCTGCGAAGCCACTGACAAGGGTCCGCGCGCGCAGAATCAAGATGCCGT
Source organism: Pseudomonas neustonica (assembly GCF_003797945.1). GTDB lineage: Bacteria > Pseudomonadota > Gammaproteobacteria > Pseudomonadales > Pseudomonadaceae > Halopseudomonas > Halopseudomonas neustonica. Next base: position 44,271 of record NZ_RKKU01000027.1, read on the forward strand.
GCGCGTGGTTACCCCTGCCCCGCTATTAGCCGCGAGCAAAGGGCACTTGCTCGCGGTGGCAGATGGAGTGAGCCATTGCCAAGATGGAGGGTTGGCAGCAAATGCCACCTTGCAGGCGCTCGCATTGGATTACTACTCCACACCAGAAACCTGGACCATCCCCCATGCCTTGGACAAGTTGCTCACAGCCCATAACCGTTGGTTGCGCGTCAATGGCGGTGGCCAACCGCTACTCACCACTCTCACGGCACTGGTGCTGCGCGGCGAACGCTATACGCTGGCCCATATTGGCGATTGCCGCGCGTACCTGCTGCGCGACGGCAAGCTGCGCAACCTGACAAGTGAGCACGTGTGGGAACAACCCGGCATGGAGCACGTACTCAAGCGCGCATTGGGGCTGGATGAGCACCTATTGATGGATTACATCGAGGGCGAACTGCGCGCACACGATCAGCTACTGATCGTCAGCGATGGGGTTTGGGCTTCACTCAAAGACAGCGAGATTCACGGCATTCTGCACGAACAACCTTTCGAGCAGGCGTGCCCGGTCCTGCTTGAACGAACATACCGCGCCGGCAGTCAGGACAACGCCAGCGCACTGCTGGTGCGTGTAGACGCGTTACCGGAGTCATCTCTCAGCGATGCATTAGCCCCATTGGATGAACGTGCACTGCCGCCTCAACTCAAGACTGGCCAGCCGTTTGAGGGGTGGGAAGTCGTCAATGTGCGTGCCGAATCCCGACAATCGCTACTCTACCGGGTACGCGATCCGTTGCAACAAACCTGGCTGCTGAAAACCCTACCCGCGAGCCTACAGGATGATCAGCAGGCGCGTCAGGCGCTAGTATTAGAAGAATGGTTCATGCGCCGAGTAGCCGGTGCCTTCACGCCCGAACTACATCCCCTGCCGCAACGCCGGCACTTGTATTACGTCATGCGTGAATATGCCGGCGTCACCCTGGAAGAGCAGCGGCGTCAGTTGGGTCTCCTCAGCATTCCGGCCTGGCGTGCATTGGCCGCACAAATGGTCAAGGCTGTCGGCAAACTGCACCAACGCAATCTCATCCATCGAGATATCAAGCCGGAGAACCTGCATCAGGGAGAGGACGGACAGCTACGCGTGCTCGACTTTGGCCTAACCTTCTGTCCCGGCCTAACCCAGCAAGAAACCGGCAGGGCACCGGGTACGCCAAGTTACCGCGCCCCCGAAGCATTGAGGGGCGCAGAACCCCACCCACAGCAGGACATCTACAGTACCGGTGTGACCCTGTACTTTTTGCTCACTGGGCATTATCCCTACGGCGAGGTGGAAGCCTTTCAACGGCCTCGTTTCGGCAAGCCCATTCCAGCCAGCCGCTACCGTCCGGATGTGCCGCCGTGGATCGACACAATGTTGTTACGTGCGGTCGCAGCAGAGCCCAAGGAGCGCTTTGAAACGGCAGAAGAATGGCTGCTGGAATTAGCAAAAGGCGAAAATCAGCCGCTGCACAGCTGTCATGAACCGCTATTGAAACGTGATCCCTTACGATTCTGGCGATATGTTGCCCTCACCTCCCTGGCCCTCAACCTGCTGCTGGTCGTTCAGCTGCTGACTCACTAGCGGCCCCCAGGCCATTGGGTCGCATGGCGCTCCAACACAGTGCGACATGCCACACCGCAGTGCAGCATGACAGCCAAACCATATACTGGACGGTGCCTCAAACCACTGAATTTGCTGGACTCAAGTGCATGGCACGGAACCTGCTTTGCACTTTGCATCGTTAATCAACGAACACAATGTGGGACCGTCAACGGCGACGACCCTGCTTTCCTGATCGAACAGGACTCGGACAAAGGCGTCCCTACTGCGTTAGCAGGGGGACGCCTTTTTTTGTTTTAGCTTCAGGCGGAGCAGCGAAATGCACAAGCTCAAACTGGTATTGATTGGTAATGGCATGGCAGGCGTACGTGCGCTCGAAGAGCTGCTAAAGCTCAATGCAGACCTTTATGAGATCACCGTGTTCGGTGCCGAACCCCACCCCAATTACAACCGCATAATGCTGTCGCCAGTACTTGCCGGTGAACAGGAGTTCAGCGACATAGTGCTGAATGATCTTGACTGGTATCGCGACCATGGCATCAGTCTACACACCGGCAAACGCATCGTTGCCATTGATCGTCGTAATCGCAAAGTGGTCGCTGACGACAATACTGAGGCGAGCTATGACCGTCTCCTGCTCGCTACTGGCTCTACCCCCTTCATACCGCCATTGCCCGGTAACGACTTGCAGTGCGTGATCGGCTATCGCGATATTGGCGACACGCAGCTAATGCTGGATACCGCCCTTACTCATCAGCACGCGGTAGTGGTGGGAGGCGGCCTGCTGGGTCTAGAAGCCGCCAACGGACTGACGTTACGCGGCATGCAGGTCACCGTGATCCACAAGGGCCAATGGTTACTCGACCGTCAACTGGATGAGCGCGCTGGCAAGCAGCTGCAGACCGCACTGGAGCGACGTGGCATACGCTTTCGCTTGGGCACTCCACCTAAGCAACTGCGCGGCAACAAAGGTGGCCGCGTATGTGCCGTTGACTTTAATGATGGTACCAGCGTAGCGGCCGACCTCGTCGTTATGGCCGCGGGTATCCGCCCCAATATCCAACTCGCCGAACGTGCTGGACTAGCCTGCAATGGCGGTATTCTTGTCAACGATACGCTGCAAACCTTCGACCCTCGCATCTACGCCATCGGCGAATGTGTTAGTCACCGCGGCATTGCCTACGGACTGGTCGCGCCGCTGTTCGAGCAAGCGAAAGTCTGTGCTAATCATCTGGCCAGGCTCGGCTACCAGCGCTATCTCGGGTCGGTAACCCCCACCAAGCTCAAGGTCACCGGCATCGACCTGTTCTCGGTGGGCGACTTCATGGGCGCCGAAGGCACCGAGAGCATCACTCTCAATGACCCAAGCTCCGGTGTATACAAGAAGCTGGTGCTTAAAGCTGATCGACTGGTGGGGGTATGCCTGTATGGCGATACCGCTGACAATAACTGGTATTTGCAGCTAATAAGTGAGGCACGCAGCATAGGACACCTGCGTCAGCACCTGATGTTTGGAAGGCCGGATCCGGATGACGTTATGCAGCAAACCAAGGCTGTCGCATGAAGCCGACGCAAACAACCGCTTCAATCTGCTGCTACTGCGGCGTCGGCTGTGGGGTACTCATTGAGCATGACGGCGAGCAGCTACTGGACGTCAGCGGTGACCCGAAACACCCTGCCAATCTGGGCAGACTCTGCAGCAAAGGCGCTACCCTGCATAAAACCGGTGATCTCGCCGCCCGTGCGCTCGACCCGGAGCTGCGCTTGGGCAAGGGGCTGGCACGCAGCCGAACCGATTGGGATACCGCCCTCGGCCACGCAGCTGACATATTCGGCCGTACGATCGCCGAGCACGGCCCTGACAGCGTCGCTTTCTACATCTCCGGCCAATTGCTGACCGAGGATTACTACAGCTTTAACAAACTGGCCCGCGCCCTGATTAGTACCAATAACATCGATAGCAACTCGCGCCTGTGCATGTCCAGCGCGGTCGTCGGCTATAAGCGCAGCCTGGGTGCCGACTCACCACCCTGCTCCTATGAAGACATCGAGCAGAGTGACTGCCTGCTGATTGCCGGCAGCAACATGGCCTACGCCCATCCTGTGCTATTTCGCCGCCTGGAAGCCGCCAAGGCAGCCAACCCCGCCAAGCGCATCATTGTGATTGACCCGCGGCGTACCGATACCTGTGACATTGCCGATCTACACCTGGCCATAGAACCTGGGACCGACGTCGCTTTATTCCACGGCATCCTGCACATCTTGCTGCAACAGAACTGGGTCGATCACGCTTTTATCCAGGCCCATACCGATGGCTTTGCGGACCTGGCACAGTTGGTTCAGGATTACGCCCCGGCACACACTGCAAAGCTATGCGGCATAAGCGAAGCTGATCTTAACCTCGCTGCCAGCCTGATAGGCACAGCGCCCAGTTTTTTATCAATGTGGTGCATGGGGCTGAACCAGTCCACGTCCGGTAGCGCCAAGAACAGTGCCTTGATCAATCTGCACCTGGCTACCGGGCAAATCGGCAAGGTAGGTAGCGGACCTTTCTCCCTCACCGGCCAACCCAATGCGATGGGCGGCCGCGAGACCGGCAGCCTGTCCAATCTGCTACCCGGTCACCGTGACGCAGACAACGCCGGTCACCGAGCCGAGGTAGCTGACTACTGGGGCGTGGATTCACTGCCCGCCAATGCTGGGCTATCGGCCGTTGAGCTTTTCGAGGCCGTGCGCACTGGCGGTATCAAGGCGATCTGGATCGCCTGTACCAACCCCGCGCAGTCCATGCCCAATCAGACGCTGATCCATGAAGCGCTGGTCGCGTGCCCATTCGTGGTCGTGCAGGAAGCCTTCTTCACCACCGAAACATGCCGCTACGCTGACCTACTATTACCCGCCGCCAGTTGGGGGGAAAAAGAAGGCACCGTCACCAATTCGGAGCGACGTATCAGTCACGTGCGTTCAGCCGTGCCGGCGCCAGGCCAGGCGCGAGCCGACTGGGCCATCGTCTGCGATTTTGCCCGGCGGCTTGAAAGGCAGTTGCGCCCTGGCCTTCCAAGCCTCTTCGGGTTCAGCAGCCCAGCAGAGATCTTCGACGAATACAAACAGCTGACGACCGGCCGCGATCTGGATTACAGCGGCCTCAGCCACCAGTTGATCGATGAGCTGGGGCCGCAACAATGGCCGTTCAACGTCAAAACGCAACAAGGGACGCAGCACCTGTATACCGATGGCAAATTTGCTACCGACAATGGCAATGCGCTCTTTGTCAGTGAGCCGTACCAGCCGGCCCGAGAAAGACGCGATGTGCGCTACCCACTTATACTCAATACAGGCCGCCTGCGTGATCAGTGGCACGGGATGAGTCGCACCGGCACCGCCGCCCAGTTGTTCGGGCATGTCGAGCAGGCGCTCCTTAGCTTGCACCCCGATGACCTCGACAAACACGACCTGCACGACGGCGACCTGGTTCGCGTAAGCAGCCGTCGTGGCGAATTGGTACTGCCGGTACAAGCGGATGAGCAGGTGCGCCCTGGCCAAGCCTTTTTACCGATGCACTGGGGTGATCGTTTTCTGAAAGGGCTGGGGTGTAACGTGCTAACTCAGCCAGCCTTCGACCCATTATCCAAACAGCCCGAACTCAAACAGAGCTGCATCAATATCCGGCCCGCCGAGTTGCAGTGGGAGCTGTTTTTACTGGTGGAAGGAAAGGTCCAGGAGCGCTTCGAGGCAATACGACCATTGTGTGAAGGCTTCGACTATCTGGGCATGGGATTGATCGGACGTGACCGGCCGGCGCTATTGCTGCGCGCTGCTTCGATTCAGGCGCCAGACGCCGAGCTACTAGCTCAGATTGATGCGTTGGCAGGCCTGGATAGCGGACCGGTACTCAGTTATGAGGATCCGGCCATGGCCGTCAGCAAGCGAGTCAGGCTTGACCAACAGCGCATTACCGCCGTGCGCTTGAGTGGTGAAACGGCGGCACGAAACTGGCTACGCAGCTTGTGGCTGAGCGGTGAGCCCGCTTCTGAGCTAAGCCGCTGGCTACTTGCCCCCATCAGTACGCCACCAGGCGCCGCCAGCGCCTGCGCAGACAAGACTTTGTGCAACTGCATAGACGTCAGCCAGAGCCGGATTTGTGCTGGTATTGAGCGCGGGCTGAATCTGGACGACCTAAAACAAGAGTTAGGTTGCGGAACGCAGTGCGGCTCCTGCGTTCCGGAAATAAAACGATTGATCGCCAGCCTGGCGGTACCGGCATGAAGAACACTGAATCCAAGGAGTATGCATCCATGAACCCGACAGTATGGCTGGTAGGTGCAGGCCCCGGCGACCCTGAGCTGCTGACGCTGAAAGCAGCGCGAATACTCAGCCAGGCAGAGATTGTGATGGTCGATGACCTGGTCAATCCGGAAATCCTTGAGCACTGCCCGCAAGCGTGCATTATCCGCGTGGGCAAGCGCGGCGGTTGCCGCTCCACACCGCAAGCCTTCATCAACCGCCTGATGCTGCGCTATGGCCGCCAAGGCAAGCGGCTGGTGCGCCTCAAGGGCGGAGATCCGTGCATCTTTGGCCGCGCTGGCGAAGAAGCCCTGTGGCTGCGCGAGCGCGGCGTGGAATCAGAGATTGTCAACGGCATTACCGCCGGACTCGCCGGCGCCACCCAATGCGGGATTCCGCTGACATTACGTGGCGTTAGCCGTGGCGTGACCCTCGTCACCGCGCACACCCAGGACGACAGCGAGCTGAACTGGCGAGGCTTGGCACAAGGCGGCACCACGCTGGTGGTCTACATGGGCGTAGCGCGTTTGCAACAGATTCAGGAGGGACTACTCAGCGGCGACATGCCGTCAGATACGCCAATAGCCATGATCGAACAAGCCAGCACACCGCAGCAACGTCAGCACGCTTGCAGGCTGGACGACCTTTGCGAACAGGCCGCGGCCTTCAAGCTGCAAAGCCCGGCGGTGCTGGTGATTGGCGAGGTGGTGTCCGCGGCGCTCGCAAGTGGCCAACTGAACCAAATGCTGAGCGCCGATCCAGAGCCAACAAACCTGCTGAACCCGGCCACCTAGGCCAACGCAGAGGTCAAGCCTTAGCCTTCATCGCCTCCAGCATCCGCCCCATGGCAGCGTGAATGGCGTTAACCGCTTTCAGCGGACGTACCATCACCTTGAAATCGACGATTTGACCCGCCTCATTCCACTGGATCATATCGACGCCGTTGATGGTAATACCGTCGATTTCAGTCTGAAACTCCAGCACCGCGTTATTGCCATCAATGACTTCGCGCAAATACTTGAAGTGACCAGGCGCATTCAGGGTCTGCATGGCAGCGGCCAGATACAGACGCGTGATGTGTTTACCAACTTGCGGTGTGTGCACCACCGGTGAGTGAAAAACCACATCGTCAGCCAATAAGTCATCCAAGCCCTTGGCGTCTAGATTTTCAACGATGTGATGCCACTTCTCAATTACGCTGCTCATGATTGCTCCTGGTTGTCCTTGTTGTTGTCTGCCCGCTATTTTTAAAGCGATTCATGCAAGGTGCAAGGGAGATTCAGCCGCTGAATCAGGTATCACTGGCTTCAGTCTGTTCGCGCTGTTGGTCTGCCCACAAACGCGAATAGGCGCCGCCTAGAGCCAGCAGCTCATGATGGCTACCCTGCTCGACTACTTGACCTTGATCCAGCACCAAAATGCGCTCAGCGTGAACAATGGTCGACAGCCGATGAGCAATTGCCAGGGTCGTGCGCTTGCGTGCAACTAGATTCAATGCATCCAGAATACGCCGCTCGGCGTGCGTATCCAGCGATGAGGTTGCCTCATCAAGAATCAGAATCGGCGGATCCTTGAGCAAGACGCGGGCAATGGCAATGCGCTGCTTCTCGCCGCCGGACAGCTTCAGGCCGCGCTCGCCGACTGGCGTCTCCAGTTGTTGTGGCAGGCTGCGCACAAAGTCTTCCAACTGAGCCAGGCGCAGCACCCGCCAAACATCGTCTTCGCTGGCGCCGGGCGCCCCATAAGCTACGTTGTAGCCGATAGTGGCGTTGAACAGCACCGTATCCTGCGGCACCACACCTATGGCCTGGCGCAGGCTGTGTTGCGTCACCTGGGTAATATCCTGCCCATCGATTTTAATGCTACCTGCACCAACGTCATAAAAGCGGAACAGGAGTCTTGCCAAGGTCGATTTGCCCGCCCCGCTCGGCCCAACCACTGCCAGGGTATGGCCTGCCGGGATGCGCAAACTGACATTCTTGAGTATTTGCCTGCCCGGCTCATAGGCGTGTGCTACCCCACTGAAAACGACTTCACCGGCGCTCAAGTTCAGCTGCGGCGCATCCGGCGCGTCGACAACCTTGGCTGGCGCTTCCAGCAAGCCGAACAAGCGCTCGATATTAGTCAGCGCCTCGCGGATTTCGCGGTAAATAAAGCCCAGAAAGTTCAGCGGCACAAACAGCTGAATCATGTACGCGTTGATCATCACCAGCTCACCGACGGTCATGCTGCCACCACTGACCTCTCGGGCGGCCATCACCATCATCAGGGTGACCGCACCAGCAATAATCAAGGCCTGACCAGAATTCAACGCGACCAGCGATAACCGGTTTTTCATGCGCGCCGCTTCCCAGGCTTGCAGATTCTGGTCGTACTGCTGTGCCTCAAAAGCCTCGTTACCGAAGTACTTCACCGTCTCGAAATTCAGCAGACTATCGATGGCCCGAGTGTTGGAGCGGTTATCCAGCTGATTACTTTCCCGCACAAAGCGATTACGCCATTCGGTGCACCAGATCGAAAAGCCGCTATACAGGACGACCGCACCCAGCACTGCCAGCGCATACCAGGCACTGAAATTGATCAGTAAAATAACCGTAATCAGGCCAATCTCAATCAGTGTTGGCAGAATATTGAACACCATGAAGCGCAGCAAAAAGCTGATCCCCGTGGTACCGCGCTCGATATCCCGTGCCAGACCACCAGTGCGGCGCGACAGGTGAAAGCCCAGATCAAGCCGGTGCAGATGCTCAAACACGCGCAGTGATATGCGCCGCATCGCGCGTTCGGCTACGCGGGCGAATACCGCATCACGCAGTTCGCCGAAAAATACCGAGGAGAACCGAAATATCCCATAGGCGGCCAGCAGCGCTATAGGAACCACGACTAACGCGTCTGTTGCAGAGTCAAAGTGATCAACAATCAGCTTCAACAACCAGGGAACGGCGACGCCCGCCAACTTGGCTACCAGCATGCAGAGCATGGCAGCCAGCACGCGGCCTCGAAACTCCTTCAAATAGGGCAGCAAGCTGAGGATGATCCGCCAATTGGTTGGACCAGCGGCATATTGACTATCAGAACTGGGGCGCACGGCGACTCTCATCAAACGGGGCGACTGGAAAAGCATGTGGGCCTGAACGCCGAAGCATTAGGCCCACAAGTATACCGCGAGGTCGGCGATCAAAGCGCCTCGGGATTAGTCCTCGCTTGGGATCGGATCGCTATTGCGGTCCCAGCCAACCATGACCAGCGTGGCAATCACACCCAGCGCCAAACCGGTCCAGGGATCAAAAAACGCGAGCCCTGCGCCAATCAGCAGCACCGTGCCACGCGAGGTATTGTTACGCGGAATAGACATTGCAACGTAAGCACAGGCAAAGGCCGTGAGCATCAGCGTCAGTGCCAGAGCCACATATAGCAGTGGCTGCAGGCCGGTCAGCAGTGGCTTGAGGAAGAACAACAGCGGAATACCCATCATGTAGTAGGAAATCAAACCACTGTGCAGGCTATCCATCGCCTCTTTACCCTGCGCCCAGCGCTGCACGATGATCACCTGCACGCCGGTCCACATGGCACCCTGAGTCGGGAAAAAGGGAGCAAACAAACCCAGCAGACCATTGCGAATACCGACCGAGAGGTGAGTACGCGTCGGATTGATGTCGATATGCTCATCCTTGCGCTTGGTCATACCGTCACGAATCACTTCATTACCGGTCACGATGTCGCCAAAGAGGATGACATAAGTGATAACCGCCAAGGGAATAGCCTGCACAAACATCTCGATGCTCGGCCAGCCAATAGCAAAGGGGGACATCTTGGCAAAAGCATCTGCGACCGGCGGGAAGAGGATGCCCCACTTAATGTCATAATCAATCTCGCCAACCATAGGGCCGACCAGCGCTGCGATAAAGAAGCCAGGCAACAGCCCTAACGCTGCGATCATGGCAACTGCGCGGTACTTCTCCTTGAGTTTTTGCAGGGGTAAGGAGAACGAGAAGATCAGACATACGCCACAGGCCAGGATGATGCTGACCGGCTGCTGGGAAAGAATCGAAGGGCTGCTTTCATCCCCCACAAACACCCGGTAAACCGCCGCAATAGCCGCGCCCAGAATAATGCCAGCCTTTAGCGTATCGGGTAGCCAGATGACAAACTTTTTTCCTAGCCCGGTTATGCCCAGCAATATCAGTAATACGGCAAAGTTAAGCGACAAGGCTGTCATGGCCTGAAACCGACTCACCGGGTCTTCGTATCCGGTTAGCACAAAGGTCAGCACCAGCGGTAGCGCTGGCGTAATCCAGCCGGGCGCATAGGGTTCGCCGAAGAAGATCAGCGCCGAACCGATCAACAGAGAATGAATCATCGAGACCGCGATGGCCTCTTCAAAACTCAAACCAAAGGCGCCGGTCATGATGGGCACCAACGCCAGACCGGTCGCTGCGGCTACGAAGAAGCCCTGTACGGCCTCCTGCCAATGAAATTTAGTGTGATAAAAAGGCATGCGAAAGGTAAAGGGGCCCCAGCGCCAGCCGGGCTGTTCGGGTCGAGACATTGCGTTCTCCATATCGATCATTATTGTTGTTTTAACGGGCGATCAAGCCGCTCGCTTTTAACGCATTATGCAGAGTCCGCGCTGCCTAAGTCAGGCATTCTGTCGTATATCACGCGGCCCTATGGCATGACGTTGACCGTAGTTATACCGAAGGTTCCAAGCCAACCTATTCAGCCTGCGTATTGCCGCCTTCCTCTGCCGCAAGGCGCTTGGCAGTAGCCTCTGGTGAACCGGTGCTGCGTGCTAGAAAACTGTATAGCACCGGGATCACAAAAAGCGTCAGCAACATTGACATGCTAACCCCGGAAATCACCACAATACCGATCACTGAGCGGGTTTCTGCACCCGCCCCGAAGGCCATCACCAAAGGTACCGCGCCTGCTACGGTGGTAACGCCGGTCATGAGGATGGGCCGTAGACGCAGCACACTCGCCTCCATCACGGCCTGATCGAAATCCATGCCCTGATCACGTAACTGGTTGGCGAACTCGACTATAAGAATGCCATTCTTGGCAGCCAGACCAATCAGCATGACCAAGCCTATCTGGCTGTAAAGATTCAGGCTATTACCGGTCAACCAGAGCCCTAGCAAAGCCCCACCAATGGCCATGGGTACGCCAAGCATAATGATCAACGGATGCACAAAGCTCTCAAATTGCCCCGCCAGCACTAAAAACACCACCAGTAGGCCGAGCACAAAGATAAACACCATGGAGCTACCCGCGTTGCGCAGGTCCAACGAATCGCCTTTGTAATCCAGCACCAGGGTTTCGGGTAGCAGCTCACGCGCCATCTGCTCGACCTTTGCCAGCGCCTCCCCTAACGGCACGCCTTCTGCCAAGGACGCACTAACGGTAATAGCCCGCGACCGGTTGTAGCGGTTAAGCGTGGTAGAGCCGGCCCGGTCCCGTAGCGTTATCAGGTTGGAGAGTGGAATTAATTCGCCGCTGGTATCGGAGCGCACATAGACATTGTTCAAGGCGCTGGGCGTGCGCTGGTCGTTACGTTCACCTTCGAGAATGACGTCATACTCTTCACCGTCATCGATATAGGTGGTCACACGGCGCGAGCCAAACAGGGTCTCCAGCGTACGCCCTACTACGCTGATATTTACCCCCAAATCTGCCGCGCGATCGTAATCGATATCAACCTGCAGCTGCGGCTGGTTTTCCTTGTAATCGGTATCGATATTTTCCAAGCCCGGATTGTCCTGCTGAATGCGCGTCAGCAGCATATCGCGCCACTCAGCCAGCTCCTCATAGCTGCCGGCGCCGCCAATAACCAGCTGAAATGGCTGCAACTGACGTCCACCAAAGCCCTGCCGCATGATCGGAAAGACACGTACACCGGTCAGGTCAGCCATGTCTCGCTGTACGTTCTGCATGATTTCCCAGCCGGAGCGGCGTTGCCCCCAATCATCCAGAACGACAATCACCATGCCGGTATTGAACGTGGTCACACCGCCAAATGAGCGCGGCGCGCGTACCAGCATCCGCGTAACTTCGCCGCTGTCGACATAGCTCGACATACGCGCCTCGATCTCATTCATGTAATCGTTCATGTACTCAAAGGTCGCACCCTCGGGCCCATTTACGATAATAAAAAAGGTACCGCGATCCTCGCCTGGCGTGTACTCACTCGGCAGGGTCTGAAATAACCAACCCGTGCCGCCAGCCAGTACCAGAAATACAGCCAGGGCAACCCAACGTCGCCGCAATACAACCGCGAGCATACGCCGATAGACTGCACGACTTTTCTGTAACACGTGCTCTACGGTGCGGCTCAGGCGCCCTTCATCGTGCGGCTTGAGCACTTTGGCGGCCAGTACCGGCGACAGGGTCAAGGCGACGAAGCTGGAGAAGGCGACCGCTGCCGCCATGGTCAGGGCAAACTCCGAGAATAGGCGCCCTACATCACCCTTAAGAAAGGCAATGGGGACGAAGACTGCAATCAATACCAGGGTGGTAGATACGACGGCAAAAGCGACTTGCCGCGTACCGTAAAAGGCGGCGACCAGGGGTGTTTCATCCAGCTCATCGATGCGCCTACGTACGTTTTCCAGCACGATAATGGCGTCATCCACCACCAAACCGATAGCCAGTACCAATGCCAGTAGGGTCAGCAAGTTGACGGTAAAACCAAAAATCAACAATGCAATAAAGGTTGCCATGATCGAAACCGGCAGGGTTACTGCTGGCACCAGGATCGCGCGCGGACTGCCCAGAAAGACGAAAATAGCGATCACCACCAGCACCAAGGCGATCAAGAGTGTGCTGTACACCTCCTTCACCGCACCTTCAATAAATACGGCGCTGTCGTAACTGGGTAGAATCTCCATCCCCTCTGGCAGAGTCGGATTGAGTTCGGCAACCAGTTGTTTGGAGCTGCGCGATACCTCCAGCGTATTCGCGGTGGACTGCCGCGTCAGGCCAATACCGACCATGGGTACGCCGTTGCCACGAAACAAGTTGCGGCTCTCTTCCGTGCCGCGCTCAACCCTTGCCACCTCACCCAATCGAACCAGGTAGTTATTGTCGCCACGCGATACCACCAGCCGATTGAACTGCTCCGCGTTGTTGAAGGCCCGGGTTACCCGTACCGTGAACTGCCGATTAATCGACTCAACCGAGCCAGCCGGGAGTTCCACGTTCTCACGGCGCAATGCCTGCTCAACATCTTCGACCGTAAGATTGCGCGCCGCCAGTGCCTCGTTATCCAGCCATACACGCATGGCAAAGCGTTGCGAACCTCCCACTCTGACACGCGCCACACCGTTAAGCGTAGAAAAGCGATCAACCAGATAGCGCTCCGCGTAATCCGTCAGCTCCGGCAGGCTCATGCGTTCGCTGGTCAGATTCCACCAGACGATCACATCCTCGTTCGCATCCAGTTTCTGTACTTCCGGCGGTTCGGCTGCATCCGGCAAGTTGCCTGCAGCACTGGACACCCGGTCACGAATATCATTGGCTGCTTCGTTGATATCCTTATCGATAGCGAAGCGTACGGTGATTTCTGATTGACCATCCTCGCTTTGCGCTTCAATGAACTCGATACCCTCAATACCCGCGATGCGCTCTTCGATTACCTGGGTGATCTGGGAGTCAACGACAGCGGCAGAGGCGCCCACGTAGTTGGTCTCAATAGTGACGACCGGCGGGTCAATGTCTGGGTACTCGCGCAAAGGCAGTTCGGAGAACGCGACCAAACCAAAGATGACCAACAAAACAGACAGAACCGTCGCGAAAACCGGACGCAGTACCGCGGTATCAGAAAGAATCACAAGCGTTTTACCATCATGGTTATTTTGTGTCCCTTAATGCGGACTGCACTGACTCGCCAGCCGCCAGTTCGGCTTTTATCCGCACAGGCTGACCAGACGATAGCCGAAACGCGCCATGGGTCACTACACGGTCACCACTCGACAAGCCCGACGTGATTTCCACCAATCCTGGCAAGCGCTCACCAATTTCGACCCGCACGCGCTGCACTGAAGGAGAATCGACGGCACCTTCGATCTGCATGACAAACTGTTTATCGCCCAGTGGTAACAGCGCCCCTTCAGGAATCACCAAGGCTTGGCGCGGAGCACTGGCAACACTGACGCGCATCAACATACCCGAACGCAGCAGGCGCTCTTCATTATCTAACCGAGCACGTACTCGTATCGAGCGGGTAACCGGATCAACCCGGTTATCCAGCGACACGATAGTGCCGCTAAAGGTGCGCTCCGGAAAGGCAGCTGCCGTAGCAGTTACGCCCAGCCCCGAACGTACCTGCGCCATGAGTGTTTCCGGAATACTGAAATCCAGCTTCATAACGCTGTCGTCCAGCAAGGTGGCGAGCGGGGATCCCGTTGACAGCAAAGTACCAATACTGATCTGACGCAAACCCATCACGCCAGCAAAAGGCGCCTTGATCAGTCGGTCCTTCAGCCGCGCTTCCACCGCCCTGAGTCGCGCCTGAGTCAACTCGAACTCACGTTGACGACCGTCCAGCTCCTGAGCCGAAACAAAGCTGCTCTCCACCAGTTGACGGGTGCGCTGCAGTTGCCGCTCAGCATCAGCCAAAGCAACCCGCGCCTCCTCCAGCTCGGCAATCTGCTCGTGATTGGTTAATTCAACCAGTACCTCTCCTGCCTCTACGCGCTGGCCATCAACAAAATGGATACGCGAAATAATGTCCGATACAGGGCTGGCAAGATGGGCTGTTTCATTGGCCTGCAGGGTACCTAACGCCTGAATATCACTATTCAGAGTGCGCTCTGCCACCGCCGTAACTATTACCGGCATTGCGGTATCCTGGGCGACTAGCTGCGTGGGAAAAAGACAAGCCAACAACAGAAAAGTTAAGCTTTTTGTCTTGCAAATCATTGGCATGCCTATTATTTCTAACGTGATCCATTAGCACTTAAAAAAGGTCCAGAATCGTGTTTCAGGGCGTCAGTACTTCATTGAAGAACTGACGCATAGCGCCGAACGCGCGCTGTGCTACTTGTGGATGATACTCAGCCTTGCCCGTCATCTTGGCGTAAGGGTCGGAGAAGGAATGGACCGCGCCGCCATAGCTGAACAGTTGCCAGTCAGCCTTGGCATTACGCATTTCGTCTTCAAACGCGAGAACCTGTTCTTGTGGAACAAAGGGATCATCAGCGCCGTGCAGGACCAGCACGGGCATCTTGATCGCGTCGGCGTCCGCTGGCTCAGGCGTATCCAGATTGCCATGGAATGACACCACGCCTTTGATTTCAGTCCCCGAACGGGCCAGTTCCAGTACCGTACCTCCGCCGAAGCAGAAGCCAATGGCAACCAGATTGTCGGTTTGCAGCGGCACCTTCTTAGCCTGCTCACGCAACACATCCAGAGCGGCATTGACCCTGTGCCGCATCAGCGGTCGGTCAGAGCGCACCACGGTGGCAGCGGCGCCCGCCTCATCCGCGTTCTGTGGGCGAATGTCCTTGCCATACATATCAGCAACAAAAACCACATAGTCAGTACCCGCGACCTTGGCTGCTTTTTCTGCCGCCTGCTCAGTAACCCCTATCCAGTTAGGCACCATAAGCACGCCAGGACGCGGATCACTCACGCTGTCATCAAATACCAGCAGGCCTTCATAGGCCTCGCCGTCAATCTCGTAAGCTACGTTTTCAACGGTCATTTCTGCCTGCGCCATGGTTGCCACACCGGTCATTACCAGCGCGCTTAATGTCTTTTGCATGAGCTGTGTCCTTGCTGCGTTGCCGAGAAAACCCAGCATAACCGCATACGATCGAGTAGGGAGCGGGATTACTCCCGCCGCCCTCTCACACCACCGTACGTGCGGTTCCGCATACGGCGGTTCATGACTGACACTGAAGGCGCCGCTGGGTATCCAGCAGCGAGATCAATCCCAAG
>NZ_RKKU01000028.1 GCF_003797945.1 Pseudomonas neustonica
AGGATGTTGGCGATTACCTGATGGGGTATTACAACCAGCAACGGCCTCATACGTTCAACGGTGGTATATCGCCGGTAGTAGCCGAAGAAAAACTTATAATACTGTCCGGGATCAGTTGACCACTACAGACGGCTCGCAGCGCAGCCAACGATAGCGACTCCCAATCAAGGATATTTGTATGGAATGCTAACCGAGTAGCACAATGACTAGATAAAAGTGGCAGCCTGCATTCAGGACGGTAACAAGCTTACCCGCATTGAAAATGCCAGAAGGCGTGCTGCTGTAAAATGCAAACTGAGGAGTTACCGCGTGGAGCCGAGTGTGGATACACGTTAAAAGGGCTATGCATACTTAACACATCTAATGCCACCCTAGCCAAAGCTACAGCGGTTGAGTAAATCATAAGAAGCCAGATAGTAAGCACCATACTCGCTCATCAGATTACACGTACCATTGCTTTTCTTATCACGCACTGGCACATCATTCTGCTAGCGGATAGTCGTGCCTTGCAGCATTCGGCTCTGTCACAAAGATGACGTCATTAGGGCACTCATACGTCAAAAGGTTATACTGCAAACCCGCCTCAAAGTGATACCAATAATACTCAACGAGTACCAGCGACCCATGTTGGCTGACCACGTTATTTTTCGCCTTTCTCAGCAGGCACGAAGGGCTTGAGTTAATGGGCGAAGGCACGAAGTCAGCCAGAATATTACCTTGAGAATAACGCTCACTTGCTACAACTTCACACTGCGCTAACTTAGTTTCCAGCGCCTCCAACCAAACGGCATTTGCATGATGACTGACGGTATAAACCTCCGCATTGTCCGAGCCTTTCTTGGTTGGAACAAGGCAGATGGATGAGCACGCCATAAGCTGTAATGTGCTTACAATAACGATTAGACCTCTCAACGCCACCTCTACATATATACCTAACTCATTATGCTAACAGGCTATTTTGGAATGAATAGATTCAACTCCCTGGCGGGTGTCATCCAACGACCTCAATAGCGGTTGACGGCCTGCACTCCCTGTTGGCGAATATCAGAACGGTATCCACCAACAGACCCCGCTTTTGGCTTTGTCAGTCATTTATGGCATGGCACTGAAAAATCAGGCACCGCGGCGGCAACAGCATTTCCAAAACACGGTGTGCCGCCGAGACGTTAAAGCCCTTCTTCCAGGAGCTGCGGCGCAAAGTACGTCATGATGAGGTCAGCACCCGCGCGACGCATAGAGCCAAGGGTCTCACGCACCACGGCGGACTCGTCAATTACGCCCTGCTGTGCAGCGAATTTGATCATCGCGTACTCCCCGCTCACTTGGTAGGCCACTAGCGGCAGCAGGCTATTACGCCGGATGTCGGCCATCACATCAAGATAAGCCAAAGCTGGTTTGACCATCAAAAAATCGGCCCCCTCTGCTTCGTCTGCCAGCGACTCGCGGAGCGCTTCTCGGCGATTCATTGGATCCATTTGGTAGGTTTTACGATCCCCCTTGAGTTCGGTACCCGCAGCTTCGCGGAACGGTCCATAAAGCGCCGAAGCAAATTTGGTGGAATAGGCCATGATGGGGGTTTCAGTAAAGCCAGCCTCATCAAGCGCAGCGCGAATAGCCAACACCTGACCGTCCTGCGCTGCTGACGGAGCAATGATATCGGCGCCAGCCTTGGCGGCCTGAACGGCCTGAACACCCAGGTTTTTGATGGTGCGGTCATTATCTACGGTGCCATCCTTTAAAATACCGCAGTGACCATGGGAGGTGTATTCGCAGAAACAGATATCGGGAATAACGACCATGTCCGGTACGGCTGCCTTGATGATACGCACCATACGCGAAACCATCCCGTCCTCGCGCAAGGCATCACTGCCGGTTTCGTCCTTGTGATGGGAAATACCGAACGGCATGATGCTTTTTAACCCCAGTGCCGCCAGGCGCTGGGCCTCTTCTCCCAGCTTGCTCTCCGGAATACGATATTGACCTGGCATACCCTCAATCGGGGTGTACTCGTCCGTATCCTCCTCGACAAAGATGGGATAGACCAGATGCTCCGCCCTCAGCGAATTCTCACGCACCAAGGTGCGAAGGGCGTCGCTTGAGCGCAAGCGACGAAGGCGGGCCTGTGGAAACTGTGCCGACATGAGAGCTCCTGATTAACATGAGAAATACCGGCACAGTATAACGCCGAGTGGGGACGAGATGAGCCCCAGTGATCCTACGCGACCTTATGCCGCTATGAACGGTGTCAACACATCAGCAAGAGATCATACTTACTACCAGGCTACCGGGTGCGCGCTGGCGATCATCCCACCCCAGCGCACGCTAAGGTCTGCATTCCGGTGGCAGATACTGCGGCTTGACTGTGGATTCCTTGCAGCTCCAGGAGATACCGGCTTCCGTCGCAGAGGCCACATAGATGATCGCACCTTCCACCCCAACCGCCTGACTTGGTTGCACGTACACAACCTCTGGCCTAACTATCACTGATTCCACCAACGGCGTTTCAATATCGGCGTATAGCTCAATATCAGCAAGCGCTGACGGCCACTGCCGATTTTCATTCACATACAGCTCTACGCCTTGCATCACGACACGGGCAGCATTATGTGACTCAGCCAGCTTGGCGCGGACTGTGTATTCATGGTAAGCGGGAAGAGCAATAGCCGCTAAGATGCCAATCATGGATATCAAGAAAAACAAACTGAACACCATCAGCACGGCGATCAGCCCACCGCTGACGCGCTCGTTCGGTCCGGCAGGCATCCCCTCATTGTATTTCTCATCCCATTTTTTCGAATCACAGACGAGAAAATAGATAAACTCCACAAACGCAACCAGCCCCGGTAACCAGAGCCAGAAAAACAACAAATAAAACACGCCCCACCACTGCCCCAGATAGAAACGGTGGGCACCGAAAGCGCCTAGAAAAAACGCAAAAAAAGCCGCGACAAACTTGTTCTTGTATCGAGAAGATCGTCTTTGCAATCCGCAATTCGGACACACAGCGGCACTACTATGAATATCTTTTTTACAAGCTCTACAAGAAACCATTCCACCTTGAACCAAATCAACACCCTTGCTATCCATGCTCATACATCTCCCTCTATTTATAATTTTATTTGTACGCGTCGCCCGGCAAAATACCGCAACAACCGACCGAATAAGCACAGCTAAAGTCCCTGACAACTTACACTATCTATTCACTCGACTACCCTAGACTATCAATACAGTTTTCACGCACCATCCACTCGTCGCCATAGGGGCGCGCCCAGAAAAATGTCGTTCGGTTAGTTTAACGAAACTAGGCGAGCCAATGAGATTGCACGTCGATATGCCTATAACCATGTTCGCATCATCGAGGATTATGCTGGCAACCGCATTTTAGGGCGCCATCCCTATGCTCCTGTTAGCTGAAATGTAACGCCATCAACAAGATTGGTAAAGCTGTGTTCAGATGCTGGTAATCGAGCGACGCAATACGGTCGTTACGCAACAAAACGGACCAACCCATGGTCCGTTGCAAGCTGCTTACAAGCGGTTCAGATACAGGTGCTGCCACCGTCTACCGGTAACGCAATGCCGGTGGTGAAGCCCGCACCTGCAGAACACAAATACAGCACGGCAGCGGCGATCTCCTCGGCTTTGCCGATACGACCTACCGGGTGCATAGCGGCAGCAAATTCGGCTTTGCGTGGCTCAATCGCGGCGGCGCGGCGAAACATTTCGGTGTCGATTACCGCGGGGCAGACGGCATTGACGCGAATGCCTTGCTTGCCATATTCCACTGCAGCAGAACGTGTGAGGCCAAGCACGGCGTGCTTGCTAGCAGCGTAGATGCTCATTTTCGGCGCGGCGCCCAGGGCGGCAACCGAGGCGGTGTTGACGATAGCTCCACCGCCGCTTTTCAGCATCAAGGGTATTTCAAAGCGCATGCATTGCCAGACGCCTTTAACGTTGACGTCCATGATGCGGTCGAACACGGCCTCGTCGCCGTCGGCCAATTTGCCGCGCTCGATCTCGATACCCGCGTTATTGAAAGCGCAGTCAAGGCGGCCGTAGTCAGCTTCAATCTGTTTAACAAGGGACTGGACCTGTTCGGCGTCAGCGACATTGCAGGGGATAAACACGGCATCCCCACCGTTGGCGGTAATGCTCTGCACCACAACCTGACCGTTTTCAACGTCGACATCAGAGGCGATCACCCTCGCGCCGGCGGCGGCAAAGGCCTCTGCGGTCGCCATCCCAATACCCGCTGCGGCTCCTGTCACCAGTACTACCTTGCCGGAAAACTCACTGCTCATTGTTATTATCTCCTGACTACCGTTATAGGCCGCCTACGCAACCCAAGGATAGCCGGATAATAACAATGCTTTCGGTCAGGATTCGACTGAATCAGCGGCTTTGTTCAAGCAACATGATGATTGCTGATATTCATCCACGCGGTTTGGCAAACAAACAATGAGCGCCAACGCAGTCAGAATGGCTTTAACGCGTTTCCAGGTCCGCCAGGTATTCAACAATCTCGGCATGATTGCCGGAAAACACTACCCTCGCCTGCTTGGCTTCAGCCTGATAGGCATACATGGGGTCGTAGTAATTTTCCAGCAGGCCTTTGATCCACTCCCGGTGCAGGGATACATCGCCACTGCGTTGTTGTTCTGCCAGCGCCTCCCTCATAAGCGCGTCTAGCTGCTGATGCTGCTCTCCCCCCAGACGCTTGCGAATACGCAGCAGACTTTCCGTGAGGTAGTCGGCAAAGGCGCTGAAAGCGTGCTCAGGCTCGGCGTTTACCTGTGCATATTCTGTCTGCATGCGGGTGACATAGTCAGCCAGAATACGGCTAACACGGTTCTCTTGATTGTCTTCCAGCCATACCAGCGGAGCCTGCTGCATAGCGTTGTAGACTTCCAGCGGCACAGTGCAACTGCCTACCATGCGGCCTTCATCTTCCAGCACCAGCCGCTGTGCCCCAGCGGCCCGCACCTTGAGCGCTTCGATTGATAAGCGATTTTCAAAGTCGATCTGCGTAGGCTGTGGCGTGGCGTGGCGTCCAAAGCTGGAGCCGCGGTGATGAGCGTGGCCTTCCAGGTCCAGGCTGTTATTCAGCGCGGCAATGACTTCGGTCTTACCCGTGCCGGTCAAACCCGCAACCAGAACCGGCGGTACTTGCTCGACCGCCTGATCCAACGTGTCTATCAGGAAGCGACGCATGGCTTTGTAGCCGCCGACAACGCGCGGATATTGCACGCCAGCATCAGCTAGCCATTGCTGCACAATCTGCGAGCGCAGACCACCGCGAAAGCAATACAGATAGCCTTGGGGATTGGCCTTGACCTGTTCAATCCAGGCCTCAACTCGCGCGGCCTTGGTATCACCGCCAACCAGTTTATGGCCCAGCGCGATCGCCGCCTCCTGGCCGCTATGCTTGTAGGTCGTCCCCACCTGTTGACGCTCAGTGTCATTCATCAGTGGCAGATTACGTGAGGCTGGAAACGCGCCCTTGGCAAACTCCACCGGCGCGCGCACATCCATCAGTGGCACATCCGATAAAAACAACTGGCGAAAATCGGCGGTGTTATCGCGCATCAAATGACCTCAACCCAAGGACCGCCATCTGATTCTATGCACTCTCCGATGGCCTCGAGCGCCAGGCCTTCTTCCTGCGCCAGCAACAGAAACTCGGTGACTGCTTCCGGTGCCACGGCCACCAGCAACCCGCCACTGGTTTGCGGGTCGCACAGCAGGTGCTGCTGGCCTTCGGGTAGCGGCGCTATCTTGTGGCCGTAGCTGTCAAAGTTGCGCAGCGTGCCACCGGGGATGCAGCCCTGTTCAAGGTAGTAATCCACGCTGGCAATGCGTGGGATGCGATCGGCGTGGATACGTGCTTTCACCTTGGAGCCTTCGGCTACTTCAGCCAGATGCCCCAACAAGCCGAAGCCGGTGACGTCGGTCATGGCTTGCACGCCCGGCAAGGTAGCAAAGCGCTGGCCAACCTTGTTCAGCGTGCACATCAGATCCCGCGCGACGCCCACGTCTTCCGGACGCAGTTTTTTCTGTTTCTCCGCGGTGGTAAGAATGCCGATACCCAGGGGCTTAGTAAGAAACAGCTGCGCGCCAACGCGTGCCTGATCATTACGCTTGAGATGCTGCCGCATCACGCTGCCGGTAACGGCGAGGCCAAAAATCGGCTCCGGCGCATCAATCGAGTGGCCACCGGCCAGGGGCATACCCGCATCAGTGCAAACCTGACGTGCACCAGCCAAAACTTCGCCCGCAACCGAGGCAGGCAACAGGTTGACCGGCCAACCCAAAATGGCAATCGCCATCAGGGGCGTACCGCCCATGGCGTAGATGTCACTGATAGCGTTAGTGGCGGCGATACGCCCGAAGTCGTAGGGATCATCAACGATGGGCATAAAGAAGTCGGTGGTACTGACGATCCCCTGCTGGGCATCCAAACCAAAAACAGCCGCATCATCGCGGCTGTCGTTACCGACCCAAAGCCGCTCAAAGCTTGGGCCAGGCTGACCGACCGATAGCATTTCATCCAGCACCTTGGGGGCTATTTTGCAGCCGCAACCGGCACCATGGCTGTATTCGGTCAATCGCACTGTCTGGGTCATGCAGGCTCTCCGGCAGAATCATATAGCTGGCGATTCTACCAGCCGATAGCCCTTGCGCCTATGACTCAGCGCCCGCGACGCTCGAACTGATCCAGTGTATCGCTGGCAACCATACGACCCAGTTCAATCAACTCTGGCGCGCGGTAGAACTCAAAAAACCGGCACAAACGCTTGGGCACGTTGATCAATACATCCGGTGGATAGCCGGCAATCTTGTATTGGGTCAGAGATGACTGCATGGCCTCAAACGACAGGTTGACCAGCTCGAGCATGCTGGCTGGCCCCGGCGTGGCATCTACTTCGACTGGCGCCAGCTGATCCTCTTCCCTTGAATGCGGGGCTTCTGCGGGCTCGTGCTCTGCGGTCAGCAAGGCGATAGCATCGCCCTCCTCCTCTTCTTCGCCTCTTCGTCCCAGCCAGTTAGGCTTAAGTGCCGTCATCCATTGATCCCATTGCTGCCGAATAGGTGCCGGGCGCTCAACAACGGGCATGCTGTAGCCGTCATTTTCACTGGAATTCAGGTTGACGGCCATGATCAGGTCGCAATGTGAAGACACCACGGGCACGATCGGCAAGGGGTTCAGCAGACCACCATCAACCAGCACACGACTCCCCTGACGTACCGGCGAGAACAGACTGGGAATGGCCGCAGAGGCGCGCATGGCCTGATGCAGGCAGCCCTGCTGGAACCAGACTTCCTGCTGATTGGTGAGGTCCGTCGCCACAGCGGTAAAGGGGATATTCAGCTGCTCGATATTGATCTCACCGACGATCTCGCGGATACGACCAAACACCCGTTCGCCACGAATGGCGCCGAGGTTGCCAAAACCGATATCCAGCAGCCGGATAACATCCAGGTAATCCAGCCCGGAAACCCAGTCGCGATACTCCTTCAGGTAGCCAGCCGCATGAATACCACCCACCACGGCGCCCATAGAGCAACCAGCGATACAGGAAATTTCATAACCACGCCGTTCGATCTCCTCGATCACGCCAATGTGCGCATAACCACGTGCACCGCCGCTGCCCAGCACCAATGCTACTCGCTGCCCCATAAGATGTTGGCTCCCCCGCAATTTGGTTAATCCCGATTGACGTTCATGGTCACTCTGCGCATGATGCCGTGATGATTTCCTGCGGCACAAGGCACCCCGTGATCAAGCGTCTTTCCATACCTATAAAAATACTCTTCTCTATTGCTCTGCTCTTGGCACTCATCGCGCTGGCGGCCATTTGGATACTGCAGAGCGCTCAGGCGCAACGCAATGGCGAATTGCAACTGGGCAATCTGCAACAACCGGTTTCAGTCTACTACGACGCCTGGGGCGTTCCGCATATAGATGCACAAAGCGAAGAGGATGCCTACCGCGCACTGGGTTACGTACATGCGCAGGACCGGCTATTTCAGATGGACATGTTACGCCGCGTCGGTGGTGGCCGGTTGTCTGAGCTCTTTGGTGCTGAATCCTTTGCCACTGACCGCTTCTTCCGTACCCTGGGCATCAATCGATTAGCCCGTGCGTACGCCAAGCGGCTGGACGCCGAGCCCGACAGCCCACACGTCAAACTCCTGCACGCCTACCAAGACGGTATAAACCAATATATCGATCAAGGCGGCCGACCGCTTGAATACCGCCTGCTGATGGCAAGTCCCGACTATTTCACCACCGAGGATATCGCCCAGATCATGGGCTACATGGCCTACTCCTTCGCCGAAGCTTTCAAGACCGATGTACTGGTAGATCATATTCGCGGCACCCTGAGCGAGCGTCACTATAAGGATCTGGTGCCCAGCTGGCCAGACCAGTTGCCGCCAGCACGCTCCTCCGGGCAACCTTATATAGAGCTGCTGCGACCACTGCTGGAGCAAATATCGGCAGTGGAGAAGGATTTCCCGGCAGGACAGTTCATTGGCAGCAATGCCTGGGCAGTAAAGGGTAGCCGCAGTGCCAGCGGGGCACCCTTGCTGGCCAACGATCCGCATATTGGTTTTTCGGTGCCGGCCGTATGGTACGAAGCCCATCTGCGCACTCCGGAGAATGAAGTCTACGGTCACTTTCTGGCCGGCATTCCCTTTCCCCTGCTGGGCCAGACACGGCATCACGCCTGGGGCCTGACCATGCTGATGAATGACGATCTCGACTTTTATCGCGAGCGGGTCAACCCCGACAATCCCGACCAGGTCTGGGCTACCGATCACTGGGAAGACTTCACCCAACATGAAGAGGTGATCAAGATTCGCGGCCAGGAAGACCGCCTGATCAAAACCCGTAGCACCCGCCACGGCCCCATTATCAACGACCTGCCCGGCAGCCTCGAGCGCCAGCCTGTCAGCCTGTTCTGGACCTTTCTTGATCCAGAGAATGACTCCGCCAAGGCATTCCATGGCTTTACCCAAGCGCAGTCCATGGCCGAGTTTGAAGCAGCGGCGGCGGCTCATAGCGCGCCCGGCTTGAATCTGCTGTACGCCGACACAGACGACAATATCGCCATGTGGGCCATTGGCAAACTCAAACGCTGGCCCACCAGCAGCAACGGCTTCACCTTGCTCAATGGCGGCTCTGGCCGTGATGAATTTCGTGGCTATCAGCCCTTTACCAGCAATCCGAAGATAGTGAACCCACGCTCGGGTTATCTGTTCAGCACAAATAATCCCTACCCAGAGACCAACGTACGCCGCAGTCTGCCCGGTTACTACGCACCCACCGAACGCGCGCAGCGCTTGCAGGCTCTGCTGGAGCAGGACGAAGCCTTTGACCTGTCGCAGTTCAAGGCCATGCAGCTGGACGATCAACGCCCCCAGGCACTCGCCATGGTGCAAGATGCCATGCCGTTGTTTGACTACAACCTGTTCAGTGCCGAGTTGCGTGCACCGGCTGCCAAAGCCGCCGAGCTATTGGCGCAATGGGATGGCCGTTATCAGCAGGACAGCGTAGGCGCCAGCCTGTTTCAGCGCTGGCGTGACGAGCTAAGCGACGCACTCTTTGCCGACGAACTGGGTGAGCGTTTTGGTTTTTTCCGTGATACCTATCTGGCCAGCAAGACCCTGACGCAGCTGTATTGGAAGCCCACCTCACCCTGGTGGGACAACCGCCAAAACCCGAGCATGGATGGTCGTCAGGCGGCGATTACCCACGCCTGGATCAAAGCAGTAGAAGGTCTGGTCAAGGATCTGGGCGAACAGCCCGAACAATGGCAATGGTCCCGCCTGGCAAGCCTGCAGCCTGAACACGCGCTAGCAAGCCGCATTCCCTTTGGCCGCTACCTCAACCCTGATCCGGTTGCCGTCAACGGTGGTAACGAAACCCTGAACAACATGGCTTTCAATACCGGCGGCGCGCGTTATCAAGTGAAGTCCGGGCCATCCACCCGCCGCCTGATCGATCTGGCCGACGTCAACGCCACGCTGGGTATCAACCCGCTGGGCCAGTCGGGTAATCCGCTGGATGACCACGCCCTTGATCAGGCCGACATGTACAACGAGGGGCGCTATCGCACCCAGCTGTTCGACTGGCTTTCGATACAGGCGCTGCCCGACAAACTGCTCATTAGCCCAGCAAGTGCGCCCGAGCGCTGAGCCGTGTTGCTCAGCGAATACGCGTAATCTTTACGCCCTGCTCCGGCGTTGGCTCGCCAACGTTGAGACGTTGATCGCGGATACCGCCGACCTTCAGCGCCTCAACCAATGCTGGTGCATCAAGGCCATCGATGCTGACTCGCAATAGCGAATCGGTCCGCAGCATACGCACCAGGAGTCTCAACCACTCGGTCGTTGGCTCAGCGTCTGGCTTGCTCATATCCAACGCCGGCAACAATATCACTCCCTCGCGCTTGAGCACCTTGAGCAAGGTGATGGGCGTGGGATACAAGGCTTCAGTAACCGCTTCACTCGGCGTGAACTGATCCATATGCAGGTAGCTGCGCTTGTTGCCACGGGTAATGGAGTACAACGAGATAAAACGCTGAGGCTCGCTGTCCAGGCGTAACGCCAGATAACGCTGATCGTCCTCGGGACCATACAGCTGCGCGTTATTGAACACCTGATTAGCCCACAGACTGCTACTGCCGCACTCCCGCCCCTCGCAGGTATACAGCAAGGTATGCGGTGCCTCGGTCAGTTGTCGCAACGCATCTCTGAAGGCTTCCTCAGGCTCATAACCATCATGTACCTGCCAGGTAGCGCGGAGCAGCTCGCCGGTAGCTCGCACCTCTCGCTCGGCCCGCAGCTGGTTGTTGATCCGGCGTACGCTGCCAATCATGACCTTATGCTCAGCATCAGGGATCAGCTTTTGCTCAACCGAGCTGGCATGACTAAACGGTTGAATGCTGAGGGACTGGTCAAACGCCTCGTCCGCGACCACCGCCGCACTTAACAGCAGGCAGGCGATGGATGATCCAAGCAGAGGGAAATGACGCACAGACATAGGATTCCTTGATGCAGCGGCTGATCAAACCACAGCATACTCGGTTTACGCAGCCACGGTCAGGGCGCGCTGCTATCCACCTTGGGTAAGGCGGCATAAAAATCATTGAGCAAGGCCGCTACATCGGGCGCTTGCGCCTCAAGATGCAAGTGATGACCACCATCCATTTTATGTAACTGGATGTGCTTGAAGCGCTCAATACGATCCAGCACCTGTGGATGTTCGTGCATGACACCCTGGTTGGCAAGCACCAGCATGGCTGGCGAGCTGATCGCTTCAATGAACGACTCGGCGTGCTTATTGGTAAAGCGCAGTGGTGACGGCAACATCAGTTGCGGGTCAGTGCGCCAGGTCCAGCCACCGTGATCCGGCATCAGGCCGCGCTCTACCAGACTGCTGGCGGCCTCGCGGGCAATGCTCGTAGTGCCGCCCAACACCCGCGCGGAAATGGCTTTTTCAACACTGTCATACACTGGCTTGCGTTTATTGCCGACGGCCAGGCTGGAGGTAAAAAACCGCGCCATTTGTCTTGGCGCATCATCGGGTTCGGAGGTAAAGGGCATTAGCCCGTCGATCATAGCCGCGCCAATGATACGTTCAGGCAAGCTGCCGGTAAGGATGCCACTGATAATTGCTCCCATCGAGTGACCGAGCAGAGCAAAGCGCTCCCAACCCAGGTCTTCTGCCACCTGTAATACCGTCGAGGCCTGCTGCCATAAGCTGTAACCCGCCATCGGCAGGTGATCCGAGAGGCCGTGCCCCGGAAGGTCCAGAGCCACCAGCTGCACGCCTTTTAGCGCGGGCGCAATATGATCGAAGGTCGCTGCGTTATCCAGCCAGCCATGCAAACCAATAACGGGGATGCCGCCGGGCTCACCCCAGACTTTACCGGCGACTTCAAGTGAGGGCAGAGAGAAACGTACTTCGCGGCTGGTCAATGTCATCTGTTATCCGTTCAGGTTCTAGGCATGATCTTGTTTGGGCCAATCTAAAGGCTACATGGGCTCGCGACAATCAAGCACACCAGCCGTGAATGCAGCGGCATAGATCAGGTCAACGAAAGGTTAGCGTATTGATTCGACAAGAGCAGGTAGGGAAAGGTGTTGAAGGGTTATGACCTGGCGTCACAACCCAAACAGTCAGGCGGCCTTGACCGGCACCACGGCCATGGTCAGGCGAGAGATACAGGTAAGCGTGCCCTCTTCGTTGCTTAAGCGAATATCCCAGACGTGGGTAGTACGGCCCAGATGAACCGGCTTGGCAATGGCCGTGACCCGGCCACTCTTGACGGCTTTCAAATGATTGGCGTTCACCTCAAGCCCCACACAGTAAAACCGACTGCTGTCGATACACAGGTAAGAGGCGATGCTGCCCAAGGACTCGGCCAGCACTACCGATGCACCCCCATGCAGGATACCGTAGGGCTGATGGGTTCGCTTATCAACCGGCATGCTGGCCGTTATCCAGTCGTCGCCATAGTCCTCGATCCTCACATCCAACAGGGTATTGATATCCTCTTTGGGTGCGTTCAATGCGGCCAAATCGACTTTGCCAAACCAGATTTCACTCATGCTGTTTCCTTATCGTCTTGCTGCCAGACCACTGTATTGCCGGAAACCAGCCAGTGCTGCAGCTGGCCCTGATAAGTTGCTTCTACCACGTTGCGTTTCAGCTTGTGATTGGCGGTTCTAAAACCTTCCTCAGCCGTCCACTCTTCACTCACTACAACCAGACATGCCAGCCGATCACTGCGCTGCAGTGTCGCATTCATCCCCTGCAGCAGCGTATCAAGCTGACGGTTAAGGAGTTCATGTGAGTCTGCAGTAGCGCGCAGCCTGATCAACGCCAGCGGCTGTGGCAGGTCATGCCCCACTACACAGGCATCCGCAATAAGCGGATGATCGAGCAGTAAGGTTTCGATCGGAACAGGCGTCACGTAACGGCCCTTGGAGGTTTTAAATATATCCTTTGTGCGCCCCGTCAGCCGCAGAAAACCGTCTTGATCAATCTCGCCAAGATCGCCGGTGTGCAGAAAGCCTTCATCATCAACTACCTCTGCCGTGCGCTGCGGATCCTTGTAGTAACCCAACATCAACGCCCGACTGCGCACCAGCACTTCACCTTCGGCGGATAAACGGCACTCCACGCCGGGGTTAGGCAGGCCGATATAACCCGACTTGATCTTCTTCGGGCGCCCCAGGTGCGAGTAACCGCAGTTCTCAGTCATCCCGTATGCCTCTACTATCTGCATGCCACGTTCGGCAAACCAGGCGACCAGACCCGCGTTGATGCGCGCTGCACCACAAACAGCATAACGCACCTGATCAAGCCCCAAATCAGCCAGCGTGCGGCGCGACTTGCCAGCCGACAGCACCGGCAGCCTCATTTGCAGACGAGACCAGACAGAGGCGTTGCGCTGCTGCGCATAATTCTTGATATGTTCCCAGATACGCGGAGCGGCAAAAAATACCGTAGGTCTGGCCCGTCGCACATCATCAAAGAAGGTCGCCACACTGTTGACGAAATAGACCTGCTGACCTGAGAGTAGGGACGCGATTTCGATGAATTGTCGCTCAGCCACATGACTCATGGGGAGATAAGACAGCAAGCGGTCCTCGGCACTGATATTGAATAGCCGCAAACCGTTGTTGGCCGACAGATACATACTGCCAAAACTAAGCATGACGCCCTTGGGCATGCCCGTGGTGCCTGAGGTGTAAACGATGGTGGCGAGTTGATCCTCGGTCGGCGTGGCGATCGCTTCGAGCGCAGCGTTCCTATCCTGCAACAACTGCCAGGGGGTAATGTTGTCGTCATCCGGCGCCAGCGGCAACCCAATCCAGGGCATATCCAGGGGCACGCCGCCACGTATGTTCTGCCAGTCGTCCAGCTTGCCAATAAATACCGCGCAGGTATCTGAATGCTCTAGCACCTGTCGCGTACTATCAGCAGTCTGGGCGGGATACAGCGGAACGGATACATGCCCGGCCATCCAGATAGCCAGGTCAGCGATTATCCAGTGGGCGCAGTTCTTGGACAGCAGGCCAATTTGGCTACCAGGTGCAAACGACAGCGACTTCAAATGACTCGCCATGCGCCGTGCCTGATCGCCAACCTCGCGCCAGCTCAACTCAACAACCTCACCATTAGGCATAGGTTGAATCAAATAGATTCTGTCCGCCTGCAGACTTTCCTGGCGCAGAAATGCTTCCAGTGCCGTTGCAGGCGCTTTAGTTAAGGCGCTCATTAATGTGCCCTCGTGACTCTAACTAATTATTATTGTTGGAATGACATCACGTGCTGAGAAGTTATCACCCTTTCGAATGAACACTATCCCATGCAAACACCTCACCACAAGGTCCTAACACACAGGCTAAGGCACAGCCCACCAGATGAGAATAGAGTTATATCAGCGCGACAAATCGGCGGGTACGCTGAGCTGCACCAGATTGCCCAGCCCGGCCGCGACAAAGTCCATATCAATACAGGCCAGTGCAGCCGTCGGCATGGGATAATGCTCAGCGCGGTGCCCATGCACCAGCAGACTGACCAACTGACTTACCAGAGGTTGATGCGATACCAGTAACAGCTCACTCTCTGTGCGCTCGGTTAAAAAATCGATGACCTCACCGGGCTGATCATCGGGCGTTAACCAAGGAGCAGTTCCCACATCCTGGGCGAAGCCAAGTTCCTCACGCATCAGCGCAGCGGTCTGCTGCGCCCGCACATAGGGACTGGCAAGAATCGCGCCCAAGGGCTGCCCCTTGAGCAAAGTACTCATAGCCCGCACCTCAGCTTCGCCTGCGCCAGTTAACGGGCGCTGAGCATCACTGGCGGCCTGCGCAGCAGCCTGCCCATGACGCAGAACCCAGAGCCTCATGGCGTTGGCTCACGGGGCTCCGCCGTTATCTCCGGCTCGCTCGGGGCGGGCTTTATAATGGGTTCAGGCGCTGGCTGTGGCTTTGGCCACTCCATAAAAGGCCAGGGCTTCTGTTCGCTTGCCATGGTGACGTAACGGCCGATCTGGCAAGCGTACAGGGAGGCGCTTTCGCCCCATGCTTTGGCATCATCATTGGCATTGCCAGTAAATAGGCGCGCGATGATCTGAATAACCACCAGCAGCGCCAGCAGTATCTCAACACCTTGCCAAACCAGCATGAATAAAAACGTATAAAGCAAACGCAACCAGAAATCGGCGGAACAAAGAGACTCTTTAAACGCGTGCATAACTTATGACTCCTTGTTAGGTGTGGTGCTCATAACGGCCGCAAACTCAACATCGTGCTTCTGTTCTGCCGACATCAACTTGCTGATCACCTGCTCCAGCGGCAACTTGTCAAAAACGATGGCATACAGCCCGTCAACCAGCGGCATGTAAACGCCCTCTTCGTCCGCTTTCTGCTTCAGGGTTTTTAGCGTGTTAACACCTTCTGCCACCTGGCCAAGCCGAGCGACACCTTCTTCCAGCGTTTCGCCTTTGCCCAGTGCATGCCCAACCCGAAAATTGCGCGACTGCGGCGACATACAGGTCACAATCAGATCGCCGACGCCTGCAAGCCCGAGAAAGGTCATCGGGTTGGCGCCCATGTGCACAGCAAAACGGGTCATTTCAGCCAACGCCCGCGTAATCAGCATACTCTTGGTGTTCTCGCCCATACCCAGCGCTACCGCCATGCCGGAGATAATCGCGTAGACATTTTTCAGCGCGCCACCGAGTTCAACGCCATAGCGATCCTGGCTGGCATAGACCCGAAGATTTTGGCTGCCCAAGGCGTCCTGTACCGAAATACAAAGGTCTTGGTCTTCACTGGCAATGACGGTTGCAGTCAATTCGCCGGCGGCCATTTCCTTGGCCAAATTAGGGCCTGAGAGCACGGCAACGCGAGCCTGCGGCGCTTCCTGCTCAACGATCTGGCTCATCATCAGGAAACCGGGCTGTTCGATCCCCTTAGTGGTGCTGACCACTTTCTTGCCAGCTAGCTTGGGACCAATCTCCTGCAGCACACTGCGAAAAGCGCCGCTGGGAATAGCCAGAAAGACCAGGTCAGCAGCCGCAATGGTCGCCTCAATGTCGGTTGATACCTGTAACCGAGGATCCAGCTTGAAACCCGGCAGGTAGCGCGGATTTTCCTGCTCGTCGCGAATATGGTCGGCAACTGCCTGGTCACGTAACCAGAGCGTTACCTGCTGCCCTTCACAGGCCATCAAATTGGCCAACGTCGTGCCGAAACTGCCTCCGCCTAGTACGCAGACAGCCGCTTTGGAATCGGTCATTCAACATCCTTTAATCAGGTTTTCCGGGGCCAGTATAAGCCTGCCTGACAATAACAGCGATTCAGCAGTGGAAAAACCTGTTATGACGGTTAAGATGAGGCACCGAAGAAGAACTCACAAAGCCTCTTTATATGTCCACCTACCGCGTCACACTTCTGGCAGGAATTACACTACTGGGTCTGCCAGCAAGCCTGCAGGCGTCAACGGATCCGCTGCTTGACGATCTCGAATTGCCCAAAGTCCTCAGCGCAACCCGCCTCAAGCAAGCCCCTGCGGAGGTGCCTGGCAGCATGACGGTGCTCGACCGCCAGTTGATTCGCGCCACTGGCGCCAGAGACATTCCGGAGATTCTGCGGTTAGTACCGGGCATGATGATTGGTTACCGTCGCGGCAATCAGATCAACGTCAATTATCACGGCACCAATGTTACCGAAGCGCGGCGCCTGCAGGTACTAATTGATGGGCGCTCGGTCTACCGCCCAGGCTTTGCCACAGTAGACTGGGCTGAAATACCGGTTGCGGTTGAAGATATCGATCGTATCGAAGTCTTTCGCGGGCCAAACACCGCCGCATACGGTGCCAACGCCCTGATGGGGGTGATCAACATCATCACCCGCCACCCGCGTGACACGCTGGGCACCACATTCAAGCTCACCAAAGGCACGCGCGGAGTTAATGACTGGTTAGCGCGCGAGGGCTTTAGCACCGAATACAGCCAAACCCGCCTGACGCTGTCCGGCATGGCAGATGAAGGCTTCGACTTCTACGAAGAACCCGGCCAGGAATATCGAGATGGCAAGCGCCTAACGCGCGTCAACCTGAGCAGCGCTTTCCAGGTGGATACATCCAACACGATCGAATGGCAGCTGGCTGCCAGCGAAACCAGTCGCCAAAGTTACTACGATTACAGCCCTTTCCTGGGCGCCGCCAAGCAACCCTTGGGACAATTTGATCAATTGATCGACGAATGGCAACCCGACTCTGATATTCGTGGCCACGATTACGTTGTGCAGGGCCTCTGGAAAACCGACCTATCGGCAAACCATAGCGTACAGATTCTCGCCTACGGTCAGCATATGGAGCGTTTGAGCGACTTCCGCGCCTGTGACAGTCCACTGGTCTTCTCGCCGACGCTACGCGAGCTTTCTGCTCTGAGCCCGCTCGCCGCGAGACGGGTCAGCCGCTATATGAGTCACGACGTAGCGGGCAGTCTACGCAACTACATGAACGACTTCATGTACGGTCAGTATTACGACTATCTTGGCGATCTGGGCGAGAGGATACTGCAGGAGCGCCAACAATATGTGGACAGTGAACCCGCCTGTTTCGACATTGATCAACACATACGCGAGAGCCGCTATCACCTTGAGGTTCAGGATACCTTCCGTCTAAACGAGCAACTGCGCTTTGTCAGCGGCGCCAGCTATCGTCAGGACAGGGTCAAATCCGAGACTTTCTTCGGTGGCACTGTCGACAACGCCATTATTCAGGCTTTTGGTAACGCTGAGTACCGTCCACATGATCGCTGGCTATTTCAATTCGGCGGCATGTACGAAGACTCCCAACTGGTGGGTGATGCGTTTTCGCCGCGAGTAGCAATGCACTACTTCATCACCCCGCTGCACAGCCTCAGGTTCGTCTATTCAGAAGCCGTGCGCACACCTGACATGTACGAAAACAACATCAACTGGACCTATAACCTGAAGAACATCAGTGGGCCAGTAAGTGGACCACAAAGCTATTACGCCACCGCCGTTGGCCCTGGGGACCTCGATACCGAGACCATGCGCTCACGTGAGATTGGCTATAACGGAACCAACCACCGTTATGGCGTGTCCGTAGATCTGCGCGTGTTTCAGGAGCGTATTACGGGCATGAACAGTGAGCCGCTAAAGCTGACTGACTTTTACCCCAATAACGACTCATCTGCCGAGTTTGAAGGCGCTGAAGCTCAGATCGACTGGCGTGCCACCTATGCCGACCGCTTTCGGCTGACGTACGCCTACGTTGACTTCGAAGCCAGCAGCAAGCTTGACCAACGTCTCACAGCCCGTAATTCCGGTAGCGCCGCATGGATTCGCTCATGGCCCGCAGGTATTGAAAGCAGCTTGATCTATTACGGCGCGGACCAACTTAACGAGCGCCGCTTTGAACGTGTGGATACTCGGCTGGAAAAAGAGTTCGCGCTCGGGCAGCGTAGCCACCTGAACCTGGCCCTGGTACTGCAGCATCGCCTGGACGACGAGCCGCTGACATGGGACGAAAACAGGTACGAAAGCCAGAACCACTACTACCTGAGTGCTGAACTACACTTTTGAGCAAGCCGGGGCGGCCCAGCACCCGGCAAGGCGCGAAAGCAAAACCGACAAGGAACGTCACTATGATTAATGATTACCAGCTGCGGCTTATGCTGAAATGAGATTTGGCGCTAGAGCCTTTTGCCTGCTGTTACTGGTGTTATGTTCAGCCAGCGCATCTGCTCGTGCCATTCTTGTTGCCGCTCCTGCGGCCGATAGCCCACTGATTAATGAATTTGTAGCCGAACTGCGGACAAAGCTGCCACAAGACCAGGTAACGGTTTCAGTCACCCCGGCAACCGATGCAACCAGCGCGGACATCATCATTACACTCGGCAAAGATATGCTGAACTGGCGCTTACAGTCAGGCTTGCAAACGCCTAGCATCGCCGCCTATCTGAACCGACATGCCCTCCCCTCGCAGCCACTGCCAGCCTATCTGACCACCCTGCTCGCCAACCCCAAGCCAATCCGCCAACTGCGCCTGGCAAAAATCCTGGTACCAAGGTTACGAGTCGCCGGTTTTCTTTATAGCGAAGAACAAAGCAGCGCCCATGCCGAATGGACCTATCCAGCAGAGCAAAGCGACTTGCGGCTATACAGCGTCATAGTTAAGCGCCCATCCAACCTGACCAGAGACCTGCTGCAAGTGTTAGATACAGCCGATGTACTCATCGGCCTCGACGACCCCGGCATCTACAATGCCGACAACCTCAAAACCATACTGCTCACCAGCTATTCGCGCAGCAAGGTGCTCATAGGGCCAAGTGCGCCTTTCATTGAAGCCGGCAGCCTTAGCACAACGTACAGCACACCGGGAGACATGGCCCACAGCGTTGCCTTACTACTGCAACAGGATCAGCTGCCGGGCGAGGTTACCTACCCCGCTTATTTTTCGGTATTGAGCAACGCACAAGTGGCCCGCTCTCTGGGCTTGCCAGAACCTGATGACGAAACGCTCCGTCACTTGCTGACTGAGCTGGAGCAATCACCATGAGTTTTCTGCAGCACGGCACTATTTTCAGCCGGTTGATACTCATTGCTACCCTGCCGGTGATGTTGATGGCTGGGGTAGGTTTCACGGTATTTACCAGCGCGCGGCTGGACGACGTCAACCGCGAATTACAGTTAACCGGACAACTGATTGCCGACCAGCTTGCACCCGCCGCCGAGTACGGCGTAATTAGTGGCAACCTGCGCACGCTGGAGAGTCTGGTGCAAGGCACACTCAACATGCCGCACGTACGCTACGTCGAGGTGTATGACAGCACCGGCCAGCCGCTACTGATGCTCAGCAAGCAGAACGCCAAAAGCAACGCCAGTAGTGGCCTTCAGGTCTTTGTCGCCGACATTATGCGTCAGCGTATCACCTTGCAAAACGATCTATTTCTGCTCGACGTACCGATCAGCGAACCTCAGGACGAATTCAGCTACCTCGGTCAGGTACATGTTGGTCTGAGCAACGCAGCCTTCGTTGAACGCCAGCATGCCATTCTGCTGAAAACGGCCGGCCTGGCCACACTCGTATTGATCGCCACACTGTTTCTGGCCATCCGCCTCGCGCGCGCGCTAGCCAACCCAATGGCACGTATGGGGTTGGCCGTGCACAAACTGCAGGAAGGGCAACTCAGCACCCGGCTGGAGGTCACCGATGAGCATGAGGTCGGACAACTGATGCGCAATATCAACAGCCTGGCTGAAACCCTGGAACGCTCCAGGGCGCAACAACAGCAGGCAATGCAGCAGCTGGTCAGCGCGCGTGAAGAGGCTGAGGCGGCCAACCGTGCCAAGTCGGAATTTCTCGCCATGATGAGTCATGAGCTACGCACACCAATGAACGGCGTGCTGGGTATGCTGCAGCTACTGGAGACTACCGACCTGAGCAGCGAGCAAAGCGAATACGTCAATATCGCCGGCGAGTCGACCGACCACCTGCTCAAGGTAATCAACGATATCCTCGACTTCTCGCGCATCGAGCGTGGCGTACTCGAACTGGAAAAAATCCCGTTCAACCTGCCACAACTGATCAGCTCTTCGGTAAATGTGTTTGAGCATACGGCGAGACAAAAAAACCTGCAGCTCATAACCCGAATGCAAGGTAATACGCAATGGTCTGAGGTACAGGGCGACCCTACCCGCATTAGGCAGATTCTGGTTAACCTGATTGGCAATGCATTGAAGTTTACCGAACAAGGCAATGTCACTGTTGCAGCCAGCTGGAACCTGTACGACAGCAACCGGCTCTGGCTGGAGTGTGAGGTAACAGACACCGGCATTGGCATCGCCCCGGAACGCCTCGAAAGCATGTTTGATGCCTTTCAGCAGGCCGACTCCAGCACCTCACGGCGCTTCGGTGGAACCGGGCTGGGGCTGTCCATAGCACGTACCTTTGTAGAGAAAATGGGCGGTGAGCTGAGCGCTCTGAGTACGGAAGGTAAAGGCTCGCACTTTAGCTTCAATATTCCTTTGGAGCTCAGCCATCAAGGAGAACAAAGCTGCGAGCAAAATCAGACCAGTGATCATGATCGCCCCGACAAACCGGTCCTGTTGGTGGAAGATAATCCAGTCAATCAAATGGTGATCGAAGGCATGTTGCACGGCTTCGAGATCCAGGTTGATATCGCCAGCTCAGGTGAACAGGCACTCCAGTTACTTGCCAGCCAACCTGATCGCTACTCCATGATTCTGATGGATATCCACCTGCCGGATACCAATGGACTTGAAGTCTGTCGCCGGTACCACGGGCAATGCAAAAACGAAGGGCGCTTTCCCATACCCTGTATTGCACTTACCGCCAGCGCCTTTGAATTGGACCGGCGACACTGCGAAGAAGCCGGCATGCAGGATTTTCTGAGCAAGCCGGTGAGCCGACAAGCGCTATTTGAGGCAGTCAGCCACTGGTCTCAAACAGCAGATCATTGATCGCGTTGATCCTGCACCATTCTGCTCTGCGCCTAGACCAGCCAGCGCTGGATTCGAATAGCGAATATCGCGACACTAGGGCTCATTTTTTTCGACCCTGAGCGTCAGGTTCTGCTATCAGGCAGCACGTGTACCGCAAGGCGTCGTGCCCCGATCCAGTCATACGAGCGCACAACAATGTCAACAATCACTCTCGAATCACCCTACAGCACACTACCTGAACTGATCGCCACTCATGCTCTTGAGCGCGCTGAACACCCTGCACTGATAGAGGGTACAAGACGCCTCAGTTACGGCGAGCTAAACGCAGAGGCCGATCGCGTAGCTGCCGCACTGCAACGTGA
Organism: Pseudomonas neustonica; assembly: GCF_003797945.1. Taxonomy (GTDB): domain Bacteria; phylum Pseudomonadota; class Gammaproteobacteria; order Pseudomonadales; family Pseudomonadaceae; genus Halopseudomonas; species Halopseudomonas neustonica. Next base: position 21,885 of record NZ_RKKU01000028.1, read on the forward strand.
TGGTGTGTTACCGGGCGAGGCGATTGCGGTTTGTGCAGCCAATTCGATCAACTACGCGGTCCTTTTTGTCGGCGCGCTGAGGGCCGGTGTGGTAGTCGCACCACTGGCACCATCCTCTACTCCAGAAAGCCTGCTCGGCATGCTAGCTGACTCCGCAGCCAAGCTGTTCTTTGTCGACGCGGATGTGCGTGATGCCATCGGCGGTGTACGCGAGCGCATCCAGCCCGCGCTTTATAGTCTGGATAACAGTGTCGGTGAGCACGGTTATAGCCAGTGGCTAGCCGACGCCAAACCAACAGCAGTCGAACTCGCACCGGAGCTGGTTTTCAACATCATCTACTCGTCCGGTACCACCGGTGAGCCAAAAGGTATTGTGCAATCACATGGCATGCGTTGGTCGCATATCCAACGTGCCCTGGTCTTCGACTATGGCCCTGACGCGCGCACCCTGATTTCTACCCCGCTCTACTCCAACACAACACTGGTCTCTTTTCTGCCCACGTTGGGGTTAGGTGGCACCGTTGTACTCATGGCCAAATTTGATGCCGCACGCTACCTGAGCCTCGCACAGGAGCACAAGATCACCCATACCATGCTGGTGCCAGTGCAGTATCAACGTCTGATGGCGCGTGACGACTTTGACCAGTACGACCTGTCCAGCTTCATCATGAAGTTCAGTACCAGCGCTCCCTTCCATGCGGCGCTCAAGGCAGACATCCTGGACCGCTGGCCCGGTGGCCTGGTTGAGTTTTACGGTATGACCGAAGGTGGCGGCACCTGTATTTTGCCTGCCCACCTGCACCCGACCAAACTCGGCACCGTGGGTATGCCCTCAGAGGGGCATGACATGCGCGTGATTGACGAGGACGGCAACGAGCTGCCGCATGGCGAGATCGGCGAAGTAGTTGGCAACTCGCCGGCGATGATGACCGGCTATTTAAACAAGCCGGAAAAAACCAGCGAAGCCGAATGGTATGACAGTACTGGCAAGCGCTTCATCCGCACTGGCGATGTTGGCCGCTTCGATGAGGAAGGCTTCCTGACGCTGATGGACCGCAAGAAAGACATGGTCATTAGCGGCGGCTTCAACATCTACCCAAGTGACCTGGAAGCAGAACTGCGCCAGCATCCAGAACTGCTGGATGTGACCGTGATTGGCGTAGCGTCCACCAGCTGGGGCGAAACCCCGGTCGGCTATGTGGTACCCAAGCCTAATGCTGACGTCAGCGCTGAGAGCGTCCTTGAATGGTTCAATGCCCGCGTCGGTAAAACCCAACGTTTGAACCGTGTCATTATTACTGATGAGCTGCCGCGCAGCGCCATCGGCAAGGTGCTCAAGCGCGAGCTACGCGACATTTTTCAGGCCGAGTTTGGCGTACTGAAATAATCCGCATCGCTAGTAAAAACCTGCCATTTTGCAAAACCACAAGATGCCCGAGGAGAGAGAACCTTTTCCTCGGACGTCATCGCGGGTATCCTCAACGCCTCTTTGCACAGGTTAAGAGCGACAGTTGTGACTTTATCGTCAGGCATACAGTCTGACTTTACGCTGGCCCGATAGCGCCAGGAAACATCTGAAAACGCTGCAACATGAGAACAGAAGAACAAGAGTCTTGATCAGCACTGACTTTATTTCGTAAGAATAGAGCAATAGCTTAATACAGGATCTAGCAATGTTGGCTTCTCACAGCGCGCTTTTTCAGATGTTGCCTGAATATCAGGTCAAGCCGAATTTATAGCGCCCCGTAACAGGGGAAGAGCAGGAGCCTCTATGACACAACAGAATGCGTACTCCCGGGAAGAGCTGCTCAAATGCAGCCGTGGTGAAATGTTCGGCCCCGGTAACGCGCAACTCCCCGCCCCCAATATGCTGATGATGGATCGTATCGTTCATATCAGCCAAACCGGCGGAAAGTATGGCAAAGGCGAAATCGTCGCCGAACTGGATATCAATCCTGATCTCTGGTTTTTTGCCTGTCATTTTGAAGGTGACCCCGTCATGCCAGGCTGCTTGGGTCTGGATGCAATGTGGCAACTGGTTGGTTTCTATCTGGGCTGGCTGGGCTATGAAGGCCGCGGCCGCGCGCTGGGCTCAGGTGAAGTCAAATTCACTGGCCAGGTTCTGCCTACCGCCAAGAAAGTCACTTACACTATCAATATCAAGCGCACCATCAATCGTGCCCTGACCCTCGGCATTGCCGATGGCACCATGGCCGTTGATGGACGTGAGATCTACAGCGCTGAAGGTTTGCGCGTAGGTCTGTTTACATCTACCGACAGTTTCTGAGGATTATCACTATGCGTCGCGTCGTGATTACCGGCATGGGTATTATTTCCTGCCTTGGCCAGGACCTAGAAAGCGTGGCTGCCAGCCTGAAAGCCGGCAAGCCAGGCATTCGTTTCAACCCTTCATACGCAGAAATGGGCTTGCGCAGCCACGTTTCCGGTTCGGTCGAAATCGATCTGGATGCGGCCATTGACCGTAAGGTCAAGCGCTTCATGGGTGATGCAGCGGCTTATGCCTACCTGTCCATGCAGCAGGCCATTGCCGATGCAAGCCTGGGCGAAGAGCTCGTCAGCAACGTACGTACCGGCCTGGTTGCCGGCAGCGGCGGCGCTTCCACACTGAACCAGATGGAAGCGGTTGATATCCTGCGCGAAAAAGGCGTGAAGAAGATTGGGCCGTATCGTGTGCCGCGTACCATGGGTAGCACTGTATCCGCCTGTCTCGCGACCCCTTTCAAGATCAAGGGCGTGAACTACTCCATCTCCTCCGCATGCGCCACCAGCGCGCATTGTATTGGACATGCAGCAGAACTGATCCAGCTCGGCAAGCAGGACATCGTCTTTGCCGGCGGCGGCGAAGAAGAGCATTGGTCACAGACCATGCTGTTTGATGCCATGGGTGCGCTCTCTACGCAGTATAACGACACGCCGGAAAAAGCCTCACGCGCTTACGACAGCAAACGCGATGGTTTCGTCATTGCAGGCGGCGGTGGCATGGTTGTAGTTGAAGAGCTGGAGCACGCGTTGGCGCGCGGCGCCAAGATCTACGCAGAAGTGGTCGGTTACGGCGCGACTTCAGACGGCTACGACATGGTCGCACCTAGCGGCGAAGGCGCAATACGCTGCATGCAGCAAGCACTGGCTACCGTTGATGGTGCCATCGAGTATCTGAATACTCACGGCACCTCTACCCCGGTAGGCGACGTTGCAGAGCTGAAAGCCATCCGTGAAGTCTTTGGTGATAACGCGCCAAAGATCAGTTCGACCAAGAGCCTGTCTGGTCACTCACTCGGTGCTGCCGGTGTGCAGGAAGCAATTTATTGCCTGCTGATGATGCGTGACAACTTCCTCGCTGCATCTGCCAACATCGAAGAGCTGGACGAGAATGCCGGCAACCTGCCGATCCTGCGTGAACGTCTGGATAAGGCCGTCGACCTGGTCATGTCCAACAGCTTTGGTTTTGGTGGCACCAACGCCACGCTGATCATGAAGCGCTGGCAAGCAGCCTGATAGAGGCTGGCACTAATAAAAACGCCGCATTTATGCGGCGTTTTTTTATACCCGAATATCGATATTTTTACCCTGTCGACATTCCTTAACGCGAGGCCCAGTTAGGCTGCGGTGCCCGTGCAGAAGCGCGCCTGGCCAGAAACGCCATAGTCACGGTAACCACGCCGCAGCCAGCCATGACCAGCGCCATAGGCACACTACTACCATCATGCAATACACCAACCAACGCTGACGTCAGTCCGGCAATGGCAAACTGCATGGTTCCCATCAATGCTGACGCCACGCCAGCCTGATGGCCATGACCCGCCAGCGCACACGCGGAGGCGTTAGGAATGACCAGGGATATCACCGCTACGCTGCAGAACAGCGGCGGCAAAAATAGCCAGATATTGGGCGAGTGCAAGAGCGCAACCACCAGCAAAGTCACTGTTGCAGCGCAATACACGCCGGTCGTCCCCTTCAGCAAGCTCAAGGGCGTGTTATGTCGCAACAACCGGCTGTTGAGCTGCGCAAATAGAATAAAACCAGCAGCGTTAGCACCAAAAAGCCAAGCGTAGTGATCTACGCTCAGCCCATACATTTCAATAAAGATATAGGGCGAGCCTGCGATATAGGCAAACATACCCGCCATGGCCACCCCGCCGGTAAGCGAATGAAACATAAACACCGGCTCACGCAATAATCCGAGGTAGCGCCCCAGCGCACTACCAAGCCGTGCAGGCGGCGTATCTTCCGGCAGCGTCTCTGGCAGAAAGAAGTACACCGCAAGGGCAAACAGCGCCGAAAAGAGCGTCAGGAACCAGAAAATACTAGGCCAGCCCGCGACCTTCAACATGGCTCCACCCGCCAATGGTGCGAGAATGGGGGCAACCCCCATAATCAACATAAGCTGCGAGAATGCCTTGGCCGCATCAATAGGCGCGCACAAGTCGCGTACCACAGCCCGCGTGACCACCATACCCGCACAACCGCCCAAGGCCTGAGCAAAACGAGCCGCAAGCAGCCACTCGAGCGTTGGCGCCATGGCGCAGGCAAATGACGCCACGCAAAACAGCGCCACACCAAACAACAGAGGTAGGCGTCGGCCAAAGCGATCTGCCAACGGGCCATACACCAGCTGGCCACTCGCCAAGCCCAGAAAATAGACCGAAAGGCTCCACTGGACCTGCTCGGCATCCGCGTTCAGCGCTTCACCTATCGCCGGAAAAGCCGGCAGATACATGTCGATAGCCAAAGGACCAAAAGCGCTCAACGCACCGAGTATCAGCAGGATATAAAAAGGCATTCAGGTATCCGTAAAAGCGGTCGCGCAGAAGAAGTATGCAAAGGTCTGTGCAACAGAACTTATTCGCAGCGCTAAAAGCAAAAGAAAGGGACGACATCAGCTTAGATATCGATCGCGTATGATGCCAGAAAAGCAGTGAAAGCGAATGGAACAGATTGTTGCCTGAGTTAGCCAGTGCTTGAATTGCTCCGTAAGATCGAGGTATCAGCGGCCTGCCTTATCAAGCAAAGACAAAAAAGCCGCTCGTATTGACGAGCGGCTTTCAGATTGAGGACTTCCAGCACTCAGGTTACCGCACTGAGTAGCGCCGAACATCAGCCCTTATCGATAATATCTTTCAACTTGTCTTTCACATCACCCTTGAGCGACTCACCCTTGCCCTTGATGTTTTGCAGCTCACCTTCACCCTGCAACTCTTCATCATCAGTAGCTCGACCGATTTCACGTTTGGTCTTGCCAACGGTTTCGTCGTACTTGCCTTTAATTTTGTCAGTGGTACTGGTCATAATTATTCCCCTGTTGGTGTCTGTGGACTTCAACTACAGTTGGAACACACTGATCGGGCCGCCTTATGAGCAGCCCGAATAGTTCAGTTTTAACTCGCTTTATTCTTCGTGCAGGCGCGCATTGAGCTCGTCGACCACCGGTGCCCATTCAGCATCCTCACGGATCTCATCACGCAAGAAGGCGGCTTGCGATGGCGACCAGAAGCTGGCCTCACTCAATTTGGTGTCTTGGGCTAGCGAATGGCTGGCAAAGAAGGCATCCATACTGGCCTGATCTGAGTCCAGACCCAGCTGTTCAAATAACATAACCAGATCTTTGTTTGGCAGTTCCATGGTCTCTCCTCGACTAGCTCAAAAACGATAACGCTTACTATAAAGAGAGTGCATCCGCCAAGATCAGTTCAATTTTTATCTTGCAGTCGGGTCACTGCATAACTCGTTGACGCGTCCTGCAGCCACGCTTCCAGCTCGCCTTTTTTTATCCCCAAACGTCGCGCCTCAGCCAATTTAACCAACATAAAATCACGCTTGGCCGGTTCATTCCCAGCCATCGACAAGGCAAGATCACGGTCAGCCCAACGCCGTATCCGGACAAATAACCACCAGTGAAAATAGAGCCCACTGAGCACAGCAACAGCAATAATCAGATAGTCCATAAAAACGCTTCCATCCCGTTAAACCGAACCTTGTGGCACCGTCGCACGAGGCTTGGGCCGATAGAACATCACCCCGTTGCCTACCAATATCAACACCAGCCCAAGAACAGCCGTTGATGTCCACTGATAGCCTTCAAATAGAGTCGACATACCCAACGCGATCAGCGGGAATACGACAGTGGCATAGGCTGCCGGGCCTGCGCCTATGCGACCAATCAGAGCAAAATAGGTGGCAAAGCCTATGACTGAGCCAAACAGCGCCAGATAAACCAGCGAGCCAAGGTAAGCCGCACTCCACTCTATGCTGAATTGCGCACCGGTGCCCAGTGCCACCAACAGCATAACCAACGCACCGTACCCCATGGCATAAGCATTGGTAGACAACAAATCCAGGCCACGTGCCTGATGACGAACACTGATCATATTGCCTAAAGAAAATCCATAAGTACCCAACAGGCTCAAGCCTATGCCGGTCAGCACCGACGCATTCAAACCCACGCCAACCAGGTCCTGCCAGAACAGACTGACAATCCCGATAAAGCCCAGCAAGTTAGCCCACAACAAACGCCGAGTAGCGCGCTGGCGAAAGAAAATGACGCCGTTAATGGCATTGAAAACCGTAGCCATGGAAAACAGCACCGATTCCAGGCCGCTGTTGATATAGGCGTTAGCCGCGTAAAAACAGCAAAAGTTGAAGCCAAATACGCACATACCCTGCAATAGGCAAAACAGATGGTCGCGCTTAGCCAGGCGACGCAGGCGGCCACTAATCAAGAGAACCAAAAGCAGTACGCCTGCGGCCAGAGAAAAGCGGTAAAAAACAGAGACCACAACCGGCACCGGGCCAGACTGCATTGAAATAGCGATCCAGGTGGTGCCCCAGATCAAGACTGTAGTGATATATAACAACGCGTTCATGCCGTGCACTCGCTAGGTAGACAGTATCGAATTATCCACCCGTCGCGCTGCGTGAGCTTGCACAAAGACACCTGGACTTGCAGATTCTTGCGCATTTTTCTGTGTATAGGACGCACCTGATGCGCTCCCGCTTGGCGGCCAACTGATGTCTAGTTAAGATCGAGCAGTCACTAGCGCCATGCTCGCGGAACACAAGGAGTCAGCATGCCCCTGCCCTATCACGTGCTTGAGAACCTGCAATTGCACAAGGCAAGGTTGCTGGAGAGCACGCGCCTGAGTAACGGCCTGGGGCTGGCCAGTTGGTACAACGACGATGACTTGATTGCACTCGACCACGCAGATCATCACACGCTCAGCATGTACATCGCCGACGGCTACCAATCCTACTTTCAGAGCGCTGCCGGTTGGCAAAACGGCGGCGCGCCAGACAAGCTGTGTCTCATGCCAAAAGACTACGCATCCACTTGGCACATACGCGGCCCGCTCAGCTTCATGCACCTGTACTTCACTGATCAGCATCTGCGCGATCAGGCCGAACAAACCTGGGATCGCAGTCCAAGCCAGATTACGCTGGATGAGCGCCTATTTACCGACGACCCGCGCATTGCCGTTCTTTACCGCCAGTTTCTGCTCAACAATGACTGGAACAACCCGGCAGATCACTTGGCAATCAGTAGCGCCACGACCCTGGTGCTGAACCAGCTACTGCAGCATTACGTGCATTTGGGCTGGCAAGCACCTGCTGTGCGGGGCGGGTTAGCGCCCCACCAACTGAACCGGGTGCTGGATTATATCGATAGCCACCTGGATCAATCGCTATTACTCAGCGATCTGGCTCGCGAAACAGGTCTCAGCGAGTATCACTTTGCGCGTATGTTCAAGCACAGCAAGGGGGTGGCGCCGCATCAGTACGTCATGAATCGGAGACTGATTAAGGCTGGACAGTTACTGCAAAGAAGCACCTTGCCGCTGACCGAGATTGCCTTAACCTGTGGCTTTAGCTCACTCAGCCATTTCAGTAATCGCTTTCGCCAAGTGCATGGCATCAGCCCATCCGCCATGCGCAACAGCCGGTAAGCTCAGGCAGCTGCGCGGCGAACGAGCGTCAGCAAGCCAGCCGCACCGGCAAACAGACCGGCAAAAACTCTATTCATGGTTTTTTGCTGTTTTGGCGACCGGAGCAGACGCAACACCTTGGACGCCAGCCCGGTGTAACCTGCCATCACAACCGCATCGACGGTGACCATAGTGATCGCCATCAAAACGTATTGGCTCAATAGCGGGTGCGACAAATCGAGGAACTGCGGCAGCACGGCCAGCATAAACACCAGCGCTTTGGGATTACTGACGTTGACCAGAAAACCGCGAAACACCAGAGCCAAAGGCTGCCCTAATGGACGCACAGAGACATCTTGCTCCATGGACACCGGCTGCGCGCGCAACTGCCGCCACGCCAGATAGAGCAGATAGACTACGCCAAACCATTTGATCAAATTAAAGGCCAGCGCCGACGTCGCCAATAGTGCACCAACGCCAGCCGCAACCACTGTAATCTGCAGCAACAAGCCTATTTGCAGACCCAAAGCAGTCCAATAACCGCGGGCGAAGCCATAATTCAAGCCGCTGGACATAGACGCAATGGCGCCCGCACCTGGCGACAAACTAATCACCCAGCATGCAACAAAAAAAGCCAACCAGGTTTCGATCGACATAGCCCGACTCCGCAACTAATAAACCGCTAAAGGAAACTGACTATAGCAAACCTGAAACCCCGGCCGCTCGAGCTCAATCAACCCTGAGCGCTGGCACGCCCCACTAACGTCAAGGGAACCACTTGAGCCTCTCGCTGCGCCAGGTAGCGGGTGCAACTGACTCGCAAGAATGAAGCAAAGTTAACCACTTCCCCCCTTAACTCCATGATTTCATCATACAATTTGGTGACTAGCTGATTGGTGGTCATGTCATCGACCTCAGCGATCTCTTGCAGTATCTGCCAAAACTGATTCTCCAACCGCAAGGTAGTCACCACGCCGCGAATACGCAGTGAGCGCGAGCGCGACTCATAGAGAATAGGATCAGCCTTTACATATAGTTCACACATAACCAGCCTCCAGGTCGGGCCGCACAGCCAGTGCAGCCCTTGGTAGCTTACAACTCGATGCGTGCGCCCAGCAATTTAACGAACGCGGCTAACCATAGCGGATGTGACGGCCAGGCAGGCGCACTAACCAGATTGCCTTGCACATGGACCTGATCAGCCGCGATGTCGACAAAAGTCCCGCCGGCCATAGTCACGTCTGGGCCGCAGGCTGGGTATGCGCTGCACTCGCGGCCCTTGAGGATACCAGCCGCCGCCAGCAATTGTGCGCCATGGCATACCGCGGCGATAGGCTTCTGCGCCTCATCAAAACCACGCACCAGCTCGATCACGCGCTCATTCAAACGCAGATACTCAGGTGACCGACCACCCGGCACAACCAAGCCCACATAATCGTCAACCTTTACGTCTGCAAAGCTGTACGTCAGCGCAAACAGGTGGCCAGGTTTTTCGGTGTAGGTCTGATCACCTTCAAAATCATGAATCGCCGTTTTGACTGTATCACCGGCTTGCTTGTCCGGACACACTGCATGTACTTCGTAACCCAGCATGCTCAGCGCCTGAAACGGAACCATGATTTCATAGTCCTCAACAAAATCACCTGCCAATAACAATAGTTTCTTGCTGCTCATGATATGCCCTCCGCAGTGAGTAGACCTGCATCATGCGCCCCTTTTACTGCAGGTGGGTAACAGCGGGATACTACATATTTCGGCGGGCGCAGCGCTTGTCCGGGCGCTAACAAAAGAAACACTGAAGACACATCCACAAAAAAACACGCCCGATAACCCATTAAAAAAAAACTAACAACCCCACAAGTCACAACTTAAAACAAACATATTGCCAACAAGATCACAGGATAAAAAAACTACAAATACCACATTGACAACACCAAAAAAAACAATAGCCACAAATAACAAGCCATTGTTTTTAAAGAAAAACTTATAAAATAAGAACTTAGGAAAACGAACTTGGCCAATTCCTCATAAACCAAACCAGTTCACACTTTATACACTTGAAGGCACACTGCGCGGCGCATAGGATAGCCACCTTTCCAGCCAGAGATGCGCAGTTTTTTGCACATAAACTTGAGCAAAAAGTTGCCATCAAAAAACCAACTGCAACAAGTATGAGCAACTTATTGCGCAACTTGTTGCGTAGAAACTTGCGCAATATGAGTGCAACGTCATCAGGGAGCGTCACAAGCAATCGCCCTGATAACTGGCAACCAAGAGTAAAGCACCCGGATGCAACTGCAGATCATTGACGCCATCGCAACCACCCCCATCAGCGAACAGAGCTTTGCTGGCGAGGACGTGCGCTACTGCACCGAGTACGAAGATCTGGAGCGTGAGCTCGCCAAAGCAGGCTCGCTTCATGCCAATGAACAACCAGACTGGCAGATAATTTGTGACGGTAGCCTGGAGCTGCTGAGCAAGCAGTCCAAAGACCTGCGCGTTGCCTCATGGCTCAGCTGGAGCATGTTGGAGACCACTGGTGTCGGCGGTCTGCGCTGCAGCTTGCAAATGCTTAGCGACCTCTGTGACCAGCAATGGACAGAGCTTTATCCAACCAAACCGCGCACTCGTATCGCCGCCCTTACCTGGCTGATTTCGCGACTGGAAAGTGCGCCAACGCAGCAGCTGCTGAGCGATGACTTCCCCTTGGTTAGCACCTTGCAGGAACTGCAAGCCACGCTCACCAAGCGACTTGACGACCAGGCGCCAGACCTCCAGCCCTTGTGCCGCCGCCTGGAATCCGCCAGCAAGCAACCATCGCAAACGGAAGCAGCAAAACCGGTCGTCAGCCCTATTCCAGCACCACTGGGCAGCAATCAATCAAGTACCGGCAACGCTGAAGCCATGGTTATTGTCTCGGCCAAGGACGCACACAAAGCGCTGCGCCAGCTGCAGGATTACGCCAGACCGTTATGCAACTGGTGGCTCGCGGGCAGCGAATGCGATCTGCGCGCCTTACGGCTGTCGCGCACGCTGCTCTGGCTGCCTATCGAAACCTTGCCCAGCCACGACGCTGAACAGAAAACCGGCCTGCGCAACCTGCCCGCTGACCGCATTGCGGCTTACAACGAGCGCTTTAATCAAGGCCAGCACGCCGCGCTGCTGCAGGATGTAGAAGCCAGTATCGCGCGCGCGCCCTTTTGGCTGGATGGCCAATACCTCGCGTGGCAGTGCTGCGACGCGCTAGGCGCGGAAGAAGCAGCAGAAGAAATCGAGCGCCAGCTGGCGCTGCAGCTGAAACGCCTCCCCGGACTGGAAAAGCTACGCTTTTTTGACGGCGCGCCCTTCGCCCAGGCAGACACCCTCGATTGGATCAACAGCCGCGTACAGCAGCACGCGGCGGGGCCAAAAGCGTCGCCTGTCAGCTTCGACCGCACGGACGACACCGGCGCACAAGCTGCCTGGGATGCCGGCCTGCAAAGCGCCATCGCACTGCTGCGCAAGGAAGGCCTGAAGGTCGCCGTCAGGGAAATAACCGGGCAAATCCAACAGGCCCGTGGCGCTCGCGCCGAATTCTATTGGCGCCTTGCCCAGGCCCGGCTGTGTTTTGAAGCCCGGCAATATGAACTGGCCAAGGCCCAGCTTGAATCACTCTACCAACAGCTTCAGACCACAGGTCTGGACAAATGGGAACCAGATCTCAACCTTGACGTACTGCGTCTGCTGCATAGCTGCTGTGATCTTATGCCGCAGAACCCGAGCACACGTGAGCGTAAGGATGAGATCTATCACCGCCTGTGCCACCTCGATTTGAGTGTGGTACTAGACCAGGCCCTCGGGGCCTAACACTGACACGGAGAAATCTCATGGCCAAAGAAGGCTCAGTAGCCCCCAAGGAACGCGTAAACGTCACGTTCAAGCCAGATACCGGCGACGCAACAGAAGAAATCGAGCTGCCGCTCAAACTCATGGTGCTGGGTGATTTCACCCAACGTGCGGATGACCGCAGCATTGAAGAGCGCAAGCCAATCTCCATCGACAAGAACAGCTTCGATGAAGTACTGGCCAAGCAAGAGCTGAACCTTACCTTCGCAGTGCCCAATGAGCTGCAGGAAGAAACCGAAAGCGAAGAGCTGGCGGTAAACCTGAACATCAACTCCATGAAAGACTTCAACCCCACCAGTCTGGTTCAGCAAGTACCTGAGCTGCAAAAGCTGATGGAGCTGCGTGATGCTCTGGTCGCCCTCAAGGGCCCACTGGGTAACGCACCGGCCTTCCGCAAGGCCATTGAGAGCGTGCTCAGCGATGATGACTCGCGCGATCGTGTCCTCGCCGAACTGGGTCTGAACGACCAGAACCAACCCGAAACCTGATTGCCCCGACAAGGACGCCGCCATGAGCACCGAATCCTCAGCACAACAAACCCAGAACACCGCCGATAGCGGCATTCTGGACCGAATTATTGCCGAAACCAGGCTCACCCCGGACGACGAGGCCTACAACATCGCCAAGCGTGGCGTCTCTGCTTTCATCGCCGAGTTGCTGAAGCCGCAAAACGATCAGGAGCCCGTCAAAAAGGCCCTGGTTGATCGCATGATCGCTGAAATCGACGCCAAGCTCAGCCGTCAAATGGATGCCATCCTGCACCACGAGAAGTTCCAGGCACTGGAATCTTCCTGGCGAGGCCTGCAGTTGCTGGTCGATCGCACCAATTTCCGCGAGAACATCAAGCTGGAAATTATCAATGCGTCCAAGGAAGACCTGCTGGAAGACTTTGAAGACAGCCCGGAGCTGGTTCAATCCGGTCTGTACAAGCACGTATACACCGCCGAGTACGGCCAGTTCGGTGGCCAGCCTGTTGGCGCCCTGATCGCCAACTACTACTTCAACCCCAGCTCGCCAGACATCAAGACCCTGCAGCACATCTCCAGTGTTGCCAGCATGGCGCACGCGCCCTTTATCGCGTCTGCCGGTCCGCAATTCTTCGGCCTGGAAAGCTTCACTGGCCTGCCCGATCTAAAAGACCTGAAAGACCACTTCGAAGGTCCGCAGTTTGCCAAATGGCAGAGCTTCCGCGAGCAGGAAGATTCCCGCTACGTCGGTCTTACCCTGCCCCGCTTCCTGCTGCGCAACCCCTATGATCCAGTCGAGAACCCAGTTCGCAGCTTCGTCTACAAAGAAAGCGTTGCGCAGAGCCACGAGCACTACCTGTGGGGCAACACCGCGTTCGCTTTCGCTACCCGCTTGACTGACAGCTTCGCCAAGTTCCGCTGGTGCCCAAACATCATCGGTCCACAAAGCGGTGGCGCGGTTGAAGATCTGCCGTTGCACCACTTTGAAAGCATGGGTGAGATTGAAACCAAGATCCCAACCGAAGTGCTGGTATCTGACCGCCGCGAGTACGAACTGGCTGACGAGGGCTTCATCGCCCTGACCATGCGCAAAGGCAGCGACAACGCTGCGTTCTTCTCCGCTAACTCCGCGCAGAAAGCCAAGTTCTTCGGCAACAGCGAAGAAGGCAAAAACGCCGAGTTGAACTACCGCCTGGGTACTCAACTGCCCTACATGTTTATCGTCAACCGCCTGGCGCACTACCTCAAAGTGCTGCAGCGCGAACAGATCGGCGCCTGGAAAGAAAAGTCTGACCTGGAGCTTGAACTGAACAAATGGATTCGCCAGTACGTAGCCGACCAGGACAACCCCAGCTCTGAAGTGCGCGGTCGTCGCCCACTGCGTGCAGCCCAGGTTGTGGTCAGCGATGTGGCAGGCGAGCCAGGCTGGTACCGCGTTGGTTTGAGCGTACGTCCGCACTTCAAGTACATGGGTGCCGATTTCACCCTGTCCTTGGTTGGCAAGCTGGACAAGGAGTAAGGCGAGCATGGCCTATGGCAGCCTGTTCGAAAGACTGGATGGCAGCGCCGAGCTACGTGACGGCATCCCCAACGATGCCGCCATCAGCGCGTCGGTCGCTGTCCATCTGAGCAAGATGCTCAGCACCCGTGCCGGCAGCGTACAAGCGCTGCCGGACTACGGGCTGCCAGATCTTAACGACATGCGGCTATCACTGCATGACTCGTTGCAGAACGCCAGAGTCGCCATTGAGCGTTTTATTGAGATCTACGAGCCCAGACTCAGCCAGGTAAAGGTGCTGAGTCTGCCTCGTGATCACGACCCACTTAACTTGTCCTTTGCCATTGAAGGCACACTAACACTCGACGGCAGACGCCAGGCCATCAGCTTTGCAGTGCGTCTCGATGGCCGCGGCCAGGCACGAGTGCGGTAACTACAAGGAGTTTTGCATGTCAGGTAAACCTGCAGCCCGCTTGGGCGATCCAACTGCCTGCCCCAAAACGGGCCATGGTACCAACCCCATCGCCAGCGGATCGCCAGACGTATTGATCGACGGCATTGCCGCTGCACGCATGGGCGATACCACAGCCTGTGGCAGTAGTCTGGTCAATGGCGTCGCTGGCACCGTATTGATCAATGGCAAACCAGCAGCCGTGCTCGGCACGAGCGGCAATCATGACAATCCGGTCACCGCTGCCTCTGGCACCGTGTTGATTGGCGGCTAACGGCCCATAACACCAGCAATAAATCGGCTATCTGTCGTAAAGCAGATAACAGGGAAGCATTTTACGCACAGCTCAAATACCCCCAGGGTACCGCGCCACAGGGACGCTTTTCATGGCGTCGGCCAGTGCTATCAGGGGTCTTGGGATGACATTCGCAGCGCACTTATCGAGCAGTCGTTTATGAGTTTCAACCACTACTACCAAAGCGAACTCACTGCCCTGCGCCAACAAGGCAAGCGCTTTGCTGAGCGCAACCCGGCGTTAGCGCCTTTTCTTGGTCAAAGTGGCCGCGACCCGGACGTCGAGCGCCTGCTGGAAGGCTTTGCCTTTCTAACCGGTCGTCTACGGCAAAAGCTCGATGATGAACTCCCGGAGTTGACGCACTCGCTGATGCACCTACTGTGGCCTAACTATATGCGGCCTCTGCCCGCCTTCAGCATGCTGCAATTTGATCCGCTCAAGCGCCCTTCGCCCATGCAGCTGGTGCCACGTAATACGCCGGTTGAATCCAAACCCATCAAAGGCGTGACCTGTCAGTTCCGCACCGCGTTTGACACCGAAGTCTTGCCACTGGATATCAGCCATCTGGATTACTCGGTCAAGGGCAGTGGCGCACTGCTGGAGCTGAAACTGATGATGACCGCCGAGGGTAATCTCGGCGATCTGCACCTCGATAAGCTGCGTTTGCATCTGGCCGGTGAAGGCTACATCAGCCAAATGTTATACCTGCACCTGCTTTGCCATCTGGATGGCGTTGAGCTGGTACTGCTCGACCACAATGGCAAACCCATGCTGGACAGTAACGGCGTGGCGCAAGGCGTCAAACACCTGTCATCAAAACAGGTAAAGCCGGCCGGATTTGACGAAGACCATGCGTTGATCCCCTATCCCGATAATACCTTCCGGGGTTACCGCTACCTGCAGGAGTACTACGCCTTCCAGGAGAAATTCCTGTTTGTCGAAGTCAGTGGCATTGATCGCTTCGAGCCCATGCCCGCCGAGCTGCTGAAGAATGCACGTGGCTTTGCCCTGCGTTTTGATATCCGCCAGATCGGTAGCCAGCGCATCAGCCCCAGCAAAGACAATGTGCGCCTGCACTGCACCCCTGTGGTCAACCTGTTTACCCACGACGCCATGCCGATTCGACTCGACGGTCGCCAGGATCAGTACCTTTTGCGGCCCGCCGAATACCAGGCCGATCATTGCGGTATTTTTTCGGTTGATCGCGTCACCGGCTGGAAGCCAGGCGGCATGGGTTATGAAGAATATGTACCCTTTGAGTCATTCGAGCACGACTCCAGCTTTGACCACCGCGAAGCCCACCCGCACTATAGCTTGCGCCAGTATCCGTCATTGCTGGGCGACGGCCTGGACACCTACCTGAGCTTTGGGCTGCGCAACATTGATCAGCATGAGACCTTGTCGATCGAGCTGACCTGCACCAATCAGGATCTGCCACGCCAGTTGGCACTAGGCGATATCTGCTGCCCCACCGAAGGCACACCCGAGTTTCTCAGCTTCCGCAATATCAGTAGCGTCACGCCCAGCTACGCGCCGCCGCTGCATCAGGACTTCCTCTGGAAGCTGATCAGTAACATGTCGCTCAACTACCTGTCACTGGAAGACGTCAACGCGCTCAAGCTGGTACTCGAAACCTATGACTTGCCGCGTCACTACGACCAGCACGCCGCCAAAGTCAGCAAGCGCCGCCTCGAAGGGCTCAAGGATGTACGCCACGTCCACGTGGATCGCCTGCATCGCGGCCTGCCCATACGCGGTATCAAGACTGAACTGAGCATGGATCTGGACAGCTACCTGGGTGAAGGCGACATGTACCTGTTCGCCTCGGTACTCAACGAGTTTCTGTCGCTGTATTCCAGCCTCAATTCATATCACGAGCTTTCCGTTAACAGCATTCAGGGAGAGGTGTACCAATGGGCGCCGCGCATGGGCCAACAGCCCCTGTTCTGAACAGAATACAACGCGACATCCGCCAGTACAGCCTGTTTCAGGGTGTACTGCTGGTACTCGAGCGCCTGCAACTGGCGCATCCCAACCTCGAAGACGAGGCCGTCTATGAGCGGCTGCAATTTGTCGCCAACCCGAGTATGGGATTCCCCGGCTGCGACATCGAAGGGGTCGAGTTCATTCAGGATACCGATGGCCTGCGCGCGCGAATGCAGGTCAACCTGATCAGCCTGAGTGGCGCGGGCTCACCGCTACCCGCTTTCTATGGCGAACAGGCGCTCGGCGACGGACCGGATGGTAATCCCACCCGCGAGTTTCTTGACCTGTTCAATGATCGACTCCAGCGGCTATTGCTGCCCATCTGGCAGAAATACCGCTACCGCGCCCGCTTCGCCAAAGGCGCAAAAGATACGCTCTCGGTGCACCTGCTGTCGCTGGTGGGGCTGCGCTCGGATCGCATGGAGAAGTCACCCGACATTAACTGGAAGCGCCTGCTGCCCTACCTTGGCGTACTCAGTATGCGCGTACAGTCCGCCGAGCTGATCGAGTCGATCCTGCGCTACTACTTCAAACACCCGGCCATGCAGATTGAACAGTGCATGGAGCGCCGCGTCAGCATTCCGCCTGCTCAGCGCTGCAAGCTGGGCCAAGCCAACAGCGAACTGGGGATGGACCTGGTACTGGGCGAAGACGTGTTTGACCGCAGCGGCAAATTCCGCCTGCACATACGCGAGCTCGACTGGGATGGTTTCCATAGTTTTCTGCCCCCCGGTCGTTATTTTCAGCCGCTGCGCTCGCTGGTGCGCTTCACCCTGCGCGACCCGCTCGACTACGACATTCAACTCCATTTGCGCCAGGACGAAATCCGCGAACTGCGGCTTGGCGCAAGCAACCCTTGCCGGCTCGGCTGGACCAGCTGGCTGGGTCACGAACACGCAATGCCCAGCGTCACCCTGGGCAACGGAACTCATTAAGGACCGATGACATGATGCAACTCGACCTACAACAACTGGTTCAAGCGCTGGACGCACCCAGCAGACAAGACCTGGAAGCCGCAGCGGAGCGTTGCATGCAGCGCGGTGGCAACAAGGTGCTGGTTGAAGATCTGTTGCTGGGCCTGCTCGAACGCCCCGACAGCCTGCTTGCCCGCGCCCTGCAGGACGCCGAGATCGACGCTGGTAGCCTTGCCGAAACCCTGGTGCCGCGTGGACAGAATGAAGGCAGCAACAACCCGAGCTTTTCTGCCGAGCTAGTGCAGTGGCTGCAAGATGCACTGCTGGTTGCCAACCTGGAGCTCGCCAGCAGCGGTATCGATCAGGCGGCATTGATTCTGGCCCTACTGCGCAACCCCATGCGCTATGCCGGCACTCGCTACCAGACCATTTTGAGCGGCCTCGACGCCGAGCGCCTGCGCGATTTCGCGCTGTCCAAGCAAGCCACCGGTGGCAGCGACACGGCCGCCTCGGGCGAGTCAGCGCTGCAAAAGTTCACGCACAACTTCACCCAACAAGCCCGCGACGGCAAGCTCGACCCCGTGCTGTGCCGGGACCAGTCCATTCGCCAGATGATCGATATCCTCGCGCGCCGCCGCAAGAACAACCCCATCGTGGTCGGTGAGGCAGGTGTGGGTAAAACCGCGTTAGTCGAAGGCCTGGCCCTGCGCATTGCCAACAATGCAGTGCCCGAAGCACTGCGCGATGTCGAGCTGCTCTGCCTGGATCTCGGCCTGCTGCAAGCCGGTGCCAGCATCAAGGGCGAGTTTGAGCGTCGCCTGCAAGGCGTGATCGACGAAGTCAAAGCCTCCAGCAAGCCTATAGTGCTGTTCATCGATGAAGCCCACACCCTGATCGGTGCCGGTGGTCAGGCCGGTAGTGGCGATGCCGCCAACCTGCTTAAACCTGCCCTGGCGCGCGGCGAGCTGCGCACTATCGCCGCGACCACCTGGAGCGAGTACAAAAAGTACTTTGAAAAAGACCCGGCCCTGGCCCGACGCTTCCAGCCAGTTAACCTGCTCGAACCTACCCCCGCAGAGGCCGTCACCATTCTGCGTGGTTTGGCCCCGGTCTATGAACAAAGCCACGGCATTTACCTGCGTGATGATGCGGTAGTAGCCGCCGCGGAACTCTCCGCCCGCTATCTCGCTGGCCGTCAGCTACCCGACAAGGCCGTCGATGTACTCGACACCGCATGCGCCCGCGTGCGCATCAGCCTGGCTGCCGAACCCGGTGCACTGGAAGCCCTACGCGGTGAAATCGCCGAAGGCGAACGCCAATTACAGGCGATACAGCGCGACCTGGGCGCTGGTCTGGAGATTGACGCGCCCGCGCTGGACGCGCTGGAAACCCGCCTGCACGTTGCACGCGACGAAGCCGAGGCCCTGGCACACCGCTGGCAAGTACAGCGCGAGCTAGCCGAGCGCCTGCTAACGCTGCGCCAGGCCTGCGCCGAAGATCGCGCCGCCGAGGTCATCGACGAAGAAGCCCTGCAACAACAGGAGCAAGAACTGCAGCAGGTTCAGCGTGAGCTGAGCCAAGTACAAAGCGAAGAACGGCTGGTCAGCCACGAAGTATGCCCGCGCCTGGTTGCCGAGGTTATCAGCCACTGGACTGGTGTGCCTTTGTCGCAACTGGCCCGTGAGCACAACGCCAAAGTCACCGCCTTTGCCGGTGATCTTCGCCAGCGCCTGCGTGGTCAGGAACCTGCCATTGAAGCGCTGGATCGCGCCATGCGCGCTACCGCCGCTGGCCTCAACCGCCCCGAAGCACCAGTGGGTGTCTTCCTGCTGGTTGGCCCTAGCGGCGTGGGTAAAACCGAAACCGCACTGGCCCTGGCCGACCTCCTGTATGGCGGTGAGCGCTTCCTGACCACCATCAATATGTCCGAGTTTCAGGAAAAGCACAGCCTCTCGCGTCTGATTGGCGCGCCGCCCGGTTACGTTGGCTACGGTGAAGGCGGCATGCTGACCGAAGCCGTGCGTCAAAAGCCGTATTCCGTGGTACTGCTCGATGAGGTCGAGAAAGCCGATCCAGACGTGCTCAACCTGTTCTACCAGATTTTCGACAAAGGCATCGCCAATGACGGTGAGGGCCGCGAGATCAACTTCCGTAACACCCTCATCCTGATGACCTCCAACCTGGGCAGCGAACAGATCGCCCAGCTCTGCGCTGGCGATACTCAACCCGACAGCCCGCAGCTGGAAGAGGCCATTCGCCCTGCCCTGATCAAGCACTTCAAACCCGCCCTGCTCGCGCGTATGCGCATCGTGCCCTACTACCCGATTGCCGGTTCCGTGCTCGAAGAGCTGGTGGAGCTCAAGCTGCAGCGCTTTGCCGAGCGTCTTGAGCGTCGTCAGTTGACCTTCAGCTACGATCAGCAACTGGTCAGCCACCTGGCCGAACGCTGCCTGCGGGCAGACAGCGGCGCCCGTTTGATTGATCAGTTGATCGACGAGCACCTGCAACCGCAGGTGGTAGACCGTCTGCTCGATGCGATGGCCAAGGGCGAGCGAGTACACAGCGCCCAGGCCACGCTCGGCAGCGCAGGAGCCATTGTCTGTGAGTTCGCTTAAGCTCCCCAGCCTGTTCGACCAGCTGGCGCAGCCGCTGGTCTATGCCGAGTCATTACTGACTCGGTTCAGTACGCTGGCGGCCAGCAGCAATAGCCGTGCCTTGCAGCAACAGTTGGTCGCGGCCGCGGCTGACCTGAGCCATTGCCCACTGGCACAGCTCTACCTGCTCGACAAGACCCAAACCGAGCTCACCCTGTGCGCCGAGTGGCTTGACGGTGAGCCGTTGGTCAGGGGCGAATCTGCCCTGCCGAGCGACTATAAAGATCAGCAATTGCTGCAGTACTGCCTGTTTCAAAACCAGGTACTGCACGTCAATGCGCTCGACAGCAGCCTGTACGCCACGCCCTTTCTGCCCGAGACCGACCGCAGCTGGCGCAGCCTGCTTTGCCTGCCATTGCACGACCGTGATAATCATCTGGGCGGCCTGCTGCTGATCGCCCAACGGGATGCCGAAGAGCTCGATGCCTACGCCGACTCGCTGCGTTTGCTCGGCGACTTTGCCATGTGCCAACTGCAACTGCTGCAGCGCCTGGATGCAGAGCCAGCCATCGCCCCCATGAGTGAAGAAAGTAAAATCAGTCACGAGCGCGGCTACGGCCTGATCGGCGAGAGCCCCGTCATGCAGCGGGTCTATCGCCTCATCAGCAAGGTATTGCACAACCCCGTCAGCGTCATGGTTGCCGGCGAGACCGGCACCGGCAAAGAGCTGGTCGCGCGCGCCATTCACGACTACGGCCTGCGCCGCACCCAACCCTTTATCGCGCAGAACTGCAGCGCCCTGCCCGAAGCCCTGCTGGAAAGCGAACTCTTTGGCTACACCAAAGGCGCCTTTACCGGCGCCACGCAGGATCGCCTGGGTCTGTTTGACGCCGCCAACAA
The DNA here is from genome assembly GCF_003797945.1 of Pseudomonas neustonica. GTDB lineage: Bacteria > Pseudomonadota > Gammaproteobacteria > Pseudomonadales > Pseudomonadaceae > Halopseudomonas > Halopseudomonas neustonica. The sequence continues at coordinate 42,812 of NZ_RKKU01000028.1, forward strand.
CGGCACCCTGTTTCTGGATGAAATAGGCGACATGCCGCTCAGCCTGCAAGCCAAATTGCTGCGCGTATTACAGGAAGGGGAACTGCGACCGCTGGGCAGCAACCAGACGCACAAAGTGGATGTACGCATCATCGCCGCCAGCCATCACGATCTGCGCACCCTGGTCGACAAGGGCCAGTTCCGTGAAGACCTGTTCTACCGCCTCGGCCACTTCCCGATCGAGATGCCGCCCCTGCGTGAGCGCGGCAATGATATTCAGTTGCTGGCCACCCGCTTTGCCGAAGAAGCCTGTCACTTTTTACAGCGCGATCCCTGTCGCTGGTCAGAGGAAGCACTCGAGCACCTGGCCGGCTATCACTTCCCCGGCAACGTGCGTGAACTCAAAGGCTTGATCGCCCGCGCACTGCTGCTCTGTGACGGCAACGTCCTGTTGCCCGAACATTTCAGCCTGCCCGACAGCGCACAACCGCTTGCCAGCCGCTCGTTACGCGAACGCCTGGAACAGGTCGAGCGTAATTTGCTGCTCGATTGCCTGCGCAAAAACCAAGGCAACCAGACCATTGCCGCCAGCGAGCTGGGCTTGCCCCGTCGCACCCTGCTCTACCGCATGCAGCGTTTAAAGATCAACGCAGCCGACCTAAGGCACAAGGAGAAAGCCTATGTTCAGTCTCGCTAATGAAGCCGCCTTTACCCTGCAGATCGATGGCGTCGACCACGATTTCAAGGTATTGGCCTTTACCGGTAAAGAGGCCCTCAACCAGCCGTTTGCCTTTGAGCTGGAACTGATCAGCGAACAGCCCGATATCGACCTGGGCTCACTGCTGCACCACACCGCCTATCTCGACATGGGCCAGGGTGCCGGTATCCACGGCTTTATCGACCGCCTCGCCCAGGGCGAAGCCGGCAAACGCCTGACCCGGTATCACCTCTGCCTGCGCCCCCAGCTCAGCTATCTGGCGCACAGAACCAATCAACGCATCTTCCAGCACCTTACCGTGCAAGACATCATCAGCCGCCTGCTGGAAGAACATGGCATTCAGGGCGACGCCTACCGTTTTCAACTCAACGCCATCTACCCTGAACGTATCTACTGCACCCAGTACGACGAAACCGACCTGCACTTCATCCAGCGCCTGTGCGAAGAAGAAGGCCTGCACTACCACTTTGAACACAGCCGCCAAGGCCACGTCATCGTCTTTGGTGACGACCAGACCACCTTCCCGGAGCTTGCGCAGATCGGGTACAGCCAGGGCACCGGCATGGTCGCGGATGAGCCCGTGGTCAAACGCTTCGGCCTGCGGATAGAAACCCGCCCCAGCCGCGTCACCCGCCGCGACTACGACTTTGAAAAGCCGCGCCTGCTGATGGAAGCAGCGTACAAAACGCCAGCAGATCCCGAACAGGATCAACAAAAGGCCCCCGAGCCCGACCTGGAAGACTACGACTACCCCGGCCGCTTCACCGACCGCGAACGTGGCAAACAACTCAGCCAGATCAACCTCGAACGCCACCGCGCCGAACAGCAACTGGCCGACGGCCTGAGCGATCAGCCACAACTGCGCAGCGGCCACTTCATGCCGCTCAGTGGTCACGCCCGCGCCGACTGGAACGACCTCTGGCTGCTGACTGAAATCCACCACGAAGGCAAACAGCCGCAAGTGCTGGAAGAAGGCGTCACCAGCGACGTCAAAACCGAAGACGGCTTCACCCAGGGCTACCGCAACCACTTCAAAGCCACGCCCTGGCAGATCATCTGGCGTCCGCAGCTCAACCACATCAAACCCAAAGTACTGGGCAGCCAAAGCGCCGTGGTCACCGGCCCGCAGGGCGAAGAGATTCACTGCGACCAGTACGGCCGCATCAAAGTGCAGTTCCACTGGGATCGTGAAGGCCAGGCTGATGACAAAACCAGCTGCTGGCTGCGCGTCGCCTCCAGCTGGGCCGGCGACCGCTACGGCGGCGTTGCCATTCCCCGAGTCGGCATGGAAGTGCTCATCACCTTCCTGGAAGGCGACCCCGACCAACCGCTGGTCACCGGCTGCCTGTACCACAAAGAACACGAAGTCCCCTACGAGCTACCGGCGCACAAAACCCGCAGCGTATTCAAAACCCTCAGCAGCCCCGGTGGCGGCGGTTACAACGAACTGCGCATCGAGGACAAAAAGGGCGAAGAACAGATCTACCTGCACGCGCAGAAAGACTGGGACGAAAACATCGAGCACGACCAGACGGTGCGCGTCGGCAACGAACGCCACGACACCGTCGAGGCCAACAGCTACAGCGAGTTCAAGGCCGAAGAACACCGCACCACCCACAGTGAGCGCAAGACCGAGGTCAAAGCCAGCGACCACCTACAGGTTGGCCAAACCGCGCACACCAAACTGGGCACCGCTCAACTGACCGAAGCCGGTAACCAGATCCACTACTACGCCGGTGCCAAAGTGGTAATCGACGCCGGCATGGAGCTCACCGCCAAAGGTGGCGGCAGCTTCCTGAAACTCGACCCCAGCGGCATCAGCCTGGGTGGCCCGACGCTCAAAATCAACTCAGGCGGCGCGCCGGGGAGCGGTTCAGGGCTGGGTATTCAGCTACCGGTGCTACCCGGTTTGGCCGATAGTGATAAGGCCGGCAGCCTGCTCGACCTCGCCAGACCAAACCCGGTTCAGCGAAACAATAGCGAAGAACCACGTGAATACGTTTTTAATATCAGGCTCATGGATGTCCCGGGCGAAGACGGGTTTCCGTTAGCACAAACACCGTGGCAACTAGTAATAGGACAAACCACGCTGTTGCTTGAAGGCAAAACCGATGAGCAAGGCAAAGTATTGCTGGATGCTGAACAACAAAAGCAGGTTTCACAAGCATATTGCAGCAACCCAAAGAATCTCTGGCTGTGCTACCCCGGCCAGCGAGTAGCTTTAAGTCTTCACGTGGAAAATGAAAACTGGGACTCAGAGCCTATCGCGTTGGCTGCGCTCGATTATTGTGACCTTCCACACAGCGGGCAAGGTGCGGTTAACACTCTTGTGCTAGAGCGCAGCAAACAGGACAGCGGTTGGCAGACCGACGTCTATTCCCATTTAAAATCAAAGGATTGATAGGCAATGACAGATACCAGCGCTTACAACGGCATACGAGCCAAACAGGTAAATCAGGTCAATAGCGCCGAAGGACAAGCCTATACAGCGTATTCCACACCGGACTACTTCCTCACTAGTGAGTCTGCTTTTGCGCCAAAACGCAGTGGGAATAACGTACGGTTTTTTACTACTGGCGACGACTATTTCAAAGACGTGGCAGCAGCCATTGATGAAGCGAATGAAACAATTTTCATCACTGGCTGGCAGATAAATTATGACGTTCTGCTAGACGGCCAGCGGACACTTTGGCAATGCTTACATCAAGCGCTCACCAGAAAACCTCAGCTACGTGCCTATGTCGCTCCTTGGCTTAGCCCATCGGGGAGCCTGGGAACTTTTGACGTGGATACCATGCTAGCTATATTTCAACTCAACGCTGGCCTGCAAAATGGTCCACGAGCGTTCTGCGTCCCTGCTACTCAGCAGAGTGACATGGGAGGCTTGGGCGTAGCTTTTTCGCACCACCAGAAAAGCGTTGTCATCGATAACCGTGTTGGCTATGTCGGCGGTATTGACTTGGCATACGGAAGAAGAGACGACAACAATTTCAGCTTAGATGCGACCACCCGCAAAGGAAACGATGCTCGCAATCCGTGCATTCCGCAGCTTGGCTGGATGGAAATAGAAGATCATGTAAGCCGCAACGGGCTAATCATGGCGGCTTTGCTGGATTTGTCAAAAGCGTCTCTCGGAGGCCCGACTCCCAGCCGAGCTGAAGTTATAAATAGCTTTAACTATGTCATAGATTTTTTTTCCAGCCCTCGCAGCCCGGTATTGCAGTCAATAGTAGACGGCGTAGACAGAATCCAAGACGCTGCCGCGGGATTAAGCGATGCAATTACTGAGATTAAATATAAAGTTTTAGAGCACAACATTCGCTCTATAGCCAAACTCATAGAATCCAGCCTCAATGACTTTGAGATTGCCCCCCAACTGCGTCAAGAGATTCAGCGCTGGCTAAGCCAGTTACAGGTTGTTCAGGGCAACATAACTGAATCATTGCGCGTAAAAAGCAGCTACCTAATCGCCAAATGGTCCTATGAAACAGGTATTGGTAGAACCTTCGCGGCTCTCTTTAACGGTGGTTACAACACAATACCTGAACACGCAATACAACCCGTTTCAGAACTTGCCACCACCGTTTTTTGGCATTTGCATAATCTTTTGCAAACACAGGCTGCGAGCAACGAAGAGGCGTTTCCTTACCTGCTCGAATATCCTCAGTCGCTCGCCTCTGCAGACAATAGCTGCCTTGCTCCAGATCAACCCCGCATGCCATGGCAGGACGTGCATTGCCGCATAGAAGGCCCATCGGTTTACGATTTGTCTCGGAACTTTATTGATCGCTGGAACAGCCAGCAGGCTTACTTGGCTAATAGCCCACCTTTTCAAAATACCACTCTAGTAAAAAAGGCTTTAGATACCATTGCGACCTGGATCAATCAATTGCTGCGTATGGCACATCTTCACCACTTTCTTGATGCCAACGATCTGATCCAGCTCGACTTTCAGCATGCACCGCCAGTATGGATAAACGAGCAAACGCGACTACCTGTCTATCCTGAAACCATACCCAAGGGAATGAGCGTTCAAGTGCTACGTAGCGCAGCTAACAACATGCAACAACAAGAGCAAAGGGGACGGCTGCAAGCGAATGTACACTTGCCCGCTATGCCAGACTTTACAAGCAGCGGTGTGCAGTCCAACTGCAAGGACGCAATGCTGCAAGCCATCTCCAGCGCACAACACTTCATTTATATCGAGAACCAGTTTTTTCAGAGCGATTTTGGCGCAGATGGCGAACGCTTTGCATCCCTGCCTTTATCAGGTCCTATGGCAAGCCTGCGTGACCCTCGAACGCTACGCCAAGATTTTGTGGCGCGGGTTCGGTTGGTTGAAGCACTGGAAGCGAAGGACGTATGGCAGCTTGATTGGCCTGAAATAGATGCAATCGCTCGTAATGCAGATGAAGAAAGTAACCACTTCCTAGAGCAAATGTTCGCCATGCTCGGTGTGAATGCCCAAGGTTGGGTCACAGACTTCTTGAGCACACCGCAGGATCACATAATTAATACAGTAGGTAGCTCCCTCGCTTCGCGAATAAGCAAGGCAATAGATGAGGGAAACCCTTTCCATGTATATATGGTATTGCCTGTACATCCTGAGGGAACGCTCAATACGCCCAACATCATGCACCAAATCCACCTAACCATGCAGAGTCTGGTATTTGGCGAGAACAGTCTAATCAAGAATATTCAACGCCACATGGCGTTGCGTGCGTTTATTGACCGAGGAGACAGCCCTGAAGAGGCTGCCGAGCGTATCAATAATATTGATCCAAGAACCAACCGCCCTCTATTTGAGCAACAAGATTGGAGCAAATACCTCACCCTTTTGAACCTACGTACATGGGGTGAACTCTCAGGTAAGGTTGTGACAGAACAGATTTATGTCCATAGCAAGCTGCTGATAGCTGACGACCGAGTAGCCATTCTCGGCAGCGCCAATATAAATGATCGCAGTTTGCTAGGCTCTAGAGACTCTGAACTAGCCGTAGTCGTAAGGGACAGTACCCCAGTTACGCTTGCATTGGATGGCGTCACTCAATCTCAAGTGGGGAAAGCTATATATGAGTTTCGAGCTAGCTTGTGGAGAAAGCATTTTGGGTTGAGCTTGACCGGTAACTCAAAAATCCAACCTGCCACTGAATTGATCGGATGCTGGAATACGCCTGCAGCCGAAAGTACTTGGAAAGCGATTCAGAAAATTTCAACTGAAAACACGAGGGAATATGAAAAGTCATTTGTCTTTATTCCTAGAAACCAAAGCCAAGTACAGGCTGAGACATTGGACCATACGAACCAAAATAAGAATAAGTTAGCTGCGTCAGTTTGGCCTACTTGGTCTTATCGTGACGCAAATGAGCTTAGAAAAGGTGGTCTTTTAGCTTACCCTATGCCATATGAGAAGCGTTTCTGGCGATCTCTCGGAGAAAACACACCTCCCGTATATCCAAAGCCAAAAATTATAAAGGGTTTTATGTGCCAACTACCCTCCGAGTGGACTCGCGGTGAGAATAACGATTCAGGCCTAAACTTGAAAGCGGTCGCGACTTTAACGGAACCAGAACAGCCTTTATGGCTCGACGTAAATAGCGAAAAGACCAATCAAGCCTAGAGGAGTTAGCCCCCATGAAGTTAAAACTTAGGTTCATTAGTTTTGCGCTATTAACAATCTCAGCTCTGGACGTCTCAGCTGCACAGCGCCAAGAGTGTTTAGGTCGTTTCACTTTCGACGCCCCGGAAGAAATTGAATGGGCAACTTTTAACGCAGACCGAACGATGCAGATATCCCAAGGTGGCGGGCATGACTTTAGCGATATGGTGGCTGCACGAGGTGATAACGCTACTTACGGTGAGTTCGGCGCGGTTATCTACGTCAGTGATGAAGTAGATAGATCTATGCTTGATGATGTTTATGGGTATAGAAGAGGCAGTAGCATATTATATCAAGACCAGTTGAGGAAAGACCTAGAAACCGACAAAAGCATACTGAAGCAACTTGAGCTTGGAAATTATCCAGCTGCAGATATTGACGAACAGATCGCTCAAATGGATAGCCTTAAAACGAGGATAGCGCTGGCCCTACCAACCACTCACGACCTCGGCATCCCTGATGCCTACTTTGTCGGATCTGCTTCTGCCCCCGACGAAGCCTATATTTATCGAGATAACCGTGTTTACGCTTTTTTTATGAGCGAAGCCTACGCCCAGGGCCAAGGCAAGGAAGCCATGCTCGATATGATGTCGCGCTTCAGGCCTCGTGAGCTCTACGAAGTACCTGATGAAAGCGGTGTCTGCATTCCTTACGGCTTTATTGCCGATGATGGCGATGCGCACTACTCCGTCAAAAACAGCCTGCGCTTTACCGCGACCCCCAACGTGGTTTTTAGCCTAGTCACCGCCTCTGCCCACGACCCGTGGGATACACACCCGAAAACAGGCACCTACGATACCGATTACCGCCCTGGGTTTGACGCCCAAAAATGGACGTTCAGGCGCTTTGTGGAGCCAACCTATATTGGCCCTCACCTGGCAGGCATGGATGGCTGGCGGTTAGACCCTATTCCCGGCTCAGGCGAGCAGGAACGCGGCTGGTTTGGCCTGGCCAAAACCGGCGGCTTGCTAAGCCCCCTGATCGCGGTGCAAGTATTTACCTTCCCCAAAGGCACCGATGACCTGACCGAGTTCACACCGCCACCAGAAAACGTGCTTCCGCGCTGGAAAGCACTTAGCGAAACCATTGAGATCAGGGAGAATTAGGCCATCACGCTATCGGCTGGCCTGAACGTAGAAGGCCAGTCATCAAGGATGAATCATGCCCTACTCCCCCAACTCTCTAGCAACCCGACTCATAGCTGCCGCCTTCATCTCCAGCGCCCTGCTAATGCTCAATGCCTGCTCTGCACAAAACAGCGGGTCGGGAGTAAGGCATCTGGGCGCGCCGATTGAGGGGTATAGCCATACCTCTGATGCAATTAACCGATTTAGTGTGAATGGCAATGGCGGTCCGAATGTGGGGCCTCACCAGGGCGGAGGAAAACAAAACTGCTGTGTCACGTTGCCGGTCACCTGGCAACCGGGTCTGACGGTGGTGGTGGAGTGGGAGAAAGATCCGGATCCGCTAGCTTATGGCTCTTGGCCAGAAAAGATGTTTACTGATGCCTGGAATGAGCGTATGGCGGAGCACAGTAAAAAATACACTCACCATAGAGTTGAGGTTGAAGTGGCACCCTATGACGCTCTGGGGGTAGTCAGCGTCCATTTTCTGCCTTGCAATGAAGTTAAAGTTGCTGCCGGAACGACACGACCGGGTTTGCCGAATCATCCTTATCAATACTCGCTCAACATGGAAGAGCCCGACCAATGCCCAGCATCACCAAAAGACTAAACGGCGCGACGAATCTAGCTCTCGTCTCAGCCATTTATCTCGCGCTTTGCGCGTCGAGTGTGTTCGCCACCAATGACTATCAAACACCAGAGGGCTGGCGCACTGAGTGCCTGGGCCGCTCTCAGTTTGATATGCCGCCTCATACGGTCTGGCACTTGCGCATGCCTTTCGACAACTCAGTTTCCTATGTGACTGACGATCCTTGGTTTGGCCGCTATATGGACTATGGCACCGAGCCCGTGAGCGGAGTTTACAAACTTGTCCGCATACGTATCAGCCCCGAAACAACGCGAGCAGCATTCGACAATGCCGTAGGTGTTGAGATGCCCAACAAAACAAAAGCTCAAATGCGGGTATTAAGAAACAGAGTAAATGAGAGAAGAGAGAGATTCGACCCCGAAAAGGATGATAGAGAACAGTATATCGAAGATCTCATGAATTTGGACGCAGAGAACGAGCGATACAGCGACATGATCTCTGACATAACAAGGTTTAAAATATTTATCGATTTTGATAAAAGCAAGGGTCGACCAACAGAAGAATTAGAGGCTCAACTCGCAGATTATGAGAGGCAAATAGCTGCACTGCCCACTGATGAGCGTTATGAGCATGAACGCGCTTTTGATCTAGGAATACCTGACGCTGCTGGGGCCTGGCACCCGGACAAAATGGTGGCACTGCTATGGCGCAACAATCGGATTTACCACTTCGAGTTTGGCCCGAAAAACGGCGAGTATGAAAGTAATTTTGATGCGTTAGAGCCTCTGGCCCGCGACCTGTTAGCGCGCTTTCGCCCGCGCGCAGAATTCGAGATACCGCAGGAGCCGGGCGTCTGTCTGCCTTTTGGATTCATTGCCGACAGCGGCTCAGAAAAATACGATGCCTACTTCTCGTGGCATTCAGAAGGCACACCTTATGTGCTGAACAATCTAAAGCTCAGCAATTCAGTTGGGGACGCGCTAGAGCTTTTGCCTATGCTCACCAAACGTTTAATGGGCAATCCTTTTCCAAATGCATTGAATATCACGGACCTTGGGCCGCGTCGGATCGATATCGGCAGTACGCGTGGTACCTTCGCGGGCCGAGCATTCCAAGCCATCAACCCCGAGAGCGACCAGCTCACGTCCCATACTCAATATGTGTTGAATGCCGGCGCTGTGGCTGGCAAGTACACGCCGACGCTGTTGTTCAAACAACAAACCTTCGCCAACGACCAACCACCGCCACCCATAGAGCAAGCCGAAGAAGACGTACTCAACATGATGAGAAGCTTCCGGCCGTTGCCTGGCATGCAGGCTTTGTATGATGAGGCCGAGAGCAGACGATGAGTCCATACACCTCAAACCGCAAATTATGAAAACAATACTGAAGCTCTTGGGCTGCTGCCTTGCCCTGCCCGTTGGACTAGCCACTGCAGACGAGCCGCGCCAAGAATGCCTGGGCCGCTTGACATTCGGCGTGCCGGAGGAGATTGAGTGGGCAACCTTTAACGCAGGCCGAACCATGCAGATATCCGAAGGTGGGGGGCATGACTTTAGCGATATGGTAGCGGCGCGAGGTGATAACGCTACTTACGGAGAGTTCGGCGCGGTTATCTACGTCAGTGACGAAGTAGAACGATCTATGCTTGATGATGTTTATGGGTACAGAAGAGGGACTAGCGTACTTTACCAAGACTATTTGAAAGAACAATTGGAGACTGAAAAGCGCTTGGTAGAGCAGTTTGAAAGGGACGACGACTGAATCGCCCCTAGTTTCGTAGACACCTCCAGGCCTTATAATCGAGGCACCCAGGAGGTCCAATGAGCAACTCACGCTACACCGAAGAATTTAAAATTGAAGCCGTCAAACAGGTGGCTGACCGAGG
>NZ_RKKU01000029.1 GCF_003797945.1 Pseudomonas neustonica
AAATGCCAGAGTTGCACCCTGAAAACCCAGTGCACGCCAAGCACAAATCGTCGGGTAAGGCGCTGGGAACATGAAGCTGTGCTGGAGGAAGTGCAACGCCAGCTGAATCAAGCACCGGAGATGATGAGGGTTCGAAAACGGACTGTTGAGCATCCCTTCGGGACGCTCAAACAATGGATGGGGGCAACACACTTCCTGACTCGAAAACTGAACGGGGTGAGTGCGGAGATGAGCTTGAATGTGCTCGCCTATAACATGAAGCGGGTTATGAAAATCATGAGTACAGAAGGCTTGCTGAAGGCGATGGCAGCGTAAAAGCCTCAGCTTTTACTGCTCCAGGAGGTGCCAAAGAGCTTCATACACGTTCTGACGCGCTATCGACACTGATCTTGGCAAATGTCCGGGAAAACGCCTCGCCCAAGAGCACTGGGCTTAGTCATCCAACATACGAAAAGTGTTTTTACACACTCTGGGCCAGAAGCGGCCATTAATCATGATCTTCTCCGCTGAACTATTCCACTCGACCCCATTCTCGAACTGCTTATCGAGTAAATGCAAAGCTGGAACACTGCAGTGAGGTATGCAGGAAGGATCTGCGTTCGTGCGGATAGACTTGTTGGCGCCACGTCTCTGCGCTGGGATTCAAGTGGAGCCGGCGATCGCTGTCAGCAACCTGAGTATTGCCGGACGCAGAACCGTGGACTCGAAATCCTTTCGTTGTAGCGCTAATTGACCGATAACATGGCCATTGATTGTATTGGTGAGTAGGGCCGCGTCGGCATTGGGGTCGGAGGATCCGAGATTGGCCAGGATGCGGTGAATAATCCGCGCGTAGGCCCTCCCCCAGTCGCGCAGAACCGGCCGTAGTTCCGGGTAGCGAGCGGCGGCTAGGTGTAATTCGATGATAGTGATCCCCATACTGCGATCTTCGATCATCTGCTGGGTGGAGTGGCGTGCAATGATCTCGGCAAGCGATTGCGGATCGCCTGGAACAGATTCGAATTGTTCGAGCACACCGGCCAGCGCTTCGATATTACGGTTCGCGACCAACACCATCGCTTCCCGGATCAACTCTTCGCGCGTACCGAAGTAGTACGCAACCGAACCATGACTAGCCTTGGCTTCGGCAACTACTGTTCTGAACGTCGCGATACCCACGGCCTCGCCTGACTTCATGGCCAAGAGCGCAAACGCCTTGGGTTGTTCGGAGAAGAAAGCTTCCTCAATGTCAGCTTCCGTAGATTGAAGCGAATTCAAACACCCATCGAATTCCGCTTTTCCTCGAACAAGGTCGAGTATCGCAGGAACGTCCGCTTTTTCTGCCTTCCTGATTTCAATAATAAGAGTACCCTCTCTATGGATGCGCATAACGCCGCCAACACGCGCAGCTTTGTAGTGAAGGCGAAGCCGCAACCGAAATGGTGTCGCTATGCTTGGATTGGTTAGTGGCAGACGCCCGTGACGTTGGCTCTTGCCCAAAGCAGGCTCCCATGAAGCGTTGGCCGCCTACATTCTCTGCGGAGTGGTTGCCTCTCTAGTTCAGGCAACCAGCAGGTGACGTCTAACCGCGTGCTGTGCATCAGTCTTTCATATTCTTCCACGCGAATACCGAGGCCAAAATAATGATACCGATGGCAGCACCAAAGTATAACGTAGCGATCGTAGCGCCAATCTCTACCGCCTGCTCAAGGAACAGAACCACCAGTATCACAGCAGCCACTTGGCTTACTGTTATCTTCAAATCATGGAAGCTCTTAATGTCCAGAGGGTTTTGGGATTCTCTGTCATCATCAGACACCGGACGGATGAACAGACGATACAGGCTAACCGCCATGATCTGAAAAGTAATAGCGATCAGCAGGAGATCCAACAGCTTCAGGAGGCGAACCGCGAGGCTCTTGCCGTCGTCAGCAGAGACAGGTATATCACGTACTACATCCAGTGCGGTATTCCAGGTTATGTTAACCGAGGCACCATACAAGAGCAAAGATGACACCGCACAGATAACGACTGCCACCCACACCATAAACCGACTACTTCTGAAAACTTTCTCGATCATAATTTCTCCGGGCCGCGTCACAACGTCAGTTACAGACTCACAATTTTCTCTTAGTCGGTTTCACCGGACCATCTACTATCTCGTTAATCAACCTCTAGATTGTGCTTTCTACGGCGTTAGCCGAACACTGGAGCTGTCGGATTACTGCTGGATTACTTCAAACGTTCGTGACCCTGACATGACCTGGAGAAAAGCCACTAACGTTTGGTTAAGGGGCGGGCTTTAGCCCGTCCCGGCGAGCACAGCGAGCGATTTGAACCAATTGTTAGAAATTTTTCACAAGTCGGATATCTATTTCGCGTTCGACGTACTCCCACTCCTTTGATGAACGTAACTGTGCCAATAGTTTGTTAAATAAGGCAGTATGCTCCGGGGCGAACTCGAACCAAGTTAAGAAATCGAACGGTTCACCGAGATCACGAGAATGATGCAGTTGTCTTGCGATTTCTGGAAGATAAGCCAGCCCAATCTCTGTGTGGTGTGACTGTGCTTCAAAAATATTGCGCCGTTCCTCTTGCGACATGGCCCACCACTCTGGACTTTTCTTTATTGGAATGAGCGCTGCACATGATGACGTAGGACGATTTAAGTCTTCCTGCTTTGCACGAAGTTGATTGATCTCCTGCCGTTCAGCGTACCGTACATTGCTTGTAAAGCCTTGAAGTGTCCAGGTGCCACGTTCGACCAAATTGATTGAGGGCATATTAACGACATTGACCCTTTGCACCATTTCAAGAGGCATGCCAATGACGGTTTCACAGCTTGTGACTCGCCATGAACCTTCGGAACCGCCAATGAATGAATAATGTTTGTTCATGTGATGGGTGCCCTAAATGTCTAACGTTTGGTTAAGGGGCGGGCTTTAGCCCGTCCCAGTGAGCGGAGCGAGCGATTTGAACCGCTTGTTAGGCAAGCGGTTCGTAGACCAGCAACAGGGCGCGGATGCGACGCCGTACCTGCCTTTGATTTTTGATGTACTTGCATGCGTTCCTTCGCCTTTCCACTTGGGGTTAGCTGGCGTGATGTTATGGCCAGCGTGATGACATTGCTCTCAGCGGATGCCCAGACCGCCGGCGATTTTATGGCCTGCGTGATGATATTGCTTCCACCGCATTTCGGGCCGCCAGCGATTTTAAATACGCTGAATTCTTTTCTCGGGATGTGCACGGTGCTGGAGTGTTCATTCTGCAATTTCCGTTGTGTGCACGGCCCTGAGCTCTATATGCCTAACAGTGATTAGACCGCATGCGTGACTAACTCGCAGCCTAACATTTCGCTCGAAATAATGATTCTTCTCTTGTAGATCAGTGTGTTATGAATCTTTCGCTCCCTTCTACTACGACGTTATATCGAACGCGATATAAGTCCATTAAATCCGAATGCGGCATAATTCCGGGCTTCACAGCAGGTCGCCATAGGTGGGAGGAATGAATGCTTGTGTCAAATAAGCAAGGCATTCATGCAGCCGAAAATGGGACTGCGCGTGAGCAGTTGCTTCCATAATGCTTTTTCTACTGTTGATTGCCAACAGTTTGATGGCAATTTGTAGCCGCTTCTGGCCGATAGCCGCCCGTCACAACAGGCAGGTATCGGCCAAAAGCGGACAACAGTCCAAGAGGTGTGAAGGAAGGTTTCAATATCTACCAGAAGCACACGTTTATGGTCCCCACACCAAGCCAGCCTCAATTCGAGACTGGCCTGGGCGTGACGGCACCTAATCAGGTCTTCCGCTTCACATCGCCCGCTTTAACTCACCGTAGTTGCCACGAGTGCGAAGCACCAACGTGACATCCTCATTATTCCGGTTACGGAAAAACCAGCCATGGTTCCCCGTGAACGCGGCCGTCAAATCGCCTTCATCCTCCGTAACGCCACGGCCCTTCTCATAAGAGATAGACTGGCCACCGCCATCACCGTGGGTGTCGAAGTTGACGGGGCCGCCTTCTGATACCCAATGAAAGCTGGCAATCGCACCTTGTTCCATAGTCAGCTTGTACTCAGTGCCTTCGCCAGGGGTCAGCACTACGCGGACCTCATCCTGCCATTCCGGCTGCGCTGGAGCAGGCGTTGCGACAATTGGCTCTGCCTGTGGCTCAGGGTCAGCAACTGTCTGTTGAACCGGGGCCGTCGGCTCTGGTGAGAGCTCTTCAGCAGCGGAAGGCACCGCCGTCAACTGCGCGGCTTCATCAGCAGCGGCTTCATCGGCAAGTTGCTGTTTGATCTCGCCCATCTCAGTCAAACCCAACAAACGGCCTACACCCGTCGGGTCAATCGCGTATTCGGCTGGCATGACGACGGTCACCAGAAGCACCAATGCAACGATGGCGGAGATGATGGTAGAGCGAATCAGTTTTGCGCTACTGGGTAGTTCAGCGCGTGAGGGCATATCGGTGTTGTACATAAATGTCTCCAGAATCAAGCAATAAAGTAGCCAGTGAGCTGATAGCCAATAAGCAGAAATCCCGCGCCCATCATGGCTACGTTGGCGGTGTAGGCATGACGGAAGAAGCCGTCAGTCTTACGCCAGAAGTTCATTGCAATCAGGATCATGGCCAAAGCAATTAGCTGGCCCATTTCCACGCCGACGTTGAACGCAAACAGGTTTGGGACCAGCCCATCCGGTGAGATGTCGTATTCGATAATCTTCGACGACAGGCCAAAGCCGTGAAACAAACCAAAGATCAAGGTGGCGGCTTTGGTGTTGGGTTGAAAGCCAAACCAGCGTTGGTAAGCGCCCAGGTTATCCAGCGCCTTGTACACCACAGAAAGGCCGATGATCGCGTCAATGATGTAGCTGTTGATACCGATATTGAAGTACACGCCCAGCAGCATGGTGAGCGAGTGTCCAACAGCAAACAGGCTTACATAAATAGCGATATGCTGCATGCGGTAGAGGAAGAAAATCACCCCCAGCAGAAACAGCAGATGATCATAGCCGGTGACCATGTGCTTGGCCCCGAGGTACATGAAGGCTATGAGGTTCACGCCAGTGATTTCCTGAATGTAGCCCTTGTCGCCTTCGGCGACAGCGTGGGCAAATGCGTCAGGCATACCTATAAACATCAGCGCGGTGAACAGTAAAAACAGTAATAGCGGGCGATTCGAGCCTACAGGGAATCTGCCCGAATCGCTTCCTGGAAAAGAATGCATTATTTAGTCCTGAATGACGGTGGTTAAAAGTCGCGAGGCGGCGTTGTCAGCACACCAGATCAGGACGGGGAGGCCGCTTGACTAAAAAGATCGGTGCCGCAGGCACAAAACTGCCGGCGTCACGCAGAAGCGCCGCACTCTTCGATTGAGCGCTTAGGCCCAGAGGCATATTCAGGTGCGGCGTTTCGTGCACGTGATCGGCAGTCAGCGATGAATGGAAGTGATCCGCACAGATTGTGCAGGTGGGAGCGTCGTTACCGTGCGAATGCGCGTGAGCGGGCGGGCTGGCGCCATTCACTAATGCCGAGCTATGCCCGACCCATGCCATCAATATGACGAGAGCGAGGGCAAATATCACCTTGGTGCTGATGGGCTTGCTGGGCATATCTAGAGGGTCCGGTGCCTGGGGCTCGTGAGTCTTGCTGATTCGACGGATTGACCGTATCCCCTCCAGGGGGATAGGATGCGAGCATAATCCATCCCGACATGAGACTCAATACATGAGCGAAAACGCAGAGGGGCACCAGCACTCAAGCCATGGCGATATCGTCAAAAGATTGAAGCGGGCAGAGGGTCACCTACGTAGCATCATCACCATGATTGAAAGCAGCCGCCCCTGTGTCGATATTGCACAACAGTTGCACGCGGTAGAAAAGGCAGTCTGCCAAGCCAAGCGAACACTTATTCAGGACCATATTGACCACTGTCTGGAGCACACGGTAGAGGCGCTTTCCGGGGGTGAACGTGCACCACTGGAAGATTTCAAGCAAATCACCAAATACCTCTAAGACTTTTCCCAGCAGGGTTTCTTCCATGTCGAGTTTCGCCGAACTACTGCAGCAGGGGGCCTCCCAGGCGTGGTTGTATTTTCCCACCGCCATTTTATTAGGCGCTCTGCACGGCCTGGAGCCTGGACACTCCAAAACCATGATGGCGGCGTTTATCGTGGCGATTCGCGGCACAGTAAAACAGGCCGTTCTGCTTGGTTTCGCAGCGACGCTTTCTCACACGGCGGTGGTCTGGTTAGTGGCCATGTTTGGCATGTATCTGGGGCAGAATCTCGACGCTGACACTACCGAGCCCTACTTCCAGCTTGCCAGCGCCGCCATCATTATTCTCATCGCCCTGTGGATGCTGGGGCGCACCTGGCAGGGCGAGCAAACATGGCAGCTCGAGGCGGCTAGTGCACATCAGCATCACCATGAACATGAACATGCCCATAACCATGATCAT
The DNA here is from genome assembly GCF_003797945.1 of Pseudomonas neustonica. GTDB lineage: Bacteria > Pseudomonadota > Gammaproteobacteria > Pseudomonadales > Pseudomonadaceae > Halopseudomonas > Halopseudomonas neustonica. The sequence goes on from NZ_RKKU01000029.1 coordinate 6,443, forward strand.
GATCATGTCAAAGCTGGAGGGCTTGAGCTGTCGCTGGAAGGTTATCAGGATGCCCACGAACGAGCGCATGCCCAGGATATTCGCACGCGTTTCAGCAATGGCAATGTCAGCACCGGCCAGATCATTCTGTTCGGGCTGACTGGGGGTTTGATCCCCTGTCCGGCGGCGATTACTGTGTTGCTGCTCTGTCTGCAGGTGAAGGAAGTCACGCTGGGAGCGGTACTGGTGTTGTGCTTCAGTATTGGTTTGGCAATCACGCTGGTCACCGTCGGCGCCGCTGCCGCCATCGGCGCACGGCAGGCATCCAATCGTTGGCCTTGGCTCAGCACGGTGGCACGCCGCGCCCCTTATTTTTCCAGCGTACTGATTATCGGGGTGGGTATATATATCGGCATTCACGGCTGGACCGGGCTCAATGCCTGACGCGTGGCTGGAGCTTTCCGGCTATCTTGGACTTTTCCTTGCGGCATTCGGTGCCGCCACGCTACTGCCGATGCAGTCAGAAGCGGTGCTGGTCGGGCTGTTGCTGACAGACCGTTACGCTGCCTGGGCATTATTGACGGTCGCAACCACTGGCAATGTGCTTGGCTCCGCCGTCAACTGGTTGCTGGGCCGCTCTATAGAGCGCTATCGACAAAAACGCTGGTTTCCAGTCAGCGAGCGCAAACTGGAAAAAGCCCAGCAGGCTTACCATCGTTTTGGCCGCTGGTCGTTACTGCTCAGTTGGGTGCCAATTATTGGCGACCCACTGACCGTGGTCGCCGGCGTTATGCGCGAACCTTTCTGGAGCTTTCTGTTGATCGTCACACTGGCCAAGACTGCCCGCTACCTGCTGCTGGCAGCCGTCACGCTAGGATGGTTTATTTGAGCTCAAGGGGGCTTTTGACAGCCGAGCTTAAGCCTTGAACGTCGACGAACTAAAGGCGCGGCCATATTCAGTCGTCGTTCTCAAACTGCGTAATGACTTGGCGGTCTTAGTTTTCTTCTGCATGGAATCTGACCTGGAGTTAATGTTCATCTGCATCTGACGTCAATAGCGCGACCGCTGGCTAAAAAACCACAAGAGAAGCTAAAACACCAAGAATCGCACACCCTGCCAGCACTTTGATCATGCCGACTTTGAAATGAAAAATCGCGACCATGGCGCCTACAGCCAGTAGCAACGACAGTACATCCAGGGATTCTAGGTTTGGCGTTAACACACGCGCTCCCATAAAGCGCCATTCGCCTACTTCAGCGAAAATAACGTGAAACCCAAACCAGATTGCTAAGTTCAGGATAACCCCGACTACCGCAGCGGTAATGGCTGACAGCGCGGAGCTCAGTGCGCGATTATCGCGTAGACGCTCCACATACGGAGCCCCTAAAAATATCCAAAGGAAACAAGGAACGAAAGTAACCCAGGTCGTCAGCAGCGCAGCCAGCGTCGCTGCTACCAAGGGATCAAGGCCTGTGGCCTCGCGATAAGCACCCATGAACCCGACAAACTGCACCACTTGAATTAACGGGCCCGGGGTCGTCTCCGCCATGCCGAGGCCATCGAGCATTTCGCCCGGTGCCAACCATCCATAATTTTGCACCGCCTCTTGGGTTATGTATCCCAACACCGCGTATGCACCCCCAAAGGTCACCACCGCCATCTTGCTGAAAAAGAGAGCAATCTGGCTGAATACATTCTCGCTACCAAACATTGCCAACAGGAGCACGACCGGCGTTAACCACAACAGCAGTAGGGTGGCTGACATGCGTAGCGACCACTGGCGATTGGGGTTTGCATGTGCAGGGAGTCCTTCCCCGAGTATGGAGTCTCGGTCGCTAAGAACTGACTCGTCAGCACTTCCATGGCCACCGCTCACTTCAAAGGCAGTCATGCCGCGCTTCCCGCCCCAATAACCTAGAAGAGCTGCGGTTAAAATAATGAGTGGAAACCCCACCTTAAAAAGGAAGATGGCGACAAAAGCCGCAGAGGCGATGCCAAGCATTATCCAATTCTTCAGAGCTCGCTTGCCTATACGTACAACTGCGTTAAGCACCACTGCCAGTACCGCCGCTTTCAAGCCAAAGAAGAGCCCTTCAACAGCTCCAACATTGCCCAGGACTGCATACAGATAGCTCAGTGCTAGAATGGCGATAAAACCCGGTAGCACGAAGAGACTGCCCGCGACCAAGCCACCTTTGGTGCGATGCATTAGCCAGCCGATATAAATAGCCAACTGCTGCGCTTCTGGCCCCGGTAGCATCATGCAGTAGTTGAGCGCGTGGAGAAAACGGCGCTCGCCAATCCATTTTTTTTCTTCGACAAGGATGCGGTGCATCACTGCTATTTGACCGGCTGGGCCGCCGAAGCTCAATAATGCAATTCGTAACCAGACCCTGACGGCCTCACGAAACGGTACCTGATGGGACGATTCAATGTTTGGGGGCATGGCGCACTCTTTAATAATGGCGGGATTTTTGTAGAATGTATAACGTTATTGTAATGAATACAACGAGAGGGCGTTATGGCTGATCACATGCAACACTGGTTAATATTGATCATGCGCCTCAGCGGGCGGGCGGGAACGCCTCGCATGAGGATTTGGCGCGCTCTTCGTAGCTTAGGTGTGGCGGTACTCAGAGATGGCGTTTACTTGCTGCCTGCCAGCTCCTCCCGCAGAGAGGCCCTGGAGCAGCAGGCCAGCGAAATCAAGATGCTGGGAGGTGACGCGCTGCTGATTGAGTTAGAGGAGTCAGCCATAGATGGCATTGATGATTTGCCTTCGCTCTTTGATCGAGCGGCAGATTTTCAAGCCTTAAGAACAGCGGTGGTTGACTGGCAGCAGGCATGCCCTCAGTTGGAGGAGCGAGAAGCACAGCGTCAATTGACCCAGCTACAGAGACGTTTGCAAAGCATTATGGAGATCGATTTCTTTCCACGCGCAGAAAGTGAGCACGCCGTCACAGCCATGGCAGATGCGGAGAACGTCTTTAATCGTTGCTTTGTGCCTGACGAGCCGCAGCCGAACCAGGCCGAGATCCCACTGCTTGATCGCTCTGCATTTATCGGAAGATGCTGGGCCACGCGGCGCCGCCCCTGGGTGGATCGGCTAGCATCGGCTTGGTTGATCCAGCGCTTTATTGATCCCGAGGCTCGCTTCGTGTGGCTGGAACACCCAAACCAGTGCCCGCCAGATGCGCTAGGGTATGATTTTGATGGAGCCAACTTCACCCATGTTGATGACAAGGTCACCTTTGAAGTGCTGCTGAGGAGTTTCAGTCTTGAGACTCAACTGGGTTTAAGCAAGATTGGGGAGCTAGTTCACTACCTGGATGTGGGAGGCCCCCCCGTTCCAGAGGCAGTAGGGTTAAAACTCATGCTGCTCGGGGCCAAGGAACGTTGTGATGATGATGATGATGCGCTCCTGCAACATACCAACATGCTGTTTGACGACCTTTATCAGGCGTATTTGACAGGAGACCCGTACCGGGAATGAGCGTCGCGCAGACAAAATGCGTTACCGGCCTCCCTGGCATAGTAACTATAAATGAACTTAGCTGTTGATCCCCATCGGAATAGAGACTATCGAGAATGCGAATGAGGGCTTGCTCACACAGCTGCTCTCTACTTTCCATGGCAGCCCCCTAGCAAAAATAACTCCAGCCCCGTGAGTCTGTTGTTTTGCAGCCATTTGTGTAGTCGCATACCTTTCTTGCTTCCTTCAAGAGTTTCCGAGCAGATATAAAGACAGAGATAATCGGGGCAGACCACCGTATTGATACTCGGAGGGCTGCTCTTGGCCGAAAGTCGTCTGTCGCAACAGGCTTGAATCGGCCAATAAAGGACCCTCAATGTGTCGCGCGCCCCCACCGACCTCAGGATCAAAGCTTTACCGGCTTGCTAACGCTCTGATGGCTCTCTTTGCGGAAAACTCCTGCTCGCTCCCGTTGTTAAATTTGACGACGAAGCCCTGCGTCGTCCCGCCCTTGGGTCCAACTCCACGCGAGATGTTTCGCGTATAAAATGCAATTGGCGACGCTGGTAGGGGCCAATCGGTGTACTCGCAGTATTTGACGTAAAGTTCGCATAGCAGGTCGAAATCCGCAGAGTCTTTTATATCACCCCCAATGGCCAAATACTTATCCCGAATGCCGTAGAAAAATTGTTCTGCTTCCATTTGTGATTTAAAGCTGTGGTCGAGAACTTTTAGTGGGTTGGGCATTGCGCCTCCTTCATCAATGAATTTTGCGGCCGCTCCCTACAAAAACAGCAAGACGAACTGCACATCAAGCTTGAGGTGGTTCAGTTTTAGCCCAGTGCGATAACATCGCCATACAGCCTCCGCAGATGTTCATCAGACATGTCCAAGATTGGCTCGTACATGAAAGAGTTTAGATGAATGTTCTCCGGAGTCATCAAAGTTACGCGCTGTAGGACTTTGATCGCCTTCAGCTCTGTGCCGAACAGCTCCCGGAACTTCTTTAACAGTTTAGGCGTTTGGTTTGCGTCGATACCTGCGACAAAGGCCGCATTGTTAATACGTTTCACCATGAAGCGTTCGGCGGTGAGTCGGATCGACACGGCTAGCACGATCTTGTTCTCGAAGTTAATCCCCTCTGCAGCGTTCAGGCATTCGCCGGCTTCGTGCATGATGAGGTCCATAACAGGTTTTGCGCCTTCTGCCGAAGCAACGTTTTTGCCGAACAGCCTGTTGAAGATCACATCCAGGTCTGAAATGGTAATTTGACTGGAGTCAGGCTTCCAGTGCAGCAGCGACGTTAGCGTGACAAAATCAGGGTCGGCAGCATCCTTTGTGTACTCAATGAGATTGCGCATGAAGGGGATGCAGGCAATCTTTTTCTTCGGCTCGGTAGCGAATTTTGGTTTCCAGTCTTTAATAAAGACATTCTGAATGCCCGCAGCCTGCTCAAGCACTAATCCCGTTGCGGTCTTCGACGCCATGAAACAGTCCGGGTACCGGACAAACCGGCTCTGAACAGTCCGGTAAAAGTCGAAGTTGTGGGTGAGGATTATCTGCTTGAAGTGGGAATCTTCGGCAATGTCCATCAAATACTGAATGATTGCGTACTTGTTCTTATAGTCGAACGAATCCGCAATATCATCGACGATAATGAGCGTTTCCTGTTTTGCCTTCTTTCGGACTTCGATTTCGAAAAGTATGTTCAGCACGTAGAAAGCCTTCTTTTCCCCCGTGCTAAGCGCTTGCATAAGTGCATTGCGGTCAACGACGGCCATATCGTCGGCATCCTCAAATGTGAAGTCGAGGCTTAGCATCGGTTCCTGACCGAGGATGACAGCCAGTCGGTTAGTTGCATCCAGCTTGAACGGTACGAAAAATCGATCGTTGAAGATATCAATGACCTCTTCCCATTGGGTGCGCTCCTTCTCAGCCTGCCCTTCGATCTCTTTGCGTCTGGCCTGCGCTGCGTGGTACTTGTTCAGCAAATCCTGAAATAGCTCGAAGTGCTCCTTCAGGTAAGACTTCCAGACATCTTCTTTGAAGGCTGGTATGTTCCCAAGTCGGACCAGCAACTCCTCATGATTCAGCAGGTATGCTTCAAAGTCTCTTACCGTGACGTTCTTCTGGAGGAGCTTGTCGAGCTTCGCAAACTTATTCTTCAGGTCCTTGTCATTGGAGATAGCGTCCTTCTCTTTGGCGACCAGCTCTTCTAGTTCCTTCTGGCTGGTTATTTCCAACTTGGTGTCAGCGTTCAAGGTAACGGAATGCTTCGCATCAAAGAATCCGTTGTCCGCTAGCTGCTTTGCGACTGTTTCTGCGTTGTAGTAGTTAAATGTTCCCTTCCTGAAGTAAGTCGATGCGGCCAACAGCTCGTTGTACTTTTGGATGTAGTCCTGAATGGCAGTATTCGCTTCATCGGTACCGAGAAGGGCAAGCACCTTGTCGTCGAAGATCACGTCGTACGAAACTGTTGCGAGTGGGGAGTCTGGCATCTCGGAAACTTCGTCCCTAATGCGGTTCAGCGCAACATAGAACTGATCGGCGCGTGCTGTGAAGGTAATCGACAGCTCCTTTTCAATGTCCTTCTTGGAGCCCGATTGAACCTTCAGAGCTTTCAGCAAGGCCTCCTTTGCCGCCTCGATATCGGCATATAGCGCTTCGTATTCTTTGCGTAGAAGAGGATTGACCAGCAGCGTTGATGTCTTCGCGGAATGCCCAAGAACCTCGTCATACGGACGAACGACGAGCACGCTCTCCTTGGGCAGGTCCGCGCCGGCCTCATCCGTGATTTCGCGTCTACAAACGCGCGTCGTGAAGATCCGGTCCTTGGAGGCAGTACCGTCTGCAACATCCTGGAAAGTTTGTGCGAGTGAAGACTTCATAGAACCGTTCGGCGCATAGACGGCGCACGCCTTAGCTTTGGAAAAGTCGAATTTGGTTTGCAGGCTCTTGATGCCGTAGCAGTTTTCCAGGTCAATATTTAATGTTTTCATGTCTGATTCCCTTCGTTGTAATCTATTGCGTGTTTTGCTGGTCGGACTCCTGCGCTCTACTTGAGTCGACCCTGTCTTGAAAGACACTTGATGAGCGCTCTTGGCCGAAAGCCACCCTCCAAGCCCACGACATAAACACTGCCTTAGCATTTTCCATTCAAACTTTTTTCAATCCTACATAACCCCCATGAGCCTACCACAGCCAGTCCGCTCAACTGGCCTGTCTCATGAGGTTTTTACTATGTCTCGATCCTGTCCACGCTGCGGTTCGCAGCGGGTGGTTTTCTGTAATTACGGTAAACGCATTGGCGGTTATGTTGGCACTGTTGCTGGTGGCATGACCGGTGCTGCAACGTCTACGGCAACTGGTGCCTTGGCCGGTACCCGTATCGGCATGCAGGTTGGCGTCATTGCTGGCCCTGGCGGTGTAGGTGCTGGTGCCGTACTTGGCGCCATTACCGGTGCCTTTGCTGGCTGCATTGCTGGCCTGCGCCTGGGCAAGCTGGTAGATGACCAGCTGCTGTATCAACACCGCTGCCAAGACTGTCACGCGCATTTCTGAGCGTCCGCTCACCCCTCCCTTTCTTATCTCATTTTGCCGCCTGGGCTAATTGGCACAGGCGGTTTATGCCGTTATGGAGATTTCACCATGGCACATCAAATTGAAAATATGGCTTTCGTTGGTTCAACACCCTGGCATGGCCTGGGTAACAAGCTCTCCCGTCATCAGCCGCTGGAGGTATGGCAGCATGAGGCCGGGATGAACTGGCACATCGAGGAGTCCCCGGTGCGCTTTCTGTCGGATTCAGCAGCGCACCTTGGCAGCATTCACACCTTTCCAGATCAGAAGGTGCTCTACCGGTCAGACACAAAGGCTCCTCTGTCAGTGGTCTCGCAGCGCTACAAAGTAGTCCAGCCGTTCGATGTGATTGAGTTCTATCGCGATCTGACCGAATACGCAGGCTTCGAGCTGGAAACTGCAGGCGTGCTAAAAGGCGGTCGCAAGTTCTGGGCCTTGGCACGGACGGGGCAAGCCTCGGTGCTAAAGGGCAACGACTTGGTCAATGGCTACCTGCTGCTGGCTACCTCCTGTGATGGAAGCCTGGCGACCGTGGCCACGCCGACAACAGTACGGGTGGTTTGCAACAACACCCTGGCCATCGCACTGGATGGTTCAGCGCAGTCGATCCGTGTGCCCCATAGCACTGAGTTTGATGCTCAGGCCGTCAAGCGGCAGCTGGGTGTTTCGGTAGCGCAGTGGGATGACTTTATGTATCGCATGAAAACCCTCAGCCAACGCAAGGTCAACTCAGGTGAGGCGCTTGGCTATTTCCTGCAAGTCATCTGCGATGCCGATCAGGATGTCGATGATCGCCGTGAACTTAACCAGCATAGAGCTCTGCAGAAGGTACAGGATCTGTTTGCTGGCAAAGGGCGTGGCTCTCAGCTGGAGTCGGCGCATAACACCGCCTGGGGCTTGCTGAATGCCGTAACCGAATACGTAGACCACGACAAACGTGCCCGCAGCGTTGATCACCGTCTGGACTCAGCCTGGTTCGGCCAAGGCGCCAGCTTGAAGCAAAAAGCCCTGGATCAAGCCATGGCCCTGGTCGCTTGATTCACGGCTCTGGACTATCTCACCAAACACCACCTAAATCACCCTTAACGACATAAGCCCGGCAGCCACCGCTGACCGGGCTTTTTTGCGTCTGGAGACATCATGAACACAACCCACTCTACCCCTTCCCCTCTGGCGAATAAGCCTGGGCGTGGCGTCCTGCGCCTGGTCAGCACCAAGGATCTGAACCGTGAAGATTGGCTCGATGTACGCAAACGCGGTATCGGCAGCTCTGACTCCTCGGCAGCCATTGGCCTGAACCCCTACAAGTCACAACTTGAGCTGTGGCTGGAGAAAACCAACCGCGACCAGGGCCTGGCCAAACCCAACCAGGACGATGACAGCACTCCAGTATTTTGGGGTGTGGTGCTGGAACCTGTGGTCGCTTCCCAGTACCACCGACGCACAGGGAACAAGGTCCGCAAGGTTAATGCGGTGCTGCAACACCCCGAGATCCCCTGGATGCTCGCCAATATAGACCGTGAGGTGGTTGGCAGTGCTGAAGTGCAAATCCTGGAATGTAAGACTGCCGGTATAAATGGCGCCAGGCTATGGCGTGACGGTGTGCCCAAGTATGTTGAGGTGCAGGTCATGCACCAACTGGCTGTCACCGGCAAGCAGGCGGCTGATGTAGCTGTGCTGCTCGGCGGTCAACAGCTTGAGGTGTACCGGATAGAGCGGGATGAGGTCTTGATCCAGCACCTGATCGAGCTTGAACGTCAGTTCTGGCATTACGTTGAAACCGACACACCGCCACCAGCCGATGGCTCTGAGTCCGCTGACATGGCACTGCGTCTGCTCTACCCGGAAGACACCGGTGTGGTTATTGACCTCTCTCAGGATCAGTCCCTGAACGAGACTTATACCGAGCTCAAGCAGGTACGTCAGTCACTCTCTGACCTGAACACTCGAGAATCTGTTCTCAAGCAGCGCCTGCAAGAATCCATGGGGGCAGCCAGTAAAGCCGTGTTTGCCGATGGTTCGATCACCTGGAAGAAAGCCAAGGATGGCACCGCCGTGGATATGGAGGCCCTGTTCAAGGCGCACCCTGACCTGAAAACCCAATACCAGATCAGCAAGCCTGGCAGCAGGCGATTTCTGGTCAATTGATCCACCCCAACCAGGGCAGTCCGCTCACTCAGCGACCTGCCCTTTTTCGTTATTCCCTAGGAGCATTCCCATGATCAAAGGTCTGGCTATTACGCCGCCCGTGCTCGGGCGCATCTCAATCGGCAAGGTTGTCGAGAAGAACGGCATGCGTCTGCCGGAAAAAGACGATCAATTCACCATCACCTCCCAGGTACAGACTCGAGATGGCTGGGTTCTGCACCCACTGGATGAGCATCTGCGCAAGGATCAAGGCGGCAAGATCCGCAGTATTCCGGTGCGGTTACTGTTCAACGATCCTGATCTAAATTTCAGAGCTGAATACTGCCTCTTTGACCGTACCAGTGGCCGACCGCTGTGTGTGGGCAATGGAGAGACCTGTAAACGCTCTACCAGTGAAGGGCTGCAATCACTGCCCTGCCCCAGCCCGGATGGCTGTCCTTTAGCCAAGGGTGGCAACTGCAAACCCTATGGCCGGCTTAACGTGGCCATTGGTGATGATGATCTGCTGGGGAGCTTTGTATTCAGGACTACGGGCTTCAACAGCATTCGAACGCTGTCGGCCAGGCTCAGTTACCTGCAGGCGCTCTCGGGTGATCGCCTGGCGTGTTTGCCATTGGAGATCCGACTGCGCGGTAAATCCACCCGGCAGAGCCATGGCACACCGATCTACTACGTGGATCTGATTGTGCGAACGGGTCTGTCCATGGAGGAAGCCCTTGCCCAAGCCAACATCCTGGAGCGTGCCCGACGTGATGCAGGCTTTGACCAGGCTGCGCTGGATGCTGCAGCGCGAGATGGCCTGCTCAATGGCGCCTTTGAGGACAGTGATGAGGAAGCCGAGCAGGTCCTGGAGGAGTTCTACCCTGAAGCCACAGTCACCTCTACGCCACAGACAACGGCTATTTCGAGTTACAGCAGCCGCAAACCAAAACGTGACAAACCCACTTTGCACGACCTGATCCTGCAGCGCACCCACAGCCTGCAGGATCAACCAGTGGCACCTAGCAACCAACCTTAAACACTCTGGAGTTAAACATGCAGAAATCAGCCAAACAGGCGGCCATTGCGCCGCCTGCCGGCATCCCTTTGTCGGAAAAAGATGTCCTGAGTTGGGCGCAAAGCATTCTTGAAGCCCGCTTCAAACGCAGCAACTACCTGACCAGCCCGGAACACGTGAAGAACTACCTGATGGCAACACTGGCCCATGAGGAACGAGAAGTCTTTGGTCTGATCCTGCTGGATAGCCAACACGGTGTGCTGGGCTTTGAAACCCTGTTCTACGGCACCATCGACAGCGCCAGCGTCTACCCACGGGAAATCATCAAATGCGTGCTCAATGCCAATGCTGCTGCGGTAATCCTCACCCACAACCACCCCAGTGGCAGACCCGAGCCCAGCACGGCGGATGTCGCCCTGACCAAGCGTCTGCAAACAGCCCTGGACACAGTAGAAGTACGTTTACTCGATCACCTGGTGATTGGCGGCGCGGACTCAGTGAGCTTTGCAGAGCGCGGCCTGATTTAACCCCCACCAGCACAGGAGAAACGACATCATGCAAACCAACACATGCTGCATCTGTGACGCTGCAACCCTTCTGCACAGGCAGAACCTTCGCACCTTGGCTGTAATGGCAGGCGTCTGTGATGCTCTGCTCAGGCAGTTTGCTGCTAAGCAGCAGAGTTCAAAACCTGGAGCTCACGAGCCTTGGGCGCAGCTGGGTGAGCTGATTGCGCTAGCGAGTCAATCCAATTCAGTGCTGGCAGAGGGCGTCGCTCAGGGCATCGAGCTTGCAAACAACGTGGAGAAACATTGGCTGGGTGACTATGACAGTCTGTGCCTGAACTGCGGTTTTTTGCTAACCGGCGCTTCAGAGGATTAAAAGGCGCGGGCCTGTTACAGGCTTACCGCGCCAGCCGGGCGCTCAATTGCTCTAAAAGTGACACCACCAGTTCCCGATCTTTAGCGTCCAGCTTCGCCAACATCTGCTTGAGATGGCGGTACTGGTCATCCACATGATGGCTGCCTGTAGTCAACAGATCCACCGCCTCACATCCAAACAATTCTGCCAACTCATACAGTCGCTGGATTGAGGGTGTGGCAATGCCACGCTCCATCCGTGACACCGCCTCATTGCCAATGCCCAGGCTTGCTGCAACGCTTTCCTGTGTCATACCCGCGTCAGCCCGATACTTGGCAATGGCCCGTCCGATACTTTGCGCTCGCTTGTTTTCTACGTTTTTCGTCATGCGCCCTCCGATTCAACTCGAATGGTTGGGCATCAACTGATTGACATGAAGGACTTAACGAGATGAGAATCAACCTATAAAGTCGTTTTGATATCAAATAATTCTGCATCATCCAAGGACACCACATGAAGGGACTCAGATTGACACTTCAAAGCTCATACCCTCCCGGTAAGAAACCCTCTGCCCTTGTCTTGATCTCAATTGCAAATCTGACAACCCGCTAGACAGATCATTCCTACTGGCTGCATGCCTCATAGCTGGTAGCGGATATGTTTTTAATAACCAAGGATCAACCCATGAACACATTACGCACTGCCCTGATCGTTAGCTTTCTGCTTGTCATTACCAACAATCACGCTTTTGCCACCGAGTGGTGGTCCGGTTTCGCTATGGGCACATCGGAGTACACCGTTACTGATGACAAAGGAAACGAACTCTACATCGCCTGCCCTAGTGAAGACGGTGAATACGTCAGGGCCACAGCCACCATCGCAGGTAACCGATATAGCTCACAACAAGGTGACGGATTCAATGTCATCGTCGATGGGTATACCAACACCAACCCCTTCGATACCTACTGCCGTTTGTGTGGCGAGGACTTCCCCAACTTCTGGGACAGCCTGCGTAACGCCAGCACTCTGCAAGTCAGTGCAGGCGGTCAAACCGTCAAACTGCCAACCACCAACATTGGCGTTCTTCCGGCCCTTGGCGACCCCGCAAATACCTGCCAGTCAGCCTGGTAGCGAACAACTGATCTCTTCCAAAAAAGCTCAATAAGAAACCAGGAGCATGCTGTATGGACCAACAAAATCTCGACAACAACAATCAGCACAGTGAAGACGAAGATTATAACGACGAAGGCTTTTCCCTCTCAGGCAGGGCCATCGGATGGGGCCTTGCAGCATTCGTCTTTGCCATCGTCATGGTCACCTTTAACAACTCTGGCATGGTTATTCGTGCTGGCTTCTTCGCCAAGCTGCTGGCGGTAATAGTCGGAAGCTTGGTCGGTTGGGGTGGCGCCATGATTGGCGATGCCATTTGTCGCTTCGCACGGCCAACGATGTTTTTCACCACAGGCGGCTTTTTCAGCTTGGTATTCAACAAGCTGTTCTGGATTGCCGGACCTCAGTTGATTGGTCTCGGTATTGGCGTTGCACTCGGTGTATCCCAAGTACTTTCCAGAATGTAGGAGACCAGACAATGAAATCTACAATCGCATCAGTAGGAATAGCGATCAGCCTGCTCATGGCTGGCTGCTCAAGCCCTGAGGACAAGCTCAGGGGCGAGTTCGTGTCTGGATGTATGCAAGGGGGCGCGGACAGGAGGATCTGTAGCTGTGCGTTCGAGAGGCTAAACGAACGATATGGAACAGAAGCTCTAGAGCGTATGAGCCGGCGCAGTATGCCTACCCAGGAGTTCATGGAAGCGGCCATGATGGCTGGATTGCAATGCAGTGAGATGTAACAAGTGAATCCGGGGCCTCTTGGCCTCGGATATAACACAGCTCCAATTTTTGGCATCCGGAATAGAAAACTAACCAGCTGCTTTTCCAGTAAATTTTCAGGACTGATAAAAGCCACACGGCTCTTAAAGCTCAATACCAGTGGTATCACTGAGCTTCTTTCGTACATACCCCTTTGCAAGATCCTTTATCAAATCCAGGGTCCAGCCACCTGCTGCCAGCGCACCACCCCGCGTTTTCCTCCAGATCTCCGAGTCCCTCACCGAGTCAGCAAAGTCGTGCCCTTTCCATGTCAGCTGACGGAACATCAGACCGCTCAATGGCGGACGTCCGCCCTGATCGATATACCCCTCATCAGCCAATAGCCTAAAGTGATAAATCACCTGATCATCAGTGAAACCCTCAATACCAAGATCCCCAGCCTTGAAGGTCAGAATTGCATTCGCCTGCTGATTCATGCCCTCAAGCTTCAGCAGTATTTCCCTCAGCAAGTCCATGTCTCTTTGCATGACGAGTCCTCCATGTCCTAGACCAAAATACGCCCTAACTCCCAGCCGTGTGCATCACAGGCAAAACTGCCTACTGAGTTAGTTGGGGTGCTTTTATTTTTCGTGATTTCAGCTCACATCTGGCAAGACAATCAAATACCGCGCCCCTCGCAAAGACTCATGCGGTGTAACCCAGCAACGCTTAATCTGCTCGATTGTCAGCTCCAGGTCAGGAGAAAACCGAAGCTCCCGCAGACGTTGGGAATCAGACGCGCAGTACTGACAGAAGCGCGAACCAGGAGAGCTCACTAGCCTGCAGCTTGAACACTCAGCACCTACACAGCCCCACTCTCGCACGGCTTGAAACATTGTCGCTACAATCAGTGCTTCCCGCTCTTTCCAGGTGTGCTCGACACCCGCGCAGCCGCGCGTTGTTGAACGCGCCAACTCAACTTGAGCGTTACGGTGCAAGACAAGAGCGTCCAAATACTCCTGTTGCTGCACATCTGGCTGGGCTTCAACCGTGGGTGCCGCCGCAATACGTTCATCCTCGGCCTGCTGCCACTCTGTATTCAGGCGTGCCGCCTCAGTTTTCAGCTCGGCACGGGCCCGGCTAATCAAAGCCTCACCCTTCATCGAACGAATCCAGGCGCGGTTATGCGGATCATCCAAAACGGCATGCGTGAATACCGCCTGATCGTTGATCTGTGCATCCGTGAGCAAGTTCAAGTCGATCTCAATACTGGAGACCTCCATACCCTGCAGCCGGCGTTTTCGTTCGTGCTCCTGGCGAGCCGAGCATTTGATGCGGACAATCAGGCTATGGCCTTGCAATGTCAACCTTACGTGGGCTCTAAGACCATCAATATCGACGAACTTTTCTACCTTTTCAGGGATAATGGATGCAGTATCGAACCCTACTTCCCTGACGATACTTCTGCCGCTCTTTAGAAATTGACTCACGCTCTCAGTGAAGGATGGCAATAGCAGTCGCTGGTGCTGTGCGATCACTTGCACAGCAGCGCGTCTAATACCCTCTGATCGACCATTGCTACATCCCTCCAATTCGGCATGCCTGAAATATGGAAGGCGCTTCTCACCCTGATTGGCTGCCACCAAAGGACGACGGCAACCAGGGCACACACAGCCACAACGCAGGCCGTTTTCGACCTCATAGGCGCGCAGCATGAGGCCGTCACGTTCACCCAGAGGAATAGCCGAACCTGTCATAGCGCTATCCATGGCCTCCTGGGTATCAGATATCGAGAGCCGGCAGGCTGTTGACGATCTTCTGGGTTTCCAAGCTGACGGTGACCACGCGCTGGAACAGCTCCAGCGGGTACTTGGGGTTGCCCATGGTTTCGATGGCCCAGTCGTTGGCGTCGTTGACGATGCCGCTGGCTTTGTCGGTGCGAACGGACTGGCGCTCCATGACCCAGTCGAGTGCGGCCTTGCCGTTGACCACATACCCCCAGGCCGCCTCGGGGATGCCTTTGAGGGTAATGCGGGGGTTGTAGATGACGGTGCTCTTGTCGCCTTTCTTGGCGAACTTCATCTTCTCTACGCGGTAGTCGGCATCGGTGAGGGTGCCCTTGGCCTCGATGGTCAGTGGGAACGGCTCGACGGTTTCGTAGTTTAGGTGAAGTTCCGCAAGGGCGCGACCGGCTTTGCTGAAGGCCCAAAAGTCGGCGGCTTTCTTTACCGCTGGTATACGCGGCAGCTCCTTGCTCAGATTATCGGCAAAGCGTTCGCGGTAGTCAGGCGAATGGAGGATGCCGTAGATGAAGTAGAACAAGTCTTCCTTGCTGATTTGCTCACCTGGGTAAGCCGCTTGAAAATGCGCAAGGCCATCGTCTGTAATGGCATCGCGGCGGCGCAATCCTTCTTCAGCATTCTCTGCAAACAGGTCGTCTTTTGAGGCTTGAGCGGTTTCGTCGTACAGGTAAAGAGGGAAGCACTGCGCACCGCCATCTGTTTGCTGTTCCAAAATAGAGTTGGTGATCAGCGCAAACTGGCCAACACCATTCCAGCGCTCTTTAAACGTGATTATCAAATTAGGGGCAGATGGAACTGGGAATAGTCTCGGCATTTGCAAGACCATTTCATTCAAGCGCCTGTCGAAATACATCCATTGCTTCGTAAATGGTCTATACGTCGAAACCGTGATCGGCGCAGCATTAAAGCTGAGCAGCTTGTTCTTGATCGCATCATTTCGAAGTGATCGAGACCAACTTATCAGGGTGGCATCCTTGTCCAGAAAGCCTGCAGCCGCAGTCTCTCTTGTAAGCCGCTCAGAGACTGAATGAGCAGCATTAAATCGTCTCAGTTCTGAGCTGTATTTTTCGATCAAACGACTTACATTTTGAATAAGTGATGCTTTTGAGTAGTTAAACACCCAAGCATCCCTGTTGGTTTGAACCCCACCAGAATAGTTGTCAAAAATCTTGGGGGCATTGCTTTTCTTGTCACCGAGGACAATGAACTGATCAAAGCTGCTATCACGCTGCTTCAACCAATCACCATGCGCGTCTGGGACTACATGTTGCCAGCTTGGAATACCGGCCACGCTGGCATAACTGACGATCTTCTCCAGCTTATCTTCGCGGCTGAGGTAGTCGCCAATATCGTGGAAATAGATCTGACCCTGAGCCTGGGCATCAGGATTTTTAACCAGCAGCGAGATGGCAATCGGAGCACGACTGCCGCTACCGAAAATCTTGCCTCCTTCCTTGCGTGAGGTTTCGCCACTGGTACGCTGGTTGCCACGCAGATGGAACACATAGAGGCTGGAGAACTCATCAGCCAGGCACTTGCGCAAACCATCTGCGGTGTTGGCCTCAACAAAGCCAGCATTGGTTACAAAACCAATGATGCCAGCATCGCCAATGCGGTCACTGGCCCAGCGAATGGAACGGATATAGCTGTCATAGAGGGCGTTCTTGTTATTTGCACCTGAGCGCGCGGCATAGGTTGTTCGGATGCGTTCATCCAGGCTCGGGTATGCCACGTTTGCGTTGTTGGCATTAGCATCCCCCTGGCCCACTGAATATGGCGGATTACCTACAATCACCCGAATATCAAGCTCCTTCTGCCGTTTACGCCGAGCGCTGTTGTCCTCCAGCAGCACATCCACCAGATCGTCCTTTTCATACATCTGGAAGGTGTCGGTCAGGCAGATGCCTTCAAACGGCGTGTACTCGTCGATCACTTCACCGTGGTAAGCCGCTTCGATATTGATGGCTGCAATGTAATAGGCCAGCAACACTAGCTCGTTGGCGTGAATCTCGTGCTGGTACTTGTGCGGTAGCTCTTCCGGCTTGATCAGGCCCGACTGGATCAGGCGGGTGATAAAAGTGCCGGTCCCGGTGAACGGGTCGATGATATGAACGCCCTTGCTGCCCAGGGTTTGGCCGAACTCCTTTTGTAGCAGGTGGTTGACGCTGTGCAGGATGAAATCCACCACCTCGACCGGGGTGTAAACGATACCCAGGCGCTCGGTCATCTTGGGGAAGGCATTGCGGAAGAACTTGTCGTACAGCTCGACGATGATCTTCTGCTTGCCCTGAGCATTGTCTATACCGGCAGCACGTTGACGCACGCTGGCGTAGAACTTGTCCAGGGTATCCGCTTCTTTGCCCAGGCTGTGCTCATGGAGCGCATCCAACACGCCTTGCATGGCCTTAGACATTGGGTTGTGGCTGGCGAAACTGTATTCCTCAAACAGCGCATCGAACACCGGCTTGGTTACCAGATGCTGGGCGAGCATTTCGACAATCTCGCCGTCGCTGATACTGTCGTTGAGGTCGTCGCGTAGCTCGGCAGAGAAGGCGTTGAAGGCGGCCTTCTCGCGGGCATTGGCCGGGTTCTCCAGAATACCCTGGATGCGGTCGATATGGGTGCGGGCGATCTTGGCAATGTCATTGGCCCAATCCTCCCAGTGATGGCGGTTGCCACACTTATCGACGATCTTGGCGTAGATCGCCTTTTCGATTTCACCCACTTCGTAAGTCAGCTCGGCCTGCTGGCTCAACTGGCCCTCGGCATCGTATTTTTTGCGTTTTTCACCGATGCCATACTGGCCTTTACCTGCCTCTTTCTTACTGCTGCTCTTTGACTTTTTATCAGCCTTGTCCGTGATGGCGATAACTTCCATCTTGCGCGGGTCGGAGCCGATCAGATCCAGCTTATTGACCATGGCATCGAAGCTATCATCGTGCGAGCGCAACGCCTGCAAAACCTGCCAGACGACTTTATATGTCTGATTGTCGTTAAGCGCTTCATGCGCTTCCATACCTGCCGGAATAACAACCGGCAGCACCACATAGCCACGCTTCTTGCCCGGTGCGTTACGCATCACGCGCCCAACGGATTGCACCACGTCCACCTGAGAGTTACGCGGGGTCAGGAACAAAACTGCATCCAGCGCTGGCACGTCCACACCCTCTGACAAGCAACGCACGTTGCTGAGGATGCGGCAGGTGTTGGCCGGAGGCTCTTCTTTCAGCCATTTGAGCTTGGCTTCCTTCTGGCTGGCGTTCATGCCACCGTCAACGTGCGCGGCTTCGCAGATCAAGCGAGAGGCTTCCTCGATCTCTTCGGCCTCCTGATAGGCCTCCACCACTGACTGGAACATACTGGCGATGTTGATGGAGCTGACCTTGTGCTTGGAGCCTTTGTAGTTGGGGGAAATGACTTGGCAGAAGGCCACGGCACGCTTCATAGGCTCGGCGTCACCAATCAGCTGTTCATGAAGCCCCTGCTTGGCCAATGCTTTCCAACATCCAACGATTTTGGCGGCATCGTCTACCTTGAGTTGGTTGTCTTCGTCTTTCAGCAAGTCCTGAAGGCGACGACTGATGACGCTCTCTTCAACCGTCAGAACGAGCACCTTATAGTCGGTGAGCAATCCGCGCTGAACGGCCTCCGAGAAGTTGATGACATACAGCTCTTTGCCGTACAACGCCTCATCATCCATTGAGCAGAGTGCGACTTCGCCGGACTCAGCTTTGACCTTAGCCGCATCACCATAAATGCGCGGGGTAGCCGTCATGTACAGCCGCTTGGCCGAGCGTATGTAATCAGCATCATGAATGCGCACGAAGGTGCTTTCATCATCTTCACCGAAGGTCGCGCCGGTGGTGCGGTGTGCTTCGTCGCAAATCACCAGATCAAAAGCTGCCAAACCATGCTCGTGCTGGGCACGGCTGATCACGTCGATGGAGTGGTAGGTGGAGAACACCACGCTCATGTGCTCATCATCGTGGCGTTTGAGCATTTCAGAAGCCAGCCGATCCGCCTTGGTGGTCGCTGGGTAGCGTAATTCATGGGTAAACACCTGAACGGTGTCCTCATCCGCTTTGCGCTTCTTGCCTACGTCGCTATCGGAGCAAACAGCAAAACTGTGGAGCGGGATTTCACTTTCCTGCGTCCATTCAGTCAGGGTTTGCGACAACAGGGACAGGCTGGGCACAAGAAACAGCACCCGCTTACCCTTACCGGCTTGTTGTTCAGCAATTTTCAGACTGGTAAAGGTTTTGCCTGTTCCACAGGCCATGATTAGCTTGCCGCGCTCTGCGGTCTTCAGGCCAACAGACACCGCATTCAAGGCTGTTTGTTGATGATCTCGCAGTTGTTTCTTGGCCTTGAGGGCCACAGTTTGATTGGACTGGTATTTTGCCCAATCGATCTGGCTATCTTCCAAAGCTTGCAGATCAATCTTGCTGACCGGTGGCTGCTGCCCCTGGAGTGCGTCCTCCGCGTGCTCACTCCAGTTGTTGGTCGTAGTAACGATGATCCGATGTGAGAACGGAGCCTTGCCTGATGCAGTGAAGAAGCTGTCGATGTCTTTTTTCTGGACGCGATAGTCTTCAGCGTAAAGCTTGCATTGAATAGCATGGTACTCGCCGGTGCCCTGGGTACGTGCCACCAGATCGATACCGGTATCGCGCCCGTCTAGGCCTTGCTCCTTGGCCCAGTCGCCATACATCCACACCTTGTCGTACAGATCACGGTAGGTAGCTTCATTACGCAGGTAGGCGCATATCAGCTCTTCGAAGTAAGTGCCTTTCTCGCGTTCGGTGACTGAGGCGGAGCGGTATGTATCGAGCAGGGACGACAGGGCTGACATCAGAAATCCTTTTTACTGCCTTAATCGGCTATTGGGCGTATCGGCGTGACTTTACCATGAGCCGATACCTCTTCGTTGATCGGTTCGCTAAGCAGCTTCAAAGCCAACATCAGCACCCAAAAACTACTGGCATGCTTAGGTCGCCCGAATGATGGCTAGCAACTATTTCAATTTCAATGCCCTTAGATAGCTGAAACCGGTGGATCCTGATTGGCGCTTTGCCATTCCAGTTATTTGGTCTTTGACTGGCAAGCTTGCCGCCATAAGGCAAACCCATAATTTGGTTCTGTGGCGAAGTGAAACCAGCCGGGCCGATCAGTACAGAGAAATGCAGGAAACTTGAGGAGGCAATCAGTTCATACTCACCGTTCAGCTGCAAAATCTGAGTAACTGATTGCTTGGTCATGGACTCAAGAATCTTGGCTCTTCGATCAGTATCTGAGCCGGAGACTTCTGCAGAAACCTGCGTTTCTTTGCGAACTAATCGCAAAACCTCAGCCGAATCAATGCTCACTGAAAACCAGTGCGTACATCCTTCCAGCGCCCTTGCTTTTAATTTACCGATATGACCAGATTCTGGAGACGTCAAATGCCATGTTTTTCGGCCAGGCTCCAAGGTCAAGTGATCTATAACGAATGGCTGATTCCACTCTTTCGAGTGGCTATTACCAAAAACGTGCACGTTATCGTCAATAGCTTTATAGCCCGGGAAAAATAGTATTCGCTCACCCCTTGAGTGAACAAACACGCCGAACCATCGCAGCATCTCATCAGGTCCGCGAAAAAAACATTGGCAAATACGCCGGCTTGGTTTGCCGGAGTGAAACACTCCCTTTGTAGCTCTCGAGAGCGGATTATCAGGAGATTCATCCTTGCCTTCCAAGCCCATTGAAAGGTTGTAGGTGAGCACCAGACAGTCATTATCATGCTCGCTTCTCATACGTGATATTCCCTGAAAGCGTTGTCCCGGTTAGCGCCTGGTAATTCAGCATGCTGGCTATTGGCTGTGACATTCATGCCTGCAGCCTTGGCTTGCGCTGGCAACGACACCCCGACGGTACGACTGACACGTAAGTGCTTGCCCCCGATGCACGATGCGGGCTTGATTACCGTAGCGGTCTTTTTTGCCGAGATTGAAGAAACCCGCTCTAGCCCAGCCCTTCCTGATTATCTTGGCCTGCCTGCCTTGATCTTGCCAGTTCATAAGACAACCTGCATCGCCAGAAACATTTCAGCGATTGCGTGATCGCCTCAAGCCAATTACTGTATAAATACACAGCTTCCGAGGTTCCCATGTCTAACGCAGTCTTTATCGGCACGGTGATGCCTTCCGGTCAGCTCGTCAGTTGCTACGACGCCCTTGTTTCAGCTGGCTTTCCCAGCCCAGCACTGGATCACATGGAGCAGAAGATCTCGCTGGATCAGCTGCTCGATGTGCACGCTCCCCATACCTACCTAGTTCGCGTTCGCGGTGACAGCATGACCGGCGCTGGCATTCACGATGGCGATATCTTGGTCGTCAGCCGTGCTCTGACAGCCGGGCATGGTGATATTGTCGTGGCCGCTGTCAACGGCGAGGTTTTCGTCAAGCGCTTGATTCGGCGAGGTCAGCAATTGATCCTGCAACCTGAAAATCCGCAATTTGCGTCCTTGCATGTGCTGGAAGGTGATGAGCTTCAGATCTGGGGTGTTGTACGCAACAGTATCCGCTGGCACCTGACCTGCGAGAAATGAGCATGGCGCCGAAAAGCTTTGCCTTGATCGACTGCAACAGCTTTTACGCCAGTTGCGAGCGGGTATTTCGTCCTGACCTGGCAAAGACCCCCATTGTCGTCCTGAGCAACAACGATCTGAGGGGTGGAAACCGTTAGTAAATCCTGTAGAGTCCGCGCCACCTTCTGAACCGGTCTGGGACAGCCGTTTCCAGCCTTCAAGAGGAAAACCATCAGCACTGGCTTAAGGCAGCGGTATGAGGCTTGTATTTGCAACAAAAGACCTAACCCTGGCAGGTAGATCCTTCGAAGGCTTTCCGTTGCTGATTGGGTCTGAGGGATGGCCAGTCGAGCCAGCGCAAACCTTTCTTTGGCAAGCACTAATCGAGTCAGGGGAGTCTCTGAGCGATCTGACGTGGGAAGCCTACGGACGCCGTCTATACGATTACTTCGCCTTCCTGGACGCCAATGGCTTGGCCTGGAACGAAGAAAGCCCGGCCCACGGTCTCAGCGTTCTCTCCAGGTACAGGGATTGGTCTAGTGGAGAATTATCTCTTGATCCTGGCACGGTGAATAATCGCCTGGCTCTGGTCGTTAGGTTCTACCGATGGGCCAAACAGCGCGGCCTTATCACTATCCTTCCTTTTGGAGAGAAAAGGGTGAGAGCGGCTCCTCACCATGGACTCCTTACGCACGTTGCGAGGCCTGGAGTCGAGACCACCAAAGTGTCGGTGATGGTGCGTGACCGTAAGCGACCGACAAAATTTCTGACGAAAGACCAGGTCAAGGTATGCCTTGCAGCGGATACTGATCCTAGTCACCAAATACTGTTCCATCTCATGGTTCGTACTGGACTTCGCTCCTGTGAGGCAAGGTCATTCCCCCTAAAGTACGTTTTCAATCCCAGATTAAAAAAAGGGCTGCGCCCTGGGCAGATGATAAGCATCGCTCTTGATCCTTCTGACATGCATATCAAGTACGACCGCCCGAGAACCATTGATGTGCCTTGGTCGTTGATGGAGGACATGTGGTCTTATTCCCTTTATCAGCGTGAGATTCGTAAATCTCAGGGTAATGGATCCGTGACGGCGCTATTGCTTACCAACGAAGGCAGGCACTACTCCAAAGATTCTGTTGTGGATGTTATGAAGTCTTATGAGCATAAGTGCGGCTTCTACGTTCGTGCACATATGCTTCGCCACACCTATGGTACTTACACGCTGCTGGCCCTTCGGAAAAGTAAAGACTTTGAAGGTGAACCGTTACTGTATGTAAGAGACAGGCTGGGCCATTCTGACGTCCAAACAACAATGATATATCTGCATCTGATCAATCAGCTTGAGGCTCAATCCGTACTTGCGCATGAAGATGAGATTGACATGATGTTCATGGCTAGCGCCACGAAGCAGATCTGAGGTAGTTACATTGGCAAGGCAAAAAAACTACACGGCATCGTTGAAAACCATCACAGAGGGATTCGAGACTGTTGAAAATGATATCTACATTGATCTTCCGAGAAACCCTAGAAACCATAAAAAACTAGACCATACAAAATATCTAGGTCTGGGCTTCGATGCCTGGGCAATTCAAAGCTTGCATGTCATAAGGACATTACTTCACGGAGAAAATTTCTCTGTGGCGACCTTGATAAGTTATTCTTCAAACGGGCTTCGGTATTTTTTAGCGTTCTTGGCCGGTGGAGCGGTCGAGTCACCTCCCGCTACACCTAATAATCTAAGCAAGCGGCATTTGGAGCGTTTCGTCTCTTGGCTCAAACTGAAATATCCGAACGGATCGACAGCCAAGAATTACTACACTAGCTTCAAGTCGCTCGTGATCGTCATGGCTGATTACGGTTTCGTAGAAGGCGATCTTGATGACCTGCTGCCACCAAACCCGTTTCCAAACAATGCTCAAGTCACCAAAGATGCAGATCCCCTAACCATTGGGGAAATGCAAAGGCTGCTAGGAGCATTGAAATCCGATCTTGTCGCAATTCATAAAGGAACATTTTTAGGTAATGGCGCCGAGGCGATGACAGTGATGTTAATAATCACTGCCGCAAGATCGGGTATCAATACCACGCCACTGCTAGAAATGAAAAGGGATGCCTTGCAGCCTCACCCATTTATTCCTAGTCTGCGCTTGATTACGACGATGAAGCGACGGGGCAAAGGTGCGCAGAGCAAAACGATACGCCAGACCAATCTGCTGGATGAGTACAGCGCTATTCCGCTAGATGGCGTTGCTGTCCTGAATAAAGCTCTTGAGATGAGTAAGACTCTTGTGCCGCTTGCATCGAAGGATATCTCATCATGCGTGTGGTTATACCGTTCTGGCCAGCCGGGCCGCTCTGACGAAATTGCAACTCTAACTCCAAGTGCAGTTTTTTCATCGACCAGGAGTATTTGCGAACGACATGCGCTCCAAGATGATCAAGGGAATCGATTAAATGTCACCCTCAGCCGGTTGAGAAAGACAATGGAAAACCGTCTTTGGAAGCTCAGCGGAGGGGATATTCTAGAAGTTTCCTCGGTCATGGGGCATACGCCACAGGTTGCAGATAACCACTATTTAAGGATCAATGACGAAATCAAGGCTGAGGGAGCTATTTTTGTTGGTGAAGCCTTTCCTGACAAGCTGCGTGGAATCCACGTTACGCCTACTCCTCCTGGAGGTTGCCAAGACAGCCTGTATGGCAATCGGGCGCCTAAGGATGGGGTCACTCATTGCTCTGAGTTCATCCACTGCCTTGGGTGCCCTAGCTATGCCATCGTAGGGACACTTGAGGATTTGTATCGCCTATTCAGCTACCAGCAATTCCTCTATGCGGAGGTTGAATACTATCTGACGGATGAATGGGAGACATGGCGCAAGCGCCAGTTCAACTACATACAGCTAATAGATGCATTTACTCTACAAAAATTTGATCCGGCTTTGGTTGCCCGAGCAAAGGCTAAGGCGGAAGCATCTCCGCATTTGTTTTGGGCAAAAAAAATTGAGTTCATAAAAAAAAGAAGGGATGGCAGGATTTGAATATCAGGAACTCGAATGCGGTTTTGAAGGCGTATGATGTCCTCATCGCGCAGCCAATTACAGCCAATGGCCTGAGCCCCGCAGAGCGAGACGCTATTATCGTAAGCGCTATTGTTGACGAGCATGGTGAAACGCTGGTTCTTAGCAGGCTCGGGGATTCCCAGTGGGATCTTCGACCGTTTTTTGATCAGGCCAATGTTGCCGAATACTTTAAGTTCATAAACTGGGATACGAGCATTGCTCAAGCGCTCATTGATGATTGCAAAGCCGTGACTTATGCGTGGTTTAAAAGGGGAATGCCCAGCTCAAAACCCCCTATCGCCAGAGGTATCACAACTTTGGCGGTCGCAAGCGTTATGCCATTTTTGCGCTGGCTTAAAGATCTTGGCATCGCGAGATTCTCTGATGTACGTCCAATCCATATCAGTAATTATATCCATCATTGTAAGCATGAGCTTAAATTGAGGCCGCTTCCGTTGTATGGGCGACTACGGATTATCGATTTCCTTTGGGTTTTCGCTGCCGATATGCTGTTCCCGCTCCAGAGTTATCCGTGGGGTAACTCTACACTGTGGCGAATATGTGGAATTAGTAAGGTAAAAGGGCTTGATGCTGGTAACAAGAACGTAGGTCGAACGGATATAATCCCGCCTGAAGATCTGTCCAAAATATTCAATTTTTCTGAAGCTGTCATTCAGGATATGAAATCCGAGCTTTCGATCAATGGCATTGGATACAACCCTAGCGATGATCATCTATCAGTACTTTGCAGAGATGCGGTACTTTTTATAGTTTCAATAACTAGCGGTATGCGTAATGATGAGGCTATTGGGATCGAGGTTGGAGCTTGGCGCCGTGTCGTTAAAGACGGCGTGTTGTTTTGCTGGGTTTCCACGATAGAGCACAAAACCGGGAAAGGGCGCGTAGAGTATCTCGTCCCTGAGTTAACTCTGAACGCGCTTGAAATTTTGGCAAAATATTCAGTAACTATCAGAAAGGAGCTAGATCAAGAGATCAGGCTTCTTGCAAAAGTTACCAATCCAAATGACCCCGCTGAACACCTGCTTCGGCTGGAAAAGGCGCGAAGGGACTCAAAAAAGCTATTTCTTGGACGGCATGCTCCGGGTGGAAGACTTCAGGATCAATATGTAGAGGCCCTTAGCGGGCAGGCATCCAATTATGCATTTGATCGGTTAGCCAAAGCGGCTGGGAGCACTTGGCCACTAAGGACGCACCAATGTAGACGAACTTATGCTCGATGCTTTGTAGAATCCCGTATGGGCCGCACCTCACTGATCTATTTAAAATGGCAGTTCAAACATACCAGCATGAGCATGACCCAACTCTATGCATCGAATCCGCAACAAGATCTAAGCCTTTTTGACGAAATATTCCAGCAAATGACCGAATTCAAAATCGACCTGATCGAGTCATGGCTCGACGATCAGCCATTGGCTGGCGGGGCCGGCGAAAAGATCGTGGAGATGCGGGCTATTCCGATCAAAGACAGGCCCGCTTTACTTGCCCAAACGGCCCCGCATGCCAACATTCGTGCTACTGGCCACGGCTGGTGCATTGCGACGGAGCGAGGCTGCGGTGGAGCTGGGTTATACGAAGCCACACGCTGCCCAGGATGCAAAAGCTCGGTGATTGATGAGTTTT
This sequence comes from Pseudomonas neustonica, assembly GCF_003797945.1. Classification (GTDB taxonomy): domain Bacteria; phylum Pseudomonadota; class Gammaproteobacteria; order Pseudomonadales; family Pseudomonadaceae; genus Halopseudomonas; species Halopseudomonas neustonica. The sequence continues at coordinate 32,355 of NZ_RKKU01000029.1, forward strand.
TCGCTGGCACGTGGCAGGACATTTACAGCCAACAGCAGGAGCTGATCAAAATCGTGGATGCAGGCCCTGCTGTTAGGCAGCGAGCAGAGCGCGACATGCAGGTCGCACTGGATGTCATCACAAGCTTAGGTCTATCTCCCATCAATGACGATACCAATGAGGCAGCGAATGGCTATTAAGCCGACTGAGGGGAAGTCCCCTGGGCGTTCGCGGTCAAAAACACTAGATGCCCTTGATAAAGTCATTGATGGCCTTGTCGTAGGTAACGAGAAGATTTCCATCGCGTCGGTTGCCCGAGCAGCAGGCGTTACACCTGGCCTCATTCACAACACGTACCCAGCGGTGGCGGAGAGAATTCGCACGCTCATGGGCAAATCAGTGCGCGCACAGCGTGATTCGAAACATCAGGCACTGATGGTTGAAAAGGAGAAGAACCGGGTGCTCCGTGCGGAGAACGACCAGCTTTTAGAGGAATTAGCCCGAATTGCTTCCGTAAACCAACGCTTGCTGTTCGAAATGGCCGAGTTGAAGGCAGCCTCTAGCGGGAAGGTAGTCTCCATCAACCCCAAACCCCGCAGCTAGCCTCTATTGGCATTTAACTGTCCAAAGCTGATCCAGCCGGGTTGTGTAGCTGGGACTTAACATCTCGCGCTTCATACGCCATTCTGGCGTCACGGGGACAGGTCCAGGTCGCATAGTGCCTCGTCCCCATTTGCGTTGATCTGATCCATCACCTGCATGACTTTATGAGACGCTGCGGGCTGCACGCTGGCGAATAGATCAGGTGTGTATTCTCCTGGCAGGCAGATAGCCGCGTTTGTTTTTTCGAGCCTCGGAGATTATCTGCCTCGCTGCAAGCTCTTCAATCGCAAGGCCGCCCGTTGAACCGCCGCCATTTTCTCAGGGCGCTTCATGCGCTTCCATTTACGTATGTCTTCCCTATTTCGTCCACAGCTCACGCACAGGTCACCGCTGAGCTGGCACGTTGAAATACAGGGGTTCTCGATGTCTTTAGCCAAGGTTGTTACCCCTTACCCTGTGCATTTTTGCCAAGCGTTTTACCCAATCACCAACTTGGCTCGCCGCGCATTCTTCTTCAGAGTCGAAGTACACATGCCGTTTCACATTTAGCGCGGTGACACCGGCTTTTTCGAACGCCGTTGAGGTCAGCTCAACCATCCGTTTGTCCTGTCCGGCTCCAAGGGCTCGGTCTTTGTTGGGCATGGTGTCAAATACCCAGATCACGCGCAGGCTTTGAGGAAACGCTTGGTAGTTGGCTTCGTGGGTTAGCCAATCGAAGCCGACAATTTCAGCCTTGGCGGCTTCGCAGGCGTCTGTGAGACTCGCAATCAAGCGGCGCTCAATGCGAGCGTGATCGCGTTTGCTTGAAGGCATGGTGGGTTCCAGGATCAGTAAGGTTGAGTAGGCAAGGCATGCACCTGTGCGCCCATTGAAGGGGCCTTGCCGATTTCAATAAGCACTAAGCGATAGGAGCCAATGCTCGAAACTCAACTGTGAGGTGACTAACTTCGTGAACAGGCGTTAGCCGTTCACGGATGTTGTCCGCATTTGTCGTCGCCCCCCCGACAACACTGACAATTGCAGCGTGGGCTTGTGGGCCGACACGCCACACGTGCAGGTCGGTAATTTTGGCATCGCCAGGTTGTTCAACCAGCTCGCGAATTTCATCTGCAACATGATCGTCGGTTTGATCGAGTAGAACACCCGCAGTCGCACCCATCAGGCTCCAGGCCCATCGTGCGATTACAATCGCGCCCACGATACCCATGGCTGGATCAAGCCAGACCCAACCGAGGTAGCGGCCAGCGAGCAGGGCAGCGATGGCAAGAACAGACGTCAGGGCATCGGCAATCACATGGATATACGCTGACCTGAGGTTGTTATCACCTCCGTGAGGACTATGATCGTGATCATCGTGATGATCGTGGCCATGGCTGTGACCGTGGCCAAGCAACAGAGCGCTTACTATGTTGACCCCTAGGCCAACGATGGCAATGAGCGTTGCCGTCCCGAACTGGACGTCAGTAGGCTGAAGCAGGCGAATTACGGACTCAACGCCAATTCCCAGAGATACCAATCCCAGAATAAGCGCTGAAGCAAAGCCACCCAGATCTCCCACTTTGCCGGTGCCAAAACTGAAGCGAGTGCTGGATGCATGACGCTTGGCATACGCATAAGCCGCAGCTGCGATCCCCAACGCACCCGCATGGGTAGCCATATGAAATCCATCGGCTAGCAGAGCCATAGACCCTGTAATGTACCCAGCAGCAATCTCACCGACCATCATCACGACGGTAAGTATCACTACCCAGAGGGTGCGCTTTGCATTCTCATCATGTGCCGAGCCGAGATACACGTGCTCGTGCGTGAAGCTAGTGTTGCTGTTCATGGAGTTCAAGCCTGCTTTTCTCACTTGGAATAGCGCCGAATGGCTTCGAGAAGCTCTTCGACACCCTTGCTACGTTCCTCATCGCTGAGAGTGGGGTCAGCAACATGCGCCCTGGCGTGATCCTCAATGATTTCGTCCATCAAACCGTTGATGGCCCCGCGAGTGGCAGCCACCAGATGAAGCGTTTTGGCACAGTCATGATCTGACTCCAAGGCCCGTTCAACCGCTTGGATCTGACCAGCGATGCGTTTCACACGCTTAAGCAGATCGTCTTTATTTGATGCTACATGTCCCATACTATACCCCCCTTACCTATGCGAATGGTGGCATACCCGCCCCCCCTATACAAGAAGCGCGTAAGAATTGTCGTTGGTGGTACGAGGACGCGGCTCGGTCGACCCCAAAAAAGAATAAAATAGGAGAAAAATGTTAGCTAATAAATATCTTTGTAAATCAGTAGGATAGGATCTACTAATAGTTAGAGTCATTCAGATATAACGACGGCTGCGTGATAGCTCGCAGTGCTGAAGCCAAGCCCTTCATTAAAATGGGTGACCCTTACTTCAAGATCAAGGACACCCTGCGAAGCCAAGGCATCTTGGCCTTCAGCAGTAACTATGCGCTGTATGGGGACATGAGTGAACGGGTGATGACTACCCTGGAACGTCGCCTTCCGATGGTTGAGGTGTACTCCATCGATGAAGCATTTGCAGACCTAACTGGACTACCTGAGCCCCTGGATCAGCTCGGCTATTCATTACGTGCTGATGTACTGAAAATAACAGGCATTCCGGTGGGTGTCGGCATTGCCAGCACCAAAACCTTGGCCAAGCTCGCCAATGCAGCCGCCAAGCGCTGGCAGCGCCAGACCGGTGGCGTGGTGGATATCCGCGATCCAGAACGCAGAGACAAGCTACTCAAGGCCATGCCCGTAGCGGAAGTATGGGGCGTTGGCCGTCGTATGAATGAGCACCTGCAAGCCATGAGCATTAAAACAGCCTGGGAGCTTTCAAATGCCGATCCTGCACTACTGCGTAAACGCTTCAGTGTAGTGATGGAGAAAACAGCCCGTGAACTGAGGGGTATCAACTGCCTGAACATGGAAGCGGAAGCACCACCCAAACAGGAGATATGCAGTAGCCGTGCCTTCGGGCAGCGGGTTTACGATCTGGCCGAGCTTCAACAAGCCGTTGCCAGCTACACCACCCGTGCCGCTGAAAAGCTTCGAGGACAACAGTCACTTTGCAAGGTCATCCAGGTGGGGATTCGCACGGGGCTGTTCAACCCAAGCGAGGAGCACTTCTCACGTCACATGCAGGTCCATTTGCCCTACCCCACCGACGATACGCGAATACTCATCCAGACAGCCGTGCAGGGCCTAGAACGCATTTACCGGGTAGGCCCGGCCTATGCGAAGGCCTCCGTCATGTTGCTCGGGCTATGCCGACGTGATCAATATACCCCAGATCTGTTTGCCCCTAGCCAGGCCGTGACATCGGACCGATTGATGCAGACCATGGATAAGATCAACCAACGCTGGGGGAAGAACACGCTGAAGTCAGCCCGTCTCCCTGCAATGCCTGAGTGGGGTATGCAACGGCAATTGCTCAGTCCTAGCTACACCACTCGGCTGGATCAATTGTGGACCGTACGGGCTTGAATCTAGCGAATACAGCCAGTGCGTAGTGCCCTTGCACCAGCTAGCTTGACACTCAGAGGCTGCTGTTTGTCCTTGACCATCTAAGCCATAAGCTTAGCAACCTACCCTGTTGTGTGAACTGCTCAGCATCTGAGGCTCCATTACCCCCGACGAAAACGCCCCAGCGCGCCCTTACGCAGGCAACGTGCTCCCACAGGCCTCAAGCGCAGGTGCTGGCCGTCCTTTACCAGGTACTTCATCGCTTCGTGGACATTAGGCCTTACCGACTGATTGTCCCTCTGGAACCGGCCAATACCGCACTTGTTGCCATACCCCTCCTTGTTATGGTTACAGCTGTGAGCATAACCTTGACCACGCGTGATCGCCTCCCACAACTCGCTAATCTCAATCGCCTTCAAGACATCCCGGCCCACGTGATTGCCATTGAAGAAGTAGGCCGCATGGATGTGGTAACCCCTCCCGTCATTGCGGTCTCCCTGCTCCACTGCATAAATGTATCCGACAAGGCGCTCAAAGATCGGATGGCGGCTGTGCTTGGAGATCAAGACATCTAGATGGTTAAAGACGTGCTCGACTCGCTGCCTGACCTGAGCTTCAGGGCGGTAGTAGAGGTTCAGTCTGATGACCATAGTGCGGGAATAAATACTCATCACAGCATCCGTGTAAGCGGTGATTTCCCTCTCCTGCTTGCGTGCCTCATAGGCTCGATCCCCGGCCCTGCGCTTATACCAACGCTGACGAGTCAACTCACGGATCCGCTCAGTGAGGACGTTCATGCTTTCTGGATGACTGAGCCAGTATGAACCCCTGTCATTCAGGCAGATAGGACCAGCAGGTGATGGTTCAAGACCGATTTCTTCCCAGGCAACCCGGAACGCTTGTAACTGCTCGCTGTAGTCATAGGGCACACGATCATCGAACAGGTTGTACATCTGCTGCACGTGAGTGCAGTAGCGGGAGATTCTGGTGTTATCGAGACGCTCATAGCCAGATCGGTTATGCCTGATCCTGAATGCAGGTGTATCGCTGCGTTCTATAGCCTTGACGAGTGATTCGATCTTCAGGGCTATCTCAGATTGGGAGGGATGAATGTTTAGCTTGCGGTTGTTCATGGTTCAGTACCTGGTAGGTTGTCGGTGCATATCAGGTACGTGATGTATTTTTTTTTACTTGTCTTCTTTCCCTCTGGTGGTAGTTAGTAGTAATGGATAGTGACTGTGACTATTGAATAGCTAGAGTAGATAGTTAATTGCTATATCAATAGATGCAGCCCTACCTGCCTCAGGACCTCCCGATCAGGCCGGGCAATGGGGAGCAACATTGCCAAGCCTGTCGAGTGATTTTCCGCACCGAGCACTGGGAGAGTTAGCTGAGATCAGAGCCGCCCTCCTGAGCAGCATCATAAGCTGCCATGACCAGCCCTAGCAGGTCATGGCGGTAAAGTTTATTTGGCGACGCTGAAATGGTTGCTTGGCCGTGTAGCTGCCATAGCTAGATCACGTTCCTCGATCCTGGCCAGGATCCAATCGTGGACCTCACTATCGACCCAGCCGACGCAGCGATCCCCTAGGGATACAGGCTTGGGAAAGGTCTCTTCCGAGATATATTTGTAGATGGTCGACCGTGCCAGGCCGGTCGAATCGATTACTTCTTTCAAACGGATTATTCTCATGAGCGGGCTCCTCTGTAAGGCTCAGAGGATCTCTGGCGGTAGTAAAAAAAAACGAGGAAGACTATACCTTGGCCGCAAGCCCTGCCTTCTCAAGAGCAGTTAGTGAAATCTTTTGCTCATTCAGAACAACCCCTTCCCAAGCTCCATAGCCTTCAACCGCGAAACCTCGAGGCTCTAAAGCTGGAAATACGAGAACTCCAATATACTCATAACCTTGGGTCATATTGCCCGGTAGCATTAGGACCTTATCTCGCGCCCCTAGCTCAGCAAGCAGAGGCCTTATCCGACCATCCAGCTCCTGTACCAGCAGGTAAACCAGAAAAGCCAGACCCTCTATCAACTCCGAGACTAGGTCAGAACGTAGTGATCCATCGTCATAACTCCGCATAACGCGCGCGATATCCGCTTTCGCATCAACCTCGAGTGAAGCACGATCAATCTTCCCCTCGGCTAACGCACACTCGAACCCTTTGCTCGCAAGCTCGAGCAACATGAATTCCAACTGCTCGAATGCATGAAAAGGAAGGGTTCGCAATAGCATCACCTCCCGACCGTAATAGAGGGGATTATTACTTCTAGAATCTGTCAAAAGGCTAGCCACAAAACCCCATTCGGCCTCACTGCCGATAAGGCGGTTGATGACCGCTGATACCCTACGTCCAGTGGATGAGAATAACGGGTGATTCGTATTGAGCAGAATGACGCTCTCAAGTTTACGTTGAAAAATTGGGGCTGCCACACCGGGAATCACACGACGAAGAACCCGATGTCTCACCAGCTTTTTCAGCCGGCCCTTGACTGCTAGCTGCGTCACCCCAATGGCAGCAGCGATCTGCCTAAAGCTCCATCCCTTTACCACTCCCATCTGGTCAGACACAGCGAGCAGCAACGCGAGCAGCAATACATCAGAAGCATCTAAATATCCTTTCCGACCCTCAATCATTCGCCGAACCTTAGGTGAAATCGAGGACCCGGCTTCACCGCTTTCAGATGAGTACTCATCAGCATCTAACGATTGCAGCTGATGGGACCAATTCAATCTTGAAGCCTTGATCGTGGGGGACTGAAGGAATAAACCGGAAGAAATAATGCTTTCCCGACGAAGCTTTCTGGCTTCGGGTAACGCACGAAGCTTTACTTCGTTGACAGCGAATTCACGCAACGGCCTACCAAATGACCCATAACACGTTCTCGCTTTTATGAACCCTGCGTCCAGTAGCAAAGGCATCGCTGAAGCCACTAACCTCGCCCTCAGACCCAATTGCTCGGCGAGGGAAGCAAGCGTCATTGCACCGGTCCAGCGCTTCTCAAAATTTGCAAAAAAAACAAGTAATACGAGCTTTTCGTTTGCGCTTAAAATTTCAGCATTAATTCCTATCAATTTTTCAAGCATGGATAGATCGCCACTTATCTCCTTTCCAGATAGGGTATTTTATAAAAACAGTTATGTATAGCATTATGGATAACGTTATGTATAACGCTATACTGGAAAAGCAACCAATGGAAACTAAATCCCTAGAAAAGCAGTGGTATCCGGCATGTCGAGGAGCAGTAAGTGACTGAGCAGATTGAGTGGCTTAGGGATGAGAATGAGTGCTATTACGCTACAGAATACCTGAAAAGGCGAGCGAACGATCTGGAGCGGAGCTGCATCAAAAATACAGGCATCCAGTTGACCGAAAAAGCTAATGTACGCAGAACCGTAGAGGCGTGGGTTAACGCCCTACAAAAAAATAAATGCAGCAAAATAATTACACGTCTACAGAATAATTTAAGGCAACGCCGCTCACAGAAAAAAAACAAAGAGAAGAGATTCAACCTCTCCCTAGAAGCCTGTAGGGCCCTGGATGAGCTCACAAGAAAAATTGGAAAAAGCCCATCCGAGACCGTCTCAATATTGCTGATCAATACCCCTGAAGCCCTGGCAGAAGCTCGAGAAAAATGGATGTTCGAGCACAAAAAACAAATAGAACAGTGGACCTACGAGCACCTGGGCTTGCAGCACCAGCTCAAAATAAAGAACCTAGAGGTAGACGAACTGCATAAGCAGCTACGCTCACACATTCTCGCGCTAGAGATGTGGAAGACATCAATGGATAGTGACGCACCGCCATTCGACGGCGAAATCGAGGAGCTTGATGAACAGGTCAATGAGAAACTTCGTATCATTCAACGAGATGTGAAGAAGCAAACGAAGGTTCTCAGTTCAATTCCCGGTTAGAATTGCTGCATCACAAGGCACCACCCCCTTGCCAATCACAGATTCAGATTCCAAAAGGTATTCCAAGCGAAAACTGAACCCGCCAAATTCTATTAAAATCAGTACATTAATGACCCTGTTCAGATTACCCCGGCCCACCAATTAGTAACGGAACCCCTCTAGAACGGGGGGTTTCAGCGGGAAACGGATTTGGTAGATCGCACAAAGTCCATCTGAGACTTTAAAAAGGCGCTCTACCATGTCCAACTCAAGTAATCAGCAGCACCTGATCACCTCGCCCAGCGGGGTGTATCAGTACTACCTCACCTTACCCAAATATCTCAGCAGCAAGCCCCGACTCCCTGTCCAGATTCGCTGGTCACTTGGGCGTGATGCCGCCTTGGCGCGCACGCTTGCCCGACTACTGGATGCTGAGCTTTCGCTTATCCTGAAACCCGGCGGGACTCTCGTCACGGCAGAGCTAGTGCGTGAACGTCTGAAGCAAGCCAACGCCTGGCTCAAACGCACCCTGGAAAATGCCAGAACCCCATGGGGCACACTGCCAACGCCTGCAGAGCTGGCTCAAACCGACTTATCGATTGGCAAGCAACGTCTGGTCGAAGATAGCGCAAAGCGAGCCACGCTGTTCAGCCACACGCCGGGTGGCGAACTCATTCTGTCTATCAGACCCAGCCAAGCTCTGCAGCGGGCCCTCAATTTACAGTTTGACCGCCTCGACTGGCCACTCGGTATCACTGATCACGCGCAGGGCCAAGATGCTGCTGTCTACGCACTCACTGCAGTCGCCCAGCTTGAGCAGCACACGCCAAATGCAGACCTAAGACACCCCGCCACCTTCCACGCTCTCGCCCTGTATGAGTACCTGTGTTACGCGCGACCAGACTGCGGTGCGACGTTGTCGGAAATTCCGACTGATCTACCCGGCTCCCTTGCGGCCTTTCGCATCCACAGCACACTGACCTCACTGAGCTGGCCAACGCCGAAGAAATCAGCATTCCTTACCCGCCAGCTTACCTCAGGCCTATATCGCCTTGAGATGACCTCCTGCGCCCTGAAAGACCAATACCCAATCCTGGCCACCCGCAGCTTTCAGCTGACATTGCCTACCACGTCAGCAATCGTGGCGACCTTGTTGAAAGAGCGTCTCGTATCAGCTGTTGAAAGCACCTTGCACCTGAACCTCCGACGAGCAGCAACGGAAACCTCACTGGCGCAGGCGCACCAGCAGCTGGAAGGCCTCGTGAGCCAGCTCATCGGTAGCGCGTTAGAAAAAACCCCGCTACCCAGCTTGCCACAAGCACGCCCCCTGACTGAGGAAAGCTCAACCCCCGTCGACCCAGCCAAGCAAGCACTGGCATCAGCGTTAAGTGCTCTGCTGCCTGAAGCCGAACGCGCTCAGCTCGACGCACTGATAAACGGCGCAAAAGGCATCACCATCGAGAGCAAAGCCGAACAGCTGAACGGCATTACCCTGGGCGAGCTTGCCAAGCGCTTCGAACAGGCCCAGGTCAACGAAGGCAACTGGACACATGTAAAAACGCTGCCGATGTGCCAGGCTCGATTAGCCACCCTCACCGAACTGCTTGGCTCTCACAAACGACTGAAAGCGCTGCGCCGCGCAGATTTTCTAACGCTTAGAGATCAACTGCGCAACCTCCCCAAAAACGCCCGCCAGATCGCTCTCCAACGCAAGCTTTCACTACCTGCCCTGGTCAACGACAAAACCAGTCCAGCCGTTCATCCGAGAACCGCCAAGAGTTACTTCGAGCTCGCCAAGGCTATGATGCGCTATGCACTGGATGAGGAACTAGTCGAGTATGACGTCACCTCCAACCTTCTATTTAAAACCCGCAATGCCTCACCTCCGACCAACCGCACATACAGCCATGAAATGCTGGTTAAACTCATCAACAGCCCGGCGTACTCGTCTGCCCAACCCAGATGGCGATTGGACGACTACAAATTCTGGCTCCCTCTGCTAGGTCTTTACACCGGGGCTCGCCTGGCGGAGCTTTGCCAACTGCGGCTAAGCGATATCCGCTGCTGCAATGGCATCTGGATAATCAACATCGATGACGCTGACGGCAAGCGGGTCAAAAATGCCGGCTCGGTGCGCCAGGTGCCGATCCATCACCAACTGATCAAGCTAGGCTTTCTCGACTTCATCAATAGCCGCAAACGCGCGAAAGCAGGCGGGAAAGCCCTACTTTTCGACTCCCTGCGTCTTTATCGGGCCTTACCTGACAGCCATGTCGCGAGCCGATGGTTTGGCTTTAACAAAGAAAGAAGCGGCCTGGCCGACGACAACGCCACCTTTCACGGCCTGCGCCACACCTTCATCCATCAATTTCGCGTGCAGCGGCTCGATATCCTGATTGCTAAGGCGCTGGTTGGGCATGTAGACACCAGCACCACTGGAGGCTATGGCGACATTTACCCGCTTAGTGTGCTGAAAGAAGAGATCGACAAGCTCGACTTTGAACTAGACCTCACGCACATCTCTTATGAGCGCTATCAGGCGATGCAAGAACGGCAAGGCAGCAGACAAATTGGCCGCCCACCCCGCTAGCCAAACACAAAGCCTCGATTAGCGTCTGGAGCGCTGATCGAGGCTTCAACAAGTAAAATAATTAACTAATTTTTATTTACACATATAAGTATATTTATTGGCTGAAAATTTACTCTTTCGCGCTTCGCCGCAATTAGATCGTTACCTTATTTACTGCCTAATGTCGCTGCAGCCCAATAAATTGACAAATTGTCAAGATTTCATATATCTATAGAGCCACAACAAAAAATGACCAGCGCCACGCTTTTCCCCTAAAAAAATACTTTACATCAAAAATAATTAATCATTACTATCGCCTCATCAAAAACAAGAGGCAGCAGATGACAGCGATAGTTTCAGAGACAAAATTGATCTCGATTACTGAGGGTTTTCACCTTCAGTACGACAGCAAGTACGAGAAGTTTTACCCGACTGTATTGAAGCAAATGCTGCCCATCACACAGATGCTCCAACAGCTGGATAGCTCGCCGAACATTCAGGATTACTTTGATGAAGTCCGCCAACGTTTCATCGATGCAAACGGCTACTCAGCAAAAGGGAAAAACATGCTGATAGCGCGTATGGAGAAGCTGAAAGGGGTAGTGAGTGGGAATGATCCGAAGCGTGTGATGGCTGACCTGGCCCTACAGGATATTCCGCGAATTAAGCGCCAGCTGCCCGCCACCTTAAAAAAGCAAAAACGCTCAAAAAGCCAAGGCGAAAACCTTCAAACGTATTACCAGCTTTTCAATCGGGTAATGACTGAGGCACGCAACGACGGCTTTATTTGCATTGAGCTGCGCTTAAACAGCTCAAAAACTACAAGACGAGTTCAAACCAAGCCCTTCGCTGTGGATGACCTGACAGCATTATTTAACGGCTGGCCTTACTCGCAACCAACATCTGAGCAGGCGGAGCAAATATCGCGCGACGCCCATCCATACCGCTTCTGGTTATTGCCACTCGGTATCTTTACCGGCGCTCGCCTAAACGAACTTTGTCAGCTTCGTGTCCACGACATCCAACGTGATGACAATAACGTCAATGTCATCAGCATCAACGACAACGGCTTCAACAAACAACTGAAGAACGAACAGTCACGCCGCGACATACCCATTTGCTCTGCGCTAAAGGACATGGGGTTTATGGAATATGTACAAGAACGCAGGGAGCAATCAGGTAAAGACGGGCAGCTATTCGAAGAGTTGAGCTATTCCAAGGAACATCTTTACTCAAGAATGCCCAGCCGATTCTTCTGTGGTTATGCAACGGGCACAGGATATATCGGTGAACACTGTCAGCACGCTAAGGAAGGCGCATTGAATTTCAAAAGCTGCCGTCGCAGCTTTGCCCAACGCCTAGAGACCTCAGGTATCGCTGAAAGTACTATTTCTCACCTTCTCGGACACCGCAGCAACGCTTGCGAAGTAACTCGAAAGCACTACCTCGACAAACCTTACAGCGTTCTCCTGAAAGAGGCGCTTGAGCAGGGCCTGAAATTCGGCGTCGATTATTCGCATCTACATTGGCAGCACTACAAAGCCATCATCGAGTCACAGCAAGGTCGTAGCCGGCGCGGTCGTCGCCCCAAGACTCATGCATAGCCTGTCGATCAACTTCGTCCGCAGGACGCCTGCCGAGTTTGATGTCAAACACAGGAGGCAGCTTGCTGCCCGGACCGTACCCGCAGGGCGGGCCGATGCGCACGAGTACGGGCGCACAAACCATACTCGCGCTTCGAGTATGGGGGCGCAGTGGCGGCACGGTATTGGCGAGGGCATCACGAACGACGGTGAGGTGAGGCCTAGCCAACACCATGCCGACATGGTTTTTCGCTCCGGCTAGGAGCGAAAAAACAAGCGCCCCTTCGCGAAGCGGCTGCTTTTGACATCAAAAAAACAATAATTATAAGGATGCCAATATGCTTGAAAGTACCAAACAGCGTTACCTAAAACTTGCTGCTAACTTCTACAGAACCCGGATGAATGGCGCAGCGCTATCCACCAGTAATATACGCTCAGCGCTCATTAACGCAGCACCAAGCTACCGCCCAGACTATTTCCGTGTGCTCAAGAATGCACTCGCTTTCGACGTTCGTGAACGTGGCTACTCGGCAGCGGCCGAAAAGATCCTAAAAATCCAAAACCCCACCACGCAACCAGAAAGCACACTTCCCGTAAAAGCAAAACGACCATCAGCCAAAGCACTCAGCGAGGATGACTTTCGCACCCTCTGTTGTCACTTGGGCGAACCAGGTAAAGCCCATGTATTTGCCGCCGTCATCCTGGCTTGGCACCTGGGAGTCAGACCTTCTGAGATGCACCAAATCCGAGTAGAGGGGGAGCATTTTTACATTACCGGCGCAAAAAAAGATGACACCGGTATAAGAGGAGCTGACCGAATATTGATGCTGCCCGACCCTGACGACTCCAGCCTTGTTGCTGATGCGGTGGACCTATACAACAGCACACGACGCAGCTTGGGCGCCACCAGGGATACCCTGCGAGAACAATGCAGACTGCTGTGGCCAAGGCGAAAAGTACAGCCCACATTGAAAAGCCTGCGCCACCAATTGGGCTCAAACCTGAAAGCATCCGGGCTTGCCCCTGAAACCATGGCTTACATCATGGGGCATCAATCCACACGCTCGATTGAACGCTATGGCGACAAACGCCTGGCACACAAAGGAAACCGCTCACTACCCTCCCCCGCCCCGCGTGCAGACACATCGAAAGTAAGAGTACGCTCAAGCGGTAAACCAGCCTGGCATTCGGCAGTAACTGCGACTAAAAATGAACCTTTGCCGCCTCCAACCCAACAAACCAAACGCCACAGTACCTGAAACCTCTCGCGCCAGGGACTCGATGCGAGACAGCAAAATGGGTATTAATCTAACTATATTTGGATATTTCAATACGTTTTGGGTACAAAAATACCTATCCATCGTATCCAACTGAGGCTTATTGAAGCCTTGACGGAAAATATCTGAAGGAGATGAGCGGCAGAACGTAAGGACCAGACTGTTTTATGAGCGGCTGCTTTCGGCCCAGAGTGTGTAAAAACGTCGGCCAGAAATCGAAGTGCGCGCGGCTACGTGGTTCCTGAAAAAGTGCGGCTGGTCTACAGACCAAGAATTCACGTAGAAGCGCGATTTTTGGGTCAGGTTTTGACCAGGTGAGTCGTCCTGGGAGTTTTTTCACAGCCTGGGCCAATAGCGGACTGCGTGTCAGGGCACAGCCTCTGCCGCAACTCAAAAGTCTTCAACTGGTAATTGTTGAACACTTTCGCGAGCGCTCTCCAGAAAAAGTTTTGGCAAAGTGAACTTGACCATCAAGACTGAGTGTTCTGCGTTGTCCATAACGATCAGCTCTGCAGTGCGCGCAGTGTCTGGCGCGCCAGAAGCCAAGGCATGTGCGGTCCTGAACCTGCGAACCACCTCGGGGGGCTGCTCAATAAACGTATAGGTCAGTTGACCTTGATTGAGGTTCAGAGTCTCGTAGTCGTTTATTCTACTCTGGAATTGCTGGATGCTTTGGCTCGTATGAATAGACTCGACCATATCAAGTTGGTCACTGGCACCTCGCATAGATACCATTGTGAACCCGTTTGCCAAAGCCCCAATGGCTTTGATGTAGAGGTCATTGTCAAACTCAGAGACCAGCGTTACCTGCGCCAGCTGCCCGTCCATCGGAATCAAAACCGCGCCGAAATTGCCCCCTACAAATTCAACGTCATCAGAGCAGACTGCTTTTCCACCGAAATCGGCTGCACAATCGTAGAAGCCCTGAGCCTCGCTGAATAGGGTCATAGGCGCTTTATAGGCCCAGGTCTTAAACAGCTTGGGTTGTTCTGACGCTGCCAATTGAGCGGTAAACAGGACGCAGGCAAATGCAACCACGATTAAACGCATGATGAAATCCTTTTCTGGTCTAAAATGCCCGCCTACCACCCTTTGCGCGGGACGTCAGCAAGGCTATGTATTACGAATTTCGACTCGCAGATTTTGCCATAGCCGAGAGATTCAAGCACACGTACATCTGTCATATGACTAAGACTGATGGGTACAGCTTTCCCAATCAATGAGCAAGCGCCCTTTTGATCAGGCAGCCCTTTTCCCGCCCTTCTCTCAATAGTCCGACATTCTCACCGGCAAGGAACGGCCGTCACTACGAGACTCGTATCAGCTTGAAAAAAGCAATCCCGACGGGCTTGAGGATGCAGGAGCCAGTAATCGAGACAAGCAAGAATTTCACCTTGACAGTAATATCAGGCTCCGTTCCACCACCTGAAGGTTTCCGGCTTTCGGAAAAACTTCCTAAAAGCCGGGGTCAGATTAAACCAAAGGACATGGCGTATTATTTGACCACCCCGTTATAAACGATGGTGGTTTCGCCATCCTTCCGGATGCTGAGCTTGTTGCCTTCGGCGAATGTCTCGACGGTCTCTGAACACCCATCGATATTGGTTTTGCCGTCGACATATTCTTGCTTGCTATCAAAGCTGAATGCATAGGTATTAGCTTCGCAGCTCCTGCCCATTTCGCCAGTTGAGACGACAAGCACGTAGTTGTTTGGGCCAAACGAATAAACCTTTTCGATGCTGACGTATCCAGTGGATTCGGGATCGTCCACCACGTATTCCATCAGATTCATTACTCCAGCTCTAGACTGATAAGTAAGCGCTGTCCCCATGTCCATATGCTCAATGGAAAAAGGGCCGCCAGAGTCGCTGGTCGTCAGAAGTGCTTCATAACTGATACTAGGAGCAGCGGGCGCGAGGTCGACGATCTGCACAGGGTTGCCTAAAGGCTCTAAACGCTGCGGTTCTGGACTAGGGTTTGTGCACTGTCCGGTTTCGCAGATACGGTTCCCCTTACAGTCAGTGTCTTTAGTGCACTGGCCAAGAGGTTGGGTGATCTGAGTAGTGTTTTCGGGTGCTGCGTCGCAGCCGACAAGGGAGCACGCGAGTAAAGAGACTACAGCCAAGCTTTTCATTTGCCAATTCCATTTGAGGTGAATCCCATAGTAGCCCAAATATGTCTTCATAACCGCATTAAAAAGCTAGTGCTTACGTACCGCAAAATACTGACAGCGGCATCTCGCAAAAAAGGTGACAGATCTATTTTATGTAGCGCGGCTGAGGTGCGAGTATCTAGTACAGGGCTTTTGCAGATGGCAGTATCGACGCCAATTCAGGCGCCCGGGGTGCTTGATGTGCATCCTACTGGCAAGCAGGCTGTAGTGGTCAACTGACTCCGGACAGTGGATAAAGTTTTTCCTCTGCCTTGGCAGGTGCTAAACCATCATTGAATTGATGTGGTCTTAGCCAGTTGTACCTTATCATCAGGTAATAGCTGATGTCTCGCTGTACTTCTTTGAACGTGGCGTATCCGATGCTTGATATCCATTCTGACTTCAAGCTGCGGAACGGCCGCTCCATGGGCGCATTATCCCAGCAGTTGCCCCGCCGGCTCATGCTTTGCCTCATACGGTAGCGCCATAACCGTTGCCTGAATTTGCGGCTGACATACTGGCTTCCCTGGTCCGAGTGAAACATCACGTCCTGAGGCCGGCCTCGCTATTCATAAGCCATATCCAGCGCTCTTATGACCAGCTCTGCATTCGGGTGACTCGATAGCGCCCAGCCCACAACACGACGGCTAAACAGATCCAAGACGACGGCAAGGTAACACCAGCGTCCTTGAGCC
>NZ_RKKU01000003.1 GCF_003797945.1 Pseudomonas neustonica
CGTGACCGGTGATTCCGGGATATCACCCAAAATCGGTCACGATAAAACGGAATGAGCGGTCACGTTAGCCCGGAACAGGCGGTCACGTTCAAACGGAATGGGCGGTCACGATGGGCCGGAATATGCAGTTAGATCCTTTAGAGCTTTCCCCGTTGTCTGGGGATGTCCTGATCGACGTTTTATCGCAGACTAAAATGTGGCCGGTTTAGTTCTGATGAAAGCGACAGGATCGTTAGGGCAGCTATTTTATTTAGCGATGTTGTGAGGTTGTTCGAGGATGATCAGGGCCTTGCCCGTCGATGGGTAAGAGCGTCACAAAACGAGCTGAATGGCCAGGCACCGATGGAGTTTTTTCGTACTGGAGTTGAATGTGAGGCGGTCAGGGATCTTATCGGACGACTAGAGATGGGTATGTTTTGCTGAGCTCTGCAACCTTACCCAGATACATCTAAATGAACATTGTGGGGCTTTTTGGAGCTATAGATCGGGTTGAATCCCGTGAATTCTTATAGGTACACCCGCCACGACTCTCCTGCGCCGAGAAACACCAAGCCTTTTCTCTGTGCCGTCAGGGAGCTCTGCAATAATGTATCCATTTTTTGACACTACAACGGTGCATGACAACTTTTTTGCTCTTTTATAGGCCATGTTTGTTGCCATGGCCGCTTGCTCCGCAATCCGGGAGTCGAGTGCCACATCGCTTTGGCCTGCGCTGTCAGGTTGGGAGTCAATAATCATAGCCCGGTCAGCCTTAGTGACTTCATGTTCAGTCAGCATACGGGTGTTGTGAGCCGATTATCAAGAATCAGATTAATGCGACTTCTGCGCCATACCTGCGGTCGATAAGGTGTTGAGTCAGTTCGAAATTTGCCTCGTATGCAGCAGGTGCGGGAGAGTCGCACTTTTTAGCGCCAAGAGTAGGACGCAAAATTGACGATGAGTTGAGGGGGCTGGATGAAGCTATTCATCTAGCCAGATGGGCAGCGCGACGGGAAGCACTCGAGGCCGGCCAAATGAGGTCGCAATTGTTACCATAGTGTGGCCAAACCGGCCAAACTATGGGTGCAAGAACACACTTGAAGCGCACAGCAAAGAAATGGTGGGCCCAGTAGGACTTGAACCTACGACCAAGCGATTATGAGTCGCCTGCTCTGACCAACTGAGCTATAGGCCCACGTGCTTATAGCAGGGCGGAATTATACGGGCTGAGATGGCCTCTGACTAGGCATGCGTTGCAGGAAGCTAACGAAATTGCGTCGCTTGGTTGCGGCAGGCGCGTTTTAGGCTCTCAAGGCCCCGTTATGTTGGGATGTTGTTCGTGCGGAACGGTTCGCGAGCGGAGACAAAAATGCCCAGCATAGCTGGGCATTGATGCACTGCGGTTCACATGAGCTTACTCGTCGAGGAAGCTGCGCAAGTGATCGCTGCGGGTAGGGTGGCGCAGTTTACGCAGTGCTTTGGCTTCGATCTGACGAATCCGTTCACGGGTGACGTCGAACTGCTTGCCGACTTCTTCCAGGGTGTGATCGGTGTTCATGTCGATACCAAAACGCATGCGCAGTACCTTGGCCTCGCGTGCAGTCAACCCGCCCAATACATCGCGAGTGGCCTCTTTGAGGTTCTCCACGGTGGCCGAGTCGATTGGCGATTCCATGGTGCCGTCTTCGATGAAGTCGCCCAGATGGGAGTCTTCGTCGTCGCCGATTGGAGTTTCCATCGAGATGGGCTCCTTGGCGATTTTCAGCACTTTACGAATCTTGTCTTCCGGCATTTCCATGCGCTCGCCCAGCTCTTCAGGTGTGGGTTCACGACCCATTTCCTGCAGCATCTGACGAGAGATACGGTTCAGCTTGTTGATCGTTTCGATCATGTGTACCGGAATACGAATGGTACGAGCCTGGTCCGCAATGGAGCGCGTGATTGCCTGACGAATCCACCAGGTGGCATAAGTCGAGAACTTATAGCCGCGGCGGTATTCGAACTTGTCTACTGCCTTCATCAGACCGATGTTGCCTTCCTGGATCAGATCAAGGAATTGCAAGCCACGGTTGGTGTACTTCTTGGCAATAGAGATAACCAGACGCAAGTTGGCCTCGACCATCTCTTTCTTGGCGCGACGAGCACGGGCTTCACCAATCGACATGCGACGGTTAATGTCCTTGACCTCGGATACAGTCAGCTCAGCTTCCTGTTCCAGTATGGTCAGCTTCTTCTGCGCACGAAGGATGTCGGGTTTAACCGCTTCCAGTGCTTCGGCGTAGCGTGGTTTTCCGGCCAGCAGTTCGTCAACCCAGCCATCGTTGACTTCGTTGCCCGGGAAGCTGCGCAGGAACTCGTTACGCGGCATACGTGCATCACGTACGCACAATTGCATGATCGCGCGCTCTTGCTTGCGGATCTGATCCTGCGCACTGCGGACACGCACAACCAAGGCTTCATACTGCTTGGGTATCAGTTTGATCGGCATGAAGAGCAACGCCAACGCATCCAGCTCGGCAATAACTTTGCTGCTGTTGCGTGGGTTCTTCTTCAGGACCTTTTTGACTTTCTCGAGCTGATCACCGATCGCGGTGAAGCGCATGCGAGCGATCTCTGGATCCGGGCCGCCATCGCCTTCGTCATCCGAGCTGTCGTCGTCATCGCTGTCGTCGTCATCATCATCGCTGTCGTCGTCGGACTTTTTCTTGTCGTCCTTCGAGGCCGCGCTGGGAATTTGAGCGTTGTCGGTGCCAGACAGGCCGTCATCGTCAGGGTCTATATAACCACTGAAGATGTCAGACAGACGTCCGCCTTCCTCGGTGACGCGAGCGTAGTCGGCAAGAATGCTCTCGACTGTCCCCGGGAACATAGAGATGGCCGCCATGACTTCGCGGATGCCTTCCTCGATGCGCTTGGCGATTTCAATCTCGCCTTCACGGGTCAGCAGCTCGACCGTACCCATTTCACGCATGTACATGCGCACGGGGTCGGTGGTGCGACCGATATCCGTCTCAACCGCGGCTAATGCAGCAGCAGCCTCTTCGGCGGCAGATTCATCGGCATCGTTGTCGGCGAGCAACAGAGCATCAGCATCCGGTGCAACCTCGAACACGGTGATGCCCATGTCGTTGATCATGCGGATGATGTCTTCTACCTGTTCCGGATCGGAGATATCCTCGGGCAGGTGGTCGTTGACTTCCGCATAGGTCAGATAGCCCTGCTCGCGACCGCGGGCAATGAGCTCTTTGAGACGGGATTGCTGTTGCGCTTTTCCGGACATAACAACCCTTGTGGACGCATTGGTGTGCAAAAAAGTAAGCTGCGGATTATACCCTGAATTTAGGGCTCCGCGCCAGTTGAGGCGGCGTTAGCTGTCGGTTTTTGGTGCGCGTTGGCGTCCAAAAAGATCGAGCAGTTGCTGCTTCTCCTCGGCGCTAAGCGGCTGGTTAGCCGACTTTGCCAGGAGTTTGTCGATGTGCCGTTCGGTTTGTTCGGCGGATAATCTATTTATAGTGTCGAAAAACTGTTGTTCAAGGTTGTGATCAGGATTATTCAGCAACCATTCCTGTTCAGCCAAGTGACTCAGTTGCTCGCCAAGCGCCGTACCATGCCACCTGGCGAGCAATTCTATGGTGCTTAATCCTGGGTTTTTTTGTGCTGCATCCAGCAGTGCTACCAATAGTCTTGCCTCATCCTTGTCTTCGTCAGCCAGTTCATTGGCCTGCTGCGCCATGCCTGCCAGGTGCGGGTGGTGCAACAGGGTGCGAGTAGCTTGCAGTAGCGGGCTATCTACGCCTTTCTTTCCGCTGCGCTGAGGCTTTCGCGGGGCGGGTCGCTCGTTGCGCTCGCTCGGTTCATAGCTCGGCGCATAGTCATCCATCGGCGGTTGCCAGTCGTCGTCCCAGTTGGGCGGCGCATCCTGTTGCTCTGGCGCTGCGATGGTAGCCGGTTCGCTAAGGCTGGCTACTGGCTGCTTAGCTTCGGTCTCGACGCGGTTCAGGTCCATGCCGGTAATCTGGGCCAGCGACTGGCGCAGTAGGCGACGCAGCAGACTGCCGGGTACTTTATCGATCAATGGTAGTGCCAGTGCCGCCAGATGCGCTTTGCCTTCGAGGCTGACAGGGTTGGCCTCTATGCTCAAATGCCGAAACAGGTACTCGGTGAGCGGTTCTGCCTGCTCGTTGACGCGCTGCTGAAACGCTTGCTGGCCTTCTTCGCGCACCATGCTATCCGGATCTTGTCCGTCAGGCAGAAACAAAAAACGCACGTGCCTGCCGTCTTCCAGCACGGGTAGGGCAGAGTTCAGTGCCCGCCAAGCAGCCTGTTTGCCTGCCTTGTCGCCGTCAAAGCAGAAGGTCACGCTATGCACCAGACGGAACAGGCGCTTCAAGTGATCTTCGCTGGTCGCGGTGCCAAGTGTCGCTACGGCGTTGGTGACGCCGTGCTGAGCCAGGGCAATCACGTCCATGTAACCTTCGACCACAATAACGTCGTCTAGTTGCCGGTTCTGCTGCTTCGCCTCGTATAGGCCATAGAGTTCTTGGCCCTTGTGGAAGACTGGCGTCTCCGGCGAGTTCAGGTATTTGGGTTTGTCGTCACCCAGAACCCGGCCACCAAAGCCAATCACGCGGCCCCGGCTGTCACGAATGGGGAACATGATGCGATCACGAAAGCGGTCGTAACGTTTTCCGCTGTCTTCGTTCTCAACCACCAGGCCCGCTTCGATCAGCGCCTTCTGCTCTGAGGTGTCGCGACTAAGGTGCGACATCAGGTTATCCCAGCCGGGCGGCGCCAAGCCTAGATCGTAGGTTTTGGCGATATGTCCGGTGAGTCCGCGCTGCTTGAGGTAGCTGACTGCACGTTGTTTCTTTGGGTGGTGGCGCAATTGCTGACGATAGTAGGCTGCCGCTTGCTCAAGCAGTGCATATAACGGGCTGTCTTTGCGCGGTGTGTTTTGTTGCTTGCGGTCGCTGCGCTCTTCGCGGGGTACGGCGACGCCAGCCTGTTTGGCCAGGTCTTCGACTGCCTCGGGAAAGTCCAGCCGCTCAAAGTCCATGACAAAACTAAGCGCATTGCCGCCCGCGCCGCAGCCGAAGCAATAATAGAATTGCTTGTCCGGACTGACGCTGAAGGACGGTGATTTTTCGTTATGAAAAGGGCACAGTGCCGAGTAGTTCTTGCCGGTTTTCTTGAGTTTCAGGCGCGCACCAACCACCTCGACGATATCGGTCCGTCCGAGAAGGTCATCGATAAAGCCCTGAGGAATAAGCCCGGCCATGTATCTGCCTTGCACCAGCAAAAGGAAACCGCGAGCGAACGGCTAGGCCGGACGCTTGATCGGTTTGGCGCACTATAATATCCGATAGGCACGGAGACGCAAAAATCCAGCCCGTTCCAAAAATTGGAAGGCCGGAAAAGTGCGTATATCAGATTTTTTCAGCTACTTATCAAGCCTTGTAAGGCAAGAACGGTTGGGCCTGCGATCAGGCCCTACAGAGCTGAAAGTCGGAACTCAGTACAGACGTTCGCGACGACGCTGTTCGCGTTGAATCTTTTTAGCGTGACGCTTAACAGCGGCAGCAGCCTTGCGCTTGCGCTCGGTAGTGGGCTTTTCATAAAACTCACGACGGCGCACTTCAGCCAGAACGCCTGCTTTTTCGCAGGAGCGTTTGAAACGACGCAGGGCCACGTCGAAGGGTTCATTCTCTTTAACTTTGACGTTAGGCATTTCGTACCTTTCTCAAACGTTGTAGTCGTAGCCGAAGGCGATATTGCCTACGGCGATTGCATTTCAAGGGACGCGGATGTTACCGCCTCCCTTTGGAAAATGCAAAGCCTATGACACCCATAAAGGCAAAAAACTGGCCTGTGGGCGCCGGGCTGATTATGATGCGCGACTTACTGGATTAATGCGAGCGAGTTCGCACTCAACCACACAAAGGCAAAGCATGCGTGTTCTGGGTATAGAAACCTCCTGTGATGAAACCGGCGTTGCGATATACGACAGCGAGCGAGGGCTGCTCGCGGATGCGCTCTTCAGTCAGATTGATCTGCACCGGGTATACGGTGGTGTAGTGCCGGAGCTGGCTTCGCGCGACCATGTCAAACGGTTGGTGCCGTTGATGCGTGAGGTGTTTGATCAGGCTGCTCTGCAGCCAGGCGAGGTCGATGGCGTGGTTTATACCGCTGGCCCGGGTCTGGTTGGGGCGCTATTAGTCGGTGGCGCCTGTGCGCGTGCACTGGCCTTTGCCTGGGGCGTGCCGGCGCTGGGCGTGCATCACATGGAAGGTCATCTGTTGGCCCCCATGCTGGAAGCGTCTCCTCCTGCGTTCCCTTTTGTCGCGCTGCTGGTGTCGGGTGGTCATACCCAACTGGTCCGGGTGGACGGCATTGGTGAGTATCAACTCTTGGGTGAATCGTTGGACGATGCCGCCGGTGAAGCCTTTGACAAGACCGCCAAGCTGATGGGGCTGCCTTACCCCGGTGGCCCCGAGATCGCTCGCCTGGCCGAAGAGGGCGAAGCCGGCGTCTTTGTTTTCCCGCGCCCCATGACGGACCGCCCCGGTCTGGATTTTAGTTTCAGTGGTTTGAAAACATCGGTGCTGAATGCCTGGCAGCGCTGCCAGCAGCAAGGGGAGGTCAGTCATCAGGTGCAGGCCGATCTGGCGCTGGGGTTTGAAACTGCTGTAGTGGAAACGCTGACCATCAAGTGTAAGCGCGCACTCAAGCAGACGGGGCTCAAGCGGCTGGTGATTGCTGGCGGTGTCAGTGCCAACCAGCGCCTGCGCGCTAACCTGGAAAAAATGACCGCTGGTCTGAAAGGCGAGGTGTTTTATGCACGTCCCGCCTTCTGCACGGACAATGGCGCCATGATTGCCTACGCTGGCTGTCAGCGGCTGATGGCTGGGCAGCACGACATATCTGGTATCGAGGCGCGCGCGCGCTGGCCGATGGATCAGTTGCCTGCGTTGGCGGTCAAGGCTTGAAGCGCGTTTCCTGGCCGTTGATCAGGCGGCCAATGTTGACCCGGTGGCGCAGCAGTATCAGGCTGACCATCAAGGCTACGGGTATCAGTAATTGTGGCGCTTGCCAGGCTAGCCAGGGGAGTAAAGACAGGCTGGCCAATAGTGAGGCGAGTGATGCCATGCGTTGCCAGTAAAAAGCCAATAACCAGACGAGCGCTGCCAGCAGTGCGGCAGGCCACGCCAGAATCAGCATAACGCCCGCGGCAGTGGCAACGCCCTTGCCACCTTGCAGGCGGTGAAAGATGGGGAGTACGTGGCCACAGACGGCGGCCAGGCCTACCCAGCCCTGGTACGCCAGAGATAGTTCGGCATGGCGGGCCAGCCAAACTGCCAGCAGGCCTTTGCCGAGATCGCCGATCAGAGTTGCCAGTGCCAGTGAGCGGTTGCCTAGGCGTAACATATTGCTGGCACCTGGATTGCCCGAGCCGAGTCGGCGTGGGTCTGGCAGGTGACGCAGACGGCTGATCAGCACGGCAAAGGAGACTGAGCCGAGTAGATAGGCAATGCAGGACCATAGCAGCAGGTTGGCGGGCATAGTGCTGACCGTAATTAAAACGACGATTGTAGTCGACATGGGAGCAATGCGTGGATCAGGTTTTTATCAAAGGGTTAACAACGGATGCCGTTATCGGTATCTACGACTGGGAGCGCACCATTCGTCAGCCCCTGATCTTCGATCTGGATATGGCCTGGGATATTCGTCCTGCAGCTGCCCATGAAAATATCGACGCCACGCTGAATTACGCGGCAATCAGTGAGTTCATTATCACCTTTGTGCAGGCCAGCGAATTTTTACTGGTTGAGACGCTGGCCGAGAAGCTGGCGGCCAAGCTGCGCAAGGAGTTTGATATTCCCTGGCTGCGTTTACGGGTGACCAAGCCTGACGCAGTGAAGCAGGCCGCCGGCGGCGTTGGCGTTTTGATCGAGCGCGGAGTATTGCCGTCGTGAACAGGGCTTATCTTGGTCTGGGCAGTAATGCTGCGCGCGACTACCACTTGCAGCGTGGCTTGGATGCGCTGTGTGAGTTGGGCGCTAACCTGCAGGTGTCACCGGTATTTGAGAGTGACGCAGTGGGGATGCTGGGTAAGCGCTTCTACAACCTGGTAGTGGTGTTTGATACCAGGTTATCGCTTGCTGACCTGAACGCTGCGCTCAAGGCCATTGAGGCCGCCTGTGGGCGGCGAGAGACCAAGGTTCCGGGTCGCATCACCCTGGATATTGATATTCTTACCTATGGCGAGCTGAGCGGCGTGCATGCTGGCCTGGTGTTGCCACGCCCGGAGGTACTGCGCAATGCCTTTGTGCTTTGGCCGCTGGCGCTGCTGGCTCCTGACGTTCTATTACCTGGCACTGAGTTGAGCTATGCCCAGCATTGGTCTCAATGGCAGGGTACCCAGCAACTCTGGGCTGTGCCTTTTGTCTGGCATGATCGTGCCTTGACGCCTCCCGACCTGCTATCGAGCAGTCAGGTCCACGCGGCCTTGTAATCGGCGATGGCCTGTTGGCGGCTTTGCTCAAGTGCCTTGCCTAGCTCCGCCCCTTGTAACCCAGCAGCCAATAACGGCTGAACGGCCACAGCGCGCGCTGCCTCTGCTGCGCCGCGCAGGTAATCGGCTTGCGGGTATGGCGCCTCTTCACGTCCAGTGCGGCCCTGCGCATCGGCGCGGCACACCGCCAGAAAATACTCGAACCGCTCGGCGCGGCGGTAGATATCCAGTGCTTTGAACAGCTTGATCAGCGTTTGTGGTCGCAGTTCCAGTGCGCGGTGGCTGTGGGTGTGATATTCGCAGCACAGCAGGGCTAACTCCTGGCAGTCCTTTGGCGCCTTGCAGCGTTGATTGATCGCTTTTACCGCCTTGAGCCCCTTTTGCTCATGGCCGTGGTGTTTCGGCCATTGCGCCTGCGGCGTCAGGGCCTTGCCCAGGTCATGCAGCAGACAAGCCCAGCGTGCCGGGAGTGGTAACTGCTCGCGCGCAGCGATCTGTAGCACTTGCAGAATGTGTTCACCGGTGTCGATTTCTGGATGGTGGGCTTGCGGTTGCGGTACGCCGAACAGGGCATCTATCTCGGGCAGTAACTCCGCCAGTGCGCCGCAGTCGCGCAGCACCTGGATAAAGACCTCAGGGTGCGGTTCCATCAGTGCGCGACTAATTTCCTGCCAGCTACGCTCAGCGGTAAGGGTTTGCAGTTCGCCAGACTCTGCCAGTTGACGCATCAAACCAAGCGTTTCCGGGGCGACCTGGAAACCCAGATCGGCGAAGCGCGCGGCAAAGCGCGCCACGCGCAGCACGCGCAGAGGGTCTTCGGCGAAAGCTGGAGAGACGTGGCGCAGCAGGCGCCTGTGCAAATCTTGTTGGCCGCCGTAAGGGTCAATGATGCTGCCATCCGGCGCCTGCGCCATCGCGTTGATGGTCAGGTCGCGCCTAATCAAGTCGTCCTCCAGGGTCACATCCGCGCTGGTGTGGAAAGTAAAGCCACCGTAGCCTTTTCCACTCTTGCGCTCAGTCCGGGCAAGGGCATATTCCTCGCCTGTTTGCGGCTTGATAAATACCGGGAAGTCCTGCCCGACGGGCTGGTAACCCTGTGCGAGCATGGCTTCGGGGGTGCTGCCGACCACCACCCAGTCACGGTCGGTAACCGGGCGGTCCAGGAGTTGATCGCGGACGGCGCCGCCGACCAGATAGATGGAAGATGTGGATGACATGGAGCCTCGGTTGGCAAGCCTTGATCTTGTGAACTGCAAGCTTGACGCGCCAGGCCGCAAGCCGCAAGCCGAACCAGCCTCTCTGTTTTGTTTGTATCACTTGGCTCGGCTTGCGCGCCCACTGCTTGAGACCTGAAACCAGCTCATGCTTTCGTATATCGTCTAAATCGGCGGGATATTCAGGTCGAAGCGCGGAAATTTATCTTCCTCCGGCTCCGGGCGCGGTGGGATGTGCGCTTCACTCACCAGGCGAGTGCCGTCGCGACTTTCCAGGTGCACATCAAAGCCCCAGAGGCGGTGCAGGTGCTTGAGCATCTCATCGGTTGACTTGCCCAGGGGCTTACCCTGGTGGCGTTGGTGATGCAGGGTGATAGATCGGTCGCCGCGGCGATCAACCGACCAGACCTGAATGTTCGGTTCGCGGTTGCCCAGGTTGTACTGGGCCGCGAGTAACTCGCGCACCGCCCGGTAGCCGCTGTCATCATGAATCGCAGCCACCTCTAGGTGATCGTCTACCTCGTCATCGATAATCGCAAACAGCTTGAAATCACGGATCACCTTGGGTGACAGGTATTGGAGAATAAAGCTCTCGTCCTTGAAGCTGCGCATGGCGAACTTGATGGTTTTCAGCCAATCACTGCCTGCAACGTCGGGGAACCAGTGGCGGTCTTCTTCGGTTGGATGTTCGCAGATGCGCCGAATGTCCTGCATCATCGCGAATCCGAGTGCGTAGGGGTTGATGCCGCTGTACCAGTCGCTGTCGAACGACGGCTGGTAGATCACGCTGGTATGCGATTGCAGAAACTCCATGATGAAGCCGTCGGTAACCTTGCCCTCGTCATACAGGTGGTTCAGTAGGGTGTAGTGCCAAAAGGTGGCCCAGCCCTCGTTCATGACTTGGGTCTGGCGCTGAGGATAAAAGTACTGGGCGACCTTGCGCACAATTCGCACTATTTCACGCTGCCAGGGCTCCAGCAGCGGTGCGTTTTTCTCGATAAAGTACAGCAGGTTCTCCTGCGGCTCGGAGGGGAAGCGGCTCTGCTCTTCGTCGCTATGCCGCTCACTGTTGGCTACCGGTATGGTTTTCCACAGCTCGTTGACCTGGCGTTGCAGGTGCTCCTCGCGCTCCTGCTGGCGTTGTCGTTCCTCGGCAGCGGAGATAGGGTAGGGCCGCTTGTAGCGGTCTACGCCATAGTTCATCAGCGCGTGACAGGAATCCAGCAGATCCTCGACCGCATCAATGCCGTAGCGCTCCTCACACTCGCTGATGTACTGCTTGGCAAACACCAGATAATCAATGATCGCACCGGCGTCGGTCCAGCTGCGGAACAGGTAGTTACCCTTGAAGAACGAATTATGGCCGTAGCAGGCATGGGCGATGACCAGTGCCTGCATGGTCATGGTGTTTTCTTCCATCAGATAGGCTATGCAGGGATCGGAGTTAATCACGATCTCGTACGCAAGCCCCATCTGGCCGCGTTTGTAGCCCTTCTCGGTCGCCAGAAAATGTTTGCCGTAGGACCAGTGGTGATAACCCAGCGGCATACCGACCGAGGCGTAGGCGTCCATCATCTGCTCGGCGGTGATGACCTCGATCTGGTTAGGGTAGGTATCCAGTCCATAAATATCATGGGCGATACGGCCGATTTCCTGGTCGTACTCGCGGATCAGCTCGAAGGTCCATTCCGAGCCGGTAGAGATGGGAGTTCGCGTCATGTGGCCATCCTTTTCTGGAATAGCTGGCGAAATACCGGATATATATCGGCGGCGTCGGTAATCTGCTGCTGTGCAAAACTGTCGGCAAAATGCTCAGCTACGGCCTCATATTCTTGCCATAGGGTCTGGTGCTCGCGCGGCGTTATTTCGACGTAGCAGTAGTACTGCATGGCCGGCATGATCTGCTTGATCAGCAGTTCGCGGCAGATCGGCGAGTCGTCGTTCCAATTGTCGCCATCGGAAGCCTGGGCGCAGTAAATATTCCACTCATTGACCGGATAACGCTCTTCGATGATCTGCTGCATCAGCCTTAGGGCGCTGGACACAATAGTGCCGCCGGTTTCACGGGAGTAGAAGAATTCCTCCTCTTCGACCTCCTTGGCGCTGGTGTGATGACGAATGAATACCACGTCTATACGTTCGTAGTTCCGGCGCAAAAAGAGGTAGAGCAGAATATAGAAGCGTTTGGCCAGGTCTTTGGTTGCTTGCGTCATGGAGCCGGATACGTCCATCAGGCAGAACATGACGGCTTTCGACGAGGGGTTGGGCTGCTTGACGATCAGGTTGTAGCGCAGATCAAAGGTATCCAGAAAGGGGATGCGCTCGACGCGGGTACGTAGTGCGGAGATCTCTTCCTGCAGGCGTTGGATACTGATCAGGTCGTCCGGGCTCTCCCGGCGTAGTGCCTCCAATTCATCGCGGGCAGCCCGCAAGCGCTTGCGGCTGCCGCCGCTGAGGGCGATGCGCCTAGCGTGGGCGGCGCGCATTGAGCGTACGATATTGATGCGCGAGGGATTGCCCTGTTGACTGATTCCCGCGCGCACTGGTTTGAAGGTGTCGGTCCCAGTCAGTTGGCGTTTGATCAGGTTGGGTAGCGCCAGGTCTTCAAACATGAATTCGAGAAATTCGTCTTGCGTGATCTGGAAGACGAACTCGTCCATGCCTTCACCGCTATCGCCGGCCTGGTTGCCCCCCGGCCCGCTGCCACCGCCGCCCTGCGGACGGGCGAAACGGTCGCCAGTGGAAAACTCCTTATTGCCGGGATGAACCTGCGTCTGGCGGCCGCCCTGACCGTGGTGAAAAATCGGCTCATCAATGTCCCTGCCGGGGATACTGATGTTCTCGCCATGCTCGATATCAGTGATCGAGCGGTGGCCTACTGCTTCCTCCACGGCCTTTTTGATGTGCGACTTGTAGCGCCGCAAAAACCGTTGCCGGTTTACGGTGCTCTTGTTCTTGCCATTTAGACGTCGATCAATCACATAGCTCATTCAAGGCCCTCCGGGCCAGCCGCAAGCTATAAACTGCAAGCTTGAAGCTGGCCGTGCTGCTTTGAGGCGTCGCAGTTAGTTTCAGGCGGCGCCGCTCTGCTTGCCGCTTGACGCTTGCGGCTTGTAGCTGCCCTATGGCCGTTACTGTGCTTTACGCACGCGCAAGTACCATTCCGACAGCAGCCTTACCTGTTTCTCGGTGTAGCCGCGCTCGATCATGCGAGTGACAAAGTCGTTATGCTTCTTCTGGTCCTCGTTGGAGGCCTTGGCGTTAAAGCTGATCACCGGCAGCAGGTCTTCGGTGTTGGAGAACATTTTCTTCTCGATCACCACCCGCAGTTTTTCGTAGGACAGCCAGCTTGGGTTCTTGCCGTTGTTGTGGGCGCGGGCGCGCAGCACGAAGTTGACTATTTCGTTACGGAAATCCTTGGGGTTACTGATGCCTGCAGGTTTTTCGATTTTCTCCAGCTCTTCGTTGAGTGAGGCGCGGTTGAGTATTTCGCCGGTTTCCGGGTCGCGGTACTCCTGGTCCTGAATCCAGAAGTCGGCGTAGAGCACATAGCGGTCGAAGATGTTCTGACCGTACTCACTGTAGGACTCCAGGTAGGCGGTCTGAATTTCCTTGCCAATGAACTCGACGTAGCGTGGCGCCAGGTACTCCTTGAGAAAGCGCAGATAGCGCTCACTGACCTCATTGGGGAATTGCTCCTGCTCGATCTGCTGCTCCAGCACGTAAAGCAAATGCACCGGGTTGGCGGCGACTTCGGTGGTGTCGAAGTTAAATACCTTGGACAGAATCTTGAAGGCAAAGCGGGTCGAGAGGCCGTTCATGCCTTCGTCGACGCCTGCGGTATCGCGGTATTCCTGGATCGACTTGGCCTTGGGGTCGGTGTCTTTCAGGTTCTCGCCGTCATAGATGCGCATTTTGGAGTAGACGCTGGAGTTTTCCGGCTCCTTGAGGCGCGACAGGGTAGTGAATTGGGCCAGCATTTTCAGCGTATCCGGCGCGCAGTGGGCGTTGGCTAGTGAGCTGTTGCTGAGCAGTTTTGCGTAAATCTGTATTTCGTCGCTGACGCGCAGGCAGTAGGGCACCTTGACGATATAAATACGGTCGATAAAGGCTTCGTTGTTCTTGTTGTTGCGGAAGCTGTGCCACTCGGATTCGTTGGAGTGGGCCAGAATCACGCCGTTGAAGGGAATTGCACCCATGCCTTCGGTACTGTTGTAGTTGCCTTCCTGGGTTGCGGTCAGCAAGGGGTGCAGCACCTTGATGGGGGCCTTGAACATCTCGACGAATTCCAGCAAGCCCTGGTTGGCGCGGCACAGGCCGCCTGAATAGCTATAGGCATCAGGGTCGTTCTGCGGAAACTCCTCTAGCTTGCGTATATCCACCTTGCCGACCAGTGAGGAAATATCCTGATTGTTTTCGTCGCCTGGCTCGGTTTTGGCTACCGCTATCTGCTGCAGGATTGAAGGATAGATTTTAACTACGCGGAACTGCGAAATGTCGCCGTTGAATTCGTGCAGACGCTTGACTGCCCAAGGCGAAATAATGCTGTTGAGATAGCGTCGGGGGATGCCGAAATCTTCTTCGAGAATATCGCCGTCTTCCTCGGCATTGAATAGCCCCAGTGGCGACTCGAATACGGGTGACCCTTTGATTGCGTAAAACGGGACTTGCTGCATCAATGACTTGAGCTTTTCGGCCAGAGACGACTTGCCGCCACCCACCGGACCCAGCAAGTAGAGAATCTGTTTACGTTCTTCAAGCCCCTGTGCGGCATGGCGAAAGAAGGAAACGATATGCTCAATGGCGTCTTCCATGCCATGAAAGTCGGCAAAGGCTGGATAGCGCTTGATGATCTTGTTGGAAAAAATACGGGAGTAGCGCTGATCGAGTGAGGTGTCGACCAGCTCAGGTTTGCCGATAGCCATCAACAGGCGCTCAGCGGCAGAAGCATAGGCGGTAGGGTCGGTTTTGCAGAGCTCCAGGTATTCCTGAAGGCTATATTCTTCTTGTCGGGTGGCTTCGAAGCGGTTCTGGAAATGACTGAATATGCTCATGACACGACCTCGCTGTTACCAGGGATGAGGTCTGCAACTTCCGGGCAACAGCCCGCCTGACGCGCTTTACCGGGCGACGGCATATCCTGATGCGTGATTCCCCTAAAACGCTAAGACGGGCATGGTCAGGGAGTCTGTCGGAGGCACCGGGCGACCAGATCGGCTGGCCGGACGACGGATCCGGCAGGCTCCCGTCGTTATCGGAAGCCGGCAGACCGACTTGCTCTTTATGAATCTCCTGAATTCAGGATAGATGCATACCGCGATCCATGGGAAGAATTAAGCCGGGTTTTTTTCGTTACTGATAATTTAGTCGCGGCTAACCTGGTCGGGGAAGTGTTGTTGCCATAGCTCAAAACCACCGTCCAGGCTGTAGACCGCGCTAAAGCCGAGGCTGGCCAGATAGGCGGCGGCTGATTGGCTTGAGTTACCGTGGTAGCAACAGATCAATAGCGGTTGCTGCTTGTCTGCGGCTTCGACGAACTGCGCCAAGTTGTCATTGTCCAGCCTTACTGCGCCGGGGATATGGCCCTGCTGGTAGCTTTGCGGGTCGCGAATATCGGCCAGCTGTGCGCCGTCCAGCAGCAGGTTGTTGGCCTGGTTAGGATCAATACGTTGAAAGTCGCTCATGTTGACGGCTCCGCAATAGGCTTCAGGGTTGGCTACTTAACAGGGTTTTACCAGGCAACGCTGGCGCTGCCGAAAGAGTGACAGAGCCTATGCGGAACAGTTGCAGCTATGCAGTTCCTGGCTGTCGAGGTTCATCAGTGTCATACGTCCGCCCCACACACAACCGGTGTCCAGCGCGTGTACGCCCTGGGTGCCGGTACGCCCCTCAATCGCTGCCCAGTGACCGAATAGTATCTGCACCTCTGGGTCCTTGCGCGGGTAGCGAAACCATGGCTCATAGCCGTTGGGTGTGGTTTCCAGTCCCTCTTTCGATTTCAGGTCCAGCGTACCATCGGGCTTGCAGAAGCGCATGCGGGTCAAGTAGTTGGTGATCGCGCGCAGGCGCGCTATGCCCTTGAGGTTATCTTTCCAGCGGGCCGGCTCGTTACCGTACATTTCGTCCAGGAAGTCAGGCAGGCGTTTGTCCGAGCGCAGCACGGCTTCGACTTCAGCTGCCAAATCCAGCGCCTGCTTTATGCTCCAGATCGGCGGTATGCCCGCGTGACACATGACATAGCCCAATGCTGCATCGTGATGGGCAAGTGGTCGTTGGCGCAGACTGGCGATCAATTTTTTACGGTCGTCTGCCTTGAGCAGGGTTCTCAGCGTATCGGATTTTTTCAGGCGCCGGCTGTCATAGGCTGCCGCCAGCAGGTGCAGATCATGGTTACCCAGTACCGCAACACAGGCGTTATCCAGGCTATTCAGGTAGCGCAGGGTTTCCAGCGATTCGGGCCCACGGTTAACCATGTCGCCGACGGACCAGAGCACATCTCTGGACGGGTTAAAGTCGACTTCGGCCAGCAGGCATTTGAGTGGCTTCAGGCAGCCTTGAATGTCGCCAACAGCGTAAGTCGTCATACCGTTATCTATTTGCCCAATGTGGTGTGATTCAATTCAATTCAATTCAATGCGTTGGGTTTGGCGAGGCGAAACCGGTTTATCTCAGCGACAAACTGGTGGCCATCGCTGGCACGCATATCGTAGCTGCCTTCCATGGTTCCGACTGGGGTTTCCAGTAGGCAGCCACTGGTGTAGGTGTGGCTGGCGCCAGGTGCAATGGTCGGTTGTTCACCCACAACGCCCGGGCCCTGAACCTCCTGCACCTTACTGTTGCCATCGGTGATTAGCCAGCTACGGCTGAGCAACTGTGCAGGCAAGGCACCCAGATTGGCAATAGTGATGGTGTAGGCGAAGGCGAAACGCTGGGCGTCCGGATCGGACTGCTCGCGCAGGTAACGAGTTTGTACGCTGACGTCGATGGCGTAGGTTTCAGCATTACTCATGATGCGGATGCCTCCAGGCGGGCCAGGTGGTTTGCCAGCCGCACGAAACCGGCCAAGTCGACCTGCTCAGGCCGAATGCCGGGGTCTAGTCCTTCGGACTCGATCTGTTCGGCGCTCAAGAGCGGTTTCAATGTGTTGCGCAAGGTTTTGCGGCGCTGGTTGAACGCTTCGCGTACCAGGTTTTCCAGGGTGCGAACATCATCTGCCGGGTGCGGCAAGGTAGCGTGTGGCGTAAGGCGCACTATTGCTGAGTCTACCTTGGGGGCTGGCTTGAAAGCACCGGAACCGACGTCGAACAGGTGCTCGACAGTGCAATGGTACTGCACCATGATGCCCAGGCGGCCGTAGTGGTTCATCCCGGCTGTCGCTGCCAGGCGCTGCACTACTTCCTTCTGCAGCATAAAGTGCATGTCGCTGATGCAGTGTGATTGGGCCAGCAGGTGAAACATCAGTGGCGTGGAAATATTGTACGGCAGGTTGCCGACCACACGCAGTTTGCGCTCGTCATCGGCCAACTGGCTGAAATCGAACTTGAGCGCGTCGCCTTTGTGTAGCTGAAAACGATCATTAAAACCGAACTGCCCCATCAGAATGGGATGAAGGTCATGGTCGAGCTCCACCACGTCCAGCCTGGCACCGCTGGCCAGCAGGCCGGAGGTAATAGCGCCCTGGCCTGGACCAATCTCGACCAGGTGATCACCTTCGCGTGGCGCGACGGCACGGATAATGCGATCTATCACGCCAGCATCATGCAGGAAGTTCTGACCAAAGCGCTTACGCGCCTTGTGTTGCGGGAACTGATTCATAGTGCTCTCCGGGCGGCGATCATTTGCGCAGCGGTATCCATAGCGACCATCAGGCTGCCGGCGTTCGCCGTGCCTTTACCAGCCAGATCCAGCGCCGTGCCGTGATCAACCGAGGTGCGAATGATCGGCATGCCGAGTGTAATGTTGACTGCCTGCCCAAAACCTTTGTGTTTAAGCACCGGCAGACCCTGGTCGTGATACATGGCGAGCACTGCATCAGCCTGATCAAGGTGCTTGGGGGTAAACAGGGTGTCAGCGGGCAATGGGCCAATCAGATTCATACCCTGCGCACGCAGTCTGTTAAGGGTTGGGATAATAATATCCAGCTCTTCGCGCCCAAGATGGCCATCTTCGCCCGCATGCGGGTTTAAACCACAAACCAGAATACGAGGAGCGGTAATACCAAACTTGCTGATCAGGTCGGCTTGCAGAATACCAATCACCCGCTCCAACAGGCTGGGGGTTATGGCGTCGGCCACGGCGCGCAAGGGCAAATGCGTGGTCGCCAGCGCGACTCGCAGGCCGGGGCAGGCGAGCATCATCACCACTTGCTCGGTGTGGGTCAGTTCAGCGAAAAACTCGGTATGGCCAGAGAAGGGGACGCCCGCATCATTGATAATGCCTTTGTGAACCGGTGCGGTGACCACGGCGGAAAAATGCCCTGCGAGACAGCCTTCGCCAGCCAGACGCAAGGTATCCAGTACATAGCTGGCATTGCGC
This sequence comes from Pseudomonas neustonica, assembly GCF_003797945.1. Taxonomy (GTDB): domain Bacteria; phylum Pseudomonadota; class Gammaproteobacteria; order Pseudomonadales; family Pseudomonadaceae; genus Halopseudomonas; species Halopseudomonas neustonica. The sequence continues at coordinate 18,241 of NZ_RKKU01000003.1, forward strand.
TGATCCAGTGTGCCTGGCTGGCAGGGGGCTGCCAGTGGGACTGGTAACACACAAAGCTGCCCGGCTGCCTGGGGAGTGGCCAGGGCATCAGGATCGTAGGTAGATAGTTCAAGTGGTAGCCCAAGAAGCTGCGCACGGCTGCGTAGTAATTCCGGGTCGGCAATGATGACGCGCTGAAAGGCGCTGGGCTGTTGGGCTATCTGGATACAAAGATCTGGACCGATACCCGCCGGCTCGCCGGCGGTTATCGCAATACAGGGCAAACTCACTAGATCTTGATCTCGACGTAGGCTTCGTCGCGGATCTGCAGCAGCCATGACTGCAGCTCTTCCTCGTACTTGCGGCTCTGAATCAGATTAATCGCCTGACGTTCACGCATGTCATCGGTCATATCGACTTCGCGCTCGCCTTGCACCTGCAGAATATGCCAACCGTACTGACTCTGGAATGGCACCGACACCTTGCCTTGCGGTGTGGTGGTCATGACGTCGGCGAATTCGGGTGCGAGGCTGTCGGCGGTAACCCAATTCAGATCGCCACCATTGAGCGCGCTGCCCGGGTCTTCCGAGTAGGCCTTGGCCAGCTCGGCAAAAGACTCTCCTGCTGCGATACGGTCATATAGACGCTGGGTCAGCTGTGCGGCTTCGCCTTCGGAGCGAATTTCGCTCGGCTTGATCAGGATGTGGCGAACCTTGTATTCCTGCACCAGCTGGCCTTCGCCACCGCGTTTTTCAAGCAGCTTGAGGATATGGAAGCCAGCCGGAGAGCGCATAGGTTGCGTGATGCCACCGATGTCCAGTTGGTTCACCGCATTGGCGAAGGGGCCTGGCAGTTGTGCCGCCTTACGCCAGCCCAACTCACCACCTTCCAGGGCGGTCTCGCCAGCAGAACGGCTCGCAGCGAGGGTGTTGAAGTCTGCGCCCTGGTTGAGCTGGTTATAGATATCAGTAGCCGCTTTGGCTGCCTTCTCGACCTCGGCTTGGCTGGCGCTTTCGGACAGCGGCAGCACGATCATCGCCAGGCGAAAATCGGCAGAGGTCTGGTATTGGCCAACTTCAGAGCTCAAAAAGTTGCGAACTTCCTGATCGCTCACCTGGATGGTGTCGCGCACCCGACGTTGACGTACCCGGTTGATGATCATCTCGCGGCGAATTTGCTCGCGCGCCTGATTGTAGCTGATGCCATCGCGCTCAAGCGCCGCGCGGAATTGATCCAGTGTGACATTGTTGCGGGCGGCGATCTGCTGCATGGCCTGGTTGAGGGCAGCATCGTCGATGCGAATGCCGGCACGCTCGCCCATTTGCAACTGGATACTTTCGAGCACCAAGCGGTCCACGACCTGGGACTGCAGCTGATCTTCTGGTGGCAGTTCAGTGCCATTTTGGCTTAGTTGCTGGCGCACTGCCTGCATACGCTCGTTCACCTGACTGACCATGACAACATCGTTGTCGACAATGGCGGCCACACGGTCCAGCGGCACTACGTCTGCCTGAGCAGTGGTGCTCAGCAGCAGGGCTGCGCACAGGCTGAAAATGGCCGGAATAAACTTACAATGCATTTTTTTCACGCTCTCTATAGCCTGGGATTCCATCGCCGAGGAGGCTGTCGACATCGTTGCCGGTCACGCTACCAAGGCCCTTGAGGACGATTTGCAGGAAAATGCCGCGGTTAGCTTCATCTCTAGCGACCGATTCAAACTCGTTGTAGTCGACCCAGTAGCGGTTGACGACGCGTAGCTTCCAGCAGCAACTGTCGTACTCCAGACCACCCAGCGCTTCCAGGGTTCGATCGTCGGCAAAATCGTGCTGCCAGCGGCCGATCAAACTCCATTGGGGGTTGAGTGGCCACATGAAGGACATGTCGGATTGATCAATGCGGCGATCAACGTCACGGTCGAAGCTACCGGTCAACGCATTAAAGGTGTTGATGTTGTTGCGATAGCGGTAGCCCATATTAAGGATTTTGCGGGGCTCAGGCTGGTAGTTAGCCATAAAGCTGCCAGCATCACTGCCGCTGTTATCCGGGTCCCACAACATGTCGGCATTCAGGCGCCAGGCGTCGCTGACACGGTACATCAGTTCGGCGGCGTAGGCTGAGGATGACGAGGTGTCGGCGTCCGGCTCTGTGCCGTCTGCTTCAAGCAGCTGTACGTTGCGATCACGGAAATAGAACACCTGGCCCAGGCTGCCGCGTGCGCGCTCGGTGCCGTCTTCTTCCAGAGCGCGGCTGGTCACGCCAAGTGCTAGCTGGTTGGCGTCCCCAACACGGTCGTTACCGCTGAAGCGATCATCGCGGAACAGCGAGTTGTAGCTAAAGGTGTTCTCGTTGGTGTCAAACAATGGCTGGTCGTTCTGATCTTCGTCTGGCGCGTAGAGATAAAAGGCGCGCGGCTCGAGGGTCTGGCGCAGGTTATTGCCGAACCAACTGGTCTCACGATCGAAGTACAAGCCGCTATCGAGGCTGGTGATCGGAATGGTGCTCGAAGGCGTAGTGTTGGCGTTGCCATAGTTGAAGCCATCGCCGGAACGGGCGTCGAAGTCCAGATCATAGTAAGTCGACTGAACTCGCACGCTTGGCGTGACGAAGGCAAAGCTGTTACGCCAAGGGTAGCTCAAGCTCGGGCTGACACTGACGCGATGACCGGTGGCGCGCTGCAGGCCAATCAGGTTCTCATCGGGCGTCAGAATGGCGTTGCCAGCGCTGTCGAACTGGATGCCGTTTTCACCGGTGATAAAGCCGCTGTCGAGGTCGCGGTCAAAGTAGGTGTACTCGGCGTTGTAGCCAAAGCGCAGGCCCGTGTCGCCAAGCCAGTCGGCACCATCAAGGCGCAGTTGTGGCAGACGCTGGTAAGGCGTCAGCGAGGTGATGGTTGCCAACTCGTAGCCATGAACTGCCGCCTGGAAGCGCCAGCCATCACCGCGGTAGGTCACGGCGGCGCGCTGGTTAACATAGGTATCGCTGGTCACGTCGAGCGCCGAATTGAGATCCTGGAAGTAGAAAGGATCGCTGATGTCGGTGAAATCGACCTCTGTGGCCCAGCGGCTGCTCATGCCGCCTTCATGCTGCCAGCCATACAGCCAACGATTCTCGTTGAACTTGCTGTCGTTCAGATAGGCCGCACTGAGGCTGCCTTCGTTGTCTGGCTTGAGGTAGCGGAACTCACCTTCCATCTGCAGGCCGCGCTCGGACATATAACGCGGGTACAGCGTGGCGTCATAGTCTGGTGCGATGTTGATGTAGTAAGGCGTCTCGATCTCGGTGCCATTGTCAGTGGACTGGCTGAACGAAGGCGTCAGCAGGCCGGTCTGACGGCGATCATCAAGCGGAAAGTAGATGTACGGGGTATAGAAAACCGGCACGTCTTTGACTTTCAGGACTACGTGTTTGGCTTCGCCCCAGCCCTTATCACGGTCCAGTTCAATATCCTTGCTGTGCAAAGACCAGGTGTTTTCACCTGGCTCACAGGTGGTGTAGCTGCCATCGGTCATGACGATGATGCCGTCGTCCCGGCGCATAAGCTTGTCGGCGGTGCCGCGAGCGCGAGCGTCATGAATCACGTAGTCGACGTTATCAATCCGCGTTTCGCCATTATCAATGCGCATGCTGGCCTGGTCGCCCAGCACCAGAACGCCCTGGTCGCGAAGCCGTACATTGCCCTCCAGGCGGGCGCTGCTGTTGGCCTGATCGAAGCTGGCCTGATCGGCTCGGGCCTGCAGTCGGCCCTGGCGCATCAGTACATCGCCTTCCAGTACGCCGGTCTGGCTACCTTGCTCGAATCGGCTGGATTCAGCCGAGGCGTAAACCGGTAGCTGATCGAAAGGCGTCTCGTCATCGCGGCCACTGCGCTCAGGCTCGACGTAAGTGCCGCCGCAGTAAGGCGCAATAGCCGCTTGCTGCTCTGCACTCAATTGCTCACGGGGCACCCAGTCCAGACGGCTGTAGTCGTTGTTGCCAGCATCGTTAGCGGCAACAGCGGAAGCTGCTATGCCGACCGGTTCGTTGCTGACGGGAGGCGGTGGTGGTGTCGCCTGCACTGGCCTGGGCGGCAGTTCACCGCGCGCCTGAATAGGTTCGCAGCTCCAGCTGTTGCCGCTAGGAGTACACTGTACCTGGCTGGCTGCGAAGGAGCTGATTGGCTGAGCAAGCAGCAAAGAGCTAGCCAGCAACATGGGAAATGAAGAGCGAAACGGAGGAGTTCGGTAGGCCATTATGTAATTATCCGGGCTTCCAGTCGGTGCGTGCTCGCGACGCCGTGTGCGAGGAGATAGCATTCTGCATGCTGTGTCTGTTCAGCAAGATACCGGATAATAAAGCATAGGGTGCTGCCAGAGCTAGGAAAGCGCGGAAAAAGTCCAGAGTCTGTGCAACAGCGTTGGACTTGACGGCGCTATAGATGACAATAGTGCGATTACTTACTAGATACGCTGGCTGTTGGATGCGGTCCGACAGCAGCAACGAGAAAGAGCAAAATGGATACAAGAATGACCCAGTTGGAGGGTTGGCTGCCGGCTGCTCTCGCAGAAGGCTTTACCCGCATGGGATGGCAGGGAATACCCTCTGGACAGCTGGCGCCAGCCAGTGCCGACGCCAGCTTCCGGCGCTACTTCCGGTGGCAGTCAGCAGAGCGCAGCCTGATTGTGATGGATGCGCCGCCCGAGCACGAAGACAGTACACCTTTTGTCCGTATTGCTGCCTTGTTAGAAGCCGCTGGCGTGCGAGTGCCGCGCATTTTAGCCAGTGATCTACAGCAAGGCTTTCTGCTGCTTGAGGATATGGGGGCTAAAACCTTCCTGCAGAGTATCGAATCTGGCGTTACCGCCGCACAGCTGGAGCAGATGTTCAGCAGCGCAATCGATACCCTGGTGCTGTGGCAGTTGGCTAGTCAGCCTGGCGTGCTGCCGCCCTACGATGAAGCGGTGCTTCGGCGTGAGTTGGCCTTGTTTCCTGATTGGTATGTGGCACGGGAGCTGGGGCGTTCGTTCAATGCTCACGAGCAGGCCGACTGGGATCAGCTGCAGGCGCTGTTGCTGGAGAGTAATCTGGGCGAGGCTCAGGTGTTTGTGCATCGTGATTACATGCCGCGCAACCTGATGACCGCAGAAGCTGCGCCCGGTGTATTGGACTTTCAGGATGCACTCTATGGCCCGGCCAGCTACGACGCGACCTCGTTGTTTGCCGATGCCTTCTTCAGCTGGACGCCAGCAGAGCGCAAAAGCTGGCTGACGCGTTACTGGACTCAGGCCCTGGCGGCTGGCGTGCCGTTACCACGTGAGCTAGAGGTGTTTCTTGACCAGGCGCGGCTGATGGGTGTTCAGCGCCATCTAAAGGTGCTGGGGATTTTTGCGCGTATTTGCCATCGTGACGGTAAGTCGCATTATCTTCGCGATGCACCGCGTTTCGTCCGCTACCTGCGTGACGCCTGTGCAGACGACGTGCGCCTGCAACCCTTGCAGCGACTGCTGGACAGTCTTGGGCTGGCGGCATGAAAGCCATGATTCTGGCTGCTGGCAAAGGTGAGCGTATGCGCCCGTTGACGCTGCACACGCCCAAGCCGCTGTTACCGGTAGCAGGCAAGCCCCTGATTCAGTGGCATATGGATGCCCTGGCGGCTGCCGGTGTGAGTGAGCTGGTGATAAATCATGCCTGGCTGGGCGAGCAGTTGCAGCAGTACTTTGCCGATGGCGCTGCCTTCGGAGTGGATATCAAGTGGTCTGCCGAGGGCGAAGCGCTAGAGACAGGAGGAGGCATTCGCAAGGCGTTGCCGTTACTCGGCGAGGCTCCTTTCATCTTGGTGAATGGCGATATCTGGACCAATTATGACTTTTCTGCCCTGAGTATGCCGCCTGGCATGCTGGCGCACCTGGTGCTGATCGCCAATCCTGAGCATAACGTCAACGGCGACTTTGTACTTGCGCAAGGGCGAGTGAGTAACCCGCAACCGGGCGAGTCTGGACTGACCTATAGCGGCATCGCCGTATTGCATCCGGACTTGTTAGCGGATCAGCCAGTAAGCTCGTTCAAGTTGGCGCCCTTGCTGCGTAAGGCGGCAGATAAGGGGTTGGTCAGTGGTGAGTATTTTACCGGTGACTGGATTGATGTTGGCACGCCGCAGCGCCTGGCCGATGCTGGCGCGCGAGCGGTGGGTTAGCGCATGCTCTGGCCAGTGACGGTTATCGGTGCGCTGCTCGGCGCTGCTGGCGGCGGCGTGCCCGGTGTGCTGTTGGGCGCGGTCCTGGGGCATGCGCTGGACCGTCACTGGCGGCTGCGCCGCTGGCGTGATCTGTCTACCAAGTTGCGTGATATTCGTGGCAGACGCTCGCGTTTTGAACGCGTGTTGTTTCTATGCATGGGGCGGTTGGCACGAGCCAACGGCCGGGTGACCGCAGCGCACCTGCAACTGGCCCGGGATCTAATGCAGCAATATCGCCTGGACGAGACGGCCCGGCTGGCGGCTATGCACGACTTCAATGCGGGCAAGGGTGCGGGGCCGGAATTGACATCCCTGGTGCATCAGTTATGCCGCCGCGAACCAGGTCGGGCCGCCGAGTTGCTGGATTGCTCCTGGCGCATGGCAGTACTGTCAGGGCAGCTCAGTAGTGATGCTCGTGTTTTGCTCGATGCCTGGTCGAACAAGGCCGGGGTCGGCAGTGCCGAGCAGCAGCGCATGCACCAGAAACATCAACGTCATCAGCGCAGCTCTGCGCGGGCCCCGCTGGCGAGTCAGGATGCTGTGCAGCAAGCGGCGGCTTTGCTTCGGGTCGATTTGAGTGCGTCACCGGAAGAGATTAAACGTGCCTACCGCAGGCAGTTAAGCCTGCATCATCCGGACAAGCTGATTGCTCGCGGGGTGGTTGAGCCGAATATGTCGGGTGCGGGTGAGCAGATTCATCGTATCCAGGAAGCCTACGAGACTTTAAGGCGTCATCGCGGCTTTCGCTGATGCGGTCGAGCCTGCCGCCTGGGTTTCCACCAGCCGTTCCAGCCAGCCCTCAATGCGTTTTTGCAGCATGTCTTCAGCCAGCATCGAGTCCTGCAGATAATCAGTGTCCCACTGTTTGTACTGATCGTGACCTGCCCGCTGGGCTATGCGTTGATGCTCCCTGGCCTGAATCTCTCCCTGAGCGCTACCGCTATTGATCAGCTCGAGCAGCGGCTTGTCCCACTGTTCCAGTAGCAGTTGGAAGGTGGGCTGGTCCGCCAGCTCGGGCTCTCTTGGCTGGAACAGGATCAGCGCCTGTGGTGGCTGGCCGCTGACAGGCGGGCTCGCTGCGCGCAGTGCCCAGTATCCAGACGCGTCGCGCGCGATCACGGTGATATATTCATTTCCCTCTGCAGACAGCACCTTCCAGGCCGCCTGGATCAACTGCGTGCAGCGAGTGGCGTAGTCGGCCGCGGCATCCTCTGCTGGTGGCGCCTGATCTGGCTGGTTGTCAGCTGCTTGCAGTCCCTGCTCGACCGCACCGTCTTGTGGGTCGGTGTTGTCGGTTGGGGTGTCGTTCAGCGCACTGTCGGGCAGTGGTGGTGAGTCGGGCAGGCCGATTGAGAGGGTGTTCCAGCCTGCGTCGCTCAGCTGGCGGCGCAGTGGTGCAATCAGATTAGGCCAGTCCGCATGCTCGCCGGGCCCCGCAATCAATAGCACACCACCAAGGCCTTCAGGCCTCGCTGCCGGCATATATAGGCCAAGCTGCGACTCGCCGTTGAAGTCCAGTTTGCGTTGTTCTTGCGTAGGTAGTTTGCGTTCCAGTGCCTGTTCATACAGGGCGCTGCGCGAGGGCGACTCGATTCGTGTGCCTGGCTCCGCTATCTCTGCGGTTGCGTCTGCAGTGCTCGCTGGTTCTTGAGCTAATGCACATAGAGGCAGCAATAGTATGGATAACAACAGCATGGCGCGCATTTGACGGGGTCCTTTGGCGACTTCGGTCTGAGTATAACAGCGCAGCTGCGGCTCGCTTGAGGTAAACTGGCCGGTATTTCCTATCGTTACCGCCGCTGAGGTTTGCTATGCCAGATTACGCTATTGCCCCTTCCATCCTGTCTGCTGATTTTGCCCGTTTGGGCGAAGAAGTCGACAAAGTGCTGGCTGACGGCGCCGATATCGTGCATTTCGACGTAATGGACAACCACTACGTGCCCAACCTGACCATCGGGCCCATGGTGTGTGCAGCGCTGCGTAAATACGGCATTACTGCGCCGATTGATGTGCATCTGATGGTCAAGCCGGTAGACCGTATCATCGGCGATTTTCTTGAGGCGGGTGCGTCCTATATCACCTTCCATCCAGAAGCCTCCGAGCATGTGGATCGCTCGCTGCAGCTGATCAAGCAGGGTGGCGCCAAGGCCGGTCTGGTATTTAATCCGGCAACCTCACTGGATGCGCTTAAATACGTGATGGATAAGGTCGATATGGTGCTCCTGATGAGCGTCAACCCCGGCTTTGGTGGTCAGAAGTTTATCCCTGGCACGCTGGATAAATTGCGCGAAGCGCGGGCGCTGATCGATGCCAGCGGTCGTGATATCCGCTTGGAAATCGATGGCGGCGTGAATGTGGATAATATCCGCGCCATCGCCGAGGCGGGCGCAGATACCTTTGTTGCCGGTTCTGCGATCTTCAATACGCCAGACTATAAGGCCGTTATCGACCGCATGCGCAGCGAGCTGGCTCAGGTCGCGCGCTGATATGCAGGCGCTGCGACAGTTGTTTGCTGGTGATCTGCCCCGGCTGGTGATGTTTGATCTGGATGGCACGCTGATGGACTCAGTGCCTGATCTGGCGGCAGCCGTCGACCAGATGCTGGCGCTGCGCAACAGGCCGCCAGCGGGTATTGAGCGCGTACGTGACTGGGTTGGTAACGGCGCCGCGGTGTTGGTGCGTCGTGCGCTGGCTGGTGATATGCAGCATGCGGATGTGAACGACACCGAAGCTCAGTCGGCGTTGGCCGATTTTTTACGTTGTTACGCTGGTGATCACTCCCGCACGCAGTTGTATTCGGGCGCTGCCGAGTTTCTGGCCGCGCTGCAGGCGAATGGGGTAAAGCTGGCTCTGGTGACCAACAAGCCGGAGCGCTTTCTTCCTGAGCTGCTGACAGAGAAAGGCCTGGCCGGTCGTTTTGATTGGCTGGTGGGTGGCGATACGCTGCCAACCCAGAAGCCTGATCCTGGCGCGCTGCTATGGGTTATGCAGCAGGCCGGGGTTAGTGCTGGGCAGTCCCTTTTTGTGGGTGACTCGCGCAATGATGTGCGGGCGGCCAAGGCCGCAAAGGTGCCGGTTGTGGCGGTTAGCTACGGTTATAACCATGGTGAGCCGATTGCGGCGGAAAACCCTGACTTGCTGGTTGATTCACTTGATGCGCTCATATAGTCTTGCTGCGTTACCCCTTCTGCTGGATGGATCAGCCGTGTTTGTCAGCAACCGCAAACTGATGAGAGTTATCAAGGCGCTCGCCCGCTGGCGTTGGCGTGTCTGATGTGCGCTCGCCTGCGTGATTCGCAGGCATTTCTGGTTTGTGTGTGACGACAATTTTTGCCCATGAGGCTGATCATGACTCAAGACGAATTTCTTCGCCTGGCCGCTCAGGACTGTAATCGCGTACCCGTAGTGCGCGAAGTGCTGGCCGACCTCGAAACCCCGCTTTCTACCTATCTGAAACTGGCCGATGGTGCCTACTCCTATCTGCTGGAGTCAGTGCAGGGCGGCGAAAAATGGGGTCGTTATTCCATTATCGGGCTGCCTGCACGCACTGTGCTGCGGGTCGATGGTCATACCGCGACCGTGCTGACAGATGGCGTAGAGCAGGAGCGCCACGAGTGCGCCGATCCGCTCGCCTTTGTTGAGGAATTCAAGGCCCGTTATAGGGTGCCTTCGATTCCGGGGCTGCATCGCTTCAATGGCGGCCTGGTAGGCTATTTTGGTTACGACTGCGTGCGCTATGTCGAGCCGCGTCTGGCCAACAGCGTCAATCCGGACACTTTGGGAACGCCGGATATCCTGCTGATGGTGTCGGACGAGGTGGTGGTGTTCGACAATCTGGCGGGCAAACTGCACGCCATAGTGCTGGCTGATCCCGAGCAAGCCGATGCCTTTGCCCACGCCAATGCGCGTCTGGATCAGTTGCTGGAACAGCTGCGGCAGCCCATGCAGCCGCGCAAGTTGCTCGATTTGAGCGCGTCGGTGGATATGGATCTGGATTACCGCGCCAGCTTTACCCGCGAAGATTACGAGCGTGCGGTGGATACGGTAAAAGAGTACATCCTGGCCGGCGACTGTATGCAGGTGGTGCCATCGCAGCGCATGAGCATCGACTTCAAAGCGGAGCCTATCGATCTGTATCGCGCGCTACGCAGCCAGAATCCGACACCTTATATGTACTTCTTCAACTTCGGCGACTTCCATGTGGTCGGCAGTTCGCCCGAGGTTTTGGTGCGCGTAGAAGAGGGTGAAGTGACCGTGCGTCCGATCGCCGGTACTCGTCCGCGCGGTGCAACCGAAGAAGAGGACTTGGCGCTGGAGCAGGACCTGCTCGCGGACGCCAAGGAGATCGCCGAGCATTTGATGCTGATCGATCTGGGCCGCAACGACGTCGGACGGGTAGCGGAAATTGGCAAGGTGCAGCTGACCGAGAAGATGGTCATCGAGCGCTATTCCAACGTCATGCATATCGTTTCCAACGTACAGGGCCAGCTCAAGCCGGAGTTGAACGCGATGGACGCGCTGCGCGCTATTTTGCCGGCTGGCACCTTGTCCGGTGCGCCCAAGATTCGTGCTATGGAAATCATTGATGAGTTGGAGCCGGTCAAACGCGGTGTTTACGGCGGCGCAGTAGGTTACTGGGCGTGGAACGGCAATATGGATACCGCGATTGCGATCCGTACTGCGGTGATCAAAGACGGTGAGCTGCATGTGCAGGCCGGTGGCGGCATCGTCGCTGACTCGGTGCCTGCGCTGGAGTGGGAAGAAACCATCAACAAGCGCCGCGCCATGTTTCGCGCCATCGCCCTGGCTGAACAAGCCGCCCGGTAAAGGAGCAATACCATGCTGTTAATGATTGATAACTACGACTCCTTTACCTACAACGTGGTGCAGTACCTGGGCGAGCTGGGTGCCGACGTTAAGGTTGTTCGTAACGATGAGCTGACCGTTGCCGAAATCGAAGCGCTCAACCCCGAACGCATCGTGGTCTCGCCCGGGCCTTGCACTCCTAACGAGGCGGGTGTTTCCGTTGCGGTACTTAAACATTTTGCTGGCAAGCTGCCGATTTTGGGTATCTGTCTGGGCCATCAAAGTATCGGCCAGGCATTTGGCGGCGACGTAGTGCGCGCGCGTCATGTGATGCATGGCAAGACTAGTCCGGTCTACCATCAAGGGCTTGGGGTCTTTGCCGGGCTGAATAATCCGTTGACTGTCACCCGTTATCATTCGCTGGTAATCAGCCGCGAAACCCTGCCCGAGTGCCTGGAGTTGACGGGCTGGACGCAGGATGAGCAGGGTAATGTGGACGAGATCATGGGCGTGCGTCACCGCGAGTTCATGATCGAGGGGGTACAGTTCCATCCTGAATCCATTCTCTCGGATCAGGGCCACGAGCTACTGGATAATTTTCTCAAGCAGCAGGGCGGCCTGCGCGGCTGAACGCAAGCAAAGGCGAGCAAAGGAGAATCTATGGATATTAAGGCAGCCCTCAGCAAGGCAGTTGATCAGCTGGATCTGAGCACCGAAGAAATGCAGGACGTTATGCGCCAGATCATGACCGGCCAGTGCACCGATGCACAGGTGGGTGGTTTTCTGGTCGCACTACGCATGAAGAGTGAGACGCTGGACGAGATCACCGGCGCTGCCATGGTCATGCGTGAACTGGCGTCTACCGTCACCATCGACGCCGAGCGCCTGGTCGACACCTGTGGTACCGGCGGTGATGGCGCGAATATCTTTAATGTTTCTACCGCTGCCGCGCTGGTTGTTGCGGCGGCGGGTGGCAAGGTTGCCAAGCACGGCAACCGCGCGGTCTCTGGCAAGAGCGGTAGTGCTGATTTGCTCGAGGCGGCAGGCGTCAATCTGGATCTTACACCCGATCAAGTAGCGCGTTGCGTTGAGACTGTGGGCGTTGGTTTCATGTTTGCTCCCGCCCATCACGGCGCCATGAAGCACGCCATTGGCCCCCGTCGTGAGCTTGGTCTGCGCACCATCTTTAATATGCTTGGCCCGATGACTAACCCGGCAGGCGTTAAACATCAGGTCATTGGTGTCTTTACCCCGAGCCTGTGCCGCCCGATTGCCGAAGTGCTCAAGCGCCTGGGTAGCGAACATGTATTGGTCGTGCATTCCAAGGATGGATTGGATGAGCTGAGCCTGGCGTCGACCAGCCATATCGCCGAACTGAAAAACGGTGAGGTTAGCGAGTACGATGTCAGCCCGGAAGAACTTGGCATCAAAAGCCGCAGCCTGATTGGTCTGACGGTAGAGGACCCGCTGGCGTCTCTCGCGCTGATTCGCGATGCGCTGGGTAAGCGCACTACAGAGGCGGGTGAGAAGGCAGCCGATATCATTATCCTGAATGCGGGCGCAGCCCTATATGCGGCGGACCATGCAACCTCGCTGCAAGAAGGGGTTAAATTGGCCTCGGATGCTCTGTATTCCGGTCTGGCCCGAGAAAAACTCAACGAGTTGATCGCCTTCACCGAGGTGTTCAGAGAGGAAGCTGAGCAATGAGTGTGCCGACCATTCTGCAAAATATTGTTGCCCGCAAGCATGAAGAGGTAGCCGAGCGCAGCGCGCGCGTTGCTATCCAGACGCTGGAGCAGATGGCCTCAGCGGCTTCAGCGACACGCGGTTTTGCTGCCGCCCTGCAGAGCCGCGCCAAGGCGCGTAAGCCGGCGGTCATCGCAGAAATAAAAAAAGCGTCGCCAAGTAAAGGCGTGCTACGTGAGCATTTTGATCCGGCTGCGATCGCACTTAGCTATGCCGAGGGTGGTGCGGCCTGTCTATCAGTGCTGACGGATGTCGATTTCTTTCAGGGGCATGACGATTATCTGCAGCAGGCACGCAACGCCTGCGCCTTGCCGGTGATCCGCAAGGATTTCATTGTCGACCCTTATCAAGTGGTTGAAGCGCGCGCTCTGGGTGCCGACTGCATCTTGCTGATTGCCGCTTGTCTGGATGACGCGCAGATGGGCGAGCTGGCGGCAACGGCAAAAGAGCAGGGGCTGGATGTGCTGGTTGAAGTACATGATGCCGCTGAGCTTGAGCGTGGGCTTGTGCTGGAAACCCCCTTGATCGGTATCAATAACCGTAACCTGCATACCTTTGAAGTGACCCTGGATACGACTCTGGAGCTATTACCGCAAATTCCCAAGGGTAAGACCCTGGTGACTGAAAGCGGCATACTTCATCGCACCGATGTTGAGCTAATGCTGGCCCATGAGGTTTATAGTTTTCTAGTGGGTGAGGCGTTCATGCGTGCTAGTGATCCGGGGCATGAGCTGAAAAGACTCTTTTTCTAGTTAATTGCAGGTTTAAAAACCTCCCCTCGTTAAGCGTCGGGAGGTTTTTTATGGCTGAAACATTAGGAAACTTGATGTTTTAGAACCAAATATTGCGCTTTATGTCTTAATCGCTCGATGGGATCATAAGCACCAATTGAATGGAGCACGACATGTCCTTGCGAAACACAGCCCAACGGTACGGTTTGATCAGCGTTGTTTTGCATTGGCTCATGGCATTGGGTGTGATCGGGCTTTTCTCGTTGGGGCTGTGGATGACGGATCTTGGCTACTACAGTCCGTATTACACCAGCGCGCCCTTTTGGCACAAAAGCATAGGTCTGGTCTTGGCGGTCTTGCTGGTGCTGCGTCTCGTTTGGCGCTTGGCTAATCCCAAGCCTGATCCCCTTGCCGGTCATCGGGGCTGGGAGATCAGTTTGTCGGCTCTGGTGCACCTTCTGCTTTACTTACTGCTCGGTATTATCGTGCTGAGCGGTTATCTGATTTCGACTGCAAAGGGCCAGGGCATTAGTCTGTTCGGCTGGCTTGAAGTGCCAGCGCTGGTCACCAACCTGCCCGATCAGGCCGACCGCGCTGGCGCTGTGCACTACTGGTTGGCAGTCAGCGTAATTGGTTTGGCGGCCCTGCACGCTTTGGGCGCACTAAAGCATCACCTGCTGGATCGGGATGACACATTGCGCCGTATGCTTGGTATGCGGCTTAAACAAGGCAAGGAGAGTTAGCATGAAAAAGACATTTGCGGGATTGGCACTGGGTAGCTTGATGGCGCTGTCGGGTGCGTTGCAGGCGGCCGACTACGTGATTGATAAAGAGGGGCAGCATGCCTCCATCAATTTCAAGATCAGCCACCTGGGCTATAGCTTTGTATACGGTCGCTTCAATGACTTCAGCGGTAACTTCAGCTGGGACGCAGACAAGCCCGAGAGCAGCGCTGTTAATGTCAGCATCAACACTGACAGCGTTGACTCGAATCACGCCGAGCGCGACAAGCATTTGCGTAGCGATGATTTCCTGAATGTTGCCGAGCATCCTACCGCGACCTTCGAGTCCACTGGGGTTGAGATGACGGGCGACGATACCGCCAACGTCACCGGCAACCTTACGCTCAATGGCGTAACCAAGCCGGTGGTACTGGATGCCAAGTTTATTGGCGAAGGTGATGATCCATGGGGCGGCTATCGCGCTGGTTTCTCTGGCACCACGACGCTGACCTTGAAGGACTTTGATATCTCTCGCGATCTGGGTCCGGCAGCGCAAGATGTTGAGTTGATCATCACTGTTGAGGGCGTGCGTCAGTAAGCGCATCCGCTCGATAGAAAGTTGTGCTCAGGGTCTCTTCGGAGGCCCTTTTTTTTGAGCGAAATCCGCGCTGGGATACTGCGCCCTATGCGGGCTTATCCTTTCATTCTGTCTGGGCACGGTAGCGCTCAGCTTCTGCTGTCAGCCACGTGGCAAAGGCCATTAGTGCGGCAGACTCTGCTTTACGCTCAGGTATCACCAGAAAGTAACTGTTGGTGCTGTCGAAGCTCTGAGGGCAGGGGCTGATAAGCCGGCCGTCGGCTAGCTCCTGGCGGATCAGAAAGGGCGGTATCAGCGCAACGCCCATGCCATGCATGGCGGCCTGGGCGAGCATTGAAAACAGTTCCAGTCGCGTGCCGTTCAGGTCATGTTCTACGCGCATGTCGAGCGCAGCAAACCATTGTCGCCAGGCATACGGTCGGGTGGTCTGTTGCAACAACGGCAGGCTGGCAATCTGCTCGGCACTTAGTTGCTGTGCTGGCGCAATCAGCCCCGGGCTGCAGACGGGTATCGGCGATTCCTTCATCAAAAAGTGCGTTTGGGTACCTGACCATTCACCGTCGCCAAAGTAGATGGCCGCGTCGAACTCGGTATCGGCAAATAGAAACGGGCGCGTGCGGTTGGTCAGGTTGATGGTGATTTGCGGATGTTGTTTGAGAAAGTCGCCGAGGCGCGGCAGTAGCCACTGCGTGCCGAAGGTTGGCACCAGCGCCAGTTCCAGTGTGGCTGTGCCCTGATTACCCATCACCGAGAGCGTGTCGCGCTCGACCGCATCCAGTCGGCTGGCGATGCGTCGGCTATAGGTCTGGCCAGCATCGGTCAGCTTGACCCCGCGACGGGTGCGACGAAACAGTTGGATATCAAGAAACTCTTCCAGGTTCGCGATCTGCCGACACACCGCGCTCTGAGTCAGCGACAGTTCCTCTGCCGCCTTGGTGAAGCTCTCGTGGCGGGCAGAGGATTCAAAGCAGATTAGCGCCTGAGTCGGCGGAATTTTGCGGCGCATTGGGGCTCCTTCTGAGCAGCTATAAGCTTGAAGCTGAAGGCTGGAAGTCCACCTCTTGCGGAGGTTGTCGGCTGCGAGGTTAGGCTATGCTCAGTAAAAGTAGCTACTCACGCAGTTCTCAAGCTTCCAGCCTTCAGCTCCAAGCTTCCAGCTGTGTTTTTTCGGAGTTCCAATTTAGCACAAATACCTGCGCAAAATACGCTTGTTAGCCCGTTCCCCTGTGCGTACAGTTATTGTCATCTAATGCTCCCGCAGGGGGCTTTGTACCAACATCTGACTACCGGAGTGCTCATGGCCGCATCCAAAGCAAGTTTCAATTGGGAAGATCCGTTGTTGCTGGACCAGCAGTTGACTGAAGAAGAGCGCATGGTGCGTGACAGCGCACGTCAGTACTGCCAGGACAAGTTGATGCCACGGGTGCTCAACTCCTTCCGCAACGAGCAGACCGATGTCGAGATCTTCCGTGAGATGGGTGAGCTGGGCCTGCTGGGCGCGACCATTCCGGAGGAGTACGGCGGAAGCGGCCTGAACTACGTTTGTTACGGCCTGATCGCCCGCGAAGTGGAGCGTGTGGATTCCGGTTACCGCTCAATGATGAGCGTGCAGTCTTCTCTGGTGATGGTGCCGATCAACGAATTTGGTAGTGAAGAGCAGAAGCAGAAGTACCTGCCCAAGCTGGCCTCTGGCGAGTTTATCGGCTGCTTTGGTCTGACTGAGCCAAACCATGGTTCCGATCCGGGCTCCATGATCACCCGTGCGCGCTCAACTGAAGGCGGTTACCTGCTGAAAGGCGCCAAGATGTGGATCACCAACAGCCCCATCGCCGACGTCTTTGTGGTCTGGGCTAAAACCGACGACGACGTGATTCGTGGCTTCATCCTGGAAAAAGGCTGGAAAGGCCTGAGCGCTCCGGCGATCAAGGGCAAGGTTGGCCTGCGTACCTCTATCACCGGCGAAATCGTGATGGAAGATGTATTCGTACCAGAAGAGAACATGCTGCCACACGTTACCGGTCTGAAAGGTCCGTTCACCTGCCTGAACTCAGCCCGTTACGGTATTTCCTGGGGCGCTCTGGGCGCTGCCGAGTTCTGCTGGCACACCGCCCGCCAGTACACCATGGATCGTCTGCAGTTTGGCCGTCCGCTGGCGCAAACCCAGCTGGTACAGAAGAAGCTGGCTGATATGCAGACCGAAATCACGCTGGCGCTGCAAGGCTGCCTGCGCCTGGGCCGCATGAAAGACGAAGGTACTGCTGCAGTAGAGATTACCTCGATCATGAAGCGTAACTCCTGCGGCAAGTCGCTGGACATCGCCCGCGTTGCCCGCGACATGCTCGGTGGTAACGGTATCTCCGATGAGTACGGTGTGATTCGCCACGTGGTTAACCTGGAAGTGGTCAACACCTACGAAGGTACCCACGACGTGCACGCGCTGATTCTGGGTCGCGCGCAGACCGGCCTTCAGGCGTTTTTCTAACGCCGTACGGCAGCAGCTACAAGCTACAAGCGGCAAGTTGGCCTGAGTAGGGCCTGCTTGCTGCGTTAGTACTGCAAGCTTAGAGCTGCCTCCTTCGAATTCACCTTAAAACTGCACGGCTAGCTTGGCGCTTGAAGCTTGCCGCTTGGAGCTGTCTCTATGGGTGCACTTACCGGTCTTAAAGTGCTCGATCTTTCCCGCGTATTAGCCGGCCCTTGGGCTGGCCAGATGCTGGCTGATCTGGGGGCAGATGTGGTTAAGGTCGAGCGGCCTGAGGTGGGTGATGACACCCGTGCCTGGGGGCCGCCTTATCTGCGTGACGCCGATGGCCGCGACACCTCGGAAGCAGCCTATTTCTTGTCCGCCAACCGTAACAAGCGCTCCATTACCATCGACTTTACCCAGGCCGAAGGTCAGCAGCAGGTGCGTGAATTGGTGGCCGAGGCGGATGTACTGATCGAGAACTTCAAGGTCGGCGGCTTGGCGGCTTACGGGCTGGATTACGTCAGTCTGCAGCAACTCAATCCGCGTCTGATCTACTGTTCGATTACCGGTTTTGGTCAGACTGGGCCGTACGCCAAGCGAGCAGGCTATGACTTTATGATTCAGGCCATGGGTGGCCTTATGAGTGTGACGGGCAAAGCTGCCGGAGAAGAGGGCGCAGGGCCGGTCAAGGTCGGTGTGGCGCTAACCGATATTCTCACCGGTTTGTATGCCAGTAACGCGGTATTGGCCGCGCTGGCCGAGCGAGAGCGCAGCGGTCAGGGGCAATATATCGATCTGGCGTTGCTGGACGTGCAGGTGGCCTGCCTGGGTAACCAGGCACTTAACTACCTGACCACCGGCGTGCCACCCCAGCGGCTGGGTAACGCGCATCCCAACATCGTGCCTTATCAGGATTTTCCGACGGCCGATGGCGATTTCATTCTTACCGTGGGTAACGACGGGCAGTTCCGACGCTTCTGTGATGTGGCGGGACATCGCGAATGGGCCAGCGATGCGCGTTTCGCCAGCAATGCACAGCGCGTCGCGCACCGCGCCGAGCTTATTCCGTTGATCCGTCAGGCCACCGTATTTCGCACTACCGCCGAGTGGATTATTGCGCTGGAGCGAGCCGGTGTGCCTTGCGGGCCAATCAACGATCTGGCGCAGGTGTTTGCCGATGAGCAGATCAAGGCGCGCGGCGTGCAGATAACTCTGCCGCACGCGCTGTCTGGCGAGGTGGCGCTGGTAGCCAACCCGATACGCTTGTCGCGTACGCCAGTGGAGTATCGCACTGCGCCGCCGATGTTAGGCGAGCATAGCGCCGAGGTGCTGGCAGACTGGCTGGAAAATCAGAAAAAAGCTGATCCTAGCGCGTAGGCGAGCGCTCGCGACGCTGCGCTCGCGCCATTCTTCGATTTTCTTCCTGGCTTTGCGCCAATACGTCCTGCACGTAGCTGATGTGCTCGCTGGCAATCTTGCGGGCATCTTCTGCGCGTCCCTGCATGATCGCAGCAAACAATGCCTGATGTTGTTCAACCAGCATCAGCCGCGTCTCGCTGCGCAGCGCGTACATGCCGCCGATATTGGTTACTACATTGCGTTTGAGCAGGTCGAACAGTCCGCGGATGGTATGCAGTAGCACCATGTTGTGACTGGCCTCGGCAATCGCCAGGTGGAAGCGCGCGTCTGCTGCGCCTTCCTCGGCGCGTGTTGCCTTTCCTTCCTTGGCGTAGCAGCGCTGTAATTCATCGAACGCGGTCTGCAAGTGCTGGCGGTCTACCTCGGTAGCACGTAGAGCGGCGTAATAGGCGCAGTCGGCTTCCAGCGTATGACGAAATTCCAGTAAGTCGCGTTGCGCTTCCGGACGCCCCTCCAGCAGGCCCAGCAGCGGGTCGCTAAAACTGGAGCCCAGTGTTTCGCTTACATAATTGCCGCCACCCTGACGACTGATCAGCAAACCTTTGGCGACCAGCTTTTGCACTGCCTCGCGCAATGACGGCCGTGACACGCCGAACTGCTCTGCCAGCGCGCGCTCGGGCGGCAAGCGTTCACCAGGCTGCAGCGTGCCCTCCAGAATCATGGTTTCCAGCTGTTCGACGATGTTGTCGGACAACCTCCTTTGGCGGATGTGTCCTACTTCCATTGCTATTCCTTTTGGTCTTACCAATTTTCGGTCAAGGGTACTCGTGCGCTGACGGCCGATCAACCGGATGAGGCCTTTGTATACCAAAGTCTACATTGCCAAATTTGACATGAGGTTGCCGCTTTCATACTCTGAGTCGAGTTTTTTGTAAATTGGTATTACCAATTAGCGCGGGTTCCGCTAAAAAACAAGTATAGGAGCGCTTCATGTCATCCGGATTACTGGCCCTATTGGCCTTCACCCCTATTTTGCTGGCCAGTATTTTGCTGGTCGGGTTGCGCTGGCCAGCCCGGCGCGCCATGCCCCTGGTGTATTTGGTCAGTGCGTTGATTGCGCTCTACGGCTGGGATATGAGTTTCAACCGAGTAATGGCCTCAACCCTCCAGGGGCTGATTGTTACCCTGGGGCTTTTGTGGATCATCTTTGGCGCCATCCTGCTGCTCAATACGCTTAAACACTCCGGTGGCATCGCCGTGATTCGGGCCGGTTTTACCACCATCAGCCCTGATCCGCGGATTCAGGCGATCATCATTGCCTGGTTGTTTGGTTGCTTTATCGAAGGGGCGTCCGGTTTCGGTACTACGGCCGCTATCGCTGCGCCGCTGCTGGTCGCTATTGGCTTCCCGGCCATGGCTGCGGTGCTGATGGGCATGTTGGTGCAAAGCACGCCGGTGTCCTTTGGTGCGGTGGGTACACCGATTGTGGTGGGCATTACCACCGGGCTGGATACTGCTGCTATCAGCCAGCAGCTAACGGCTAATGGCTCCAGCTGGGAGGCCTACCTGCAGCTGATCACCAGTCAGGTCGCCATTATCCATGCCATCGTGGGCACTATCATGCCGCTGATCATGGTCATCATGCTGGTGCGTTTCTTCGGCCGTGAGAAGAGCTGGCGTGCGGTGTTTGAAGTGCTGCCTTTTGCCCTCTTTGCAGGTCTGGCGATGACCATTCCCTATGTGCTCACCGGTATCTGGCTAGGCCCAGAGTTTCCGTCATTGGTTGGTGGTCTGGTCGGACTGGCAGTGGTCACGACGGCTGCGCGTGCAGGCTTTTTGGTACCCAAAAATGTCTGGTCGTTTGCTGATCGCAAGGATTGGCCTGCCGAGTGGATAGGCACCATTGAAATGAAGCTCGATGAGCTGACTGCGCGCCCCATGGGCAGCTTTCGGGCATGGCTACCCTACCTGCTGGTTGGCGTGATTCTGGTGATCAGTCGTGTGTTCCCCGAGGTCACCGCACTGTTCAAATCGATCTCGTTTGGTGCCAGCGATTTGCTCGGTGAAGTGGGCATTAGCGCAGCCGTGCAGCCACTCTATTTGCCGGGCGGTATTCTGGTGATGGTCGTGCTGATGACCTTCTTCTTGCACCGTATGCAGCTGCGTGACCTGGGCAATGCGGCCAAGGAGTCGGGTGGTGTATTACTGAGTGCCGGTTTTGTGCTGCTGTTTACTGTGCCTATGGTACGTATCCTGATCAATTCCGGCGTTAACGCAGCCGATCTGCCGAGCATGCCCATTGTCATGGCGCGCTATGTAGCAGACAGCGTGGGCGGTATCTATCCGCTGTTTGCGCCCGCTATCGGTGCGCTGGGCGCGTTCCTTGCTGGCTCCAATACGGTGTCCAACATGATGTTCAGCCAGTTTCAGTTCGGCGTTGCCAGCAATCTGGGGCTATCGACTGCCCTGGTGGTCGCAGGCCAGGCCATCGGCGCCGCAGCGGGTAACATGATTGCGATTCACAACGTGGTAGCCGCATCGGCTACTGTCGGCCTGCTGGGGCGCGAAGGTACTACCCTGCGCCGCACCATCTGGCCAACGCTTTACTATGTGCTGGCTACGGGCCTGATCGCGCTGTTTGCGGTTTATGTGCTCAACGTCAGCGATCCGCTGCTGGCCAGCTGAAGCCAGGTTTGAACGCGCCCCGGCCGTGACCGGGGCGTTTGCCGTATAAGTGAACACGGGACACCCACATGATCATCTCTGCCTCTACCGATTACCGCGCTGCTGCCAAGCGCCGTTTGCCACCTTTCCTGTTCCATTACATTGACGGCGGTGCCTACGCTGAACATACGCTCAAGCGCAATGTGGCGGATCTGGCGGATATTGCCCTGCGTCAGCGGGTGCTGAACAACATGTCCGAGTTGAGCCTGGAGACGCAATTGTTTAGCGAGACGCTGGCCATGCCGGTCGCGTTGTCACCGGTTGGCTTGACGGGTATGTATGCGCGCCGGGGCGAGGTGCAGGCAGCGCGCGCTGCGGACGCCAAAGGTATTCCGTTTACCCTGTCTACGGTATCGGTCTGTCCGATTGAAGAGGTCGCCCCGGCCATTAAGCGGCCCATGTGGTTCCAGCTCTATGTGTTGAAAGACCGTGGCTTTATGAAGAACGCCCTGGAGCGCGCGAAGGCGGCCGGGGTGACCACGCTGGTATTTACCGTGGATATGCCGGTGCCCGGTGCGCGCTACCGTGATGCACATTCCGGCATGAGTGGCCCGAATGCCGCTATGCGTCGGATGCTGCAGGCCGCAACACATCCGCGTTGGGCGCTGGATGTCGGCTTGCTGGGCAAGCCGCACGACCTGGGCAACATTTCTGCGTATCGCGGCAACCCGACCGGGCTGGAAGACTATATCGGCTGGCTGGGTAACAATTTTGATCCCTCTATTTCCTGGAAGGACCTAGAGTGGATTCGCGAGTTCTGGGATGGCCCCATGGTAATCAAGGGTATTCTGGATGCGGCTGATGCGCGTGATGCGGTGAACTTTGGTGCTGATGGCATTGTGGTCTCCAATCACGGCGGTCGTCAGCTCGATGGCGTGCTATCAAGTGCGCGCGCCTTGCCGCCCATCGCCGATGCGGTGAAGGGCGAGATCAAAATTCTGGTTGATTCCGGTATTCGCACCGGGCTGGATGTGGTGCGTATGCTGGCGCTGGGGGCTGACTGCACCATGCTGGGCCGTGCCTTTATCTATGCGCTGGCGGCCGACGGTGAGGCTGGCGTCAGTAATCTTCTGGAGTTGATAGAGAAGGAAATGCGGGTTGCCATGGTGTTGACAGGGGCCAAGTCGATAGCCGACATCAGCGCCGATCTGTTGGTGCGGGAACTGCAGGAACTGACCAAGTAAACCGGAGCCACCATGAGCCTGTCTGCTGAATTTCTGTCCGGCGCGCGCCGTCTGATTCCTGCTGAGCGCCTATTTGATGATCCGCTGTCGACGATGGCCTTTGGCACTGATGCGAGTTTCTATCGGCTGGTGCCCAAGCTGGTGGTGCGGGTCGAATCGGAGAACGAAGTGGTCTGCCTGCTGCATCTGGCAGGGCGCCATCAGGTATCGGTCACCTTTCGGGCCGCCGGCACCAGTTTGTCCGGGCAAGCGATCAGTGACTCGGTGCTGATTGTGCTGGGTGACTACTGGAGTGGTCGGCAAGTGCGTAATAACGGAGCACAGATCCGGTTGCAGCCGGGTGTTATCGGCGCACAGGCGAATGCAGCATTGGCGCCTTTGGGGCGCAAGATAGGCCCTGATCCGGCCTCGATCAATGCCTGCAAGATAGGCGGCATTGTTGCCAACAACGCCAGTGGTATGTGCTGTGGTACTGCACAGAACAGCTACCAGACCCTGGCCGGTATGCGTCTGGTACTGGCCGACGGTCAGGTTGTGGATACCGAGGATGAGTCAGGTCTGTCGGCCTTTCGGCAGAGTCACGCAGAGCTGTTGGCTCAGTTGGCTGAGCTCGGTCGTGAGACGCGTGCCAATACGGCATTGGCCGAGCGGATTCGGCACAAGTATCGACTAAAAAATACCACCGGCTTGTCGCTCAACGCCTTGGTCGACTTTGATGAGCCGCTGGATATTCTGACTCACCTCATGGTCGGCTCCGAGGGTACGCTCGGTTTCATCAGCTCGGTCACCTACAACACGGTGCCAGAGTATCCGCACAAGGCCAGCGCGCTGATTGTGTTCCCGGATGTCGATACCTGCTGTCGCGCCGTTCCCATCCTCAAGCAGCAACCAGTAGCCGCGGTCGAGCTGCTGGATAGGCGCAGCTTGCGTTCGGTACAGGATCAGTCCGGCTTGCCCGAATGGGTCGCCGGGTTATCGGAGGGCGCCTGTGCCTTGCTGATTGAGTCGCGCGCGGCCAGCCAGAGCTTGTTGCACGAGCAGTTGGCACGGATTAATGAGGCGTTGGTGCCCTTTGCCGTGGAGCGGCAAGTCGACTTTACCGAGGATGCTAAGGTCTCCGGTCAGCTCTGGGCAATTCGCAAGGGTACTTTTCCGGCCGTAGGCGCAGTGCGTGCGACCGGTACAACGGTGATTATTGAGGATGTCACTTTCCCGGTCGAGCAATTGGCTGCGGGCGTCAATCGCCTGATCGAGCTGTTTGAAAAACACGGCTACGACGAGGCGATCATCTTTGGGCATGCGCTGGAAGGCAATCTCCACTTTGTCTTCACTCAAGGTTTTGACGAGCCCGCGCAGATTGCTCGTTACGAAGCCTTCATGGGTGATGTAGCGCAGCTGGTTGCGGTCGAGTTTGGCGGTTCATTGAAAGCCGAGCACGGCACGGGCCGCAACATGGCCCCCTTCGTCGAGATGGAGTGGGGCAGTGATGCCTATCAGCTGATGTGGCGAATCAAGCGACTGCTCGACCCGCAGGGAATTCTGAATCCGGATGTCGTGCTGTCCGAAGACCCAACTATCCATCTTAAAAACTTGAAGCCCCTGCCGGCAGCCAATGAAATTGTCGACAAGTGTATTGAGTGCGGCTTCTGCGAGCCGGTTTGCCCGAGTAACGGTCTGACGCTGACGCCACGCCAGCGCATCGTTATCTGGCGTGACATTCAGGCCAAGAAACGCGCGGGCGTTGATACGCGCGAGTTGGAGGAGGCCTATCAATACCAGGGCGTCGACAGCTGCGCTGCTACCGGATTGTGTGCCCAGCGTTGCCCGGTAGGCATCAATACCGGCGACCTGATCAGAGCTATCCGGGCGGATCAGGCAGATCAGGCGGGTCGGGCTGACTGGTTGGCCGGGCATTTTGCCGGCGCACTCAAGGGCGTGCGCTTTGCGCTGCGAGTCGCCGATACGGCCCATTGCTTGCTGGGCGCTCCGCGTCTGCAGCGCATGAGCCAGGCTACTCGACGTCTCAGTGGCGGACGGCTGCCGGTGTGGGACCCTTCACTGCCACAGCCGGTGCGCCTGATCCAATCCTTGCCGAAGGCCGCTAGTGCCAAGCCGCGCGTCGTCTATTTGCCAGCCTGTATCTCTCGCACCATGGGGCCGGCACGTTCGGATAGCGAGCAGGAGCCCTTGATTGACAAGACCCGCGCGCTGCTGGAAAAAGCCGGCTTCGAGGTGGTTTTCCCGGAACTGATGGACTCACTGTGTTGTGGTCAGCCCTTTGCTTCCAAAGGCTACCCCGAGCAGGCTGAGGCCAAGCGCAGTGAGCTGCTGGACGCATTACGTCTGGCCAGTCGTGACGGCGAGGATCCCATCTATTGTGATACCAGCCCCTGCACGCTTAGCTTGGTGCAGGCGAACGTTGAAGGACTGGATATTTACGATCCGGTCAGGTTCATCCGCAGCCATCTATACGACCGACTGCATTTCACGCCACAGCCCGAATCGGTGGCGGTACATGTGACTTGTAGCACCCAGCATTTGGGTGAAAGTGACGGGCTATTGGAGATTGCTCGTCGCTGTAGCTCTAATGTCGTGGTGCCAGAGGGGATTCACTGTTGTGGTTTTGCCGGCGACAAGGGCTTCAACCTGCCTGAACTCAACGACCACGCGCTGCGGACCTTGAAACCGGTCGTTCAGTATTGCAGTGAAGGGGTATCCACCAGCCGTACCTGTGAGATTGGCTTGAGTAGCCACAGTGGTATTGATTATCACGGGTTGGTGTATTTGGTGGATCGGGTGACGCGGCCGATTGATGCGGCTGTCCAGACGTGGTTCAACTGAGCGCTATTTGAGCTAATGCGTTAATCAGGCCTAGTGGTGTTTCATACGCAGAACACCGAAGATCAGGCTGGTATGGGGCACGGCTAAGGTGCCGATCAACGCGATCGGCTTCTTGGTACAAGCGCCTTGCCGAGCTTGGTTACATGCCGGTACTGAGCTGCCCTGGCTAGTTCGCTCGCACGGTTGCTCTAGGTCTGCGGGCTAACGCAACCCGTTCTGGCAGCGCCACATTAAACAATCAATTGCGCGCTATACCGGTGCCTTTAGGCCAGCATTGGTGGCGTGCTTCTCTGCAGTGCATAATTCGCTTCCATTTGTGTTGCCCTGCTACGTCCCACGCGTAAAGCAACACCATCCCTTCGACTGTAAAAGCCCCTCACCATGAAGAAAACACGACTGATCTTGCTGGTCACCTGCGCACTATTGCCATTGATCGCGCTGGCGGCTTACTACGGCGCCACGCGGGTAGATCCCAACAGCCAGCACGCCGTTGGTGAGCAACTTGATGAGCTCAATGGTGTAGCGATCTACTATAACGGCGGGGTGAATACAGTGCAGGGCCGTAACCTGAGCGAAGACGGATACAACCTGGGCCTGCGTTATCAGTGTGTGGAGTTTGTAAAACGCTACTACTTCGAGCGTTATGGCCACCGCATGCCCGACTCCTATGGGCACGCCAAAGACTTCTTTGATGCCAGCCTGAGTGATGGCAACTTGAATGCCCAGCGCGCGATGCTGCAGTTTCGCAACGGCAGTCCCGAGCCACCCAAGGCAGACGATCTGCTGGTATTCGCGCCGTCGCTGCTCAACCGCTACGGTCATGTAGCGATTATTGCCAGCGTCGGCAATGTCTCTTTACAGATCGCCCAACAAAATCCCGGCCCCTTTGGCAGCTCCCGAGAAGATCTCGGGCTTAGCCGGAAAGACGGCAACTGGTATATCGATGAATCACGGGTATTGGGGTGGCTCAGAGTGGAGCCGACGACCGAACTGCCTGACTCCCAGCAAAGCCCCACCCATTAACGCAACGTGGACGTGATGAGCACGCGTCTTCAGCGAGGTGCAAGTCAACGCCACGCTCGGAGCCCTGCAAACCGGCTGCCGCTTCCTTCTGCGCCGCTCTGCCGTGAGAGCTAGGTTACTCGCGGGATTGTAGCTTAGGGGCTACATTTTCCGGTATATCCTTCTTTTTTGATCCCCGAGGGCTACAAATGAGCTCCTTGTACGATGTCTCCGAAATGCTCAAGCAGGCTCGACGCGACGCGAACCTAAGCCAGGAAGCAATAGCCAGCCGGGCGGGCGGGCGTGTCACGTTCAACAGTGGCGCGCATGGAAACATTGGCTAAAGGCGACATGAGTGTTTCTGCGTTGGTTCGTTTGCTGGAAGCGGCCGGATATGAGCTGAAGCTTATTAAGATCGGTCATCAACGTACGGTTGAAGACATCCTTGAAGAGCAACGAGCTGGGCAAAGCTAAGCCAATTAGACAGAGAGCCGAATAATTGGCATTATCAGCTCATTAAATGAGCCGAATAGATCCGCTAATCGGCTCACAGACGAGCAAGCTGATGACCGACCCAATGTGGATCTGGCAGCAACCTGACTGGCCGCGCTTCACCTGGCAAGCTGAACCGCTTGCTCCGCTGCTGCGCGCCTGTACTCAAGCGCAGGGTCGGCTGATCGGCATGCTCGGTGCTGTCGGCAATGACACAGAAGCGCAGAGCAGCCTCGATGCCATGCTGCAGAACATCATTACCTCATCTGCTATCGAAGGCGAACAGCTGAATATCGGCTCAGTTCGTTCTTCTTTGGCGAAACGCTTAGGGGTAAGCGAGGAGGGCCGCACCACTGCGCGTTCAGAAGGCTTGGCGCAATTGCTGCTCGATGCCACGCAGGCACATCAGCAGCCATTAGACCTGGAGCGGCTATACGCTTGGCACCGCTGGTTATTCCCAAACGACGACAGTCTTATGGCACGTCCGCTGCTCATTGGCGCGCTGCGTGGCGATGAGCCCATGCAGGTTGTTTCCGGGCGTCTCGACCGCCCCACCGTGCACTTTGAAGCGCCGCCACGCGCCGTGCTTGAACAACAACTGGCCGATTTTCTGGTTTGGTTCGAGAGCAGCCGTAGCGATGCCAGCCTCGACCCTTTGCTACGCGCTGGAATCGCCCATTTCTGGTTCGTAACCCTGCATCCCTTCGATGACGGTAACGGCCGCCTTACCCGTGCCATAACCGACTTGGCACTGGCCCAAGGCGAGCATCAAACCATCCGTTTTTACGCGATTTCTGCCAGCATTCTCGACGACCGAGCCGGGTATTACCGCATCCTGGAAGCCAGCCAGAAAGGCCCACTGGATATCACCGCTTGGCTGCAATGGTTTCTCGCCACGCTGCTCAACAGCCTGGAGCAAGCACTGGCGCGTATTGACCGCGTGCTGACCAAGACGCGCTTCTGGCAGACGTATCGCGGCCAAGCCTTTAGCGTTGAGCAGACTAAAGTGCTGAACCGCCTGCTCGATGGTGGCGACCGTGGTTTCGAGGCAGGCATCAGCGCGGCCCAATACCAAGCGGTAGCCAAGGTGTCTAAGGCAACGGCCACTCGCCACCTCAGCGACCTTGTAGCGAAAGGCTGCATTATTCGGCTGCCTGGCGGTGGGCGCAGCACACGCTATGAGGTAAACAGCGCAGGCAATGTTCAAACCAAAAGTGCTCCATGACGTAGCCTCATGGCTAATGGCTGCAATATTATCGTGCTATCAAACTAAATTTAGGTACTATCCAGTTAAACCGGGTTCATTAAATCAGGCCATGCAGCTCAGGCCAGTTGACTCAGAATAACGGAAGGATAGGAAATGGATTTCTCTCCCATCATCGCGCAGCTATGGGGCATGCTCGGCTGGTTTATCCCAGCGGTGCTGCTCATCAGCCTGCTCAAGACGCCGTGGTTCAAGGGCTATATCGGTGAGCTGCTGGTGCGGCTATTCGCGCATTGGCAGTTGGATAAGCGCGTATACCAGCGCTTACACAACGTCACCCTGAATACTCCAGATGGCACCACCCAGATCGACCACGTTTTCCTCTCGCCCTATGGCATCTTCGTACTGGAAACGAAGAACATGAGCGGCTGGATTTTCGGCAGCGAAAAACAAGCGCAGTGGACGCAGAAGCTTTACAAGCGCAGCTTCAAATTCCAGAACCCGCTGCGGCAGAACTACAAACACCTCAAAGCAATCGAAGCCACGCTCGGCCTTAACCCCCAGCACCTGCACTCGGTGATCACTTTTGTTGGCGGCAGCACCTTCAAAACCGAACTGCCCGCCAACGTGACCCAGGGCATCGGCTTTATCCGCTATATCAAATCATTCCAGCAACGTGTGTTCAGCGAGTCGGAGGTCGCCGCCATGCTCAAAGCTCTGCAAACCGGCCGCCGCGCACCGACCCTCGCCACTCACCGCGAGCATGTGCAAAACCTAAAACGTCGAAGTGATCCGACCGCCGAGCGGCAATGCCCGAAGTGTGGCAGTGCGTTGTTGATTCGCACTGTGAAATCAGGGGCGAAGGCTGGGCAGCAGTTTTGGGGGTGTTCGGCGTTTCCTAAGTGCCGAACTATGCAAAGTTTATAGTCTCGGTCAAACCATCAACCCTGTGCTTTGACTCGCAACGTCGGCCCAGTTTATTGAGCGATTTTTCGCTACTGGTCCAGAGCGCGCCGAGTGGCTCCGCGTTGCATCCCCCCTCAATCCTCCCACCGCTCATCCCGCCGGGTAATACACGCAGCCAACAACCCCTCCAGCGACGTCTGCAATTCCTGCATAAATACGTTGCTGTCGTCACCCGGCAGTAACGCCTCACCAATGGCGACGTCGCAGTTAAAGGGCACTACCATGGAGCCGCCCTTGGGTAGTGCGCGGCCGAGGCCGTGCATGGCGATGGGGACTACTTTTGTGCCGGGGTGGCTGCGGGCGAGGTGGTAGATGCCTTTGCGCAGTGGCTGCAGTTTCTCTGCTTCGCCGCGGCTGCCTTCGGGGAAGAGCAGCAGTATCTCGTCGTTGGCGAGCGCCTGTTGGCACAGATCAAATACCTTTTCCTTGTCTACCTGCCCCTCTCGGTCGAGCGGGATGATGCCGATCACGTTGAGCGACAGCCAGCTGGTAAAGCGGTTGCGCAGAAAGTAATCGGCGGCGGCAACCGGACGTACGCGGTGCAGTTGGCTGAGCGGGTAGAGCGCCATCAGTACCAGGGTATCCAGGTGGCTGTTGTGGTTGGCCGCCAGGATCGCCGGGCCGCGTGCGGGCAGGCGCTGGGCCGAGTAAATGTTCAAGCCCAGCAGCAGGTACACCACCGGCTTGACCACCAGCAGAAAGAACAAGCGTTTGGGCAGGCGTTGGAAAAAGGTCATGTGTGCCTCAGTAACTGGTGTAGATGAGGAAGTGGAAGAACAGCGGCGCGGTGTACATCAGGCTGTCGATGCGATCGAGGATGCCGCCGTGGCCGGGGATCAGCTGGCTGGTGTCCTTGATGCGCAGGTCGCGCTTGACCGCGGAAATGGTCAGGTCGCCGATAAAGCCCGCAATACCAATCAGCAAACCGGCGGCCAGGCCTTGCCAGAAACTCAAGGGAGTCAGCAAAGTGGCCAGTGCGCCGCCGAGCAGGGTGGTGGTGGCTACGCCGCCCAGAAAGCCCGCCCAGGTTTTGTTCGGGCTGATGGTTGGCACTATCTTGCGCTCGCCAAACTTCTTGCCCCAGATGTACTGCGCTACGTCGTTGAACTGAGTGAGGAACACCAGATACAGCACCAGGCCGACGCCGCCGCCGGCGGCATTTTGATCCGCTGGCAGCATGAGCAGGTAGGCGACATGGCTGATGGCGAAGACCGTGGTCATGATTGCCCACTGGTAAGACCCCACCGCACGGATAAAACCCTTGGTTTCGCCCAGCATCAGCAGGCCGAAAGGGATCAGCAGGAACAGGTAGACCGGAATAAACACGATGAACATGCCGTACCAGTCGGTGGCGATCCAGTAATACTGCAGCGGCACCATCAGGTAGAGCGCGAGGATCAGTCGGCGATCAGTGATACGCACGGGCAGGATCGAGAATATTTCACGCAGCGCAATAAAGCTCAGGACGGCGAAGAATATCAGCGAGGCCACTTGGCCGATCATCAGCGCGGTAAACACCACCGCCACCATGACCCACCAAGAGTTAATGCGCTGCTTGAGTTCCAGGTGTGCTTCCGGGCTGAGGCGCGAGCTAAGCCGCCACTGGGTGATGGAGGCCACCACCAGCATGGCCAGTACTACCAGCATGGCCCCAAGCGCGTTGGGGGTGAGGTCGAGCATAAAGGCTAGGCCGATATCCATGTCAGTTGGCTCCACGTTGTTGCAGGCGCAGGTAGGCGCCAATCAAGCGGCGCAGCGCGGTTGCTGCGCTGCCTACCACCAAAACGATAAGGCTGATCCACAGCACCATGCCCTGATAGCCCCAGAAAATCTCAAGTGCCGACAGCACCGAGGCTATTGTGATGAGTGCCATGCGCTGCTGTTTGGCCATAGGGCCCCGAAAGTCCGCTGGTAACCCGAGAGATACACCCAGCACACGGATATAAGCCGTCATTACCGCCAGCAGTGCGCCCAGCCACGCTAGCCACATGGCACTGGGGTAATCCGGCAGGGCGAAGCCGCAGGCAACAATCAGCAGCGGATCGGCAATACGGTCGGGTACGTCATTGAATAGCTCACCAGCGGGTGTTTGTTTGCCGCCTTCCATCGCCACCATGCCGTCAAACAGGTTGCACAGCAGGCGCAGCTGAATGAATAGCGCAGCGGCGATGAAGCAGATTGATCGCTCAATGGCGACTGATTGACCCGCCAGCACCAGTGCTGCGCCGCCACCGAGGGCGAAAATGACACTGAGAACCGAGATCTGGTTAGGGGTCACACTGCGTCGGCTTAGCCAGGCAGCAAAGCGGCGCATCAGCTGCTGATCACGGATTTTGAGGGGACGGCGATTACTGAGATCAGTCATTGGGTTGCTGCTCCGGGGAACGAGCGCCGGCGTCGCGCGCCAGCGAAAGGGTAAGGTACAGGCAGTATGCAAAGGCCATACAGCTGGGTGGCAGTATGGTCGTCCAGAGTGAAGGGGTGGCATTAGCGGTGTGCGCCAGCCAGAGCCCGCTGAAGCTGATGGAAACAATCAGCAGCGGTGGCAGCGCGATTCGCATTATTGGGCCGGGAAGGCGCGCGAATAGCGCCGTCGCACAGATAGCCATTAACAGCGTGATGATGGCGCTGGCGCTGCCCTGCAGTAGACCCGCAATCAAGGCATGATGCTGGCCCGCGTGCCAGTTAGCGATCAGGGCCCAGCCACCCCACAGCAGGAACGCAAAGGCGGCAGCCAGTAAGCGGCCACGTATATTGGATGGGGGTAACTCGGAGCGTCGCATATCAGTCCTTTGGTTGCGTCACGTCAGCGTCAGGGCTTGGCGTCCAGCCGAGCATGATAGCTTGTCTGACCTGCGCTTGGTGATTTGCGTAGATCAGGTTGTGACAAGCATCATATTCAGGTGCGCAGCTGTTTTCTGCTGCACCAGACTTTTACCTGGCTGTTTGTGGCTCCACCGTGCCGCAATCGTCAGCTACCCAATGCGAGACCGACGTATTCTCCATCGTTATGTCGCTGCGATCTTTGCCGTCTCTGAGCATTCCAGTGGGTGGCTTATAGCTGCCAGTACCCTGGAAAGTGGATTTGATTTCGGTGCTGGACACTATTTCAACCGCTCCATGCATGTCGCCGATAAAACCTTCAGGGTCGTTGCACTGGCCAGAAAACTGCAGACTATTGCCACTGGTTTGCTGGGTGGTGAACTCACACTCCGGCATTTGCTGATTGGCTTCGGCCAATATTGCCTCGGGTGTGGTCAAGGCGGCGGCCATCTCTGGAGTAAAACATTTGTGCTGGCTGCTCGGGTCGTCGTCGCCGAGAATGGCCATGGCGTGTGCGCGCTGATCTTTAGGCAGGCTCTTCATCATCGCTTGGCGCATTTCTTTCAGCTCTTGCAGGATGTCGCGTCCGTTGACCAGCGTGTTCTCTTCGCTCAGCCACAGCCCTGGTTTGGGGTTGGGCTGCAAGTTCGCGGCTGAACTGAGGCAGGGCAGTGCCAGCAGCAGGGCGGCCAGCAGGAGTTTGTGTGGTTGCATGGGCTATTCCTTAGCAGCATAACGGTTTGGTGGCGCACTCGGGCTGCTAGCGTACCGCATAAAAAAGGGGCCTAAGCCCCTTTTTTTACTTCACCGTGGCCCAAGCAGGGCTGGTTTCTCGCGCTGTGGCCCGCGATTGTTCGGGCGACGGCTGTTTGGTTTGCGCGCTGGCTTATCTGACGTTACCGGATCGGCGCGGTTGCCGTTCGCCTGGCGGCGACGCTCCAGTGTGACGGCGTCTTCCGGTTCCTTGATCACGTGAACCGGGCGCCTTGGCCCGCGTGGGCGATCGGTCTGTGGCTTATCGTTGCGACCCTGGCCGCGCCCTGGTCCAGCGCTCTGGCCGGCACCTTGGCCACGACCGTTACTGCCACCGCCGCCACTATTGCTGCGCTGCTGGTTACGACCGCCACCACCACCACCGGCGCCGCCGCGTGCACGTTCAGGGCGATCACTATTGAGCTCGGCTTGCGCTGGTGGCTCAAAGCCGGCAAGCGTGCCTTCGTCGATACGCTGCTTGGTCATGCGCTCAATGGCGCGCAGCAGCTTGTCTTCGTCAGGGCTAACCAGTGATACGGCTTCGCCGCTGCGGCCGGCCCGGCCAGTACGACCAATACGGTGTACGTAGTCTTCCGACACGTTGGGCAGCTCGAAGTTGATCACGTGCGGTAACTGGTCAATATCCAGACCGCGGGCTGCGATGTCAGTCGCGACCAGAATGCGTAGCTTGTTGGCTTTGAAGTCCGCCAGTGCCTTGGTACGGGCGCTTTGGCTCTTGTTGCCGTGGATGGCAGCTGACGGCAGGCCGTTTTTGTCGAGGTACTCAGCCAGGCGGTTAGCGCCATGCTTGGTGCGGGTAAAGATCAGCACCTGTTCCCAGGCGCCCTGGGTAATCAGGTGGGCAGCCAGTGCGCGCTTGTGCCCTGCGGCTACGCGGTAGACCTTCTGATTGATGCGCTCGACCGTGGAGTTCGGTGGCGTCACTTCAATACGGGCCGGGTTGTTCAGCAGCTTGTTGGCGAGATCAGTGATGTCTTTGGAGAAGGTAGCCGAGAACAGCAGCGTTTGACGCTTGCTTGGCAGCTTGGCAATGACTTTCTTGACGTCGTGTACAAAGCCCATGTCGAGCATGCGGTCGGCTTCGTCAAGAATCAGTACTTCTACTTTAGATAGATCAACAGCGCGCTGGCCAACCAGATCCAGCAGACGGCCGGGACACGCGACCAATACGTCCAGGCCGGGAGCAATGGCTTTCATCTGCGGGTTGGCGCCGACACCGCCGAATACGCAGGCGGATTTCAGCGGCAGCTCTGCTGCGTAGGCGCGAATGCTGTCGTGCACTTGGGCTGCCAGCTCGCGGGTTGGTGTTAGTACCAGAACGCGAACCTGCTTGCCGACGCGCTTGTAGTTGGCATCCGGCTGGCCGGCGGGGAAAAGGCGCTCAAGAACAGGAAGCGCAAAGCCGGCGGTCTTGCCGGTGCCGGTCTGAGCGGCAACCATAAGGTCGCGGCCTTCGAGTACGGCGGGAACTGCTTGCGCCTGAACAGGCGTAGGACTGGTATAACCGGTGGCTGCAACAGCGCGCACGAGCGCGTCGGACAGGCCCAAGGAAGCAAAGGACATTCAGATAACCCTGTGATGGCCGTTGCGAACATGCAGGTAACAACCTGATTCCTGCGAGCTGGTGTCGGGGTGACACTGCCCGCTAAGGGGTTGCTTACCTGCCGCTTGTCCGTGCGGCCTAGAATGAAGGGGGACGAGTATAACAGAAGGAGCGTGCGGGCGCATCCCGGTGAGCAATGGCTGCTTTCATGCCTTAACAGGCGTGCAGCGGCGTCAGGAGTTGAAGTCGCTCAGGTCATAGCGCTCAAGGATTTTTAGATACTCGCTGCTGTTTTTAAAGCGGTGCAAAGCGACTGCAAAGTGTTTGGCCAGCTCGGCGAGTTCTGGTCGTCGGTGAAAGGCTAGAAACAGTGGGCCGCTGCTCACGACGAGCGGATGATGGTCGATTTGCTGCTCCAGTCCGAGCTTGTTGATAATGAACTGGCCGACGTGCCTGTTCATTATCACCATGTCGACCCGCTCGCGCATCAACATCAGCAGCGAGGTTTCGTTGGATGTGGCGGGTATGCGGCTAAAGAAGTCTGCCTCCAGGAAGGCTGGGTTGCTGTATAGGTAGCCTGCCGATACGCCAATGTTTAAACCGCGTAAGTCCTCTAACCCATTGAACGGGTGCGGATGGAGCTTGTTGTAGAAAAGCACGGAATCGCTACTGGAGAGCGGCTCTGTGGGGAATAGGTATTGCTGTTGCCGCTCGGGCGTCGGCGAGATGTCCAGGATTGCATCGAAATTGCCACTGGCAGTGTCGTGCAGTGCTCTGCGCCATGGCATAAGCTGCCAATGTGTTTTATAGCCCAGTTGGCTTAGCACCCGCGTGGTGACATCGTAATCGATGCCTTTCAGCTGACCGTGCTCTTCATAGATGTAGGGCGGCCAAGACTCGCTGACTATGTTCAGCGTTGCCGCCTGGGCTTGTCCGCAGAGCAGAGCGAGTAGTAGAAGTAGGGGGAGGCATGATCTTGACGTCATCGCGCAAGTCTAGCCTGTTTTTCGCGCAGAGTAATAGCCGCTCGTTGCGAGAGATTTGCTGCTACGGAGCGTATTTGTCCAGGATTTGACGGTATTCATCGCTTTGTTTGAAGCGCTCAAGCTCGGTGTTGAAGGCGTTGCTTAGCTCAAGATTGGCCGTATTGCGGTGAAATGCCAGGTAGAGTTTGCCGCTGCCTATGGGTTGTGGGTCGAAGCCAATGTCCGCTTCCAGGCCGAGTCGCCGCAGGGTGTAAAGTCCGGCGCGCTTGTCTATCACGGCTAGATCGATGCGTTGGTTGAGTAGTTTTAGCAGGTTGGCTTCGACTGTTGGCGCTGGTTCGCGGGTGAAAAAGCGGGCAGCGATGAACGCGGGGTTGCCATAGGTGTAGGCAGGCGCTACGCCGACAGTAAGACCCGTCAGGCTGTGCAGGTTGGCGTAGGGGTGAGGGTGTTTGCGGGCATAAAAGAGCACCGAGACATTGTTTGATAAATGCTCAGAGGGAAATATCAGATAATCGCGCCTTTCTCTGGTGGCGAGTATGTCCAGGATGGCGTCGGCGCGTCCGCTTCTGACGCTGAGTATCGCGCGCTTCCAGGGCATTAGCTCCCAATCGGCGCTGTACCCCATGCGTCGAAAGACCGCTTGCACTATCTCATAGTCTACGCCCTGCAGCTCCCCATCCTGCTCAAAAATGTAGGGCACCCAGGGTTCGCTGACAACCTTCAGGTTGGCTGCCAGCGACAGGCCGGGTATGAGAAGCAATGACAGTAATAGGCGACGGTATAGCATCGCTCTATTGTAGCTGCTGATTAGCCAGTCTGCAGGTTGCGCAGGATGTCTAGACTGGGTTCTGCCTGGTTGAGTGTATAGAAGTGCAGGCCGGGTGCTCCGCCTTCGAGCAGACGTTCGCACATCTGACTGATCACTTCGGTACCGAACGAGCTAATACTCTGGCTGTCGTCACCATAGGACTCCAACTGCTTGCGAATCCAGCGCGGAATTTCGGCGCCACAGGCGTCAGAGAAACGCGCCAGCTTGCTGTAGTTGGTGATGGGCATGATGCCGGGCACGATAGGGACTTCAACACCCGCCTTGCGCGCACGCTCAACAAAGTGAAAGTAGCAGTCAGCGTTGAAGAAGTACTGGGTAATGGCGCTATCAGCCCCCGCCTGTACCTTGCGTACAAAATTCTTGAGATCGGCCTCGAAGTGCGGCGCCTGGGGGTGTGCTTCCGGGTAGGCTGCAACCTCGATGGTGAAGTGATCCCCGGTTTCCTGGCGAATGAATTCGACCAGCTCGTTGGCGTAGCGCAATTCACCCGATGCCTGGCCCATGCCGGAGGGCAGGTCGCCGCGCAGGGCGACGATGCGTTTGATACCTGCTTCGCGGTATTCGCCAAGTAGAGTACGCAAGTCTTCCAGTGAGTCGCCAACGCAGGACAGATGCGGCGCAGTAGCAACCTTTACTTCGCTATCGAGTTGCAATACGGTTTTACGCGTGCGATCGCGGGTTGAGCCGCCAGCGCCGTAGGTGACCGAGAAAAACTCGGGTTTTTCTGCGGCCAGCGCGTGGCCAGCAGCAATCAGCTTCGCATGACCGGCGTCGGTCTTGGTCGGGAAAAACTCGAAGCTGATTGGTTTGTTGATAATGGTTTGGTTCATTCGGGTACTGCCCTTTGTCTTACAGGGAGGTTTTTAGCTTCAAGCTTCAAGCCGCAAGCTTCAAGCGTAAAGGCAATGTGTGCCGGTAAGTTTTACGTTATTGCCGCCAGCGAGAGCTTGACTGGCAAAACGTAAAACCCACCCTGATTTAGCTTGCAGCTTGCAGCTTGCAGCTTGCAGCTTGCAGCTTGCAGCTTGCAGCTAATCAGTAACGGTAGCTGTCCGGCTTGAACGGGCCTTCGACGGTGACTCCGATGTAATCGGCCTGGGTCTGGGTCAGCTTGGTAATAACACCACCAAAGCCTTTGACCATCTCCAGTGCGACTTCTTCGTCCAGCTGCTTGGGCAGCACTTCAACACGCAGGTGAGCGGCTTTGTCCGCGTCACTGAGGTTGGCGAAGCCCTGCTTGAACAGGTGGATTTGCGCCAGTACCTGGTTGGCGAAAGAGCCATCCATGATGCGGCTGGGGTGACCGGTTGCGTTACCCAGGTTAACCAGACGACCCTCGGCCAGCAGGATCAGGTAGTCATCGTTGGCGGCATCGAAGTTGTCTTTGCCAGTACGATGCAGCTTGTGTACCTGTGGCTTGACCTCTTCCCAGTGCCAGTTTGCGCGGGTAAAGGCCGTGTCGATTTCGTTGTCGAAGTGACCAATGTTGCAGACCACAGCGCGTTTTTTCAGTGCCTTGAGCATGTTGGCGTCACAGACGTTAACGTTGCCGGTGGTGGTGACCAGCAGATCAATCTTGCCCAGCAGGGCGCGGTCGATACTGCCTTCGCTACCGTCGTTCAGACCGTTGATGTAGGGCGAGGCCAGCTCAAAGCCGTCCATGCAAGCCTGCATGGCGCAGATCGGATCGACTTCGGAAACCTTGACGATCATGCCTTCCTGACGCAGGGACTGAGCGGAGCCTTTGCCGACGTCACCGTAGCCGATTACCAGCGCCTGCTTGCCAGACAGCAAGTGGTCGGTGGCGCGCTTGATGGCGTCGTTCAGGCTGTGACGGCAGCCATACTTGTTGTCGTTCTTGCTCTTGGTGACCGAGTCATTGACGTTGATCGCCGGTACTTTCAAGGTGCCTTTTTTCAGCATGTCGAGCAGACGGTGAACACCGGTGGTGGTCTCTTCGGTGACGCCGTGGATCTTGTCCAGCATAGCGGGATATTTGTTATGCAGGATTTCGGTCAGGTCGCCACCGTCGTCCAGCACCATGTTGGCTTCCCACGGCTGGCCATCCTTGAGGATAGTCTGCTCGATACACCATTCATATTCGGCATCAGTCTCACCCTTCCAGGCGAATACGGGCACACCGGCAGCAGCGATGGCTGCAGCGGCCTGATCCTGGGTAGAGAAAATGTTGCAGCTGGACCAGCGTACTTCGGCGCCCAGTGCGACCAGGGTTTCGATCAGTACGGCAGTCTGAATAGTCATGTGAATGCAGCCAAGAATCTTGGCGTTTTTCAGTGGTTGTTCGTCGGCATACTTGCGACGCATGGCCATCAGCGCCGGCATTTCTGATTCGGCAATGATGATTTCACGGCGGCCCCAATCGGCCAGGGAAATGTCAGCGACTTTAAAGTCGGTAAAATCGGCAGTGTTCATAACAGCACTCATGTGGTTTCTCCATTCGTTAATTCGAATGGGCGCGGTTAAATGTCACATGCCCCGTGCGAGCCTGGCAGCCCCTGAAATGGCTGCTGCAGCGCCCCTCGCAGAGGGTCGAATTCTTCCGTAAGGCTAGCTCAGTGAGCGTATAGCCTTGGCCGGAACTGATCGAGGGAGGATAATGTCGCCCCTCATTTAGCTGTCTGGATGAAACATGATCGCTGTTCCATACCGAAAACTTGTTGTAGTCGCGCTCTT
This sequence comes from Pseudomonas neustonica, assembly GCF_003797945.1. Lineage (GTDB taxonomy): Bacteria > Pseudomonadota > Gammaproteobacteria > Pseudomonadales > Pseudomonadaceae > Halopseudomonas > Halopseudomonas neustonica. The sequence goes on from NZ_RKKU01000003.1 coordinate 56,925, forward strand.
GGGCGCGGCATTGGTCGGCTGTAATAACGAAGCTGACCCTAATTCACCTGAAGGCAAGCGCCAGGCGCTGTTCAAATTGATGATCAAGCAGAGCGAGCCTATGGGCGGCATGCTGTCTGATCGTTTGCCCTTTGCTGGCCCGGCCTTTGCCGAGCATGCAAAACAACTGGCCGAACTGGCTGACCAGCCCTGGGCTTATTTCCCCAAGCCTGGCGAAGAGCCTGAGCCCAATCGCGCCAAGGCGGATATCTGGTCCGACCCTGAGGGTTTTGAGCTGGCCATCAACAACTTTAAATCGAGTGTTGCTGACCTTACCGCTGCTACCCAAGGCGGCGTCCGTGGCCCAGGGCAGGTTTCAGATCAGCTGCGTGCGGTGCAGCAGGCCTGCAAAGCGTGCCATGACGATTATCGGCGCTGAGCGGCGGTAATCGTCAGCGGCAAGCTTCAAGCGTCAGCGCGAAGGTCGGCCGCCTTATCTGTCTTCTCCCATGGGAAGGCAGTAAAGGTGTCGCCTTTGACTGTCATCTCTACCGGCGTGCGACCAAAGTGGCCGTAAGCTGCGGTGGCACGATACATCGGGTGTAGCAGGTCGAGCATGCGGGTAATGGCATGCGGACGCAGGTCGAAGTGATCACGAATCAATTTGATGATCTTGTCGTCGCTGATCTTGCCAGTACCGAACGTATTGATGGATACCGAGGTCGGCTGTGCTACGCCGATGGCGTAGGACACCTGAATCTCGCACTTGTCGGCCAGGCCGGCGGCAACGATGTTTTTGGCGACATAGCGGCCGGCATAGGCGGCGCTGCGGTCAACCTTGGACGGGTCTTTGCCAGAGAAGGCGCCGCCGCCGTGACGGGCCATGCCGCCGTAGGTATCAACGATGATCTTGCGACCGGTCAGGCCGCAGTCGCCTACCGGACCGCCAATCACGAACTTGCCGGTCGGGTTGATGTGGTACTGGGTGTCTGCGTGCAGTAGCTCAGCCGGGAGTACCTTCTTGACGATCTCTTCCATCACGGCTTCGCGCAAATCAGCCTGGCTGATTTCGGGGTTGTGCTGGGTGGACAGCACGATAGCGTCGATGCCGGTAACAATGCCGTTTTCATAGCGGCAGGTCACCTGTGATTTGGCATCCGGACGCAGCCAGTCGAGCGTGCCGTTCTTGCGCGCTTCAGCCTGGCGTTCGACCAGGCGATGGGCAAAGGTAATAGGCGCGGGCATCAGCACATCGGTTTCGTTACTGGCGTAGCCAAACATCAGGCCCTGGTCACCGGCGCCCTGGTCTTCCGGCTTCTGCCGATCAACGCCCTGGGCAATATCGGGTGACTGCTTGCCGATGATATTGATGACGCCGCAGGTATCAGCGTCGTAGCCGACGTCGGAAGAGGTGTAGCCGATGTCCTTGATGACGCTGCGAACCAGGTCTTCCAGGTCGACCCAGGCGGTAGTAGTGATTTCACCGCCAACGATGGCGACACCGGTTTTCACCATGGTTTCGCACGCCACGCGGGCGAACTTGTCCTCAGCGAGAATGGCATCCAGTACGGCATCGGAGATCTGGTCGGCCAGCTTATCGGGATGACCCTCGGAAACCGACTCAGAGGTGAAAATCGAGTAGTCGCTCATGCGTGTATCCTTTCCTCGGAAGGGGATGGTTCGGGTTTGGCCAGTTGCAACAGCTGTAATTGAAAGCCGTTGCGTAGGCCAATGTATTGGCTGAGGCCGGAGATGAGTCCGGCGTCCTGTGCCCAGCGGGCAATATCGTCCTGATCGAAGCCCAGCCAGAGATCGCCGCAGCTATCGCGCACCCAGCTTTGATCGTGGCTGCAGAGTTCGGTCAATACCAGGCTGCCGCCTGGTTTGAGTAAATCAGCAAAACGTTTCAGTGCTTCAGCCGGAGCGGGCATGTGGTGCAACACCATATTGCACACCAGGCAGTCAGCTAAGGGTAGCTGTTGTGGTGCTAACGCATCGGTCAGGAAGAACGCCACATTGCTTAATCCTGCATCGCTGCAGTGCTGGCGTGCGCGTTCCAGCATGGACTCGGCATTATCCAGTGCAATGACCTGCGCAAATTTTGCAGCCAGGCTAGGCAGAAAACCGCCCTCGCCAGGACCTACCTCAATCGCCACTGCCCGCGCTGGTAACGCCAGGGTATCGATCAATGCCAGCAGTGGCTCGCGATACAGGCCAAAGTGCGCAATCAGATCCTGCTGCGCCGGTGTGCCATCGGCAAAGCGAGCAAAGAACTGACGCGACAACTCTGCGCGCTGGCTATGGACCAGGCCAATCGACGCCTGCAGCGGCGGCTCAAGGGGCAGGGCATCCAGTTCGATGAGCAGCTGTGCATGTAGTTGATGCCAGCTGATGTCGGCTGCAGGCAGGCTGCGGCGATAAAAAATTGAGTTGCCCTCGCGGCGCGTGCTGACCAGTCCCGCGTTGGCCAGCACCTTGAGGTGGTGGCTCATGCCGGATTGGCGCATGGCAAAGATCTGCGCTAGCTCGAGCACGCCGAAGGAGTCGTTACGCAGGACGCGCAAAATATCCAGCCGCAAGGCGTCGCCGATGGCCTTGCAGAAAGCAGCCAGCGCGTCGGTTGGGTTGGGTAAGGCGGCATCGATGTGCGCGATTTGGTTCATGCGAAGCAGTGTAGTTCTGATGCTGGGTGCCTGCAAGCGCTATATCAAAATGTTTTGATATAGGTATTGATCGCCATTCGTCTGCCTGTTCTGGCCTTTGCACAGCGGTTTACGGGGTTTTCATTGCCCGCTGGCGTCGTTTGCGCGAAAATGCCCGCCTCATTTTATGGCCAGCCGCTTATTGCGGTTGCTTGCCTAAGCCTTGTCAGCCTCAGGAGTTTTCCATGCCCAGCCGTCGTGACCGAGCCAATGCCATTCGAGCCCTCAGTATGGATGCTGTGCAGAAAGCCAATAGCGGCCATCCCGGAGCGCCCATGGGCATGGCGGATATCGCCGAAGTTCTGTGGCGTGACTTCCTCAAGCACAACCCCGCCAATCCCAAGTTTGCCGACCGTGACCGCTTTGTGCTGTCCAACGGTCATGGCTCGATGCTGATTTACTCGTTGCTGCACCTGACTGGCTATGACGTCAGCATCGACGACATCAAAAGCTTTCGCCAACTGCACAGTAAAACACCGGGGCATCCGGAATATGGCTATACGCCTGGCGTTGAAACCACTACCGGCCCGCTGGGTCAGGGGTTGGCGAACGCGGTGGGTATGGCTATTGCAGAGAAGGTGCTTGCTGCGCAGTTCAACCGCGATGGTCACAAAGTAGTCGATCACCATACCTATGTATTTATGGGTGACGGCTGCCTGATGGAGGGGATCTCGCACGAAGTCAGCTCGCTGGCAGGGACCCTGGGCTTGGGCAAGCTGGTTGCTTTCTACGATGACAACGGTATTTCGATCGATGGTGAAGTAGAAGGCTGGTTCACCGACGATACGCCCAAGCGCTTTGAGGCATACGGTTGGCAGGTGATTCGCAATGTTGACGGTCACGATGCCGACGAAATCAAGACCGCCATCGAAACCGCGCGCAAAAACACCGACCAGCCGACGCTGATCTGCTGCAAGACCATCATTGGGTTCGGCTCACCAAACAAGCAGGGCAAGGAAGACTGCCATGGTGCCGCCCTGGGTGACGCCGAGATCGTGGCGACCCGAGAGGCGCTGAACTGGCCGCACGCTGCTTTCGACATTCCGGCCGATATCAAGGCGGAGTGGGATGCCCACGAGGCTGGCGCCAAGGCCGAGGCGGCCTGGAATGACCGCTTTGCTGCTTATCAGAACGCTTACCCCGAGTTGGCCGCAGAGTTGTTGCGCCGTATGGCCGGTGAGTTGCCAGCCAACTTCAGTGAGCAGGCTGCAGCCTATGTCGCGGACGTTGCCAACAAGGGCGAAACCATTGCCAGCCGTAAAGCCAGTCAGAACAGCTTGAACGCCTTTGGCCCGATGTTGCCTGAGCTGCTCGGCGGCTCGGCTGACTTGGCCGGTTCCAACCTGACCCTGTGGAAAGACTGCAAGGGTGTTAGTGCCGATGATGCCTCTGGCAATTATCTGTTCTACGGTGTGCGCGAGTTCGGTATGAGCGCCATCATGAATGGTATCGCCCTGCACGGCGGTTTTGTGCCCTACGGCGCGACCTTCCTGATCTTTATGGAGTACGCACGCAATGCCGTGCGCATGTCGGCGCTGATGCGTCAGCGGGTGATTTATGTATTCACCCACGACTCTATTGGTCTGGGCGAGGACGGCCCTACGCACCAGCCGATCGAGCAACTGGCCAGCCTGCGTACCACGCCGAACCTGGATACCTGGCGTCCGGCCGATGCGGTCGAGTCTGCGGTTGCCTGGAAGTACGCAATTGAGCGTGCCGACGGTCCCAGTGCCCTGGTGTTCTCACGGCAGAATTTGCAGCATCAGGAGCGGGACGCGGCTCAGTTGGCCGATGTTGCCCGTGGTGGCTATGTACTCAAGGACTGTCATGGTGAGCCCGAGCTGATCCTGATCGCCACCGGTTCCGAAGTCGGTCTCGCGGTTCAGGCTTGGGAATCACTGACAGAGCAGGGCAAGAACGTGCGCGTCGTATCCATGCCGTCTACCAGTGTGTTTGATCAGCAGGACGCCGAGTACAAGCAGGCCGTACTGCCGTTGGAAGTCGGTGCGCGCATTGCCATCGAAGCGGCCCACGCTGACTTCTGGTACAAGTACGTTGGTCTGGATGGTCGTGTTATCGGCATGCAGACGTTCGGTGAGTCTGGCCCAGCCAACGCGCTGTTCGAAGAGTTTGGATTTACTCTGCAGAACGTGCTGCTGGCGGCTGAAGAGTTGTTGGAAGATTAGAGCCTGAAGCTCGAAGTTGTCAGCTGGAAGTTAAAACCATCCGCAGCTTACTGCGGAGTTAGGGGTTGCTTCCAGCTTCCAGCTTCTGGCTTTCAGCTGACTGGAGTCGCTGAATGTCTGCTCGTCCCCTTTATCGAATCGCCCTGAACGGTTACGGCCGCATTGGTCGCTGCGTGCTGCGTGCGTTGCATGAGCGCGGCGACGAACACCTGCAGATAGTCGCGCTGAACGATCTTGCTGATCGCGAGAGCATTGAATATTTGACGCGCTTTGATTCGACCCATGGACGTTTTCCCGGTGACGTAAAACTCGCCGGGGATGACCTGCTGATCAACGGCAGTCCGATTCGCGTGCTGCGCCAAGCCGAGCCCGAGGGCATCGACTGGCACGGACTAGGTGTCGATCTGCTGCTGGAGTGCTCGGGGCAGTACACTACGCGCGAACAGGGCCTGCGTTTTATCCATGCTGGCGTGCCAAAAGTGCTCTTCTCTCAGCCAATGGCCAACGAGCAGGCGGTGGATGCGACTCTGGTCTACGGTGTCAATCAGCATCAGTTGCCCAGCGATGCGCGCTTGGTCTCCAATGCCTCCTGCACGACCAACTGTGGTGTGCCGCTACTCAAGTTGCTGAACGAACAGCTGGGGCTGGATTATGTGTCCATCACTACTATCCATTCGGCGATGAACGATCAGCCGGTGATCGATGCTTATCACCATACCGATCTGCGTCGCACGCGCTCTGCCTTCCAGTCGATTATTCCGGTATCCACCGGCCTGGCTCGCGGCATTGAGCGTCTGCTGCCTGAGTTGGCAGGTCGTATCCAGGCCAAAGCGGTGCGCGTGCCCACCGTGAACGTCTCAGCGTTGGACATAACCCTGCAGACCACCCGCGATACCAGTGCTGCCGAGGTTAACCGGCTGCTCCGTGAGGCCGCTGAAGGGCCGCTCGCCGGGTTGTTGGATTACACCGAATTACCGCACGCCAGTTGCGATTTCAATCATGATCCCCATTCCGCGGTGATAGATGCCAGCCAGACTCGGGTGTCCGGTCCCCGGCTGGTTAATTTGCTGGTCTGGTTTGATAACGAGTGGGGCTTTGCCAATCGCATGCTGGATGTTGCGCGCTATTGGTTGCGGCGCGAAGACTGACGGCTTTTAGCGCGTTGATCTGCAAAAATTCTTAGTTAATTACAAGGAGCGGGCTATGACCGTACTCACCATGCAGGAGCTGGACCTCAAGGGCCAGCGTGTACTCATTCGTGAAGATCTCAACGTGCCGGTGAAGAACGGGCAGGTCGCGAGCGACGCACGCATTCTTGCCGCCTTGCCGACCATCAAGCTGGCGCTGGAACAGGGCGCGGCCGTGATGGTCTGCTCGCATCTGGGCCGTCCGGAAGAAGGCGTGTTCAGTGAAGAGAACAGCCTGGCGCCGGTAGCCGCTTATTTGAGCAAGGCCCTGGGCTGTGAGGTGCCGTTGGTGCGCGATTACCTGGGTGGCGTTAGCGTTGAGCCCGGCAAGGTGGTTTTGCTTGAGAACGTCCGTTTCAACAGCGGCGAAAAGAAAAATACCGATACCCTGGCGCAAGAATATGCCGCGCTCTGCGATATCTTTGTTATGGATGCCTTTGGTACCGCGCATCGCGCTCAGGGTTCGACCCATGGCGTCGCCAAGTTTGCCCGCATTGCCTGCGCCGGCCCTTTGTTGGCTGCTGAACTCGATGCGTTGGGCAAGGCATTGGATAAGCCCGCGCGGCCGATGGCCGCGATCGTTGCTGGCTCCAAGGTGTCGACCAAGCTCGACGTGCTCAACTCGTTGTCGGAGAAATGCGATCAACTGATCGTCGGTGGCGGGATCGCCAATACTTTCCTGGCCGCTGCCGGTTTGCCGGTTGGCAAGTCGCTTTATGAAGCTGACCTGGTTGAAACGGCCAAGGCGATCGCCGCCAAGGTCAGCGTGCCGCTGCCGGTCGATGTGGTGGTTGCCAAGGCTTTTGCAGAAGATGCCGAAGCCACGGTCAAGGCGGTGGCAGATGTCGCCGAAGACGACATGATTCTGGATATTGGCCCGCAGACGGCGGCGCAGTTCGCTGAATTACTCAAGTCGTCCGGTACTATTCTGTGGAATGGTCCGGTCGGCGTGTTTGAGTTCGATCAGTTTGGTGAGGGCACCAAGGCGCTGGCATTGGCTATTGCGGCGAGCCCTGCATTCTCGATTGCTGGCGGGGGTGACACCCTTGCCGCAATCGACAAGTACGGCGTGGCCGAACAGATTTCTTACATATCCACTGGCGGCGGTGCTTTCCTCGAATTTGTTGAGGGTAAGGCCTTGCCAGCGGTCGAAATACTCGAAGAGCGCGCCCGCTGAGCGGGTAGCAGCAAACCCAGATCAATTAGCCCCCTTGCCGGCGTCGCCAGCAAAGGGGTGACCAAGCTTGAGTGAGATGAGTAAACTGTCAGCAGATTCGTTGGCAGTTTGCCGCTCTAGATAACTTTTACGGAGAGATTAATTATGGCCCTCATCAGTTTGCGCCAGATGCTCGACCACGCTGCCGAGTACGGCTACGGCGTACCTGCCTTCAACGTCAACAATCTGGAACAGATGCGTGCCATCATGGAAGCGGCGGATAAAACCGACTCTCCGGTGATCGTGCAAGCCTCTGCTGGTGCGCGTAAATATGCGGGTGCGCCTTTCCTGCGCCACCTCATTCTGGCTGCGATTGAAGAGTTTCCGCACATCCCGGTTTGTATGCACCAGGATCACGGCACCAGCCCGGGCGTTTGTCAACGTTCCATTCAGTTGGGTTTTTCTTCGGTGATGATGGACGGCTCCCTGGGTACCGACGGCAAGACCCCAATGGATTATGAGTACAACGTCGATGTGACTCGTCGCACCGTTGAAATGGCTCACGCCTGCGGTGTTTCGGTTGAAGGCGAGCTGGGTTGCTTGGGTAGCCTGGAAACCGGTCAGGCCGGCGAAGAAGATGGTATTGGTGCCGAAGGTATTCTGGACCACAGCCAGATGCTGACCGATCCGGAAGAAGCGGCTGATTTCGTCAAGCAGACCGGGGTTGATGCGCTGGCCATTGCGATTGGTACCAGCCATGGCGCCTATAAGTTCACCCGTCCGCCGACAGGCGATATTCTGGCAATTGAGCAGATCAAGGCGATCCACAAGCGTATTCCGGATACGCACCTGGTGATGCACGGCTCTTCTTCCGTGCCACAGGAGTGGCTGAAAATCATCAACGAGTTTGGCGGTGAAATCCCCGAGACTTATGGTGTGCCGGTAGAAGAAATCGTGGAAGGCATCAAGTTTGGCGTGCGCAAGGTGAATATTGATACCGACCTGCGTCTGGCCTCGACTGGCGCTGTCCGCCGCTTCCTGGCTGAGCACCCGAGCGAGTTTGACCCGCGCAAGTTCTTGGCGAAGACAGTCGACGCTATGCGTGATGTCTGCATCGCTCGTTACGAGGCCTTTGGTACTGCCGGTAATGCATCCAAGATCAAACCGATCTGCCTGGATGACATGTTTGAGCGTTACGCCCGCGGCGAGCTTGATCCCAAGATCAACTAAGCGCTTTCAGCAAGGCGGCTTCGGCCGCCTTGTTACCTTGTGGCTCGGAGAAAATGACATGCAGCCAATTGATGAAGAACCGGATGAGGAGTTTGCCCAGAGCAAACTGATCGAGGCCGTTGAAAACCAACTTGCCAGTGGCGAGCCGGCCGCGGCCCAAGCCACGCTGAACAAGTTGACGCTGGTAGGGTATGGCCATGATGAAAGCCTGGAGCTGATGGCGCAGGTACTGGCGCACTGTATCGGGGTCATGCTGGATACGGATCAGCCTTTTGACAATCAGGCCTATGAGCAGGGACTGCGCAACCTACCAGAACTGCCTGAAGGCCCTGCTGAAGATTGAAGTGACACCCCATTACTGACTGATCAGGAACAATAAGAATGAAGCTAGCATCCGTCTTGCGGATCCTCTTTTGCTATCTGCTGAGCGTGGCACTGGGCACAGTGCTTGGCAGCTTGGTGCAAACCCAGTTCAACCTGTTTTTTCTGCAGGAAATGGGCGTGCCGGTTGAATTGCCAACGCGCTTCGCTACCAGTTGGCATGACCTGATGCATTTTACGCCCTTGTTTTCCGTGATGGTGGCCGCGACTCTGCTGCTGGCGTTACCGGTAGCAGAGGGCCTGGGGCGTATCTTCAAGCCGTGGCGCGGCCTGCTGTACCTGCTGGCTGGTGGCGGCGGTATTTGGGTCGCCTTTACCCTGGCCAATTACCTGTTGCCGATGCCCACATTTATTGCTGCTACGCGCGGTACCGCCGGCTTGCTATGCATGATGTTGGCGGTGGGGATTGCTAGCTGGCTATTCGGTCGCCTGACTAAACCTAAAGCGCGGCGCGGGCTGCGGGTGCTGGGCTGACTTGCTGGCCCGAGGAGAATACAACAATGTTGAGTAAATCTGTTTTTGGCGCAGCGCTCTTGCTGGCGGCTGGCTCGGGTGTTCAGGCCGCAGACTACCAGATCGAAACCGTTGCCGAGGGTCTGTCCTTCCCCTGGGCGTTGGCGTTTCTGCCGGATGGCGGCATGCTGGTCACAGAGCGCGCGGGTCGTCTGCGTTTGATCAATGCCGAGGGTGAGTTGCAGGCTGAACCCATTGCCGGCGTGCCGGAAGCGTTCGTCAACAGTCAGGCGGGGCTGATGGGGTTGGCCCTGGCCCCGGATTTTGCGCAGTCGGGTGAGCTGTTCATGAGTTATGCCTGCGGCACCATCGAAGCCAACCATACCTGCCTCGCGTCGGCGCGTTTTAATGGCACTTCGCTGGAAAATACCCAGGAAATCTTTCGCGTGCAGCCAGCCAAGAAGGGCAGCGCACATTACGGCGGGCGCATGGCTTTTCTGCCGGACGACACCCTGCTGCTAACCCTGGGTGATGGTTTCGATTACCGCGAACAGGCGCAGAATACGGCTAACCATCTGGGCAGTATTGTGCGCCTGAACCGCGATGGCTCGGCGCCTGAGGATAACCCTTTTGTCGCTCAGGATGGCGCACAGCCAGAGCTGTTCAGTATTGGCCACCGCAGTGTGCAGGCGATTCTTTACGACGCGCAGACGCAACGTATTTTCAGTAATGAGCATGGGCCGCGCGGTGGTGACGAAGTCAACCTGATCGAAGCGGGCAAGAACTACGGTTGGCCAAAAATCACCTATGGTATCGATTACGATGGTGCGCAGATATCGCCCTATACCGAGCTGCCAGGGCTTGAGCAGCCGCTGCTGTACTGGACTCCGTCCATCGCGCCCTCGGGTATGACCCTGTACCGCGGCGAACTGTTTCCGCAGTGGCAAGGTAATCTGCTGGTGTCTGCATTGGCCGGACGGGAAGTCCGCCGGGTAGTGCTCGATGGTACCGAAGTGGTTGAGCAGGAAAGTCTATTCAAGGAGTTGGGTGCTCGTTTTCGTGATGTACGCACCGGGCCGGATGGGGCTGTCTATCTGTTGACGGATAGCGCCAATGGCAGCGTGTTACGGGTCACTCCCGGTAATTGAAATCAGTCGCTTGGCCGCTGTGTTTTGTCCCGCTGAAATTGGGCGCGATACGTTTTTGGTGTCGCGCCGTACCAGCGGCGAAACGTGCGGCTGAAGTTGCTGGTGTCCTGGTAACCCAGCTTTTCTGCTACGCGCTCTACGCTTAGTTCGGTATGGGCGAGCAGCCAACCCGCTTGCTCACTGCGCAACCTATCCATAATCTGCTGATAGCTACTCCCCTCGCTGTGCAAATGGCGAATCAGGGTTCGCGCGGTGACGTGTTCCTGTTCGGCCATTTGCGCCAGCGTGGGGTAGTCTTGCTCACATTCCAGCAACCGCTGCTTTATGCGTTCACTTAGTGCGCCGCCACGTTGCTGGCGCTGAAGTTGATTTTCGCAATCACGTACAGCGTGCTGGCAAGCCTCGCTATCCGCGCCAAGGCACGGCTCCTCCATTAGCCCCGCTGGTAGGTGGATGCGCAGGGCATCTGCATCGAAGCGCCAGTCGCGCGCGTAACCTCTAATCTCTTTCGACCAGTCCGGTTCTGGCAGCGGCCAGTCAATGCGGATGACGTCATGCAGCGGCTGGCCGCCAAGGGTTTCCAGTAGGCGTAGCAGGGCAGTAGTGAAGTGGCCCAACAGGTACTCGCGAATGGCTGCGGGCATCCGCGACTCGTCCAGCACCAGTACGGGTGGCTGCTTGCGCTCCCATCGGAAAGCGCCCAAGTGCTGGCGCAGGCTGCTGTAGTGTTCGGTGAGGCCGATGGCTTCGCCAATGGTGTTGGCGGTGACCGCGGCGTAGCCCGCTGGGCCATGCGCGCTAACGTCGGTGTGCATGCCTACCGCAAAGCCCAGCCAGGGACAGCCGCTAAGCCTGATGGCGCTAGCTAACAGGCTTTGCAGGCTGCTCATGTTAAGGAAGTGATTGCTGTGCAGTAGCGCGTCCCAGTCTAGCGGGCTGTCGGCCTGTATCTGTTCGCTACTCAGCCCCTGACGTAACAACTCGGCGTAGACCAATCGAGCGTATACGGGATGAACAGCCGGGCTGAGCCAGAATTGGTTGGACTGCATACTGAACCTTGTTGTGTTTTATGAGTTGGCGGCAGTAGCTGTTGTCACAATATGACGATAATTTGCCGGTTGCAACGGGTGTTGCGGTTAACGGCTGAGCAGAAGATAGGACGGTCATAGCCATAACAACAAGAGGATGACTGCATGACTGCAACTGCTGCGCAAGATAATGGCCTTTCAGGCTACGTGGACCGCAAACGCCGCCTTTGGCTGTTTTCGTTGATGGTGCCAGGGCTGGCACTGGTCGGTCCGTTGCTTTATATGCTGGTGTCGCCGCAGATCATCTGGCTGTGGTTGTCGACCCTGTTCGGCTACGTCGTAATCCCCATGCTGGACGGCGTGCTGGGAGAAGATCTGAGTAATCCGCCGGAAGAGGCGGTTCCCGCCCTTGAAGCTGATAGCTACTACCGTTACGTGACCTACGCTCTGGTGCCCATTCTGTGGATCAGCTTTCTGGTCAATATCATTTTTCTCGGTACCCACGATCTGCCCTGGTATGGAACTCTGGCTGTCATTCTGGCGACCGGCGGCTCGCTCGGTTTTGGCCTGAATCTCGGGCATGAGATGGGGCACAAGAAGACCACGCTGGAGCGATGGTTGGCAAAGATTACTCTGGCTTTGGGCTGTTATGGGCACTTTTTTGTAGAGCATAACCGCGGTCATCATCGCGATGTGGCTACTCCGGAGGATCCCGCTTCAGCTCGCATGGGCGAGAGTATTTACCGTTTTGTGTTTCGCGAGATGCCCGGCGCCTTCTTTCGTGCCTGGGATCTTGAAGCTCAGCGGCTGGATCGCTGCGGCAAGTCGGTATGGAGTCTGGAAAACGAGATTCTGCAGCCTGCGCTGATCAGTGCTGTGCTCTATGGTGGGCTAATTGCCTGGCTGGGTATCGAGATGCTGCCAATCATGCTGCTGATTGCCTTTTGGGGCGCTTTCCAATTGACTCAGGCCAATTACATCGAACATTACGGCCTGCTGCGTGCCAAGCAGGCGAATGGGCGCTACGAGCGTTGTCAGCCGCACCATTCGTGGAACAGCAATCACCTGTTTTCCAATTGGGCGCTTTTTCATCTTCAGCGTCACTCTGATCATCACGCTCACCCAACACGGCGATATCAGTCGCTGCGTGACTTCCCCGATCTGCCACGTTTACCGAATGGCTACTTTGGTATGTACCTGCTGGCCTACTTCCCGCAGCTCTGGGCTAAGGTGATGGATAAACGCCTGCTAGCTGCGGTTGATCGTGATCCGGAGCGCATCAATTTCTTGCCGGCGAAGAAAGAGATGTTGATGCGCCGCTACAATCTGGGGCCGCAAGAACAGGTGCCAGAGGAGGTTTTGGCATGACGCGATACCGTTGCCCGGAATGTGACTACGAGTATGCCGAAGCGCAGGGTGATCCCCATCAGGGATTCGCGCCGGGTACGCCCTGGGAGGCGTTGCCGGACAGTTTTACCTGTCCGGATTGCGCGGTGCGCTTCAAGGAGGACTTTACGCTGGTCGAGGATTCATAGCGGCCACACCCACAGCAGCATGGGTATGCTGACGGTAACGACCAGCAGCTCCAGCGGCAAACCGAGGCGCCAGTAATCTCCGAAGCGAAAGCCACCGGGACCGAGGATCAGGGTATTGTTCTGATGGCCAATAGGTGTCAGAAAGGCGCAGGAGGCGCCTATCGCCACGGCCATCAGAAAGCTGTCGGCATTGACGTGTAACTGCCCGGCCACGCTCAAGGCGATGGGGCACATGACGGCGGCGGTAGCCGCGTTGTTCATGAAGTCGGATAGCGTCATGGTGACGATCAGGATTAACGCCAGGGCAATGATCGCATTGCCCTGAGCCAGATGTTCCAGCAGCGTTTTGGCCAGCAGGTCAGCAGCGCCGGTACTCGCCATGGCGGCGGCCAGCGGCATTAACGCAGCCAGCAATACGACAATCGGCCAATCCACTGCCTCGTAGATTCGGCGTAACGGAATGACGCGTGTCAGCATGTACCCCAGCACGCCGGCGATAAAAGCAACGGCTGCCGGGAGTATGCCAAAGGCGGCAAGACCGATGGCCCCCAGCATAATACTGATGGCGTATAGAGCCTTGCGGCGGTCAGGGATCAGAATGCTGCGTGCCGCCAACGGCACACAGCCATACTCACTGGCAAAGCCGGAGATGGCCTCTGGTGGTCCCTGCATCAGGAGTACGTCACCGGCTTCAATCGCGGTCCAGCGCAGGCGACGAATGGACCTGTGGCCCTGCCGCGATATCGCCAGCAAATTGATACCAAACCGGGTGCGTAGTTGAATGTCCGATGCGCTTCGACCCAGAATGTCTGCGCTGGGCTGAACGGCCAACTCGCGCAGGGTTATTTCATCGGACTGATCGGGTTTGCTGTTTTTTTCTTTGCTCGTCTCTTCGCTCGCGTCCGGATCTTCCTGCGGGCGGCTAGCATCGCTTACGTTGGCATCCTGCTCGGCGTGTTCGTCGCCATCTTCCGACTCGCTGTGTTTTTCTGTCGTACTGGTAGGTACCGCTTCTTCCAGTTTTAAGCCAAGGCGTGTCAACGAAGCGCCAAGTCCCTCTGGTTCTGCCTCAATAACCAGGATGTCACCGGCATGCAGTATTCGGCTGGGCATAGGGGCGGTGACGCGGAAGTCGTTGCGGACCATACCGACAATCTGGGCATCGCTCTCGTCCAGCAGTTTCTCCACTTCCGCGAGGGTCTTGCCGTCGGCCTTGCTGTCAGCGTCGATATGCACTTCGGTCAGATAGGTGCCGGTATCGAAACTTCCGACATCGGGTTGCGTGCGATGCGGCACCAGCCAGCGGCTGGTCAGCACGACAAAGACAATCCCTGCTGCCGCAACTGACAGGCCCACGGGAGTGAAATCAAACATGCCAAAGCTGCCCAGCTCCTGTTGCGCGCGAAAGCCCGCTACGATCAAGTTGGGTGGGGTGCCAATCAGCGTAGTCATGCCGCCGAGAATGGTGCCGAAGGCCAAGGGCATGAGCACTTTGCCGGGTGGTAGCCCTTCGCGCGCAGCGAGTTGCAGGGCCAGTGGCATCAATAGCGCCATGGCACCTACGTTATTCATGAAGGCGGAGAGGAAAGCGCCAAGCAGAGTCAGCACTATCAGGCTGAGCAAGGCGCCGCCGCGCTTGGGCAGGACGCGCTGCGCCAGCGCCTCAACAGCGCCGGTGGTCTGCAAGCCTTTGCTGAGAATCAACACTGCTGCCACGGTGATGACTGCAGGATGGCCGAAGCCGACAAAGGCGTCAGCCGCTGGCGTCAACCCGCTTACTACGCAGGCCATCAGCGCGGCCAGGGCGACCACATCGTGTCGCCAGCGCCCCCAGAGGAACAGGGCAATAGTACAACCCAGAATCAACAGAATCAGTTGCTGACTGGCATCCATGAACAGCCCTCGTTTCGGCCCGGTTACGCTGAAGGTGCGTTGCGTGTGCGCTTACGACAGTAAGCGAACTTTAAAGCGACGGCCTTTGATCTTGCCTTCACTCAGTCGAGCTAACGCTTTTTTGGCCTGATCCCGGCGAATAGCGACCAATGCTTGATAGTCGCTGATGCTGATTTTGCCAATAGCATCGCTCGCTAATCCGGCTTCACCGGTCAGCGCCCCCAACAAGTCGCCGGGACGCAGCTTGTCCTTGCGACCGCCTGCGATAGCCAGTGTAAGCATTGGTGCTACCAGGGGTTCGGTGAGTGTGGTCGGCAAGCTATCCAGCTCCTGCCAGTCCAGGGGCTCTTTACTATTGTCTTCGATTGCGCGCGCGCGCTTTAGCTCACGTGGTGCGACCAGACTGAGTGCCAGGCCTGACTGCCCGGCACGACCACTGCGGCCGATGCGATGAGTATGCGCCGAAGGATCGCCAGAAAGTTCAACGTTGATGACCGCTTCCACGCCTTCAATATCGATACCGCGCGCAGCGACATCGGTGGCGGTCAGGACACTGCAGCTTTGGTTGGCAAATAGTGCCAGCACCTGATCTCGATCACGTTGCTCCATATCGCCGTGAATGGCCTGCGCACTGATGCTGTTGGCATTCAGGAAGTCTGCCAGCTCCTGGCACTGCTGGCGCGTGTGGCAGAAGGCGATGCATGGCTGCGGACGATTGGCCGCCAGCAGTCGCAAAACGGCGTCAAAGCGTTGAGCGTCTTCGATTTCGTAGAAACGCTGGGTTATGGGGTTGCTCGGGCTCGCGTCATTGATGGTGACTTGTTTGGGGTTGCGCATGAAGTCACTGGCCAAGGATTTCAGCCCTGCCGGGTAGGTCGCGGAGAACATCAGCGTCTGCCGCCGCTTGGGCGTGTGGCCGATAATCTCGCGTATGGGATCGACGAAGCCCATATCGAGCATGCGATCAGCTTCGTCCAGTACCAGGCAGTTAAGGCTATCGAGCTTGAGGGTGCCGCGGGCCAGGTGGTCCTGGATGCGCCCTGGGGTCCCAACGATAACGTGCGCACCTTGTTCCAGAGAGGCCGCTTGCGGCCCAAAGGGCGTGCCACCACAGAGCGTGATGATCTTGATATTGGGCAGTCCCCGAGCGAGGTTGCGCAGCGCTGTGGCGGTTTGCGTTGCCAGTTCACGGGTTGGGCTCAGCACCAGTGCCTGGCAACCAAAGAACTGAGGATTCAGCGGTGTAAGCAGCCCAATACCGAATGCAGCGGTCTTGCCACTGCCGGTGCGTGATTGGGCTAACAGGTCATCACCCTGCAGAATCAGCGGCAGCGCTTCTGCTTGAATCGGCGTCATGCTCGCATAGCCCATTTGTTGCAGGGTTTCGAGCATGGCCTGAGGAAGTGTTAGCGAGTCGAAGGAAGTCTGGGTCACGGGGCAAGCCTGGCGCAAAGAAAGGGCCTGCAGTGTATCAGATCGCAGCTCTCTACTAGCAGCAGGTCAGCGCTTGGCGGGCCTGGCAATCAAGTCGGATGGAGAGAGAGCTCGCCGTTTATTGCCATACAGTCGTGCGGTTTCGCCCCTCTGCTTTGGAGCGATAGAGCGCTTTGTCTGCGCGCTCGATCAGATCCTGATACTTTTCAATATCGGGCGTTATTCCCGCAACGCCGACGCTGACAGTGAACTTCAGCGGTGTGCCCTGATGCTCAATCTGTTGCCGCTCAATACTCTCCCTGAGACGCTCGGCAAACTGCTCGGCACCTTCCAGCGAGGTATCCGGCAGCAGTATGGCAAACTCTTCACCACCGTAGCGCCCGCAGAAGTCGGTCTCTCTGGCCAACTGTTCGGTCAGTCTTGCTGCTGTGCGGATGACTTCGTCGCCAGCCTGGTGGCCAAAGCTATCATTGATTTTTTTGAACTGATCGATATCCATCATTACCAGGCTGACCTGATTGTCGTAGCGCTGGTAGCGAGCGAACTCGTGCTCAAGACAGCTTTCCCAGTAGCGGCGGTTGAGTAGCCCGGTTAAACCATCGCGCAGTGCCAATTCCTGCAGCTTGGTGTTGGCCGACTCCAGCTGACGCTTATTCACGGCAACGCCGGTCACGTCATAGATAATCAGACATACGCGGTCGGTTTTGCCGGTAATGCTGCTCAGCGGCAGGATAGTAACGTTCTGGTACATCTCGTCGGCCAGCCCGGTGATGGGCTGGTAGCTTTTGAAACGAAACAGGTTGGGGCGCTGCTCCCAGATGGTAAAGGCACGGGTACCCAGCATCACCGAGGTTTCAACTTTCTGTGTGAACCAGGCCTGGTCAATTTCCGGGAATAGCTCGAACAGCGATTGCTGGTTTACCTTGTCCGAGCCGAAGCCGGAATGGTTCTCCATAAAGCTGTTCCATACTTCTATCTTGTAGTCGCGATCCATGACTACCAGGCCTACATCGATACTTTGCACAATATCGAGCAGCCAGTGAAGTTCATTGATGTCAAACTGAGCAGCCATGCACCTTGCCTTTTTCAGTTGATCATAAAGTCTAGAGTTTCCCGCAGCCGAGGCACGGAATCTTCGGTGAACAGCAGCAACAGGTCGAAATGAATCTCCAGGTCTTCCAACCCGTAGCTGATCTCTACAGCCAGGGTGCGCTTCCAGCGACGCTGATTAATGCGTATCAAATCTTCAATGGGGCAATGTTGCCCAAGCACCATTGGGTGGCCCTGTGAAAGGGAAATATTGAGCTGTTCAGACAGGCCGTTGAGGCAGGCTCCAATGATGATGCTGGCTAGATCGAGCAGCATCTCAAGCTGAGCGCTCTCATCTTCCCGCGTGTTCAGGAGGTGTGCAACGTCGCCGATCTCTGAATCATGAAATATCAGCAATGCCTCGCCGGCCACCCCGGCGCCAATAAAGCCCTGACAGATCGCAGAAAGGCGCTGACCGCGCTGTGCGTCGGCTAACGCCATATGCAGCTCGCCGACTTCCAGGATGTTGACGTTGGGAATAGGTAACTTGATAAAAATACCGAGTACCCGGCCCAACAGCTCTGCGGCGCGGCCCATCGCGACGTTCGAGACCTCGCGAAAGGCATCTCGGAAAGACACGGTAGGCAGATGCAGATCGCTTTCTCTGCTCTCTGCAGGTGCCTCTGTCAAAGGGATCTCAACACCGAGCGAATTTAGGGCTTCGGCAAGTTGTAATGGATCGGCCGGCTTTTTCAGGAACGCCTTGGCTCCCAGTGCCTTTGCCCGCCGTACGGCTTCTTCCTGCACATCGCCGGATACAACGATGACGTCCGGTGTCAGCGCCTCTTCGCGCAGCGCCGCAAGGACGCCGAAGCCATCCAGCTCAGGCATCGTCAGATCCAGGAGTACTACCTGCCCAGCTCCGGCACGAATGGCTGCAAGTCCCTCAAGGCCATTTGTAGCTTGCGTGATCCGGAATGGCCAATTTGCTGGCAGCGCCCGAATCAGCTGCTTGCGAGCCATATTGGAGTCGTCACATACCAGCAGGGAAATTGCGGTCACTTTGAGATCCTTGGCACTATTGTCGGTTATCGCTGCTACTATCTAGTCTCTGGGCAGATGGCCATCACCTGATTTGTGTTGCAGCATGACAACATCTTGGCCCATTGAGAAGCGATTGAGGTAAAAGTTAGCGTTTTTTTGATCATTATTCGCACTACTTCCGGTTATGTGGATACTATTGTCCTCTCCTTTGTTCTGAAGTCTGTTGCCTCGCTCCAAGAAAAGAGTATTTCAAGAGGAAAAGAATGGCCGAGCAACTTGAGCAAGATCAAAGCCATCGCCGCTCCGTGTTGCGCGCGCTGTTGTGGCTTACGCTCCTCTTTGGTTTTACCTTTGCAGGTTTAAATATCTATCGAGGGCTATATCTTTTGGCTGCCATTGAGGTGGCCTATGCTTTATTCAGCTTCAGTTTGTTGCCCATCATTCCCAAGACAAAGCATCTTGATGCTTGGACAATCGCGTTTCTGGTTCCTTTTTTCTGCATCATGGTGTTCGCTTTGGTGCTGCCCAATACGTCCTTCACCGTCTTTGCCTGGATTCAGACTATCCCCATTATTTCTTACCTGCTATTGGGGCAGCGCGGTGGGCTGTGGATGTCATGCATCTTTATTTCAGCCGCGATTGTTGCCTTCAACGTGCGCTATATAACGGGTGAAAATGCGATGAATGCGCTCATTGTTACCAACCTGGCGTTCAGCAGTTTGGCCGTTATGCTTTTTTCGCATATTTATGAGCGTAGTCGAACGCGTAATGAAGCCCGGTTGATTGAGCTTGCCGGTACCGACAGTTTGACCGGCATTGCCAATCGGATGCGTATGGGTGAGGAATTCACTCGCTTACGCAGCCAGGCCGAGCGCAGCGCAATGGCGTTGTCTCTGGTGGTGCTGGACGTCGACAAGTTCAAGCACGTCAATGATCAATATGGACACGAGACAGGTGACAGGGCGTTGCAGCATATTGCGGGCAAACTCTCAGAGCGTTTGCGCGGTTCTGATATGGTCTGTCGATTGGGTGGCGAAGAGTTCGCTCTTTTGTTGCTGGGCGCGGATCATCAGCAGGCGGCAAAGTTGGCTGATCATTTGCGTCAGCAGGTCTTTGCAACGCCGTTGAAGTTGAACGGTACCGAGCTGCAGATCAGTTTCAGCGGGGGGGTCGCCACCTTGTCAGATGATGGCGATGACCTCAGTACGTTGTTGAAAGTGGCTGACCAACGCATGTACGAGGCCAAGAGCTCCGGGCGTAACCGGATCGTTTCTGCGCATAACCCTGTTCCAGAATCCTTGGTCAGCAGCTGATCATCGGCTTTCGTTGTGTTTGGTTCTCGGCGTTTCTCTCTTATCTCCAGCTACACTGGTAACTGAAGGTCTGATTAGTCAGGAGGGCAGAGCCATGCAGATTGGCGTTCCAAAAGAGATCAAGAATCACGAGTACCGCGTGGGTCTGACGCCGCAGTCGGTACGCGAACTGGTACGGCAGGGGCACCAGGTGTTCATCGAGTATGACGCGGGCACGGCCATCGGCTACAACGACGCTCTTTACCGTCAGGCGGGAGCCGAGCTGGTATCAGTTGATGACCTGTTTTCGCAGGCTGACTTGCTGGTTAAGGTCAAGGAGCCACAAGCCGAGGAGCGCGCCCGGTTGCGGCCGGGACAGGTGTTGTTTACTTATCTGCATTTGGCGCCGGATCGCGTTCAGACTGAGGAGCTGCTGGCCAGCGGCGCTATCTGTATTGCCTATGAAACGGTGACCGATGCGCACGGGCGGTTACCGTTGTTGGCACCCATGTCAGAGGTGGCCGGGCGTATGGCTATTCAAGCTGGCGCTGGCTGCCTGGAGAAAGCGAGAGGCGGTCGCGGCGTACTGCTGGGTGGGGTGCCGGGTGTGCCGCGTGGCAAGGTAGTTATTCTTGGCGGCGGTGTGGTGGGGAGTAATGCCTTGGCCATGGCTGTTGGCCTGGGTGCAGATGTCACTGTGCTGGATAAGAATCCGGACGCCTTGCGACGTCTGGATGCCCTGTATGGCAACCGCATCAACACCTTGTACTCAACGGGTGCGACGCTGGAGGAACAGTTGTTGGGTGCCGATCTGGTTATTGGCGCTGTGCTCATTCCTGGTGCGGCGGCGCCTAAACTCATCAGTGCAGAGTTGGTCGCACGCATGCAGCCTGGGGCTGTGCTGGTAGATGTGGCTATTGACCAGGGCGGTTGTGCGGAAACGTCCGCCCCCACGACCCATGATCAGCCGACGTATATCGTCGACGAAGTGGTGCATTACTGCGTGGCAAATATGCCGGGCGCGTTAGCACGTACCTCGACCCAGGCGCTGAATAACGCAACCTTGCCTTTTGTGCTGGCGCTGGCCAACAAAGGCGTGAAGCGCGCACTGGCTGATGACGCGCATTTGGCCCATGGGTTGAATGTTAGCGGCGGTGCGCTGTGCAATGCGGAAGTCGCCGAAGCATTGGATATGCCGTGTCAGGTACTCAGTGAGGTGATTGCCGGGTTACCGGACTAACTATATTGTTGCCCAGCTTTGCGCCGCTAAGCGTTTTCCTGGCGCAGCTCGGCAATGAGCTGGTCTTTTTCTGTCCAGAGCTGGCTGACCCACTGCTGGAAACGCGCGCGATACTCCGGGTCCAGACTGTAGTCACCCGCCACCAGTTCAGCGGGTAGCGCGCGGCCACGAATGTCGACGGTAATGCGCGATACTTGGCCGCTGACCAACCGCCAAAAGCCTGGCGGACGGTCACCCGGGTAAAGAATCGTGACGTCCAGCACTGAACTCATTTGCGCGCCGAGCGTGGCGACGACAAAGGCAATGCCACCCGCCTTGGGTTTGAGCAGATAGCGATAGGGCGATTGTTGTTGGCGATGTTTGGCCGGTGTGAAGCGTGTGCCCTCCAGATAATTGACGACCGTCACCGGTAGTTTCTGAAATTTCTCGCAGGCCCGGCGGGTAATCTCCAGATCCTTGCCTTGATCCTCCGGATGCTTCGCCAAATGGGCTTTGCTATAGCGCTTCATGAAGGGGTAGTCGAGCGCCCAGAAAGCCAGGCCCAGGAAGGGAACCCAGATTAGCTCGCGCTTGAGGAAGAACTTGAAGTAGGGCGTTTTACGATTGAATGCGTTAACCAGCGCGGGGATATCGACCCAGGATTGATGATTGCTGATGACCAGGTAGGATTGATCTGCTTTGAGTGGAGTATCGCAGCGCACATCCCATTTGGTCGGCAGCAGAAGGTGAAAAATACCCTTGTTGACCTCTGCCCAGGTTTCTGCGATCCACATGACGCCCTTGGAGCAATGGCGTCGCAGGTCAGTATTGGGAATAGCGACCTTGATGATACCCAGTATCAGCATCGGGCCGATACCAATCAGGGTGTTCAGCAGAATCAACAGGCAGGTCAGCAAACCCGTCAACCAATGGGGCATGGGTAAGTATCCCTTTTCGAGCAAAGGAACAAGAATACCGGGTTTCGCTCGTGCCACGCCAGCCTGCTCTTGGCGGTTAACTCACCCTAACGGGTGATGTTGCGTTGGCGGTGGCGCTTCTATTGTCATGGCATCGCTATAACCGACAGATCCTGAGGCTTGGCAGCAAGGTGCCAAGCTGGTGGGGCACCGCTGAATAATAACAAGAGGTTACATGTCGTCGTCTGATGCTCCATCCACGACCTTTCTGGATGATGCCCCGGCTGTGGGTCAGCCTACCCTGACCATGCCTTGGAGTACTCGTTTTCTGCTGGCGGCGATCAGCGGTGTGATGATGTTTGCTCCCTGGGTTAACCCGGCGTTGTTCTGGACCGGTTGGCTGGCCGGTCTGCCACTGCTCTTTGCCGTGCGTGGGACCCGGCTGCCGGCAGCCTTTTTACTTGGTTGGGTGGCTGGTGCTCTCTGCTTTGCCGGAGCCAGCCATTGGATGATCGACTTTATGATCCATCTCAAGGGGCTCTCATGGCTGGCTAGTGCCTGTCTGGCGATGCTGTTCTGGTTGTATACAGGGCTTGCCGTGGGCTTTGCTTGTCTGCTGTATCGCTGGGTGGCTGAGCGTTTGCCGCGTCTCGACCTGCTCACCTTTCCTCTCGTAGTGACCGCCGTGATGGCTGTTTTTCCGCAGCTTTTCGTTACCGATTTTGCCGAAGGCCAGGTTCGCTTTCTGGTTGCGTTGCAAGGCGTAGATCTGTTTGGTGCCAAGGGCCTGAATATCATAATGCTGATCTTCAGTACGCTTGTGTTTCATTTTTTGCAGGCTGCTCACCGCGGCGACCGCGCGGCTGGTTGCGCTATGCTGACGGCCGCAGGTGTATTACTGCTGTGGTTTGGCTACGGCGTATACGCCTTGAATTACTGGGATACCCAGGCGCGTCATTGGGAGACGACCCGCATTGGATTGGTGCAGCCCAATGACCCGCCGCGTCGGCGTATCCCTGAGCCGCGTGCGGGGTTTACCCGAGAGGCGCCGGAAGAAATGCTGGCTAGCCGCCGACTGGCGAGGGCGGGAGCACAATGGATAGCTTGGCCTGAAGCACGCTATAAAGGGTATTACGATCTGTTCACCGTTCGTGATGGTTACGCCAAAGAGGTCAGGCGGTGGGGCGTGCCGTTGTTTTTTCACGATGTTGAAACGCGTTGGTTGAAGTCTCAGCGGGTGAGCTATAACACCGTTGCCTGGTTGGCCTCCGATGGCGTGCTCGCGGGGCAGTATCGCAAGGTCAAGCGCATGCCGTTTGGTGAATACCTGCCGGCGTTTTTTGAGCTTCCGGGCGTTGTCCAGGTTACCAAACTTTTTATGGGTGACTATCTGCGGCCGCTGGGAGCCGGTACAGAGCATATGCAGTTCAATGCCGGTACTATGCGGGTGATCCCCAAGGTATGTTATGAGACGGCCTTTCCCGAGTTTGTAGCGGACTCCATCGGCGCTGACGCGGCCGGCAAGCTGCTGCTGTTTCTCTCCCAGGACAACTGGTTTGGTGAAACTTCGCAACCTTTCCAGCATCGCGATATGTCCATCGTACGGGGCGTGGAAAACCGCGTGCCTATGGTGCACCTGATCAATAACGGTCCCTCGGTTGCAACCTCTCCCAGCGGGCGAATTATTGCTAGCACACAGGCATTCTCAAGGGCGGAGTTGCTGGTCGATATACCCTTCTCGGCACAGTCGGGTGGCAGCTTTTACAGCCGTCATGCTGTGTTGGTGCAGCGTTGTCTCTACGCCGCCCTGGCCTTGCTATTGCTTGGCGCGCTTATGGCTGGGCGCCGCTCGCGGCGCAGTTAGAGGGCGTCTGCACGGTATACGCTTTCCCCGTCCTTAATTGTTTCCATGACCTTCAGCTCCAGCAGCTGCTCACGCGGCAGCGTGATCGGGTTTTGCGACAGTACAACCAAGTCAGCAACCTTGCCCTTTTCAATAGAGCCTTTGCTGTTTTCCTCGAAGTGCTGGTAGGCCGGCCAGATGGTCATTGCCTTGAGTGCCGTCAGCGCATCCAATCGCTCTTCCGGCCCCAGGATGACGCCGCTACGGGTGACTCGATTGGTCGCACTGTGCAAGATGCGCATGGCGCTGGGGAAGGTGACGGGCGCATCAGAATGGATGCTGAACTTGATTCCTGCGCGGTGCAGTGTACCTGTCGGCGAGATAAATTTAGCCAGCTCCGGCCCGGCTACCGATGAACTATGCCAGTCGCCCCAATAAAAGGTGTGCATGGGATACAGCGAAGGGAAAATGCCGAGTCTGACCAGTTCGGGTATTTGATCCGCTCGCAGATACTGTCCGTGAATAAGCACGGTGCGAGGATCCCTGGTATCGGGTATATCTTGTTGCACTGCATCGGTCAGGCGGATCAGTTGATCAATAGCCGCGTCGCCGTTTGCATGCACCAGTACCTGCCAGTCATGGTCATAGGCCTGCTTCATTATCCTGCGTGCTTCGGCCTCGTCAGCGAATAGCGGATGACCGCTATAGTTGGCATCCTCGTGCTCGGGTGGCTGGAAGTAAGGGTGGGTAAACCAGGCTGTCTTGCCTTGTGGCGAGCCGTCGAAGGTTAGTTTGACGCCGCCGATACGAAAGTGATCGGCATAGTCACGAGACATCAGCGGCCCTTTAAGCATAGGGTTCTGTAGATTGCTGACCAGGTCCGGATAAGCAACTACGTCGATCTTGAAGTATCCCGCCTTGGCAGCCTGCGCAAGGCCTTGCAAGGTATCGGGTGAGGTGCGGCCGTCCTGAATAGTGGTGAAGCCGTTGGCCAGGTAAATGTCTTGCGCCTGCATGAGCATGTCGATGCTCTGTTGTGGCGTAAACCTGGGTATCAGCTTAAGCAAGGCGCCAATATGCGCGTTCTCTGCCAGCAAGCCGTTAGGAGTGACGCCGTCTTTCTCACGGTAAATGGTACCGCCCTCTGGATTGGCTGTATCGGCATTGATTCCTAATACTTCCAGCGCCTTGCTGTTGTAAACCCCCAGATGACCTGACTGGTGAATGGCCATGATGGGCAGGCTGGTAGATACCGCATCCAGCTCCTGTCGGGTGGGGTGGCGCTGCTCCAGCAACTGCGAA
Source organism: Pseudomonas neustonica (assembly GCF_003797945.1). GTDB lineage: Bacteria > Pseudomonadota > Gammaproteobacteria > Pseudomonadales > Pseudomonadaceae > Halopseudomonas > Halopseudomonas neustonica. The sequence continues at coordinate 81,883 of NZ_RKKU01000003.1, forward strand.
TCATCGTAGTTGAAGCCGATCAGTATGCCGTAGTCCTGCGCGCGCGAACTGCTGTTCAGGTACTCCCTCAGTGCTGCCTGCAGCTCGGCGATCGAGCTGCCGGGGCCGTCTGGAGGCGGCAACAGATTGGCAGCGATGGCTTGGATGCCAACAAAGGAAAAGTGGCTATGAGCGTCGACAAAGCCAGGAATCAGAGTGCGACCTTTCAGGTCGTGCAGTTGGGTTTCTGGTCCGAGAAAATCGGCTTCCAGTTCGGCGCGGCTGCCGACACCGACGATGATGCCATCATCAACTGCGACGGCTTCCACGTTTGGCTGGGCATCGTCCATGGTCAGGATAGGGCCGCCGAAAAAAAACGCGTCCGCTGGGTTTATGACCGCTGCCTGCGCTGCACTGGGCAGGGCGAGGGTTCCTATCAACGCTGCTATAGGCAGGTGGAAACCTCGAGGAATGACCGTCATGTGTACTCCTTGTCCAAAACGTTACACCCGAATGCGGTGAACCCTGCTGTCCAGCACACGCACGCATTGCTATCGTCGTGACAGTGTAGACAAGGTTGATAAGTCAGGGAGTTTAATGCGCGGCCAGATATGCTCATTGTGCGGCTGAAATAGTCATCTCAGCCTGGCAGTTAGACAAACTGGCCCGCGGTATAGCCAGATGACCAGGCCCACTGGAAGTTGAATCCGCCAAGATGCCCGGTAACGTCCAGCACCTCGCCAATGAAATACAGGCCTGCTTGATGCTTGGCTTCCATGGTCTTGGAGCTTACGTCGTCGGTATCGACGCCGCCGAGCGTGACTTCGGCGGTGCGGTAGCCCTCAGTGCCGGAGGGCTTCAGGCACCACGCATTCAGTCGCTGGCCGATGTCGCTCAGCAGTCGATCGCTGAATTCGGCCAATGCCGTATCGTCCTGCTGCGGCCACCAAAGTTGCTGCAGCTCGCTGACCAGCCCCTTGGCCAAGCGTTTGCCCAATAGCGTTTTCAGTCTGCTACGTGGCTGTTCTCGCTTGGCCTGCAGTAGCCATTCAAGGGCATCAATGCCGGGGAGTAAATCAATACTGATTTCATCGCCAGGTGCCCAGTAGTTGGATATCTGCAATATTGCCGGGCCGCTGATGCCGCGATGGGTAAACAGCATGGCCTCGCTGAACGACTGGCCATTGCAGCTGACTTCAATATCCAGTGCGAGCCCGGACAGTCGCTCGCACAGTGGCTTCATGGTGTCGCTGAACATGAAGGGCACCAACCCGGCCTGCCTGGGTATGAGTTTCAGGCCAAACTGTTCGGCCAGTTGGTAGCCGATGCCTGAACCACCTAATGTGGGTACCGACAGCGCGCCGGTGGCAACCACCACGGTGGTGCAGGTCAGCTTCTGGGGCCGCCCGCTTTGCTGCAGATGCAAGCGATAGCGCGCAGCATTGCCGGTCTCGTTTAGCGCTTCCAGCCGCTCCAGTTCGCACTGAGTGCGGATCTCGACGCCAGCCTGTATACACTCATCTTCCAGCATGGCGACGATCTGTTTGGCTGAGTCCTGGCAAAACAGCTGGCTGTGCTTGCGCTCTTCATAGGCAATGCCGTGCTGCTCGACCAGGGATATGAACTCCCATTGGTTGTAGCGCTGGAGGGCAGATTTGCAAAAGTGTGGGTTGCGCGACAGGAAATTGTTTGGCTCGACCATTTGATTGGTGAAGTTGCAGCGTCCGCCACCGGACATCAGGATCTTTTTGCCGATCTTGTTGGCGCGCTCCAGCACCAATACCCGTCTCCCACGTTGGGCCGCGGTAAAGGCGCAGAACAGCCCGGAGGCGCCGGCACCAAGCACTATAACGTCGAAGTCTGCGGAGGTGTGAGTCACGGCGGGCACTTATCGTTGGCTGGCAGGTTTGCCGCGGATTCTAACATTGTTGTTGGTATCCCGGCTGCGACGAATCAGTTCGTCGCCGCGAGCATACTGAGGGTCTTTGCATAAACGGTCGTAGAGCACCAGATTGACGGTCGCAGCCAGGTTGAGGCAGCCTTGGGTAGGGATATATACCACCGCGTCAGCGCGGTCGATGAGCGCCTGCTCCAGAGTGCCGTCCTCTGGGCCAAACACATAGAGCGCACGCTGCGGATGGACGAACTCCGGCAGTGCAACCGCGCCTTCAACCAGCTCAATGCAAACGATCTGCGTGCCAGCGGGCAGTGGCTCCAGCAGAGACTCCACACGTGTGGCAGGAATACGCTGATTAACCTTCTGGGTATCGGTATTGAATTGCGCCGCTCGATCATGTCGTGTGCCGGTATAGCGCACTGCATTCGCGTTGAAACAACCCGCAGCGCGCAGTATGGCACCCACGTTGGTCGGGCTCTTGGGATTACTCAGGCCGATCAGAACCTGGGGATCATTCATCTGCTATTCCATTTCTACCGAGGCTGAATTCGCGGGTCGGGGCTGGGCAAGCAGCCCGCTGCGGGTAGAATACAGACTTTCGCCGCTTAGCTCAGCAGAGCCTTGGCGGTAAACAGATCAATCAGGATACCGATATGCCGCAAGAGCCCAGCGAGATCAAGCACGCAGACCCGCTGCATGGGGTAACGCTAAAGACGATTGTTGGCGATCTGGTTGAGCAGTATGGCTGGGAGGAGTTGGGCAGGCGCATTCCGATCAACTGTTTTCTCAGTCAGCCGAGCATCAACTCGAGCCTCAAATTCTTGCGCAAGACACCCTGGGCGCGGACCAAGGTTGAGGCTTTATATATTCAGTCGCAGCGCTAAGTGGCACCTTGCGCCGGCGCTTCTGCCGGAACCCAGCCAAGGGTAGCGGCGGCCAGCAGCAGGTAACGCCCGCCCTTGGCTAGCGTGACGATCAGCATGAAGCGCCACAGGGGTTCGCGCATCAAGCCGGCAACGATGGTCAGCGGGTCGCCAATGAAGGGCGCCCAACTCATCAGCAGCGACCAATAACCCCAGCGGTGATAAGTAGCCTGCGCGCGATGAAGTTGTTTAGGCTTTAGAGGAAACCAGCGCTTGTGTTGCAACTGTTCAAGATAGCGCCCCAAAACCCAGTTGAGCATGGCGCCGAGTACGTTGCCGGCAGTGGCTACCAGCAACAGCAGGGATACGGGGTGAAGGTTCTGCAGGAGCAGGGCGACCAACGCAAATTCTGATTGCGCGGGTAGTACCGTGGCGGCACCAAACGCGATCAGAAAGAGTCCTGCGTAACTTGTCATATCCCACATGCAGCTTTTTCCTGATTCCGGGGTGGCCAGCATACCGGATTACTGACCTTAGCTCGATTTGACGCAGTATTAAGCGCTGTTTTCGCGGATGTATTGCGGCGAAATAATGGGTTTTCTGCCTATTTCCGTAAATTATTGCGGAATCACTGCGGCAAGGGTTCACCTCTGTAGGCAAAGGGCGAATAATCGCCCCTTTTTTCTACTACACGACAGGAATCTGCATGTCTGATTCATCGCTGGAAGCCCTCCCGTCCGCAGCCGAAGTGCCGGCCAAAGTTGCTTCCTGGCTGATTTTGCTGGCGCTCGCGGTCGGTGGTTTTGCCATTGGCACCGGGGAATTTGTGATTATGGGCCTGATGCCTGACATGGCGGCTGACCTTAACGTGAGTGAGCCTCAGGTTGGTCACGTGATCAGCAGCTACGCAGTTGGCGTGATGGTGGGGGCGCCTGTTTTGGCAATCTTTGGCGCGCGGCTGCGGCGACGGCATCTGTTGCTGCTGCTGATGCTGTTTTTTGCTGCAGGCAATATGGGTAGCGCGCTGGCACCGGGATATCAGAGCTTGATGCTGGCGCGCTTTATCGCGGGTTTGCCGCACGGTGCCTATTTTGGTGTTGCCGCGCTGGTTGCAGCCTCGCTGGTTGCGCCTAATAAACGAGCTGCTGCCGTCAGCCAGGTGATGTTGGGGCTTACGCTGGCCATTCTGATTGGTAATCCTTTAGCTACCATGCTGGGACAGTCCATCAGTTGGCGTTACGCTTTCGTTGCGGTAGCGGTTATCGCGTTAATCACGGTTGCGATGATTGCCCTGTTTTTGCCGCTCGATGCGCGGCATAAACCCAGCAATCCATTAACCGAACTGCAGGCCTTTCGTCGGCCTCAGGTCTGGTTCGCGCTTGGCATCGGCGCCATCGGTTTTGCCGGTATGTTTTGTGTTTTCAGCTATCTGGCGATGACGCTGCTGGACGTAACCAAGGTCGACCGCGCGCTGGTGCCGCTGGCTATGGCGGCGTTTGGTGTTGGCGCCATTATCGGTAACCTGGCAGGTGGCTGGTTGTTTGAGCGCTTGCAGTTCCGCGCGGTAGGTGTAGTGCTGGTCTGGAGCACGCTGGTATTGCTGCTGTTTCCGCTTGCGGCCCAAGCCATGTGGAGCATCCTGCTGGCGTCCGTTGCGGTGGGCAGTATGGTGGCCTTGTCACCGCCATTGCAGACCCGCCTGATGGATGTGGCGGCTGATGCGCAGACGCTGGCTGCCTCTGCTCATCATGCGGCCTTTAACATTGCTAATGCCTTGGGGCCTTGGCTGGGCGGCATGGCGATTGTTGCCGGGTTTGGCTGGACGTCCACCGGATACGTGGGGGCTTTTACTGCACTGGGTGGGCTGGGGCTCTATTGGTTGGCGCGGCGTCATGAGCGTCGCCATCCATTGCCTGCCTGATAGCCTTCAGCTAGTCAGATCAAAACGGTGTTTTTTGCAGCAGTCTGGTTGCCCGGCTAAGGTAGTAGGCAGCCAGTCTTTTTCCTCTCTGCAAGGATACCGCCTATGTCGCTGCGCAATGCCGTCCAACTCATCTGCTATCCCAATCGCCTTGGCAGCAATCTTAAAGACCTGCATGCCACGCTGGATAAGCATTTAGCTGACGCTATTGGTGGTGTGCATATACTGCCGTTTTTCCCCTCCAATGCCGATGGCGGTTTTTCTCCCCTGACGCATAAGGAAGTGGACCCTGAGTTCGGCGACTGGGGGGATATTGAGCGACTGGCCGCTGACTATGATCTGTGTTGCGATCTCACCGTCAACCATATCTCTGACGAGTCGGTTGAGTTTCTCGACTTTCTCGATAAAGGATATGACTCGCCGCATGCCGAGCTTTTTGTGCACGTTGAGCGCTTCGGCGAGATTACACCGGATGATCTCGCCAAAATCCATATCCGCAAGGAGAAGGAGCCTTTTCGCGACGTGACCTTTGCCGACGGCAGCCGCGGGCGGGTTTGGTGTACCTTTACCGAACGGCAGATCGACCTTAACTACGAGTCTCCGCTGACCTATGCGTTGATGGAAGAATACATCCGCTTCCTGACCGCGCGGGGGGTAAAGCTGCTGCGATTGGACGCCTTTGGTTATACCACCAAGCGCATCGGCACCAGCTGTTTTCTGGTTGAGCCTGATGTTTATCGCATTCTCGAGTGGATCAATGACGTCGCGTTGCGCCACGGTGCGCAATGCTTGCCTGAAGTGCATGACCACACCAGCTACCAGTACGCGATTTCACGCCGAAATATGCATCCCTACGGTTTTGCTCTACCGCCCTTGATGCTGTATTCACTGCTGGATGCTAATAGCGTCTATTTGAAAAACTGGTTGCGTATGTGCCCGCGCAATATGATCACCGTACTGGATACGCACGATGGCATTTGTATTCCTGATGTTGAAGGTGTGCTGCCGGATGACAAGATCAAGGAGCTGATTGATAACATCAACGAGCGCAGCGCCGACCCCATACTGAGGCGCTCTGCTGCCCGGGTTAACAGTGTCGGCGCGATCTACCAGCTGACCTGTACCTTTTACGATGCGTTGATGCAGAACGATGACGCCTACATCGCGGCGCGCGCCATCCAGTTTTTCTGTCCTGGCATTCCTCAGGTTTACTATGTTGGTCTGCTCGCTGGCTGTAACGACGAGGATCTGATGCAGCAGACCGGCGAGCTGCGCGACATCAACCGGCATTACTACAGCCTGGGGGAGGTGGACGAGGCGATTGAGCAGCCGGTGGTGCAGCGGCTACTGAAATTGATGCGCTTTCGCAGTAATTACCCGGCTTTTGATGGCCGTTTCGAGTTGAACTATTCCAATGACAGCAGCGTCGCCATGGCTTGGCGGCATGGCGAGCACTATTGTCATCTCACGGTCGACCTGCGGTTCAAAACAGCGCGTGTTCTCTATCTGGATGAGCAGGACCTGAGTGAGCAGCACTTCACTTGCTGACCGAAAGCGCGTCGCGGGTAAGTCAGCCGCCGTTTAGTCGATCTGCTGCCACGTGGGCCGGTCGGGCATAGGCGCGTTCCACATAGCGTGCAAAGGTCGGGCGTTTTTCTATAGTGCCGAGCATCATGCCCCAACCTAACTGAGATGCGATGTAGACGTCTGCACCGGTAAATTGCGCGCCGCACAGCCACGGGCCGTCCTGCAAGGCCGTTTCCAGCGCATTGATCGTATCCGCGTAACTACCGAATCCTGCCATGCGGCTTTGCCCTTCAGGCACTTCCCAGCCCAGAGTACGAGCAGTTACCGCTGTCTCCAGCGGGCCTGCGGCAAAAAACAGCCAGCGCAGGTAAATAGCTCGGCGCGGATCATCTATTGCCGGTGCTAGATTATTCGTCGGAAAGCGATCAGCCAGATAGGCACAAATGGCCGCGCACTCGGTAACGATCATGGACCCATGCACCATTGCCGGGACCTTGCCCATTGGGTTGATCGCCAGGTACTCGGGGCTCTTCATCTGCTCGCCATACTCGATCCACACCGTCTCATAAGGAGTGCCGGTTTCCTCCAGCATCCAGTGCGCGATGCGGCCGCGTGATTGTGCATTGGAATAGAGCTTCAATTCGGTCATCTAATGGCTCCTGTAAGAGCTGGTTCTTGAGCTTGCGTGGGCTAGGCAGCCAGAATCTCCCAAAGGCCAATACAACTGATGGCTAACAGGGTGATACCAAGAATGCGGAAGAATTTGCTGGTTTCGCCTTTAAGCATGTGGTCGTGAAAGCGTAGGCCAATAAAATGGCCCAGGGTGACGCAGGGCAGTAACCATAGGTGGTGTATCAGTTGCAGATCGACGCCAGCGTAGATGAACGCGGCCATCTTGATTGCAACCAGAATAAACCAGAGGGCAAACAGGGTGTCGCGCAATTTTTCCTTGGCTACATGCTGTGCCGCTACGGCGATGATCAAGGGTGCGCCAATTAACGAGGTACCACTGACGTAACCGCCCAGCATCAGGAACACGGTGTCCACCAGTTTGCTGTTACTGCGAAAGGGGCGGTTGAGAATGTAGGACACCGAATAGGTGCCGACGATGCAGAAAATGATGATGCTCATTACGCTGGCCGGCAGCGTCAGTAGACCCAGCACGCCAATCATCTTCGGCACTATCATGATCCCCAACATACGCCACAAATAGCGCCAGTCGACGGTGCTCTCGCGCACCTCGCCATCGGCTTTGGGGGCACGCTTGCGGTTGTTCAAGAAGATGGTGAGCGAGGAGAACAGCAGCAGGTGTGCGGCAATCAGCGGCAAAAAAACCAACGGATCGTTATCGACCAGCAGCAGAAAGGGCAGTGATAGCACCGCGCCGCCAAATCCTAACCCCGAGCGAACAAAACCACTCCAGACAAATATGAGGCCAATCAGGGCGAGCTGGGATAGCGACAGGTCAGACATGGTGCTCCGCTGAGGCAGGCGAGAAGGGCGCTCAGTTTAGCGGTTAGGCATCCGCTGAAACAATTGTAGCTACCGCAACAGACTGATCCAGCTCGCCTGCGGTGAGCTTCGCAAAGCGGTCAGCGACAGTAACCAAAGTTACTGTTGTCGAGGTGGAAATGATTGGCATGCGGGGCATTGTAGTCCGGCCCGAGGACAGTGCCGAAATAATCACAGGCGGCGTCATGTACGTCATGCAGGAATGCTGACTTGTTTGCTGCGCTTTGATTATTCCAGTCCTTGAGGACGCTGACCCGCACGCCACTTTGGGTAGTAAAGCCGGCGACATCGAAGGCTGCCGCGCTAGCGTGCTGACTACGGCGGGCGTTTTTGCGGTGATAAATGTTGCGGCAAGCAAAGGTGCCGAAGTGCTGGATGCGGCTGATGGACTCACCAAAATGTTGCTCTGCCAGTGGCTGCAGGCGCTGGCGCTCGAACATAAGCCAACTGACGGCGACCGGACAGGTCAGGGTGAAAGGTGCACTAAAGCGAACGCCCGTGCGCTGCACGCGCACTACGTTGCTCAGTGGGCAGCCGGCGACCGGCGTGTAGTCCTCAAGCGGCATATGCTGCAGGGCGTCAGGCTCGGCGCTGTTGAGCAGCGCCAGACAGTGCTGGGGCGCACTTTGCAGTTGGTGCATTTTCCAGCGGGTAACCGGGGTGATGGCATCATCCAGGCTCAGCGGCGTACGCGGGTTCCAGGCTGATGGCAGCGTCCACCAGGGTTGCAGTAGCGCGAACAGAGTCAAAAGTAAGAGCAGGCAGAACAGGGCTGCAAAGCCGGATTTGAATAAACGCACGTGTTAACGGCTCCGGTACAAAGCCAGATCAGTTTCGCTGAATAACTGGAACTCGTCCTCTTGCTCAGCATAATCCCAGCGCTCAACGCTGCACTGGTGGCGTCCCTCATGGCACTCGTGCCTGATCAGATTGACCGAGTTGGGGATGCTGCCGCGCACGCGTTGCGATACGGCGGTGCCGGCCTGTGCTGTCCAGCCGGTACGCTGCGTTTCCTGCCCGCTGAGGGGGCGTATGTAAGGCAGGTGAATATGCCCGGCCAACAGCAGGTCCATGCCAGCATCAATCCATTCGGGTACTGCTTGCGCGCGACCAATCAGCAGGTTGGCCTGGTCGGACGCTTCGATGGCGCTCACGGGATGGTGCTGCATCACGACGCGTAACTGTCCCGGATTAGCCTGCCTTAGCCGCTTGGCGACGCGCGCTATCTGCTCCGCGCTCACTTCGCCGTTCTTGTGCCGGGATGGTTTGGTTGAGTTGACGCTGATCACCAGCAGGTGCTCGGTGTCGAGTACGGGTTCCAGTTCTTTGCCGAATGCCGCTTGATAGTTGCGATATGGATAAAAAAGGCGTGCCACTACATTGAGGATCAGCGGGATGTCGTGATTACCGGGCACGGTCAAAACGGGCGCCGGTAACTGGTCGGTGAACGCCTTGGCGGCAGCAAATTGGCCTGGCCGTGCTCGCTGGGTAATGTCGCCACTGAGTAGTACGTGGTCCGGCGCCTGTTGCCTGGCCAAGCGCAGCAGTGCGTCCGGGACGCTGTTTTGTTCGGTACCAAAGTGCGGGTCAGAGATATGCAGTAGGCAGGTCATACGCGCTCCCGCAGTAACTCATTGCGTGGCACCAGCAGGGGTAGATAGTCCTTGGGCACATGAAATTCCAGGGGGGCGCGCAAGCGAAATATCTCACCGTCCATTGCCACCTTGATTCGTCGCCGTGTTGGCCCCAGGCGGACTGTCATTTTGCTGAATCCGAAGCTGATCAGGTTGTCCGCTTCGCCCATGCGGCTGATAAGGCCGCGCGCTACCAGGCCGTAAAGAGCCAGGGTGCTCAGCGGTTTTGCCGTCATGGCCACCAGGTGATCGCGCTGTAGCTCAACTTGCTGATCAACTCCTATGTGTTCTAACTGTAGTGCGTTGTTGCCAATGACGATGGTCTGCGTTTGCAGGGAGCGTGTACTGCCTTCGAAATCGAGCTGCACCGAGAGCTGGCGATGCGCGCGGAACAAGGTGACCAGAGCTGACCACAAGGCAACCCAGCGGCTGCGGCCATAGCGCTGTTTATAGGCCTCACGATCTTCCAGCAAGGTTGGATACAGCCCCAGGCTAGCGTTCACCAGGAATACTTTGCCGTTCAGCATGCCAACCTGTACTGGCTCAATTACCGAATCAAGCAGGTTTCGAGTGGCGGTTTCAGTATCCTGTGATATACCGTAGGTACGTCCGAAGTAATTGAAAGTGCCCTGCGGCAGAATGCCAAAGGGTAAGCCAGTACCCAGTACCGCGTTGCTGACGGCATTCAGTGTTCCGTCACCGCCGGCAGCAACCACTACCCCCTTATTGGCGCGCGCCAATTCAACTGCTTGCTTGGCTGCTACTGCCAGGTTGGCGCCACCCTTTACTTCTATCAGCTCGAATTGCCGACCAGCGGCATTCAGTACTTGTCTGATGCAGTCCTGTACTTCGCTGCCCTGATGTTTGCCCGAGCCGGTATTGAGCACGATATAAAAGGTTTCGTCACCGCGCAGTTGGGGCTGGGGCGCAGCAGGGCGTGAGTCGGTAAAGTTCCGCGGCATTCCATTACCCTGAGGTGGTGGACGCCAGACAGTCTTGCCTGTCGGCGCCAAAGAAATTGAGTCGCTAGTGTTGCTTAGGTCAGTCAAGCAGCTGATGGTTCCCTTGCCGCTTGGCTGAGTGTGAGGGGCGGGGGATGTGAGCAATCGCTTTTGAGCGATTAGCGGAACCTTAAGCAGAAGTTAAGCTGCTGAGCATAGGCTTGGCAGCACATTAAACCAAGACAGGGAATTTCTGATCATGACACCCGCTCCAGCCCGTTATCACCGCTTGAATATCAGCCTGCACTGGCTGATGTTGTTATTGATCGCTGCGGTTTATGCCTGCATCGAGCTAAGGGGGAATTTTCCACGCGGTAGCGATACCCGTGACTTGCTAAAACACCTGCATTTTGCGCTGGGTATGTCGGTGTTTGTGCTGGTCTGGCTGCGACTACTTGGGCGTGCCCTGTTCAAGGCTCCGGCAATCCAGCCAGTGCCGCCGCAATGGCAGACTCGTGTTGCCGGGCTGATGCATCTGGCGTTGTACGCGCTGATGATCGGACTACCTTTGCTCGGCTGGCTGATACTAAGCGCGAGTGGCAAAACGCAGATTTTCGACTGGCTGACCTTGCCTTCGTTGTTGGCGCCTAACAAGGCATTGGCTGGCGACTTGAAGGAAATTCATGAGTGGGGTGGCGTGGCGGGCTACTGGCTGATTGGTTTGCATGCAGCGGCAGGCGTTGCCCATCACTATTTCTGGCGTGATAACACTCTGACGCGAATGTTGCCAGGCAAGTAGACAAGGGTTGCTGGCAGAGTGAGCGGCTTACTCTGCCAGTGCATAGCGGTTACCGCCCTGCTGTTTGGCGCGGTACATTGCCTGGTCTGCGCGCTTGAGCAGGTGTTCCGAGCCTTCGGTGGGGGTCAGGTTTACCGCGATGCCGATGCTGGTTCCGCACTGTACCTCGTGGCCGTCCAGATGATAGGCAGCGTTTAGCTTATTGCAGACTTTTTCGGCGACCTGGCAGGCGTCTTCTTCGTGCGTAATACTTTCCAGCAGCAGCACAAACTCATCGCCGCCCATGCGCGCGACCGTGTCGGCTGCGCGCACGACGCTGCGCAGCCTGCTTGCGACTTCCTGTAGTAGCAAGTCGCCAATCGCATGGCCCATGCTGTCGTTGATCTCCTTGAAGCGGTCCAGGTCGAGAAAAAGGAGTGCGATTCCGCTGCCCTCGCGCTCTGCGCGGCTGCGCGCCATTACCAGTCGATCGTTTAACAGTGCTCGATTGGGGAGGCCGGTCAACTGGTCGTGATGTGACAGAAATTGTAGCCTGGACTGCATCTGCACACGCTGAACGGCGGTGGCTATCTGCGTGGAGACATATTGCAGCAGTGCGCGGTCCTCTTCGCTAAAAGTAGCGCCGCCCGCTTGACGATGCAGAACCAGTGCACCAAAGGCGGTTTCTCTGGCCAGCAGTGGCACGCCTAGCCAGTTGGCCTCGGTTGTGTCGGTTTCGTCGCCAGCGGTAAATAGCTGTTGTTTGCCATCCGCGATGGTTCTTGAAGCCAGCTCTGTTGGGGTTAGATTGCTGTCACTGCCGTGATAGCGAAAATGAATCTCGCCACTACCGGGGTCGTGCAGCGCCAGGCTGAAAATACTGACGGGGAGTAGCCGGTCAACAATCTGATGGACGTGACTGCACAGCGTATTCAGATCCTCAGCGTTGTTGGCTGCTTCTGAAATGGCGTATACCGCCGACTGCATGACTTCGTATTGTTTGCGTTCAGTGATGTCGCGCGCGACGGCGATACGTAATTGGTCTTCTTCGGACCAGCGCGACGACCACATGATATGGACGACGCTGCCATCCTTGCGCAGGTAGCGATTTTCGAAGTGCGGGATCAACTCACCGTTACGCACGCGCTGCGCCGCCAGCAGGGTGGCATCAATATCATCGGGGTGAAGCAGACCGAGTATGTGGCGTCCGATCAACTCATCCTGGGTATAACCAAAAATGCGCTCGCACGCGGCGCTGACGTAAACGAATGTGCCATGTTCGTCGACCATGCAAACGGCATCAAGCAACATGTCGACAAGATGGGTCGCAGGTGACATCGGAATCGTTGAGCTCATGGGTGCGGCTTACGCATTGTGCATGAAATAAGGCCTATGGACTGGTGTTTGGAAGGACGTCCGTATCCTGATGTTATGATGGCATTATAGTCATGTTACGACGGTTAGTCGCTCAACTTTACACTGAAGTGGCGCGCTCTTGGCGCGCATTGTGAACGCAAGATCAATTCTCCTGACTTTGCTCGTTCACCCCGGGGATGCGTCTTTCTGCGGGCCTTATGGCATTAAACGTGAGTTGCAGCAGTATGGGCACAACCGTGCCGAGGCAAGCTGCAACCAGTACGTCGGTTGGCCAGTGTACGCCCAGCACCAGGCGTGATAACGCCACCAGCGCTATCCATAGGCCTGCCAATATGATTGCTGGCAGGCGCGCCGCTGGCCAAAAGCTAGTCGCGCACAGAGCCAGCGCGGTGGCGCAGGCTGCGGTCCCCATGGTATGACCGCTGGGAAAGCTGTAGCCCCAATACCACGCGGTATCCCAGAGTGCCGGCCGCTCGCGCGCGACTGCCATCTTGATCAGGTAGATCAGTAATCCACTACTGATCATTGAGGTCGCCAATAAAAGCGCTTCGCGGCGGTGACGAGCAACGAGCAATACGGCGGTAAGTACTGCGCCGAGCGGTGTCAGGAAGTGCGAAGACCCCGCCAGGGTGACCCATTGGAAGAAGGTGACGGTCGTGGCAGAGGCGTGCTGGTGAAGAAACTCGAGGATCGCAATATCCAGCTCACTGGTTTCACCGCCTAGCACCTCTTGGCTGACCTGGATTGCGATCACCGATAAGGACAGCAGCAACAGCGTTACCGCTCGCCTTTCCTGTAAGCGGGTGTGCCAATGGGGTCGCCGCCAGCGCGCGTAGCTCAACAAGCTGAAGTAAAGCAGTGCGATGCTCAGGAGCACCCCGCCGAAGTCGATTAGGCTGTCTGTCAGCATGCTGGGCCTTGTTGTTTGAATGATGTTGCGACGTGATATTAACGTACCGAGGCGTGTTCTGAATGGTTGAATTTGCCGTTGGCGAGAAAGTGCAGCGTCTGCGCGATGACGTCGGGTGCTTGCATAATGAAGGTATGGGTGACAGGCAAGCTGATGTGGTCGGTCATACCTTCGAGTTTGGTACTTTGTACTGAAACCTTGCCATCATCCGGGTCGGGCAGCATGGTTGAAAGAATCAGGTTGATACTTTGGGTGCCGGCAATAATGCCCAGACTGAAGTTCGGTTGTCCCAGTTGCTTGGGTACGTCTTCAGCTCCGGTGCCCAGTTCTAGTCCGGCAGGACCATTTAACCAACTGAAACCGGCTACATCGGCAAGATTATCAACCACCTCACTGCCCTGATTTGGCGGTGCCAGCATCACCACGTGGCCCAGCTGGCCAAGCTCGTGCTGCGCCAGATAATAACGTACCAGAATACCTCCCAGCGAATGGGTAACGAAGTGCACGGTGACGTCCGGTGCGCAGGCTTGCAATGCGGGTGGTATGGCTATCTCGGCTAACCTGGCTACGGCAAAGTCGCGTGACGGGTAGTTGAGGTTGACCACCTGATAGCCCGCCTTATTGAGCGCCTCTTGCATATCGTTCATGGAGTTACTGGTACGCGCGAGTCCATGCAGGAGAACAACACATTCGCTGGCGCGCGCCTGCGCGACGGCAACAGTGCACAGCACGATGATGACCAGCAAGCGCAATCCGAATCGCAAGGTAGGCATTTGCAGCTCAGATAGTTGGCTTTTCGTCATACATGGCTCTATCGGCATGGTTGAACAGCAGCGTTGCGTTGGCTGCATCGTCTGGATAAAAGGCGGACCCAATACTGACGCCCACGCTCACTGTCTCTCCACCGCTCAGCACAATCGGGGTGCAGATCGCTTCTCGTATCTTGGTATGCAGTTTTGGCAAGTCAGCGTGATCGCCAACCGACTCAAGCACCAGTATGAACTCGTCGCCACCCATGCGCGCTACCACGTCAGTGGCGCGCACTGATGCGTTTAGCCGCCTTGCTATTTCGACCAGCACTTCATCGCCGGCCGCATGACCGAGTCTGTCATTGATATTTTTGAACCTGTCCAGATCTGCAACCAATAGCGCGAAGCGTGTCTGGCGTCGATCAGCACGAGCTTGTGCCTCCTGCAGTCGCTCAGCCAGCAGCGAGCGATTGCCAAGCCCGGTAAGAGGATCATATTTGGCTTGCTGTTCCAGTAGTTGCTGGCTTTGTTGTAATTGCTTGTTGGCCTGCTCGAGTTCGAGTGTGCGCTCGGTTACTCGTGCTTCCAGCAGGCGCTCGCTTTCGCGGACGTTCTCCAGCATCTGCTGACGAATGTGCAGGCTTAATGCTTGCGCTTGGTCGCGTGAGTGCTGAATGTCACTGATCCGATCGGCGAGTGCCAGCGATAGCAGCAACATCTCGAGTCCAGAGCCAATAGCTAGCGCGTTCGCAGTTAGTGCATTAGACGGCAATATGCCGAGATTGTGCAGTGAAATAACGGCTACGCCGGACAAAAAGGATACCCAGGCAAGGACGAAAAAGCGCGCCCCCGGCTCTTTGAAGTAAAGACTTACTGCGCCCAGAAGAAAGGCGCTAGCCGCGAATAGCAGGGAAATCAGATTCACCGCAACGGCGGCCAGATGGTAAGACCAGAATATCGCGCAGATAGCGGTCGCCGCGTAGGCGCAGCTGATCGATGGCATCAGCCACTGCAAATGAATACGCCGAGGCGTTTGTGCTAAAAAGCGCTGCACAAACATGGCGCCAAAAAAACCGGCCGCAGCAACGGCAGTGGTAGGGGTCAGATTGGTAAGCCACGCATTATCTGGCCAGATGAACTGCCCAACCAGTCCTGAAAGCCCGGCCTGGCCGATTGCCAGGCAGCTGATAAAGGCGACATAGATCAGGTATAGCGGGTCGCGCAGTGAGAGGTAAAGAAACAGGTTGTAGACCAGTAGAGCAAGCAGCAGGCCGTAGTAGACGCTCAGCATTGAGTAGGTTAATTGGTCCTGGTGCCAGAGCGCATAGGGTTGCCATAGGCTGACCGGCGCAGCCAGCGTGCCTTCTGAGTCGACACTCAGGTACAGGATGTAGTGGCTGTTCGGTTGTAGTTGTAACTCGAATACATGATTGCGGTGCTGGATGGGTTTGGCGCTAAAGGCGATATGGTCGCCAGAGTGCTGGTGTTGAAAAGGTTCTCCTTCGCGGGCCAGGTAGAGGTCAACATCGTCCAGTGAGGCATGAGCTACTTCCAGCAGCCAGGTGGTTGGCGTATCGCTGGGTGTGTCCAGCTCTGTGCGTAACCAGATTTGTGCCTGGGTCAGGCCAAAGTTACTGGCTTTGGCGCTACTGCTGGCGGGAGCGAAAGCCTGTCGGGAGTAGGCGAGTTGGGCGCCATGCAGATCGGTGGGGGAGCCTTGATGCTGATATACCGACAGTTGCGGTGACAGATTGATATGTGGCTTTGATTCCAGCTCATAGGCTTTTGCGCCGGTACTGAGCAGCAGTGCCAACAGACAGCAAGTCAGCATCAGGCAAAATGTGGGCAGGCTGCGATAACGGTTGGGCATAAGAGTCCGTTTGGTGCTTTTTTTGTCATCCATGCATAGGCACCCAGTTTGCCTTGTGGCAGCAGAGTGCGTTGACCTTCAGTGTAACGGAGCTTGAGCAGACTGGCGAAATTAGCTGCGAGTCCTCCGTCAGTGACTGGCGTGACTTATAGCAAACGGGTTATTGCGCTAAAAGGTGTAGGTTTCGTGCGCCTTGGTGGGTTCCAGTATGGCGGGCGCGGTGGGTGTCGGCTTACTCGGGGGTGGTGATACCGACTGCGGCGCTGGCGCGCTGACGGCGTACTGGCGGAGCGTATTGCTCCATAGCGTCCCCACTTCGCCCACGAAGTGATCGAAACTGGCGGCTTCTGATTCGACTCGGGCCCGGTCCACGGCGTCGGCGCTATCCCACACGCTGGTGCGTTGCTCATTGCGTTCGGTCGCCTCGGCTACGCCATAGATATAACCAGTCCGCACGTCGACCAGCAGGCCCGAGGTGGTTGAAGATACAAAGGCTTTCTTGCTGGGCAGGAAGCCCAGTGTGATGGCAGTGAGAGGCCCCAATGCCTTGCCTTCAACGTGGAAGGCGGTATCGATCGAGTAAATCAGCAGCATATCGGCCTTCAAGCGCGCCGCTGACAGTCGCAGATCCTTGATGCTATCCAGTTGCTCGGGTAGCAGTAGTCGGCCTATTGGGGCTACACCGGCAATTCTATCCATGCTCGCCAGCGTGCTGAAGTCGGCTTCGTCTTCAATGTCGCGGGTGGTTACGACGCTGTAGCGGCCGATACCATAGCTGTCGGTAGTTCGTGAGCTGTAGCCGGGAGATTGCACTCGCGCTACGGCAAGGCGAGCAGGGAACCTGGCGGCAGGCTCGATCGCCATGAGTTCGGCGATGTCACCATCGCCAAGCGATGGAATATTGACCCCGCCAGCAGGCGTTGTATAGGTGGCGCAGCCTTGGATAACGGCAAGGCAAAGCGTCAGGGCGAGGGCGGGCAACTGGCGAAACATGATGGTAGTCCTGATTGAATATGACTAATCCAGCTCGCGTCTATAGGAGTGGCGTGAGCTGGATGATGAGCAATAAAGAGTGTGCAAGGGCGCACGGCACATTCGCGGCGCGATCCTGGTTCGCTACGCGAATATTCGTAGGCGAATCTTATCCTGTTGCCCCCCGGCTACCAAGGGCCAGATAACTTAATTGGGGGCAAACAATTTCTCGATCAGATCTTCTCGCAGCTGCTCGGGAGCGCTTTTCCCTGCGATGCCTTCAGCGAGGATCAGGGGTTTACCTTCCTGGCTGAGCTGCAGCCTGAAGAGCTGGATCACTCGACCCTTGTGGTCGGTGCTGCTCATGCTGCTTTGGAGTGCCAGTTGATCTGGCTGCTTTGCGGCCTGTTTTCCTTGCGCTCCTGACTGACATCCGTGATTCCTTGGTTTGGCGGCGTGGCAGTAAGCGATTAATGGCAAGTCGCTCTGAGATCAGCCCGGCAGATATTTAACGCAGCGCTTTGGCGTTTAGTTGAAACGAGTCGATAAAGTCGCGGATGCGTTGCTCTGCCCCTGGCGTGGCGCCTGCCTGATCAGGTTGTGGGCGGTTGATCCAGATAAAAGCCGCGTTATCGCCGCGTTCCAGGTAGTAATAGCTGTGCCAGATATCCACTTCATCGGCCGTCATACCCAGCGCGCTGCGCTGCGGGATGTGTTGGCCGAAGGTCGCGCTGGTCGCTGTTACACCACTGATTTGCTGGTCCTGCAGGGTGATAGGCTCCAGCGTTGTATTGTAGCGTTCCTCAAACAACTCAAAATACTGGGCGGTAGCCTGGCGGTAAAGCTCGCCCTCCGCGGGTATATTGCCCTTGAACAGGTGCACGCGGTAAACCTCGACAGGGGCTGCCGAGGAGGTGAATTGTACTTGGCTTTCGCTGATATCGAAGGACTCGGCAATGTGCATGCTGCGATAGCTGCCAGTACCGGGTCGGAAGGGCGCGTCAGCCTGGAAGCTGTTGTCCGCTGCGCGGTAGTGCCCATTGTGCAGCTTGCCGGTTATCACGCTGTTGACCATCTGCTCGGTTTCGCTTTGATCTGCTTGCTGTATTGCGCAGGCGCTTAGCAAAAAGGCCAGGCAGGTGGTCGTCAGCAAGCGCAAGCTGAATGAGCGGAGGCGATAAATAGGCATGAGCAGACCATGTTGTAGTTTGGGTTGGAGGGCTAAGTTCAGAGTACAGTATAGCGGGCGCGCAGCTGCCTTTTGCATTCGGACTGCGTACACTGCAGCGCAGTGATAAAGCATAGAGGTATAGCATGGCGATTCTATTTGAAATTGAACAGCGCGATCCGGTGGTTTATCGCCAGCAGACGCGTAAAAGCACGCTGGTGGTCATTTGCCTGTTTGTCTTGCTGGCGATGTCATTATCCGCTCTGTTGGTGGCTTTGTTTGGGCAGCCAGAGGTGAGTAATTTCAAGTGGAATCTGACCGGGGTGATTTTGGGCCTGACGTTGACTGCGCTGATTGTGCGCTATGGGCTGTGGCATCTTGAGCTGATGCGGCCAGCTGCCTATGGCTGGGGTTTGAAGCGCAGTCTGATGCGGATTACCAATATCATGCATCAGGTCAAAGATGGTGTGGCAAGTAATCATCCAGCTGCTATGCAGTTACTGCGTTTCTATCATCTTGGGCTGCTGGAGATGCATCGCCTGGACGGCAACACCAGCGCGCTGGAAGATCTGGTGGCGGAGCGTGAGCAACTGGCCCAGGCCATGCAGACGCAGGGGTTGGCCAGCGACTGTTATCAATTGCACAGCGAGTGGCTGGAGTCAGTCAAGGCGTCAGCGCGCGCTTGAGCTAGCCAAGTTAGTGCAAGCTCAAGAGGCGGGTGGTATGACCCGCCATTCTGGATCTTCAAATTCGCCAATCAGCCGGATATCGCAGTAACGCGAAGCGCCTTTGATGATGCTGGCGATCTCCGGGTTCGGCTTGCCCTCCATAGCGTCGCGATTGGCCTTGCTGTCCCAGTGGGCAATGGCGATCAATGTGCGCGGATCCCCTATCTTGCGATGAAGCTCTGTGCCCCGCGCACCCGGCGCCTGCTGAATCAGCTGGCTGGCGCGAACCCAGGCCTCGGCGTAATCCTCAGCCCGGTAGCCCTCCTTGATCGTTACCTCGAAAATAAATTTCATGCGAGTGCCTCCTGTTGCAGTAGGGCGCTAGTGAACCTGGCATTTTGCGTTGTGTTAACAACACCCCTATTGCGCACCACCGTAGCAGCGACGTTTTTCTTTGTCGCGGCCAATAGCCTTTTGCTGTTCTTTATTGCCTGTCCCAAACCAAAAGAACCCGGCTCAAGGCCGGGTTCTTTTTATCGCTGCGCTGTGCTTACAGGCCGAACTTCGCCTTGAACTCACGGCGACGGCGATGCAGAACCGGCTCGGTGTAGCCGTTTGGCTGCTTGGTCCC
This sequence comes from Pseudomonas neustonica, assembly GCF_003797945.1. Classification (GTDB taxonomy): domain Bacteria; phylum Pseudomonadota; class Gammaproteobacteria; order Pseudomonadales; family Pseudomonadaceae; genus Halopseudomonas; species Halopseudomonas neustonica. The sequence continues at coordinate 101,280 of NZ_RKKU01000003.1, forward strand.
TTCAACACAGAGTTCAACCGCTGCTTGGAAAGCTACGCTGTCATCAAAGTTGGGTGCCATCGGCTTGTAGGCCGGATCGCTTTCATTCTGACGATCAACAACCGCCGCCATGCGCTGCATGGTTTCCATCACCTGCTCTTCACTGCAGATGCCGTGGCGCAACCAGTTGGCGATATGCTGGCTGGAGATACGCAGAGTAGCGCGGTCTTCCATCAGGCCCACATCGTTGATGTCCGGCACCTTGGAGCAGCCTACGCCCTGGTCGATCCAGCGCACAACGTAACCGAGGATGCCCTGGGCGTTGTTGTCCAGCTCCTGCTGAATATCTTCCTTGGACCAGTCGGTGCTGGCGGCCAGCGGAATGGTCAGGATGTCATCGACAGAAGCCGGCGTGCGCTTGGCCAGTTCGTCCTGACGCTCGGCAACGTTAACCTGATGGTAGTGCAGTGCGTGCAGGGTAGCTGCAGTCGGTGAAGGTACCCAGGCAGTGTTGGCACCGGCCATCGGGTGGCCGATTTTCTGCTCCAACATGGCCGCCATCAGATCGGGCATGGCCCACATGCCTTTACCGATTTGGGCACGGCCCTTGAGGCCAGTGGCCAGGCCGATATCAACGTTGTTGTTTTCATAGGCGCCGATCCACACCGCACCTTTGATTTCACCCTTGCGAATGAAGGCGCCAGCTTCCATAGAAGTATGGATTTCGTCGCCGGTACGATCCAGGAAGCCGGTGTTGATAAATACAACGCGCTCGCTGGCTGCCTTGATGCAGGCTTTCAGGTTGACCGTAGTGCGGCGCTCTTCGTCCATGATGCCGACTTTCAGCGTGTTGCGGGTCAGGCCCAGCAGGTCTTCCACGCGACCGAAGATTTCGGTGGTGAAGGCCACTTCCTCTGGTCCGTGCATCTTCGGCTTAACGATATAGACCGAGCCGGTGCGGGTGTTCTTGCGGCTGGTGTTGCCGTTCAGGTTATGCATGGCAATCAGGCTGGTGACAACGCCGTCCATGATCCCTTCTGGTATTTCATTGCCTTCCTTGTCGAGGATGGCGTTGTTGGTCATGAGATGACCAACGTTACGAATGAACAGCAGAGAGCGCCCGTGCAGGGTAAGGCTGGAGCCGTCGGCCTGGGTGTACTCACGATCGGGGTTCATGGTGCGGGTAAAATTGCTGCCACCCTTGCTGACTGTTTCAGCCAGGTCGCCTTTCATCAGGCCGAGCCAGTTGCTGTAGACCACGGTTTTGTCGTCAGCGTCGACAGCGGCAATAGAGTCTTCGCAGTCCATGATGGTGGTCAGCGCGGACTCCATCAGTACGTCTTTTACGCCCGCAGCGTCGGTTTGGCCAACGTTGCTGGTCGCGTCGATCTGGATTTCAAAGTGCAGGCCGTTGTGCTTGAGCAACACCGCGGTAGGTGCGTCTTCGGCGCCGTGGAAGCCGACAAACTGAGCTGGCGTCTTCAGGCCAGTGCTGCTGCCATCTTTCAGGGCAACAGTGAGCTGGCCATCCTTGATGGCGTAAGCCGTTGAATCGACATGGGAACCTTTTGCCAGCGGCGCTGCCTGATCGAGGAAGCTACGAGCGAAAGCGATGACTTTGTTGCCACGGATTTCGTTGTATCCCGGCCCTTTGGTTGCGCCGCCTTCTTCGGAGATGGCATCGGTACCGTAGAGCGCGTCATACAGCGAGCCCCAGCGAGCGTTGGCAGCGTTCAGCGCGAAACGTGCATTCATGACCGGTACCACGAGTTGCGGACCTGCCATGATGGCGATTTCGTCGTCTACGTTCTCTGTGGTGGCATGGAAGTCTGCAGGCTCGGGTAACAGGTAACCGATCTGTTGCAGGAAGGTTTTGTAGGCAGAAGCGTCGTGGTGTTGCCCCTTGTGCGCGTGATGCCAAGCGTCAATTTGCGCCTGAAAGTCATCGCGCTTGGCCAGCAGGGCCTTGTTTTTGGGTGCCAGGTCGTTGATCAGGGCTTCAAAGCCAGCCCAGAAGGCAGTGGCGTCAACGCCGGTGCCGGGGATAGCTTGCTGGTTAATGAAGTCGTGGAGAACCTTGGCAACTTGCAAACCGCCAACTTGGACGCGCTCTGTCATTTTGAAAACCCTCACTCTGCTAACAACCTGCGCGCTTTGCGCATCAGGACGTGGAATTTGGAGAGGCAGCATGTTACACGATGATCGGTTGCAAATCATGCTCATAACGTGGAATTCTGTGTGGCCGCGCGGCGTCAAGATCGCTGGTGCGGGCGCGTATCCCTTTTTCTGACTGGACACTTAATGGACCAGGCTTTTATTACTTCCTTTGTCGACCAACTGCCAGGCCTTGAGCCGGGGCGGGCGGTGGACGCGGCTGCGCGACGTTATGCCGGTTACTACGGTATCGATTTCAGCGAGCGTTCGGCACAGCATCTCGGCCTTATTGAGGTGGACGGTTTCAGCGTTGCAGTGCAGGTCTGGAAACCGCCGGTGGCGCGCGGCACCCTGCTTATTCTGCATGGGTACTATGACCACATGGGGCTGTATCGGCATTTGATCGAGTGGGCGCTGGAACAACGGTTTGCCGTGTTGGCCTTTGATCTGCCCGGTCACGGCTTGTCCAGCGGCGAACGCGCCAGTATCGATTGCTTTCTGCGCTATCAGAAAGTGCTTGATGGCGTGCTCGAACAGGCGATGTTGTGGGAGCTGCCAGCGCCCTGGCACATGCTCGGTCAGAGTACGGGTGGGGCTATTCTGATTGATCGCCTGTTGCACGGGCCTTTACCGCAGGAGTTGGGCCAAACCATTCTAATGGCGCCGCTGGTTCGCCCCAGGCAGTGGGGTTTTTCGCAGATGGGGCTGCGCCTGCTGGGCGGCTTTGTGCAACAGTTGGGGCGTAAATTCACCGATAATTCCAGTGATCAGGCGTTCCTGGATTTTATTCGCACACATGATCCGTTGCAGCCGCAGGTGTTGCCGGTGGCCTGGGTGCAGGCACTTGAGCGCTGGATTCCGCGTATCGAGTCGGCCGAGGCAGTGGGGCATCGGCCCTTGATCATTCAGGGGCAGGACGACGGTACGGTAGACTGGCAGCACAATATCCGCATACTGGAAAGCAAATTTGCTGAACCCGATACGCTTTATCTGCCTACCGCAAGGCATCATTTGGCCAATGAAGATTTAAAACTCCGTGAGACATATCTGGCCTGGCTAGCGCCGCGCTTAGGCGGCTAGGGGCTGGCTCGAAAAAGAAAAAGGGGCGCTTTGCGCCCCTTTTCTTGTGGTCTAAATGCTGACAATCAGGGATTCAGAGCATCATGCGCCGCTGCGTTGGCGGCCTTGAAAAAGGCGCGGCCGTTGTCGGATTCGCTCCAGTCTGCGTAGCTTTTTAACTGGTTGTCATCCAGGTCACGATAAACGTAAAGCAGCGTTTGCGGCAGGTTTGGCTCCATCTGCGCGCGCAGTGCGCCGCGTTGCTGTGTCGCCAGTCCATCAGGAATCTGGAACAGGCCGCCCAGTATCTGGTTGGCGCTTTGCGTCGCCATGTTGGCTAAGGCCATGGACACCTCTTCGCCCATGTCCAGTGCGGGTAGCTGGCTGGCCAGTCGATCTATCATGGCTTGGCGCTCGGCACTGACCTTCTGCAGGGGTACCCCATTTTGCATGGCGCTGACTTCTGCGGGGGAGGTTGCGCGCGTTTCGGCAGCGACGACTTGCTGGCCTATCTCGCTCCGGTAAAACGTCAGCGCCTGTTCCAACTCGTTGTCGCTGAGGTTGACCTGCATGGTGGCAGCAGCGCGCGCGTGCATCCGGTCTGGCTCGAAGCGCGCGGTGCTTTGGCGCATGAGGTTGTCGGCCACAGCGGCGGGTAGCTGCGAAGCGTAACGCTGCTGGGCTTTTTTCAATGCCTGTTGAAAGTGCTCCTGATGCGTTTGCATGCCGGAGAGCTGATACAGCTCGTTGGTGTTGGCGAAGGCCGGAATGCTGAGTGCCAACAGGCCGCTCATTAGGGTTGTTCGAGCGGCGGAGAACAGGGTGTGACGCATAGAAGCCTCTTGTGATGACGAGCGGGCGTCTGCCCGCGCGGAAAAAATCTTGCCAGAGTGTAACCATGACATACAATGCCCGCGCCCATTTTTGTTGGGGCGCGTCGCCGTCCGGCAGCGCGCAATGGAATGCTGGCGGTGGTGTTGGTTGGGCGTTTGCACTCTTCGGTGCGGGCTCGCGGCAAGCCGTCGTATCCAGTTCGAGTGTCACAGCCATGTTCGAGTTCCCCGAGGTGCCGGTCAGCCGCTTTGAGCGGATAGCAGACGAGTTGGCTGAACGCGGCTGGTCCGTACAGGAGCAATTGCTGCCCGAGGCTTTGGCCCAGGCCCTGGGGCGTGAGTGCCGGGCACTATGGCAGCAGGCAGACCTCACTCCCGCTGCGATCGGCCGGGGTGCCGAGCAAGTAGTGGTTCCGCGTATTCGGGGTGATTACACGCGCTGGTTGGATGATTGCCCCCCCTGTGCGGCCAATACGGCTTACCTGGCACTGATGGCTGAATTGCGTAGTGTATTGAATCGTAGCCTGTTTCTCGGGCTCGACAGCTTTGAAACCCATTACGCGCTTTACCCGCCAGGTGCCGGTTATCAGCGGCACCTGGATCGTTTTGCTGATAGCCCGCTCCGCACCATCTCTGTAGTCTCCTACCTGAACCACGCCTGGCAACCGGGCGACGGCGGTGAGCTGCGCCTGCATCTGGACGCAGGTATGCAAGATTTCGCACCGCGGGCTGGCACGGTCGCTATATTTACCAGTGCCGATATTGAGCATGAAGTGCTGGCGGCTGCGAAGGAGCGGGCAAGTCTGGCGGGCTGGTTCCGCCGTCGGCCCGACAACCCGCTGCTGCGTTGACGGTTTTGCTGCGACCCCGCGCCGACTGCACTTTGGCGTTGATGTGCGTTGAATTCAGGGGGCTTTAATGGAGAAGATTCTGGTCAGTCGCTGTCTGCTTGGCCATCCGGTGCGTTATGACGGTGGTGGGTTTGATCCGCAGGCGCAGTTGCTGCGTTGGCAGGACGAGGGGCGGGTGGTGGCGGTCTGTCCTGAAGTGGCAGGTGGGCTCCCGACCCCAAGGCCGCCTGCAGAGATTCTGGGTGGGCAAGGCGCGATGGTACTCGACGGTCTGTTACCCGTGCGGACAATTGAAGGCCAGGACGTTAGCCGCGCTTTTGTCAGCGGCGCTGAACAAGCTGTGCAACTGGCCGATAGCCAGGCTATTCGCTTCGCGCTGCTCAAGGCGCGCAGCCCTTCCTGTGGTAATCACGAAAATTACGATGGCAGCTTTACCGGTACCCGCGTGAGGGGAGAGGGCGTTACTGCCGCCGCGCTGCGCCGAGCGGGTGTGAGGGTCTTCAATGAGAGTGAAATAGAGCAGTTGGCCACGCTGCTCGGCGAATAGGGGTGCTTAGGCTGTCAGGCGTTGCCGCAAACGCCCGAGCATGCCCATAAAGTTGTTCACCCGGCTCTGTTCTTCTTCAGCGCGTGGCGCCTCGGCTTGGCGCAGCGATGGCGCGTGGGGTTGCCGTCTTGACTCAGCCACCTGGGTCACTGCGGTCTTGATCGCACGCTCCAGCATGCCGCGGCGAACCGGCTTGGGTAAATAGCGAAATATTTGTGCCTGGTTGATCAGCTTTAGCAGCAGTTGGGTGTCCTGGAAAGGGGTTACCACGACAGTGAGTAGTTGCGGGTGAGCCTGCGCCAGGCTCATTAGCAGTGGCCGCAAGTCGTCGTCACCCAAGCGAATATCGCTAAGTAAAATGTCGATTTCGTCTTCGTTAAGTCTGGCCATTGCGCCGTCCAGGCTGCTGACCGCCTGCAGCCCAACACCCAGTCTCGCACAGATGTCCCGGCTTAGTTGCAGGGTTTCGCTGTCGTCATCGATCAGCAGCAGGCGTATCCGTTTTTCCTCCACTAAGCTTGCAGGTTCTGGCGCAGCGACGGGGTTGCGCTTCAGGTAACGTCGGCGATGGCGCACTATTTCTGCCGCTTGTGCCAGGGTGTTGGCAAGATCCTGCTGGTCCCACGGCTTGGTCAGGTAGCGGAAAATGCCGCCACTGTTGAGGGCGTCGACGGCGGCGTCCAGGTCAGAGTAGCCGGTCAGCAGAATGCGCAGGCTATCGGGGTGGGCGTGTTGTATCTGGCTGAGCAGTTGGCTACCGGTCATCTGCTGCATGCGCTGATCGCTGACGATGATGTCGAACGTGTCACCCGCCAGACGCTCCATTACCTTTGCCGGATTGGTCTCGGTGGCGACCTGATACTGGCGCCGAAACTGCAGTGCCAGGCTGCGCAATATGCGTTCTTCATCGTCCACAAACAAAATGCGTACTGCGTCATTGTCGTTCATTTCAGGCGCTCCGTTGCAGAGGGGACGGTTGGCTCAGTGGCAGGCTGATGACAAAACGGGTACCGCGACCAGGTTCAGAGGCAAAGCGAATAGTGCCGCCGTGCTGCTGTACTATTTTGTAGCTGATCGCCAGCCCTAACCCGGTGCCTTCGCCCACCGCCTTGGTGGTAAAAAAGGGGTCGAAAATACGCTGCTGGATGTCGTTCGGGATGCCTGCACCGTTGTCCTGAATGGATAGATAGGCGCAGCGCGTATCGGCCCAGCTTTTGATTAAAATCTGACCGCTGTTGGTCATGGCCTGCGCGGCGTTGTTGAGAATGTTCAGCAATACCTGATTGATCTGGGATGGCGTGCAGGTCAGTAGCGGCAGCTCACCTAGCCGGGTTGTCACCAGTGCCTTGTCTTTGAGCGCGTTGCGTGCAATGACCAGCGCGCTGCGCACGCAGTCGTTCAGGTCGATATCCTCGCTCATGGCGCGGTCGAGGCGGGCAAAGTCCTTCAGGCTGACCGCCAGCTCGCCGATCTGCTCAAGCCCGTACAGAGTGTCTTCCAGCAGCGGAGTGAAGTCTTCTTCAAACGTGGCGGGTGAGGCTTGATCAGTCGCCTGCTGTACCCGAGAAAATATCGCCTCGACGGTGTCGGTCGGAGTCGCCGGGTCTTGCAAACACTGGCTTAATTGCGCTTGCGCCGCGGCTAGCTCCAGCAGTGGCTGAACCAGGTCGCGCAGCAGCTGGACATTGTTTTTCACATAGCCCAGCGGCGTATTCAGTTCATGTGCAACACCCGCTACCATCTGGCCCAGCGAGGCCATTTTTTCCGATTGGATCAAGTGTGCCTGTGAATTTTTCAGCTCCTGCAGGGCGCGGCTGAGTGCCTGGTTGCGCTGGTCTATTCGGCTTTCCATCGCCTTGAGCAGGTCCAGTACCGTCCCCAGTCCCTGATAACAGCCGTGCTTATCGACCAGGATAAAGTCTTCGGTAATGGGGTATTGCAGCTGCGCGGTGACAATACGTGCTGCTTCATCGAGTGAGGTGTCGAGCGCGATCACCAGGGATTCGGTATTGACCGCCTCGGTGACCGAGCGCTTACCCCAGAGGTCACGGCCAAAGCGCTGCATAAAAATATCCTGCAGGCGGTAGCGGCTGATCAGACCTAGCGGCCGACCTTGCCTGTTTACCACCGGCAAGGAGAGAAATGCCTTGTGGCTAGGTTGCAGCAGTTGGTCGGCTACATCGCTGATGGTCATCTCGGGGCTCAATGAGCCTACGGGTTTGATCAGGGCGGCGAGGGACTGGATGCTGGACATGGTCTGGCTTCGGTTGCCGGGTTGAAGCGTCATTCAACCAGCGCGAGGTTTCCAGCGTATGACAGTGAAGGGCTCTGTTTTGGGAATCCGGGGTATCAATGGATTAACTTTCAGCGCGCTACTGCCTGCGGGCCAGCCCCGCTCTTGCGCCATAAAAAAGGGGCGCGACCGAAGTCGCACCCCTTTTCAAGCATAGCCAGGCAAGCCCGGCTATAGGCTTCGCTTAGAACAATACGCGGACGCGAATAGTGCCCTTGACCTGCAGGATCTTTTCAAACGCCAGATCAGAGTTGTCGGCGTCAACGTCGACTACGACGTAACCGACTTTCTCGTTGGTCTGCAGGAACTGACCACAGATGTTGATGCCATTGGCGGCAAACACGCTGTTGATTTCGCTCATGACGCCGGGCACGTTCTGGTGAATGTGCAGCAAACGGTGCTTGCCCGGATGCGAAGGCAGCGCCACTTCCGGGAAGTTGACCGAGGTGATGGAAGTACCGTTGTCGCTGTAACGCACCAGCTTCTCGGCCACTTCCAGACCGATATTGGCCTGAGCCTCCATGGTGGAGCCGCCAACGTGCGGGGTCAGGATGCAGTTCTGGAACTCGCGCAGCGGGCTGACAAACTCATCACCGTTGGCCCGTGGCTCAACCGGGAACACATCAATGGCGGCGCCGTTCAGGTGCTTGTCGCGCAGGGCGGCGGCCAGGGCGTCGATATCAACTACGGTGCCGCGCGCGGCGTTAATCAGAATGCCGCCTTGCTTGATTGCGCGGATTTCCTTCTCGCCCATCATCCACTTGGTGGCGGCGGTTTCCGGTACGTGCAGGGTGACGATGTCAGCCATGCCCAGCAGCTCAGTCAGTGAGCCAACCTGAGTGGCATTGCCTAGCGGTAGCTTGGTGACTACGTCGTAGAAGTAAACTTGCATGCCCAGGCTTTCGGCCAGAACCGACAGCTGCGTGCCGATTGAGCCGTAGCCGATGATGCCCAGCTTCTTGCCACGAATTTCGTAGGAGTTGTTTGCGCTCTTCATCCAGCCGCCTTCATGGCAGGCTGCGTTCTTTTCAGGAATGCCGCGCAGCAGCAGGATCGCCTCGGCCAGCACCAGCTCGGCTACCGAACGGGTGTTGGAATAAGGCGCGTTGAATACGGCAACGCCCATTTCCATAGCGGCATCGAGATCAACCTGGTTGGTGCCGATGCAGAAACAGCCGACCGCGACCAGTTTGTGGGCGTGGCTGAATACCTCAGCAGTGAGCTGGGTGCGCGAGCGCAAGCCGATGAAATGTGCGTCGGCAACGGCTTCTTTTAGTTGCTCTTCTGGCAGTGAGCCAGAGTGATACTCGATATTGGTGTAACCGGCTGCCTTCAGTGTGTCGACGGCAGTCTGGTGTACGCCCTCGAGGAGCAGAAACTTGATTTTGCTTTTGTCCAGCGAGGTTTTGGCCATGGTGTCAGTTACCCGAATGCTGTTTGAGATGAGCCGAGCAAAACCTTCTGCGATTTAGTCCGACAGAAGTGTCCTGTTTCGGAAGCCGCGTATGCTAGCATAATCTGCCTTTTTTGATGCCTGTCACTGCATGAAATGTACTCAGGCTTGCATGAATTCTGTTTGAGAGCCCGCCATGACCCCAGAAGCCGTGATCGAAACCCTAAAAACCCTGGTTGAACCGGACAAGGTTCGGGTTGACGCCGAGTCGCTCAATACGTGGGGCAAGGACTGGACCAAACACTTTGAGCCAGCCCCTCTCGCCATCGTTTTCCCCAAGACAGTGGAGCAGGTGCAGGCCGTGGTGCGCTTTGCCAATGAGCACACCTTGGCGCTGGTGCCCTCCGGTGGTCGTACCGGCCTGTCGGCGGCGGCTGTTGCTGCCAATGGCGAGATCGTGGTGTCCTTCGACTACATGAATCAGATCAGTGACTTTAATCAGTTTGATCGCACGGTCGTGTGTCAGCCTGGTGTGGTGACGGCGCAGCTGCAGTCGTTTGCCGAGGAGCAGGGGCTGTATTATCCGGTTGACTTTGCTTCTGCCGGCTCTAGCCAAATTGGCGGCAATATCGGTACCAATGCCGGCGGTATCAAGGTTATTCGCTACGGCATGACACGTAACTGGGTGGCTGGCCTGAAGGTAGTGACCGGTACTGGCGAGCTGCTGGAGTTGAACAAAGACCTGATCAAGAACGCCACAGGCTACGATCTGCGTCAGTTGTTCATCGGTGCCGAAGGTACGCTCGGGTTCGTCGTCGAGGCGACCATGCGGCTGGAACGCGCACCCAAGAACCTGACCGCCATGGTGCTGGGTACGCCGGACTTCGACTCCATCATGCCGGTATTGCATGCTTTTCAGGATAAGCTCGACCTGACTGCCTTTGAATTCTTCTCCGATAAAGCCATGGCCAAAATTATGGGCCGTGGCGATGTGCCTGCGCCCTTTGAAACGGACTGTCCGTTTTACGCTCTGCTGGAGTTTGAGGCGATCAGTGAAGACATAGCCAACGATGCGTTGGCTACCTTTGAGCACTGCGTGGAGCAGGGGTGGGTGGTCGATGGTGTGATGAGTCAGAGCGAGCAGCAATTGCAGAATCTATGGAAGCTGCGCGAGTTTATTTCCGAAACCATTTCTCACTGGACGCCCTACAAGAACGATATTTCGGTAACGGTGGGCAAAGTGCCAGCTTTCTTACATGAAATTGACACTATCGTAGGCGAACATTATCCCGACTTTGAAATTGTCTGGTTTGGGCATATCGGTGATGGCAATCTGCATCTGAATATTCTCAAGCCGGAAGCGTTGTCCAAGGACGAGTTCTTTGACAAGTGCGCGACCGTCAACAAGTGGGTATTCGAGGTGGTTGAGAAGTACAACGGCTCGATTTCCGCTGAACATGGTGTTGGGATGACCAAACGTGATTATCTCACCTACAGCCGCAGTCCGGCTGAAATTGCCGTGATGAAGTCGATCAAGGCGGTGTTTGATCCGAACGGCATCATGAACCCGGGCAAGATCTTTGCCTGAGTCGAGAACGTCTGCCTGTGAATGTGCATACTTGTTGCAACCGCGTTACCCACTCTTGAATCTGGAGGAATGGCATGATCTATCACCATCGTTATCTGGATGGCTCAGCGGCAAACCTGCCCATGGGCAAGGTGGTCTGCGTCGGTCGTAATTACGCCGAGCATGCGCGCGAACTGAATAATCCGGTGCCGACTGAGCCGCTTCTGTTTATCAAGCCGGCAACCTCTGTGGTTGGCATGGCAGGCGAGATCGAGTTGGTGCAAGGCCGTGGCCCGGTGCATTACGAGACCGAGATTGCGCTATTGATCGGTGAGGTGCTTTCCGGTGAGGTAAGCGACGGCGAAGTCGAAGAGGCTATCTTCGGGGTTGGCCTGGCGCTGGATTTAACCTTGCGTGAGCTGCAGGATGAGCTCAAGGCCAAGTCGCATCCGTGGGAGCGTGCCAAGAGCTTTGATGGCGCTTGCCCGCTTTCGCATTTTGTGCCGGGCGCCGACATCGGCGAACTGGATGCTCTGGCATTGCAGCTGGATATCAATGGTGAGCTTCGTCAGCAGGGCAAGGCGGCTGACATGATTACGCCTATCCTGGCGCTGATAAAGCATATCGCTACCCAGTTCACCCTGTTGCCGGGTGATGTCGTCATTACCGGCACGCCGGCTGGTGTGGGGGTGCTGCATGCGGGTGACACCCTGACGCTGTCGATACCGGGTAAGCTGCAGGTCACTACGCGTATCGCTGGCTGAGGCGCAGTGCGACAAGGCAGCGCTCTAGATGCCCCAGATGCCACTAATTGCTGGCGGCTCTAATGAAAAAAGTGATTGCTTGCTTTCTGTTTCTGCTCCTTCTGGGCACGGCCGTTTTGCATTATCTGCACTTGGATGCGCTGCTCTGGCATGCCTGGCGTCTGAATGGTGAAGCTCACCAGCACGGTGGGCTTTTGCTTAACGACTACCGCGTTGATGTAGAGGAGAGAGCGATTGAAGGGCTCCGTGACGATGTCTCTGCGCTGACCTATAACAACGAAACCAATACCTTGTTTGCCGTGCTCAATGGCGAACCCTTGTTGGTCGAGTTGAGTTTAGAGGGCGCTCTGCTGCGTAAGCTGCGGATCGATGGTGTGCAGGATATGGAAGGGCTGACCCATGTCAGCGGCAACCGCTATGTGGTTGCGGAAGAGCGCAGTCAGCGCCTTTTGGTTATTGACGTGCCGCCGCAAGCTGAGCGGATCGACGTATCGAATGTGCCGAGTCTGGTCATCGGGCTGGATCTGAACGGCAACAAGGGGTTTGAGGGTTTGTCCTGGGATGATAAGGACAAGCGCCTCTTGGTGGTCAAGGAGCGTGATCCGCTGCGGGTGCTGTCGGTTACCGGCTTTGTTGATGCATTGGCTGGTGGGCCGATGGCGGTGCAGATTCAGGAGTTAACGTCCCCAGGTTCGCCTCGCCTTTTTATGCACGATTTGTCTTCGTTGAGCCTGCATGATGAGACCGGTCATCTGCTATTGCTGAGCGACGAGTCACATATGGTGGTGGAGTATGCGGAGAGCGGTGAACCGCTCAGTCTGTTGGGGCTCTGGCGTGGCATGAGCGGCCTGCAGAAGACGGTTCCGCAGGCCGAGGGGCTGGCGATGGATGACCAGCGGAGGCTATACCTGGTCAGCGAGCCTAATTTGTTCTATCGCTTTGTGCCGGGGCGCTGAACCGGGTTCAGTCACGTTCCAGCGTCTTTACCCCATCCTTGGTGCCGAGCAGCAGAACATCTGCTGGACGAGCGGCAAACAGCCCATTACATACCACGCCGACAATGGCATTCAGGTCGCTTTCCAGCTGCTGCGGATCGACGATAGACATGTTGTAGATGTCGATAATCACGTTGCCGTTATCGGTGACACAGCCCTCTCGATACACCGGGTCACCGCCGAGTTTGACGATTTCACGGGCCACGTGGCTGCGCGCCATGGGAATGACCTCGACCGGCAGCGGGAAATTGCCTAGCACCGGCACCAGTTTGCTGGCGTCGGCGATGCAGATAAAGGTTTTGGCGACCGCGGCGACAATTTTCTCGCGGGTCAGGGCTGCGCCGCCGCCCTTGATCAGCTCAAGACGTTCGTTGCTCTCGTCGGCACCATCGACATAAAAGTCCAGGTGGGCAACGCTGTTGAGTTCATACACAGCAATACCGTGGCTTTTTAGCCGTTCAGCCGTCGCTTCTGAGCTGGCGACGGCGCCCTCAAAGGCCAGTTTGTGCTTGGCCAGCGCATCAATAAAGCAGTTGGCGGTAGAGCCGGTGCCTACGCCAATGATGCTTTGGGCGTCCAGGTGTGGCAGCAGGCGGTCTACGGCAGCTTGGCCTACGGCCTGTTTCAGTTCGTCCTGGGTCATGGTCGGCTCCTTTGGGGCGCTAGTGAAATACCGATTATACGGGCTTGCGGTGGCTCACGTGTAGTCGCGCAGGCAGGGATTCGCTAGACTGGCGGCTTTTCACCCGGAACAAGCTGACCTCGCCCATGCTGGAAACCTACGTCAAGAAAATCCTCTCCTCACGCGTGTACGATGTGGCCGTTGAAACCCCTGTGCACGCCGCGCCTTTTTTGTCTGAGCGACTGGGTAACACCGTGCTGCTAAAGCGCGAGGATCTTCAGCCGGTTTTTTCCTTCAAGATTCGTGGGGCCTATAACAAGCTGGCGCAGTTGACTGATGAGCAACGTGCCTGTGGTGTGGTGGCTGCCTCTGCCGGCAACCATGCGCAAGGGCTGGCCTACGCCGCCCGGCATATGGGCGTCAAGGCGACTATCGTAATGCCCCGCACGACGCCCGAGATCAAGGTCAAGGCGGTGCGTGCACGTGGCGGCAAGGTAATATTGCACGGTGATGCCTTTGATGAGGCGCTGGCCTATTCGCAGAAGCTGGTCAAGGAAAAGGGCTTCGTTTACATCCACCCCTATGATGATCCCGACACCATTGCTGGTCAGGGTACTGTGGCGATGGAGGTACTGCGCCAGGTCCAGGGGCCGTTGAACGCTATTTTTGTACCAGTGGGCGGCGGTGGGCTGATTGCCGGTATTGCGGCTTACGTGAAGTACCTGCGTCCGGATATCAAGGTGATCGGCGTTGAGCCGGAAGACTCCGCCTGCCTGAAGGCGGCCATGGCCGCTGATGAGCGGGTGGTGCTGAGTCAGGTGGGGTTGTTTGCCGATGGCGTCGCGGTAGCCCAGATTGGTGAGCATACGTTTGAGGTTTGCCGTCACTACGTCGATGAGGTCGTGACGGTGACGACCGACGAAATGTGTGCGGCGATCAAGGATATCTATGACGATACGCGTTCGATCTGTGAGCCGGCTGGGTGTCTGGGCGTAGCGGGTATCAAGAAGTACGTAGCGCGCGAAGGCTGTACCGGCCAGGTGCTGGTAGCGATCGATTCGGGCGCCAATGTGAACTTTGATCGTTTGCGGCATGTTGCTGAGCGAGCGGAGCTTGGCGAGAAGCGTGAAGCCTTGCTGGCAGTAACCATTCCGGAGAAGCCCGGCAGCTTCAAGAATTTCTGTGAGGCTATTGGTAAGCGCGCCATCACTGAATTCAATTATCGTTATCACAGTGGCAGCGAGGCGCATATTTTCGTCGGTGTGCAAACGCATCCAGAGCTGGACCCAAGAGACGTGTTGGTAGCTCAGCTGGAAAAGGAAGGCTTTCCGGTACTGGACCTGACAGACAATGAGCTGGCCAAGCTGCATGTGCGCCATATGGTGGGCGGCCATGCCGAGCACGTCACTGATGAAGTTGTGTTCCGCTTCGAGTTTCCCGAGCGGCCGGGCGCGCTGTTTAACTTTCTAAACAAGTTGGGTGGGCGCTGGAATATTTCGATGTTCCACTACCGTAACCATGGCGCAGCTTACGGTCGAGTGGTGGCGGGGCTGCAAGTGCCAAAGAGTGAGCGGCACCTCGTCTCGCAAGCACTGGATGCTATTGGCTATCAGTACTGGGATGAAAGCGATAACCCAGCCTACCGTCTGTATTTAGGTTAGAGCGCAGTGTTCTCGTCGGCGCTGCATGTGCGGTTCCGGCCCTGCTCTTTGGCGCGGTAGAGCGCCGCATCGGCCAATTTAATCAGGTCGTGAGGGCGCCACTCCGGCGCTGGTTGCTTGCTTGCTGCGCCGATACTGACGCTGAGTAAGCCGCTGGGATTGCTGGTTTGCGGGTGTGGTAAGCCCATGCTGGCGACCGATTCGTGGATACGTTCGGCCGCTTGCAGGCACTGCTTCAGGTCTGCGCCCGGCAAAATCACAGCGAACTCCTCCCCACCATAGCGACAGACACTGTCTCCCTCTCGGGTGAGGCAGCCAGTCAGCGCTCTGGCCAGGCGTTGCAAGGCATCATCTCCGGCCTGGTGCCCGAGCCGATCGTTGAAATCCTTGAAGTGGTCAACGTCCAGCATTAAAAGTCCTAGCGCAAGTTTGTCGCGTCGTAATCTGCGCCACTCTCCCTGTAACGTCTTGTCGAAATAGCGCCGATTGTAGAGGCCGGTCAAGCCATCCTGGTTGGATAGTCTTTTCAGGCGATCAGCGATATCCAGCTGCTCGCTGTTGTTGCGGCCGACGCAGATCAGGTAGTCGCGGCCCATGCGTTGGAGGTGTCGTACACTGATCTCCAGTGGCGTGGACTTTCCTTCACGGTTGACCACGTGTTGCTGAAAAATGGCGTTACCCTGATTGTTAATAAGGCTTTTGACTGCACCTATCCAGGTGCTGGCGTCCGGCATGATCTTTTGCGGTGCGGTGCTGATCAGCTTGCGCAACTCTTCTTCGCTATAGCCCAGGCTTTGCCAGCATGTGCGGTTGAGATACACCAATTCCTGCGGCTCCAGGCCAATAATGAAAAGCGCGTCGTGACTGTGATCGGTCATGTCGATAATCAGCTTGGTACGAGCCTGAGTTCGTTTCAGGCTCTGTTCAATAGTCTGGCGCCTGACTACCTCTGCCTGTAGTTGATGATTGGTCTTTCTCAGGATGGTGTTGCGGCGAGCGCCCAGCAGCGCCAGGTATAGGGAACAGCACAGTAATAGCGCCGTTAGCGTCCCGCTGAGCATGACGATCAGGGGTAGGCGGGTACTGGTGTTGTTCATCAGATGCTGGGTGGGATGAACAACCAGAACAAAATTACGATTTTCACCGAGCATAACCGGGCTGGTAACGCGCCAGCTGTTGGCGATTTGGTCAGTGGTAGGCCGGTTTATCAGTGTCTGGCCGAGTTCTTTCAGTTCGATGCTTAAGCGGTTGGCCTGGAGGTCTCTGAGTAGGTCTGCCATGAGCACTTCAACGCGAAAGATACCCAGAAGAAAGCCGTCAAATTGGGTTTTGGTCTCGCCATCCCGATAAATAGGTACGTAGTAAGCCAGGCCCTGGCCACCCTGTATCAACTTGAATGAGTTGCTAAGTTGCGGCTGGCCTGTAGCTTGTGCTTTGACCAGTAGTGGGTAATTGGGGTGCGCCTTCGGATAGGCGAAGTTCGCCGCTGCTTCATTTCCCGCCAGTGGCTCAATCCAGCGCATGTGGTAGTCAGCGTCGAGCCATTCGATGGCCTGGAAGTTCTCGAAGTCGCGCAGCAATCTTTTTGCGTCGCTTTGCCACAAGTCTGGCTTGCCGTGCTGAAATTCCCAGCGTTGCGCCATACGCACTAACGTCGTTGCCTGTTGCTGAAAACGGGACTCGATCTGTTTGGCGAGACTATTGGACTCTAACTGCAAGCGCGCGCGCGCTTGTTCCTGTTCGGCAGTGAGTAGGGCCTGCCAGGCATAGAAAACAGCAATTAACAGCAGTGCGAACAAAGCTATGATCAGGGCAAAGGTTTTTTTCGCATTGTGGGTGGCTGAGCTAAGTAGCATGGCTGCACTCTACTGATGTTGCCTTACTGATAGCACATTGCTGGCTTTTGTAGTAGCCGGTTTTGCCGCTTTGGGGGGGTAGCCCCTTCGGATTAATCGTTCTAGTCGACGCTTGTCAGTATTGCCCACTGTTTTTCGGTGATAGGCATGACCGACAAGCGGTTGCCTTTGTGCAGGAGAGGCAGCTCCGCAAGGCCGTCCATCAGCCTTATTTCCGCCAACGATAGAAGCTTGTGGAACTTTCTTGACAGGGCGACGTCAACCGCCAGCCAAGGCAGGTTTTCTGCGCTGGCTTTAAGGTCGTGGTACGGGCTGCTTGGGTCCAGTGCTGCGCGGTCTGGATAAGGGTTACTGACAATAGTGCCTATGCCTGCGATGCCCGGTGGTTTGCAGCTGGAGTGATAGAACAGAAAACTGTCTCCTGCTTGCATGTTGCGGATGAAGTTGCGAGCTTGATAGTTACGAACGCCATCCCATGGGGACGGGCTGTTACAGGCTAGATCGTCGATGGAAAAACTGTCTGGTTCTGACTTCATTAGCCAGTAGTTCATCAATAGGTCCTTTTGTCTCGAATATTGACATTGGGTTTTATAAATATTATATGAGATAAACTGATACGCCAGCTTGAAGTGTCTCGGAATCCATCAGGTTGGATTTCGGCAGGGGTTGGGTACTGAATAATAATATAGATTGCCGGATAGAGAAGGAGGCAACGCGTGCGACGTAAGCCAGATTTGTTGTGGGTATTGGTTATTGTCTTTGGTTTGGGGGTGGTCACTACCGGGTACACGCAGAGTTATCTGGATAAATCCTCGGAACGTGAAGTGGACGCCAGTTACCCCTGATATTCGGCCCAACACTTCAGGTGTGGGCGCAGCATCAGCTGCTCTTGGTCAGTCACAATGCCGTCCAGCGGGATATCCCAGCTGGCAGTGGGTAGTGAACGGGTCTTTTGGCAGTCATGAGCAAGTCCGATGAGTGCCGGCGACCGCCAGGTATTCCTTCTGTGCCTGTACGCAAAGGCGCGATCATAGAAGCCTCCGCCCATCCCGAGGCGATTACCCTGCGCATCAAATCCAACGAGCGGCATTAATACCAGGCCCAAACGCCAAGGCTTTACCTGCAAACGGCGGTTGAGTAGGGGTTCGCGTATGCCATAGCGATTCCGTGTCCAGCGCTGCCCCGGCAGCAATCGTTGGAAACTCATGCGAGTGCTTGGCCAGCGATTCAATACGGGTAGATAGCACTGCTTGCGCAGGCGACGGCAGCGAGACATTAACGGTGCCGGATCTATCTCGCCGTCGGCCGCCAGGTAAAAGGCAATATGACGACTGCGCAGAAAAAGCGCGCTTTGGCCGAGTCGGCGCGCAAGGCGTTTGCTGGCGTTTTTTTGTTCAGCCCGGCTCAAGCCGCGGCGAGCATTGCGCAGTTGCTTGCGTAATTGCTTGCGGGAGTCGGGCGTCATGGAAAAGGTCCCCAGAGTGCCGCTGTCGGGTTAGCCCTTGAACCCGAAAGTTCAAGGTGGGGGACACGGCGCTGCCTCAGGCTTTCCGTCATGCGGACATGCACACTGGCAACAACGCGTGGCCTCCTGGTACAGGAGTATCGGCTCAGGGACATCTCCGACTGGCAAACACCCCAGGGATGTTTGCCACTATACAGAAAACCCGATGCGAGTTCGATGTCAGTCGCAGTTTGTCTTTCAAAAGGCTTGGTTTTAAGCGTTGAGCTGGCTGGTATAAGCATTTAAAGCAGCGGGCACCAGTTCAGCTTTGGTGGTTTTCCAGCGCTTGATCGAGGCGTTTAACCAAATCGCTGATCTGTGCTTGCTGTTCGTTCAGTGCGCCGCTTTGATCGTGACTGCCGGTCAGCATTTCGTGGCTGATATTGAGCGCAGCCATGACCGCAATGCGTTCAACGCCGATCACCTTACCGCTATTGCGGATGTCGCGCATGGTGGTATCAAGATGGCGCGCGGCCTGCTCCAGGTTGCTTCGTTCTTCTGCCGGGCAGCTGACACGATACTCTTTGTCGAGTATGTGCAGGGTGACTGTCAGGGGTTGGCTCATGAGTCGTGCTCCAGGGATTTGAGTCGCAATATCATGGCTTCGACCTTCTGACGGGCCAAATCGTTCTTTTCAATTAACTGTACGCGTTCATCTCGCCACAAACGCTCCTGCGCAAGCAGGTGCTGATTCTGCAGTTTAAGTTGGTCGCAGAGGTCAATCAGTTGGGTAATGCGTTGTGTGAGTGCGTCGATATCGGGTGCGTCCATTGTTGCCATTCTGTCTTCCCGGTGTTGAGCCACTATAGAGGCGGCCCGCAAGGTGGTCAAACCTCGCGCAATGCACTATTGACCGGTGTCCGGATTGGGCTTGCCGCTAGCAGGGCGGTAGATTTACCCCTTGCTGGGCAGGCACAATAGACCCACATTAGTTCATCTGCTTCGAGCGTCCGCGTGCAGGCCATAGCATACCTGTATTCACGACTCGCGGCAGTGCCTGTTTCTCACTTCCAAGAGGCCCGGAAACCACTATGGCTTTGATGCCCGCCGTTTTTGACTATGACCGCTACGCCCAGATCTGCAGCGATGTGGGGGCCGTTGCTCACCCGGCCGAGTTGCACGGCCATCTGGTCGGCCGCCTGTCTGCAGGTGCGCGCCTTGATCATACTACCTGGCTTGCCGTTGCCAACGAGCTGCTGGATGGTTCCGGTAGTTTGCCCGAGGCCGGCAAGGTCGCACTGATTCAGCTCTACGACGCCAGTTTGGCGGAACTCACCGGCAGCGGTTTTGATCTCAGTCTGGTGCTGCCCGACGATAGCGCTACTATTGATCACCGCACCGAAGCTCTCGGGCATTGGTGTGAAGGTTTTCTGGCGGGCTTTGGTCTGGTCGAGCGCAGCGGCGAGCTGAGCGAAGAGGCGGATAGCGTGCTACGTGACTTTGTGGCGATCTCGCAGGTGCAAACCGATCTGGATGAGTCGGAGGCCAATGAGGTCGACTTTATGGAAGTCATGGAGTACGTGCGTATGGCTGTGCTCATGGTCTTTAGTGAGTGCCAGCCAGCTACCAGCGAGCAGGACACCCCACCCGCATCACTGCATTGATCGAGGTCTTCATGCAAATCAGCAAGCAGGATTACGCCCGCCGCCGTAAGGCGCTGATGAATCAGATGGAACCCAACAGCATTGCGATTTTGCCGGCCGCGCCAGTTTATGTGCGCAACCGTGATGTAGAACATAATTACCGACAGGATAGCGATTTCCAGTACCTCACAGGCTTTCCCGAGCCGGAAGCGGTTGCCGTCCTGGTGCCGGGCCGTGAGCATGGCGATTACGTGCTTTTTTGCCGGGAGAAGGACAAGGAACGCGAGCTGTGGGATGGTTATCGTGCCGGGCAGGATGGCGCTGTCAGTGAGTATGGTGCCAGTGATGCGTTCCCGATTACGGATATCGATGACATTCTGCCGGGGCTGATCGAAGGGCGCACGCGTGTCTACTACGCGATGGGCGCCAATCCTGAGTTTGATCGTCGTTTGACCAACTGGATCAATCAGATTCGCAGCAAGGCGCGCCTGGGTGCGCAGCCGCCCAGCGAGTTCGTTGCGCTGGATCACTTGCTGCATGATATGCGGCTGTACAAGAGCGCTGGTGAACTCAAGGTCATGCAGCGTGCAGCCGATATTTCCTGTGAGGCGCATACCCGTGCCATGCAAGTCTGCCGTCCAGGCATGTATGAGTATCAGCTGGAAGCCGAGTTGCAGCATACTTTCATGCGCCATGGCAGCCGTTCGCCCGCTTACTCCTCGATTGTGGCTGCGGGCCGCAACGGCTGTATTCTGCACTACACCGAAAACACCTCGCAGATTCGCGACGGCGACCTGATTCTGATTGATGCTGGTTGCGAGCTTGACTGCTATGCCAGTGATATTACCCGCACCTTTCCAGCCAACGGTCGCTTCAGCCCTGAACAACGCGCTATTTATGACATTGTGCTGGCCGCGCAGTACGCATCAATCGAGGCGATTGGGCCGGATCGTAGTTGGAACGAGTCGCACGATGCCAGTCTGCGAGTCATTACCGCAGGGCTGGTGGAATTGGGGCTGCTCAAGGGCGATGTGGACGAGCTGATTGCCGCTGAAGCCTATCGCCGCTTTTACATGCACCGAGTTGGTCACTGGTTGGGTATGGACGTGCATGACGTGGGTGAGTACCGCGTCGGCGGCGTCTGGCGCGCACTCGAGCCGGGGATGGTAATGACCGTTGAACCAGGTATTTACATCTCGCCAGACGATGACAGCGTGCCCCGTAAGTGGCGCGGTATCGGCATTCGTATTGAAGATGATGTGGTGGTCACCAAAACGGGTTGTCAGGTGCTGACCGGCAATGTCGTTAAGGAGCCGGACGAGATAGAAGCACTGATGGCAGCCGCACGCCAGACGGAGGCGGAGCCCGCGTGAGCAAGGTGATCAGCATTGTCGGTGGTGGCATGGTTGGCGCCAGTCTGGCGCTGGCACTGCAATCGCATGCGCAGCAGCATGACTGGCAGCTGCAGTTGATTGAAAGTCACCCGCCCGGCGCTGTTGATGATCAACCCAGCTACGATGCGCGTTCCACTGCACTGTCCCATGGCAGCCGCTTGTTGCTTGAGCGACTAGGCCTATGGCCTGCTTTGGCGCAGCGGGTTGAGCCTATTGCGCATATTCACGTCTCGGATCGCGGCCATCCTGGGGTGACTCGTTTAGCGGCGCAGCGCGAAGGCGTGCCAGCTCTCGGTTATGTCGTTGAGAACGCGGTGCTCGGCGAGGCCTTGCTTGGCGCGCTGGATCATTCGGTGGTGAGCTGGCAAGCACCAGCGCGGGTTACTCGGGTGGCCGCTGCGCCGCAAGGCTACCAACTGACAGTGGCGGCAGAACAGGGCGAGCATCAGCAGCAATCTGATTTGCTGGTGATCGCCGATGGCGGACGCTCTGGCTTGCTAGAGCAGCTAGGTATTCATCGCCAGAGTCGGCCTTATGGGCAGACGGCGATCATTGCCAACATTACCAGCGCTGACGGACACGCGGGTGTGGCTTACGAGCGCTTTACCGAAAGCGGCCCGTTGGCCTTGCTGCCGATGTCAGAGAAGCGCAGCGCCCTGGTCTGGACGTTGCCTGCAGACGAAGCGGCTGCGGTCGCTGAGTTGTCGGATGCTGCCTTTCTGGCACGATTGCAGGACGCTTTTGGCTTTCGCATGGGCGCGCTGAAGAAGGTGGGTTCAAGACACAGTTATCCGCTTAGCCTGACCGAGTCCGAGGAGCAGGTGCGCTCCGGGTTGGTCGTGCTGGGTAATGCTGCGCACAGTCTGCATCCTATTGCGGGGCAGGGGTTTAATCTGTCGCTGCGCGATGCCATGGCGCTGGCGGATACCCTTGTTGGTGCCGGTCAGGCGCAGTCGCCGGGCGACTTGCGCTTGCTGCAGCATTACCTGCAACGGCAGCAAGCCGATCAACGGCAGACCATTGCAGTTAGCGACTGGCTGACACGCTTGTTCAGTAATCAACGGCCGGTCCTGGCGGCTGGTCGCAATCTGGGGTTGCTGGGAATGGATATAGTCTCGCCACTGAAAACGGTTTTTGCGCGTCAGGCCATGGGGTTGAAGGGATGAGCACAGCAGCGCAGCAGACGGATTCAACACAGCACTTCGATGTACTGATTGTCGGTGCCGGTATGGTGGGTTCGGCACTTGCCTGCGCCCTGGCTGATACTCGGCTGCGCATCGGCTTGCTCGACAGCCAGGCGCTGGAGCTAATTCCGGCTCCGGTTACCGGTTCGGGCTTTGATCCCCGCGTCAGCGCCTTGAGTGCGGCCTCGGAACAAATACTCAAGGGCTTGGGTGCCTGGCAGCGGTTTGCTTCTGATGCGGGCGTGGCCTACCGCAGTATGTGCGTGTGGGACGCAGAAGGCACTGGTGAGGTGCATTTTGACGCGCAAGCGCTGGGTGAGTCGCGGCTGGGTCATATTGTTGAGAATTACCGGGTGCAGAATGGCTTGCTGCAGCAACTGCACGCCAGCCAGGTAACCTTGTTGCCGGGCGTAAAGGTTCGCGGTCTGGTGCGTGAAGATAGCGGCTGGCGAATTGACGGCAATGATGGCCAGCGCCTGCAGGCACCTTTGGTCGTGGCCGCCGATGGTGCGCGCTCTCGACTGCGCGAGTTGGCTGGCTTTGCCATGCGCGAGTGGGATTATCTGCATCATGCGGTGGTTACTACGGTTGAACTGTCTGAGCCACATCAGCACACGGCCTGGCAGCGCTTTTTGCCGAGCGGCCCCCTGGCGTTTCTGCCTTTGCCCTCTCAGGACGCAAAACACTACTGCTCCATTGTATGGTCGCTTTTGCCAGACGCGGCCGCAGAGGTGATGGCGCTGGATGATACGGCGTTCTGCGCAGCCATCACCGAGGCGCTGGAAGCGCGCCTGGGGCCGGTCCTGTCAGTTGATCAAAGAGTCAGCATCCCGCTGCGCCAACGCCATGCCAAGCATTATGCGATGCCGGGATTGGTATTGGTTGGTGATGCTGCGCACAGCATTCATCCGCTGGCGGGGCAGGGCGTGAACCTGGGTTTTCTCGATGCGGCTGCGCTTAGTGATGTATTGCATGAGGCGTTAGCGCGCGGAGAAAGCCTGGCCGAGCTCGCGGTACTGCAGCGCTATGAGCGTGCACGCATGGGTAGTAATTTGGCGGTCATGGCGGCGATGGAAGGCTTTGAACGACTGTTTCATGCGCAGGCCTTGCCGCTGCGCTGGTTGCGCAATGCGGGTATGACGATCTTTGATCAGGCTCCGTTGATCAAGGCAGAAGTGATGCGACGCGCTATGGGCGTGAGTGGTGAGTTGCCCTCACTGGCCCGGCCATAAGACTGGGCAGTCAGCACTAATAGTTTGATAAGCTAAACTCTAATCATTATCATCTGCCTTCAATTTCTCGACCAAGAGGCGTTTCCATGTCAGTGATTCGCAATGCAGCCGTCATCGGGCTCGCGCTGAGCACACTGGGCAACCTGGCCCAAGCCAAGGAGCTGGTTGTCTATTCCTCCCGTCAAGATCACCTGATCAAGCCGGTGTTCGATCTGTACACCGAAAAGACCGGCACCAATATCCAGTTTATTACTGACAGCGAAGCGCCGCTGCTGGCGCGACTGAAGGCAGAGGGCGCCAACACGCCGGCAGACCTGCTGATTACGGTTGATGCTGGCAACCTCTGGCAGGCAGAGCAACAGGGTGTGCTGCGTGAGGTTAAATCCGACGTAATTGAAGCCAATATCCCCGCTCAGTATCGTTCGGCCAACGGCTACTGGACCGGTCTTTCGCTGCGTGCGCGTACCATTGCCTACTCAACCGAACGAGTTGATCCCGAGACGTTGAGTACCTATGAGGCGCTGGCTGACAGTGAGTGGCAGGGTCGCTTGTGCCTGCGTACCGCGAAAAAGGTGTACAACCAGTCTCTAACCGGCACGATGATCGAGACCCTGGGGGCGGAGCGGACTTCCGAGGTGTTGCAGGGCTGGGTCAATAACCTGGCGACTCCAGTATTCCCGGATGATACGGCGTTGCTGCAGTCCATCGCAGCGGGTCAGTGCGACGTGGGTATCGTCAATAGCTACTATTTCGGGCGCCTTGAAGTGGCCAATCCCGACTTGCCGGTCAAGCTGTTCTGGCCGAATCAGGATGACCGTGGTGTGCACGTCAATATCTCTGGTGCCGGTGTGACGCATTACGCCAAGCACCGCAAGGGCGCGATCGAGTTCCTTGAGTGGCTTACCACCGAGGAAGCGCAACGAGTTTTTGCTGATGTGAATCAGGAGTTTCCGGCGAATGAGTCGGTCGCACCCTCTGCCGAAGTGGCGTCCTGGGGCGACTTCAAGGCTGACAACGTCAATGTTGAGGTTGCTGGTCGTCGTCAGGCGGAAGCCATCATGATGATGGATCGCGTTGGCTGGCATTGATCCTGGCGCAGCTCTGAGCGCTATTTGTCGATATACTGCACGCCCGGTCGCTAGACCGGGCGTTGTTGTATCTGGGTGGGCAGCCGGTTGAAAGACTAGTTGTCTGGCCAATGCTGTGTTTGAACTGGCCCTTGTCTTGGCTGCTTCGCCTTTATTTTTCAACAGCCTGCTGGCAGGAGTTGTTGTAGTGCGCCCTTCCATTGCCGATAAACGCCGTTGGCGTCTGGTTGCCTATGCCGCCGCTGTGTTGGTGCTTTTGCCGCTCGTGGTGCTGGTGCTCAGCTGGAATAGCCTGGATGTAGATATCTGGACGCACCTGCTACAAACGCAGATGGGGCGACTGCTGAGTAATACGTTAATACTCATTATCGGTGTCGCCACCGGGGTGGTGATGTTAGGCGTGAGTCTGGCCTGGTTGACCAGTCTCTGCGAGTTTCCTGGCCGCCGTTGGTTCGATTGGGCACTGATGCTGCCCTTTGCTATTCCTGCTTATGTGCTCGCTTTTGTGATGATCGGTCTGCTGGATTTTGCTGGTCCTTTGCAGACTCTGCTGCGAGATTGGTTGGGTAACGACTTTCGTATGTGGTCGATTCGCTCTACCAGCGGCGTGATTCTGGTGCTGGTACTGGTTTTTTATCCCTACGTTTACATGCTGGCGCGCGGGGCGTTTCTGGCTCAGGGTCGCGGCTTGATGGATGCGGCGCGGGTGCTGGGGCATACCCCGTGGCAAGCCTTCTGGCGTGTAGCCTTGCCCATGGCGCGTCCGGCCATCGGTGCTGGTGCTGCCTTGGCGGTGATGGAGACGCTGGCAGATTTCGGGGCTGTCTCGGTGTTCAACTACGACACCTTTACTACCGCGATCTACAAGACCTGGTATGGCTTTTTCAGCTTGCAGACGGCGACGCAGCTGGCCAGTTTGTTGCTGTTATTTGTGTTGCTCGCGCTTTACGCCGAGCGCCGCGCGCAAGGCAGCAAGCGCTTCCCCGGCGCTGAGCGCCCCCGCCAGGGCGCGCTTTACCGGCTGCAAGGTGTGCGTGGCTGGCTGGCCTTCGGCTTTTGCCTGCTGGTGCTGGCTATTGCCTTCATCATTCCGGTAATGCAGTTGCTGTATTGGCTGGTCAGCAGCGGCAAGAGTGACTTCGATAGCCGGTACTGGACGCTTATTCGCAACACGCTGCTGCTGGGCGCGATTGCTGCTCTGGTGACAGTGACGGTTGCTTTGCTGCTGGTGCTGGCGCGCAGATTGCAGCCGCTGCGCCGGGTACGCTCTGCCGTCGCGTTGGCTAACTTGGGCTATGCGCTGCCGGGATCGGTGCTGGCCGTCGGTATCATGTTTGCTTTCAGCTTTGCCGATAATCAACTGATTATTCCGCTGCGGCAGTGGTGGGGCGCCGAGGATCCTGCGCCATTGCTTCTCGGCAGTCTTTTCGCCCTGTTACTGGCGTACCTGATACGTTTCATGGCGGTTGCCAGTGGTCCGCTCGACTCCTCGCTGGCGCGGATCAGGCCGGCGCTGCCTGAGGCTGCGCATAGTCTCGGGCATAACGGCATCAGCGTGCTGTGGCGTATTTATCTGCCTTTGCTGCTGCCCGGTATTTTCAGTGCTGCGCTACTGGTTTTTGTCGATGTACTGAAAGAAATGCCTGCTACGCTGTTGATGCGTCCCTTTGGTTGGGACACGCTGGCTGTGCGTATCCACAGCCTGACCGCAGAAGGTGATTGGGCGCGTGCCGCCTTGCCCGCTTTGAGCCTGGTGCTGGCAGGGCTACTACCGGTCATTGTGTTGATTCGGCGTTCGGCAGGGCGCCCGGGTTAGGCCCGGTTTCAGGCGGCATTGCCAGCCTGAAGCCGTTTTAAATCGCCTGCAGATCTTACCTTTGGGTGAAGTACTGCAAAGTGATGCGGTTTGGGGCTACAATCCGGGCTTTGAAATCCTACAGAATGAAGGACTGCTGCATGGCCTCGCGGACTCCCCTGTACGAACAGCATCTTGCCGCTGGCGCCAAAATCGTCGATTTTGGTGGCTGGGACATGCCTCTCAACTACGGTTCTCAGCTGGAAGAGCACCATCAAGTGCGACGTGACGTCGGCATGTTCGATGTGTCGCACATGACAGTGGTCGACGTGACCGGCACCGAAGCGCAGAACTACCTGCAGTTTTTGCTGGCCAACGATGTTGCCCGTCTCAAGTCCTCTGGCAAGGCGCTGTATAGCGGCATGCTGAACGAGCAGGGCGGCGTGATTGATGATTTGATCGTCTATCTGACCGTGAATGGCTATCGTGTAGTGGTCAATGCCGCGACGCGTGTTAAGGACCTGGAGTGGATGAATCGCCAGGCTGAGTCCTTTGCCGTAACGCTGACTGAACGCCCCGACTTGGCGATGATCGCCGTGCAGGGGCCTCGCGCTATCGAGGTTGCCAAGCAAGTGGTCACCGACGCCCGTGCAGCACTTATTGTCGATCTCAAACCCTTTCAGGGCCTGCCTGACGGCGATTGGTTCATCGGCCGGACCGGTTATACCGGCGAGGATGGTCTGGAAATCATGCTGCCCGGTACCGAAGCTGCGGCGTTCTGGGATGCGCTGCTGGCTGCTGGCTGCAAGCCCTGTGGCCTGGGCGCACGCGACACGCTGCGACTGGAGGCCGGGATGAATTTGTACGGCTCGGATATGGACGAAAATATCTCGCCATTGGCCGCCAATATGGCCTGGACCATTGCCTGGGAGCCAGCCGACCGCGAGTTTATCGGTCGCGCGGCCCTGACCGAGCAGAAAGAAGCCGGCGATCAACCCAAGCTGGTTGGGCTGGTCCTGTCCGAGCGTGCGGTCTTGCGTGGTCACCAGAAAGTTATTGTCGAGGGGGTGGGTGAAGGTGAGATCACCAGCGGCACCTTCTCGCCAACGCTTGGCTACTCGATCGCTCTGGCCCGAGTGCCGCGCGGTACAGGCAGCACGGCCAAAGTCGAGATTCGCGGCAAGTTACTCGATGTACGAGTGGTCAAGCCCAGCTTCGTGCGCAACGGCCAGGCCGTTGTTGAATAAGATTACGTTTCAATTTTGAGGACCTATCAATGAGCAATATTCCCGCTGAATTGCGTTACGCCTCCAGCCACGAATGGACCCGTCTTGAGTCTGACGGCACTGTCACCGTGGGCATTACCGACCATGCCCAGGACTTGCTGGGTGACGTGGTTTTTGTCGAATGTCCCGATGTGGGCCGCCAGGTCAGTGCCGGTGAAGAGTGTGCAGTGGTTGAGTCAGTCAAGGCTGCATCCGACATCTACGCACCTATCAGCGGTGAAGTCATTGCGGTCAACGAAGCGCTGACCGATTCTCCCGAGCTGGTCAACAGCGAGCCATACGGTGCGGCATGGTTCTTCAAGATCAAGCCCAGCGACGTTAGCGAGCTGGACAAACTGCTGGATGCTGACGCCTATGGCGCTGCCATCTGATCTGCGGTCTGTCCTGTTGCAGTAAAAGCCCTGAGTCGCCTCAGGGCTTTTTGCTTTCCTTCTTTTGCTTCATTTGTCTTTTGCAGGTAACCACTCATGAGTAACGCGTTCAGCCTCACTGATCTGGAACAGACCGACGACTTCATCCGCCGACATATCGGCCCCGATGCCGCCGAGCAGCAAGCCATGCTCGACGCCCTCGGCGCCAACTCGCTGGAGGATCTGGTTGGTCAGACCGTGCCGCAGAGTATTCTGCGTAATGAGCTGCTGGAGCTGGGCGCGCCGCGTAGCGAAGCCGAAGTGCTGAGCTACCTGAAGCAGGTCGCCGCGCGCAATCAGGTGTTTACCTCCTGTATCGGTATGGGCTACCACGGCACCCTGACGCCGACGGTGATTCTGCGCAATGTGCTGGAGAATCCGGGCTGGTATACCGCCTACACACCTTACCAGCCGGAGATTGCCCAGGGCCGCCTGGAGTCCTTGTTGAACTTCCAGCAGCTGACTATCGATCTGACCGGTATGGAGCTGGCCAGTGCCTCGCTGCTGGATGAGGCTACTGCCGCAGCGGAGGCCATGGCGTTGGCCAAGCGGGTGGCCAAGAGCAAGAGCAACCTGTTCTTTGTCGATGAGGACTGCCATCCACAGACGATTTCAGTCGTACTCACTCGTGCCGAAGCTTTTGGCTTTGACGTGGTGGTGGATGATGTGTCGACGCTGGGCGAGCATGAGGTGTTCGGTGCCTTGTTCCAGTACCCGACTACCTGGGGTGAGATTCGCGATCTCAAGCCACTGATCGAGCGGGTTCAGGCGCAAAAGGGTCTGGCGTGTGTGTCCGCTGACCTGTTAGCGCTGGTGAAATTGACCTCGCCGGGTGAGCTGGGCGCCGATGTGGTCTTTGGTTCTGCCCAGCGTTTCGGTGTGCCTATGGGCTACGGTGGACCGCACGCGGCCTTCTTTGCAACGCGTGATGCCTACAAACGCGCCATGCCTGGCCGCATTATTGGCGTGTCGGTCGACGCCCGTGGCAACCGCGCACTGCGTATGGCGCTGCAGACCCGCGAGCAGCATATTCGCCGCGAGAAGGCCAACTCCAACATCTGTACCGCTCAGGTTCTATTGGCCAACATAGCCAGCTTTTACGCGGTCTATCATGGTCCGCAGGGCCTCAAGGTCATTGCCGACCGGGTACATCGCCTGACTGCCATTCTGGCTGCAGGCCTGCAGGCGGCGGGTGTCACTCTGCGTAATCAGAGCTTCTTCGACACCCTGACCCTGAATGTGCCGGGTAAGGCTGGCGAGATTGTCGGACGCGCACGCGCCGCGCGTGTAAACCTGCGTATGATCGACGGTGATGCGGTGGGTGTCAGCCTGGATGAAACCACTACCCGTGCTACGGTTGAAACGCTGCTGGCCGTAATTGTCGGTGAGGCGCATGGGCAGAATTTGTCCGCGCTGGACGCACAAATTATCGGCACTGAGCCGGGTATCCCCGCCGAGCTGCGTCGTACTTCCGATTTTCTGACCCATCCAGTGTTCAACAGCTACCACTCGGAAACCGAGATGCTGCGTTACATCAAGTCGCTGGAGAACAAGGACCTGGCGCTTAACCATTCGATGATCCCGCTCGGCTCCTGCACCATGAAGCTGAACGCAACGACTGAGATGATTCCCATCACCTGGCCGGAGTTCGGTCAGCTGCATCCCTTTGTTCCTCTGGCGCAAGCCGAGGGCTACAAGCAGATGATTGACGAGCTGGAAGCCATGTTGCGCGGCATTACCGGGTTTGATGCTATCTGCATGCAGCCCAACTCGGGCGCGCAGGGTGAGTACGCCGGTCTGCTGGCGATCCGCAAGTTCCATGAAGCTAATGGCGATGCGCATCGCGATGTCTGCCTGATCCCTACCTCGGCGCACGGCACCAACCCAGCCTCAGCGATGATGGCCAGCATGCGCGTGGTACTGGTCGCCTGTGATGATCAGGGCAACGTAGACGTAGCCGATCTGCGCCAGAAGGCTGAAGACAACGCCGAGAAGCTGTCCTGCCTGATGATTACCTATCCGTCGACCCATGGTGTTTACGAAGAGGGTATTCGCGAGATTTGCGAGATCGTTCACCAGCACGGCGGCCAGGTTTACATGGATGGCGCCAACCTGAATGCGCAGGTGGGTCTGACCCGTCCGGCCGATATTGGGGCTGACGTGTCGCACATGAACCTGCACAAGACCTTCTGTATTCCGCACGGCGGTGGTGGCCCCGGCATGGGCCCGATCGGCGTCAAGGCGCACCTGGCGCCCTTCGTTGCTAATCACCCGGTAGTACCGCTGGATGGCCCGAACCCGCAGAACGGCGCAGTTAGCGCTGCGCCCTGGGGTAGTGCCAGCATCCTGCCGATCAGTTGGACCTATATCGCACTGATGGGCGCTATCGGTCTGCGCCAGGCCACCGCCGTGGCCATTCTCAATGCCAATTATCTGGCCAAGCGCCTGGGTGATGCTTATCCGGTGCTCTACAGCGGCCGCAATGGCCGCGTCGCGCACGAGTGCATCATCGACATTCGCCCGCTCAAGGCGGCGTCCGGTATTACCGAGGAAGACGTGGCCAAGCGGCTAATGGACTTTGGCTTCCACGCACCGACTATGTCCTTCCCGGTGGCGGGTACGCTGATGATCGAGCCGACCGAAAGCGAATCCAAAGCGGAGCTGGATCGTTTTGTTGATGCGATGCTGACCATCCGTGCCGAAATCCGCAAGGTCGAGCAGGGCGAGTGGACGGCAGAGGACAACCCGCTGCACAACGCGCCGCATACCCTCGCGGATATCACTGGTGACTGGCAGCGCGCTTATAGCCGTGAAGAGGCTGTGTTCCCGCAGGCGTGGGTTGCCGCCAACAAGTTCTGGCCGAGTGTGAACCGTATCGATAACGTCTACGGCGACCGCAACCTGTTCTGCGCCTGCCCGCCGATCGAGTCCTACGAGGATTAAGCGCGCGTGCGCCCGGTGGTCGAGGCGTTGCCTTCGATTGCCGGGCGCTGGCCGCGAGCCAGGGTCAGTACGGCCTCGACGCCGATATTGCAGTTGTGCAGTTCAATGTGACCATGATGTAGCTTGGCAACTTCACTGACAAAGCTCAGCCCGAGCCCGGTGCTCTTGCGCTGACTGTCCGGGCGCGGCAAGGAATAGAAACGCTCGAATACCCTATCCAGCGCGTACTCCGGTACTGACGGTCCTTGATTGCCGATGCGTACCAGCAGGTTCGCGTCCTGTTCCTCAATGCTGACCGTTACCTCGCCCTCTGGCGGGCTGAACTCGATGGCGTTGTCCAGTAGATTGCTGATCGCCTGCTCAATCAGGAAGGCGTCGCCCTGCAGTTGGCTGGCTGCTGCGCAGGTCAGCGATAGACGGAGGAATTTCTTTTGCGCCAGCGGACCCTTGGCTTCCAGCTCCTTGCCTGCAATTTCAGCCAGGTCGATGATTTCGGGGTGTTCCAGATGTTTTAGTTTCTCCACGCTGGCGAGTGACAGCAGGCGGTCGATAAGACGCTGCAGGCGTTCTGACTCGTTGTCGATATTGGCCAGGAAGCGGCTGCGCATGGGTGCGGGCACATCGTCTTCCTGCAGTAGCTCGGCGGCACCGCGAATGGCGGACAGCGGCGACTTCATCTCGTGTGTCAGCGTGTGCACGTATTGCTCGACATAGGCCTTACCATCAATTTCCTGACGCATGGCTTCGGTCGCGCTGGCCAATCGGGCCAGCTCGCGGTCCGCCAGCTCCGGTGGGCTGACCCGTTCGCCGTTGCGCGCCCGCTCGACATAATCAACCAACTGCCGCACCGAGCGCGTAAGCCAATAGGCCATGCCCGCACCCAGCAACAGTGCGCCCAGCAGAATAATGCCGCCACGCTGCCAAAAATAGCCGTGTGCCAGGGTGATGAAGGGGTGCAGGCTGGCGTTTGGCTTGCCCAGGGTGAGCACACCAGCCAATTCATCGCCCTGATACACCGGTGCTGCGACATACATGAAGCTGGTTGTTTCATCCTCCGGATCATTGCGCGTCGTGCGCGCGCCGTATTCACCACGCAGAGTCATGGATACGTCGCGCCATTTTGAGTAGTCCGCGCCGATCTGGCTTGCGTCTGTGTGGAAGAGGACCTTGCCTTGGGTGTCTGTCAGGTACAACACTAGCTCGTTTTGGGTTTTGTGGCGTGACCAGATCTGGGCGTCCAGAGGCCTTGCCAGGTACCGTTTGACCGCGTTACTGAATGGGCTGTCGCTGGTAAAGCCGTCGTTCCAGTGCAGCTCAGCTATACCTGCGAGCAGGTTGGCACTATCGACCATGACCTCCTCGCTGGCCTGACGCACCGAGGAAGGAACCTGATTAAGGATGCTGCTGAGAAACAGCACCGTGGCCAGCCCGGCAATCAGAAACCAGGCGACCAGTAACCGGGTACTCAGGGTCACGCGTGGTCACCGGGTGGTCGCACCTTGATGCTGTAGCCCAACCCGCGGTGAGTGATGATGGGATCGTGACCTGGCAATATGCGTTTCAGCTTGGTGCGAATCCCCTTTATATGGGTATCGACTACGCGGTCCAGGCTGGCAGCGGGGTCATCCCAGGCGGCGTCCATTAATTGATCGCGGCTGCGTACGTGCTCAGGATGCTGCAGCAGGGTGCTGAGTATCAGGTACTCATAGCGGGTCAGGTCCAGCCACTCTTGCTGATAACGTATGCGTCGCCGTGCCGAATCGTCGACAAACAGCGACGCGGTTTCAGTGTTGGCTGGTTCCGGGCGCGCCCGCCGCAGGATGGCGCGCACCCGGGCCGATATCTCGCGCGGACTAAAGGGCTTTACCACGTAGTCGTCGGCACCGATTTCCAGGCCGACAATACGATCCACTTCTTCCTTGCGCGCGGTCAGAAACATGATGGGCACTGATGAGAATTGGCGAATCCGGCGGCATAGTTCAAAGCCGCTCTCGTCCGGCAGGCCGACATCCAGTATCACGAAATCTACGGGATTGTTCTGTAGCCACTGCATGCCATCACCTGCCAGTGCGCACCATTGGGTGGCGAAGCCTTCGGTACCCAGCGCATAGAGCAGCGCATCGGCAATTGCCGGCTCGTCTTCAATTATCAGTATGTTGTCAGCCATGACCTGTTCGCACTCACCATCGAGCGCTGATTGTGGCTGCTCAGGCACCGGCAGCGCAATCATAGGTATGGTTCAAGTGAGGCGCTGACCACATAACGCATCGGCCCGCCGCTAGTAAGCGAGGCAAACGGATAACAGGTGACCAGGCGCAATTCAGCGCGCCTGTGCTGTAGCTCGATACGTTCCTCGCGACTGTCGACCACGCGCTGGCTGTCGATACGGTATTGATACTCCTCGCCGTTGGCAGCTTGTATGCGCAGCCGGTCACCGGTTTTCAGGCGCTGCATAAAGGCGAAATGACTGTCCTGGTGGCCGGCTAACACCAAGGTGCCGATATCGCCGGGACCCACCCCGTTGTCGAGCTTGCCAGGACCAAAAGCCAGTGCCTGCCCGCTGACGCCGGACAGCACATAGCTGATGCTGCCATCGGGCGCGGTTAGTTTGGCCACCGGCCAGGTATCGGCCCAGGACCATGGACGCACCTGCTCGCCACTACTGAGTTGCTGCTCCCAGGCCTGTGCAATCAGCCACTGGGCCACTATGGCTTTGCCCTGCAGCCAGGTGCCTTGCCCAGCAAAGCCGAGGGCACCCAGCAAGAGAGCTACCGCGATCAATTTACGCATGACGTGGCCGTTGCCAATACAGCATAGCCAGTCCAGCCATCAGCAGCATTGCTGCCAGCAGCCAGATCTGCAGCAGACCGAGCGAGGTTTGCGGGTAGGCCTGGTGGTCAATCGGGTTGAGGTTGGGTATCTGCTGGCTGTTCAGCGGCTCCTGCGCTTGACGTACCGGTGTTTTATCGACCGCCACGAAGCTGGTGTAACGGCTTAGCAGTTGATGGCGCAAGGCGACCTCAAGTACCGCTTCACGGATGATGGGTTCTGGCTCACCTTGGGTTATACGATCCATGAGTGACTCTATTTTGCTGCGCGCCCAGAGTGTGGATACGCCCTTGTGCTGTTGTGCCTGTGGCACATCTAATTCTTGCTGCCAGGGCTCGGGCTGGTTGCCGTAGAGGATGATGCTGCGCGGCAAGCGGTTGAGTTTCATAGCGACCACCAGCGGTTGGTCAGCGTAGAGGTCGGGCAGTTTTTCCGGCCAGATTTCAGCGCTGACGCCTTCATCCATTGCAATGCGCAGGTTGGTCAGCACCGGTGCTTCCAGCTTGCTGAACAGTTGGTTCATCGCCGCGCTGACGCCTTGCCCATCATTGACCGAGGTAAATTGGCCACGGCCAATATCCGCCGCTTTGCGCAGCAGGTAATTGTTGGGCGCCGCGCCGATACCCACGGTGAACAGCCGTGATGTGTCCAAGCGGAGGTCGATCAGCGTCAGGACTTCCTGCTCATTACTGACCGAGCCATCGGTAATGAAAATGAGCTGGCGCAGATACCCCTGCTCGCCTTGTTGGCCCAGCGCGTTGGCGACCACAGGCAGCATTTCGGTACCGCCGCTGGCCTCCAGTTGCGCCACCCATTCAGTAGCGGTATCGCGATTTGCCTTGCTGGCCTGGCGGGGCTCCTGGAATAGCTCGCTGTAATCGCTATTGAATTCCAGTACGTTAAAGCGATCTTCCGGCTCCAGGCGCTGGATAGCGTATAGCAGGCTTTCTCTGGCCTGACGCATGCGTGAACCCTGCATGGAGCCGGAGGTGTCGATGATCAGTATTACCTCGCGTGGCTGTCGCTGGCTGATCGCCTCGCGCGCAGCGGGGGAGAGCATCAGCATGGCGTACTGCTCGCCGTTGACTGTTTCGGTAAATATCGATGCCTGATTGCCGGCGTTAGTGGGTAGTTGCCACTCAAGAATAAAATCGCGCTCCATGATCACCGTGTTGTTAGCCAGCTCCACTTGATAACCACGGCCGTCGTAGTTGGCAGTAAGTGGATGGCTGGGGCTGTGAATCTGTTGCAGTTCCATGCCGCCATCCAGGTAGATGTTTAGTCGTGCCTGATGCGAAGGTGCGTCGGTCCACTGCTGCTGCACAATGCGGCCTTCCACCGCCGGTGCGGGTGCTTCGCCAAATTCCAGCGGTTGCGCCGCGGTATAGCGCGGTGTCATGGTCAGCGGCAGGCGCAGGCTGAACTGGTTGGCATCGGGGATGAGTAGCTCGGTGTATTGCAGAGTGACGCTGATGGTCTCGCCTGCGGCAATGTTGGCGACCGAGGTGCTGAACAGGTTGGGGCGTCGCTGCTCGGTCAAACCGGTCTGCTGACCATTGGCTTTGGCTCTCTCATAAATGGCTTTGGCCTCGGCTTTCTCATGAATTTCACCGACGATATGACGCTCGCCGATATCCAGCGTCATCGCATGCACAGCGGCGTTTTCGCTCATCGGTAGTACGTACTCGCCTTCGCTGAAATGCTCGCCTGGGTTGGTGAAACGTTGGCGTATGCGCACTTCGGCAACGGGGCCATTGATCTGCACGTCAATGTCGGTGTTGAGTAGCAGAGCGGCCTGCCATTCTGATTCAGCGCCGTTGCGCATTAACAGCAGTCCGGTCTGTGGTTGGTCCGGATCGGCTGCGTTGGCCAAGGTCTG
Organism: Pseudomonas neustonica; assembly: GCF_003797945.1. Classification (GTDB taxonomy): domain Bacteria; phylum Pseudomonadota; class Gammaproteobacteria; order Pseudomonadales; family Pseudomonadaceae; genus Halopseudomonas; species Halopseudomonas neustonica. Next base: position 136,981 of record NZ_RKKU01000003.1, read on the forward strand.
CTGGCCAAACAGACTGCTTATGATGAGTAGCCATCCAATCATGCGTTTCATGCTGAGTCTCCCTGGTTGATTAACGAGTGCCAGTATCGAGAGCTTCTTTGTGAGCATGATGTGGTTTGTGTGTGGTCGGCTATTTTCTGCTTCTGGCGACCTGCGAAGCCAGCCGAGAGCAGTCAGAGGCGTGACTGTGTTCTGGTGCAGAGCGTCTGCCAAGAGTACATTAGAACCTGTCTGCAACAGCACCTGCCACCAGACGGCTTTGGCCGTCACCACCTTATTTGAGCGCAGGCTTTCACTGCGTTGGATGTTGTGCGGGGCCTTGACTGTCCGTTGTCCTATTCAGCCACAGGAGTAGTACCCGCCCATGAGTGAAAACGGTAGCCGCGCCATTCATACTGAACTTGATGCCATTGCCGAAGCTCTGTCCAAGGGCAAGCGCAAGCGTGTGCGTAAAATGCTGCGGACCATGCATCCGGGCAAAGTGGCCAGCGTTCTGGAAGCACTCGATCCAGAGCAGCGGCAAGCTGTCTGGCAGCAGGTGGATGACAACACAGAAGAGCAGGTCTTACGCCATCTGGATGCGCTGATGGCTGCGGCCTTGCTGCGCGACCCGCTGGATGATGCGTTATCCGACGAGCTGGATGAGGATGACGAACACGGTGCTACGACTCAGATTGCCCGTGTGCGTGACGCGTTGGAAGCGGGCAAGTTCAAGCGGGTGGGCAAGGCGTTTCGGCAAATGCACCCGGCCAAGGCTGCAGGTCTGTTGGAAGCACTGCCGCCGGAAGAGCGGACCAGCGTGTGGGATATGCTGGACGCCGAGCGTGCGGGCAAGATTCTGGTGCATCTGCACGATGAGGTACGTGCTCGGCTGGCGCTGGAAATGGAAGAGGAGGAGCTGGCAGCCGCTGCGCAGAATCTGGATCTGGATGACCTGGTCGACCTGATTCAGGACCTGCCGTCAAATACCGGCCGCGAATTGCTGCAGACCATGGACGTGCGTAAGCGTCAGCAGCTGCTCTCGATGCTGTCCTACCCGGAGGACTCCGCTGGCGGCTTGATGAATACTGACCATCTGTCGGTGCGAGCAGACGTGCGGGTTGGCTCGGTGCTGCGCTATTTGCGCTTGCTGGAAGACCTGCCTGACCATACCGACAAGGTGATGGTGGTTGATCGTAAAAACCGCTATCAGGGCGTTCTGCGCCTCAGTCGCTTGCTCACCAGTTTGCCTGAGGCTCATGTCGGCGATGTGATGGATGCAGAATTCAAAGCGCTTGATGTAACCCTGTCCAGTAGTGAAGTCGCTCGTCGCTTTGAAGATCTCGACATTCTTTCTGCCGGCGTTGTAGATGAGAATAATATTCTGCTCGGGCGTATCACGGTGGATGACGTGATGGACATCATTCGCGAAGACTCAGAGCGCGCGATGATGAACATGGCGGGTCTTAATGATGAGGCGGATATGTTTGCCCCGGTACTGACCAGCGCGCGTCGCCGGGCTGTCTGGCTAGGGATCAATCTGGTAACCGCGTTTCTTGCCGCCTGGGTTATCGGTCTGTTTCAGGGCACTTTGGAGCAGATTGTGGCGCTGGCGGTGCTGATGCCGATTGTTGCCAGTATGGGCGGGATTGCTGGCAGTCAGACTCTGACACTGGTGATTCGCGGATTGGCGCTTGGGCAGGTAGAAGGTGGTAACGCGCGCCTGCTGCTGGCCAAGGAGTTGGGGATTGGATTTCTCAATGGCCTGTTGTGGGCAGGCGTAGTTGCTGCACTAGCGATTCTCTGGTTTGGTAGTTGGCAGATCGGCGCCATCATCGGCGCCGCCATTCTGCTCAACCTGCTGTGTGCAGCCTTTGCTGGTCTGCTTATTCCGCTCTTGCTGCGCCGTCTGGGCATTGATCCGGCACTGGCAGGCAGTGTGATACTGACCACAGTAACCGACGTGATTGGCTTTCTTGCCTTCCTGGGGCTTGCGACCGTCTTTTTGCTCTAACGCTTGGCTGCTCAAGCGATCGGGTTGCTGATGCTCTCGATCTCTCGTTTGACCGCCATTGGCTCATCAATGTTCTTGAAGGTCACATCGCTGATGCCGCGGCCGGTGAGCTTGACTGTGCCATAACCGAACATGCGGCCCCAGACACTCTGCTCGATCTCCACGGTTTCGATCGAGGTCAGTTTCATTTCCTCTGTCTGCCGGCTGATGATGCCCTTCTTGAGAATAACCCGCTTGTTAGTCACGCCCTGCTCAATCGAGCGCAGGCGAAAGTACTCGTAGATCGCGACCAACCAGGTAATACCCAAGGTCGGAATGCCCAGCACAATCCAGCAGTACATGGGCACTTTGGCGAACCAGTGCAGTTGAAAGACCTTGTGGACTACTTCACCGGTGGACAGCGATTCTTCGATATAAGACATGATTCACTCATTAAGGATGATGGCGCGAAGAGACAGACTTCTATCTTTCGCGTGTTAACGGAACTCTAACCAAAAGCATGGTGTGACGACAGCGGTGTCATCTGTTTTTCTCTGGCGCTTTAGCCGAGCTGATGCGTCGGCAGCATTGTTTCTGATGGGATACGCAGTGTTTCCGTAATGCCTATTAACTTAGCTTGCTAAATAAATGCACGAAGTTAGACTATTAATTAGCAAGCTAACTAGTTTTTCCGCCAGGCATACCCGGAGATATTGATGACCACGCCCGCTGCCCCCGATCTGTTCCTGTATCAGACCCTCAAACCGTCCATGGGTTCTGCCTTGGGGCGTGTACATCGCCTATGGCGTAACGCAATCAACCAGGCGGTGGGCGATTTGGGAATGACCGAGGCGCGCTGGGCGGTGATGATGCACCTGGATAAAGTAGGTGAGGGCTGTACGCAACAGGCGCTGGCGACCGAGCTGGCAATAGAGATGCCTTCACTGACACGCACACTGAATCAGCTGCAGCAGCAAAAGCTGATTGAGCGACGTAGCCACGCCACTGATCGGCGAGTGCATTGTTTGTGGTTTACCGCACAGGGACGTCAGCGGGTGCAGACGTTGGAAGAGCACATTGCAAAGGTCCGTGAGGAAATCTATCACGGACTATCGCACCAGCAGCTTGACGCTTTTGCCAGCGTGTTACTGAGCATGGAAGGTAATGTGCGGACCCTGCTCGATAAACATACGGAGGAGGGCGCATGACACCCGATCAGGTTTTTGCGCGCTGGGTGCGCGCTGCGCTCATCGTCTTTGCGGTGGTCTTTATTTACTTTCTTGCCGCTGATTTGTGGATGCCCCTGACCCCGCAGTCGCGGGTCATGCATCCCGTTATTCGCGTTGCACCGCAGGTCAGCGGCCAGATCGTCGAGGTGCGGGTCACGGATAATCAGCACGTTCGCGCCGGTGATCTGCTATTCAGCATCGATTCACGTCCCTATGAGCTGGCGGTCAATCAGGCTAGGTTGGCGCTGGAGGCGGCCGAGCGTGATAACTCTGGATACGACGCATCCCTGGCTGCAGCGGAAGGCGAGGTTCGTTCGGCGCAGGTTCAGGTCAATGAGTTGTCGCGTGAACACAAGCGTCTGGCAACATTGTTGAGCAGCGGCAATGTCGCGCAGCAGCTATATGATCAGACCCAGGCCAAGTATCACGCGGCGCAGTCGAGTCTTGCCAGTGCCAAGGCGCGCGCAGAGCAATTGCGCGTGCAACGCGGCATGACTGATGATGACAATCTGCGTTTGCGCCAGGCGCGCAACGACCTGGAACGCGCCGAGCTGAATCTGAGTTATACCGAGGTACGTGCCGAAGAAAACGGCGTGGTCTCCAACTTGCAGATCAAGCCAGGCACCTATGCGGCAGTAGGTAATTCGCTAGCCGCACTGGTCAGTGATGAGGCTGATGTCATCGCCGACTTCCGTGAAAAATCCCTGGTTCACATGGATGAGGGTGAAGACGCAGCGATTGTATTTGATGCCTTGCCCGGCAAGGTGTTTGCGGCTCAGGTAACGGCGGTCGATGCAGGTACCTCACAGGGCCAGCTCTTGCCTGATGGCAGCCTTGCGGCGCCCGAGACCTCTGATCGCTGGGTGCGGGATGCGCAGCGCCAGCGTATTCATTTGATCCTGCAAGACGAGCATGACTTGCTGGCGCAGTTACCCTCAGGTTCACGGGCTACCGTGCAGTTGTACCCCGTTGGTGGCCTGGCCAGATTATTCGGTGGCCTGCAGATCCGTCTGGTCAGCCTCATGCATTACATATACTGAGGCTTGCCATGCGACCCATACTACTGACCAGCAAGCGACAGCTCGAACCCAACGATGTACGCCAGTGCCTGCGTATCGCGTTTGGCGGAGTGCTGGGTTTTATTATTTGCAAACTGGCTGGCTGGAACTATGGCGCTTTTTTTGTGGTGCAGCCCATTCTCTTGTTGGGCATGGTTCCGACACTGAATTCCCACGTCATGCGTCAGTTTGTGGGCAATATGCTGGTGGTCAGCTTTTCGGTATTGATCATTCAGGGCATGTTTGGTGATAAGCCAGTGCCTATGACGATCATGGTGATGGCCATGTTTGCGCTGCTGTTTCGTGAGATGAGTCGCGGGCCTAACTTTCTGTTTGGTGCCATGTCGATAGTCAACATGTCCATGCAGCTGCACTTTGCCAGTTACCCGACTGCAGATATCGGCGACATCGTGGCTTCCAATATCGTTTCGGTACTGACAACGCTGTTCATTGCCATGCTGATGCACGTACTGTTTGCCGACGTTGAGCCGCGTCAGCCACGCCAGATGCCAAGCAAACCGCTGACCAACCAGCGTCATGAGGTGATACTCGCAACGACAGTGGCAACATTGTCGTTTGTCGTATTTCAGGTTTTTAACCTGCAGAGCGGCTTGTCTGCTCAGGTTGCCAGTATTCTGGTGCTCTTTCCGTTGAACTGGAGAGGAGCTGGTCCGGCAGGCTGGAACCGCGCACTTGGCACGCTGGTTGGTTGCAACGTGGGGCTGGTTGTACAGCTTGTACTGATGGATCACTTTGATGTGCTGCCATTTATCGCCGCAGGGCTATGGATCTGCCTCATGCTGTTTGCCCGGATACATCTTCTGGAAGGTGGCTCTGGTGCCGGTTTCGCCGCGCTAACCACCATGGCCATCCTGTTTGGCCAGTACCTGTCGCCACGCCAGGACCTCTTCTATAGCGATCTTTATCGCTTCTTCTCGTTATCTATCGCGGTGACGTTGTCACTGACTGCGGTCTACCTTATGCATCTGCTGCTCAACCGCTTTGCTGCTACTCGTTTTCAGATCTAGAGCTAACAGGGCGTTAGGTGAGCAGGTTGTTCGCTTTGTGTATAAGTTGTGTATAGATTGTTTGCGCGTATGGCGTTAAGTTATGCAGGCAGCGGCTGCCAAGCGTAATGGTCAGTCGCCTGCCGTTGTGTATAGTTTGCTTTGTACAATTATTTTGCTGCTTTTATTAGCGGAACTGAACGCAGTGAATGGCTAAGAAATGAACAGGTTTAAAATGCTGAACTTAACGCTGTCAGGGCTACGCTGATGCTGCGTATGCACTCTCTGGGAGACAATTACCGCGTATTGGTGATTGGCGGTAGCGGTGCGCTCGGACAGGCGTTTTGTGCTGCTCTGCGGAGCGATTCGGCCTGTGCGCAGGTAACCGAGTTAGGCCGAAACACGACGCCGCGGCTTGATCTGGAAGACCCGGTCAGTATTGCTGAATCAGCCGACACTTTGGCGCAGCAGGGCCCGTTTCAGTTAATCCTGCTGGCCACCGGTATTTTGCATGGTCCAGCGGTGCAGCCGGAGAAGTCGTTGGCTGCGATAGAGGCGGAGGCTCTGCGGCGCGTTTTCCAGATCAATACCTTGGGCCCGGCGCTGGTGTTGCGGCATTTTTTGCCCTTGTTGTCTGCTGACGGTGCCATGGCTGTGTTATCGGCCAAGGTCGGCAGTATCGGCGATAATCGATTGGGTGGGTGGTATGCCTATCGTTCGTCGAAAGCGGCGCTGAATATGCTGATCAAGACGGCAGCTATCGAGCTGAGGCGTCAGTGGCCCAAGGCGCGCCTGCTCAGTCTGCATCCGGGAACCGTGGTTTCCCCCTTATCGCAACCCTTTCGCGGTGCTGCCAATGCTCGGCCAGCGGCTCAGGCCGCGGCCGAGCTGCTGGCGGTGGTTGATGAAAGCACTGCGCACGACAGTGGTGGTTTCCTTTCCTACAACGGCGATCGACTGCCTTGGTGATGAAAGGCGCTACACAGGAGGTCTTTATGACCCTGCAGGACATGATAAAGCTGGCTACCGAAGGCAAGATTTGTGAGCTGGAGTTGTTGTCACTGGAAGGTGGCTTTTATATTTTGCGTGCGCAGCTACAGGAGACATGCTGCACCTTGCTGGATAACAAGGGGCAAACCATGCAGCTGCGCTCGACTACGCATCTGCGAGATCTGTTGAGTGACCTTCCGGCATCCGCGCCGCCACTGTCTTGCGTGTTGGTGCAGCACGTTGTACATGATGAAATGTGTGGTGCCCGTGAAGGCCCCATTGAGCCGCTACGTATGCCCTTTTCGCTGACCTCTACCTGGTGATTTGTGCTATTAACTGCTTGAACCCGTATCAAGGCTCTTGATGCCCTGCTCCCCATTTATGTTCTAAGCTGAAATGGTCAGCTTAAACATCTCGCCTGCTACCGTTTTCTTTGGCTCTTTATAGCGAAGCGTTACTAAAGAGAGGTGTTCAACTGTCGATATCATCAGTTAGAGACGCGTCACGCCGCTCCCGCAAGCGCGGTTTAGCTTAAACCTTTGAGGTTATTTGGTATGAATATCAAGCAGAAGCTGACCTGGGCCTTTGCGGCTATCGCCTGTATTCCTATTTTGCTGGTTGCCGCGCTTGTTATCTACAACCTGCGTGCTCAGGCAGAAACGGATTTTTTGCATGGCAGCGCCAGAGAGATCCGCCAGATTGATAATGCGATGGGCATGTTTTTCAAAGGCATTAGTGAAAATGTCGAGTATATAGCGAGCCTCCCGGAAGTGGTTGCTGCGCCTATCCTGAAAAACTACTCATCGGCGGATGCGCCGAGTGAACCTCTGCCGCAGAGTAACCAGGCATTGGAGAGTATCTTCGATCGCTTTGCCAAGGCGCATCCTACCACCGCTTATCTTTCTTATGGGCGAGTCGATGGCGGTTATGCCATTTGGCCGAGTGATCCTGGCCTCAAGAGCTATGACCCCAGAGTGCGGCCCTGGTACAAGACTGCCATGGGCAATCCGGGTGTTACCCAGCGCACCTCTGCCTATTATTGGGCACCCGATGATGCAGTACTGATTGGTACGGTGCGGACGGTCGAAGACGCGCGCGGAAATCTGGCGGGGGTGGTTGGGCTTGATGTTTCGCTCAAGCAGCTCACCGATCTGGTAAAGCAGATCAAGATTGGTGAGACTGGTTATCTCATGCTGGTCGAAGATAGCGGCAATGTCTTGGTCGATCCGAGTAACGCAGAGCATAACTTCAAGTCGCTCACTGATCTTGGCGGTGACTTTGCCAAAATGGTGGGCAGTAACGGGTTGCTTGAAGTCGAGCTGAACGGCACACGCTACATGGCCAATATCATGCCATCGCCAGAGTTGGGCTGGCGGTTTATTGGTTTGATCGAGCGTAGCGAGGTGATGGCCGAAGCAAATTCACTGGCTTGGCAGATTGGCACTATCGTGCTGATACTGGCCGTTGTATTCGCCGTCGTAGGTGCGGTGTTTGCCAAGTTGATCGTAGACCCCATCCGCAGTGTCGCCAACGGCCTCGAGGATATCGCCCAAGGCGAAGGTGATTTGACCCATAGCCTCAATGTACAGGGTAAGGACGAAACGGCGACGCTAGCGCGCTGGTTTAATCAGTTTCTCGGCACTATTCGCAACTTGGTGCAGAGCATTATTGATGCATCGGTAGCGCTGCAGAAGACCTCCAAGGATTCGACTCGTGTGGCACAAGACATGACGGATGTGGCTGAGCGACAGCGTGGAGCGGTGGAAATGGTATCGACTGCCTTTAATGAAATGGTCGCTACAGCGAACGAAGTGGCCAGGTCGTGCAGTGAAGCCGCCACTTCTGCTGATGATGGGCAGCGTCAAGTGCACACCGGGCAGACGCAAATTGTTGATGCCACTGACAGCGTATCTCGGCTGAGCGGTAATCTTCAGCAATCCGCTACTGCGCTCCAGGCGTTAGAGAAAGACAGCCAGAATATCTACGCCATTCTGAGTACCATCAGCTCGATTGCCGAGCAGACAAATCTGCTTGCGCTTAATGCGGCCATCGAGGCAGCCCGTGCTGGTGATCAGGGACGCGGCTTTGCTGTTGTCGCCGACGAAGTGCGGGCGCTAGCTAAGCGCACTGCTGAATCAACCGGCGAGATCGATAGCTTGCTGGGTGCTCTAGCGCGACGCACTCAGGAGGTTTCCAAGCAGATGCAAAGCAGTCTTGATATGTCCCAGTCCAGCGTCGAGCGTATTAGTCTGGCCAGCGAAAGCTTTGAGAAAATTCGTAGTTCCGTGGACCATATTCGAGATCAAAACACTCAGATAGCTGCTGCTGCCGAGGAGCAGCATTCGGTCGCGGAGGATATCAATCGGCATATCGTGCAGATTCAGAGCGACGCTTTGCTGGTAGAAACGCTGGCGCAGTCCGCTCACGGTGATTCGCAGGAGCTGGCTCAGCTCTCCGAGCAACTACATGGGCTGGTGAGTCGCTTTAAGGCCTGACTTAGCTGGGGTAGCGCTCTTGCAGGAGGCGTGCCTTGTTGGAGGTTGCCTCATGGTCTGGAACAGCGAGGCTATTAGCCTTCGTGTTCAGGTACTGACGCCGGCGCGGTGCTGATTGCGCTGGCGATGTTTCGCGCCAGGATGCGCACTCCACGGCGTGGAGGGCTCTGTACTCTCTGCCTTGGTACGTCGAGCGTTATCTTGAGCAAAGGCTATACTGAATAGTGGCACTTTAGCCAGATCCTTTGCATTCACCGTTCAGCCTATCAGGCAGAATACTTGAAATATTCAACCGTTATTTCAACGCTGGCCTTTCTGCTCCTAAGTACGTCTCTTAGGGCAGAGCAATATCAGATCGTGACCGAAGAATGGGCTCCTTATAATTATGAGGAGAACAATCAAATTACCGGTATGACGACTGAAATAGTGCGCGCCATCATGGCCGTTACCGGTGATAACTTCGACCTGGTGCTCCTACCGAGCATGCGAGGCAGTCGCACCTTGAGCGTGCGACCCAAAACGATCTTTTATTCGATGTTTCGCACGCAGGAGCGTGAAGCCCTCTACAAGTGGGTCGGCCCCATAGTGGAAGAGTCTATTTACCCCTATCAGCTTGCCTTTGCTCAAGAGCCGGTCAATACCTTGCAGCAGTTACTTAGCGCTCCGCGGATCACGACGCGTCATGCTGGCCTGATGCCGGATTTATTGCGGTCGCTGGGATTCACCAATCTCGATACAAGCGCTACACACAATCGTCAGCTTTACCGGATGCTGCTGGCTGGGCGCACCGGGATTATTGTCGGCGATACAGCTGCAGGGGTGGCTCACTACAGCCGCAAATTGAGTATAGCGCCTGGCACATTGCGGCAGATACCTATCGAAATCTATCGCTCATCGCTTTATATCGCCTTTAGCCTGGACTCTGAGGGTGAGGTGGTCGCCGCATGGGCTAGCGCTTTGGAGCAATTGCGTCAGTCGGGTGAGGTGGAACGCATAAAGCGTCGTTATGAGATGGTGTCATCACCAGCACCTTAAGCGACTCCCTATCAGTCTGCGGCCCTGGAGAGGGTTAGCGCCGATTTAGCTGCTGCCATTCTTCCAAAGCGAGTAATACGGCGAGCAATAGCAACAAGTCAGGTGTTCTGGTTACTCTTGCAAGCGTGGTATCTGACGCTTATGCAGAAGGTAGTCGGAGTGCTCCACTATGGGGTTGTTGAATCCATTGCTCATCTGGCAGGTTGCCATTCGGCTGTTGTCTGTTTAGTGAGCTTGGGCAGCAGAGATTTTCGGCGAACACCTGTGTGTTTGGGTATCATGTGTCGACTTAATAGGGTAGTTAGGGGCCTTTACATGTTCCGGTTTTTGCGTCCGGTATTGTTTGTCTGTGGCATTCTCGTTTTGATCATGTCGGGGCTTATGGCTTGTGTCGCCCTGTTTGCATGGGTTCGCCAGGATCCTGAAATGGAGGTCTTTCTGATCTCCTGTGGTATTACGCTGGCCTTTGGATTGATGCTGGTCCTTGGTTGTCGCGCTAGTGGGTTTCATCTGATCTCGCGGCAGCTGTATCTGCTGACCAGTCTCAGTTGGGTAATGATGTCTTTGGTCGGCGCGCTACCTCTGTTCTTCAGCCACTTTCAGCTTAGCGCGGTAGACGCGGTATTCGAGGCTGTCTCAGGTATTACCACTACAGGCTCTACTGTCCTCAGTGGCATCGAAAATCTCTCTCCCAGTCTGCTACTGTGGCGCTCGCTGCTGCAATGGTTGGGTGGTCTGGGGGTCATTGGCATGGCGGTATCCATCCTGCCGTTTTTGCGTATTGGTGGCATGCGCTTGTTCCATACCGAGTCGTCTGACTGGTCGGATAAGTCAATTCCGCGAATTCAGTCGTTGGCCCGTCTGCTTGTACTCACCTATCTGACGCTGACGGTCGCCTGCATTACCAGTTATTGGTTGGTTGGCATGACGTTTTTCGATGCCGTGAACCACGCCATGGCGACGGTTTCTACCGGCGGGTTTGCAACGGATGACCGCTCGATGGGCCGCTTTGATGCGCCGATACTCTGGGTCTCTATTTTGTTCATGATCCTTAGCGCTTTGCCGTTTACGCTCCTGATTGGCTTTGCTCGTCGGCCATCGTTAGCATTGCTTAATAATCAGCAGGTGCTGGGCTTTTTCGGCATTATTGTCGCGGTGACCTTGCTGCTGACCGTTGATTTGATCAACCTTAACCTGTTTACCCCCTATGAGGCCGTCACCAAGGCGGCCTTCAATCTGGTTTCGGTGATCACCACCACCGGCTTTGCCGCTGACGACTACACCCAGTGGGGAACCTTCGGTATTGCGCTGTTCTTTGTCGTGACCTTCATCGGCGGGTGCTCCGGCTCGACCAGCGGCGGTATGAAGGTATTTCGCTTCCAGCTCAGTTACCTGTTCCTGCGTACACAAATTCGTAAATTGGTGCACCCTAACGGTATCTTTGTCACTCAGTACAACGGCAAACCGGTGCAAGACGACATCATACTGTCGGCTATCGCTTTTTCTTTTCTATTTTTCCTGACGCTGGCGATAGTTACCTTGCTACTGGCGATGATGGGGTTGGATTTGCTGACGAGTCTGACGGCAGCAGCGACCGCGCTGACCAACGTGGGGCCAGGGCTGGGTGAGATTATTGGGCCTGCCGGCAACTTTGCCAGCTTGCCTGACGCTGCCAAATGGTTGCTGTCACTGGCGATGTTGATGGGACGCTTGGAACTGTTGACCTTGATGGTACTCTTTACCCCCATGTTCTGGCGCGGCTGAGGACTTTCAGACGCGCAGTAAAATGGTCGGAGATAGTTGATGCGAATCATAGTACTGGGCGCGGGGCAGGTTGGCCGCAGCCTGGTAGAAAATCTGGTCGGTGAGGCCAAAGACATCACTGTGGTGGACATCGATAAACAGCGCCTGCAGCTCCTGCAAGAGCGCTTCCCATCCATCAAGGTAATTTGTGCCCCCGGCTCGCACCCGGTAACGCTGTCACGAGCGGGTGCCGAGGATGCCGATATGCTGGTCGCGGTGACCAATAGCGATGAGATCAATATGATCGCCTGTCAGGTCGCGCAATCGCTATTCAATGTGCCGCGCAAAATCGCCCGTGTGCGAGAGCCCGGCTATATGGAGCAGGGGCAGGCGCTATTCGCCAAGGCGTCGGTACCGGTTGATGTGTTGATCAATCCGGAGGCGCTGGTTACCCGTAACCTGAAGAAGCTGATTCGTTACCCCGGCGCACTGCAGGTCATCAACTTTGCTGACGGCCGTGCGCAGCTAGTTGCGGTACGCGCGCTCAAAGGGGGCGCGCTGATTGGTCATGAGATTTCCTCGCTGCGAGATTTATTGCCCTCTGTCGAAATTCGTGTGGCTGCGATCTTTCGCCGTGATCGCTCGGTAACTCCGCAGGGCGATACGGTGATCGAGGAGGGTGATGAGCTCTTTTTCGTAGCTGCCAAGTCGGATATTCGTGCGGTACTAACCGAGCTGCGGCGGCGCGAAAAGCCTTACAAGCGCATCATGATTGCCGGTGGCGGCAGTGTTGGTGCGCGTCTGGCGCAATCGCTTGAAAGTGCTTATCGGGTTAAATTGATTGAGCATGACTTGCCGCGCTGCCAATGGTTGTCGCAACAGCTGCTGCACACAACGGTGCTGCATGGCAGCGCCTCGGATCGCGAACTGCTGATCGAGGAAAGTATTGAGAGTATCGATGTTTTCCTGGCGGTGACCAATGATGACGAGGCTAATATCATGGCGTCCATGCTGGCCAAACGTATGGGTGCGCGTACCGTTATCACCTTGATCAGCAATCCGGCCTACGCCGAATTGGTGCAGGGTGGTGATATTGATATCGCGATTTCGCCGCAACAAGCGACCATAGGCGCGTTGCTGACGCATGTGCGTAAAGGCGACGTCGTCGCTGTGCATTCGCTGCGGCGCGGCGCTGCCGAGGCTATGGAGGCAGTGGCTCATGGTGATGCGCAGAGCTCCCAGGTCGTGGGGCGGCGTCTGGACGAGTTGGCTCTGCCTTCAGGAACGGTAGTGGGCGCAGTGGTGCGTGGTGAGAATGTGATTATCGCGCACGACAGCACGGTCATTGAGGATGGCGATCACATCATTGTGTTTGTCCCGGATCAGCGGGATGTTCCGGCGGTGGAGCGTCTATTCCAGGTTGGACTAACCTTTTTGCTGTAGTGCAGAGAAGTAAACAGGCCCTCAACAAGAAGGGCCGACTTTTCCCGTGAGTATGTATTGAAGTGTTAATTCTGAGGAGAAATCGATATGTCGAGTGAAGGCTACCATGAACCCGTCGCGGAGCTGAGCGACGAAACCCGTGACATGCATCGTGCCGTGGTGTCGTTGATGGAGGAGTTGGAGGCGGTCGATTGGTACAACCAGCGGGTTGACGCCTGCAAGGATGAAGAGCTGAAAGCGGTTCTGGTCCACAACCGTGATGAAGAGAAGGAGCACGCGGCAATGACGATCGAGTGGATTCGACGCCGTGATCCTGTTTTCGATGAGCAACTGCGCGAATATTTGTTTACCGAAAAGAAACTCGGCAAGCACTGAGGTTTTGTTGCGCTCTTTTGCCACTGCCCCGGGCTTCGGTGCAGTGGCGCTCAGGCCTCGTCTCAGCTTTCCGGTAGCGCCTGCAATTCGACCATCAGGTCGTCAGCAAGATTTTCCAGCGCGTCACGCAGAGCATCCAGGTCGGTTTGTGGATACACGCCAAGTTGCGCCTGCGCCTTGAACAGCAGGTCTGCGCTCATCGGTGCAGGTGAGCATTCTGTTTCCAGTGACTCCACATTGACGCCGTGGCTGGCCAGTACCTGAGAAACCTCATGTACGATGCCTGGGCGATCATTGCCCACCAGGTTAAGCAGTAGCGTCTGCTGCTCTGGTTCAGCGGCGAGACCGCTGATAGCTACCTGCACATTAATACCAAGATGCGTCAGGTTGTCGAGTTCAATGCGCAGTGCCTCAACCTGATCGCTGGCAATATCCACACGCAGAATACCGGCGAATTGTCCCGCCATGCGCGCCATGCGGCTCTCCAGCCAGTTACCGCCCTGGTTGCTGATGACGTTGGCCAGACTTTCTACCAAGCCTGGCTTGTCGGCTGACATTACGGTGATCACGAGCGGGGTGGTCATGCGTTATCTCCTGTGAGTCTGCAGATAGCAGCTGCTGAAGTTGTTTGCTCAAGCGTGAAGATAGCAACCTTAACTGGTGGTTGTCAGTTCCTGGCAAACGGCTTCCAGATTTTCAAAATCGTACTCGGATAGGCCAACATATTCGAGGATGGCGCCGCCAACCGCATTCCACTCATGGTCAATTTGTTGATTACCCAGCACCCGGTAGGCTTTACAGATGTGCTCGGCCATTTTCAGAATCGCCAGCAGGTTTTTCTGTACGGCATCAACGTTGTCTGGTGTGAGAAACAGCTGTTGAGCATTGTGGTGGCTGGCGATAGCCTCACAGAGGTGTTTGGGCAGTAACCAGGATTTTGCTGTGTAGTAACCAATGACGGCGTGGTTGGTATTCATTCGCTGGTTTTCCACATCGACTATGCGGGTCTGGTCCTGTGCGTAGGACTCTTCCATCACTTCGATGTAGTAGGGAAAACGACTGAGCATTAAGGGAATGCCACAGTTGTGAAACAGACCCAAGGCGTAGGCCTCATCGGGCTCAACGCAGCCGATGCGTTTGGCGAGTGTCATGCAGGTCATGGCGATGTCCTGCGCGCTGTCCCAAAATCGGTTCAGGTTGACGATATTCTCATCCGTCAGTTCGCCACGAATTGACTGCGCATTGACGATGTTGATGACGCGGCTGACACCCAGCAGGTTCACTGCCTGCTGGATGGAGGTAATTCGGTTGGCTAGGCCAAAGAACGGTGAATTAACAATTTTCAGCAGGCTACCCGAGAGCCCTGGGTCCTGGCTTATCAGCCGTGCGATGGATTTAAGATCAGGGTCTGGCATGACCTGTTCCATTTGCAGGTCAACCATGATTTGCGGCTGCGGCGGCACACTGATGCCCTGCAGGGCTCTGGCTATTTGCTCATCCGTAAGGTCCGGGGTCATGGTTTTCTGATCCATTACTGTCTCGATTGTCTGACTGCTGAGTTTAGCCGGAGACTAGTGCGCTTGGCACCCTGTATAATTGTATGCTGCTATATTTTTCAGCTGAATCCTACCCGGAGTACCCCATGACACTGCCAAGCCTGCGTCTCAAACATAATTCCGAAAGACGCATTCGCGGAGGCCATCTGTGGGTCTTCAGTAATGAAGTCGATACCGCTCAGACCCCCTTGACCGAGTTGCAATTGGGCCAGGAAGTGCAGCTTGAGACATCGACGGGCAAGCCGCTGGGTCTCGCCTGCGTTAGTCCCAACAACCTGATCTGCGCGCGTTTGCACAGCCGCGATACCAGCCATTTGCTGGACAAATCATTGCTGGTACATCGTTTCAAGATTGCGTTGAGCCTGCGCGAACGTCTGTTCGGCAAGCCTTTCTATCGTCTCGTTTACGGTGAATCTGATCTGTTGCCGGGACTGGTGATAGATCGCTTTGGTGACTACTTTGTCGTACAGATTGGCACGCCCGGGATGGAGCGTGTGCGCGATGACATCGTTGCGGCTCTGGTTCAGGTATTTAAACCGCAGGCGGTGCTATTCAAGAATGACAGCGGGGCGCGCAAGCTGGAAGGGCTGCCTTCCTATGTTGAAGACGCCTTTGGCACCATGCCCGAGTTGGTAGCTTTGGAAGAGAATGGCGTCGCTTTTCAGGCACCGGTCCGTGATGGACAGAAAACCGGCTGGTTCTATGACCACCGCAACAATCGTGCACGCCTTGCGCCTTATGTAGAGGGCAAGCGCGTCCTGGATCTGTATAGCTATATTGGTGGCTGGGGCGTGCAGGCCGCGGCTTTTGGCGCGACCGAGGTTATGTGTGTGGATAGTTCCGCGCCGGCGCTCGATCGGGTAGAAGCCAATGCCGAGCTTAATGGCGTAGCGGAAAAAATGGTCGTGGTCGAGGGCGACGTGATGACGGCCCTTAAAGAGTTGAAGAACGCGGGTGAGCGTTTTGATGTGGTGATTGCTGATCCGCCAGCCTTTATCAAGAAGCGCAAGGATATTCGTAACGGCGAAGCGGCGTACCGTCGTCTGAACGAACAGGCCATGCGCTTGCTTAACAAAGACGGCATTCTGGTCTCGGCGTCCTGCTCGATGCATCTGGAAGAAGATAAGCTGAAAGAAGCGCTCCTGGGTGCCAGTCGACACCTGGATCGCAATCTGGTGATTACCGAGCGCGGCTATCAAGGCGCGGATCATCCGGTGCATCCGGCGATTCCAGAAACCGCTTATATCAAGGCACTTTTCTGCCGTGTCACGCCGGTCTGATCAGCAGCGAGCTGCGAGCTGCAAGCGGCAAGCTAGAAGCTGGAAGCGGTCCGAGTGGTGTGATGGGAGCTTTGTCTCGGGCCGCTGGCTGTTTTACTTGAGGCCCAACCCATAGGCCAACCTGGGCTGCTTGTAGCTTGTAGCTTGAAGCTTGGGGCTTGAAGCTTGCGGCTGTGGTGTCAGCGGAGACTGACGACGGGCCAACCCTGCGCTTCGGCATGTGCCTTCAGTGTCTCGTCCGGATCAACCGCGACCGGGTGCTCGACCATGCTTAGCAGTGGCAGGTCGTTGTGCGAGTCGCTGTAGAAGTAGCTGCCGTTCAGTGTTCGATTGTTTTCCAGCAGCCAGCGTTGCAGTCGAGTTACCTTGCCTTCGCGGAAGCAGGGCACGTCGGTGGTGCGGCCGGTGAAACCTTTGTCATCGCGTTCACACTCGGTCGCCAGCAGGATATCAATCCCGAGTTTGCGTGCGATAGGCGCAGTGATAAACCGGTTGGTTGCGGTGATGATCATCAGGGTATCGCCTGCGGCACTGTGCTTTTCGATCAAGGCCAGGGCTTTGGGCAGTATAATGGGCGTAATCTTCTCGGCCATAAACGCTTCGTGCCAGGCATTCAGCTGGGCCGTCTCATGCTCGCCAAGTAGCTGCAGGCAGAAATTCAGATAAACCTGAATATCCAGCTTGCCGGCCAGATAGTCATTAAAGAACCTGTCGTTTTGGGCCTGATAGGCCTCGGGATCGACAATCTGATGGGCAACAATGAATTCGCCCCAGGCGTGATCGCTATCGCCGCCGAGCAGAGTGTTATCGAGATCAAAAATGGCAAGGCTCAAAAGAGGCTCCTGGAAAGTCGGATATGGTTAAAAACAGCTGTTAGGATAATGCACTGAAGGGAGAAATGCGCTCCCGAGCTGCGCTGGCAGTATTGCCTGTTTCTATAATTGCCGCTTCAGCTGTCTTTGTGGAACAATGCAGACGATATAAAAAGAAGGATACTGGCTGTGATTGACCTCGATGGTTTTAGACCCAATGTTGGCATCATCCTGACTAATGAGTTGGGACAGGTGCTTTGGGCCAGACGTATCGGGCAGGATTCCTGGCAGTTTCCACAGGGGGGCATTCAGCGTAACGAAAGCCCCGAGCAGGCACTGTATCGCGAACTTCACGAGGAGGTTGGCCTGTTGCCGGAAGATGTCGAAATTCTTGCCTGTACGCGTGGCTGGTTGCGTTATCGCTTGCCACAGCGCTTGATCCGTAATCACTCGCAGCCGGTCTGCGTTGGTCAGAAGCAGAAGTGGTTTCTGTTGCGCCTTAAGGCTGAAGAACGGCAGGTATGTATGACCAAGACCGCAAAACCTGAATTCGATGGCTGGCGCTGGGTCAGTTATTGGTATCCTCTGGGACAGGTAGTTCCATTCAAGCGTGATGTTTACCGGCGTGCCATGAAAGAGCTGGCGCCGCGTCTACTCACCAGTCTTCCAGGTTGTTGAATATGCTCAACACGTTGCGCCGAATTGTCCAAGAGGTGAACTCTGCCAGGGATCTGGCAGCGGCTCTGGACATTATCGTGCAGCGTGTACGCGAGGCGATGGGCACCGAGGTCTGCTCGGTGTACTTGCTGAATCCCGATATTGGCCGCTACGTGCTGATGGCTACCGAGGGTTTGAACAAGGACGCCGTGCGCACGGTTACGCTCGCTACCAACGAGGGTTTGATTGGCTACGTTGGCACCCGTGAAGAGCCCGTTAACCTTGAAGATGCTGCCTCCCACCCGCGTTTCCGCTACTTTGCCGAAACAGGCGAAGAGCGTTACGCCTCCTTTCTGGGTGTGCCGATCATTCACCACAGGCGGGTGATGGGTGTTCTGGTTATTCAGCAGAAAGAGCGCCGTCAGTTCGACGAAGGCGAAGAAGCCTTTCTGGTGACTATGAGCGCTCAGCTCTCAGGTGTTATTGCCCACGCAGAAGCTACTGGTGCTATTGGCGGCCTTGGCTGGGGCGGTGAGGTCGTTCAGGACACGCGCTTTGACGCGGTTGCTGGTGCTCCCGGCGTCGCCATCGGCCATGCCGTGGTTATCCTGCCGCCAGCCGATTTAAAGGCAGTTCCGGACAAACCGGCGAAAGACATTGAAGCGGAGATCCGCCTGTTCCGTGGCGCGCTGGATAGTGTGCGTGCCGATATGCAGGCGCTATCTGCCAAGCTCTCAAGTCAGCTACGTCCGGAAGAACTCGCGTTGTTCGACGTGTACATGATGATGCTCGACGACGCGGCTCTGGGTAATGAGGTGAGCAAGGCTATTCGCGCTGGCCAGTGGGCGCAGGGTGCGCTGCGTGAGGTGGTGAGTGCGCACGTGGGTCGTTTCGAGCTAATGGATGACCCCTATTTGCGCGAGCGTGCGGCAGACGTCAAGGATCTCGGGCGTCGTATTCTGGCCTACCTTCAGGCGGTTGGTCAGCAGGAGCTAGTGTTTCCTGAGCATACGATTCTGGTGAGTGAAGAGCTGTCACCGGTGATGCTCGGCCAGGTACCCAAGGAAAAGCTGGTCGGTTTGGTCTCGGTGCTGGGCTCCGGTAGCTCTCACGTCGCTATTTTGGCCCGGGCCATGGGGATACCCACAGTGATGGGTGCGGTTGATCTGCCCTACACCCGGGTAGACGGTATGGAGTTGATCGTCGACGGTAACCGTGGCGAGGTATACACCAATCCGTCGCCGGAACTGAGGCGTCAGTATCTTGAGCTGGTGCGCGAAGAGCGTGAGCTGGTACAGGGGCTGGAGAAGCTGCGTGATGTGCCCTGTGTCACCCTGGACGGCCACCGTATGCCTTTGTTGGTCAATACTGGCCTGTTGGCCGACGTTGCCCGTTCGCTGGATCGCGGTGCCGAGGGGGTAGGGCTCTATCGCACTGAAGTGCCCTTCATGATTCAGGATCGCTTTCCCAGCGAGAAAGAACAGCAGGCAACTTATCGTGAGCAGCTTGAGGCATTCCACCCACTGCCAGTGACCATGCGTTCCCTGGATATTGGCGGTGACAAGGCGTTAACCTATTTTCCGATCAAGGAAGACAACCCCTTCCTCGGGTGGCGAGGGATTCGAGTTACTCTCGATCACCCGGAAATTTTCCTGGTTCAGACCCGTGCCATGCTCAAGGCCAGCGAGGGGCTAAATAACCTGCGCATCATGTTGCCGATGATCAGCAGTGTGTTTGAGGTTGAAGAAGCTCTGCATCTTATTCATCGTGCCTATGGTGAGGTGCTGGACGAGGGCGTTGATGTGCCGATGCCGCCGATTGGCGTCATGATTGAAGTGCCGGCAGCGGTCTATCAGGCACGTGAAATGATTCAGATGGTCGACTTTCTCTCCGTTGGCACCAACGACCTAACGCAGTATTTGCTGGCGGTGGATCGCAACAATCCGAGGGTGGCCGATCTCTATCACTCGTTGCACCCAGCGGTATTACAGGCGCTGATCAAGGTTGCTACCGCTTGCCGTGAAGCGGGCAAGCCGATGAGTGTCTGCGGTGAGATGGCCGGCGACCCCGCAGCAGCTGTACTTTTGATGGCCATGGGCTGTGATGTGCTATCGATGAATGCGACCAATCTGCCCAAAGTTAAATGGTTGCTCAGGCAGATCAAGCTGAGCGACGCTAAGGCGCTGCTGGATGAGGTTATCGAGCTGGATAACCCGCATTTAGTGCTCAGTACCCTGCACCTGGCACTGCGCCGCATGGGGCTTGGCAAAGTGCTCAGTCAGGCTCGTTGAGTTTGCGCTGGCAGTAGCCAGCGGTTCTCTCCTTCCTTCTGGCCCAGTGGGCCGAAGCGCTGTTCTATCAACTCCACGTCATGATTGGCATGCAGGCGCAGCAAGCTGCTGGCGCGGGTACCATAGTCCTGGTTGCCAATAATAAAGCAGGCTGAGAGCATGCGTTCCAGATCAGAATTCACGCCGGTCTGCGGCAGCAGTTCATCAGCATAAATATGCTCATCATGCAGCAGGTGCAGAAGCTGTTCGGGTGCTGCCTGCGGCATGGCTGTGAGCTGCTCGCGCAATTGCGTCAGCTTTGGCCATGGGGTGTTTAGCGCGGCGTTGGAGAGCCCATAGACGCCTGGCAGCAGCTCACGTGGTTGGCCCTCCTGGCTGTTTAAATACCATAGCCTATGCCGATCCCCCACCAGTAGGTTGAAGCCGGCAAAGTCAGCGGACTTCTCGCTTAATTGGCTAAGGTAGTCTGCCGCAGTGTCGGTTCCTGCCAGGTAGTCGAGCACCAACTTCCCTCGTGACAGAGGACCACGTATGGCACCGGGGGAACGAATATTGGTTAGTGCTGCAAAGCGCCCGCTACGCGTGACACCGAGCCAGGTTCCACCAGCCTCCAAGTCTTTGCCGGCCAGCAGCTCGGGCATGCCTTCCTCCTGCCATGGCTGTGCCGGGCGGGTAGGTCTGTGGTGAAATTCATCGCGATTGCCGATCAGGGTCAGCGGATAGTCAGCGGCCACCTGCCAGGCCAGGGCGAGCAAACACATGCGGTTCTCCTATTTGAATCTGATTAGTCTACCCGTTGTCGCCATTAGGTGGGTGGGACATTAGTTGTTGGCTATGCGTGGTTATGGTGGCGACGTGTTTTCCGCTAAACTAGCGCACTCGACGGATGCCGGCAGCGCATCCGAATCGGTTTTGGCTGGGGGCTCTGTGGAATTTTTGATCTACCTGATACTGGGCGGCTTCGCTGGTACCCTCGCCGGGCTGTTTGGCGTGGGCGGCGGCATGATCATAGTGCCGGTGCTGGTCTACAGTTTTGCCCTGCAGGGGTTTTCGCCTGAGGTATTGACCCACATGGCTGTGGGTACCTCGCTGGCGACTATTGTCTTTACGTCAATCAACGCCGTACGTGCTCACCATCGCCTCGGCGCCGTGCGCTGGCCACTGTTTGTCTGGATGACCCTGGGCATTGTGGTGGGTAGCGTGTTGGGAGCGCTGACTGCAGCCTATATTTCTGGTCCCGCGTTGCAGAAAATTATTGGTGTGTTCGCCATTCTGGTGGCGGCCCAGATGGCCTTCAAGTTGCAGCCCAAGGCCGCGCTTGATGTGCCGGGCAAGCCGACGCTGACGTTAGCCGGCGGCTTTATTGGTTGGGCCTCGGCTATTTTCGGTATTGGCGGCGGTTCGTTGACCGTGCCCTTTCTGGTCTGGCGCAGTGTGCCGATGCAGCAGGCGGTAGCCACCTCATCTGCGTGCGGCATGCCTATCGCGCTGGCGGGTGCAGCAAGCTTTGTCTGGACTGGCTGGTCTGCTGCGCCCTTGCCGGAGTGGAGTATTGGGTATATTTACCTGCCGGCGATGATTGGCATCGCGGCAACCAGTATGCTGTTTGCAGGCTTTGGTGCGCGCTTGGCGCATCGCCTGTCACAGACGTTGTTGAAACGATTATTCGCACTCCTGCTGTTGTGTGTGGGTATCAATTTCCTTGTCTAGAGAGTCCTTATGTTGACCTACCCGAATATCGACCCGGTTGCGGTTTCGCTGGGTCCGTTGCAGATCCACTGGTACGGACTGATGTATCTGATCGGCATCGGTGGAGCCTGGTGGCTAGCCAAACGCAGGCTACCTGAACACTTTCCTGAGTGGACTAAAGAGACGCTATCTGACCTGGTGTTTTGGGTGGCGCTCGGTGTGATTGCCGGGGGGCGGCTGGGTTATGTGTTGTTTTATGATTTGTCGGCCTATATCGACAACCCGTTGCTGATTCTGGAAATCTGGAAAGGGGGTATGTCTTTCCATGGTGGGTTGCTGGGTGTGTTGCTGGCGGTACTATGGTTTTCGTATAAGCAGAAGGCGCCTTTCTTTCGCCTGATGGACTTCGTTGCCCCCTTGGTGCCCATAGGTTTGGGAACAGGTCGTATCGGTAATTTCATTAATTCCGAACTATGGGGCAAAGCGACCGATCTGCCTTGGGCTATGGTGTTTCCCAATGACCCGGCGCAACTGGCACGTCATCCCTCGCAGTTGTATCAGTTTGCTTTGGAGGGCGTGGCGCTCTTTACCATCCTCTGGATTTACTCCAGCAAGCCGCGTCCGACCATGTCGGTCAGTGGGTTGTTTGCCATCTGTTACGGCATTTTCCGCTTTGCGGTCGAGTTCGTTCGAGTACCGGATGCCCAGCTGGGTTATCTGGCCTTTGGCTGGCTGACCATGGGGCAGCTGCTATGTATACCCATGATTCTTCTTGGAGCCCTGATGATGGGCCTGGCTTACCGTCGTGAGGGGCGCCAACTATGAAACAGTATCTCGATCTGATGCGCCTGGTGCGCGAAACCGGCACCTACAAGAGTGATCGCACCGGTACCGGTACTTACAGCGTTTTTGGTCATCAGATGCGCTTTGATCTGGCTGCCGGGTTCCCCATGGTGACCACCAAGAAGTGCCATCTCAAGTCTATTGTTCATGAGTTGTTGTGGTTCCTGCAGGGCGACACCAATATCCGCTATTTGAAGGAAAATGGCGTCTCCATCTGGGATGAATGGGCTGATGAGAATGGTGATCTGGGGCCGGTTTACGGCTATCAGTGGCGGTCATGGCCGGCGCCGAATGGGGAGTCCATCGACCAGATCAGCAAGTTGATTCAGATGATCAAGTCCAGCCCTGACTCGCGGCGGCTGATTGTGTCAGCCTGGAATCCCGCCCTGGTTGATGAGATGGCCCTGCCGCCCTGTCATGCGCTGTTCCAGTTCTATGTGGCCGATGGAAAACTGAGTTGCCAGCTGTATCAGCGCTCAGCCGACATCTTTCTTGGTGTGCCTTTCAATATTGCCAGCTATGCATTGCTGACGCTTATGGTTGCTCAGGTCTGTGAGCTGGAGCCCGGCGACTTTGTCTGGACCGGTGGCGATTGCCACCTGTACTCCAATCACATTGAGCAGACGGACCTGCAGTTGTCGCGTGAACCGCTGCCGCTGCCAACGATGCGCTTGAATCCGGCGATCAAGGATCTGTTTGCCTTTACCTTTGATGACTTCACCCTGGAAGGCTATCAATGTCATCCGCATATCAAGGCACCGGTGGCGGTATGAGTGTGGCGGAGCGGAGCGTAAAGGTCGCCATGATTGCGGCTATGGCGCGTAATCGGATTATTGGTCGGGATAACAAGATGCCTTGGCACTTGCCGGAAGATCTCAAGTATTTCCGTGCGACCACTTGGGGCAAGCCAATCATCATGGGCCGAAAGACCTTTGATTCGCTGGGTCGGCCCTTACCTGGGCGAGCCAACATTGTGATCAGTCGTCAGCCCGGTCTTCTCATTCCTGGGGTGCAGGTAGTGGGTGATATCGATCAGGCGCTGGCGTTGGCGCATCATCAGGCTGAGCTGGACGCGGTCGATGAAATCATGATTATAGGCGGCGGCAATCTATACGAGCAGTGTCTCGACCTGGCTGATCGGCTGTATTTGACTCGCGTTGAGCTTGAGCCCGATGGTGATGCCTGGTTTCCTGAGGTTGTTGACGCTCAGTGGCGCCTGGTAAGCGAGCGCGCGGTCGCTGCGGGGGAGGAGTATCCGGCGCATTGCTATCAGGTGCTGGAGCGCTGCACTGCAGCCTGATTGATTGCCGATTTTCCGGGATGGCTTGCTATGACGCAATGAAAGGGCGCTTTACTGGCCCTTGTTATTGGCGCCAGCAATGATCGACTCTAGCGGGCGCGGCTTGCCAATCCAATAACCTTGCAGGAAGTTACCACCCCAGCTTGAAAGCTGTTCAGCACTGTGAGCATCCTCGACGCAATTAGCGGTAACATGTTTGTCCATGCTGCGCGTGAGTTTGATCAGATTCTTTACGTACGCGGCCTGCTCCGGGTCGCGCTGCGGATCAAGATCATTGGTATTGATCTTGACGCCTTTGATGGGGAGTCGGTTCAAGTAGCCAAAGGCGCCGTACTCGGTGCCAAAATGGTCCAGCCATATATCAACGCCAAGCGCGGCTACGGCATTGCATAGCTTGGCGGCCTGACTGGCGTGTTTTAACAACGCATCCTCACGCAGTTCAAGTTGTAGCAATTGAGGAGGCACCTTGCTTTTGATCAGCAGCTGTTGGAGTTGATCGGCAAAACGAGGTTGTTTCAGTTCGCGATCACTCAGGTTGATTGACAGCCGGCAATTGACGCCTGCCTCCTGCCACTCGCGCACAGCCTCCAGTGCCTGGCCTATCACCCAGTGCCCCATGGGCAGAATCAGGCCACTATGCTCCGCCAATTTCAAGAAGGCATCCGGCGATAGCAGTCCCAAGGTCGGATGTTGCCAGCGTAGCAGTGCTTCCCACGCCACAGTATCGCCATGCTGGGTATCGACTATGGGTTGGTAGTGCAGGCGGAACTGACCTTCCAGCAGGCCATGGCGTAGCCCCTGCTCAACATCAATATTGTGGCGGGTGTGGGCCTTTTCCTCGGGGTTGTAGAACGCGTAGGCGTTGCGACCATTCGCCTTGGCCCGGTACAGGGCCTGGTCGGCGTGCTGCAAAAGCTCTGCGGCGGAAGCGCCATGCGAGGGGAAGGTAGCTATGCCGATGCTGGCTGAAATGAGTAGATGATGACCGCTGAGGGTAATAGGCTCGCTGAGCGTGTGTATTATCTTGCTGGCAATCAGCGCGGCGTCATTTGGATCGTGCAGGTCATTGAGCAAAGCAACGAATTCATCGCCGCCAATGCGCGCAATCAGGTCGTCTTGACGCATGGTGCGCCTTAGTCGATTGGCTATAACCGCCAGAAGCAGGTCGCCAAGGCCATGGCCAAAGCTATCGTTGATCTGCTTGAAATAGTCCAGGTCGATGTAGAGCAGTGCAAAGCCGGTAGGGCTGCGCTGACCGCGAATGATCATGCGCTCGAGCTCATCTTCTAGCAGTGCCCGATTGCCTAGTCCGGTTAGTGGGTCCTGGCGTGCGAGTTGCGCCAGCTTCTCGCCGCTGCTTCGCCTTAGTGCTGCGTGTATGAGTGCACGCTGTAATTGCTCGGTATCCAGATTGGCATAGGCCAGGACGTCGTCAGCGCCTTCGTGGA
Source organism: Pseudomonas neustonica (assembly GCF_003797945.1). GTDB lineage: Bacteria > Pseudomonadota > Gammaproteobacteria > Pseudomonadales > Pseudomonadaceae > Halopseudomonas > Halopseudomonas neustonica. Next base: position 162,204 of record NZ_RKKU01000003.1, read on the forward strand.
TGGCTTTACTGTCTTGCTCTGGCGTAGTTCCATCGCTGATGAGTAGATATAGCGTATCGGGCGCCGCACGGCGCGCGGTTTGCAGCAGGTCGATGTCATTGGGCAGCAGGCTCGCCTGGAAGCTGCCTTTGGCCAGGCGCGCTATGGCCTCGTTGGGTCGAGTGCAGACTTCGACTTGCAGTTCGGCGGGGGAATGGGCACGACACAGCTCGAGCAGTCGCTCGCGCTTCGCGGGGTCTGTTTCAACCAGCAGCAACTTAAATGTGGTTGTTTCGATCGGATCCGTGCCAGGCATCTGCGTTAGTGGTCGTCCATGCACAATTCAATGACGACCCGATGTTAACGCCATCACAGACTGCTTACATCATTTTGATGTAGGAAGTGGGGATAATCCCCGACCAGTGGTATGGCACAACGCCTTTAGTGGCGTAATTATGTCGTTTTACCGTCTTTTTTTGCATTTTGACCGTATTTTGGCGTGGAGCGGGTTGCCCGCTCCACGACGATTTCATCCTTCAAGCATGGCCTTGTCGCGCACTGCACCCTTGTCGGCGCTGGTAGCCAGCAAGGCATAAGCCTTGAGTGCTGTAGTGACTTTGCGCGGGCGCTTTTCGGCTGGCTTCCAACCCAGTTTGTCCTGCTCAATACGGCGATGGGAGAGCTCTTCATCGCTGACCAGCAGGTTGATGCTGCGATTGGGGATATCGATCAGTATTTTGTCGCCGTCGCGCACCAGGCCAATGGCGCCGCCAGCCGCTGCCTCGGGTGAAGCGTGGCCGATAGACAGCCCTGACGTGCCGCCAGAAAAGCGGCCGTCGGTCAGTAGCGCGCAGTCCTTACCCAGTCCCTTGGATTTCAAGTAGCTGGTTGGGTAAAGCATTTCCTGCATGCCTGGGCCGCCCTTGGGGCCTTCATAGCGAATGATGACAATATCGCCGGCTTTGACTTCATCGGCGAGAATGCCTTTGACCGCGGTGTCCTGGCTCTCGAAGATTTTTGCGCGACCTTCAAATACGTGGATAGACTCGTCTACCCCAGCGGTTTTCACGACGCAGCCGTCCATTGCGATGTTGCCATAAAGCACCGCCAGGCCGCCCTCGGCGGAGTAGGCGTGCTCGACGCTGCGGATGCAGCCGTTTTCGCGATCGTCGTCCAGCGTATCCCAGCGTGTGGATTGGCTGAACGCGGTCTGGGTGGGGATGCCTGCCGGACCTGCCTTGAAGAAGGTATGAACGGCTTCATCGTCAGTCTGGGTGATATCCCATTCGGCGATCGCCTGCGCCATGCTCGGGCTGTGTACGGTGGGCAGGTCGGTGTGTAGCAAACCGCCGCGCGCCAATGAGCCGAGGATGCTGAAGATGCCGCCGGCGCGGTGCACGTCTTCCATGTGGTACTTCTGAATATTTGGCGCGACCTTGCACAGCTGCGGGACGGAGCGTGACAGGCGGTCGATATCGCGCAGATCAAATTCGATCTCGCCTTCCTGAGCGGCAGCGAGCAAATGCAAAATGGTATTGGTTGAGCCGCCCATGGCGATGTCCAGCGTCATGGCATTTTCGAATGCCTTGAAGTTGGCAATGCTGCGGGGCAGGACGCTATCGTCGCCGTCGGCATAATAGGTTTTGCACAGATCAACAATCGTACGTCCCGCGCGCAGGAATAGCTCTTCACGGTCGCTGTGGGTGGCCAGAAGCGAACCGTTGCCCGGCAGTGCCAGGCCCAGCGCTTCGGTTAGACAGTTCATCGAGTTGGCGGTAAACATGCCTGAGCAGGAGCCGCAGGTTGGGCAGGCGGAACGTTCATACTCGGCGACTTTTTCGTCTGAACTGCTCTCGTCGGCGGCGATTACCATGGCATCGACCAGATCCAGGCCATGGCTGGCCAGCTTGGTCTTACCGGCTTCCATCGGGCCGCCAGAGACAAAAACCACAGGTACGTTGAGACGCAGTGCGGCCATCAGCATGCCGGGGGTGATCTTGTCGCAGTTGGAGATGCAGACGATGGCATCAGCGCAGTGGGCGTTGACCATGTACTCGACCGAATCAGCGATGATCTCGCGGCTGGGTAGTGAGTACAGCATGCCATCGTGACCCATGGCGATGCCGTCATCGACTGCGATGGTGTTGAATTCCTTGGCTACGCCGCCGGCCTTTTCGATTTCACGGGCGACGAGTTGGCCCATGTCTTTCAGGTGTACGTGCCCCGGAACGAACTGGGTGAATGAGTTCGCAACGGCGATGATGGGCTTCTTGAAGTCTTCGTCCTTCATGCCGGTGGCGCGCCACAGGGCGCGAGCGCCGGCCATGTTGCGACCGAAGGTGGAGGTTTTTGAGCGATAATCTGGCATGAGGGTACTCTCGTGATGTGTTGCAATCGGGCAAGCATACCAATTCGCCGCTCGGCTTGCAGCCGTGCGGCGTCAGTGTGTTGTCTCCCTGCCTGGGTGGCCTGGGGTTTTGTCTTGTGCTGGCTGCGCTAAAGTGCTTTCTCAAACACCTTGGAGTTGCGTTGGTAGTTGTACAGCTCTGCTCTTTTGGCGGGCAAACGCTCCACGCTGCTGGGCACAAAGCCCCGCTCGCGGAACCAGTGCGCAGTGCGCGTGGTGAGCACGAACAGGGTGTCGATCTTCAGGCTGCGGGCCTGCGATTCAATGTGCTGCAGTAACTGGTCGCCACGGCCACCCTGACGATAGTTGGGGTCAATGGCTACGCAGGCCAACTCGGCTGACGTTGATCCTTCCAGTGGATAAAGCGCCGCGCAGCCGATGATGGTGCCATCACGTTCAACCAGAGCAAACTGGCTGATTTCGGTTTCCAGTACTTCGCGCGAGCGGCGTACCAAAATACCGGCGTCTTCCAGTGGGCGCAGCAGGTCGATCAGGCCGCCAACATCTTCAATGGTGGCCGAGCGGATCTGCTCAAAGGCTTCCTGCGCCACCAGCGTACCGCTGCCGTCGCGGGTGAATAGCTCATTCAGCATCGCGCCATCTTCGGCAAAGCTGACAATATGCGAGCGCCGTACGCCGGCGTTGCATGCCTTACAGGCTGCGCGCAGCAGGTTGCCCGGTAGCGAATTGCCCAGACTATTGAGCAGTGGTGCTGCGCGGGTCGGCTTCAGCTCGCGCAGTAGTAGCCCGTTTTCGTCCTTGATGCCAGCGTCTTCGCCAAACAGAATCAGCTTGTCGGCGCCCAGCGCGGCGGCCACGCTGGTGGCGACATCTTCACAGGCCAGGTTGAACACCTCGCCAGTGGGCGAGTAGCCGAGGCTGGAGAGCAGCACTATGTCGTGCTCATCCAGGTGGCGGCTGATGGCTTTGCGATCTATGCGGCGTACTTCGCCGGTGTGATGAAAGTCGACGCCATCGACCACGCCAATCGGCTTGGCGGTCACCATGTTGCCGCCGGTCACTCGCAGATGCGCGCCCTGTTGCTGCGTGCACAGTTGTGCCTCGATTGCGATGCGCAGCGCTCCAACCGCTTCGGTTACACAGGTCAGGGTATCTATGTCGGTGATGCGCAGGTCATTGTGATAGCGCGAAGTGATGCCGCGAGCGCTCAAGCGTTCTTCAATCTGTGGGCGCGAACCATGTACCAGCACGAGTCGCACGTCCAGGCTGTTGAGCAGCATGATGTCGTGGACGATATTGCTGAAGTTGGGGTGCGCCAGGCCTTCGCCGGGCAGCATGAGCACGAAAGTGCAGTCCCGGTGCAAGTTGATGTAGGGCGTCGAGTGGCGGAACCAATTGACGTAATCGTGCATTCGCGGCATTTCCATGCAAAAGATCTATTAAAAGGGTTTTACGCTGCCAGCTTCAAGTCCTCTGTCGCCGGTCCGGCTACTGCAGGCAAAATTGTTTGATCAACTGGCGCAGAATATCCACGGTCGGATTGAGGCGGTCCATAGCCAGAAACTCGTCTGGTTGATGCGCCTGATCAATATCGCCTGGGCCGAGAATCAGTGTCTGCATGCCAATTTGATTTAGGTACGGCCCCTCGGTGGCAAAGGCCACGCTGCCGGCACTGTGTCCGGTAAGCGCTTCGCATGCTTTGACCAGTGGCGCGTCGGCGGCGGTGTCCATGGGCGGCACGCCCGGAAACAGCGGTGAGTAGACAATCTCGACCTGACGCTCGGCGGCAATCAGGTCCAGCCGGGCCTGGATGTCGGCGCGCAGGGCATCCGGGTCCATACCCGGCAACGGGCGGATATCAAACTCCAGGGCGCATTTGGCGCAAATGCGGTTGGGGTTGTCGCCACCATGAATGCAGCCAAGATTCAATGTAGGCGTCGGTACGCCGAACAGCGGGTTGTTCCAGCGCTTCTGCCAGCCACTGCGCAGCGTCATCAGTTCGCTGATGACGTTGTGCATGGCTTCCATTGCATTGTTGCCCAGCGCCGGGTCCGAGGAGTGGCCAGCCTGACCGGTAATGTCGATCCGCTCCATCATGATGCCCTTGTGTACACGGATTGGCTTGAGACCGGTAGGCTCGCCAATCACCGCGTGCCGAGCTTTTGGCAGGCCGCTGGCGACCAGCGCGCGGGCGCCGCTCATGGAGCTCTCCTCGTCGGCGGTCGCGAGTACGATCAGTGGCTGCTTGAAAGGCTGATCCACATAGCTACGTACCGCTTCAATAATCAGCGGAAAAAAGCCCTTCATGTCACAGCTGCCCAGCCCGTACCAGCGGCCATCCTGCTCGGTCAGCTTGAACGGGTCGTGCTGCCAGCGTTCCGGGTTGCAGGGCACGGTATCGGTATGACCAGCCATTACCAGGCCGCCGGGACCACTGCCGAGGGTGGCAATCAGGTTAGCCTTGCCAGCTTCCCCCGGAATTGGTTGGATTTCGCAGGCAAAGCCCAGGTCGCCGAGCCAACTGGCCAGTAAATGCACCACGGGCAGATTGGATTGATCCATATCGTCCTGGGTGCAGCTGATAGAAGGTAGTTTGAGCAGGGCGTCGAATTGCGCTTTCAGCGAGGGCAAAGCCATGGAAACTCCGGGCGGCGTATGCGAACAGTGGTGTTCAGCTTACGCCGCCCATAGCCGTTCGTCAGCTGAAAATGGCGGAAAGGGTAAAGAAGTAGATGATGGAAAGTACGGCGCCAGCAGGCAGGGTGACTACCCAGGAGCTGAAGATGGTACCGATCACGCGCAGGTTCAACGCACCGATGCCGCGCGCCATACCTACGCCAAGTACCGCGCCCACCAGGGTGTGAGTGGTGGAGATCGGCAGGCCAATGCTGGAGGCACCTACTACAGTGGTAGCCGTCGCCAGTTCGGCAGCGAAGCCGCGGCTGGGGGTCAGCTCGGTGATGTGCTGGCCGATGGTCGCAATCACACGATAACCGTAGGTGGCCAGGCCGACTACTATGCCGACGCCGCCGAGCAGCAATACCCAGCCAGGCACGACTGATTTATCCACGATATCGCCGCCTGAGCTAAGCACGCCAACGATAGCGGCCAGCGGACCTACTGCATTGGCGACGTCATTGGAGCCGTGGGCAAAGGCCATGGCGCAGGCGGTAAAGATCATCAGGATGGCAAAGACCTTTTCCACGCTGGCGAAGTGAAAGCTCTTGTCCGCGACAGGGTCAGGCTTGATGCGTCTGAGCAGCATGATGCCGATGGCGCAGATGATGGCACCAAACAGTAGTGCCAGGCCCAGACTTTGCCAGCCACTCAGATGCAGGCCAACGTGCTTGAGGCCTTTGGTCAGGGTGACAATAGTGACGATAAAACCGACCGCAAACATGTAGTAAGGGACGTAACGCTTGGCGTTGGTGAAGGGGTCTTCAGTGTCCAGGATCAGCTTGTGAACGCTCATGAAGATAAGGAATGCAACTGTCCCGGACAGCAGGGGAGAAATTACCCAGCTGGACACAATGGGGATTACGCCGCCCCAATGGACTGCGTCCATGGATACACCGACTGCACCAAAACCGATAACGGCACCAATGATGGAGTGGGTGGTGGAAACTGGCCAGCCCTTGATGGATGCGATCAGCAGCCAGGTTCCGGCTGCGAGCAGAGCGGCCAGCATGCCGAAGATCATCTGGTCCGGGCTGATCAGGTCAGCATCAAGGATGCCGCTGCGAATAGTTTGGGTAACCGAGCCGCCGGCCAGATAAGCGCCAAGAAACTCGAATACCATGGCGATCACAATCGCCTGTTTGATGGTTAGCGCGCGGGAACCAACCGAAGTGCCCATGGCGTTAGCCACGTCGTTAGCGCCTACCCCCCAGGCCATAAAAAAGCCGAAGAGGCAGGCCAGAATGAGCAGGACAGTGCCGTACTCTGCAATCAGCGTCATATTCTTAATACTCTATTGGGTGCATGGTTCAGCCGGCCCTTAGCGGGCCATCAGCAATTCCAGGCGGTTGCCTACGCGCTGAGCACGGTCGGCGACATCACCAATCCATTCGATGATCTGATACAAAAACATCACGTCTACTGGTGACAGGTCCTTTTCCAGTTTGTACAGCTCCGAGCGCAGCTTGATCTGCATGTTGTCGGTGTCGTGCTCGATGCTGTCGAGTTCCTCGATCATACGTTCTACCAGCGTAACTTCACGGCCTGAAAATCCGGTTTCCAGCAGTTCGTCAAGTTCGTTCATGGCCGTTAATGCCTGAGCTGCAGCATCGATAGAGCGTTGAACGAAGGCTTTGAATGAACCGCTTAGCGGGACCGGAATCATCATCTTGCGACCCAGCATCAGGCCGGCGATATCCTTGGCGCGGTTGGCGACTTTGTCCTGTACACTGAGCAGTTCCAGCAGGTCCGAACGAGGCACCGGCAGGAACAGGCTTTTGGGCAGATTGACGCGGACATCCTTTTTGAGTTTGTCGGCGTCCCGTTCGAGCTGAGCGATGTGTTGCTGTATGCGCTCGGCTTCGGTCCAGTCGTTGGCAATGACTGCCTCAATAAACGGCAGTAGCTGCGCTGCACACTCATGTGCCTTGGCAATGTGCTGCTGCATCGGCTTTATGGGGGAGCGACCGAACAGGCTGAGAAATGGGTTGTTAGGCATAGCGCCTCCAGCGGGAGTTTAGGCCGCAAAGTATAGGTCCTGCATGCCTGATCGTCATCTGATTGACATGAAAAGAACACATTTTTACCGCTTGCTCCTGAAGCAGTGGTATGGCAGAGAAATCCGATGGGTAAAGAAACCGAAATCAAATTGCGCGCCAGTGCCGACGTACTGACCGCTTTACGTGAACACCCGCTGGTAAAAAGTCGTCTGGTTGATGACTGGCAAACCGGCACGCTCTATAACCAGTATTACGATACCGAGAACCGGGATCTGGCTGCGGCCAAGGTGGCGCTGCGCCTGCGGCGTGACGGTGATGCCATCATCCAGACGCTGAAAAGCCGCGGCCAGAGCGTAGCGGGATTGTCCGAGCGCAACGAGTGGGACTGGAACCTGCAAAAGCTGGAGCTGGACTTTACGCTGCTGGATGACAGTTGCTGGCCGGCCTCGCTGGCAGAGCTCGACAAATCTGCGTTACAGCCGGTTTTCACCACAGACTTTCAGCGTACCCGCGCACTGCTGCGCTGGGAGCGTGATGGCGAACAGGTGGAAATCGAGGCGGCGCTGGATCAGGGTGAGGTTTCCGCTGGCGACAGCGTAGAGCCGATAAGTGAGCTTGAGCTCGAGGTGCGCTCCGGTTCGCCGCAGGCGCTGCTGGAACTGGCACTGGAGCTGTGTCGCGATCAGGTGCTGATGCCATGCGATATCAGCAAGGCTGAGCGTGGCTATCGGCTGTTTGACCAGAGCAGTTACGCGCTGCGCCTGGACGCGCCAAAATGGCAGCCCGACTCGAGCGTCGATGCTGTGATTGAAGGCTTGATTACTCAACTATTGGGACGCGTGCAGCGGCTGGCCGAGCAATACCGCTTTGCCCGTCAGTGGAAGTTGTTCCGCGAGATGACGACCAACCTGGCTGCCTTGCGTGCCTGTTTCGGCGTGTTCGATCTCGCCTTGCCACGCTCATCTGCACAGCCTTTCATTGTGCCGCTGGACCAACTTCTCGAGAGGTTTCAGCCGCTGGTGCTCGCGGGCTGGGCTGACGATGTTGAAGGTGAAGCTGCGCGCAAGCAAGCCAGCGAAGTGTTTGACAAGCAGTTGGCAGACCCTGCCTGGGGGCAGTTGTTTGTCGAGCTGGCGCTCTGGCTGCTGGATAAACGCTGGCAGACCAAGCGGCCACCACGCGGTGACCGTATTGCCGCGCTGCCGCTGTCTCGCTGGATGCTTGGCGCGGTCGGCAAGGAGATTCAAGAGCTGCGGGTGCCGCATCATAATGATACCGACCATCAGGTCCATGAGTGGCTGGATCAACTGCCACGACTAGGTCGCTTGCAGCTGATGCTGGGCAACTTCCGCTCCTTTCTCGATGTCTCCGAACCGGACCGTTTGTTTGGCGAGTTGAACAAGCTGCAGGCCTTGTTGGAGCAATATCCGCAGATAGATGATGAGCAACGCGAGCTATTGCTGGCAGCGCTGCGCAAGCAGGGACAGCGGGTCCGCAAGTTGAATGCCTGGCGTGAGCTGAATCAGTAAAAGTCATAACAGGACTGGCCGCTAGGTCGGACGGGGCAGGGACAGCCCAGTAACAAGGGAGAGGCGGTATGAAGCGTTTGGCGGATCTGGCGATACCTGGTAGTGATCGCCCATTGGATTTGGGTGATTTCCTCAACGTATTGGCGGCGCAAGGGAAGATCGACCCTGAAACGGTTGACCACCTGGTGACGCTCAGGCGCTCAGGTTCCGGTGATACCGCCAAGCTACATCCGCTGCAGTTTATCGCGGCGCAAGAGGTGGCTGATCTTACGCGCCCCGGTAAGAAGCTGGATCTGGATACGCTGAGTCGCTGGTTGGCGGTTGAAACCGATCAGCCTTTCTTTCGCATTGACCCGCTCAAGATCAATGTATCGGCGGTAACGCCGCTGATGTCGTTTGCGTTCGCCCAGCGGCACAAGATTCTTGCGGTGGATGTAAACGAGAAAGAAGCCGTTATTGCCAGTGCGCAGCCTTTTGTCAGCGCCTGGGAGGACAATCTGCGTCATGTGCTGCGCCGCGACATCAAGCGCGTGGTGGCCAATCCTGCGGATCTGCAACGCTATACGGTAGAGTTTTATCGGCTGGCTCGTTCGGTCACCGGCGCTAATGCGGGCGATCAGAAAATAAGCGGCATCGGTAACTTTGAACAGCTGCTGAATCTGGGCAGCATGAGTCAGGAGCCGGACGCCAATGATGCCCACGTGGTGAATATTGTCGACTGGCTATTTCAGTATGCGTTCGAGCAGCGCGCCAGTGATATTCATGTCGAGCCGCGCCGAGATACTGGCAGTGTTCGTCTGCGCATTGATGGTGTGCTGCACACGGTGTATCAGTTCCCTATTCAAGTGACGGTTGCTGTGGTTAGTCGCCTGAAAACTCTGGGCCGAATGAATGTGGCCGAGAAGCGTAAGCCGCAAGACGGCCGTATCAAGACCAAGTCGCCTAAGGGCAACGAGATTGAGCTACGCCTATCAACCTTGCCTACCGCCTTTGGCGAGAAGATGGTGATGCGTATCTTCGACCCGGACGTTTTGCTGCGCACCTTTGATCAGTTGGGGTTTTCCAGCGAAGATCAACGTCGTTGGCAGAGTATGGTGTCGCAGCCCAACGGTATTGTGTTGGTGACCGGTCCCACCGGCTCGGGCAAGACGACAACGCTCTATACCACCCTCAAACAGTTGGCCACACCCGAAGTCAACGTCTGTACCGTGGAAGACCCGATTGAAATGGTTGAGGACAGCTTCAACCAGATGCAGGTACAGCACAATATTGATCTGAACTTTGCCAACGCAGTGCGGGCGCTGATGCGCCAGGACCCGGACATCATCATGATCGGTGAGATTCGCGACCTGGAAACCGCCGAGATGGCAATTCAGGCAGCACTGACCGGGCACCTGGTGCTGTCTACCCTGCACACCAACGATGCGCCCAGCGCGGTAAGCCGTTTGATTGAGCTGGGTGTGCCTGCCTATCTGATCAAGGCGACGGTGCTGGGAGTGATGGCGCAGCGCTTGGTGCGCACACTTTGCCCGCACTGCAAGGCTCCCATCACGGTGGACGAAGAGGGCTGGGTCGATCTCACCAAGCCCTGGAATGCCCCCGTCCCGACCCAGGCCCAGCAGCCTGTAGGCTGTGTGGAGTGCCGGGAGACAGGCTACCGTGGACGCGCGGGCGTATATGAACTGATGCCCATTAGTGAGGGCATCAAATCATTGATTCACGCTGATACCGATCTGGGCGCTTTGCGTCGTCAGGCTTATAAAGAAGGTATGCACAGTCTGCGGTTGTCGGGGGCGCAGAAAGTAGCGTCCGGCTTGACGACCATCGAGGAAGTGTTACGGGTTACGCCTCAGAGTCAGCAGAGCTGAGCGCCGCTGACTCTCGTTGGCAGACCGTTAAAATGAGCCTACAACATGCGCCGCCAGCCAGGCATCCGGTTCCTGCCCTTCGCTGGTGGCGCTGGCGCTGACAATAAATTTGAGCGGTGACAAGGTCCAGATACCGCCCACGGATGCCTTCAGCCAGCTGCGTTTTTCGCTATTAGCCTTGACGCTGAATTGCTCGCTGCCGTTCAATGCGCCGGTTATAGTCGAGCTCGATTGGTTGAATCGGTGCACTGCTTCCAGTCCTGACGTCAGACTGAAGACCGTGCTGATCGGCTTGAGCGCATTGACCCCAACACGGCCTTCCGAGGTAGAAAGGTCGCTATCATCAAAGGCGGCGGGTGCGGCGCCTGAGTGCTCCGTGTAGCCGTCCATCTCGCTCTTGATATGCGACAGGTCAACAAAAGGGGAGATCGCTGCGCCCGCTATTACGCCTGCGCGCTCCCAGTCGGTGCGCACGCGCAGCGCCCAAGTTGCAGCATCGGTTTTACCCAGCGAGCGGTCGCGTTCGTCAGCGGTCAGATAACCGCGCTTGATCTTGAGGTCAGCGTCGCTGTAATAAGCGGTTACTGTGCCCCATGCATTGGCGCCAAGGGCGGGTGCGGGCGTAATCAGTTCCAGCACCGCGTATTGTCCCGTCTGTTCCTGTGATCCATTGAAGACGGTACTCTGATCGCTCCAGGACTTGCCCAGCCCCAAACCGACTTGCGTGCGGTTATCGTCGATAACCCAGCAACCGCCGATTTCTGCGAGTTTGATCGAGCCGTCCCGCTGCTCATGGTTGTCCGCAGCCCAATCGCCTGACGCCCATAGGCAGGAGTCGCTGCCAGGCTCGGCACGCATATCCAGTGGGTTGCCATGGCTGCCGTGCAGTACCAGTCCCGCTCGGGTGACTGCTGCCTGCAATAATCGCGTTTGCTCGGTCAGACTTTGCAGCGTCGTTGGGGTAAGCAGCGTTGCTCGGCGCAAAAATAGCGTCACCTCTTTCTGGATGTTGTAGTCGGCCAGCGTCTTACCGTCCTCCAGCAGCTTGCCCGCAAAGACCAGGTTCTGATCAGCCGGGTCGATTCCCTCCTTGTCCTGGATCTTGGCTTTGACGTTTTCGATAGTGTCGTTCGCCTCTACTTCCAGCGAGATGATCTTGTCGGTCAGTGTTTTAACGAAAATCTGCAACGCGTAGCTAGGCAGGGAAAAAGACAGCAGTAACACCAGGCTTACAAGCTTAAGGGGTTGTTTCACGGAGAGATTGACTCAGGTAGGGGCTGGCGGTGACAGCGTTATTGATGTTGTACGAGAGATGTTAAAGCCTATTTTAGCCACCTTGATACTTTTTTTATTTATGGTTGGTGAATCCAGCCCAGCCATAGGCTAGTTGCAGCGATAAAAACACTCTCGTCATCAGCTCGGCCTCGGCAGCTCGGTGCAGAGAGTCGCTGGGCAAAAAAGGCGGTCAGCCTGTTAGAATGCGCGCTTTACATTATGCTCTTACGCGGGAATACCCATGAACTACCGTCACAGCTACCACGCCGGTAACCACGCCGATGTCCTCAAGCACGCGCTCCTGCGCCGACTGCTCGAGCTTATGCAGCGCAAGGACACGCCGCTGTGCTACCTGGATAGTCACGCGGGTACCGCCTTTTATGACTTACAGGGTGAAACCGCCGGTAAGACGGGCGAGTATCAGGATGGCATCGGGCGGCTTTGGCAGCGTGATGACTTGCCCCTGTGGCTGAATGATTTTCGTGCTGCCGTAGCAGGTCATAACACTGCTGATGAGCTGCGTTACTACCCCGGTTCTCCCCAGTTAATTGCCGACCTGCTGCGCCCGCAAGACCGGATGATTCTTAGCGAACTGCATCCGGTGGATGCGGAGACGCTCAAACAGTATTTTGCGGATCAGGAGCAGGTGGCCGTGCATCAGCGTGATGGCTATCAGTTGCCCAAGGCATTTCTGCCGGTGGCCGAGAAACGCGCGCTCTGGCTACTTGATCCGCCGTTCGAGCAGCCTGATGAATTGCAGCGGTGCATCAGTGCTCTGCAAATTGCTATTCAACGGATGCGACAAACGATTATCGCGCTTTGGTATCCCATCAAGGATCAACGACTGTTGCGCGACTTCTACCAGCAAATCGCTGATGCCGGTTTGCCCAAGGCGTTGCGAGTTGAGTTGAATATTCGACCGGCCGATAACCAGATGGGGTTGAATGGGTCAGGACTTATTCTGGTCAATCCGCCCTGGCCGATATGGGAGGAGCTTGAGCAGGTGCTGCCTTGGCTGGCGCGGACGTTAGCGCAGTCGGGGGAGGGGAGTTATCGGCTGGATTGGTTGGCTGGCGAGCCTTGAGGTGTGAGCGGAGGGCTCCCTGAAGGAATCCTCCGCTCGGCTGGATCAGGATTCCAGTTTGAAGGTCAGGCCAGCGTGCTCCTGCAGGCGCTTGATCAACTTGTCGCCCATTGCCGGTGCGGTCGTCCAGATACCGCCGGCGGTATCGGTTGCATCGCGTACCAGGCAGATGGCACTTTCTGCAATCATGCGTGAGGTAGAGCCATAACCTGGGTCGCGCTTACCGGAAACGCTGGCCAGCAAGGTTTTACCCGCACCGTCTTCGCCGATGAACAGTACATCGTAAAAACCGTTCTCACGCTCTTCCTTGCTTGGGCCTTCACCGGGCTTGGGCGCGGAATCGCCGGATAGGGACTTGTCGCCAGCGACGGCATTGGCGATTTGCTCACCTTGCTCGCCTGGGCCGGTCAGCAGCATTTCGTCATACACAAAGTCTTCGCCATAGGCGTGGCCTAGCAGGGCGTTGGAGCGGTGCACATTGCGGGTATTGATCGCGGCCATGATGAAAGGCGCAGCCCAACTGCCCAGCGACTCGTCAAATTCGGGCTTGGCCGCTGGTGGTTGCGCTGGACCGGTGAAGCCAGGTGTCAAGGCAAAGTGATTACCGAGCAGTTGGTATATTTCCGGATTCTGCTTGGCGGCGATCAGGGTGGCTTTCAGACTGGCTGCAGTGCCGCCAGAAAAAGTGCCCTTCATCTTGCGGACGCGTCCCTTGACGCGAGGGAGGGCCTTACCCAGTTGTTTCTTTGCGGCCTGTTGCAGGAAGTAGACACCCAGATCGAAGGGGATGGAGTCGAAGCCGCAGGAAAAGACGATGCGTGCGCCGCTCTGCTTGGCTGCTTCGCCATGCGCATCGATCATCTGGCGCATCCACGCCGGCTCACCGCAGAGGTCAACATAATCAGTCCCGGTAGCGGCGCAAACGGCAACCAGTTCGGAGCCGTATAGCTGATACGGGCCGACGGTAGTGAGAATTACCTTGGTACGCTCTGCCATTGCTTTCAGGCTGGCGGCATCTTCGGTGTCCGCTACTACCAGCGGCGTATTCGCCGGTGCGCCAATCTCATCACGCACGGCTTCGAGTTTGGCTTGGCTGCGACCGGCCATGGCCCAGCGTAACTGGCCATCATTGGCGTATTCCTGGCTCAGATATTCTGCGACCAGTCGCCCGGTATAGCCGGTGGCTCCGTAAACGATGATGTCAAACTCAGTAGCGGTTTTCATACTTGTGTCCTGTGTTTCTTTGGCTGTGTCGAACCCGGCCGCCAAGTTAAAAGCTGAACTCGTCTGCCGGTATCCGGTCATATTCTCTGTGCGGTGATCAAGTTGTTCGTCAGATAGTCTGGCACAGCTTGTCACCCGTGCATGTACATCTAGCCTCAGGTTGATTTTTTATCAGTGGCGGGTAAAGGCCAAAGCGCGGATTTCGCCGCTGCGAATGGTAGCTGATAAGGTGTGTGCATGACTGGCTTCGGGTCGGTCTATGGTGCATGCTGAACTGTTGTATCAGGCTGAGTCTGGATGTCAGCGGATGGTCTTAACAGGGTTATCCAATTCCAGTTTGTACTAACAAGGAGAACGACCATGGCGACTTCAAATACCGCAGCGACTACCACCAGCAAGGAAAAGGAACTCGCGGCAAGCAAGGAGGCTGTAGCCGAGGCTTATGAGAAGCTGTTGGAAGCAAAGAGCCACTTTAAATCGGCCGCTGAATCCGCTGGCGTAGATCTGAAGCATGATGCTGTAGAGCAAATGCTGAAAGGTCGTGAGAAAGCCGAAATGCTCGGCAGCCAGGCAACCTCTTACATGCGTGAGAAGCCGCTGGCTACCTTGGGCATCGCCTTTGTTGCAGGCTTTGTTATCTCACAGGTAATGTCGCGCAAATGAGCGCAGAACCAGCCGCTGAAGAGCAGCAAGAAGCGCAGGATAAAACTGCCAGCCAGGATCATATGCAGGACGCATCGTTGCAGGAACTCCTGCAGCAGCTGACAGCGATGTTCAAGCACTCGATGGCGGCTGGCGGTGAGCTTGCAAACTTGTTCAAGCTGGAACTGCAATTGACGCTGGGCGATGCCCGGCGTCTTTTGTTGGTAAGTATTGCCTTACTTCCGGTGCTACTGCTTTCCTGGGTATCACTGGGCGTATTGGCGGCGTGGCTGGTTTACGACGCCTCTGCTTCCGTAACCTGGGGTCTGGTCACCTTTACGCTATTACAGCTGCTGTTGGCCGGAGCTCTCTCATTCATGGCAACGCGCTATCGTCGGCAGCTTGGCTTCCGTCGAACCCAAGCGCACGCGAAACGTTTGTTGCAAGGAGTGCAAGGTGAGCCGCCGACAACTGATTGAGAAAATTGATAGCCTCGACCGACAGCTCGGTCTGCGCGCTGAAGTCATTAGCCTGGTATCGCAACACGCGCAGCACACGCTGGGATGCATCAATCCTGCCTGGCTGCTGGGTAGCGGTGCTCTGGCTGGTGTGCTCGCTAATCGGCTGGGCATCGGCAGTACCTACACTCTGGGCATGACGGGTGTTCGCTTATTCCCGCTGGCGCAAAACGCGTTCAATCTTGGGCGTAACTTTGGGGCCGGCGAATGAGCGGACTGGAGCAGGATGCTCCGCAAAATGAAATTGAAGAAATAACCGGGCCACGCAAGAAAGTGCCGCCCATCCAGATGGCGCTCTATTGGCTGCTGGCGCTGGCTGTTATGTACACCATGTATTTTGCCAAAACCTTGTTCCTGCCGGTGGTGGTGGCAGCGTTATTCGCGTTGCTGTTGAGCCCGTTGGTTGGCGTGTTTAAACGATTTCACGTTCCTCGTGTGCTCTCGGCGTTGCTCCTGCTGGCGTTGATTGGCGTACCCTTTACCCTGCTGGGCGTGCAACTGGCTGAGCCCGCGGAGAAATGGGCGACGCGGATACCAGAGTTGTCTGCGCAGTTAACGGACGAGCTGGATGAGTTCAGCGAGAAACTGTCGCCATCCAAAGTAGAGGCTCATCGTCCGCAGGCAATCGAAGTGCAGGAGAAAGAAAGCTTCAGGTTGTTCGGTTGGTTTCGTAACGATGAGCAGGACGAACAACCGACTGCACGCGTACCCGCGCCGGCTCCAGAGCGGTCCTCCGATAGCGCGGTTTCCGATCGCGTAATGCAGGGTGGGGTCGAGCTGATGGTGCAGTTATTGGGTGCTACACCTGTAGTACTGGCCCAGTTCGTGACCTTTATTATCCTGGTCATTTTTATGCTGGTGTTTGGGCCATTGCTTTACAGCAATTTCATTACCGTCTTTCCACAGATTCGGGATCAGGAAGCGGCAAATGAGCTATTGGCAGACGTTCAGCATGAGCTGTCGCGCTACATTCTGACAGTGAGCGTCATCAACACGGCGCTAGGCGTGATAACCGGGCTTGCACTTTGGGCGGCCGGCGTTGAGGATGCCTTGCTATGGGGCGTCATGGTCGCGCTATTAAACTTTGCGCCCTATATCGGCCCTATCATTGCGATGGCGGTGCTCTGTTTGGCTGGTGTGGTGCAATACGGGCCGGCTCTGATGGCGCTGCTGCCAGTGGTCATCTTTTTTGCCATCAATTTGCTCGAAGCGCAATTTGTTACGCCTATGGTGCTTGGTCGGCATATGCGCCTGAATCCGCTCATCCTCATGCTGTGGCTTATTGGTTGGGGCTGGGTGTGGGGCGTTGTAGGTGTACTGATCGCAGTGCCCTTGCTGGTGTGTCTCAAGTTGACTGCAGCGCGGCTCAAGGTGCTGCCGCACTGGGTCAAGCTGATCGAGACCCCAGGCTGACAATACACTAGGCAGGCTTGGGTGCGCGCTGCACCAGCATCAGCGCGCTGACGATAAGAATGCCGCCCAATAGCATGCGCAGGCTGGGCTCTTCGCCGAACAGGTACCACGCAAACAGAATGCCGTATACGGGTTCGAGCGCAAAGAACAGTGACGCTACCCGCGCCTTGAGTACGGTTAGACTGGTAACGAAAAGGCCGTGCGCGACACCGGTGCAGAGCATGCCCAGCAGGGCAATCCACAGCCAGTCAAGCGCGGGCATCTGCAGCATGGCTTTGCTACTAATGGGGAGTAGGCAAAGGGCAATCACCACATTCTGCCAGCAGGCGATTTGTATCGGGTTGAGCTTGCCACTGGTGAGTCGATTGCCAACCGATACCGCGGCAAAGCAAAAGCCGGATGCCAGCGCCCAGATCAACCCCTCGGCACCGCTCTGCTGTAAGTCGAAACTGGGCGGTACCAGCATCAAACCGATACAGACCAGTCCCACCTTGAGCAGGTCCAGGCGGCTGGGTTTTTCCTGCCAGAGTACCCACTCCAGTAACACTACAAACGCGGGAAAGCTGGCAAAGCCCAGGGTAGCGATACCTACGCCTGACAGGTCGATGGCATGGAAGAAGGTGATCCAGTGCGCGCCCAAGAGCAGGCCGCAGACGCCCAATTGAATCAATCGTTGGCTGTTGAGCCCCTTGATGAGCGAACGGCGATAGAAGCGCGCGAATACCAGTAGAGCCAACACGGCGAACAGCGCACGGCCCAATACAATAACGTCGGGTGCCGCACTGGCCAGCTTGCCGAAAATACCGGTAAGGCCGAACAGCAATGCGGCGATATGCATGTAGATCAGGGCGCGTTGGTGGGTTAACACTGACATTTCAACTCTGCTGGGTGCGTTGGCGTGGGCACCCAGTGTAACGATCAGCAGCTGTGTTAAGTGTTGTTTGTTGCGCGGATATTGTCGTGTTTTGCCTGCCGTCTGGCGTCACGCGGCGATACGCCCCAGCGCTGCTTGAATGCCTGCGCGAAGGCGCTTTGACTGCTGTAGCCTGCGCGCTCGGCAATCAAGGCAATGGGGTCTCGATTTTGCTCAAGTTGCTGACGTGCAAAGCATAGCCGCCTGCGGCGCACATACTCACCTGGGCTGCAGCCCAACTCCAGAGCAAACCAGTGACGCAGGCGCGAGTTAGACGTGTGTGCCAGCTTGGCCAGGTCACTTATTTCGATCGGATAGGCCAGGTGCGCATCTATGTAGGCATCGAGTGCAGCCATTGGTAGTCGGCTGGTTTCTGCTGGGTGATGCAGCAGGCTGGCCAGCAGTAGGCTGGCACCAGCCTCGGCAAGGCCCGGTTGTATGCTTATGGTGTTGGCGAGGCTACCCACCAGCCCCATCTGCTGGGGCGTCAGTGAGCGCAGCTGAGTGCTTTCAAGCAGGCGTTCTTGCGTACCAGCGGTCAGTTCCAGTCCGGCGAGTGCCTGCTGCGGGGGAATATCCAGTACCAGGCAGCGGCCGTTGTCTCGGCTGAGGAAGGTATGATCGTCACCGGGCGCTATGATGACAACCGCAGCACTATCAACCAGTGCTCCGCGTCCTTCGATCTCCAGTTCCAGGCTGCCATGTAATCCAAACACTAGCTGGCTGTGATCCGCGTGCGCGTGGCTGGCTGCGGCGCTGGCATAGTGGTGAATGTTTAATTGAGTCGGATTCATCTGGCTATCTGGTATAAGGCCGCAGTGACCGTTTTTGTAGGCTGGACTGGTCCATCAGGCCAAGCCCCGGTTGGTTTTGCTGCTATACCCGCGTTCATGGGCAACAGCTTATTTATCCCGGCATGCAAACGCCGGTGCCGCCTAGGCCGCAATAGCCGTTCGGATTTTTATCGAGGTACTGCTGATGGTAGGACTCAGCGTAGTAGAAGGTCGGTGCCTCCATTATTTCGGTGGTGATGCCGCCCTTGCCGGCTTCGTCCAGGGCGTTGGCAAAGTTCAGTCTGCTTACTTCGGCTTTGGCGCGTTGAGCCATATCACTGACGTAGATGCCTGATCGGTACTGGGTACCGCGGTCATTGCCCTGTTGCATGCCCTGCGTCGGGTCGTGGGATTCCCAGAATATCTTGAGTAATTGCTCCAGGCTGACTTGCTCAGGATCAAACACCACCAGTACGGCTTCAGTATGCCCTGTGCGACCTGAACAGACCTCGTCATAGGTTGGGTTGGGCGTCATGCCTGCGATGTACCCGACGGCTGTGCTGTAAACGCCGGGCACGCGCCAAAACAGGCGCTCGGCGCCCCAGAAACAGCCCATGCCGATAATCAGTTGTTGCATACCCTCAGGGAAGGGCGGCTTGATCGGTGTACCCAGCACGGTATGTACCGAGCTGGTTTCCATAGGCTCAGAGCGGCCGGGCAGCGCCTGTTCTGCGCTGGGCATACGTGCTTTGTATTCGGGTGTGCTGTGGAAGAACATAGTCGGCTCCCGTTGCGGAAATGGGCAGCAGCGCTCAGGGCGCCGCAGGTATTGCTTGGACCAGTTCGAGACTGGTTTGTTACAGGCTCAGCGCGTCAGCTCGCCGCGCTGCTCCAGCAGATCACGCACCAGATAGAGCGCTGCCAGGGCGCGACCTTCAGTGAAGTTGTCGCGCTGGGTTAGCTCACTTAGCTGATACAAGTCGACACTGTCGATGCGAATTGGCTCTGGCTCGTCGCCGGGCAGTCGCTTGGCGTAGAGCCCGCGAGCCAATACTACGCTGATTTCCTGGCTCATATACCCTGGCGACAGTGAGAGTTTAGTTAACAGCTCTAGCTGCTCAGCGCCATAGCCTGCTTCTTCCATCAGCTCGCGGTTGGCCGCTTCTAGGACGTCTTCTCCTGGCTCGACCAATCCTTTGGGTAGCGACAATTGGTAGTTGTCCATGCCACCACAGTATTCCTCAATCAACACAGCAGTGCGTTCATCCTGCATGGCAACAACCATCACAGCGCCATAGCCCTGGCCCTTGTTGACCAAGCGCTCGTAAGTGCGTTCGACGCCATTGCTAAAGCGTAACTGCACGCGTTCAACGGTAAATAGGCGACTCTTGGCGACAATGCTGGCTTCGAGGGTTTCTGGCTTTTGCGGCATGCGGACTCCGTGGTGATTGGCCTGGTGCTTGGGTATCATAGCCGCACCTTTAGCCCAAGCCCAACTGCCCATGCTTAATTGGAACAATATTGATACCGTCCTGCTCGATATGGACGGCACTTTGCTGGATTTGCACTTCGATAATCATTTCTGGCTTGAGCACATGCCTGCCCGTTACGCGCGTCATCATGACCAGTCGCTGGAGTGGGCCAAAGCTGAGGTTTATCCCATGATGCGCACTATCCAGGGCCAGCTTGACTGGTACTGCCTGGATTACTGGACGCGTGAACTGGGTATGCCGATCATCGAACTGAAGCGCGAGATTGCGCACCTGATCAGCCTGCGCCCCGGAGCCGACCTGTTTTTGCAGGCATTGCAGCGCAGCGGCAAGCAGGTGGTGCTGATTACTAACGCACACCGCGACTCGCTATCACTCAAAATGGAGCGCATCGAGCTGCGGACGTATTTTCAACGGATGATCAGCTCGCATGATTACGGTTACCCAAAGGAAACCCCAAGCTTCTGGCAGGCGCTGCGTTCAGATATGCCCTTTGATCCCGAGCGCTCGCTCTTTATTGACGATAGCCTCAACGTGCTGCGCGCCGCGCGTGATTACGGCATTGGTCATCTATTGGCAGTACGCGAACCAGATAGTCGCGGCAGCGCGCGCGATACTGAAGAGTTTGACGCTGTTGAAGACTACGCGGCCTTGATCGCGGGGCTTTGAGTTTCGCTAAGTCGCAAGCAGCCAAGCTGCAAGCCGCAAGCTAAAAGCTAAAAGCTGATGGGTGTGGGTTGCGGGTGTCGGGTGTTGGGGCAGGCTTAGAGCTAGAAGCTAGAAGCTAGAAGCTAGAAGCTAGAAGCGTGGGCAGCTTATTTTAGGTGTTTGGAGCGGGTTGCGATGCTTGCGGTTGATCGGTTTACACTGATGCCGCTTGCCGCTTGCCGCTTGCCGCTTGCCGCTTCTAGCTTTGAGCTGGCGCCGACTTAGCCGGTGCCCTTGGTGCTGGTCTTGTTTGGGCGCCAGTTCTTTTCTATATGCTGGATGATCAGGCCTGCAACGTCCTTACCGGTGGTCGACTCGATGCCTTCGAGG
The DNA here is from genome assembly GCF_003797945.1 of Pseudomonas neustonica. Taxonomy (GTDB): domain Bacteria; phylum Pseudomonadota; class Gammaproteobacteria; order Pseudomonadales; family Pseudomonadaceae; genus Halopseudomonas; species Halopseudomonas neustonica. The sequence continues at coordinate 182,994 of NZ_RKKU01000003.1, forward strand.
CCGGGCGAGGAGTTGACTTCCATTACCACAGGACCATGGTTGGAGCGCAGGATGTCGACCCCGGCTACATTCAGCCCCATCACCTTGGCGGCCCGCACTGCGGTCATGCGTTCTTCCGGCGTGATCTTGATCAGGCTGGCGCTACCGCCGCGATGCAGGTTAGAGCGAAACTCGCCGGCTTTGGCCTGGCGCTTCATCGCCGCGATCACCTTATCGCCAACGACCAGGCAGCGGATATCGGCACCGCCTGCTTCCTTGATGTATTCCTGCACCATGATGTTGGCTTTTAAGCCCATAAAGGCTTCCAGGACGGACTCGGCCGCCTTTTCGGTTTCGCACATGACGACCCCTATACCCTGGGTGCCTTCCAGCAGTTTGATCACCAGAGGAGCGCCGCCGACCATGTTGATCAGGTCGGGAATGTCGTCCGGCGAATGCGCGAAGCCGGTTACCGGCAGGCCAACACCGCGACGTGACAGCAACTGCAAGGACCTTAGCTTGTCGCGCGAGCGGCTGATGGCCACTGATTCATTGAGGGGGTAGACGCCCATCATCTCGAATTGGCGAAGTACCGCCGCACCGTAAAAAGTAATTGAGGCCCCGATACGCGGAATGATGGCGTCAAAGCCTTCGAGCTCTTGCCCTTTGTAATGAATTGACGGCTTGTGGCTGGCGATATTCATATAGGCACGCAGCGTATCGATGACTCGTATCTCATGGCCGCGCTCGGTCGCAGCCTCCACCAGGCGACGGGTGGAATAGAGGTTTGCGTTGCGTGACAGAACCGCAATTTTCATGGTGTTTCCTTAAAGCATTGGTGCGGTGTTGGGGTGCCGATAGTTCAGGCAAATTCTTTGGTTTGTGGCTTGTCTTGCACGAAACGTAACCCAGGGTTTATGACCAGGTTGCCATCCAGCATGGCAGTGCAGCCCATCAGCATGCGATAGCGCATGGACTTGCGACAGGTCAGCGTAAACTCGACAGGCCAGCTTCGATCGCCGAGGACCATTTGCGTGCGAATGGTGTGTCGCTCCTGCAGATGGCCGTTCGAACTTTTAACGCGTTTGAGTTCTATTAGTTGTGCTTCGCATTTTGTGGTTCGCTGCTTGTTGCGGCTGCCCGTGTGCGCATTGAAGCGGACCCAGGTTTCACCATCGCGTTCAAATGTCTCGATGTCGCTGGCATGCAGGGAAGAGGTTTTGGCGCCGCTGTCGATTTTTGCCAGAATCTGATCAATGCCAAGAGCAGGCAAACCCACCCATTCACGCAGACCGATAACGGTTAAATGGTCAAAGGTTTTCACACTTTGTTCTCCAGACCTTGGGCCAATTGCGCGCATCATGCGTTAACGCAAGGTTTTCGACAAGCCTGTTAAACTGCAGGGCGAAAGGGGAGTACAGACGTTATGCAGCAGGATGGCAAGTTACGCTTGGATAAATGGCTCTGGGCCGCGCGTTTCTTCAAGACGCGAGGGCTAGCCAAGGCCGCTATCGAGGGCGGCAAAGTGCAGTGCCAGGGCGAGCGCTGCAAGCCGAGCAAGGAGATTCGTGTCGGTGATCGGCTACAGGTTCGCCAGGGCTTCGATGTGCGCGACGTGGATGTGCTGGTGCTTAGCGAGCAGCGCCGGGGCGCGCCGGAAGCGCAAGCGTTATATGCCGAGACGGATGACAGTATCAGTCGCCGCGAAGCGGCTATCGCTCAGCGCAAAGCCCTGGGTGCGGGTGGTTTGATCAGCGAGCATCGGCCAAATAAGAAGCAGCGCCGGCAAATTCATCGCTTTCGCGATGAACGTAATGCACCTAGTGATGATTGATTGGGTATAATTCCGCCTTTTGCGAGGAGTCCAGCATGGCGTCGCAAGACATTACCCAGCGCTTTCTGTTCGAGAACGCCGACGTGCGCGGCGAAATGGTATCGGCAGATCAGAGCTATCGCGAGATCCTTGCCAAACACGACTATCCCGAGCCGGTAAAGGCGCTGTTGGGCGAAATGCTCGCAGCAGCGGTGCTGCTGTCCACCACGATCAAGTTCGACGGCTTGCTGATTCTGCAGGCAAAGTCCGAGGGACCGCTCTCTACGCTGATGGTTGAGTGCTCCAGCGACCAGGCGGTTCGCGGCATCGCCCGTTACGCCGATGACTTGCAAGAAGGCAACCTGACGGAGCTCATGCCCGATGGCGTGCTGGCGATTACCATTGATCCTGCCAACGGGCAGCGCTACCAGGGCATAGTGTCCCTTGAAGGCGGCTCGCTGGCGGCAGCTTTGGACGGCTACTTTGCCAACTCCGAGCAACTGCCCACCCGTTTCCGGCTGCAGGCCGATGGCCGCATAGCGCGTGGCTTTCTGCTGCAGGCGTTGCCGGCCGATCGCCAGCTCGACCCCGAGGATCGCGCTGCTACCTGGCAGCACCTCAATGTGCTGGCAGACACCCTCACCGCGGAAGAGCTGATCGGGCTGGACAATGCGACTGTGCTGCATCGTCTGTTTCACCAGGAAGATCTGCGGCTTTTTGACGCACAGGTTGTGCGCTTTGAATGCAGTTGCTCGGCAGAGCGCTCCAGTAATGCGCTGGTCAGTCTGGGTAAAGACGATTTGCTCGCGTTGCTGCAGGAACAGGGTGGTCGCATCGAAGTTGATTGCCAGTTCTGTAACGCTCGCTACGAGTACGATGCTGATGCAATTGAGGCACTTTTTAGTGCCGTAGACGAGCATGCGCGCCAGCTGCACTGACAGATGAACGATCAGATTTAGCGCTGCAGGTATTTTTTTGGCATAATGGCGCGCCTGCGCGCTGAGTCAGCGCTGTATCAATGGATGATCAATAAACCCTATACCCCCACGCGCTGAGGCCGAATTGTCGGTCTTTCTGGAATATTCGGTCTAAGTCGAAGAGGACTATGTTTGATGACACAAGCTACCAATACTGTGTACACCGATCTGAGCATCGCTCAGCTTATTGAGCTGGCTATTCAGCGCAAGGAAGGCCAGTTGGCTGACAACGGCGCATTGGTAGTCAAGACCGGCGCACGTACAGGCCGCTCGCCAATGGATCGTTTCATTGTTGAAGAGCCTTCCACTCAGGATGCCGTCGCTTGGGGCCCAATCAATCGTCCGTTCCCGGCCGACAAGTTTGCTGCCCTGTGGGATCGTGTTGCAGCCTACCTCGGCAACTGTGAAAGTTTTGTGTCACATGTGCACGTCGGCGCTGACCCTGAGCATTACCTGCCGGTAGTGATGGAAACCGAGACAGCATGGCATAACCTCTTTGGCCGTACTCTGTTTATCAATCCGCAAAGCTATAACCCGTCTGCGAAGGGCCAGTGGCAGATCCTCAATGCGCCTCACTTTGAGTGTGAGCCAGAGCGAGACGGTACCAACAGCGATGGTTGTGTGATCCTCAACTTTGCCGAGCGCAAGGTGTTGATTGCGGGTATGCAGTACGCAGGTGAAATGAAGAAGGCGATGTTCTCCGTGCAGAACTTCCTGCTGCCAGCCAAGGATGTATTGCCAATGCACTGCGCCGCCAACGTTGGCGATGACGGTGATACCACCTTGTTCTTCGGTTTGTCCGGTACTGGCAAGACCACCTTGTCTGCCGATGAGTCGCGCAATTTGATTGGCGATGATGAGCACGGCTGGGCCGAAGGTAGCGTCTTCAATATTGAAGGTGGCTGCTACGCCAAGTGTATCGATCTGTCGCAGAAGAATGAGCCGGTGATCTGGAATGCCATCAAGTTTGGCTCCATTGTTGAGAACGTGGTGATTGATCCCGTCACTCGTACCGCAGATTACGCCGATGTTAGCCTGACGCAGAACACCCGCGCGGCTTATCCGCTGGTGCACGTCGAGAAGCGCGTTGAAGCCAACCGTGCCGGCGAGCCTAACGCCATCATTTTCCTGACGTGTGATTTGACCGGCGTATTGCCTCCGGTATCCATTCTGAATAACGAGCAGGCTGCCTATCACTTCCTGTCGGGTTACACCGCACTGGTTGGCTCTACCGAGATGGGATCGGGCAGCGGTATCAAGTCCACCTTTTCTACCTGCTTTGGTGCGCCTTTCTTCCCGCGTCCGGCGGGCGAGTACGCTGAGTTGCTGATCAAACGTATCAATGCATTCGGCAGCAAGGTTTATCTGGTCAATACCGGCTGGACTGGCGGTTCTTACGGCGAAGGTACGCGCTTCAGTATTCCGACTACCCGTGGCATCATTTCTGCCATTCAGTCGGGCGCGCTGATCGGTACCGAGACTGAGCACCTGCCAGGTATCAACCTGGACGTGCCAAAGGCCGTACCTGGCGTTGAGACCAAGTTGTTGAACCCACGTAACACTTGGGCAGACTCAGCTGCTTACGACAAGGCTGCAACCGATTTGGCCGCGCTGTTTGTTGAGAACTTCAAGAAGTTCGACGTTGCTGACAGCATCGTTGCAGCGGGTCCTCAGCTGAGCTGAAGCCTGTGCTGTAGCGCTTGACAAAACCCGCCGCACGGCGGGTTTTGTGTTTCTGGGTGACTGTATGGGTGTTTACATAGCACATTGAAATAAAAGACATAAAAAAGGTTGACAGCTTTGCGCTGGCAGGTAAAATGGCGCGCCTCAGCAGGGGATATGTAGCACCAACCACTACCCAGGCTGAGATGTTTTGAAGGTAATTCCGCGATAGCTCAGTTGGTAGAGCAAATGACTGTTAATCATTGGGTCCCAGGTTCGAGTCCTGGTCGCGGAGCCACTTCTAAGCAAGTTCGGGGTATAGCGCAGCCTGGTAGCGCGCCTGCTTTGGGAGCAGGATGTCGAGAGTTCGAATCCCTCTACCCCGACCATTTTTTTTGAGCATTGGGTCGTTAGCTCAGTTGGTAGAGCAGTTGGCTTTTAACCAATTGGTCGTAGGTTCGAATCCTACACGACCCACCACTCAATCCCTCGCAAGACCCTCCGTATTTCGCTAGTCTCCGTAATTACCCTTCTGTTTATGCTTTTGCTTCTCGACCTGATTCGTCGGGGCTTCTTCGTGTCTGATTGATAGGCTTCATCGTTGTCTTGAGCGTCCAGGCATGACCCAGGCCCCTATTCTTCGTGCAAGGGTGCATGTGGGCTTTCAGGCGAGTTTGAAGCGTTAAAGGAAGGGCAGTGTAGCCCTTCCTTTTGCAAAGCCTTAGTGCAGCTTCAGGCGTGGCTCTGTGGAGCGACCGAACCTATCGCTGAGCATCAGCATCATGGTCCTTGGCAGGCCATACAGGGCTATCTGGTGCAGACGGTACAGCGAGACGTAGAACATGCGAGCCAGCCGACCTTCCAGCATGACATTGCCAGTCAGGTTACCCATCAGATTGCCTACCGCACTGAAGCTCGACAGTGAGATCAGTGAGCCGTAGTCACGATAGCGGTACTCTTCCTGTGGTTTGCCCTCAAGCAGCTTGCGCAGGTTCTTGGCGAGCAGGCTGGCCTGTTGATGAGCCGCTTGCGCGCGTGGCGGCACAAAGCGACCTTCATCTCCCATAGGGCAAGCAGCGCAGTCGCCAAAGGCGAATATCCGATCTTCGCCTTTCACTAACAAAGTGCGTTCAACCTCAAGTTGATTGATGCGGTTTACCGGAAGGCCCAGCTGAGTCAGAAAGGCCGGTGCGCGGATGCCTGCCGCCCACACCTTGAGCGTCGCCGGAATCTCCTCGCCATTGGCCAGCACCAGACGGTCTTCCTTCACCTCTTTCACTGCCGAGCCGGTGTGCAGTTTGACGCCCAGGTCCTTGAGCACCTGCGTGACCGGGCCGCTGATGCGCTCGGGTAGTGCGGGCAGCAGGCGTTCGCTGGCCTCGATGATGTTGATGTTGAGATCTTCCGGGTTGATACGGTCGAAACCATAGGCCTTGAGCATCTGCGCCGCGTGGTGCAGTTCGGCAGCCAATTCAACACCGGTCGCGCCGGCGCCGATAATGGCGACGTTGATCGGCTGACCAGGGCCTTGTAAGTCCGTTGTTTGGGTTTTCATGTACTGGTTTAGCAGTGCGCGGTGAAAGCGCTCAGCCTGCGCACGGGTGTCCAGAAAGAGGCAGTGATCAGCAGCGCCGGCGGTGTTGAAGTCGTTGGTGGTACTGCCGACCGAAATGACCAGGTAATCGTAGTCCAGTTGTCGACTGGCGATCAGCTCGTTGCCCTTTTCATCGAGAATGGGCGCCAGGGTAATGTTGCGCTGTTCCCGGTCAAGCTCGGTCATGGCGCCCAGTTGAAAGCGGAAATGGTTCCACTTGGCTTGGGCAACATAGTTAAGCTCGTCATCGGTGGAGTTCAGCGAGCCAGCTGCTACCTCGTGCAGCAGTGGCTTCCAGATATGGGTCATGTTGGTGTCGACCAGGGTGACACTGGCCTTGCCTTTCTTGCCCAGCTTGCGGCCCAGCGTGGTGGCTAGTTCAAGGCCGCCTGCGCCGCCGCCGACGATCAGGATTCGGGGTTGCGGGCTAGCCTGTGATGCATCTGACATAGGTGTTTACTCACGGAAGTATAGGAAACCGGCGTCAGTCAGGCTCTGCAGGGCCAAAGATCGGTATCGGGACGATCTGACGTGTCATGGCGGCTTTGAAACCGTCGCTGCAACGCTACGTCCTGTTGCTATGCATGTCCTTGTCTTGCGCGTTATGCGCTGGCGAACCAGTCTGCGCTAGGCGACCACTAACTGCCCGAGCATGCGCGAGAGCAGACCCAGGACCACAACCGATCCGGCGACCAATGCGAGCAGAATCCAGACCTTGAACGGTCTGCGTGGCACCTGGTGTATGGGTGACTCGAGGTACTTGTCGACCCGTTGCTGATCTTGCGGGTTCAGGCGACTGGACATGCGATGACCTTTTTTTGTCGGCGGCGCAGTACATTGCTGCGCGGGGGGCTTGACTGACTTTTTCATCATTCTAGCCCTCTGTTGCGGTTATTGCATCAGTCGCTGCTAGTGGGCGGGTAAACTGGTGACATTGCCGGAGCTGCACTGAAATTGAGTCACGGCCGGCAGAATTCTGCGCTGTTGCCAAGGCTGAGATTCGCGTCGCTGGCTGCTATTATGTCCAGCTGTTGATCAGGAGGTTGCGCATGCTCTCTGCCGATTTGCTGACACCCGGTCAGCTTGTTATCTGTGCGCTGCTTTACGCAGTGGCGTTGCTGTGGGCATTGATGCGCGTGCGTTGGGTTGAATTGATAGCCGATACGCGACGTCATCACCTGTTCTTCGGCAGTGTTTTTGCTCTTTTCGTGCTTTGGTTGGTGCGACGCGAGTTCGATAACGGGCTAACGGTGCACTTCATTGGCCTGACTGCGGTAATGCTGATGCTCGACTGGCCGCTGGCAATTGTCGCCGGCAGCCTGGCGCAGCTGGCTTTGTGCCTGTTGGGGCTGGATGACCTCGCCGCGTTGGGCGCCAATGGGCTGCTGCGCATTCTGGTGCCCGTTGGTATCACGCTATTGCTCAGCCGCGCTTTGGAGTCTTTTCAGCCACGCAATCTTTTCCTCTACATATTTGTCAGCGGTTTTTTTGCAGCCGGCCTGGCGGCAGCGGCCACAGTGCTGGTGGGCATGGGGCTGTTGCATTGGTCGGGTGCCCTGCAGCCGCCCGCCAGTTTTCTCGAATTGTGTGGTTATCTGCTGCTGGTGATGTTCCCGGAGGGCTTCATCAATGGCACGGCAGTGACTGCGCTGATCGTGTTTCATCCGGATTGGGTCGATACTTTTGATACCGACCGTTATCTTCAGGAGCCATTCGATCACGACGGAAAATCCTGAGACAGATCAATGCCCGCGATACCGGATTATGCATAATTGGTGTTTTACACAGGAGAGCGTAAATGTCCGCATACAAAATAGCGAAGGAAGTGATGGCGCAGGCAATTGAACAGGCTGCAGCGGCTGGTTATGACGAGCAGGCGCTGGCGCGGGGATTAATGACTGAAGTGATCAATGTTTACAAGCGCGGGCGTAGCCATGCGGATATCGCCAGCGAGTTGGCTTTTCTTGCTGACAACCTCAACGATGACGAAGATTACGCCTTCATGCGGCCATGATGATGAAGTGTCTGCTGGCGGGGTAGTCCACGCCCGATTCAGGATTGAAAAGGGCGTGGCTGGGAAGCGTGCTTACAGGCCTTGAACTTCGATGGTGCCATCGGCGCTCACGGTAACGTCAGACTGACCGCCAGCCACTTCAGGTGTGCTCATTTCCATATCGGCGGACATCATCATTTTCTGTTGACCGCGGTAGCGCATGGGCTGCATGTACTGGGTGTTCAGGTTCAGGTTGACGATTTTATAGCCAGCGCCGCCAAGGCTGCGCGTAGCAATGTTGGCGCGTGACTTGAACGCCTCAATGGCATCGGCGACCAGAGTATCTTCGGTTTTGCTGCGGCTATCAGCAGATAGGCTGAACTGCATGTCGGCCAGGCTCAGATCGCCCAGCAGCTCGCCGGTAAGGGCAGAAATCGCGGCGAAGTCGCTACCTTCGATAACCATCTCGCCACGTTCGCGCCAGCCGATGATGTTCTCACGCTTCTCGTCATAAACCGGTTGGCTGCTGCGGTTACCGCTGCTGACACTGACTTTGTCTTCAGCGCGTGCGGTTTGCAGCGCTGCGTTCAGGGTTCGAGTGATCTTCTCTGCCAGTTTGGCCGGATCCTCGTCCTGTGCTTCGGTGAACAGGGTCACGCTCATGGTGTCATGGTTAACCGACTGCTCGACCTGCGCGTGCAGAGAAACCTGGTTGTAGCGCAGGGGCTCTGCCTGAGCACCAGCGGCGAGTAGACTCATACCCAGAAACAGGCCGGACAGGGGAAGGTGAAGTGAACGCATAAAGTAGGTCTCCTTGATCTTGCGTAATCTGACCCGATACTAGCGCACAGGTTCCGCTCTCCCAAGAATCCGTGCTTTGTGCGACCCTGTGTCGCGCGAGGCGCTAGCCTCGCCCGCCTATACTGGAGTTTGGTATGTCCACGCGATCATTCATGAGCCCTAATACATTGGCGTTATCGCCCTCGCGTCAGAATTTGTGGCGCTTGATCCTTATCCGTTTATTGGTATTGCTGGCGCAGAGTGTGTCGGTCCTGGCCGCGTACCTCAGCGGCTGGTTCCCTTTGCCCTGGGGGCCCTTGCTGTTAGCGCTCGGCGGCTCTGCGCTGGTTAGTATCCTAACGCTGTTGCGGCTGGGACGAGGTTGGCCGGTAACGAGTCTGGAGTACGGCCTGCAGTTGCTGTTCGACATGTTTATCCACAGCGTGCTGCTCTACTACTCAGGCGGACCAACCAATCCCTTCGTATCCTATTATCTCGTGCCCCTGACCATTGCGGCGGCCACTTTGCCCTGGTTCTTTACTGCGGTACTGGCGGTGGTCGCGGTCACTTCCTACAGTGCGTTGCTGGTCTGGTATGAGCCGCTGACGGCATTTGATATTCCCTTGGGCGGTGGCCTGGTTAGCCTGCATGTTATTGGTATGTGGCTTAATTTTGCCATGAGCGCCGGTCTGATCAGCCTGTTTGTTGTGCGTATGGCCGACGCGCTGCGCCAGCACGCTGAACGGTTGGCTGAGCGTCGTGAGCAAAGCATCCGCGACGCTCAACTGCTGGGCATCGCCAGTGTGGCAGCAGGTGCCGCACACGAGCTGTCAACGCCGTTATCGACCATGAGTGTGCTACTCAAGGATCTGAGCAAGGACTATCCCGAGCCAGAGTTACAGGAGGACCTGGCTGTACTCCAAGAGCAGGTCAGACTGTGCAAGGAGAGCTTGCAGCACATGGTGCGTAGCGCGGAAGACAATCGGCGTCAGCCAGAGCGGATTGAGCCTGCGGACAGCTGGTTGCGAGCCATGCTGGCGCGCTGGCAGTTGATGCGTCCCGAGGTCTCTTGGCAATGGCAGCCACTGCCTGCCGGTGACGTACCCAGTTTGCAGGCCAGTCCGGAGTTGGGGCAGGCCATGCTTAATTTGCTGAATAACGCGGCGGATGCCTGTGCTGAGGGTATCCGTATCAGTCTTGAGTGGGACCAGCGCTTTATTACCCTGCGCATACTTGACCGTGGACCGGGTGTACCGCTGCATATCGCTGAACAACTGGGCACTGCTTTTTTGACGACCAAGGGCAAGAAGGGCTTTGGTCTTGGCTTGTTTTTGAGCCAGGCCGCCGTTGAGCGCATCGGTGGCACGGTAAGACTGTTCAATCAGGATGAGGGTGGTACCTTGACTGAAGTGATATTGCCGATTGCACAGGAGATCAGGCATGAGCGATGAATTAAGCCCGGAAGAGCAGCCACTGTTGTTGTTGGTAGATGATGACCCCACTTTTACGCGGGTACTGGCGCGTGCACTGAGTCGTCGCGGCCTGAGGGTAGATACCGCCGGTGGTGCCGAGGAAGCAATGCAGATCGCCCGTGAGCGTCAGCCGGACTTCGCCGTACTCGATCTGAAGATGGAGGGTGACTCCGGTTTGGTGCTGATGCCACGCTTGCTGGAACTCTATCCCGATCTAAAAATTGTCATACTGACCGGGTATTCCAGTATTGCGACCGCTGTTGAAGCGATCAAGCGGGGGGCCTGTAACTATCTGTGCAAGCCTGCCGACGCGGATGACGTATTAACTGCGTTACTGTCCGAACAGGCCGACCCCGACACCCTGGTGCCGGAACACCCCATGTCGGTTGACCGGTTGCAGTGGGAGCACATCCAGCGCGTATTGGCAGAGCACGATGGCAATATTTCTGCCACAGCCAGAGCCCTGGGTATGCACCGTCGAACGCTACAGCGCAAGTTGCAGAAGCGGCCTGTCAGGCGCTGATAAGCTTTCCAGGCTTGAAGCTTCAAGCAATAAAAAAAGCCCGAACCGATCTCCGGCACGGGCTTCTCACTGTTTCTAGCTTCTAGCTTCTAGCTTCTAGCTTCTAGCTTGATACGAACGCGCCCGCTGCGCGCTCAGTTCTGCCTGATCCCGGTAATGATCCATGGTTGACCTTCACCGTCGGCGCGTTCTAGCGCCCAGCTTTCGTCAAACCGATGTCCGGGGTCTTCAGCACTATCGCGGTCCAGGCCGGTAAAGCTAACCGTGACCAGTGTGCGGCCCTGGGTCTGGGTAATCCCATCCAAGCGAACGTCGAGGTCGTCGACAAAGCCGTTCGCGGTAGGTGGTTGCTCCTCGCGTGCCTGCATCAGTTGTGTCAGCAGCTGCGGGTTGAGATATTCGGCCATGCCGGCAGTGTCGCCATCGCGCCAATGACGCTGCAGGGTGTAAAAGTGCTCTGTGGCTGCACGCAGAAACAGCTCCGCGTCAAACCAGGCCGGCGCGTCCTGTTGGGCGGGGTCAGCACGAAACTGAGTGCTGGCGGCTGACGCTGCCTTGTACTGCGGCGTTGCCTCGCGCTGCACGGGTGCGCCACCGGCCGGCTGTAACTGTGGCTGCGGGCGGCGGCTGAACAATTTGAACAACATGAAAGCAATCAATCCGAGGATCAGAATGTCGAATAGCTGAAAGCCTTCGAAGCCATCGCCGAAAAACATGGATGCTAATAATCCGCCGGCAGCAATACCGGCCAGGGGGCCGAGCCAGCGGTTGGCACCGGAGCTGGCTGCGGCCGCGCCCGGTTGTTTGCCTGGTGCGGCTTGCTGATCGCGCGGAGCCTGCTGGCGCTGAGCTGGCTGGCTTTGATGGCTTGGGGTGCTGCCGAAGCTTTTACCACCGCCCATGCGACGGGCTTCGGCGTCGGGAACGCTAACGGTGATCATCAACAAAACAGTTAGAAACGGCATTAGCCAGCGCATGTTTTACTTCTCCGAATAAAAGGACTACCAGTTTGCCAAAGCGTCACGGGTAACGAATAGGATTAGTGTGTATTGTTGTTTCAGACAACCAGCAAAGCAGGAGAGGCCTAAATGTTCACAGCAATGCGGGCGGAGCGTATGCAGGGGCTGCATTTCTTTTCAGACCAGGCAAGCGGGCTGGAGGCTATCGTTGCTATCCACAATACTCACCTTGGGCCGGCGCTGGGTGGCTGCCGTTACCTTCCTTACAATAGCCTTGATGAGGCGGTTGCCGACGCCATGCGTTTGGCACGTGGTATGAGTTACAAAGCCGCGCTTGCTGGGCTTGAACAGGGCGGGGGCAAAGCCGTCATCTTGCGACAGCCCCACGTTGCCAATCGCGCGGCTCTCTTTGAGGCCTTTGGCCGCTGTATCGAATCCTTGCGCGGTGGCTATATCACCGCCATGGACAGCGGTACCAGCAGCGCTGATATGGACTGCATTGCCCAGCAAACGGGCCATGTAACCAGTACTACCGAAGCGGGTGATCCCTCACCCCACACCGCCCTGGGTGTATTGGCTGGCATAAGGGCTGCCGTGCGGGCGCGCCTGGGGCAGGAAAGCCTCAGTGGCGTTCGTATAACTGTGCAGGGACTGGGCAATGTGGGTTATGCGCTGGCCCAGCTACTGCACGCTGAGGGAGCCGAGTTGATGGTCAGTGACCTGGATCAGGGTAAGGTACGCTTGGCTGAAGAGGAACTGGATGCGCAGCCGCTGGCACTGGATGCGGTATACGAAGCGCCTTGCGATATCTTTTCACCCTGTGGACTCGGTGGTGCGATCAATCAGCGCAGCATCTCGTTATTGCGCTGCGCTGCGGTGGCGGGCGCAGCCAACAATCAGCTGATAGACATTGATATGGCCGATCAACTGGATGCGCGTGGCATTCTCTATGCGCCGGATTATGTGATCAATGCCGGCGGCTTGTTACATGTGGCGTTGACGCATCGAGGTGTGGCGCACGGCGAAATAGCGGCACGGGTCAAGGCCATAGGTGAGCGGCTGGATAGCATCTTTACGCAGAGTCAAAGCGAAGGGCGCTCGCCGGCAGAAGTCGCTGATCGCCAGGCAGAGCGCATAATCTATCCTGACGCCTCGGGTTAAGGCTTCAGCTCAGTAACAGCGCATTATTCCAGCTTGAAGCGTTTGCGCATGCGTTTGTCGAGCATGGACAGCGGTAACCAACGCTTCAGGCGCACCATGCTGCGTGCGCTGTGGCCAATCAGCGCCTGTTCCGGGCGGACCGGATTCTTCACGTAACCCAGCAACTCCTTGGCAAAGTCTGCAGCACTGGTGGATTGGGCGTTCTGCGACGCCTTGGCGCGTGCTTGCACGGCTTTTTCCCAAGGCTTGAACCAGGATGTTTCTGCCATGGTGATGGCGGCGCTGGCGTTATTACCGAAGTCCGAAGCAATAGCGCCCGGCAGCACCGTCAGTACCTGAACACCAAAGGGGTGCAGCTCCATCCGCAGGGCATCGGAAATCGCGTGCAGCGCGGCCTTGGAGGCGCAGTACACGCCGGAAAACGGCGTCGTGGTTACGCCAGAAACGCTACCGATATTGACGATCAGGCCTTTGCTGTCGCGTAGTAAGTGTGCGGTGTCGCGCACCAGTTGCAGCGGCGCAAAGACATTGGTGTCGAATTGCTTGAGCAGGGTGTCGCGATCCGCATCCATGATCGGTCCCATGGCACCGTAGCCAGCGTTATTGATCAGCAGGTCCAGGCGGCCGGCCTCGGTGCGCAGGCGCTCTGCGCAGGCTTGCCGCTGCTCTGCGTTATTCACATCCAACTGCACGGCAATGGCGCCCCGAGCGACCAGCGGTGCCAGTGTTTCCGGATTGCGGGCCGTGGCCCAGACCTGATAACCGGCATCCAGGCAGCAATGGGCCAGTGCTTGACCGATACCGGTGGAACAGCCTGTGATCAACGCGACTTCTTGTGGCATCTTTTATTATCCTTGTTGGTTAGTTGATGAATTCTGCGCTGACCTCATCGGCCTGGTAGTCCAGCTCGGCTTCGCGGTAGCCGCGTCGCAGGCGCGGCACGCTGAAACACAGCTTTACCTGCTCACCGGGTGCCAGGCGAGTAGGGCTGCTGAAGTCCAGCGCCACGCCAGCATCCAGCAAATTGGTGTTGTAGCCCGGTTGGCTAGCCACCAGCTGCCAGTGAATGTGCTGCACCGCTGAGTCACTCTGGTTGCTTATACGCACCACCAGTGGTTTGCCAAACTCACATTGCTCAGGCTGGTAGGCGAGGTCGAAAGCCAGTTGCTCTACTCGCTGGGCTTGTTGCCACTGCAGCAGGCCCATGACCAGGCCCAGCAGCAGGCCCAGACCCGCCAGCACGCCGCTTACCGGCAGCATCACCCTGGGGAAGCGCAACAGTAGAACCAGCCAGACCAGAAAAATGGCAACGCCTAGAAAAGGCATGGGGTTTCTCCTCGGTTTGCCACTTGGAAAGACTCTCGACTGTAACAGACCGCCCTGCTCAAGACACTGGCGTGGTGGCCCAGTCGAATAATTCACAGCTGTTATGCCAGCACTGCTCGGCGAACTGCTGCACTGGTTGTTTGCGCAGCTCAGCCAAGTGCCTGGCGATCGCAGGAATATTTTGCGGGCTATTACGTTGCGACACCGCGAAGCTGGGCGGCATATCGGGTGAGTCGGTTTCCAATACGATGCTATTGGCAGGCAGTTGGGCGATAGTGCGATGCATTCGTTTGGCCTGGGGCCATGTTGCGGCTCCGCCAATACCGAGTTTGAAGCCCAGCTTGAGATACTCCTGCGCTTCTTCCAGGCTGCCAGAAAAGGCGTGGATGATGCCGCTGCGCTGGAGTTTGAATCGCTTTAAGGTAGCAATACATTGCGCATGTGCGCGACGCACGTGCAGCAGCACGGGTAGCGAGAAGTCGGCCGCCAGTGCCAACTGCTGTTCAAACAGCTGTTGTTGGGCGTCGCGGTCGGTATTGTCGAGGTAGAAGTCCAGACCAAACTCGCCTACGGCACAGAGTTGGCGGTGGCCGCTGCAGTTCTGCAGTTGTTGGCGCAGTTGATCCAGGTGCTGCGGCTGATGCTCGGCACAGAACATCGGGTGCAGGCCGAAGGCTGCGTGCAACATGGGCTGCTGCTGAGTCAGTTGCCATACTTTTTGCCAGTTGCTGACGGCCACCCCCAGTACTACCAGTCGTTCGACACCCAGCTGCAAGCAATCATCCAGCACCGCGTCACGGTCGGGGTCAAAGGCGGCGAAGTCCAGGTGGGTATGGGTATCTATGTAGCGCATTGGTTAACGCTACGCTGGCAAGCCGCAAGCCGCAAGCCGCAGACTTCGAGCCTCAAGCCTCAAGCCTCAAGCCTCAAGCCTCAAGCTTCAAGCTTCAAGCGAAAAGCCCGAACCAAAACACTGGAACGGGCTTCTAATTGCTTGCAGCTTGCAGCTTGCAGCTGCGCTTAGCGTAGCGCGTCAGTGATGCTCGCGGGTTGCGCGGAAGGCGATGTCGGGCCAGCGTTCTTCGGTCAGGCTGAGGTTAACGCGGGTAGGGGCCAGATAGGTCAGGTGGCCGCCGCCGTCAATCGCCAGGTTGTCGGTGGCCTTGTTGCTGAATTCTTCCAGTTTCTTGCGATCACTGGACTCGACCCAACGCGCTGACCAGACATTGATCGGCTCATAAATACACTCGACCTTGTATTCCTGTTGCAACCGTGAGGCAACTACATCGAACTGAAGCACACCAACGGCGCCAAGGATGATGTCGTTGTTGCGCTCCGGGAAGAATACCTGGGTGGCGCCTTCCTCAGCCAGCTCCTGCAGGCCCTGACGCAACTGCTTGGATTTCAGCGGGTCCTTCAGGCGCACGCGGCGAAACAGCTCAGGTGCGAAGTGCGGGATGCCGGTGAACCCGATCTTCTCGCCCTCGGTGAAGGTGTCACCAATCTGAATGGTGCCGTGGTTGTGCAAGCCGATGATGTCGCCAGCCCAAGCCTCTTCCAGATGCTCGCGCTCGGCAGCGAAGAAGGTCAGGGCGTCGGCGATACGTACATCCTTGCCGGTGCGCACGTGATGCAGCTTCATGCCTTTTTCGTAACGGCCGGAACAGATACGCAGAAACGCGATACGGTCGCGGTGTTTGGGATCCATATTCGCTTGAATCTTGAACACGAAACCGCTGAACGAGGCTTCAGTCGGCTGAACTGTACGCTCGTGGCTATCGCGAGGTTGTGGTCGTGGAGCCCAGTCGACGATGGCATCGAGTACCTGGTCGACGCCAAAGTTACCCAGTGCGGTGCCGAAGAATACGGGGGTCATTTCGCCTTTGAGAAACGCTTGCTCGTCAAACTCGTGGCAGGCGCCCTGCACCAGTTCCAGCTGCTCGACAAAGTCGTCGTAGAGGTCGCCCAGGTGAGCGCGCGCTTCGTCCGAGTCGAGCCGGTCGATGGTTTTGGTTTCCGTGCGCTCGTGGCCATGCCCTGCCTCATAAACGATGATGCAGTCGCGCTTGAGGTGATACACACCCTTGAAGTCGCGGTAGCAACCGATCGGCCAGGTGATGGGCGCGGCCTTGATGTTGAGCACGTCTTCGATTTCATCCAGCAGCTCAATCGGGTCGCGTATATCGCGGTCGAGCTTGTTGACGAAACTGACGATGGGCGTATCGCGCAGACGGCATACGTCCATCAGGGCGATGGTGCGTGGCTCAACCCCTTTACCGCCGTCGAGTACCATGAGCGCCGAGTCGACGGCGGTCAGGGTGCGGTAGGTATCTTCCGAGAAGTCTTCGTGGCCGGGGGTATCGAGCAGGTTGATCATGCCGTCACGATAAGGGAACTGCATCACCGAGGTGGTCACCGAGATACCCCGTTCCTTCTCCATTGCCATCCAGTCGGACGTAGCATGGCGGTCGGATTTCCGCGACTTGACGGTGCCGGCTACGCTGATCGCTTGCCCCATCAGCAGCAAGCGCTCGGTGATGGTGGTCTTACCAGCGTCAGGGTGAGAGATAATGGCGAAAGTGCGGCGTTTACCGACTTCCTGTGCGATTGGAGCGTTCGACATCAGCAGAGGTATTCCAGATTTTTTGCTGCCGGCGCAGCCTGATTGGCGTGGCGGGCGGCTTTAAGCGAAAAGTGGTGGTCATTTTCCCTGATCCGCGCGGTATACACAATCGACAGGACACAAATGCATCGGCTGTAGCCCCCCCCGAAGCTCGGGCATCTTCAGCTTTTTAAGCGCCTATTCTGTCTCCGGTATGACGCAAGTCGACAAGGCTTTATGCGCGACGATCCGGGTAATAATCTGCGCCTGCTGTGCCGTTGCTGCTAATCCACCGGGCGATAGCTGATTCCGGCAGTGACCTGCGCACTCGGGGATGTGTCAGGGACCCTTAGCGTTGGGCGGATTATTTAGGCGGTTTCTCAGAAGCGTGGATTGCTGCGCAGATCCAGTTGATCAAGCATTACTGGCATACCAAACTGGTAGCCTTGCGCATAATCCACGCCGATATGCGTCACGGTGTTGAGAATCGCTTCACTGCTGACATACTCGGCGATAACCTTTTTCTTCAGGTAATGGCCCATCTCGGTGATGGATTTGACCAGAGCGTAGTCGACATCGTTGGTATTGATATCGCGCACAAATGCACCGTCGATCTTGATGAAGTCCACTGGCAGGCGCTTTAAGTAAGAGTAGGACGATTGGCCTACACCAAAGTCGTCGAGCGAGAAGCGACAACCGATGCTGCGCATTTCCTTGATGAAATCAGCAGCGTCGTCGAGGTTGGTGACCGCTGTGGTTTCGGTTATCTCGAATACCAGCTTGTTGCGCGGGACCGGGTAGCGCACCAGTGCGTCAAAAATGAAATCCAGGAAGGTTTCATCGTTCATGCTGTGGCCCGACAGGTTGACCGAAAAGCCACCAAACAGGTGCAGTTCGTCCAGGTGGTCGTACATCCACTGCAATACATGCTCGATCACCCAGCGATCTACCGCGGCCATGCGGTTGTACTCCTCGGCAAACTTGATGAACTCGGCGGGTGGCGAGTCTTCACCATGTTCATCCAGCACGGTGAGCAGTACTTCGTAGTGCGCTAGGGTGCGCGCGCTGCCGTTGATCGGCGCGATCTTCTGGCAGCGTAGCTTCAGGTTATCGTTGTCCAGTGCACGATTGATGCGGGTGACCCAGGCCATTACCTCGTCCAGAGCTTCCAGCCGCTGGTCGCCCGGCCGCACTACCTGCACGTCTTTATAACCGGTTTTCTTGGACAGGCTGGTCGCCGACTCGACTGCACGTAATAACTCCATGACCTTGTGGTTGCTGCGGTTCAAGCCGACCAGTGCCAGCGCGGTCTTGATAACAAAACTATGCTCTTCGTACTCAAAACGCTTTTCTTCGACGACGCCCTTGAGTTCGCGTGCGCTGCTGTAGCCAAGGGTTTCGGCATCTTCCTGCAGTAATATGGCGAACTGGTCAGCCCCCATGCGACCAACCAGACTACCCTGCTTGAGAAAGCTGCGCAGGCGCTGTGCAAGCGTGCTGAGAAAGCGATCCCCGGCTTCGTAGCCGCAGGTGTTGTTGATCACCTTGAACTGCATTATGTCGATAAAAATAAGGCTGAACCGCTCGGTCTCCTCGTTAGCGCCAGCTACAGTTTGTGCCAGTGTTCGGCAGAATTCTTTGCGGGTTAGAAATCCGGTAAGAGGATCGTGACAGGAGTCGAAGGCCAGCTTGTCGTAGACTTTCTGCACCAGCGCATCGAACCCTTGCTCAACGGCGGGCAGTGCCGCATCACTGAGCAGTACCAGGTTACCGTCGCGCAGCAGGGTGGCCACTCGCTCCAGCGGCAGTTCGAGTTTTTGTGTGCCCTGGTGATTGGCAAATACATAGTGGCTGTGGTCATCGGCAGTCCAGGCCAGTTGCACCAGTTTTTCCTGTAGTTGGCCGTGACTCAGTTCAAACCACTGGGATACTTTCAGGCCACGCGCGCGTTTGATCCAGCGTTGCAGTGATAGCCCGCCATCGGGCAAGGCATCCAGGCGGTCTTGTAGGCTAGGTTCTGCCCCCAGGGGGGCCTGATAGGTGCCGATGCTGATGTCGTTGGGGTCGGTATCCAGCATCTGCCTGACCTGCGCCACCAGTTCGCGGTGGCTCAACTGGCCTTCCGGTATCTTGGAAAGCCCTCTTTCGACCAGCAGCAGCAAGTCCGCTTCGTTGAGCGGTTTTTCCATTGAGGTTAAACGGGTGCTATCGCGGTTGGCCGCCAGTTGCTCAATGACCTGCAGCGTTATTTCCCAGGAGCGGCTGGACATCCCTTCACGCAGGTAACTCAGACGCATCAGGTCGCGCCAGCCATTTTCCAGAAGCGAGATAACCGTTTGCGGTATGGGGGCAGTCAGGACGCGCTCCAGCTCGCATTGAATCTGCCTATTGGCATGGCGCAGCCGTTGCTGCCCATCGCAGCCCTGACGAATGCGCTGCAGGTTACGTTCGATCAGGCGTTTTTCGCGGCCGACCAGTTGATCCAGTCTGTCGATGCTTTGGCTGAAGCCTTTACCGTCGGTTTTGTCCGCCAGAATCCCGCCGATGGCCTCGCGAATAGCAGGGGTATTCGCGGCTAGATTGCTGCTGCCTTTATCGGCCAGCAGGGCAATGTAATTCAGTGCCTGACGGGCGGGATGAGCTTCGGCTGAAAACAGCTCAGGGTCCTGCAAAATGGCGCGCAGCAGCGGCACCTGCAGTTTGCGGAATTCATCACGCAGATCGGCGTTGATGCGGTCGCTCTGCAGGATACTGTCGAATAAACCTTCGATGGTATCGGCGGCGTCCTGTTCCTGCTCGGATAGCGGTTGAGCGCTGCCCTTGGCTTGCCGCAGTAGTTCTTTCAGTGCGCCAGTCTGCACTAGCTGCACATCACCTCTAATCAGGCTTTCCTGCAATTGGCCAAGTTGTTGTGCGGTGGCTTGGCTGTGGTGTCCATCGCTATCGCTGGCAGCGACCGTTTCACCTGTCGCTTGGCGGCGCAGGCCCATCAGCTGACTAACAGTGCCGTAGGCTGAAGGCGGCTCGGCAGACGCCGCTGTATCCGACTCTTTCTCCAGCGTGCCGGTGACGTTTTCTTCTGCCGCCAGTGATTTGCTGGGCGGCGCGGTAGCCTTGCTGCTTTCTTCGGCCTCAGCTGCTGACTCGGGGCGATTCAGCAGCGCCTGTTCGGCCAGATACTGAGCTATGTCAATGTCCGGCAGAATGTCGGCATCAATAAACACTTGATTCAGTTGCTGGTAGAAAGCCTGGAGTTCGCCGAGCAGGGTTTTCTGCAATACGGCATAAACCACCTGTAACTGGGCGTGCGGCAACTGCAGGTGGTGAATTTGTTCAAAAAAACCGTTACATAGCGCCGCCGGGGAAAAAGGGTTGGGCGGGCGCTGACCATCGCGTTTGCCAAAGGCTGCATCGATACGAACCTGCAGCTCTATCAGTGCGTCACGTTGTTTCAATTCAGCCTTGGAGATGGCAACCCTCACCAGTAGCCAGTCTTCAAAGTCGTCCTTGGTGATCAGCTCCAGTGGCGAAGCTCTCTTGCTTTGGTCAGCCGCGGATATGCCCGCTAGCGGGTAAATGCCTTTGCTGAGTGCCATGGCGTCAGCAATGATGCATTGGCTAAGGCTGGCAAAAATGCGCTGGCGGTCCTTGCGAAACTGTCTGGTG
Source organism: Pseudomonas neustonica (assembly GCF_003797945.1). Taxonomy (GTDB): domain Bacteria; phylum Pseudomonadota; class Gammaproteobacteria; order Pseudomonadales; family Pseudomonadaceae; genus Halopseudomonas; species Halopseudomonas neustonica. The sequence goes on from NZ_RKKU01000003.1 coordinate 203,501, forward strand.
GCAATAAGAAAGTGCTGCTGCGCACTGGTGTCGTGTTGCTGGTCTGCGGCGGCGAAGAGTTCATGCTCGAGTTGATGGCAAAACCCTGCGTACTGTTGCCGCAAAAAGTCGTGCAGCACCCGACAGGCGGACTGCATTAGGCTCTTTTTGTGTCGCTCGCTGAGTGCCGGCTGACTGCTGGCCAGTCTGGTGGATTGTTTGTTCTCTTGCGCCTGCGCGACCGAGAGATGCTGCAACACTCGGTAGACGGCGGGGTCGGGGTTGGGAACGTGCAGACCAGCGCCTTGTGGGGTCAGGCGAACAATAGCAACGGGTAAGCGCAGATATTGTTGCGCCTGGCGGAAACTGATGCTGGCATTACTATGGTCTGCCGTCACGCGCCTGAGACTGTTGATGATGCCGCCGGCGATGGCGGCATCAAAGCTAACTTGCAGGCCGCCTTGACTGTACTCGACGATGGTGCAGTGGTGACTGTCTCCTTCCGCCACCGAGAGCACGGCATCAACGTTACATATCTGGCGAGGGAACTTCCGCTTTTCCATAAACTGCACCCAGATCGACTACTTGGTCTGAAATCAGTTTATGTGCTGTGTTGGTAAAAGTCTCGTTTCCCCTTTTTATCCCTTGTTCAGCGTTGTGCCATATAAGCGCGCCAGCCACCCAGGGCAGAAATATCGCTGCTGCCTTCGAGTCCGTAGGGTTCACAGATAAAGCCGCAGACCCAGCTACCGTCGGCAATCTGCACCTTGCCAATGCCCAGCGGTGCCGGAATGCCAGCGACAAAGCTGCCGAACTCGCTCTTCGGCATAGACCATATTTCCACCTCAATGGCCACGCCTGCTGCTTCATCGCGAATCAATCCGGGGCGGAACGGTGGACCACCGGCCAGCGCGTACATCAGATAGTGCGCCGATGTTTGGGTGTGTTGTTTGAGTACTGCACCGCGCTCGATCAGTTGCCAGTTCAGCGGCAGCCCTTCAAGGTGCGCACCACAGACCAGTACGTCGATGCTGTCGGGGTTGCCGACTGCCTGGCCGCTAAGGGCCGGTTGTGGCAGATCCAGCGCACCCTGGGGCAAGGGTAGCGTCTGCTGTATGCGGTTGGCGATGGACAGCAGCGCACGGTCGCTGAACGCCGGGCCGACCAGGGTGATGCCGAAGGGCAGGCCGGCTTCGGTGAATGCCGTGGGTACCGCGACCGAGGTCATGTCGACCAGGTTCATGTAATTGGTGTAGTAGCCCAACTGGCTGTTGCGCAGAATCGGCTCTTCGAGCATTTCGGCGATGGTAAACAGGCGGCCAGCGGTAGGCGTCAGCAGGCAGTCGAGCCCCTTGAGCTGATCATGACAGGCCTTTTTCAACTCCTCCAGTCGGTACTGCGCCTTGAACAGCGCGGTAGCGGGTGGCTTGCCACCGGGCGCTATGATCTCGCGAACTACCGGGAAGATGGCCTCGGGGTTGTCATCGATCAGCGGTTGTGCAGCCAGGTAACGTTCGGTGACCCAAGGGCCTTCGTACAGCAGCAGGGCGGCTTCGTTGAAGGGTGTGTAGTCGATGGTGACCAGCTCGATACCGGTAGCGGCGAGCTTTTCCAGGGTCGCGGCATAGGTGGCGGCGTAGGCCTGGTCACCAAAGAACTGTAAATGCTCCTCGGTCAGTACACCGATTTTTAGCGCACCACCACGGCGACCGTATTGGCGGTTCTGATTGTTGAACGGATTAGCGCGGCTATAACCGTCGCGGCTATCGAAACCTTCGGCGCAGGCCAGAACGCTGTTGGCGTCATCACTGTTCAGCGCAAAGATGCTGATGCAATCCAGGCTGCGGCACGCCGGTACCAGCCCGCTGGCCGACAGTAGACCACGTGTGGGTTTCAGTCCTACCAGGTTATTAAAGCACGCGGGTACTCGGCCTGAGCCGGCGGTATCGGTACCCAGGCTGAAGGTGGCCAGGCCCTTGGCGACAGAAACCGAGGAGCCGGCGCTGGAGCCGCCGCTGATGTAGTCAAAATCAAAGGCATTGTGACAGGGGCCGTGCGGTGAACGCGTGCCGTTCAAACCGGTGGCAAACTGGTCCAGGTTGGTCTTGCCGATCGGGATGGCGCCTGCGTCGATCAGCTGCTGCACTACCTGCGATGACTCGGCAGGCGTATAAGCAAAGGCGTCGCAGCCGTTGGTGGTAGCAACACCCGCCAGGTCGATATTGTCCTTGATGGCAAAGGGTACACCCCAGAGCGGCGTGGTAGCCGGGTCCTTGGTTGCCAGCGCATCGAGATAAGGCTGATGCTCGGTTTCGGTCAGCAGGTAAATCCAGATGTTGTGGTCGGATAAAGTGACGGCTTGCTCACGAATACTGGCCAGCAGTTTGGCCGGGGTAAGGCTGCCTTCTAGGTAGGCCTGCTTCAGGCCGCTGATGCTCATATCAATTTTCATGCTGGGTTCTCCTGCGCAGCGTCCTGCAATACCACCAGCGGCTGGCCGGCGTGTACGCGGCCACCGGCCTGCTGCAATACGTGGGTGACGACGCCGTCGCACGGCGCCTGTAAAGGGATTTCCATTTTCATGGATTCAAGAATCAACAACACCTGGCCCGCCTTGACCTGATCGCCGACCTTGACCGCTGCTTGCCACAGGCTGCCGGATACGGGGCTATCGACGCCCACGCTATCCTTGGGCCAACTAATGTCATCAGCGGCGTCTTCCAGCTCCTCGCTTGCGAAGTTGAACTGGCCGTTGGCGTGCCATTGGCGCAGCTCCTCGGCAAACGCGGCGTTACGCTGTTGCTTGAAGGTGTCGATTTCGTCGGCGTTATCGGCAATGAAGGCCTCGTGCTCGGCCAGGCTGAAGTGGCTTTCTTCAATGCGCAGCGGATACCTGCCCTGCGGGAAGTCGCGGCGAATCTGCTGCAGTTCGTCGTGGCTGACTTCATAAAACCGGATCTGATCGAAGAAGCGCAGCAGCCAGGGCTTGCTGAATTCGCAGGTCTTGCGGTAGCGGTTCCACATCTGCAAGGTGCGGCCGACGAATTGGTAGCCGCCGGGGCCTTCCATGCCGTAAACACACAGGTAGGAACCGCCGATACCGACCGAGTTCTCTGCTGTCCAGGTGCGCGCGGGATTGTACTTGGTGGTTACCAGGCGGTGCCGTGGATCGGTTGGCGTGGCGACCGGCGCGCCGAGGTACACATCACCCAGGCCCATGACCAGGTAGGAGGCGTCGAACAGCACCTGCTTGACGTCGTCGATGCTATCCAGCCCGTTGATTCGGCGGATGAACTCCAGGTTGCTCGGGCACCAGGGCGCGTTGCTGCGTACCGATTGGGTATATTTCTCAATGGCCTGCTGGCAAGCCTCATCATCCCAGGACAGCGGAATATGCACGATGCGCGAAGGCACGGACAGCTCGTTTAGCCGCTCGGACAGCGCCTGCTCGCCCTTGAGTAGATGCTCCAGCAGCGCTGTATGGCTCAACTGCTGGCTGTCAAAATGCAGTTGCAAAGAGCGTATCCCCGGCGTCAGCTCGCGCATGCCGGGTAGCGGGTTTTGCTGCAGCCACTGCATCAGCGCGTGCGCACGGAAGCGCAAGCGAATATCCAGCATCTGCTCGCCATACTCGACCAGCAGGAAATGATCGCCGGCGGCGCGATAGACGATCTCGTCGCCAAATTGCTCAGCGGGCAAGCGCTTGATAATAGGCGTTTGGGGCGCGACGGGCTGCCACTCCAGCGGTTGCGCCTGCAAATTATCGATAGCGCTGATTTGGGCCGCCTCCAGTGCGACCGCCTGCTCGATGCTGATTGGAACGAAGCGCACGGTGTCACCGGCGCGCAGTTGGCCCAGCTTCCATAGGTCAGCGGTGATCACCGTAGCGGGGCAGACAAAGCCGCCCAGCGAAGGACCATCCGGACCCAGAATGACCGGCATGTCGCCGGTGAAATCCACGGTGCCGAAGGCATAAGCATTGTCGTGAATGTTGGAAGGGTGCAAACCCGCCTCGCCGCCGTCTTTGCGCGCCCAGTCGGGTTTGGGGCCGATCAGGCGCACGCCGGTGCGGCTGGAGTTGTAGTGAATTTCCCAATCGGTATTGAAGAAGGTCGCTACATCCTCGTCCGTGAAAAAGTCTGGCGCACCGTGCGGTCCGTAAATGACGCGTACTTCCCACTGGTTGTCGAGGTTCGGGCGCAGGGCGTCCGGCACACTGGCGCTCGCCACAGTGCTGGCACTGCTGTCCAGATGCAAGACGTCGCCGGTACGCAAGGCGCGGCCGTTGTGCCCGCCGAATTTACCGAGGGTAAAGGTCGACTTGGAACCCAGGTAGTCCGGGCATTGCACGCCACCGAGCACGCTCAGGTAGGCGCGGGTGCCGGATTCCTTGATGCGGCCCAGGGTCAGGGTTTGGCCAGCGGCAACATCGATGACCTGCCACAGGGCAACGGCCTGATCATCCAGTCGTGCGTCCAGCGGCGCACCGCTGAGCACGATCTGGGTCGCCTGGGCGAACCGCAGGGTCGGGCCTTGCAGGGTGATTTCCAGGCCCGCAGCGTCTTTGGTGTTGTTCAGCAGACGATTGCCGAGCCGGAAGGCGTAGCTGTCGAACGGGCCGGAGGGCGGCACGCCCACATCCCAGCTACCGGCGCGGCCGGGAAAATCCTGAATGGTGGTCTGGGTGCCGCCGGCCAGCACGTCGATGCGTGCCGGGCTGTAGCGAAAGCTGTTCAGGTAGCGTGTGGTCACTTCACCGGCAGCCAGCACCGGGTCGCGACTCAGCGCACGCAGATAATCGAGGTTGGTTTCGCTGCCATACAGGCGGGTGGCGTCCAGCGTGCTTTGCAGCTTGCTCAGTGCCTGCTCGCGAGTTTCAGCATGCACAATCACCTTGGCCAGCATGGGATCAAAGTAAGCGGGTACTTCCAGCCCGGATTCGACCCAATGGTCGATGCGAATGCCGTCACCTGACGGAAAGACAACCTCGCTCAGCAAACCCGCGCAGGGCTGAAAGTCGCGGTAAGGATCTTCGGCATACAGACGCACCTGGATGGCATGGCCTTGGGCTTGCAGGTTGGCGCGTTGGGCATCCAGATCCGGCGCATCGCCAGCGGCCAGGCGAATCATCCACTCGACCAGATCAACACCGTAAACCTCTTCGGTCACGCCGTGCTCAACCTGCAGGCGGGTATTCACTTCAAGAAAGTAAAATTCGTGGCTGTCGGCGTCGTAGATGAATTCTACGGTTCCGGCGTTGCGGTAGCCGATGCTGCAGAGCAGCTTCTCGGCGGTGCTATGCAGCTCGGCGCGAATCGCGTCAGTCAGGTTGGGCGCAGGGCATTCCTCCACCACTTTCTGATTACGGCGCTGGCTGGAGCAGTCGCGCTCGCCCAGCGCCAACGCCTTGCCTGCGCCGTCACCGAACATCTGCACTTCAATATGCCGGGCGCGAGCGATAAATTTTTCCAGGAACACGCCATCATCGGCGAAGTTGCTGGCGCCAAGCCGCTTGACGCTATCGAACGCACCGTTCAGCTCTTCCAGACTGTGGCACAGCTGCATACCGATGCCACCACCACCGGCGGTGCTTTTCAGCATCACCGGGTAGCCAATACGCTCGGCGGCTGCTTGCGCGGCACTCAGGTCTTGCAGCAGATCGGTACCCGGCAGCAGAGGCACGCCGGCCTGTTCGGCCAGCTCGCGGGCACGGTGCTTGAGGCCAAACTCCACCATCTGTTCCGGTGTGGGTCCAATAAAGGCAATGCCGGCCGCCTCGCAGCGGCGCACGAAGTCGGCATTTTCACTGAGAAAGCCGTAACCGGGATGGATGGCCTGAGCGCCGGACTCGGCCGCAATCGCCAGCAGCTTATCGACCTTCAGGTAGGTATCGGCTGCGGCGCCGTCACCCAGGCAAAAGGCTTCATCGGCCAGCCGCACGTGCAGGCTTTCAGCGTCGCACTCGGCGTAGACCGCGACCGAACCAATGCCCATATGGCGCAGGGTGCGAATAATGCGCGTGGCGATGGCGCCACGGTTGGCAATCAATACTTTATTGAACATCACTCTAGCCTTTGCCGGGCCGTCCCAGACATAAAGTACGACAGTGGTCGTCCACTGAAGCAGGTGAATCTTGGTGTTCGCGGCGAATCAGTTATCCCAGACCAGCAGCTCAACCGGCGTCGGGTTGTAACCGTTGCACGGGTTGTTCAACTGCGGGCAGTTGGAAATCAGCACGACCACATCCATCAGGGCGGTCAGCTCAACGTACTTGCCGGCGCCGGAAATACCGTCTTCAAAGGTCAGACCGCCGTCGCTGGTAACCGGAACGTTCATGAAGAAGTTGATGTTGTGGGTAATGTCGCGCTTGCTGATGCCGTATTCGGGATGCTCGGCTACTGCCAGCATCCAGCTGTCGCGGCAGGAGTGCATGCAGCGTTTTTCCAGGTCGTAACGGATAGTGTTGCTTTCGCTGGCGCAGGCGCCGCCCAGGGTGTCGTGGCGGCCACAGGTGTCGGCGACGATCTCCAGCATGGGGTTGTTTTCATTGGAGCGGATCACCGAACCAGCGGTGAGGTAGACATTGCCCTGTTCGCGCAGGGTGTCGGTCACGCTGTAACGCTCGACCGGGTTGGCGGCGCTGAAGAACAGGGTGTCGGCGGCCTGATTGCCTTCCAGGTCGAGCAGGCGCAGGGTCTGTCCGGCCTTGACGGTACCGATGTAGTAATCGCCGGCGCCGATGGTGCTGCGTTGCGAGGCCGTCTCGGGTTGGCGTGAGCTGGTCTTGATCATGGTGTCCTCGCTTACTTGCCCAGGTGATACAGGGCGTTGTTCATGAAGCCGCGCTGGTTTTCCGGGCGGAAGTTGCGGCAGTAGTCGTCATCGTCCACCGGGTCGGCGGGTGTCAGATCAATCTGCACCGGCGTGTAGGGATAGCTTGCGGCATTGTTCAGTGGGTGTGGGCAGGTGTGCAGCAGCACCAGAGTGTCCATCTCGAAGCGCAACACGACCTCGCTGCCCGGTTTGCTGTGCTGTCCGTCGAGCGTCATGTTGCCGTCGTCGTCGGTAGCGATCTTGCTGAACAGGTTGAGGTTGGCGGCCATGTCGGCACGGCCCAGCCCGTATTTGGCCAGCTCGACCAGGAAGGCGTCATAGCCATTCTGATGCCAGTCGTTGCGGTCGTGCTGATAATCACGTTGGCCCCAGCGCGCCTTGACCTGCTCGGCATTGCTGTTGCCGCACACGGTTTCGTGCCAGCCGAGGCTGTCTTCAACGATGGAGGCAAACACCCGCCCCATATCGGAGTACAGGCAGTTGCCCTTGCTCAGCTTGAAGGTGTGCTGGCCCTTGAGCGTATCCGGTGCGTTGTAGCGCTCCAGCAGGTTCTCCGGGTTGTAGAACAGCATGCCAACGTTGGCGCCGCCGTTGATATCGGTCAGGCGCATCTGCACTCCCTTGCGCACGCGCAGGGACCAGTGGCTGGCGCCGGGAATTTCTGTGTTGTAGTGAGTCATGCTCATTACCCTTGTCTCCGTGGCTGTTTAGCGCTCAGCTGGCACTGTGGGCCAGCAGCGGCGCTATGGCTTCTGCAGTGGTTTTAGCTGCCGGTTGCCGCGCGCTGCTATCGACCGGCAGGTCGTATGTGATGGTGGCGCCAAACGCCTGCGGGGCGTGTGGGTCCTGCCGCACCTTGTCGAATACCCAGAGACGGGTGCCGAGGTAAAAGCCTTCCTTGATGTCGTGGGTCACCATGAAGATGGTCAGTTTGTGTTCTTTCCACAGGCGCAGCACCAGTTCGTGCATATCGGCGCGTATGCCGGGGTCGAGGGCACCAAAGGGTTCGTCGAGCAGCAGAATGCGCGGTTTGCCGAGCAGCGCCTGGGCAATCGCCAAGCGTTGTTTCATGCCGCCTGATAGCTCGTGCGGGTACTTTTTCAGTGCATGCCCCAGGCCGACCTCGTCAAGTATTGCCTCGGCGTCCAGCCGCGCCTGTTTGCGCTTGGCGCCGAACAGGTAACCAGTCAGGCCTCGTTGGGCAAAGCCAACGGCGGACATGACGTTGTCCAGAACGGTCATGTGCGGGAATACTGAATACTGCTGAAATACGATGCCGCGATCCGGGCCTGGCTCGTCGGCGATAGGCTTGCCGTCGAGTAGCAACTCGCCGCTGGTCGGTGATTCGGTGCCCAACAGCATTTTCAGAAAGGTACTCTTGCCGCAGCCGGAGGCGCCGACCAAGGTGACGAACTCGCCTTCCTTGACCTTGACGTTCAAGCGCTCAAGCACCGGGTTGCCGTCGTAGCTCTTGCCCAGGTTGTTCACTTCAATCATTAGTTGCCTCCTTGTACGTTCCAGGGGAACAGTCGGCGGCTCAGGGTCGCCAGCAGCCAGTCGAAGAGAAAGGCCAGCAGGGTGATCCAGGCGACATAGGGCAGGATGACGTCCATCGACATATAGCGGCGGACCAAAAAGATGCGATAGCCGAGACCATCGGTAGAGGCAATGGCTTCAGCGGCGATCAGAAACAGCCAGCCAGCGCCCAGCGACAGACGAACGGCATCGATCAGCTTGGGCATCAACTGTGGCAGTAATACTCTGACCATGATCTGGCTGGTGTTGGCGCCCAGCGTCTGTGCCTTGACCAGTTGCTCACTCGGTATCTCCTGCGTGCGCCGCAGCAGATCGCGGGCGATGAAGGGGGTAATGCCGAGCACGATCAACATCACCTTGGATAGCTCGCCCAGCCCGAAGATGATGAACAGCACCGGCAGGATCGCCAGCGGAGGGATAAGCGAAACCACCGTCAGTAGCGGGCTCATGCTGGCGTTGATCACGGGCAGCGCGCCCGTTAGCAGGCCGATTGCCAGGCCGATACTGGCGGCAATGGCAACACCCATGCCGAGCCGTTTCAGGCTGCTGGCGGTATCCACCCAAAAGATGTAATCGCCGCTGCGCTTACTGGGCTCCAGTGCCATGCGATCAATGGCCGCGCCCATTTGACTGAAGGCTGGCAGCAGCTTGTCGTTGGGGTTGGCCTCCAGGCGCGCGTCGGAGGCCACGATGTAAACCAGCAACAGGAGCACGAACGGCAGCAATCCGATAAAGACTCGGGTGACTGGCGTGGGGGACAGATTGATCAGTCGCTTCATGGTGTTTCCTTGCGGTGGGGTAGTGCCCCAAAGGGTTCAGCGGGACGAATTAAAGCCGCTCGCCGGTCATTAACGTTGCGATGGTGCAAAGCAGGTGGGATAGCGCGGATAGCTTCTTCATCTTGAACCTCTCAGTCAGTGACACGCGGAGCACTCCTGGCGTTTTCGCCAATAGTCTCCCGGGCTTTTGTCCCGCCGTGTAACCTTTGTCTGAAAGGTCGAGTGCTCTTGGACCAGTCACTGAACAGCTCAGCCGGAACCCTAGCGCTCTATTTGCAAATTGTGGTGTCGCGCAATAAAACGGAGTGCGAACACATTACTCAAAGCAATATACAGACCAAAAACCTGACCATGCGTTTATTCAGGCCCTACAGGGCTGTAGTCGGCGGGATTAGCAGAGTAAGTGCTCGTTAGTGGGGCGCCCGCTTTTGTGTGGCGCACTGAATTGGTGCTCAGCGCTGCTGAGCGCCTGCCCGTCGGGTGCGGGCAGGCTAACCGGCAGCTACGGGCTGGCTCGCCAGAGGGAGGCGGGAGTGATGTCGGCGATGGTTGGCGTGCCCGCCAGCGCCATGCTGACTTCCAGTTCTTCGCGCAGGATGCGCAGCATATGCGCGACGCCCAGCTTGCCAGCAACCGCCAGTGCGTAGAGCTGTGGTCGCCCAAGCAACACAGCATTGGCGCCCAGCGCGATGGCTTTGAATACATCGGTGCCACGCTCGATACCGCCATCCATCAACAGGGCAAAATCCGCCCCAACTGCCTGTCGAATGGATGGCAGCAGATCGATGGGTGAGGGTACGCAGTCCAGCGTGCGGCCGCCGTGGTTGGAAATAACCGCGCCAGCCAAGCCCATTTGCTGCGCTTTTTGTACATCGGCCGGATGTAGTAGCCCTTTCAGGGTAATCGGCAGGCGGGTTTGCTGCTGCAGCCAGGCGATGTCGTCCCAGTGTGGGACTTCACTCATCATCCCTTGAAATACGATGCTCTGACTGGGATCGAAACTGGCGCTGGGTAGTGGCGGGCGATCCTTAAGATTGACCGCTTCAACGCCAGGCGGTAGCACATAACCGGCCCTTTGCGCGCGATTGCGAATGCCATGTAGGGGCGCATCCACGGTGACCATCAGTTGCGTATAACCTGCCGCCTCGGCCCGGCGCACCAGGCTCAGGGTGAAGTCGCGGCTTTGCTGCATATAGAGCTGAAACCATTTGGGCGCGCTGCAACGCGTGGCGATCTGTTCAAGGCTGTAACTCGACAGGGTACTGGCAACCATGCCGGTTTCAAGCACGCTGGCGGCATCGGCTGTGGCCAACTCGCCCTCTGGATGCACCAGCGTCTGAAAGGCAACGGGCGCGAGTAATAACGGGTGGCGCAATGTTTCGCCCAGTACTTGGGTTTGTGTACCGCCAGCGGTACAGTCGACCAGCGCGCGCGGCAGAATGTGCAGCGCATCCAGTGCCGTGCGATTGCGGCGCAGGCTGATTTCATCGGCGCCGCCACCGGCAACGTATTCCATGATTGCGTGCGGGATAAAGGACGGTGCATAGCGCGCGTAGTCAGCCACGCTGACCAGGTCGGTTGGAATGCTACTTAGTGGCTTACGGAGCTGGGTGCTGTCAGACATCAGGTATCGGCCCATTGGCGGATAAGGTTGTGATAGACGCCGGATAGCCGCACCACGTCGTCATGGCCCGCGCCTAGTTCGGCGGTTAACGATTGCACGCTCTGATCCAGCTCGAACAGGGTTTCGCGTTGCTGGTTGCTGCGCACCATGCTCTGCAGCCAGAACACGGCACAGGTACGTGCACCATCGCTGACAGGGGTGACGGTATGCAGGCTGGTGGACGGATAAAGCACCAGGTCGCCGGCGTTCAGCTTGATACGCTGACTGCCGAAGTTGTCTTCAATGACCAGTTCGCCGCCCTCGTACTCCTGCGGATCACACAGAAACAGGGTAGCCGACAGGTCGGTGCGAATCGGGGTGGGGTTGCCGGGTACGTAGCGAATGGCGTTGTCCACGTGCAAACCGTAGGTGTTGCCGGTGCGGTAACGATTGAACATCGGCGGAAAGATTCTGAGCGGCAGTGCCGCAGAGACAAAGGTTGGCTGTTGCGACAGGGTATTGATGATCACATCGCCCAGTTGTTGGGCAATCTTGTTGTCCAGTGCCAACTGCTGATTGTGTTTCACCTGCTGCGCCTGGCTGCCAGCGGTAGTGCTGCCATCCTGCCACTCGGCTGCGTCCAGATGACTGCGGATCTTGCTGACCTCGCTGGCGGAGAAGACCGCCGGAATAACGATGATCATGTCTTCCTCTCCCTGAAACAAAACAGCGGCGGAGTTGCCCCCACCGCTGTTGTTAACTCTACTTTAGGCGCTAGAACTTGTAACGTGCCGTCAGCTGAGCATTCCGGGCTTCGCCCTTGTAGACAATGCTGCCGCCGCGATAAACGGCAGTGTAATAGTCTTTATCAAAGACGTTCTGCAGGTTGGCGCGCAGGTCGAGCTGCTCGTTGACCTGGTAGCTGGCAAACAGATCGTACACGGTGTAACCGTCCAGTTTGATGCTGCCGCTGGCGCCCTCATCCGGTTGGCCGCCGAGCATTTCGCTGGAGTAGGTCATGGTGCCACCAAACGCGAAAGCGGGCGTCAACTGATAACGCAATTGGGCGTTGGCACTTTTCTCTGCGAAGTTGGCTTTGGAGCGGCCCTCGTTTTCTTCGTCAAAGGACTTGAGGGTATCCGAATTCATTACCGCCGCCCCGATCTGGCCGCTCAGGTTGTCGGTGATGTTACCGGATAGGCCCAGTTCGACGCCGTGGACGCGGTTCTTGCCGGTGTTCAGGCTGCCGCCGGTCTGATAAGAGTCGTTACCGCCCTCAATGACGTCATCCTTGGTGGTCTGGAACACGGCTGCAGTCAGCAGCAGACGATGATCCAGCAGGTTCCATTTGGTACCCAGTTCCCAGTTGGTCGACTGTTCTGGATCAGCGGACGCGTAATTGCCTGCGTCGTCGACACAGATGCCACCATAACCGCAGTTGGTGCCGGCGTCGGCTTCGCCACCGTTGATGTTGGAAGACGTGCTCCAGCTGACGTAGACATTACCGTGCTCCCAAGGCGAGTAGACCACACCCAGGTGGCCGTTCCAGAAGCCATCGTCATATTCGTAGGTTGCCGCAGGAATAATCACGCCGCCACGGCCGGTGCGCTCTTCGGTGTCCAGTGCGTAGTCGAACCGGTCGTAGCGCACGCCACCGAAGACTTCCCAGTCTTCATTGAGGGTTACCGTGTCCATCACGTAGGCCGAGATGGTTTCCAGCTCCAGTGCACTGAGCTTGTCACTGCGAGTTTTGGTGCCGCTCCAGGCGTTGTTGTCGGGGTTGTAGGGGTCGACCACAACACTGCTGGGCGTAGCGGAATAGCCGCCGGCATCGGTTTGCTCGTTAGCGTACTCGCCACCGACGATTACGGTGTGGCGTACGTCGCCCCACATCTTGTCGATAGTCAGGTTGGTCTGGTTACCGATGTAGTCGTTTTCCTGCCAGCCACCAAAGCTGCGCGTTCCACCGCTACGCGAGCTGTAGGCCGTCACGATATAGCTGTTCTCGGTTGAGCCGACCCGGCTCTTGTTTTCCAGCTTGACGCCGTCACCCAGCTCCCACTCGAAGCCCAGGGTGAAAATGTCGGCGCCGGTTTCCTGGAAATCCAGACCGCTTTGGCCAACGTACTTGGCGTCGTCATCGGGCTTGCCGTTGTTCATGAAGGTGCCGGGGTCGGTACGGTCGTCACTGCGGGCGTAGTAATAGTCAGCCAGCACCTTGAACTCGTCCAGCGGTTGATACACGCCGGACAGCAGGGCGCCTTCACGGCGCTTTTCCGCAGGGGCGCGGTCGGGCACTTCGGCTTCGGTGTACAGGCCGTTGAAGCGAATGGCCACCTCGTCAGAAAGCACCTTGTTGGTGTCGAGGGTATAGCGCTGGAAAGCATCGGTACCCAGGCCGCCTTCGACTGTGGTGAAGTCGTCCCAAATGTTGGCTTTCTTGGTCACGCTATTGACGGCGCCGCCGGTGGAGCCGCGGCCAGCAAAGGTGGAGCTGGGGCCCTTGGCGATTTCGATCTGTTCCAGTGCGAAGGTTTCACGGGTGATCAGGCCCGGGTCACGCAGGCCGTCGGTGTAGATGTCGCTGCGCGCCTCATAACCACGAATGATGTAGCGGTCGCCAAAGGAGTTGCCACCTTCGCCAGTGCCCAGGGTGATGCCGGGCTGCGCGGCCAGAATGTCTTTCAGCTCGGTCTTGCCGGAGTCTTCGATGGCGCTCTTGGTGATCACCGTCATGGTCTGCGGCGTATCGGCAATCTCGCGGGTGTGGCGGCTGTCAGACAACACGCGGGCCTTATAGGGCGCAGCCTCTTCGGCGTAGGGGTTGGCTTCGGCCTGAATGCCTGAGTCTTCGATCACCAGAGTATCCAGGCTCACCTCTTCATCGGCGGCCTGAAGGTGGCCGGCCATGGCGCCGGAAATCGCCAATGCCAGTGAGGTGGCCATAACGCGGTGGCCGTTGCTCTTGCGAAGGGTCAAGTCAGTGCTGGCGGTGCCAGCGGCTGCAATACGTGTGTTCTGTGACATGCTCTCTTTCCTTGCTGGTTGGTCCTGGCTTGCCCGGACGGTAGCCGCTGCGGGCTCTCTAATGGAGCTGTCAGGGGTCGGGCTTGCCTGCGGGCGGGCCGCGATTTACGGTTTCTGTTTATCAGGCTTGTTGTTATCAGTGACGGCCCTAGCGGCGGTCGGTCAGCTTGAACTCCACCGGAATGGTGATGGTCAGTTGCTGTTCGGTCATCTCGTCGGTGAAGGCAGGTAGCGGCGTGGCGCGCTTGAGCATATCGAGCACCGCGTCATCGAGACGCTGAAAACCCGAGCTGGTGCGAATGCTCGCCTGCGTGACCGAGCCGTCGCGGGCGACGACAAAAAACAGTACCGGCGTGCCTTGCTCGTTGCGCCGGCGCGCGGCCGACGGATAGCGCTTATAGCGCGCGAGCTTGGACGCCAGCATTGAATAGTAGGATTTGGTCGCGCTGCTGGTGCCGCCGGCGGTGCTGGCGTTGCCGGAGCCGGTGGTCTGCTTGAGCTGGCTGGTGTCGGTCTGGCTCTGCCCGGTCTCGACGGCCGCGGCTGCGCTAACTTCCTGTTTGATTTCTTCCTGCACGGGTTCACGCACCGGCTCGGGTTCCGGTTTGGGCTTTGGCGGTGTTTTCACCTGGGCTACGGCCTGTTGGCGCGGCGGTGCGGGCGGCGGCGGAGGTGGCGTCGGTGGGGTGACCTGCGGTTTGGGTGGTGCGACCTCTTTGGGCTGTTCGGTTTCCTGGGCTTCACCCAGGTCACCGAGCATACCCAAGTCGATCTCGATCCCGTGCAAGCCAGCCTCTGCCGCATCGCCCACGGGTTGGGTATAAGCCAGTACGGCAAACGTAATCAGGTGCGCGCCGGCCGCGATCAACAGCGCAATCAGCCAGTGATGGGGGCGGATCATGATGCCTCCCCGCTGGGCTGGGTGAGCAATGTAATGCGCCGGAAACCGGCTGCCTTGATGCTGCGCATCACCGCCTGCAACGTCTCTACCGGCACGTCACCGTCGGCCTTGACGGCAATGCTGAAGCTTTCCGGGTCGGTGGCCTGCTCAAATGCGGCAACCAGCGGCGCTTCGAGCGCTTCCAGGGTGATTTCCTGATCGTTCAGCCAGAGCACCTCATCGGCGTCGATCAAGACCCTTGGTGCGTCGGGGTCGATGGGGGTTTCGCTGATCGACTCGGGCGGCGCGATGTACTGCGCATCCTGCTCGCTGATCTGGCCGGCGACCATAAAGAAGATGAGCATGAGAAACACGATATTGATCAGCGGAATCAGCTGGTCGTCGCTGTTGTCCTTGCGCGGCGCTTCCTGACCAGTGAAGTTCATGGCAACACTCCGGTCATGGAGACTTTGTCGGCACCGGCTTTATGCAATTGGTCCAGCACGGAAACCAGCGTCTGTGTTTTTACTCCGGCGACTGCCTCAACCGCGTACACGGCATCCGGCTCGGCGGCGACCAGCGCGGTCAAGCCAGCAAGGTCTTGCAACGCAAAGCGCTTGCCGTCGTGGCTGAGCTCACCCGAATCGCTTTCAATACGGATCAACTCGACGCTGTCGGGGTTGCTCTCGGTCTCATTGGCCGATGACAGGCTTATTTGCCGCCAGTGCATAAAATCCGAAGACAGCATGAAAAACAGCAGCAGAATAAACACCACATCAATCAGCGGTGTCAGGCTGATGCCGCGGCGCTTCTTGCCAGGAAAGGCCTCAAGCAGCATTGGCGATCTTTCCGCTCTGCTGTGGCTTGGGCTGGTGCGTGAATACCTGGGTAACCGCATCGTTCAAGCTAGCGGCGATGCGCTCAACGCGTCGTTCCAACCAGCTGTGAATAGCTACCACAGGAATGGCTACAGCCAAGCCAACTGCGGTGGTCAGCAGTGCTTGCCAGATGCCGCCAGACAGAATAGAAGGGTCGACCCGACTGCCGGCAGACTCCATCTGCTGGAATGCCTCGATCATGCCCAAGACCGTGCCCAGCAAACCCAATAGGGGCGCCAGATTGGCAATGACCTCAAGCGGGCGCAGCAGTAATTTGAGTTGATTCAGCCGATAGCTGGCTACTCGCTGGACTTCTTCGCGTAGCAGCGTCTGATCGGCACCCTTGCGCATTCCGCGCATCGCCAACAGAAGTACCGCCGGCACTGTTTGGCGGGTGTTCAGTTGTTCGATTGCTGCCTCGGTTTCGCCTTTGTGCCACAGCGAGAGACTGCGGTTCACCGCGCGCGCGCCCTCGGGGCGGGGCAGGTTGAACTGCCACAATTTGATCAGCAGGATGGTCAGCGCGACTATCGACATGGCGAGCAGAATCCACACCACGGGACCGCCAACGACTAACCAGCCCTTAACCGTCTCGGCGACAGTGGTCGCCGCAACGGCATTGTCATGCAGCCCGTTTACTATCTGTTCAGCAGGCAGCTGCGAGGGATCAGCAACAGCGGCGGCAGTGTCCGGCCCTGCAGGAAGAGTGGAGGCGTTGGTGACGGCTGCGCCTGAGGCGTCAGTAGTAGCGGCTTCAGTGCTCACGGGAGACTCCAGATAAAATTAGAGGCGCAAATGATAGATGTTCGCATTTTCATTGGCAATGCCTTTATTGAACCTGTGTCGCGCTTTCCCTGTTTCTATTCTGTAAGGCCAATTTGATTAGCTACTATTGACCCTAAGGTCACTTGGTTTTATGGTTCGCTCCGAACGTTGAGGCTGGCACGATCCATACGGCTCAAGTACTGACGACGAGACAGCAAGGCCGCGGGTTATAGCGGGCTTATTGCTTTCGGCGCACGCCTTGGGAAGTAGGCGAACCAAAGTGGGGATACTGATCAGACGTTCGCACCCCCGGGTTGTGTGTTGGCTAACAGCGTTCAGAGTCGCTTCCGTCGGAAAGCGTGCCGTATGGTTTCTGCACTGCGCAGGGGCATTGGTACGCGTGCCTGCCCTGCATCTGATCTTCCTGCCCCCACGCGGTCCGCAACCAGAACTTACGCTTTGGAGCCGACGCCATGTCTATCAAGCTTGATGATTATTTCGACCGTGAGACCTTCAGCCGCATCAAAGAGCGTGCTGAGCAACTCGAAACCCCCTTTCTGGTCGTAGACCTGAAAACCATTGACCGCGCCTACGACGAACTGGTCAGCGGCTTCCCGTTCGGCAAGGTCTATTACGCCGTCAAAGCCAACCCCTCCAACGAAGTGCTTGAGCTGCTGAAGAACAAGGGTTCCAACTTCGACATCGCCTCCATCTACGAGCTGGAAAAAGTGATGGCGCTGGGCGTCAAGCCCGAGCAGATCAGCTTTGGCAATACCATCAAGAAAGCACGCCACATCCGCGCCTTCTACGAGAAGGGCGTGCGTTTGTACGCCACTGATTCTGAGGCCGACCTGCGCAACATTGCCAAGGCCGCACCGGGTTCCAAAATCTACGTACGGATTTTGACCGAAGGTTCTACCACCGCTGACTGGCCGCTATCGCGCAAATTTGGCTGCCAGACTGACATGGCTATGGATCTCCTGGTGCTGGCCAAGGAACTGGGCCTGGAGCCCTACGGTATCTCCTTCCACGTGGGCTCGCAGCAGCGCGATATCGGCGCCTGGGATGCTGCCATCGCCAAGGTCAAAGTGATCTTCGAGCGCCTGAAGGAAGAAGACAATATCACCCTGAAGATGATCAATATGGGCGGTGGCTTCCCGGCCAACTACATCACCAAGACCAATACCCTGAAGACCTACGCGGAAGAAATTACCCGTTTTCTGCAGGAAGATTTTGGTGATGAACTGCCCGAGATCATCCTTGAGCCTGGCCGCTCTCTGATCGCCAACGCCGGTATTCTGGTCAGCGAAGTGGTGCTGGTCTCGCGCAAGTCGCACACCGCGCTTGAGCGCTGGGTGTATACCGACGTGGGCAAGTTCTCCGGCCTGATCGAAACGATGGACGAGTCCATCAAGTTCCCGATCTGGACCGAAAAGCAGGGCGAACTGGAAGACGCCGTGATCGCCGGCCCGACCTGCGACAGCGCCGACATCATGTACGAAAACTACAAGTACGGCCTGCCGCTGAACCTGGCTATCGGCGACCGCATGTACTGGCTCTCAACCGGTGCTTACACCACCAGCTACAGCGCCATTGAGTTCAATGGCTTTCCGCCGTTGGAGGCGTTTTACGTCTGACGTAGCAGGTAGCGGCAAGCTTTAAGCTGCAAGAGAAACCCCGCGTCGGTAACGGCGCGGGGTTTTTTGTTGCAGGCATGGGTCGCAGTTTTGATAGGTCGTGTGGCTTGTGCCTAACAGGCGGCTCTGGAGTTTGTTAGAGTCCGCGCAGGATAGACACAACTGCATATAGGGAGTCGTATGCTTGAGTTTGCTTTGTGGGGTTTGCTCGGGTTGGTGCTGATCGGACCATTGTTTATGAATACTGTTGGCCCCTTTATCGTTTGGCGCACGCAAAAAATTCCAACCAGTGTCCAGTTTGAACCACTATCCGATGACGAGTTTTTTGTGCAATGCACAGAAGCTGTCCCCTATTTGGATGAGCAGATGGGCGATGCTGGGTTTGTGGTGGTAGGTAACTCGTCGTTGAGCGACACGCACACCGCAACTTACTTTCGGGTCTATTTGGCATGAGCAGTTAAAACTGGCTGGGACGGTTGTTGGTACCACTGCCACCAACCAGCCGGATTTCACTTACTGCGAACTCTCGCAAAAATTCTCCGATGGCCGCTGGCTGAACGTCTCCAACAGCAGCAGTCCGGAAGCTTACCCTGAACTGTCGATCAAACAGAGCTTTCGGTTTCCGGATGTTCTCGAGGTTGGGCAGTTGTTGTCACGCCATGCTCAACTGCGGCACCGCCTGAAGCGCGACAAGCAACCCGTTGCCTACCAGGCCGATCAAGGCTTTGCCGAGATCGCCGCCTTCCTGCGTGAAGAGTCAGATTTGCTGCTGGCCAAAGGGCTGCTGAAACCTGAGGTCGACACGAATGGCAAGCGCTCACTAACACTCCACGGCGCCTTCGCGATGACCTGGCGGTCGGTGTGGCCGGGGAGGGTGATTCTTGCTGCTGTGGGGAGGTGGCGGCGGCGAAGGCTTCTCGGTCAGGCTTGATGACGGATTTGATAATGCAGGCGCACCTGCCGGGTGCGCGGTTTGATAAATTAGCCAACCAACACGGAGAATTCTTTAAACATTGCCGCAGGCAACGGTTCTTGCAACCGCCAGGTAATGCTCATTGGTTTATTGCCATGCGACTTTTCCAAAACGGCCGGGCCGCACGCTATATAAGGCGACTGTTTGTTGGTTCTGACGAACAACTGAAAACGCCAACCGTTATCTGGGCTTTGCAGGTAGCGTTGACCTGTTTTGGTCATTGGGCCAGCCGAGTTCTGTGATTGCCAGTGAAATAGGTCATTGCTAATTGCATAGTCGTGATAAGCCACGCCTTCATGCAACGCGTTGCTCTTGTCCAGGGTTACAAAAAGCAGCTCGGTATTGATGTCCTTTAGCGCTAGAACCCCTGCTTGGAATGGGGCACGTTGGGCCCCAGTCAGAAAGCCGACTGCGGTGAGGATCTCGCGTATTTGGTAAGCACCGTGTAGCTGCAACGGTGTGTGTTCCATTTGACGGAGGGGTTTAGTTTGGCGATCTACATGCGCGAGGAGGTACTCACTTAGCTCTACCAGCTCTTGGCATACTGTTGGGGTCTTTTGCAGGCGGTCTAGGAATTCGGCGCCTGTACCTGTCTGCATGTGTTGCCCATCGATTTGATACGCGAGCATCTGGGCTCTTAGGTGTTCTTGGGGGGTGTTAAGGCTATACCGCCCTCGTTTTTCGCCCACTTTGTGCAATAACGTAAGTTGTTGGACGTCGTTGACATGCAAAAGGCTGGAGAAGCGGCGGCTGAAATAGTTTTCTTCATCGTCTACTGGTTCTGTGAGTAAGCCTGCAGCGCGCTTCAAGTTCGTCCAACCTGTGTTACCGCTGCTTGTATCGCGGTAAATATCGTTGATATCGAGATGTTGGTCTTTAAGAAAGTCTGCCAGGTTTGGGGGGCGGCCTGAATTTAGCTGTGCGTAGCCGCTTAGTTCGCGTTGTAGCTTTTTCCAATTCTGATTGAGTGTGTTGCGAAGGCTACGCAGGATTTGCTCTCGGGCTTGCTTCTGCAGTTGCATATGGCAGCCGCTAGGCAGTCGTGCAAAGCCCTTCTCGACTCCTTCAAGAAGCTCGCGCTTGTTTAGTCCGGTGATACTGCTATACAGTAGGTCAAAGCGATAGTGCTCAGCATGTTGGCCGACAAAGTCGAGCACCAAGCAGCTCTTTTTTCGGTCGTGCAAACGCAAGCCGCGCCCTAGCTGCTGCTGGAATACCGTGGCGCTTTGCGTGGGCCGCAGTAATAGCAAGGTGTCTACAAAGGGCAGGTCGACACCTTCGTTGAAAATGTCCACGGTCACGATCGCGTGAATGCTTCCAGCTTCCAAATCTTTGGGGATCTGTGCACGTTCTTGCTGAGATGTGCCGGCGGTAATCACTTTGCTAATGATGCCCAGTTCGTTGAATAACTGACTCATAAACTCTGCATGCGCGACGTTTACGCAGAATACCAAGGTGCGGCAATCGCGAGGGTCGGTGACAAGCTCATTCCACGCTTTAACGACGGATTTGGCGCGTTGGACGTTGTGGCTAATAAGCATGCCTAGTGCAGCTGTTTCTTCCGCGCGTTGCCACGGTACGGAACTCAGGTCGGTCTCATCATCACAAGCGTAGTATTCAAATGGGCACAACAACTGCAAATCTAGCGCGCGCCAAAGGCGCAGTTCTGCGGCGGGAGAGCCGTCAGGACGGTTATTGAAGTGGTGGAGGATGTTTTGTCCGTCTGCCCGCTCGGGAGTAGCCGTAAGGCCGAGCAGAATCTTTGGTTGGATTGCTGAAATCAGTTTTAGAAAGCTCGCCGCTGCTATGTGGTGGCACTCATCAATAACGACAGTGTGCCAATAGTCAGGGCCGAGTGTGGCTATCAAATCGCGATTGTTGACAGTGGTAATGCTGGCGAACAAGTGGCTGTGGTTGTCAGGCTCATGGTTGCCGTCTAGGAGCTCGCCAAAATTAGCATCGTTGAGTACTTGGCGATACACGTGACGGGCTTGCCGTAAGAGCTCGGATCGGTGTGCGACAAAAAGCAAGCGCGGCCGACCTCCGACTGATCTGCAGTTTGCCCTGTAGTCGAATGCAGCCATGACCGTTTTACCTGTACCGGTTGCAGCCACCAGCAGGTTGCGCCATCTTCCCATAGCGCGCTCGCTTTCAAGCTGCTCAAGGATCTCCTGTTGGAAAGGCTTAGGTGTGACTTCCAGAAAGGTGGTTACAGCTGGACCGAAGCCGTGACTATCCTCTCGCTTGAGAGAGGCCTTCAGGAGTTGACGGTGTTGAGGGTCATCAGGGTTGTAGTGCTGAAATTCGCCGTCTTCCCAGAGGGTTTCAAAGTGTGCCTGGGCCCGGTGAAATAGATTGTTCTGGCCTTTTTCTGTGAACTTTACTGTCCACTCCAGCCCACCCATGAGGGCTGCGCCTGATAGATTGGCGCTACCTACATAGGCAGAACCGAACCCGGTCTCTCGCTGAAAAATCCACGCTTTGGCGTGCAGTCTAGTGCGCCTGCCGTCGAGCGATATGCGTACTTCCGTATTGGGCAGCTGTGCGAGCATGTCGAGCGCTTTTTGCTCAGTTGCGCCGGTGTAGGTAGTAGTTAGAACGCGAAGTGTGGTTTGTGACCTACCTTGGGCATCTGCGCTGGTTATGCGCTTCAAGGTGTCGATGATCTTGCGAACGCCGGAGACGGTTATAAAGCTGACCAAGATGTCTACCTGATCGCAGCAAGCCAGCTCTGCCTGCAGCTCATGTAGTAGGGGCGGGGAGTCCCTGCCTGCGGTGAACAGCCATGGCTGGGCCAAGCCAATACTCGGTAAATCAGGCATTGCCGCGACGGGTGATACGGCCTTTAGCAAGGAAGGGGGTAGCGCAACTTCGGGCAGACCCAAATGCATTGCACGTAGCTGCAAGAAGCGGACTAGCTCATTGATCAGCTCAGCTTGAGCGAGTGATTTATTGTTCTCGGTTACTCTAGTCTCCGCGAGAGTACGTGACAGCAGCTCAGTGAGTAACTCTGCAAGTCGTTCGTGGCTCCACTCTGGTGCAAGAGGCTCCGTCTGCTGATATAGCGGAGAATCAACGAGTTTTTCCTGTATGTCGGTTGTGATTAGTGCGTCATAGAGTCCTGGCAATAAGTGGTCTGACATACAGGCGTCCTTGTCGTTAACAGCGGCGACCAGGTTAATAGCTTTCGTTTGTAGGATCGAGCACAAACAGTATCCACCCAAACAAAAAGCCCGCCCCTTTTGCAAGGAGACGGGCTCTTCAGACTTGTTTCCAGCTTTCGACCTTCAGCTTAGCGTTTGCGGCTTAAAGCTTAAAGCGCCGTTAGGCAAACTTCTGGATGTTGGCCATCAACTCACGCAGTGCTTCGATGTTGTCCTTCGGATGCACGGCGCCTTCGAAGTTGCACAGTTGCTCGAAGTTGGCGGCAACGTCTTCCGGGGTGAAGCCTTCGTCGGGGTTGAAGCCGATGCCCAGTGAACGCTCCCAGCGTACTTTACCCATCCAGCCGCCGCCGACTTCGAACAGGCTGCCGGTTTCCTTGCAGTCTTCGGAGCAGAGGAAGGCAACCAGTGGGCTGACCAGTTCAGGCTTGAGCTTTTCGAAAGCGCCTTCCGGGAACAGGCCTTCAGTCATGCGCGTGCCGCCGGTGGGGGCGATGGCGTTGACGAAGATGTTGTTCTTGCGGCCTTCGATGGCCAGGGTGCGAGTCAGGCCGTACAGGCCCAGCTTGGCCATGCCGTAGTTGGCCTGGCCAAAGTTACCGTAGATACCGGAGGTGGACGCGGTGAAGATGACGCGACCGAAGTTGCTGTCCTTCATGTGCGGCCAGGCAGCGTGGGTCACTTTGTAAGCGCCTTCAACGTGAACCTTGTAAACCAGGTCCCAGTCGGCATCGCTCATCTTGACGAAGCTCTTGTCACGCAGGATACCGGCGTTATTGACGACAACGTCAACACGGCCAAAGTTGTCCATGGCGCACTGAACGATTTTCTCGCCGTCGATCACGTTGTCAGGGTTGGCAATCGCAGTACCGCCAGCGGCTTTGATTTCTTCAACAACCTTGAGTGCTGCATCGCTGTTGGAGCCTTCACCCTGGGTGCTGCCACCCAGATCGTTAACGATGACTTTGGCGCCATGCTTGGCGAACAGCAGGGCGTGCGCGCGGCCAATACCGCCGCCAGCGCCGGTTACGATGACAACTTTGTCGTCAAAACGAATATCGCTCATGGGGTGTTCCCTTCAGTGTGCGGATGAAAAATCGGAGCTCAGTGTCGAACAGTCGTTTGATTAAGGCAAGGGCAGCCTGACGGGTGAATAGCTTGATATAAACCGTATTCAGTCTACCAAGTGAGTCTTTGATCGGGTTTTACGTGAGTTGATTAGCGGCAGGGCTTTATCATGCAGATATCGATTGTCGGTAACAATGACGGATCAGGCGTGATTCAGGCGCCCGAGCCGTCAGCCTGTTAAACGGTGAGATAACGCTGAATCAGCTCATCATCCAGCGTCTCCATCTCGCCGTTAGCGACCACCCGGCCACGCTCCATGATAAAGAAGTGCTCGGCTACGCGACGGGCGAAGGGCAGCTTTTGCTCGACCAACAGGACGGTCAGTCCCAGCTCGCTGTTGAGCTTGCGGATCACCTCGCCAATGTCGCGCACGATATTCGGCTGAATGCCTTCAGTCGGCTCATCCAGAATCAGCAGCTTGGGATCGAGCACCAGTGCGCGGCCAATCGCCAGCTGCTGCTGTTGCCCACCGGACAGGTCACCGCCACGGCGGTGCTTCATTTCTTTGAGTACCGGGAACAGTTCGTAGATGTGCGGTGGTATCTGTCGCGCCTTGTCGGGGCGCGCGCCGAGCGAGATTTTCAGGTTCTCCTCGACGGTCAGCAGCGGAAAAATCTCACGCCCCTGTGGCACGTAACCGATGCCCGAGCGGGCGCGGTTTTCGGTGCTCATGCGGGTGATGTCCTGCCCCTTGAGGCTAAGCTGTCCGTCGCGCACCGGTAGTAGGCCGGTAATGCATTTGAGCAGCGTCGTTTTGCCCACGCCGTTGCGCCCCAGCAGACAGCTGCAGCTACCTTCTTTCAGTTCCAGATCAAGATCCCAGAGAATGTGGCTCTGGTTGTAAAACTGGTTGATGCCTTGAATATTCAGCACGCCTTATTCCCCCAGATAAACTTCGACCACACGCGGATCGCTCTGTACTTGATCCATGCTGCCCTCGGCTAGCACAGAGCCCTGGTGCAGCACCGTGACCTTGTTGGCGATGGAGCGTACGAACGCCATGTCGTGTTCCACCACGATCACCGAGTGACGGCCTTTTAGCGAGGTAAGCAGCTGCGCCGTGTGCTCGACCTCTTCACCGGTCATGCCTGCCACCGGTTCATCCACCAACAGCACGCGTGGGTTCTGCACCAGCAGCATGCCGATCTCCAGCCACTGCTTCTGGCCGTGGGAGAGTGCGCCGGCTTCCTGTTGGTAGTGGTTGGTAAGGCCGATCTGGGTAAGCACTTCATCGATGCGGTCACGCTGCTCGCCACTGAGATGATGATTCAGGGTGTACCAGACGTGTTTGTTGGAGGCAGTGGCCAGCTCCAGATTCTCGAACACCGAGAGCGCCTCGAAGATGGTCGGTTTCTGAAACTTGCGGCCGATACCACCGCGCGCTATCGCATGCTCCGACAGCTTGAGCAGGTTGATGCGCTGACCAAAGTAGACACTGCCGCTATCGGGTTTGGTCTTGCCAGTAATCACATCCATCATGGTGGTTTTACCGGCGCCATTGGGGCCGATAATGCAGCGCAGCTCACCATCGTCGATGTACAGGTTGAGGTTGTTCAGCGCCTTGAACCCATCAAAGCTGACACTCACATCCTCAACGTAGAGGATCGGGCCGTGTTTGGTATCCAGTGACTTGTCGAACGTCGGCGTTGGCTGGACCAGGTCGAATACCTGGTCCGGGCGCCAGGTTTCGCGCAGGCGGTTTAGTGGATTCATTATTTTTCTCCCTTGCGGCGGAAGCGATCAAACAGGCCGACAATGCCTTTGGGCAGCAGCAGAGTAACCAGTACGAACAGGCCGCCGAGGATGAACAGCCAGGTTTCCGGCGAGTAGGTAGTAAAGAAGGTCTTGGCGTAGTTCACGCTGAACGCCCCGACAATGGCGCCAAACAGGGTGCCGCGCCCACCGGTTGCGACCCAGACCACCATTTCGATCGAGTTGAGTGGCGCAAATTCGCCAGGGTTGATGATGCCGACCTGCGGCACATAAAGCGCACCGGCCACGGCAGCCAGCATGGCGGAGAAAACGAACAGCCAGAGCTTGTAGCTTTCTACCTGATAACCGCAAAAACGTGTGCGGCTCTCGGCGTCGCGGATCGAGACGATGACGCGCCCGGCACGGGAGGTGACGATATAGCGGCAGGCCAGATAACCGAGCACCAAGGCAATGGCTGAGGCGATAAAGAGACCCACGCGGGTAGCTTGCGCGGCGAGATCAAAGCCCAGTATTTCCTTGAAGTCGTTCAGGCCATTGTTGCCGCCAAAGCCCATCTCATTGCGGAAAAAGGCCAGCATCAGCGCATAGGTCAGGGCCTGGGTGATGATGGCAAAGTACACCCCGGTTACCCGCGAGCGAAACGCCAGCCAGCCGAAGGCGAGGGCCAGCAGGCCGGGCACCAGCAGCACCATCAGCATGGCAAACCAGAACATATCAAAGCCCTGCCAGTACCAGGGTAGTTCCTGCCAGTTGAGTACCACCATGAAGTCCATCAGCTCGGGGTGGCCATAGACACCACGGTCGCCGATCTGGCGCATCAGGTACATGCCCATGCCGTAGCCGCCGAGGGTGAAGAAGGCGCCATGGCCGAGCGACAGGATGCCGGCATAGCCCCAGATCAGGTCCACCGAGAGTGCGAGCAGGGCAAAGCAGAGAAACTTGCCGAGCAGCCCGACAGTAAAGTTGGAGACATGGAGCGGTGAATCACCGGGCACCGCCAGATTACATATGGGTACGATAATCGCCATGAGGACCACCAGGCCCAGCACCAGCATTCCGCCCCGATCACTGAGTAACAGTCGTTGGGTTAGCATACTTCCCTCGTTAAATTTATTTGCTTATGGAAGGCGGGGCGATCAGTCAGCCGCCGCCCGTCCTTTTTGCGGGAAGAGTCCCTTGGGCTTTTTCTGGATGAACAGGATCAACATGATCAGCACCAGTACCTTGGCCAACATGGCGCCGGCATAGGGCTCAAGAAAGTTGTTGATCAGTCCCAGGCTCATGGCGCTGACCAGCGTGCCCCAGAGGTTACCTACGCCGCCAAACACCACCACCATGAAGGAATCGATGATGTAGGCCTGGCCGAGATTGGGTCCCACGTTGGTCAGCTGTGAGAGCGCGACACCGGCGACGCCAGCCACGCCCGAGCCAAGGCCAAAGGTGAGGGCGTCGACCCAGCTGGAGCGCACACCGACGGCACGAGCCATGGCGCGGTTCTGTGAGACGGCGCGTACCTTCAGGCCGAGCGTTGTGCGCTTCATGACCAGCATCAGCGCAAAGAACACCATCAGCCCGAAGATCAGGATGTAAAGACGGGTATAGGTGATCGACAGCACCGGGTTGATGCTCAGCGTGCCGCTGATCCATTCCGGCGAACTGACCGAACGGTTGAGTGGGCTGAACAGGGTCCGCACGGCTTGTTGCAACACCAGGCTCAAACCAAAGGTAGCGAGCAGGGTTTCCAGCGGGCGACCATAAAGGAAGCGAATCACCCCGCGTTCGATGGCGATGCCCACCAGCGCGGTAATCAGAAAGGCGGCGGGTACGGCAATCAGCAGGCTCCACTCGATCAGATCCGGGAAGAGCACCTGCACGCCCCAGGTGGTGTAGGCGCCAATCATGATGAGTTCGCCGTGCGCCATGTTGATCACGCCCATCACGCCGAAGGTGATGGCCAGGCCGATAGCGGCGAGTAATAGAACGGAGCCCAGGCTCAGGCCGAAGAACAGGTTCTCGACAAAGCGGTAGAAGCTGATGCGACTCTGAATCGACTCGATGGCCTCGGCAGCGGCACTGCGTAGCTCAGCGTCGGCATCGTTCTCGGCAATGCCGCGCAATGCGTTACGCGCTTCCTGCTCCAGCGAGCCGCTGAGTTCATCGATGGCGGCGAGGCGGATGGCGCGGTCATCCGATTGCAGCTGGTAGACCGCAAGTGCGGTAGTGATCGCGTCCTGCACCCGGCCGGAATCTTCGACTTGCTGATGGGCGCGCAGTAACGCGGCGGTTTCGTCGTCTACGCCATCGCGAATAAAGCGCTCTACTGCAGCATAGCGCTTGTCGGTATTGGGGTGGTTGAGGTTGAGTTGCGCCACCTGGCCGCGCAGTTGGGTGCGCAGGCTGTTGTTGACCGGAATACGGCGCAGCCGCTGCGTGCCGGTCAGGTCGGCGCCGCTGAGGGCGTCAGTCAGACGCTCACCGTCGCGGATCGCGATCACCGGCGGTTTGTCCTTGTTGGCCAGCAAGTCACCGGCCACTAGAGCGTTGAAAACATCGGCCAGGCGTTCATCGCTCTGGCTGGAAAGCTGGTTAACGGTGGCAGCACGGTCACGCAGGCTGCCGCCGGCCAGTTGTTGTACCAGTTGCTCGAAGGTGGGCTGTTGCGCCTCCGCAGCTGCGGTGGACGGCGTCTCTTCGGGCGCGGAATCGGTTGTTTGCGCGTTGGCGTGCAAAGGCAGCAGGCAGGTCAGCCAGAGCAGCACAGCGGGCAGGGTATGCCGGGGTGTAATGCGGCAAAGTGGGTTCATAACTGCGGTCCTGAAGGTGTTATTCCGGGGCAAGCAAAGGAGGTGTGGTTGTACACACCTCCCGCTCCGCTGGCGCCTATTGCCGCCAGCGGGTTCGATCCTGCTTATTCTTCAGCTTGGGCGCCGACGCAGGTTTTGGTTTTAGTGTTGTAGTTGCCGCAGCTGATCGGAGCTGTCCAGTCGGAGATCAGATCCTTGCTGCCTTCCAGATAGTCGGACCAGGCATCGCCGGGAACCAGCTCATCGGTGCTGGAAACTGTCAGAAACTGGCCATCATCCTGGATTTCACCAATCAGGACCGGCTTGGTGATGTGATGGTTAGGCAGCATGGTGCTGGTGCCGCCGGTCAGGTTGGGCACTTCTACGCCAACCATGGCATCGATTACCTTGTCGGTATCGGTGGTGCCGGCTTTCTCAACTGCTTTTACCCACATGTTGAAGCCAATGTAGTGCGCTTCCATCGGGTCATTGGTGACGCGCTTCTCGTCGCCGGTGAACTCGTGCCAGGTGTTGATGAAGGCTTCGTTTTCTGGCGTGTCTTCACTCATGAAGTAGTTCCAGGCAGCCATATGGCCAACCAGCGGAGTGGTATCGATACCGGACAACTCTTCTTCACCTACAGAGAAGGCAACCACCGGAATATCTTCAGCGGATACGCCCTGGTTACCCAGCTCGCGATAGAACGGCACGTTGGCATCACCGTTGATGGTTGAAACCACTGCGGTCTTTTTACCGGTGCTGCCGAAGCGTTTGATCTCGGCCACAATGTTCTGCCAGTCGGAGTGACCGAAGGGCGTGTAGTTGATCATGATGTCATCTTCCGCCACGCCGGCTGACTTCAGGTAGGCCTCCAGAATGCGGTTGGTGGTGCGCGGGTAAACGTAGTCGGTACCGGCCAGTACCCAACGCTCTACACCCAGTTCGTCTTTCAGGTAATCAACCGCCGGAATCGCTTGCTGGTTTGGCGCGGCGCCGGTGTAAAACACGTTACGTGATGATTCTTCACCCTCGTACTGCACGGGATAAAACAGCATGCCGTTCAGCTCTTCGATGACCGGCAACACTGACTTGCGTGAAACCGAGGTCCAGCAGCCAAAGATGGCATCCACATGATGCTGTTCCAGCAATTCGCGGGTGCGCTCGGCAAACAGCGGCCAGTTGGACGCCGGGTCAACGACTACCGGTTCCAGCTTCTTGCCGAGCAGGCCGCCCTTTTTGTTCTGCTCTTCAATCAGCATCAACATGGTGTCTTTCAGTGTGGTTTCTGAAATCGCCATGGTGCCGGACAGCGAATGCAGTACGCCGACCTTGATAGTTTCTTCTGCCTGCACGCTCAGCGCGCCGAGCGCCATACTGCAAGCGACGCCAAGTGCGCCAGCCTTTTTGACCAGATTCTTCAGTTTCATGGGTATATCTCCATTGTTGTGATTGTGTCCAGTTGGGGTAAAGACAGCATTGCGCCGAGGCCACCAGGGCCTTTGCCGCTGCAAGGAGTAAACAAGGCGTCCGCAGGCAGGTTTGGCGCGAGGCGCTGGCCGTTGCCGGATGGGCGTCGCGGAGTAATTGGAAGACGGGTACGGCGGGCTGCCATGACCGCGAAGCGGTAGTGGCTCTTGGTGCTCTGGTGGTGCCCCTGTATTAAGCGAGTCATCGGTGTCCTGTCCGTCGCGGTTGATTGCCTTGTAGGCTTCAAGAGCAGAGCAGGGACCGTGCCAAAACTTGACAATGTGTGACATTGTCAAAAAAAGTGACGTTAAAACAACGGTTTGTAGGCTTTTCTGGCAGGGCTGACAGTAGGTTGGCGCGAATCGCAGCGCATCACCCGGGCAGATGCATGCGCCTATTTGGTGCGTCGCTCCAGCTTGGTGCGTTGCTGATTGATGCAGGGATGGGCCGGATAGGAGAGGGCGTAAATGCGAGCGCGTAAAGAAGAGGTGGCGCCAAGACAGCGCCACCTCTGGAAGGCTTAGATCAGTTCGATAGCGATAGCCGTTGCTTCACCACCACCAATGCACAGCGAGGCCACACCGCGTTTACCGCCAGTGTTCTGTAGTGCGTTGATCAGCGTGATGATGATGCGTGAGCCGGTAGAGCCAACCGGGTGCCCCTGCGCGCAGGCGCCGCCGTAGATGTTGACCTTGGCGTGATCCAGATTGTGCTCACGCATGGCCAGCATGGTCACCATGGCAAAGGCTTCGTTGATTTCAAACAGATCGACGTCTGCAACGCTCCAGCCCGTCTTGGCAAACAGATTGCTCATGGCGCCAACGGGCGCAAGGGTGAATTCGCTAGGGTCCTGACTCTGGGTCGCATGGCCGACGATACGGGCGAGTGGCTTCAGGCTTCTGCGTTCAGCTTCGGCTGCACTCATCAGCACCAGTGCACTGGCACCGTCGGAGATTGAGCTGGCGTTGGCGGCGGTAATGGAGCCGTCTGACTTGAACGCTGGCTTCAAGCTGGGGATTTTGTCCAGGTTGGCGTTGTGTGGCTGCTCATCGTGTTTGACCACTACTTCACCCTTGCGGGTTTTTACCGTGACCGGGACGATTTCCTTGTCCAGCGCGCCGCTCTCGATTGCTGCCTGGGCGCGCTTTAACGACTCAATGGCGTAGGCGTCCATGTCGGCACGGGTGATGTCGTTCTGGTCGGCGGTACCCTGTGCAAAGGAGCCCATCAAGCGGCCGCTGCGCGCATCTTCCAGGCCATCGAGAAACATGTGGTCCTTGATCTCGCCATGGCCCATGCGCAGACCAGTTCGGGCCTTCTCCAGCAAATAAGGTGCATTGGACATGCTTTCCATGCCGCCAGCGACCATGATGCTGTTGCTGCCCGCCTTGATCAAATCATGCGCGAGCATCACGGCTTTCATACCAGAACCACAGAGTTTGTTGATGGTGGTGCAGCCAGTTGCGGCGGGGAGCCCGGCGTTGAGGCTGGCCTGGCGGGCAGGGCCCTGTTTCAAGCCAGCAGGCAAGACACAGCCCATGATGACTTCTTCTATGGCGTCGGCTTCAATGCCTGCACGGCTAACGGCTTCACGAATGCTCAGTGCGCCAAGCTCGACTGCGCTGATGCTGGAAAGACTGCCCTGAAAGCCGCCCATGGGCGTGCGTGCTCCGCTGACGATGACAATGCTGTTGTCGGACATGTTTATTGCTCCGGTATTATATTTTCTGACTACGGTTTGAATATTAGTCACAAGGCGACTTTTACTTACAATAATACCCTTAATGAGCTCAGATAAAATCCGTATCATATTTAGCGTTTAAGCTACCTGCGCTATTCTCTAGACTGCTTTCGAGTGGTCGCGTGAGCTCTAGCAAAGCTCCCATGCCCTGACAATCCCAACAACACTAGGTCATTTCATGCTCAATACTCGTATCCTCAAGCCCACAGACGAGGCACGCTCCACGCCCCTGCTGATCAAGAATTTGCTACTTTCCGGTCAGCGTTACGAGCGTACCCAGGAAATTATCTACCGCGATATCAGCCGGTACGATTACGTTACCTTTAATGAGCGCGTCTGCCGCCTGGCCAATGCGTTGACCAAGGCTGGCGTCAAGGCTGGCGATACGGTCGCCATGATGGACTGGGATAGCCATCGCTATCTGGAGTGCATGTTTGCTGTGCCCATGCTTGGCGCGGTTATGCATACCATTAACGTACGCCTGTCGCCGGATCAGATTCTCTACACCATGAACCACGCTGAAGACGTTGTGGTACTGGTTAACAGTGAATTTGTACCCATATACAAGGCCATCGAGAATGACCTGACGACGGTTACCACCACCATTTTGCTGACTGACGAAGAAAGCAAAGTAGCTGATCTACCCGGTCTGGCGGGTGAGTATGAACAATTGTTGGCCGCCGCCGAGCCTACCTACGAATTTGCCGATTTCGATGAGAACTCGGTTGCTACTACCTTCTACACCACGGGGACTACGGGTAACCCGAAGGGCGTCTACTTCACTCATCGTCAGTTGGTGTTGCACACGCTGTCTCAGGTAGCGTCACTGTCCGGGTTGGATAGCGTGCGTCAGCTGGGTAACCGTGATGTCTATATGCCAATCACGCCGATGTTCCACGTCCACGCGTGGGGTATTCCCTACACCGCCACCTTGATGGGGGTTAAGCAGGTCTATCCAGGCCGCTATGAGCCTGAGATGTTGGTCAAGTTGATCAAGGATCACGGCGTGACCTTCTCGCATTGCGTACCGACCATTCTGCAGATGGTGCTCAAGGCCGAGGGAGCCAAGGACCATGACTTTGGTGGTATGCGTGTGATTATCGGTGGCAGCGCCCTGAATCGTTCGCTGTTTGATTTAGCCAAATCCAAGGGTATGCATCTGGGCGCAGCCTACGGTATGTCGGAAACCTGTCCTTTGATCTCGGCGG
Organism: Pseudomonas neustonica; assembly: GCF_003797945.1. GTDB lineage: Bacteria > Pseudomonadota > Gammaproteobacteria > Pseudomonadales > Pseudomonadaceae > Halopseudomonas > Halopseudomonas neustonica. The sequence continues at coordinate 235,596 of NZ_RKKU01000003.1, forward strand.
GTTACGTCAACCTTGAGCTGGAAGCCGGTAGCGAAGATGATCGCATTTCGCACTTGATCAAGGCCGGGGTCCCTGGGCCTTTGGTGGAAGCGAAAATCATGGCGCCAGATGGCTCCTTTTTACCCAATGATGGTAAGACGCAGGGCGAATTGGTTTTGCGCGCGCCTTGGCTGACCCAAGCCTATTTCCGTGAGCCTGAGAAAAGCAAGGAGCTCTGGGCTGGCGGCTGGATGCATACCGGTGATGTGGCCACCATCGACCCGATGGGCTTTATCGACATTCGCGACCGCATCAAGGATGTTATCAAGACTGGTGGCGAATGGTTGTCTTCGCTGGAGCTGGAAGATCTGATCAGTCGCAGCGCGTCAGTCAGTGACGTAGCTGTGGTCGGTATTCCTGATCCGCGCTGGGACGAGCGACCCTTCGCACTGGTGGTTGCTGCGCCAGGGCAGCAAGTGACGGCGGCCTCGTTGTGTGAGCACTTACAGCCATTTGTCGACGACGGTCGCATTAATAAGTGGGCGATCCCCACACAGATTGCGGTTGTCAGTGACATTCCCAAGACCAGTGTCGGCAAGCTTGATAAAAAGCGGATTCGTACCGAAATTGCACAATGGATTGAGTCGGGCGACGACTGTATTTCATCCTTGTAAATCGCGCCCTGCGTGACCGCAAGCCGCCAGCCGAGCAATCGATTGGCGGTTTTTTTGTGCGTAGCAAGACGCTGATCAATAGTTGCTTACTGTCTCATTTTTGTGGATGTAATACGGTATCAAGTTGTCTTGCAGATCGCGTAAATAAAGCGCTTCAGCGCTGTATGGTGAAGTGCCAACTGCTCTGGTGTGGGACACTTGGGCTTGATTGCCTGCACGCCAGCCTATAAAGTGCCCATCTCCTCAAGGAATATAAAAAGCCTAATAATCCTGAACGCTGTGATGTCACCGTCTACTATGTCGGTACAACACGGGCGTTTTCGTGCGTCCGCTTCAGTGGCGGGCGTAATGGCAGTGCTTCCTTGTCGTCACCCGTCCGGCCTTCTGCTGTGCACTGTGTCAGCAGCGCTGAGCCGTAAATAAACAAGCAAAACAGGGCGAATCGATGAAACCCATTATCCTTGCTTCTACTTTCCTGGCCTCTGCGCTGGCTGCTCAAATTAGCTTTGCTGCTGCCGATGCCCAGCAAGTTGCCGAACTGGGCAATTCTCTCACTCCTGTCGGCGCTGAAGCGGCCGGCAACGCGGCGGGCACCATCCCCGCCTGGACCGGTGGTTTGGCAACTGATGCTGCTGCGGTTGATGCAAACGGCTTTTTTGCCAACCCTTATGCTGACGATCAGCCGTTGTTCGTTATCACTGCGGCCAACTACGAAGAGTATGCCGATAACCTGGCTCCCGGTCAGATCGCCATGTTCAAGCGTTATCCTGAAACCTTCAAGATGCGCGTGTTTGAAAGTCGCCGCAGCGCCGCCCTGCCGCAAGCAGTGAATGATGCGGCCAAGCACAACGCAGCCAATACCGAGCTGGTTGCCGGCGGCAATGGCTTGACCAACTATCAGATGGCTTATGCTTTCCCAATCCCCAATGACGGCCTTGAAGTTATCTGGAACCAGATTACGCGCTACCGTGGTGCTTCACTCCAGCGCACCGTTACGCAGGCCACGCCTCAGGTAAATGGTAATTACAACATTGTGCGCTTTGTAGAAGAGTACGTGTTGCCTAGTGCGCTGAGCGATTATAGCGCTGGCGACAGCACTGAAATGCTGTATTACTTCAAGCAGCAGGTGACGGATCCGAGCCGTCTGGCCGGTAATGTGCTGTTGGTACACGAAACCATCAACCAGGTCGCCAACCCTCGCATGGCGTGGATCTACAACGCCGGCCAGCGCCGCGTGCGCCGCGCACCTCAGGTTTCCTATGATGGTCCAGGTACCGCAGCTGATGGTATGCGTACCTCTGACAATCTGGATATGTACAACGGTGCGCCCGATCGTTATGACTGGAAACTTAACGGCAAGCGCGAGATGTTTGTTTCTTATAATAACTTCGAGCTGGCCTCGCCCGACGTCAAGTACGATCAGATCTTTAAAGCAGGTCACATCAATCAGGATCTGGTGCGCTATGAGCTGCACCGTGTCTGGGATGTTGAAGCAACCGTCAAGCCGGGCGAGCGGCATATTTATGCCAAGCGTCATGTCTTCCTCGACGAGGATTCCTGGCAGGCGGCTCACATCGATCATTACGACGCGCGCGGTGAGCTGTGGCGTGTGGCCGAGGCTGAGACCCTGCAGCGCTTCCCGGACAAGGTGCCTAGCTATGCTATGGAGACCCTGTATGACCTCATGGCCGGGCGTTATCTGGCAATGGGCATGAACAACGAAGAGCGCAGCAATTATGACTACAGCTACAAGGCGTCAAGCAATGACTTCACGCCAACCGCGCTGCGTCAGGCAGGTGTTCGCTAACTAGGGTGCTATCGAGCCAGCTTGCGGCACGCTCGCTGGCTTCGCCCGTAAAAAAAGGTGTGTGGAAGCGATTCCGCGCGCCTTTTTTTATTCCTGCAGGGTGTCTCTACGATCCGAGCAGGCTCTGACTGTTGCTGTTTTAGCGCGCTGATGGTAGCCGCGGCTTTTGCATCCTGCGAAAGAAAAAACAGGCGCTGCTGGGTATACTGATTGCTATTCGATATAAGGCTTTGGCCTTTTCGCCCTGGCCCCTACAGGAGTTTGCATGACAGCCCCGCAACCCGCGCTGATCCGCGAGACTTTCCCGGTAGGTCCGCTGCAGTGCAATTGCACTATCGTTGGCGACCCGGTGACAAAAAAGGCACTGGTAATTGACCCCGGTGGTGATCATCAGTTGATTCTGGATCGCCTGGAGGCGCTCGGTCTGAAGGTGGTGAGTATCATTCACACCCACGCGCACTTGGACCACTTTCTTGCTTCGGGTGAAATAAAGAAAGTGACTGGCGCTAGTTTACATCTGCATAAAGAAGATCAATTTCTTTGGGATAACCTGGAAATGCAGTGCAAGATGTTTGGCGTGCCCTATAAGCCGGTACCGGCCCCTGATCAGTGGCTGCACGATGATGAGGAGTTGGCGTGCGGTTGTGGTGTCGCTTTGCATACACCCGGGCACACGCCGGGCTCAATGAGTTTCTGGTTTGAGCGGGACAAGTTGCTGATTGCGGGCGATACGCTCTTTCGTGGTGGCATTGGCCGCACGGATCTGTGGGGTGGTGACTATCAGAAAATTGAACGATCTATTCGTGATCGGCTCTATATTCTGGATGAAGAGGCTGTAGTGGTAACTGGCCATGGTCCAGATACACGTATCGGTGATGAGATTCGCACTAACCCCTTTATTCGTGGTTAGTGTGAGCGACCAGCCTGTCTGATACAGCTTTAGGGGAGTAAGCCGTTGACGCTTGTCCGGCCTCATTTCCTGTTATGGTGTTAGATGTTAAAGATAATAGATGAAAGGGAAAAAATTATGAAAAGCCAAGCTTTGATTGCTGCCGGCGTGTGCGCGTTGGTTCTGACTGGTTGTACTAATAATCCTTACACTGGCGAACAACAAGCAGGTAAGTCTGCCATTTACGGCGGTATTGGCGCGGTAACCGGGGCAGCCATTGGTGCGGCTACCTCTAGCAGTGACGACCGCGGCAAGGGCGCTTTGATCGGTGCTGCTGTCGGCGGCGCTGCGGGTGGTGGTTATGGCTTTTACGTAGACAAGCAAGAACAGCGTCTGCGTCAGGAGCTTACCGGGACCGGTGTGCAAGTTGTCCGCAATGGCGACAGCATTCAGCTGGTGATGCCGGGTAATATTACTTTCGCGTCCGGCTCTGCTGATATTTCGAGCAGCTTCTATCCCACCTTGAACTCGCTAGTGAAGGTGTTCAAGGAATTTGATCAGAACGGCATCAATATCGTCGGCCATACCGACAGCACTGGCTCCAACGAACTGAACATGCGTTTGTCCCGTGAGCGTGCCAGCGCGGTAGCGGCTTACCTGTCTGGTCAGGGCGTGCCTGGCGGTCGTATCAGCAGCGCGGGTGTAGGTCCTAGCCAGCCAATTGCCAGCAACGATACCGAGTCGGGTCGTGCGCAAAATCGCCGGGTAGAAATTAACCTGCGTCAGTTGTAATACGCAGTAAAAAAGCCGCGCCGGATCATTCCGGCGCGGCTTTTTTGTGCGCGTATGCTGTCTTTAAAAACGTACTACGGGTGTTACTTTTTGGCGCGGTCAGCCGGGGTAGGGTACTGGGCGTGCAGTCGAGCCAGGTGCGCGTCCTTATCGACCCAAAGTTGGTTTACCCAAGCCTGAAATTCGGCCCTGAACGCTTCATCATTCTGGTAATCCTTGCCAAGAAACTCGGGCGGAATCGGCTTTAGCTCACAATGTATGACTACCTCTGGCACCTTGCCGCTGAGCAGGTCCCAGAAACTGGGATTACCGCCTGGGTAGTGAATGGTGATGTCCAGCAGTGAGCGTAACTGATTGCCCATCGCGTCCAGCACAAAGGCAATACCGCCAGACTTTGGCTTGAGCAGGTAGTTGAAAGGTGATTGCTGTTCAGCATGCTTGGCCGGTGTCAGGCGCGTGCCTTCGAGGAAGTTGAATACTGCGACCGGCGTGGTCTTAAACTTTTCGCAGGCTTTACGCGTGGTTGCCAGATCCTGACCAGCCTTCTCGGGGTGCTTGGCCAGATACGCCTTGCTGTAGCGTTTCATAAACGGAAAATCGAGCGCCCACCAGCATAGACCGATGATGGGTACCCAGATCAGCTCCTGCTTGAGGAAGAACTTGAGCATGGGCATGCGACGATTCAGTACGTGCTGCAGGGCAATGATGTCTACCCAGCTCTGGTGGTTGCTGGTGACCAGATACCACCCGCGGTAGTCCAGTTGCTCCAGGCCTTCTATTTCCCAGCGGGTATTGCCGGTCAAGGCCATCCACCCGCTGTTGCAGAGTATCCAGAATTCCGCAACGCGGATCATGATTATCGTGCAGCGTTTCTGCAGCGTGGGAATAGGCAGAAGCTTGACCAGCGCCAACAGAAATAGAACTGAAGCGCAGCAGATGGTATTCAAGGCCAGTAATAGGATAGCCAGGGTGCCGCGCAAAAACGCTGGCAGGAATGAAAGCATGATGTTGGGCTCTTCGGCAGGACCGCCTTAAGGCGGTCATTCTCGTTATGTTATTGGTTTTTATAGGCCTGTATAGCCGTCAAGGCTATGGTGTAAACGATATCGTCTACCAGTGCCCCTCGTGACAGATCGTTAACCGGTTTGCGCAGCCCCTGCAACATCGGGCCGACACTGACGACGTTGGCGCTACGCTGGACTGCCTTGTAGGTGGTGTTGCCGGTGTTCAAGTCTGGAAACACGAACACGGTGGCTTGACCGGCTACCGGACTATCTGGCGCTTTCTGCCGACCAACGCTGGCAATGGCGGCGGCATCATACTGGAGCGGGCCGTCGAGCAACAACCCTGGCTCGCGCTCCTTGGCCAGGCGGGTGGCTTCACGTACTTTCTCGACCTCACTGCCACTGCCTGAGCTGCCGGTTGAATAACTGATCATCGCGACCTTGGCTGGGATGCCGAATGCTTCTGCCGAACGCGCGCTCTGGATGGCAATTTCTGCCAGGTCTTCAGCGCTGGGGTCTGGGTTTACCGCGCAGTCACCGTAAACCAGAACTTGCTCGGGTAGCAGCATAAAGAAGATGGAGGACACCAGGTTATAGCCAGGTGCCGTCTTGATCAGCTGAAAAGCCGGGCGGATCGTATTGGCTGTGGTGTGAATGGCACCGGAGACCAGGCCGTCGACTTCATCCAGTGCCAGCATCATGGTTCCCAGCACCACATTGTCTTCCAGCTGTTGCAGCGCCATGGGTCCATTAAGGCCCTTGCCTTCGCGCAGCTTAACCATGGGGTCGACGTAACGCTCGCGTACCTCGTCCGGGTCTACTATCTGTAGCCCCTCAGGTAAGGTGATGTGCTGCGCGCGGGCAACGGCTTCTACAGCGTCGCGCTTGGCCAGCAGTATGCAGTTGGCAATGCCGCGACGCTGGCAGATGGCAGCGGCTTGCACGGTGCGCGGCTCATCGCCTTCGGGCAACACAATGCATTTGGCTGCACGCTGGGCCTGACGTACCAGCTCATAGCGAAACGCGGGTGGTGACATGCGTTTTTCGCGGGGCGTATCGCAGCGCTTGGCGAGCCAGGTTTGATCAATGTGCGAGGCGACAAAGTTGGTGACGCGTTCGGCGCGGTCACGGTCATCAATGGGAATCTCGCGGTTCATGCGGTCGAGCTGAGTGGCGGTGTCAAAGCTGTTGGTGGCAACGCCGAGGATGGTCAGCCCCTGATCCAGTGCGGGCTGGCATAACTGCACCACTCGCGGATCAGGCGGCATGTCGCCGGTCAGCAACAGGCCGGCCAACGGCGTGCCAGCCAGTGACGCCAGGCTGCTGGCGATGATGATATCGTCGCGGTCGCCTGGGGTAACTATCAATGTGCCCGGTTTAAGCCGGTCGATAATATTGGGTACCGTGCGTGCGCAGAGCGCTATCTCCATTACACGGCGCTGGTGCATCTCGCCGGGATGATAGATGGTGGTTTTCAGTAAGTTGGCAATGTCGGAAGTGCGTGGCGCGTTGAGTTCGTCCTGCCAGGGTACGCAGCCAATCAGACGAAAGTCTTCAGTGTCCAGTCGGGCGGATGCTGTTTTCAGTTCCTGTGCGAACGTTTTCAGCGTGCTTTTTAGTGCACGTCCGTCTGGCACATCGGCCAGTGCTTCGTCTTCCAGTCCGTGTACCTTGTTGACGATGACCCCAAGCACCTTGGGATGCGTTGGTCCACCGAATGCCTGGGCGTGAATCTCTATGCGATCAGCCAGGGTGGCCATGTCGTCGCCATCCGGTGTGGTGACCAGGATGACATCGGCATCCAGACTTTTGGCCAGAGCCTGATTGATCTGCGCGGTATAGCTGCTTTGGCGCGTGGGTACCATGCCTTCGACCACCACTACATCCGCATCCTGTGCGGCCTGCTGATAACGCCCGACCATTTCTTCCATCAGGTCGTCCAGTTCGCCGATCGCCAGCAGATGTTCTACTTGTGCCAGCGGCATAGCAGGGGGCGGCGTTAGTCCCAGGGTGCGGCTGATCAGTTCGGTGGAGCGCTCGGGGCCTTCATCGCCAGGGTGTGGCTGGGCAATGGGCTTGAGAAAGTGCACGCGCAAGCCGGTGCGTTCGAGTGCACGTATCAGCCCAAGGCTGGTAGAGGTGAGACCGACGCCAAAGCCGGTAGGGGCGATAAAGAAAGTATGCTGGCTCATGCCGGGGTTTCCATCTCCAGGTGCTGACGATCTAGAAGGGTGAGGCTTTCTTCGGCAATCTGCCGCTCCTCATCCGTGGGTATGACCAAAATGGCGGGCGAACCTGTTGCTTCAATGCGGCCCGCTTCGCCGCGTTTCAGCGCGCTATTGCGGTCCGGATCGACGTGCAGGCCCATGACCGCCAGATGGCTCAGCGTGAGTGCTCGCGTGAGTGCCGAGTTTTCGCCGATGCCGCCGGTGAAGATCAAGCCATCGACGCGCGGCAATGCGACGGCAAGGCCTGCCAGTGAGCGCGCAAGGCGGTAGCAGAACACCTCAATGGCCAACTGGGCGCCGCCGTGGCCTTGAGCGCGAGCCTGCTCCAGCTCGCGCATGTCGTTCGACAACCCGGAAAGACCAAGCAGGCCGCTCTCGCGATTGAGTAGGCGTTCAATGCGGGGTAGATCCCAGCCCAGGGTGCGCGCCAGATGCGCGTGCAGGTTAGGGTCTACATCGCCGCTACGCGTGCCCATGACCAGGCCCTCCAGCGGTGTCAGTCCCATACTGGTGTCCATGCTTTTGCCATCGAGGATGGCGCAGCTGGAACAGCCATTGCCCAGGTGTGCGCTAAGCCAGGCGCCAGCCGTTTCGGCGCGGCCGGTCAGCAGGCTGGCCTGATGCGCTACATATTGATGGCTGGTGCCATGAAAACCATAGCGGCGCACGCCGTGTACGGCGTACAGCTCGTCGGGTAGCGCATAGCGGAAGGCGTGCGGTGGCATGCTTTGATGAAAGGCAGTGTCGAATACCGCGACTTGCGGAATATCTGGCAACAGTTTCATGGCGGCACGAATCCCGCTGAGGTTAGCTGGGTTATGCAGGGGCGCCAGTGGTGCATTGGCCTCGATACCTGCAAGCACTTCATCGTTGATCAGGCGTGGCCCGGTAAACTGCTCGCCGCCGTGAACGACGCGATGGCCCACCGCGCTGATCGGTTGATCGAGGTGCGCGTCGAGTAGTGGCAGTAGCGCATTCAATGCATCTTGATGGTTGGCATCGGGTAGGCTGCATTCGCTGCCACCCGGAAAGCTGTAACTGGCTTGCGGGGTATTCAGGCGTTCGGCCTGAGCTTCAAATACGGGTTTTGAACTTCCCTGTTTACGCAGTGCCAGCTTAATCGAGGAGCTGCCACCGTTGATGACCAATACCAGGCGGTGTGTCATGGTAACGTCAATGTTCCTGTGTCTATGGGCAGTTTTTGCTGCCGGTAATAAACCGCATTCAGCGTAGCGTGTGCTCGCTTGGATGCTTATCGGTACGCAAGGTTCAGCTGGCGTAACGTCGTATATCTGACATCTTCAGTCGCTCCGCTAGTCGGGTCAAGCCGTGCGTTTGCGACCTAATCCGCGTACACTCACGATTTTTAAGCAAAAGATAGGAACGATATTATGCAGATTGCTGCCAACAAGGCTGTTTCCATCGACTACACCCTGACCAATGCAGATGGCGAGGTGCTGGATTCCTCCGATGGTGGCGCTCCGCTCGTCTACCTTCAGGGCGCTGGCAACATTATTCCAGGTCTGGAAAAGGCATTGGAAGGTAAGCAGGCTGGTGATGCGGTCAATGTGACTGTTGAGCCTGCCGAAGCCTATGGCGAGTTTAATGCCGAGCTGATTGCTGTGCTGGGCCGCAACATGTTTGAAGGCGTTGACGAGCTGGAAGTGGGCATGCAGTTTCATGCGTCCGGTCCTGACGGTAGCATGCAGATTGTTACTATCAAGGCGCTCGAAGGCGATGAGGTTACTGTAGATGGCAACCACCCGCTGGCCGGCGAGCAGCTGACCTTTGATGTGAAGGTAGTTGAAGTGCGTGACGCAACTGAAGATGAAATGGCCCACGGTCATATTCATGGTGAGGGTGGCGTGGAGCACTAAGCTCCCCCAAGCTTGCGCAGTAAAAACCAGCCAGCGATGGCTGGTTTTTTTTCGCCTGCCGTTTGGCGCTGGGCAAAATGGATTCCTCGTCATCAATAGAATCAATGATGGGCGGCTTTTGTATTCAAGCAAGTTGACCAGTCGTATAGTACTCACATGAATACGATCCAGGATAAACGTGCGCGCATTTTGGCGGCCGGCACCAGCGTGATGTTGCGCAAGGGCTACAACGGCACCGGGGTGCAGGAAATTACTCAGGGTGCCGGTGTTCCCAAGGGCTCTTTCTATCACTATTTCGAGAGTAAGGAAGACTTCGCTATTCAGGCGCTGCACTACTATTACACGCCTCGAATTGAACGATTTGCTGCCGCTCTGAGTACACCAGAGCTATCACCACGCGAGCGCATCCTGCGTTGTTATCGTGACCTGATTGGCTACTTTGCCAATCAGGAACAGCCGCTGCATCAGTGCTTTATTGGTAGTCTCTGCCATGAAAAGGCTGATGAAAGTCAGCCAATAGGCTTTGCTGCGGCGGCCATATTGCACAGCTCCAGCCGGGTGCTGGCTGAGTGTCTGCAGCAGGCGCGCGATGCTGGTGAGATTCCACAGGATCAGGACCCGGCTGCGCTTGCCAGCTTTATCGGCGCTGCCTGGGAGGGGGCTCTGCTGCGAATGAAAACGGATCGGCAGATCGCCCCGCTAAGGGTATTTATCGATCAGCTTGAGCGCATGCTGCAAGTTTGATCCGCGCTCCCTGCAAAAAAAAACCAAGACGACCGGTCAGCTCTGCTTTAGACCAACCTATTGTTCACGATCTATGAGGATTAATGCATGTCTGCAGATGTAACTCCACTGTTTACCCCCTTTAAACTGGGTCCGCTGACCCTGAGTAACCGCATCGTTATGGCGCCCATGACGCGTAATTTTTCACCCAAGGGTGTGCCGGGTCAGGCGGTGGTTGATTATTACCGTCGCCGCGCTGAATCAGGTGTAGGCCTGATCGTGACGGAAGGCACCGTGATCAACCATCCGGGTGCCAGTGGCTACCCAAGTGTGCCGCACTTTTATGGTGAAGACGCGCTGGCTGGCTGGAAACAGGTTGTCGATGCTGTGCACGCCGCCGGTGGCAAGATCGCTCCGCAGCTTTGGCACGTAGGTAACGTGCGCCGTTTAGGTACCGAACCTTATCCGGACGTACCGGGTTTTGGCCCGATGGAAAAGCAGAAGGAAGGCAAAGTCCTGGTCAAGGGTATGACGCAGGCTGATATCGATGACGTGGTTGCCGGCTTCGCACAGGCGGCCAAAGACGCTAAAGAGATTGGTTTTGATGCCATCGAGCTGCACGGCGCCCACGGTTATCTGATCGATCAGTTCTTCTGGGAAGGCACTAACCAGCGTACCGACAATTATGGCGGTAGCATGGAGAATCGTGGTCGTTTCGCGGTTGAAATCGTGCGTGCGGTACGCGCTGCTGTCGGGCCTGATTATCCAGTAATTTTCCGCTTCTCGCAGTGGAAACAGCAGGATTACACCGCACGATTGGCGCCAACGCCTGAGCTGCTGGAGCAGTTCCTGGCACCGCTGTCTGACGCTGGTGTGGATATTTTCCATTGTTCACAGCGTCGTTTCTGGGAGCCGGAGTTTGAAAGTTCCGATCTCAACCTGGCGGGTTGGACGCGTAACATCACCGGCAAACCCGCGATTACCGTCGGTAGTGTTGGTCTGGATGGTGAGTTTCTGGAGTTCATGGTCAATACCGACAAGGTAGCGCAGACGGCCAATATTGATGACCTGCTGACTCGCCTGGCGGCCAACGAGTTTGACCTGGTTGCCGTGGGGCGTGCGTTGCTGGTTGATCCTCAGTGGGCTGACAAAGTGCGCGAAGGCCGCTTTGGCGACATTCAACCCTTCAGCCGCGAAGCGCTGAAAACGCTGGTCTGAGCCTTGCGCGCGCAAGCGGTTCTATTTGCTTGGAACTGCTTGCGCCGGGATGGTATGACTGAGCGCTGCATGTTGCAGGTAGCGCTCAAAGCGTTGCACTATGGCTTGCCAGTCCAGCTGGCAAGCCCGGTGCCGGGCGTGCAGTCGAATACTGCGACGGCCTTCTACGTCCTGCGCCAACCACTGTAAATTGTCGTTGAACAACTGATCGTGACCGGCTGGTGCAAGGCTGCCACTGTAACGATCCTGGATATGCTGGTGCGCGGCAGCGGTATCAAAAGCGCACACTGCCAAGCCGGATGCCATGGCTTCGGTAACCACATTGCCGAAGGTTTCGGTCAAGCTCGGGAAGACAAAAATATCCGCGCTGGCATAGGCGCCTGCGAGGGCGGAGCCGGTCAGAGCGCCGGTGAATATAGCGTCTGGCATGCGTTTGCGTAGCTCGTCTGCCGAGGGCCCGTCACCCACGATAACCATATGTAACTTTCGCTCGGCATCATGGTAAGCCGTTTTCAGCTTGCTCCAGCTCTCTACCAGTAACCCTGGGTTCTTCTCCGGTGACAACCGGCCTACGTGCAGCAGCACGGTATCTTTTGTACCTGCACCCCATTGGCTGCGCAGCATTTCACAACGATGGGCAGGGTGAAACTGTTCGCAATCCACGCCGCGTCCGAGCATCGAGAGGTGCTGTACACCCAGGCGAGTGAGTTCCCGCTGCTGTGTTGTGCTGGCCACCAGGGTTAGTTGCGTCTGGTTGTGAAACCAGCGTAGGTAGCGCATGGCGGGCTCGTGAAACAAGCCCAGATGAAAGTAGTTACTGTACTGCTGGAAGTTGGTGTGAAAGCCGCTAATGACCGGGATTTTCATCCGCCGTGCCAAGCGCAGTGCAGACCAGCCGAGTGGGCCTTCAGTTGCCAGGTAGATCGCGTCCGGACGTTCTCTGCTCCACAGTTGCTTAAGCTTGCGCTGTGCCGGTAGGCCCCACTGGAGGCCGGGGTAGCCAGGTATCGGCAGGCCGCGCACGCAACGTTCCAGCAAGTTTCCGGCTTGGCGTGAGCCGGGCTTTTCGCCCGGCAGGGCGGGTCTGATCAGCTGGATTCGATGGTTGCGGCCAAGTAGCCCCTGACAGAGTTTGCCCAGCGTATTGCTGACCCCGTTAATCTGCGGAGGATAGGTTTCGGTAACCAGTGCGAAGCACTGGCCGGGAGGCTGGGCTATGTTCATGCCCCGAGTATGGAGTCGGGGCATGATGCCGGCGTGACATATTTATTACGGTTTTATGATGGCTGAACGCGCCGCTCGCGTATCCACAGCAGGGTGGAACCCGCTACTGCGGATGGCATGACCAGTAGATTGACCAGCGGGATGAGCATGCCTATATAAACGAGAAATCCAAATCCCAGCGAAAGCCCACGGCGGCCGCGCATCCAGCGCAGCGTATCGATAAAGCTGACTTTCTCGTTGTCTGCCTGATAATCGATGTACTGCACCGCCATCATCCAAACGCCAAACACCAGCAGCAGCGGTGAGGCAACTAGGTTGACCACTGGAATCAGCGTCAGCAACAGCAATATCACCAAGCGTGGCAGGTAGTAGAGCAGCTTGCGCAGTTCGCGCCCGATACTTTGGGGGACTACCAGCAAGATATCGCGGTAGCTGGTAGGCGGGCTGACTTCATTGCGCTCGCGCTCGGCGATCTTCTCGGCGAGAAAGCCATAGAATGGTGACGCGATGATATTCGCAACGACGCTGAAACCGAAGAACAGCACCAGTAGTACCACCAACGCAAACAGCGGCCAGAGCAGCCATTCAATGAAGCTCGCCCATTCAGGCAGTTGCGGCATCAAGCGCAGCATCAGCAGATCGAACTGCTTGGCGCCCCAGCTGATGAGCGCGGCAAATACGATCAGGTTAAGTATCAGCGGAATCAACACGAAGCGGCGCAGACCTGGCTGCCTGATAGTACGCCAGCCCTCTTTGAGGTAATCGGGTCCGCGCAGTACGTCGAATGTATCCTTCATGGTGTTGGGTTCCTCAATGAAAAACGGGCTAGGCAAAGGCTATAGGGGTAAACTATTTGGCTGATACAGTCTTTGCAATTTCCACATGTCTTTGGACGCTTTAAGCTGCGTCCCTGTAGATGGCTCGGGAGGGTCGCTATGAGTGTACTGGTTAACCGGGTGGCACCAGATTTTACCGCACCAGCGGTATTGGCTGACGGCAGTATTGTAGAGGATTTCGCGTTCTCTTCGCTGCGCGGCAAATATGTTGTGGTATTTTTCTGGCCGCTGGATTTTACCTTTGTCTGCCCCTCGGAAATTATTGCCCACAATAATCGCATGGAGAAGTTTCGTGCGCTGGGTGTTGAAGTAGTGGGCATTTCGGTTGATTCGCAGTACACCCATTACGCGTGGCGCAATACGCCAGTAGAGAAGGGCGGTATTGGTCCGGTCGGCTTTACCATGGTGGCTGATGTCAAACACGAGATCACGCAGGCTTATGGGGTAGAGCATGAAGACGGTGTAGCGCTGCGTGCCTCCTTCCTGATTGATCGCGCTGGCGTAGTGCAGCACCAGGTAGTGAATAATTTGTCACTGGGGCGTGAGGTCGACGAGATGATTCGTTTGATTGAAGCGCTGCAATTTACCGAAGAGCATGGTGAGGTGTGTCCCGCCGGATGGCGCAAGGGGCAGAAAGGTATGCAGGAGAGCCCGGAAGGGGTCGCCAGCTACCTCGCTGAGCACGCCGCCAAGCTCTAGGTTCTAAGTTCGAATCGATTTTCCAGAGTGATCAGCCGCTTGGCGGGGTCCCCTTACCCCAGGATTGCTCTGCTTTTTTAGCTCGCCACTGTGGTGGTGAATCGGAGGATTTTATGTCTGAAGTGCGTCACTCTCGTCTGATCATTCTGGGCTCGGGCCCGGCCGGCTACAGTGCAGCGGTTTACGCCGCTCGAGCCAATCTCAAGCCGTTATTGATCACCGGTATGCAGATGGGCGGTCAGTTGACCACCACGACCGAAGTGGATAACTGGCCGGGTGATGTTGAAGGTCTGCAGGGTCCTGACTTGATGGAGCGCATGCGCAAGCACGCCGAGCGCTTCGAGACCGAGATTCAGTTTGATCACATCAACAAGGTTGACCTCAGCAAGCGTCCCTTCACTTTGTGGGGCGACAGCGGTGAGTACCAATGCGATGCGCTGATCATTGCCACTGGCGCGTCTGCTCGTTACCTGGGCTTGCCTTCTGAAGAAGCCTTTATGGGTAAGGGGGTTTCTGCCTGCGCCACCTGTGACGGTTTCTTTTACCGCAATCAGGAAGTTGCGGTCGTGGGTGGCGGTAACACAGCGGTCGAAGAAGCACTCTACCTGGCTAATATCGCCAAAAAAGTAACTGTGGTGCATCGCCGCGAAGTTTTCCGCGCTGAGAAGATACTGGTCGACAAGCTGCTGGCTCGTGTTGCCGAAGGCAAAATCGAACTGAAGCTGAACGCGACGCTGGATGAAGTGCTGGGCGATGAAACCGGCGTGACCGGCATGCGTATCGCGCTGAACAGTGGCGGTACTGAGGATATTGCGTTGGCCGGGGTCTTTATCGCCATTGGTCATACACCGAATACCAGCTTGTTCGAAGGCCAGCTGGATATGCACGACGGCTATCTAAAGATCAAGAGCGGCACCGAAGGCAATGCGACGCAAACCAATATCGCCGGCGTTTTTGCTGCGGGTGACGTCGCTGACCACGTCTACCGCCAGGCGATTACCTCTGCTGGTGCCGGGTGTATGTCAGCACTGGATGCCGAGCGTTTTCTGGACGAACTGTAAGGCGCAGATAGTGACCTGAGTGGTTAGGAAAGCCCTGTTTGTGCAGGGCTTTTTTGTGTCTGCGCGCGATGATGACAAGCGTAGCGACCGGTATTGAAAATGGAGAGGTAGATGCAGGAGTTTTATCTGGTCATCGCACTGACCTTCATGGCGGGTATGGCCATGCCGCTGGGCGCGTTGCTGGCGGGCGTTGATCAGCTGCGGCCCACTTGGCTGACGGATGAATATCGTCACGGCATCATCGCCTTTGGTGGCGGCGCCTTGTTGTCAGCGGTGGCGCTGGTCTTGGTGCCAGAGGGCATCGCACCGTTATCGACCTGGTTGGCTGCGTTTTGCTTTGTGGCGGGTGGTGTCGCCTTTATGGCTCTGGATGTTCTGCTTGATCGTATAAAGACGCCAGCGGGGCAGTTGGCTGCGATGCTATCCGACTTTCTCCCCGAGTCGCTGGCGCTGGGCGCCGCTTTTGCCGTGGGCGAAAGCAGTGGTGTGCTGTTGGCTTGTCTGATGACGCTGCAGAATCTGCCGGAAGGATTCAACGCCTGCCGAGAGTTACGTGCCGCTACACATTATGGAGCTCGGCGTATCGCGCTGATTTTTGCAGCAATTGCCTTGCTTGGGCCGATGTTTGGCGTGCTTGGATACAGCTGGCTGTCAGCTTATCCCTCAGTGGTTGCTATGGTCATGCTATTTGCCGCCGGCGGGATTTGCTACTCGGTATTTCAGGATATTGCCCCTCAGGCACAGCTGGAGAAACATTGGGGGCCGCCCATGGGGGCCGTCTTGGGCTTTGTCCTGGGTATGGTGGGGCACCAATTGACCATGGCGTAACGGCGGTCTGTGACAGAGTCCGCGAGTATCGGCTGGTGAAACCAGCTATTATTTAGCGGCGGTAAGCGCCTTGTTGCCCTGGTTGATTGGTTGCAGCGGGTGTCACTTTTGCTTTGCTTAGGAGCGCTTCCATGAAACGTCTTTCCCTGTTTGCTGCTATCGGTGTGTTTGCTTTCTCTGGTCTGGCCTCTGCGAGCAGCTTTATCGCTACTACAGATACCATTGGTGCGTCCCTGGCTAATAGTGTGGAAGGTACCAGTGACGTTAGCTCGGGCGGCAACGACAAGGTGCTGCTGCAAGCGCAGGATGATGCGGCCAGCTTCGTTGCCAGTGGTGGCAGTATTCGTGGTGTGCGCCTGGAAGCTGCGCTGGTGCACATTCGTCAACAACAGCCTGCGCTGAGTGCCAGTGACATGCAGTTGGCTGAGGCTATCCTCGCCCGTTGAGCGGCGTTCGACTTGGCCTGCTGACGTTTTTGCTGCTGCTGTTGTGCCTGCCGGCACAGGCAGCATTGCGTCTGGTCTTGCAGTCTGACGACTTGAATCAGGCGGAACTGGCGGCCAGCCAGGCGCTGTTGGCTGACGTCAGCAGGGTGCTGCCACCTGTTCTGCTCAGCAGGCTTGATGCCGAGGTGCCTGTGCGCTGGAGCTCAGCACTGGATGCCAGTGTGGTCGGTCGAGCGAGCGCAAGTGGCAAGCTCCTGCTCAATCGTCGGCAGCTGTCTGTGCTTGTCGCTGCGCAGGACGCTGATCCTACACGCCAGCAACTGCTGGCAACCCTGGTTCATGAGATAGCTCATCTCTACGACCGAGGCCGCTACGGCTCCGACCGGCAGCGTCGGCTGTTCCAGCGCTGCCAGTCACAGCAACAAAGCCTTGGGCTGGTGGGGTTGCCGTCGTGGTGCCGTGGGCAAGGCGAGCGACGCTTTAGCCTCAGTGATGATCCACGTTTGCTTGACTTGGCTGGCTGGCCCGAGCGGGTAGGTGAGCGCGGCGCACGCGTCAAAGTTAACCATCAGCGTGATCGCAGCCCTGATCGTTACGAGCTGACCAGTCCCAGTGAGTTCGTCGCAGTGAATGTCGAGTATTTCCTGCTCGACCCGCAATACGCTTGTCGGCGCCCGGCGCTGTTTGCTTTTTTCCGTCAGCACTTTAACTGGGCGCCGGAGCATGTGCAGTCCTGCTCCGCTAGTTATCCCTACCTCAATGCTAGCCTGGATCCTGCGCAGCAGGCGTTGGGGCGAATCGATCCGCAGCGTGTTTATGCGGTGCACTATCTGCTGGCCGAGCCTAACCAGGCCTGGGCTAGTCGCTGGGGGCACAGCATGCTGCGCCTGGTGATCTGTGCGCCGGGCCGCCCGGTTGGACCGGACTGTATGCTGGACGTCGATCAGCATCTGGTCCTGTCGTTTCGTGCGTTTGTAGAGGATGTTCAGCTCTCCAGCTGGGACGGCCTCACCGGCAACTACCCCTCTCGGCTGTTCATTTTGCCGCTCACTCAGGTCGTCGATGAATACACCAAGCTGGAGCTGCGAAGCCTCAGCTCGATTCCCTTGCAGCTCAATGAGCAGGAGCGTAAAGGTTTGATTGAGCAGGCTGCACAGCTGCACTGGAGCTATGACGGCACCTATTATTTCATCACCAATAACTGCGCGGTAGAAACGCTCAAGCTGCTGCGCAGCGGCACGGCCAATGCCGAACTGACGGATCTTGAGAGCATCACGCCCACAGGGCTGTTGGCGCTGTTTGAGGGGCGAGGTCTGGCTGATGACAGCGAGCTGGCTGATCGCGAATGGGCGATGCGCCGCGGCTATTTCTTTGATTCCTACCGTGAGCGCTATCAGGTCATGCTTGAGGTGGTCCGGGCCAACCTTGAGGTGCCTGTCGAGCGTGTCGATGATTGGTTGACGTTGGGTGCCGCGCAGCGCGCAGCATGGCTGTCAGCGGGCGATCAGCGCACTACAGCAGCACTGCTTCTGCTGGAGCAGGCCGCGCAGCGCCGCCAGTTGCTGCTGGTGCGTCAGGAGCTGAAGGCGCGCTATCAGGCGTTACGTGGTACCGGGCACAAAGGCCTGGATGACACGGAGCAACTGATGCAGCAGTTACTGGCGAATAGTGGTTATCTCAGTCGTCCCGCCGAGTTGCTGGGCGCCGGTTATGGCCTGCCGCAGGCAAGCGAATGGCAGCAATTGCAGCAGCGCAGCGCCGAGCGGCGTCAGGGCTTGCTGGATATGGCCGGTAATCTTGATGAGCAGCTGCTGGCGTTACTGGATGCTGGGCGGCGCAATGAGATTGAGTTGGGCAAGCGCAATATTCGCCGGTTGGCTGGGCGTCTGCGTGCACTGCATCGCGCGGAGGGTGGCGTGCAGTTACCCTGACTCTCACCCACAGGCGCGGTAGAGCTGGAATTCAGGCACAAAAAAACCAGCTCAGAGCTGGTTGTTTTCAGGGTCTTGCCACAACCATCTGAGTGAGTCAGATGGTGCCTCGAGGGAGAATCGAACTCCCACTCTGTCACCAGAAACGGATTTTGAATCCGCCGCGTCTACCAATTCCGCCATCGAGGCTTTGCGCTTCATGCAAGCCGGCGCGGAGTATACGAAGCTGTGGGCATAAAGGTCAATGCTCAAATAGCATTCGTTTTTTCGAGTGATCGCGGAGAGGCGTGTTTTCCGCTATTATGTGCGCCCTTTCAAACTCCTCCGGAACCGCTGCCTGCATGCGTCTCAGTGATTTTGCCTTTGATCTGCCCGACGAACTTATCGCGCGTCATCCCTTGGCTGAGCGCCGGGCCAGTCGTTTGCTCTGCCTGGATGGGCCTAGCGGCGCACTGAGTGATCGGCATTTTGCTGATCTGCTCGATTATTTGCGCCCGGGCGACCTGATGGTGTTCAACAATACGCGGGTAATTCCAGCGCGCCTGTTTGGTCGCAAGGAAACCGGCGGTCAGTTGGAAGTACTGGTTGAGCGGGTGCTGGATGAGTATCGCGTGCTGGCGCATATCCGCTCGAGCAAATCGCCCAAGCCGGGCAGCCGGATTTTGCTTGATGGTGAGGGTGTCGCTGAGATGGTGGCGCGCCATGATGCGCTGTTTGAGCTGCGCTTTGCCGAGCCGGTTTTGCCGCTGCTGGATCGCATCGGGCATATGCCGTTGCCGCCCTATATTGATCGGCCGGATGAAGAGGCGGACCGTGAGCGCTATCAAACGGTTTATGCCAAACGTCAAGGCGCAGTAGCCGCGCCCACCGCCGGACTACATTTTGATCAGGCATTGCTGCAGGCCATAGCGGACAAGGGCGTAGCGACTGCAGAAGTGACATTGCATGTTGGCGCGGGTACCTTTCAGCCGGTTCGGGTTGAGCGCATTGAAGATCACGTGATGCATCAGGAATGGCTTGAGGTCGGTCCCGAGGTAGTCGCGGCGGTCGAGCAATGCAAGGCCCGTGGCGGTCGTGTTATCGCGGTTGGCACTACCAGCGTGCGCTCGCTGGAGTCGGCAGCACGTGATGGGCAGATCAAGCCGTTCACAGGTGATACCGATATTTTTCTGTATCCGGGCAAGACCTTTCATGTCGTCGATGCGCTGGTGACCAACTTTCATTTGCCGGAGTCGACGCTGCTGATGCTGGTGTCGGCCTTTGCTGGCTATCCCGAAACCATGGCCGCTTACGCGGCGGCTGTAGCCGGTGGTTATCGTTTTTTCAGTTACGGTGATGCCATGTTTATCACCCGCAATCCAGCCGCTCGCGGCCCCGAGGTTACCCCATGAGTCACATGTCCTTTGAATTGCTGGCCACCGATGGCAAGGCCCGTCGCGGACGCCTGACCTTTCCGCGTGGTGTCGTGGAGACGCCTGCCTTTATGCCTGTAGGTACCTATGGCACCGTCAAGGGCATGTTGCCGCGCGATGTAGAAGCGATCGGCGCGCAGATTATTCTCGGTAATACTTTTCACCTCTGGCTGCGCCCAGGGACCAAGGTGATTCAGCAACATGGCGACCTGCATGATTTCATGCAGTGGAAGGGCCCGATTCTCACTGACTCCGGTGGCTTCCAGGTGTTCAGCCTGGGCGCTATGCGCAAGATCAAGGAAGAGGGTGTTTACTTTTCTTCGCCGGTCGATGGCGCCAAGGTGTTTATGGGGCCGGAAGAGTCCATGCAGGTTCAGCGTGAGCTGGGCTCTGACATTGTGATGATCTTTGATGAATGTACGCCTTATCCCGCCGATGAAGATACCGCGCGGCGCTCTATGGAATTGTCGTTGCGCTGGGCCAAGCGCTCTAAAGCAGCACACGAAGGTAATCCTTCGGCGCTGTTTGGTATCGTCCAGGGTGGTATGCACGAAAGTCTGCGCCTGCGTTCGCTGGAAGGGCTGTGCGAGATCGGCTTTGATGGTCTGGCGATTGGCGGCCTATCAGTGGGCGAGCCCAAAGACGAGATGATGCGCGTGCTGGACTTTCTGCCCGGCCACATGCCGCCAGAAAAACCTCGTTACTTGATGGGTGTTGGCAAGCCGGAAGATCTGGTGGAAGGTGTGCGGCGCGGCGTGGATATGTTCGATTGCGTGATGCCTACGCGTAATGCACGCAACGGGCATTTGTTCACCGAGGCGGGTGTCATCAAGATCCGTAATGCGGTGCATCGTCACGATCAGAACCCGCTTGATTCAGCTTGTGATTGCTACACCTGTCAGAACTTCTCACGGGCGTACCTGCATCACTTGGACAAGTGTGGCGAAATGCTTGGCAGTATGCTCAATACTATCCATAACCTGCGGCATTATCAGCGGCTTATGGCAGGTTTGCGCAGTGCCATTCAACAGGGTACATTGACCGACTTTGTGGAAGACTTCTACGCCAAGCTGGGTCTGCCGGTTCCTCCATTGCAGGCTTGATTGGCGCTCGGATCGCCCCCATAACCGATTTTCTAGCAGTTTAATAACAGGAGTATCACATGAGCTTTTTCATCCCCGCCGCTATGGCGCAATCAGCTGGCGGCGCAGCCGCGCCTATGGGTGCCGGTTTTGAATGGATTTTTCTGGTCGGCTTCGTCGTTATTTTCTATCTGATGATCTGGCGTCCGCAGTCCAAGCGTGCGAAAGAGCACAAGAACCTGCTGGCAAATCTGTCCAACGGCGATGAAGTAGTGACCGGTGGCGGTATTCTGGGCAAGGTCAAGAAAGTGACAGATGAGTTCGTGGTGCTGGAAGTGACTGACAGTCAGGAACTGAAGTTTCAGAAAGGCGCTATTGTCGCCGTGTTGCCCAAGGGCACGCTGAAAGCCATCTAATCCCTCATGTAGAACTCTGTTCCGGGCGCCGATAAGGCGCCCGGACTGCTATCAGGCCCTGATATGCTCAACCGTTACCCCCTCTGGAAGTATTTGCTGATTGTGGTCGTGCTCGCGCTTGGCCTGATCTATGCCACGCCTAACCTGTATCCGGACGATCCTGCCATTCAGATTTCCGGTGCCAGCTCCACGCAAACTATCGAACAGGCCGACCTTGATCTTATTGAGCAGGCGCTGGCCAGTGCTGGCCTGCAGACCAAGGGCAGTGAACTGGGCAGTAATGGCCGTTCTGGTCTGGTGCGCCTGGTAAATCGCTCTGATCAATTGGGCGCGCAGGATGTGGTGCGCGATGCGCTGGGCCGCGATTACGTGGTAGCACAAAATCTGGCGCCAACCACGCCAGAGTGGCTGATGAATATCGGCGCAGGACCTATGACTCTGGGTCTGGATCTCTCCGGTGGTGTGCACTTCCTGCTGCAAGTTGATATGGACAAGGCTTTGGAGACGCGGGTCAATGTCTATCAAAGTGAAGTGCGTGGCTTGATGCGTACCGAAAAGTTGCGTTATCGCAGCTTGCCTACCCAGGGCACTACCCTGCAATTTGGCTTCGCCAATGAAGAGGATCTGTCGGCCGCGCGGCGCCTGATCGGTAAGCAGTATCCCCAGTTTGCACTGAACTCGGTCGAGCGGGGCGATCAGCAGGTGTTGCAGCTGACCCTGACCGAAGCGGAAATTTCCAACATTCGTGAATATGCGGTTCAGCAGAACCTGACCACTGTCCGTAATCGAGTCAATGAGCTCGGTGTGGCCGAGCCTCTGGTGCAGCGTCAGGGTGCCAATCGTATCGTGGTTGAACTGCCGGGCGTTCAGGATACCGCTGAAGCCAAGCGGGTGCTGGGTAAGACTGCGAACCTCGAGTTTCGTCTCGCTGCTGAGCCTGATGCGCCTGCGGCAACCACCGAAACTTTTGAGTATCGGGGCAGCAACGGCCGTCCGCCGGCTCAGGTTGAGCGCAGTCTCATCATTACCGGTGATCAGGTTACCGACGCCCAGTCCAACTACGACGAAAACGGTCGCCCGCAAGTTAATATCAAACTAGATAGTCACGGCGGCGAATTGATGAACCGCGCTACGCGCAGCAATATCGGTCGTGGCATGGCGGTACTGTTCATCGAGCAGCGCGAGATCAGTCGCACTGTTACCCAGGAAGTTGATGGGGTAGAGCAGCAGGTCGAGATTCCGGCCTTTGTTGAAGAGAAATCGATCATCAGCTTGGCGACCATCCAAAGCGCGCTGGGTAACCAGTTCCGCATCACCGGTCTGGATTCGCCCGCTGAGGCCTCTGAGCTAGCGCTATTATTGCGTGCAGGCGGGCTAGCTGCGCCGATGCATTTTGTTGAAGAGCGAACTATCGGCCCCAGCCTGGGCGCAGAGAACATTGCCAAGGGTGTGACGGCTACGCAGGTCGGTTTTGCGCTGGTATTGATTTTCATGGTGCTGGTGTATCGCGCATTCGGCGTGTTTGCTGGCATAGCGCTGACCTTCAATCTTGTGCTGCTGTTGGCGCTTATGTCGCTGTTGGGTGCCACGCTGACGCTTCCCGGTATTGCCGGTATCGTGCTGACGCTGGGTATGGCGGTCGACGCCAACGTGCTGATCTTTTCGCGTATCAAGGAAGAAGTTGCCAACGGGATATCGCCGCAGCGCGCTGTGCATGAGGGCTACGATAAGGCGTTCTCCGCCATTATCGACGGTAACCTGACGACGCTGCTGGTCGGGGTAATCCTATTTGCCATGGGTTCCGGTCCGATCAAGGGCTTCGCCGTTACACTGTCGCTGGGGATTCTGACCTCGATGTTCAGTGCCATCATGGTCACCCGTGCCATGGTCAACTTGTCCGTCGGTGGACGCGACATCAAGAAGCTGTGGCTGTGAGGATCAACCCATGACTAACATTAAAACCATTAATTTCCTCGGGCTGCGCAAGGTCTTCTTTGGTCTTGCCATAGTGCTGATGCTGGCGTCGATTGCCAGTCTGGTAGTCAAGCAGCTCAATCTGGGGCTCGACTTTACCGGTGGTGCGCTGGTGGAGCTGAACTATAGCCAGCCGGCTGATCTGGAAGAAATTCGCGGTGTGCTGCGCGAGAACGGCTGGAACGATGCGGTGGTGCAAAACTTTGGCGCGTCGACGGATGTGCTGATTCGTCTGCCCAGCGAGAATCCTGATCTGGGCGCTGAAATTGCCCAGTTGGTGAAGCGCCAGGATGGCAATGACGTATCGGTTAAGCGTGTCGAGTTTATCGGCCCACAGGTAGGTGAAGAGCTGCGCGACAAGGGCGGCCTCGGCATGCTGTTGGCGCTCGGTGGTATTCTGCTTTACGTATCGCTGCGCTTTCAGATGAAGTTTGCCGTGTCGGCCATCGTCGCGCTGTTCCACGACGTGATCTTTACCCTTGGCATATTTTCACTGTTCGGTCTGTCATTCGATCTGACGGTGCTGGCGGCCCTGCTGGCGGTAATCGGCTATTCGCTGAACGATACTATCGTTGTGTTCGACCGGGTGCGGGAGAATATGCGGTTGATGCGTCAGACCGAGTTGACCGACATCATCAACATCTCGACCACTCAAACCCTGGGGCGTACCCTGGCAACCTCTTTCTCGACCATTCTGGTGCTCCTCGCGCTGTTCTGGTTTGGCGGTGAGAATATTCACGGGTTCGCGACGGCGTTGCTGATCGGTGTGGGTGTGGGTACCTACTCCTCCATCTACATTGCCGGTGGTTTGCTAGTGACTATGAAGCTGACGCGTGATGACCTGATCCCGCCGCAGATCGAAGAGGCCATTGACGACCGGCCCTAGCATCGGCTTTGCCGATGTAGCTGCAAGGCGCAAGCTGCAAGCCGTAAGCCGTAAGCCGTAAGTTAGAAGCTAGAAGCTAGAACAAAAAGCCCATACCGGATTTTGGTATGGGCTTTTTTCGTTGCTGGACTTGACTCTGGGTTCGCGCGGGACATCCTTGGCTTCCAGCTTCCAGCTTCCAGCTTCCAGCTTCCAGCTTCCAGCTTCCAGCTTCCAGCTTCCAGCTTCCAGCTTCCAGCCAAAAAAATACCCACAAAAAAAGGCCCACACCGAACTAACGTATGGGCCTTTCTATTCAAGCCTGCACAATCAGCTTGTAGCTTGTAGCTTGTAGCTTGTAGCTTGTAGCTTAAAGCTTGCCGCTGGGCATGAAACTCTTAGAGTTTCATGCCGGAGGTCAGGTGCGGCTGAATGGCGGTTAGCACCGCTTTGAAGCACTTGGGGTTGCCAGCGACGATGTGGCCTTTGTCGAGGAAGTGGTGGCTGCCAGTGAAATCACTGACCAGGCCACCTGCTTCCTGAATCAAAAGCGCGCCCGCAGCCATATCCCACTCGGCCAGGCCAAATTCCCAGAAAGCGTCGTAGCGACCGGCGGCCACGTAGGCCAGGTCCAGGCTCGCAGCGCCAGCGCGACGGATGCCAGCAGTTTGACCCACCAGGCTGCGGAACATGCCCAGATAGTTGTCCAGCGCGTCGATCTGATTGTCCCGGAAAGGGAAGCCGGTACCCAGCAGGGCGCCGTCCAGGGTTTTGCGGTTGCTCACTCGCAGGCGACGGCCGTTCAAGGCAGCGCCACGGCCGCGGCTGGCGGTAAACTCTTCCTGACGAATAGGATCGAACACTACAGCGTGTTCAGTGCGGCCTTTGACCCGGCAAGCGATGCTGATCGCAAAATGCGGTACGCCGTGGATGAAGTTGGTAGTGCCATCCAGTGGGTCGATAATCCACACGGTATCTGCGCCGTCGCCCTGGCCAGGCTGAAATCCGGACTCTTCAGCCTGGATGCTGTGATCGGGGTATGCCTTGCGCAGATGGGAAATAATGGTCTGCTCGGCGGCGCGGTCAATTTCGGTCACGTAGTCGCGAGCGTCCTTCTCGTCGACGGTAAGAACATCAATACGTTCCATGGAACGGTAGATCATTTCTCCGGCGCTACGTGCGGCGCGGAGGGCGATGTTCAGCATGGGCTGCATAGGGATGTATCTCTGTCGGGAAGATGAAAAGCCGGAAATTGTAGCAGATAACCTTGGCAACATGAATGCATCATGGCTATCGCCCTATAGCTTTTGTAATATGCAGGGTTCATTCAGGTGCCCAAAGGTGTTGCAGTGTTGAATAATGTGCGTGTTGTATTGGTCAATACCAGCCATCCTGGCAACATCGGTGGTGCGGCGCGAGCGATGAAAAACATGGGCCTGCACGAGTTGGTGCTGGTCGATCCGGTGCGTTTCCCTGACCAGCAAGCCAACGCTCGCGCTGCCGGTGCTGAAGACGTTTTGCAGGGCGCGCGCATCGTAGAAACCCTGGAAGAGGCCATTGCCGACTGTGTACTGGTACTGGGTACCAGTGCCCGTGATCGCCGTATTCCCTGGCCTGTGCTTGACCCGCGCGAAGCGGCAGATGAAGTGCTGAATCGTCTTGAGTCCGAGCAAAGCGGTCCGGTCGCTATTGTCTTTGGGCGTGAAGATGCGGGCCTGACCAGTGAAGAGCTACAGCGCTGTCAGTATCACGTGCACATCCCGTCAATGCCGGATTTCAGTTCACTCAATCTGGGCGCGGCGGTGCAGGTGTTGGCCTATGAATTGCGTATGCAGTCGTTGCAGCGCGCCGGTGCACCGACCAAGATGCATAAGATTGAGACCACCGCGCTGCCTAATGAAACCCCGGCTACTGCCGGAGAGCTGGAGCAGTATTTTCAGCATCTTGAGCAGGTGCTGGTTGAAATCGGCTTCCACGACCCTCAAAAACCCAGACAGTTGATGCCGCGCTTGCGCCGTTTGTACGGTCGTATTCAGGTCAATCGGATGGAGATGAACATCCTGCGTGGTATTTTGACCGAAACCCAAAAAGCCATCGGAGTCAAAGCATCCGGTGAGCGGAGACGTTAAGCATGTTTGAACGCATGAAAGAAGATATAGCCAGTGTTTTCCATCGTGACCCTGCTGCGCGCAACACGCTGGAAGTGCTGACCTGCTATCCAGGCTTGCATGCGGTCTGGATGCACCGTCTGTCGCATGGTTTGTGGGTGCGTAATGCCTTTTTACTGGCGCGCATGGTGTCGCATCTCGCGCGCTGGTTAACCGGTATCGAGATTCACCCGGGTGCCAAGCTGGGTCGCCGCTTTTTTATCGACCATGGTTTTGGTGTGGTAATTGGCGAGACAGCCGAGATCGGTGATGACGTCACCCTGTATCAGGGCGTCACGCTCGGGGGGACCAGTTGGGATCATGGTAAGCGCCACCCAACCCTGGAAGATGGCGTAGTGGTCGGTGCGGGCGCCAAGGTGCTGGGCCCGTTCACCGTCGGCAAGGGTGCCAAGATCGGCTCCAACGCAGTGGTGACCAAAGCGGTGCCTGCTGGTGCGACTGCGGTGGGTATCCCAGGCCGAATAATCGTCAAGGAGGCGGAGCAGTCGGCTGATCAGCAACAGCAGGCCAAGCGCCAGGCCATGGCTGAAAAGCTTGGCTTCGACGCCTATGGCGTCAGTCGCGACATGCCCGACCCTGTTGCCCGTGCCATCGGCCAGATGCTGGACCATATGCATGCGGTGGACGGTCGGCTTGAAGGTATGTGCAATGCGTTGAGCGAGCTGGGCAGCGATTACTGCGCCAAGGAGCTGCCAACGCTGGGTGGTGAGGATTTTGAGTTGCTGAAGGATGACGGCGAAGTGGCAGTGGATGCTGAAAGTAATGACTCCATTGCACGCTGAGGTGAATCCATGAAGCAACCCATTTACCTTGATTATGCGGCCACAACGCCAGTCGACCCGCAGGTGGCGGAAAAGATGATGGCCTGCCTGACGCTGGACGGTAACTTTGCCAACCCCGCGTCACGTTCACATCTGTACGGGTGGAAGGCCGAAGAAGCTGTGGAAATGGCGCGGCGTCAGGTGGCCGATTTGGTTGGTGCCGATCCGCGTGAGCTGGTCTGGACCTCTGGTGCTACCGAGTCCGATAACCTGGCGATCAAGGGTGTGGCGCATGCGCTTGCCGAGCAGGGGCGGCACATTATCACCTCAAAAATAGAACATAAGGCAGTGCTCGATAGCTGCCATCAGCTGCAGCGCGAGGGGTTTGAAGTTACCTATCTGCAGCCCGGCGCTGAAGGGATAATCAGTCCCGAGCAGCTAGAGGCAGCTTTGCGTGACGACACCGTGCTGGTGTCGCTTATGCACGTTAATAATGAGCTGGGCACGGTCAATGATATTGCTGCTCTTGGCGCCGTCGCCCACGCGCACAAGGTTCTGTTTCACGTTGACGCGGCGCAGTCGACCGGCAAGCTATCCATAGATTTGAAGGCTTTGCCTGTCGACTTCATGTCGTTCAGCGCCCACAAGACCTACGGCCCCAAGGGTATTGGTGCGCTATTCGTGCGTCGTGGCTTGCCGCTGCGGCTTGAGGCGCAGATACACGGCGGCGGGCATGAGCGCGGCATGCGCTCCGGTACCCTGGCAACGCACCAGATTGTCGGAATGGGCGAGGCGTTCGCGCTGGCAGGCTCGTTAATGCTGGCTGAGGTGCAGCGTATTAGCGCCCTGCGCGATGCTTTGATGGCCGGTTTGGCTGAGCTGGATGGGGTAACGCTCAACGGCAGCGCTGATGCGCGCGTGCCGCACAACTTGAATCTTGCTTTTGCCGGTGTTGATGGCGAGCTGTTGTTGCTGGCGTTAAAGGATCTGGCATTGTCCAGTGGTTCAGCCTGCACCTCAGCGGCGGTGGAGCCCTCTTATGTGCTGCGGGCGATTGGATTGAGTGATGAGCTGGCGCATAGCTCAATTCGTCTTTCGCTCGGCCGCTTTAGCTCCGAGCAAGACGTGGCGCGCGCCGCCGAGGTTATCTGCCTGGTGGTAAATCGCCTCCGAAACGGCGGTTGAGCCAAACCTCAATTGGCATCCTTGCAGCTGTTATCTATTTGTCTTTAACCTGCGTATAATCCGCAGGTTAACCATTTTTTATCATTTCAATCCGAAAATACTGTCTGGAGAGTTACATGGCTGTTGAACGTACCCTGTCTATCATCAAGCCCGATGCCGTTGCCAAAAACGTTGTTGGTCAGATTCTGAGCCGCTTCGAGCAGGCTGGTCTGAGCGTCGTTGCTGCCAAGATGGTTCAGCTGTCTCAGTCCGATGCTGAAGGCTTCTACGCCGAGCACAAAGAGCGTCCTTTCTTCAAGGATCTGGTTGGTTTCATGACGTCCGGACCCGTTGTTGTGCAAGTACTGGAAGGCGAAGGCGCCGTGCTGAAAAACCGCGACCTGATGGGCGCAACCAACCCGAAAGAAGCGGCTGCCGGTACCATTCGCGCTGATTTCGCTGAGTCTATCGATGCCAACGCTGTGCACGGTTCTGACTCTGCTGCATCTGCCGCTCGCGAGATCGGTTATTTCTTCGCAGAAACTGAGTTGTGCCCACGCACTCGCTAAGTTCAAACTCATCTGCACCAACCAAGTGATGTGATCGCCATGACTAATGCCACCAGCAAGACCAATTTGCTGGGTTTGACCCAGCAGAAACTGGAAGCTTTCTTCGAGCAGTTGGGAGAGAAGCGTTTTCGCGCCGGCCAGATCATGAAGTGGATTCATCACTATGGTGTCGACAACTTTGATGAAATGACCAACGTTGGCAAGGCCCTGCGCGAAAAGCTCAAGGCCTGCGCCGAGATCCGCGGTCCGGAAGTTGTCAGTGAGGATATTTCCCGCGATGGCACACGCAAGTGGGTCGTGCGGGTTGCCTCGGGCAGTTGTGTAGAGACGGTTTACATTCCGCAGAATGGACGAGGCACCTTGTGTGTATCTTCCCAGGCGGGCTGTGCGCTGGACTGCAGCTTCTGCTCGACCGGCAAACAGGGTTTCAATAGTGATCTGACTGTGGCGGAAATTATCGGCCAGGTCTGGATTGCCAACAAATCTTTCGGTTCGGTGCCTGCCACCGTTGATCGCTCGGTGACCAACGTGGTGATGATGGGCATGGGCGAGCCGCTACTGAATTTTGATAACGTCGTCGACTCTATGCAGTTGATGATGGATGACATGGGTTATGGCATTTCCAAGCGTAAGGTGACACTGTCCACCTCAGGCGTGGTGCCAATGATCGAGAAGCTCGGCGAGATTACCGATGTGGCCTTGGCGCTATCACTTCACGCGCCCAATAACGAGCTGCGTAGCCAGCTGGTGCCGCTGAACAAGAAGTACCCGTTGGAGGTGCTGTTGCCGGCCTGCAAGAAGTACATTGCCGGTCTCGGCGAGAAGCGCTCGCTGACAATCGAGTACACCCTGCTCAAGGATGTTAATGATCGTCCTGAGCATGCAGCGGAAATGATCGAGTTGCTGCGCGATATTCCCTGCAAGATCAATCTGATTCCTTTTAATCCGTTTCCGCACTCTGGTTATGAGCGTCCCAGCAACAATGCTATCCGTCGTTTCCAGGATATGTTGCATCAGGCGGGTTATAACGTCACCGTACGGACCACGCGTGGCGAAGATATTGACGCGGCCTGTGGCCAATTGGTCGGCCAGGTGATGGATCGTACTCGCCGCAGTGAACGTTATATTGCAGTGCGCCAATTGGCGGCCGAAGCGGACGTTGTTGAACCCGCTCGCGATAACAATCACTCGTAGTTTCTGCCAGAAAGGATGAGCGCATGATTAAGTCTGCAGCCTTGATGTTAACGCTGAGCCTGTTTTTGAGCGGCTGCGTTACCACAGGCGACACTGGCCGTAAGGTTGACCCGATTCAGGCACGCGATTCCTATATTCAGCTGGGTTTGGGTTATCTGCAAAAAGGCGAAACCGAGCGGGCCAAGAAGCCACTCAGCGAAGCTTTGGCGATCGACCCCCGGTCTGCCTCCGCGAATACGGCATTGGCGCTGGTGTTTCAGTACGAAGGTGAGTACGAGACGGCCGAGAAGCATTTTCGTGCTGCGCTGAGTGCGGAGCCCAACGATTCACGGATTTTGAACAATTACGGTGCCTTCCTGCTGGACAGGGAGCGCTATCCCGAGGCCTTGGGTTACTTTCAGCAGGCTGCGGAAGATACGCTTTACAGCGAACGTTCTCGGGTTTTTGAGAACCTGGGTATTACCTACCAGCGCATGGGCGCAACCACCGAAGCGCGTGAAAGCTTCGAACGTTCGTTGCGCTTGAATAGTCGTCAGCCCCGCGCCCTGCTTGAATTGGCTCAGCTTGAATATCAGGCGCAGGACTATGTGCCGGCGTGGCAGCATTACCGAGCCTTTGCCGACATGTCGGGGCAGAATGCCGCCAGCCTGGCGCTGGGTATCCAGTTGGCCAAGCGCTTCGAAGATCACAGTCGTGCGGCTAGCTATGCCTTGCAACTCAAACGACTCTACCCTGCTAGTCCTGAAGCGAAAGCGCTTATGGAGTCCGAATAATTATGAGTTCAGAACGCCCTGATGCACCGGCAGCTCCCGCTGAAAAGCAGCTCATGAGTAACCCGGGTGAGACGTTGCGGGAGGCGCGTGCCGAGCGCAAGATGTCGCAGCTCGATATTGCACAAAACCTGAAAATTTCCGTTGCCGCTGTCGATGGTATCGAGAACGGGCTTTACGATCGCCTGCCCGGAGATACCTTTGCACGCGGCTATATTCGCAGTTATGCCCGTATGGTAGGGCTCGATCCTAATCGCCTGGCTCTTGAGTTTGACCGTTATCGCGGCATTGAAGTACGCGAGCGCTCGGTTAATGGGATAAGCCGGATCGCCGAGCCACGTCGCAGTGGTGGCGGGCTGATGCGCTGGGTCAGCTTGCTGATTCTTCTCATACTGATCGCGTCGGTAGCCTGGTGGTATGACAGTCGCGGCAGTGATGTGCCGTCAGTACCGGCTGATCCTCTGGCGGGCGATCAATTGATGGATGAGGTCGAGGTAGACTCTCTCACCTTGCCAGCGGCTATCGCAGAGCAGGCCGAGGCGCTGACCGGCGGAAATCTCGGACTGGATGAGGTCGAGCAGGCGCAATCACAATCGGCTGTTACGGATGTGAGTGGCGATGAAGATGCTGCGAGCGCCAGTGGCGTCGATACAGCGGTTGTTGCTGATAGCGCTGCAGCCGTTGCATCGCAAGACAGTCCTGCCATCGCTGCCGCTGAGGCGCAGCCGTCTGCAAGTGCTGCTTTGAGTATGAGCTTTGTGGCTAATTGCTGGGTGCAAGTAAAGGCGGTGAGTGGCGAGGTGTTGCACAGTGGTTTGATGCAGGCCGGGCAAACGCTGAACCTGAGCCATCCGGGCGCTGTCGATCTGGTGATTGGCGATCGTAGCGCCGTGCAAAGTATCAACTATCGGGGTGAGCAAATTACGCTGCCGCAACAGAGTCAGTCAGGCGTCGCGCGCCTGCGCTTGGGTCAGTAAGAGGTTATTCCGCTATGCAGCATCAATCGCCGATTAAGCGTCGTGTGTCCCGGCAGATCAAGGTAGGTTCGATTCTTGTCGGAGGCGATGCGCCTATTTCAGTACAAAGTATGACCAACACCGAAACCTGTGATGTGGCGGCTACGGTCGACCAGATTCAGCGTTTGGAAGCTGCCGGTGCTGATATCGTGCGGGTGTCGATTCCCAGCATGGAAGCGGCCGAGGCGTTTGGTGAAATTCGCAAGTTGACCAGCATGGCGTTGGTTGCTGATATTCATTTTGACTACAAGATCGCTCTGCGAGTTGCCGATCTGGGTGTGGATTGCCTGCGCATCAACCCCGGCAATATCGGCCGTGAAGACCGCGTCAAGGCGGTGGTCGATGCGGCCCGTCACAACGGGATTCCGATTCGCATAGGCGTGAACGCCGGGTCGCTGGAAAAGGATCTGCAGAAAAAGTATGGCGAGCCAACCCCGGCCGCGTTGGTAGAGTCCGCGTTGCGTCATGTCGAGCATCTGGATCGGCTTGATTTTCAGGACTTCAAGGTCAGCGTCAAAGCGTCCGACGTGTTTATGGCCGTGGGTGCTTATCGTTTGTTGGCGCAACAGATTGATCAGCCGCTGCACTTGGGTATCACAGAGGCGGGTGGGCTGCGTTCCGGTACCGTGAAGTCATCTGTCGGCTTAGGCATGCTTTTGGCTGAGGGTATTGGTGATACCATCCGCATCTCGCTGGCGGCCGATCCGGTCGAGGAGATCAAGGTAGGCTTCGATATCCTGAAGTCGCTGCACCTTCGTTCGCGGGGCATCAACTTTATTGCCTGCCCCAGCTGCTCACGGCAGAATTTTGATGTCATCAAAACCATGAACGAGCTGGAAAGCCGTCTGGATGATGTGCTGACGCCGCTGGATGTTGCTGTGATTGGCTGTGTGGTAAACGGTCCGGGTGAGGCCAAAGAGGCCGATATCGGCCTGACTGGTGGCTCGCCTAACAACCTGATCTATCAGGATGGCAAACCCGACCAGAAAGTAGATAACGCTGATCTGGTTGATCGGCTGGAAAAAATGATTCGCGACAAGATTGCCGCTAAGCAGGCGCTGGACGCCAATACCATCGTCCGCGGCTGAAGCGGCAATGAAAGGAAATACGCTTTGAAAACCCTGCAAGCCGTGCGCGGCATGAATGACATTTTGCCCGCCGATAGCGCCCTTTGGCAGTACCTCGAACGCACCGTGGCAGATTTGCTGACCAGCTATGGTTATCAGCAAATTCGTTTGCCGATTGTTGAGCCTACCGAGCTATTCAAACGCACCATCGGCGAAGTGACCGACATTGTCGAGAAGGAGATGTACACCTTTGATGACCGCAATGGCGACTCTCTGACGCTGCGCCCAGAGGGTACCGCGGGTTGTGTGCGTGCCATGGTACAGCACGGTCTGCTGGGGAGCGGCGTAGGGCAGAAGGTCTGGTACACCGGGCCGATGTTTCGCCATGAACGGCCACAGAAAGGACGCTATCGTCAGTTTCATCAGGTTGGCGTGGAAACCTTCAATCTCAGGGGGCCGGATATTGACGCCGAGCTGATCGCGCTGTCCTGGCGCTTATGGCAGCGCCTGGGGATCAGCGATGCAGTCAAACTTGAACTGAACAGCCTGGGTACGTCGGCCGATCGGGCACGCTATCGCGATGATCTGGTAGCTTATCTGAATGAGCGTTTTGATCAGCTGGATGAAGATAGTCAGCGTCGTCTGAGTACTAATCCACTGCGGATTCTGGATAGTAAAAATCCTGAGACCCAAGCGCTGTTGGTTGATGCCCCCAAGTTGGCGGATTATCTGAACGAAGAGGCAAAGGCACACTTTGCCGAGCTGCGTAGTCTGCTTGATGCGGTTGGCGTCCCTTATGAAATCAACCCAAGGCTGGTGCGTGGGCTGGACTATTACGGTCTCACGGTGTTCGAATGGGTGACCGACAAGTTGGGAGCGCAGGGTACCGTTTGTGCCGGTGGACGCTACGATGGTCTGGTCGAGCAGTTGGGCGGTAAATCCGCTCCGGCGGTAGGGTTCGCCATGGGCGTTGAACGGCTTCTGCTGTTGATCGAAACCCTTGATAAAGTGCCCGCCGAACTGGCTCGCCAGGTTGATGTCTATCTCGTCACTCTGGGTGATGCGGCCGTAATGGCCGGTTTGCGCCTGGCAGAAGAGTTACGTGACGCGCTGCCGAACCTGCGGTTGGTAGTGCACGCCGGTGGCGGTAGCTTCAAGAGTCAGTTCAAGAAGGCAGATAAGTCGGCGGCACTCTATGCGCTGGTGCTGGGCGAGAGCGAAGTAGAGCAACAGCAGATAGGTCTCAAGCCACTGCGCACTGAAGAAGAACAGGAAAATCTGAGCTGGCAGGATCTGCCGGCTCGGCTTGCACAGATTATTTGAGCGACAATCGAATCGCTTGTTGAAGGCTAAGGAGTGAAGGGTGGCTTACGAGACAGAAGAAGAACAGGTAGAGAAAATCAAGGATATGTGGCGTCGGCATGGTATGCCTCTGCTGACCGGTGTTGCTATCGCGCTGGCCGGCGTTTTTGGCTGGCAGGCCTGGAACAACTATCAGGATACCCAAGCGCGTAACGCCTCCACGCTCTATCAATCGATGCTCGAATCCGTATTGGCCAGTGACTCCGAGGCATCACGTGCGCGTGCGGCCGAGTTGGCGGCGCAAGTACGCGAGGAATACGCCAGTACCCGATACGCTGATTATGCCGCGCTGATGCAGGCGCGCCTGGCGGTTGAAGCGAAAGACTTTGCGGTCGCCGAGCAAAGTTTGCGCGAAGTGATGGATGGCAGCAAAAACGCGACCTTGCAGGAAGTGGCTCGTCAGCGCCTGGCCCGTGTGCTGGGTGAAGAGCAACGCGCCGAAGAAGCGCTGGAGCTGTTTTCCACTCCGGTTGAAGGTGCTGAGTTGCGCGCAACTCGTGAAGAGATACGTGGTGACCTGCTGTTAACGCTGGGTCGTGGTGATGAGGCGCGTGAAGCCTACAAGGCTGCGAAGGAAGCGTTGGAGGATGCGTCAGCGCGCCCTCAGCTGCAATTGAAGCTGGATGATCTGGCGGAGGAAGCCTAGTGAACCTGAAGTCTCGTTATCTTGTTGTTGCGCTGAGTGCGCTGGTTGTTGCTGGCTGCGGTAGCAGCAGCAAGAAGGAATTGCCGCCAGCGGAGCTGCAAAAGTTTAATGCCGAAGTGGAGCTGGACCGGGTCTGGAAACGCAACATCGGCAACGGTCAGGGTGACCTTTACAACAACCTGACGCCAGCAATGGATGGTTTGACGCTGTACGCTGCCGATGCCAAGGGCCGCGTTGTCGCGCTGGATCGTGATGATGGTTCAGTCAAATGGCAGGTTAAGCTCGACGAGCCGCTGTCCGGTGCTGTGGGTGCAGGCGGTGGGCGCGTTATGGTCGGCACGCTCGACGGTCAGGTGATCGTTCTGGATGATACCGACGGCACAGAAGAGTGGCGCAAATCGGTCACCAGTGAAGTTCTGGCTGCGCCGCAAACCAACGGCGACGTGGTGGTAGTTCAGACGCAGGACGACAAAGTGGTTGCGCTGGATATCAGTAGCGGTGATCAGCGCTGGATCTATGAAGCCAGTCTGCCGGTGCTGACAGTCCGCGGTACCAGCACTCCTTTGGTTAATTTGCGTCAGGTCTTTGTCGGCTTGGCCAGCGGTAAGGTCGTCGCGCTTGCTGCTGAGAACGGCATTCCCATGTGGGAGCAGCGCGTAGCGCAGCCACAGGGCCGCTCCGAGCTGGAGCGCATGGTTGATATCGATGGCCAGCTTCTGCTTGCCGATGACAAGCTCTACGTGGGTTCTTTTCAGGGTAATGTAGCAGCCCTGGATGCGCAGTCTGGCCGTCCTTTGTGGGTGCAGCCAGCATCAACTTATGTTGCTCCTGGCGTTGGTTACGGCGGTGTTTTTGTTAGTGAGGCTAACGGCACCGTTGAGGCCTTTGACGAAGGTAGTTCGTCTGCGCTGTGGAGCAATGACAGTTTGGCCCGACGCCAGCTGACAGCACCGGTAGTCGTCAGCAGCTATGTGGCGGTAGGCGACTTTGAAGGCTATCTGCACCTGCTGGCGCAGGCTGACGGTCGCATGGTTGGTCGCATCAAAGTCGATGGCGACGGCCTTCGCGCCAAGCCGATTGTGCTCGGTGATACCCTGTTTGTGTTCGGTAATAGCGGTGATCTGGCAGCCTATAAGCTGCAGTAAACCGAAACGCGTTATACTTCTTCGGCCGCTGCGCGCAATTGCGTAGCGGCCGTTTTGTTTTTTTGGCACGCCAGGCGTGCGCGGAGTGATCATGGTTCCTGTTATCGCCCTCGTGGGGCGGCCGAACGTCGGCAAATCCACGTTGTTCAACCGTCTGACCAAAAGTCGTGACGCCATTGTTGCCGACGTATCGGGCCTGACCCGCGACCGCCAATACGGCGAAGCCGTATGGCAGGGCAAACCTTATATTGTGGTTGATACCGGGGGTATCACCGGCGACGAGCAAGGCCTTGATATGATCATGGCTGGCCAGTCGCTGCAGGCTATCGAAGAAGCCGATGCGGTGTTGTTTCTGGTCGACGCGCGTGCCGGTCGTACCGGGGGTGACGAGCTGATTGCCGAGCATCTACGCAAGCGCAACAAGCATACCTATCTGATCGCCAACAAGATTGATGGCGCCGATCCGGATGCGATTCTCGGTGAGTTTTCCCAGCTGGGTCTGGGCCACCCTATCGGCATCGCCGCGGCACATGGCCGCAACATCAATCCGATGCTCGATGCGGTGCTTAACGATGAAGGCTTGCAGGCTGCCGGTGAGGGTGAAGACGGCACTGCGATGGTGGTCGAGCCGATCGGTACCAAGATCGCCATCATTGGTCGGCCTAACGTAGGTAAGTCGACGCTGGTTAACCGCATGTTGGGTGAAGACCGGGTTGTGGTATTTGATCAGGCTGGTACCACCCGCGACAGTATCTATATTCCCTACGAGCGCTACGAGAAACCTTACACGCTGATTGATACCGCAGGTGTGCGGCGCCGCGGTAAAGTGTTTGAGGCCATCGAAAAGTTTTCGGTGATCAAGACCTTGCAGGCGATCAAGGATGCCAACGTAGTCATCTTTGTGGTTGATGCGCGCGAAGGCATCGTCGAGCAGGATCTGCATCTACTGGGTTTTGTGCTGGAGTCCGGCCGTGCTTTGGTTATTGCGGTGAACAAATGGGACGGCATGGAGAATGAGGAGAAGGAGTTCGTTAAAACCGAGCTTCAGCGCCGCCTGATCTTTGCCCAGTTCGCCGATTTGCACTTTATTTCAGCCCTGCATGGCAGTGGTGTGGGTCTGCTTTACAAGTCGGTGGACAAGGCGTTTGAAAGCGCCATGACTAAAATCCCGACGCGTCGCATGACCGAGATCCTCGAAGATGCCGTCACCGAGCATCAGCCACCCATGGTCAATGGTCGTCGGATCAAGCTGCGTTACGCGCATTTGGGTGGCTCCAATCCGCCGATCATTATTGTTCACGGTAATCAGGTGGATTCGATTCCGCGTTCATACACCCGCTATCTGGAGAATACCTACCGTAAGGTGCTCAAGCTGGCCGGTACGCCGATTCGGGTAGAGTACAAGGGCGGTGATAACCCCTACTCGGAAGTGAAGAACAAGTTGACCGAGCGTCAGGTTAACAAGAAGCGGCGTTTGATGAGCCACAACAAGAAGAGCAAGAAAAAGAGCAAGGATCGTCGCTGATCTTTCGCATACAAAAAAGCCAGCAGAGATGCTGGCTTTTTTGTATCTGCATACCGCTGGCTGGTATTAGCCTGCCATGGTGGGATAATCGGTATAGCCCACTTCAGCACCGCCATAGAGGGTGTTGGGATTGATCTGATTCCAGGGGGCACTCTGCTTGATGCGCTCGACCAGATCGGGGTTGGCGATAAAGGGGCGGCCGAAAGCAGCGAACTGCGCCAGCCCGGAAGTAATGGCCTGCTCTGCGCTGTCGGCATTCAGACCGCCAGCGAGGATGATGTCGCCCTTGTACACTTCACGCAGCGCTTGCAGTAGCTCTTCAAAGCCCTCGTAGCTGCCACCAGCCCAGTCGGGTTTGTTGATGTGTACATACGCCAGCTGACGGCTGTTCAACTCGTTCAGCAGGTAGCTGAAGGTTTCCAGCGGGTTGGCGTCATTCACATCGTTGAAGGTGCCCATCGGTGAGAAACGCACGCCTACGCGGCCGGCGTCGCCCATTGCCGCAATAGTCGCATCTACCACCTCAAGCACCAGTCGAGCGCGGTTTTCCAGGCTCCCGCCGTAGGCATCGGTACGCTGATTGCTGTCTGAGCAGAGAAACTGGTCAAGCAGGTAACCGTTGGCCGAGTGCACTTCAACACCATCAAAACCGGCCTTGATCGAGTTGGTTGTTGCCTGTGCATAGGCTTGCACTATGCCCGCAATTTCGTCGGTCTCGAGCGCTTTTGGCATTGACGCGGCAGCCTTGTGATGGCTACCGTCGGCCTCCTGCACATAGACGTCCGCTTTGGCATGAATGGCGGAGGGAGCCTGTGGTGCCTTGCCGTTGGGCTGCACCAGCGTGTGCGAAATACGGCCCACATGCCATAGCTGCGCGAACATGCGCCCACCGGCACCATGCACAGCATCAGTCACCTGCTTCCAACCAGCAATCTGCTGCTCGCTATGAATGCCGGGTGTCCAGGCATAACCCTGACCCTCAGGTGTAATTTGCGTGCCTTCACTGATAATCAAGCCAGCACCCGCACGCTGGCGGTAGTACTCGGCATTGAGTGCGTAGGGTACATTGCCCGGCTGCTGACTGCGCTGGCGGGTCAGCGGCGCCATTACGGTGCGGTTGGGGACTTCAAGACTGCCAATGCGGGCTGGCTGCAGTAATAGCGGGGTAGTCATATGATGGAGCTCTCCTGAACGCGGTATCAGTTTGATACCTTCATGCAGGTCATTATGGGGGTGGCATTCCTTATAACAAGTACGTACGATTTTAGCAGTTACTTACCTATTGGTAAGTTAAGGTTTTGGAGGCGAGTAGATGGCGATCAGTGAACAGCAAGCCAAGATGGCGGAAGGCAAGCGTCTGGTGCAGGGTGATAAGGTTTACAGCACGCCCATTGAGGTCACGCTGGAGGTGATTGGCGGCAAGTGGAAGTCGGTTATTACCTACCATATTATTCAGGCGCCACAGCGGTTTTCCGAGCTGAAGCGATTGATTCCGGATGTCACCGAGAAGATGCTGACGCAGCAGCTGCGCGAGCTCGAGCGTAACGGGGTGATAACCCGCACCGTCTTTGCCGAGGTGCCGCCGCGAGTGGAGTACCGAATTACCGAGCACGGTGCTAGCTTGCGACCAGTGCTTGAGGCGATGTGTTTATGGGGTAGGGGGCATTGGCAGCAACAAGCTGCCAAGCCCTAGTCGTTCATCAGGTGATCAGGCTGCTTTGGCGTCGGCTTGGCGCAGCGCCCGGTTCAGCGCGCTGAACAGCGCACGGAAGCTGGCAGTGGTCAGATTCTCGTCAATGCCAATACCGTGCAGTGGGCGGCCGTTTTCCAAGCGGATTTCGACATAGGCCGCCGCCTTGGCGTTGCTGCCAGAGCCAATCGCGTGCTCATGGTAATCCATGATTTCTACCTTGACGGGCAGGCCGGCGACCAGCGCTTCCAGCGGGCCTTTGCCCAGGCCGCGCCAGTGCAGCGTCTCACCCTTGTTCAGGACTTCCACATCGACGGCGCTGGTGCCGTTCTCTTCCTGTAAGCGGTGACGAATCAGCGCGTAGGGGTTAGTCGCCTGCACGTATTCACGCTCCAGCAGATCGTGGATCTGCGCGGCAGTCAGTTCCAGACCCAGGCGGTCGGTCTCGCCCTGTACTACCTGGCTGAACTCGATCTGCATTCTGCGCGGCAGACTGATGCCGTATTCCTGCTCCAGCAGATAAGAAATACCGCCCTTGCCTGACTGGCTGTTGACCCGAATTACGGCTTCGTAGCTGCGGCCGATATCAGCCGGATCAATCGGCAAATAGGGAACTTCCCAGACGCCCTCGCTCTGTTGCACTGCAAAGCCCTTACGAATCGCATCCTGATGCGAGCCGGAGAACGCGGTGTGAACCAGATCGCCAACATAAGGGTGGCGCGGGTGAACGGGCAGCTGATTGCACTCTTCAACGACCTTGCGCACGGCGTCTATGTCGGAGAAGTCCAGACCCGGGTTAATGCCCTGGGTGTACAGATTCAGTGCCAGGTTGACCAGGTCAACGTTGCCAGTCCGCTCGCCGTTACCAAACAGGCAACCCTCGACCCGATCGGCCCCTGCCAGCAAGCCCAGTTCAGTAGCGGCGACGCCGGTTCCCCGGTCGTTGTGCGTGTGCAGGCTGATCAACACGCTATCGCGGCGACTGATATGGCGGCAGAACCACTCGATCTGATCGGCGTAAATATTGGGAGTAGATACCTCAACAGTCGCTGGCAGATTCAGAATGGCCTTGTTCTCTGGCGTCGGCTGCCAGACATCCAGCACGGCATCGCAAACCTCAATGGCAAAGTCCAGCTCGGTAGAGGTAAAAATCTCCGGTGAATACTGAAAGGTCCATTGGGTTTCCGGTTGCTTGTCGGCCAATTGCTTGATCAGCTTGGCGGCGTTGACCGCGATATCGGTTACCCCCTGTTTGTCTTGCTTGAAGACAATACGGCGGAAGCTCGGAGCGGTGGCATTGTAGACGTGGATGATGGCTTTTTTCGCGCCACGTACCGACTCAAAGGTACGTTCGATAAGGTCAGCACGAGCCTGTGTCAGCACCTGGATGGTGACATCATCGGGGATGTGGCCGTCTTCGATCAGGGTGCGCACGAAATCAAAATCGGTTTGTGAAGCGGAGGGAAACGCCACCTCGATCTGCTTCATACCGATCTGCACCAGGGTCTGGAAAAAACGCAGCTTACGCACCGGATCCATCGGCTCAATCAGCGACTGGTTGCCATCACGCAGGTCAGAGCTGCACCACAAGGGTACCTCGGTGATGGTTTTTGACGGCCACTGACGGTCTGGAATGTCGATGGCCTTGAAGGCGCGATATTTGCTGGATGGATCGTTGAGCATGCTCATTTTTGTATGTCCCTGCTGCACCAGCCTCTCGTGAAGGCTGGGTGGTTAATGTAGGTGTTTGTTGCAGTAAAAGGTAATGACTGGCCGAGAATGTTTCAATAGGCAATAAAAGTTTGGCAGAAATACGCGTACTTTCTGTTTTTTGCGCATATTTTTCTGTGCTGTGGCGATTTTGTGCGTCAGTTTTGCGCAAAATGCGACAGTCACTTTTCAGGGTTTGAAAGCACCGATGAAAATAGCCGGGTCTACCCGGTTACCATTGAGGCTCACGTTCCAGTGCAGATGGGGTCCGGTGGCGCGGCCGGTGGAGCCGACCTTGCCGAGCACGCCGCCACGCGGCACCTCGTCGCCGACGGCGACGTCGATGCGGGAGAGGTGACAGAACATGCTGATCAGCCCTTGGCCATGGTCGACAAAGACGGTATTACCGTTGAAGAAATAGTTGCCAGTCAGAATGACCTTGCCTGCGGCGGGCGATTTGATGGGGGTGCCGGTAGCCGCGGCAAAATCGAGGCCTGAATGCGGGTTACGTTCTTCACCATTAAAAAAACGGCGCAAGCCGAACGCGCTCGATAGCGAACCGGGTACCGGGCGGTCAAGCAGTAGATTGCTCGGCTGGCGTGGGCTGAACTGGGCATAGGCGTTCAGCTGGGCGTCCAATTCGCGCTGAATACGCGCCAGTTGCGCGGGTGCCGGGTTTACCTGACTCTTGTTGCGCAGGGTGATGTGTTGTTCTTCGTAGCGTTTGCTACCCACATCAAAGCTGATCTGCTGCCCGCTATCGAGTTGCAGCTGCTGCTCGCCGGGTGCTGTTTTCAGATCAATGCCGACAATGGCAATCCAGCGCTCTTGTTCTTCGCGGATGACGAGTACCGGCTTGCCCTGGTATTCAGCGCGTGGCGCGGTTGCCTGCTCGGGCAGCGCGATAACCGCCACGCCACCGGGCACCGGGTGATTGAGCAAGCGAGTAATAAAGCCATCGGCCTGGGCGGAGAGGCTGAATAGGCCGAGCAGCGCGGCGGCGATTAGGTTGCGAAGCATGAATTAGTCCAATAAAGAAAGAGTGTAGGGCGTTTCGGCCTCGACCCGCACGCTGAGTTCACCGTCGTGCAGACGCGCTTTCAGTCGCTGACCGGCGCTGGCGGCGCTGGCGCTGCGTACCGCGGTGCCGTTGTCGTCCAGCAGAATGCTATAGCCGCGCCCCAGGGTGGCCAGCGGGCTCACCAGATGTAGCGTTTGCGCTAGTTGCTCCAGCTGCTGTCGTTGCTGCTTGAGTTGATTGTGCATCGCGCGCGGCAGGCGAGCCTCAAGCTGTTCTAGCTGGTCGCGCAGTTGGCTCAGGTGACGGCCGGGATGCTGGGTCTGCAGGCGTGTGCGCAGGTGCGTCAGTTGCTGTTGCTGTTGGGTTAATTGTTGGGTCAGTGCCCGGCGCAGGCGCAGCTCCAGCTCATCCAGCCGTTGTGCCTGCTGAGCCAGGCGCTCGCCAGGATGGCGAAGGCGTTGGCGCAGATTATCCAGTTGCAGTCGCGCGCGACCAAGGCGCTCGCGCAGGCGCTGCAGCAGACGACGCTCAAGCTGCTCGACCTGGCGCAGCAACGCCTGCGTATCCGGGCTAAGCAGCTCGGCGGCGGCCGAGGGCGTGGGCGCGCGTACATCGGCGACAAAGTCACTAATGGAAATGTCGGTTTCGTGGCCCACGG
Organism: Pseudomonas neustonica; assembly: GCF_003797945.1. Taxonomy (GTDB): domain Bacteria; phylum Pseudomonadota; class Gammaproteobacteria; order Pseudomonadales; family Pseudomonadaceae; genus Halopseudomonas; species Halopseudomonas neustonica. Next base: position 278,027 of record NZ_RKKU01000003.1, read on the forward strand.
CGCTGATGGTGGGTGTCTGGCAATCGGCTATGGCGCGAGCAACCATTTCCTCATTGAACGGCCAGAGGTCTTCCAGCGAGCCGCCGCCACGGCTGACGATCAAGGCATCAAAGCCGGCGCGGTCAGCCTGCTGCAGTGCGCGCACCAATTGCGGTGCGGCTTCACGGCCCTGAACGGCAGAGGGCACGATAACCAGCTCAATGAAGGGCGCGCGGCGTTGAAACACGCTAATAATGTCGCGCACCGCCGCGCCACTGGCTGAGGTGATGACGCCGATCCGCTGTGGGTGGGCTGGCAGCGGACGCTTGAGGCTTTGCTCGAACAGCCCTTCGGCCTGCAGCTTGGCCTTCAGTGCCTCAAACGCCTTACGCAGTGCGCCGTCACCGGCCGGTTCTATACTGTCGACAATCAGTTGATAGTCGCCGCGCCCCTCATACAGGCTGACCCGACCGCGTGCGCGCACCTGCAGGCCATCCTTCATGGCGACCTTCAGGCGGGAGGCATGCTGGCGAAACAGGGCGCAGCGAATCTGGGCGCGATCGTCCTTCAGGCTGAAATAAAGGTGCCCAGAGGAGGGGCGCGCCAGATTCGAGAGTTCGCCTTCTACCCAAATACGCGGGAAAACATCTTCCAGCAATTGTCGGGCGCGGGCGTTGAGTTGGCTGACGCTGAGCACGTCGCGCTCGGCACCAAGCTGTTTAAACAGGGCATCATCATTCATGCGAGCATTCTAGTGCATTCGCTGCTGCTCGGGTACGCGCCAAGTAAATTCGCATTGAAGCATCATTGTAATTGAGTGTAGGGCAGTGGATAGGTATAATGGCGCGCTTCCATTTTCCCGCTCGGGAGCCCTGCTATGCTGCGTATTAGCCAAGAAGCCCTTACCTTTGACGATGTTCTGCTGGTGCCCGGATATTCTGAGGTGCTGCCGAAAGACGTCAGCCTCAAAACCCGGCTTACCCGGCGTATTGAATTGAATATCCCTTTGTTGTCCGCTGCTATGGACACTGTCACCGAAGCCCGCCTGGCCATCACCATGGCGCAAGAGGGTGGCATGGGCATTATTCACAAAAACATGACCATTGAGCAGCAGGCTCTTGAGGTGCGCAAGGTCAAGAAGTTTGAATCCGGCGTGGTCAAGGACCCCATCACCATTGAAGCGGATGCCACCGTGGGTGATCTGGTTGAGCTGACGCGTCAGAACAACATTTCCGGTGTCCCCGTCGTCGCTGGCCGTGACCTCGTTGGTATCGTCACTGCCCGTGACATCCGGTTTGAAACGCGCATGAATGCGTTAGTCAGTGATGTTATGACCCCCAAAGACAAGCTGGTTACTGTTAAGGAAGGGGTCGCCGCCGCTGAAGTACGTGAGCTGTTGCATCGCCATCGCATCGAAAAGGTGCTGATCGTCGACGACGCTTTCCACCTCAAGGGCATGATGACCGTCAAGGATATCGAGAAGGCCAAAGCTTACCCCCATGCCGCCAAGGACGACCAGGGTCGCCTGTTGGTGGGTGCTGCGGTAGGCACTGGTCCGGAGACGCCGGCTCGCGTTGAAGCCCTGGCCGCTGCGGGTGTGGATGTGATCATCGTGGATACGGCGCATGGCCATTCCAAGGGCGTGTTGGATCGCGTGACCTGGGTCAAGCAGACCTTCCCTGACATTCAGGTAGTGGGCGGTAATATTGCTACGGCCGCTGCTGCCATCGCGCTGGTTGAGGCGGGTGCCGATGCAGTCAAGGTGGGTATTGGCCCTGGCTCTATCTGTACTACCCGCATCGTCGCCGGGGTTGGCGTGCCGCAGATTTCGGCCATTGCCGATGTCGCTGCTGCGCTTAAAGGTACTGACGTACCGCTGATTGCTGACGGTGGTATCCGCTTCTCTGGTGATCTGTCCAAGGCGATTGCCGCGGGTGCTTCGGTGGTGATGATGGGCTCCATGTTCGCCGGTACCGAAGAGGCGCCAGGTGAAGTTGAGCTGTTCCAGGGGCGGTCTTACAAGGCATACCGTGGCATGGGCTCGATGGGTGCCATGTCGCAGAGCCAGGGCTCTTCTGACCGTTACTTCCAGGATTCCAGTGCCGGTGCCGAGAAACTCGTACCCGAGGGTATTGAAGGTCGCGTGCCTTACAAAGGCTCGCTATCAGCGATCATCCACCAGCTGATGGGTGGCCTGCGGGCGTCCATGGGCTACACCGGGGCCGGTGATATTGAAGAGATGCGCACCAAACCGGAGTTTGTACGTATTACCGGTGCAGGCATGAGTGAGTCACACGTACATGACGTGCAGATCACCAAGGAAGCACCGAACTACCGGATTGGCTAATCCGTAGGTATGCGACGCGACAGACCCTGCATCATGCAGGGTCTGTAGTTTTGATTTCCCTTTCAGCTCAGGCTAGAGACAGATATGGCTTCCCACGATATTCACGCTCACCGCATTCTGATTCTTGATTTCGGCTCCCAGTACACTCAGCTGATCGCACGCCGCGTGCGTGAAATCGGTGTCTACTGTGAGATTCGCGCCTGGGATATGACCGAGGCCGAGATTCGCGAGTTTGCCCCCAAGGGTATTATTCTGGCGGGTGGGCCTGAGTCTGTGCCGCAGCCAGGCTCGCCACGCGCACCGCAAGTGGTGTTTGAGCTTGGGCTGCCGGTGTTGGGTATTTGCTACGGCATGCAAACCATGGCCGAGCAGTTGGGCGGCAAGGTACAGGGCTCCGACAAGCACGAATTTGGCTACGCCCGTGTCGATCTGGTCGCGCAGGGTGCGTTTCTAGAAGGCATCGAAGATGCCGTCAGCGATACCGGCACTTATGCGCTTGATGTGTGGATGAGCCACGGCGACAAAGTGATCAGCCTGCCGGAAGGCTTCCATATTCTGGCTAGCACACCCAGCTGCCCGATTGCTGCCATGGGCGACGAAAGCCGTCATTTCTACGGCGTTCAGTTTCACCCTGAGGTGACTCACACCAAACAGGGGCTGCGCATTCTGTCGCGCTTTATTCTTGAGCTGTGCGGCTGTGAGGCACTCTGGACTCCGTCCAACATCGTTGATGATGCCATCGCTACCGTGCGCGAGCAGGTGGGCGATGCCAAGGTCTTGTTGGGATTGTCCGGTGGCGTCGATTCGTCTGTAGTCGCGGCGCTGCTGCACCGCGCGATTGGCGACCAACTGACCTGCGTTTTTGTCGATAACGGCTTGCTGCGTCTGCACGAAGGTGAGCAGGTGATGGCCATGTTTGCCGAAAACATGGGCGTCAAGGTGATTCGCGCCGATGCGGAAGACAAGTTCCTGTCGCGCCTGTTGGGTGTCACCGACCCGGAAGAAAAGCGCAAGATCATTGGCCGCACCTTTATCGAAGTCTTCGATGAAGAAGCGACCAAGCTTCAGGGCATCAAGTTTCTGGCGCAAGGCACCATCTATCCTGACGTGATCGAGTCAGCCGGGGCCAAGACCGGTAAGGCGCACGTAATCAAGTCGCACCATAACGTCGGCGGCCTGCCGGACGATATGCAGTTCGAGTTGGTTGAACCACTGCGTGAGTTGTTCAAGGATGAAGTGCGCAAGATCGGTCTGGAGCTGGGTCTGCCTTACGATATGGTCTACCGTCATCCTTTCCCCGGTCCAGGCCTGGGCGTGCGGATTCTGGCGGAAGTGCGCAAGGAGTACGCAGAGATTCTACGTCGTGCCGATTATATCTTCATTGAAGAGCTACATCGCGCCGATCTGTACCAGAAGACCAGCCAGGCCTTTGCGGTCTTCCTGCCGGTCAAATCGGTTGGCGTGGTGGGTGATGGCCGTCGCTACGAATGGGTTATTGCCCTGCGCGCGGTGGAAACCATCGACTTCATGACCGCCCGCTGGGCGCATCTGCCCTACGATTTCCTGGAGCTGGTATCCAATCGCATCATCAATGAGATCAGCGGTGTATCGCGAGTTACTTACGATATCTCCAGTAAGCCGCCCGCCACCATCGAGTGGGAGTAAGCGCCAAGCGGCCCTAGGGTCGCTGCGCTCTCAGCGCCTGTTGCAAGCTTTCTGCTTGCAGCAGGCGTTTTTCGTTCTGTTCTGCGATCTTCTTCTGTTAGATGTCCCAGCCCAAGCTAAGTTGCCGCCTATCAGCGCAGACTGGCTGACGTCACTCAGCGCGTATGTGCGCCGCTTGTCGATCTTGTCGGGGTGGCAGGTTGAACATGCGGCGGTACTCTCGAGTGAATTGCGAGATGCTCTCGTAGCCCACCTTGAACGCGACCGTGCTAATGGACTGGCCGGTATTGAGCAGCAGTCTGCGCGCCTCAATCAATCGCAGCTGCTTCTGAAACTGCAACGGAGATAGCGAGGTAACGGCGCGAAAATGCTGGTGAAAGGCCGAGCGGCCCATACCCGCTGCGGCGGCAAGGCGTTCTACAGTCAGCCGTTGTTTGTAGTTTTCTCGTAGCAGCGCTACTGCCCGAGCAATACGCTGCACCTGGCTATCCGGCATACCTAGGTTGCGCACGGCAGCGCCTTGGGGGCCCAGCAGCAACCAGTGATGTATCTCTCTCAGCAAAGCTGATTGCAATACCGCAAGTGAGTGCGGCTGCTCCAGCAACTGCAGCAAACGGCGCACGGCCTCCCTCAGCTCTAGCGAGGCGTCATGCTGGAGCGCGGAGCTGCCTGGCGTTTGGGTGCTAGCCAGGTTCAACTCGGCAATGATACTGGGGTCCAGATCGAGCGCAATCGACAGATAGGGCTTGCTCGGGCTGGCGCTGATAATGCGGCTGACAGTGGGCTGGTTGCTGGTAACCAGCATGGTCTCGTCAGCACCGAAGCTGCAATCGCTATTACCCATACTCACTTGCTTGCAACCCTGTAATACCAGACATAACAGCGGGCGCACTATCGCGTGTTCCAGCTCAGTCGGGCGCGTGCTGCGGATCAGTACCAGACCAGGCACGGTTGTGCGCGCAATACCCTCGCGATCGCTATGCGTCTGAGTGTATTGATGGGCGGTTTGCAGGAGTGAGTTTGCCATGAGGTATTCTGCTGTGTGGCGGTGATCGGGTAAAGCTAGCATGGACAATCAGGCAAAAAGTTGCGAGGTTTCGACACCACGCTGTGCTGCCGCTTTATTAGAGTGGAGTCTTCTTGGCGGGTTGATCAACCCCTGTGATCTTTACCAATTGCCTTAGGAGCAAGTCATGACAGATAAGCCGACAGCAAAGCAATCCGATTCAGTTACCCGGCCGGCCACGCAGGATTCTGCTGGCTATCATCGCGGAGTGGAGGTTCTAGGAGAGCAGGGAGCAGAGGGCAGAAAGGCATTCTACATCCAAATAGAGGCGTTGCCGGGCAAGGAAGAGGCGGTGCTGCAGATGCTACGTGATATCAATGCCTGCGTAGAGCAAGAGCCTGCTACCGGTCCCTGGTTTGCCGTGCGGTTTGGCCCCTCCAGCTTCGCCATTTTCGAGGCCTTTCCTGACCTGGCGGGGCGGCAGGCGCATGTGGAGGGCGGTGGTGGGGTCATTTTTCGCGATATTGAAAGAATGAACGCCATCCTCGCCTATCCCGCGCAGGTCCATCGTGCGGACGTGCTGATCAGTAAGGATTACTTCTCCTACGCGTTCAACTGAACGCGTTAACGTTTACCGCGATTTGCGAACGCTCTTTTGGCTGAGCCAATGTCTGCCTGTGAGCATAGTCAGGTGTCGGCTCCTATATGAGTCGACACCTTTGTTACTCACTTGGCAGCAGATAGCCGCAGCGCATCGGTGTCTATCTTCAGCGCATAACCCGTGTCGCTCGGTGCACTGAGCTCTCGCTGCTCTTGTGGCTGACTGTCGATGGCAGACTGGTAATCAGCGCTCTGAACAAAGCCCTGCAGTCTGGCGATGACCTCGCTAGGGGCAATCAACCGATAGTTGCCCGCGTCAGCACCGATCAGTTCTGCATCTACCAGCACGCGGTTCTCGCCCGGCTTGAGGCTGGCGAACAGGCCGCTGAGCTGCAGCGCGACTTCATCGCCGCTGATGGTGCCGTTGAGCACGCCTTCCAGCGTCGCGGCCAGGGAGCCGTCGAACAGCTTGTCCAAGGCGCGGACGTCGGCGGTGATGGTCTTGTGATCGATATTAGCCGTGGTGGTGCTGTTGGTGGTCAGCACATAGTTGCCGGCATCGCCGCCACCGAGCGAACCGCTGACGTCAACCTGCTTGCCATCGCCGGCGGTCTTGTTGGCAAAGGCACCTGTGGTGTTGAACTGCAGATCATCGCCGCTGATCACATCGTCGAGCGTGCCGTGGGTATTGGCATAGGTGCTGCCGTCGTAGGTCTTTCCGTCGGCGCTGATGTTGCCGGTGATGGCCTTGCGCTCGATAGTCAGGGTGCCGTCGACGAAGGTCAGCTCGTAGTTATCGGCGCTGCCACTGGCGGTCAGCTTATAGGTGCCGGCGTTGCGCCCGCCACCGCTGGTGGTGACGCCGGTGAGCACACTTTCAGTCTCGCCGTTTACCAGGCCTGTGGCGGTAAAACCGCTGCCGCTCTGCTCGGTGCCGTCGTAGGTGGTGGTGTTGCTGTTGGCGGTGACGGTAGCCTGAGCCTTGTTGATGGTCAGGGTGCCGTCTTTGGTGATCAGGTCATAGCCTTGCTGATTAGAGTGCAGGCCGCTCATGTCTATGTCGTAGTTGCCCGCGTTGCGCCCGCCGCCGCTGAGGTGGCCAAAAATACGGTTAACGTCGTACTCGGCAGTCGCGCTCCAGCTACCTTGGTGGGAACTGCCGTCGTAGGTAACGCTGCTGTCGTCGACATTGACTTCCAGTGTGGTCAGAAAGCTACGCAGCAGAGGTGCGGTATAGCCTTCGTAGATGCGCCAGATGCTGTCGGTGCCGCCCTGCGCATTGATATCCCAAGCAGAAAAACTGGCAGCATTCATCAGCTGGTTAGAGGTCAGGCCTGTAACCAGGCCCGTAGTGCCCGTTGGGGGGGCGGATGCGCTTCCTGTCGTAAGGCCCGAGGTGTCCGTGTCCCAATAGGACTCGGTGATGGTTCCGTCATTGTATCCCGCAAAGCCGCCCGCTTGGTTTTTGTTGGTCACGGCCATTCCAGTTGAATAGGCATGTGAGATGGAGCCCCAATTCTCTCCCGCTAGGCCGCCCGCCAAAGAAGATAGACTCGCTAAAGCCGTCGCTGTCCCGGTTGCATAGACGTTGGTGATGGCGCCGGTGTTCTCTGCCACGAGGCCGCCCGCTGAACTATTTTCCCCATCGCTGGCCGTCGCTGCCCCGGTTGCATAGGCATTGTTTATTGTGCCATCACGGTTGTCAGCCACGAGGCCTCCCGCTAAAGATCTATAGCTGTTTCCGTTGGTCGTTGCTACGCCGGTTGCATAAGCGTTGTTGATGCTCCCCCCGTTCTCTGCCACGAGGCCGCCCGCTGCGGTGGTGTAGCTGTTCTCGCTTCCGTTGGCCGTCGCTGCCCCGGTTGCGTAGGCGTTGGTGATGCTGGCAAAGTTGCCGGGTATTGTGGTGTAGCTAGTTCCCACAAGGCCGCCCGCGTAGGACCGACCGCTATTGCTGATCGCTGAGACGTTTCCAGTTGCGTAGGCGTTGGTGATTGCTGCAAAGTTACTTCCCACAAGGCCGCCCGCTTTGGCGTAACCTGATTTGCTTGTCGCCGAGACGTCTCCAATTGCATAGGCTTTGGAGATGGTGCCTTTGTAGGTATTGACTCCCACGAGTCCACCGACGTAAGCCATGTCGTCGTTCATCGCTGAGACGCTTCCGGTTGCATAGGCGTTGGAGATGGTGCCGGAGAAGTTGCGACCCACGAGGCTGCCCACTACAGAGCCACTATTTCCTTCGACTGTAATCCCCCCCCCCACAAGTCCGATATCCCGGATGGTACCTTGGTTCTGCCCGAAAAGGCCCCAGTATTCGGTGGTCGCGGCGGTGTTCTCAATGGTTAGGTCGCTGACGGTATGGCCTAATCCAGCGAAGGTGCCGGTGAAGGCGTCTGTAGCACCCACGCCAACCAAAACATGGTCGTAGGTCGTGCCCGAGGCGTCCAGGTTTTTGGCTAAGGCATAGGCACCGCCAAGCCCTGTGGTGTCAATATTGTCCAACGCCGCCATATCATGGATCAGGGTATAATCGGTACCGTTGATATTAAGCGCTGCGTTACTGCCCGATAGGGTGACTGAAACGCCAGAGGCAATGGAATAGTCTTTATCCGCCCCCGTGTTCAGCACTAGTCCAGCGTTAGTGCCGGTGGCGGTGATGCCTTGGTTAATGTGGATGTCGTTATGGGCCTTTAGGCTAAGGGTGGTGTTCGCATTCCAGCTAACAGCGGCATCGACGTGTATATCGCCAGCGTCGGTTCCCGCTTCAATGGTCGCCAGGGTAATGTTGCTGTCTTCCAGATTGGCGCTAAGGGTGGCGGCACCGATGCCGCTGTCGGTTTGCGGGTCGCTGCTGTCAGTAATGTAAAAATCAGTGGGGTCGATCAGCCATTCGCCGGTGGTGCCGTTGTTGGCTTTGGTGGTGACCTGGGTGCCGTCGGCAATCTTTACGTGGGCGCCGGAGGTGTCGATAAAACCGCCGTCGCCGCTGTCCGGGGCAGAGGCATCCAGCGTGCCGGCGACATTGACGGTACCGCCGTTAAAGCCGCCCTTTAGTACGATGGTGCCGCTCTGTTTGTCCAGGGTTTGTGCTTCGATGATGCCGGTGTTGTTGACAACGGTTTGCAGCAGGGCATCGGTGGCGCTGGCGGTCATCACTACCTGGCCGCCGTTGGCGCGGATCAGTTGGTGGTTCTCGACCAGTGCATCAATGGCGCTTTCATCCACGGTGACGTTGAGCAGGCCATCGCCGGCAAAATCCAGGCTCACCTTGTCGCCTGCAGCCAGTGCCACGTTGCCTTGGTTGGCCTGAATGATCCCCTGGTTACTGACCTGGCCACCGAGCAGGGCAACGGTACCGTTGTCGGCCTTGAGGCTGCCGCGGTTGATCACGGCGGCGTTGTTGCCGTCACCCTGAAACTGGTAATTGCCGTCGTTAAAGTTCTGGTCAGACAGGCTGAGGGTCGAGGCCACCAGCGCCCCCACGTTGACCGCCGCCCCCTCGCCAAACAACACGCCGTTGGGGTTGACCAGAAAGACCTTGCCGTTGGCATTGAGGTTGCCGTAGATCGCCGAGGCGTCTTCACCAATCACCCGGTTCAGCGCCACCGAGTTGCTGCCCGGCTGGTGGAAATTGACGGTATTACCCGCGCCAATATCAAAGCTGTCCCAGTTGGTGATCAGCTTGTCGCTGTTCTGCTGCACGTTCAGGCTGTTGCCATCCTGGCTGATGCTGCCGGAGCCGCCGACGATGTTGCCGCCGGTGGGCAGGTCTGCTGCTTGCAGGTGGGCGGTAACCAGGCTGATGGCAATGGCCAGTGCGGTGGGGGCGAAGGCGGGGCGGTTCCCGGTACGGTTCATGGCGAGTTCCTTTTCTATGCAGTAGGCCGCTGCACAGGGCGCAGCGGCCTTTATCTAACGGGAGTTAATAGCTAGCCCGGATTTCTCATGAGGGGATAAAAGAAAGCGGCTGAAAGTGCTATAGTTTCAGGACCTTACACCGTTCACCAAGCACCAACAGCCGCTATCCAAAATGGTACCTGAAAAACTGACCTTCTCGCC
>NZ_RKKU01000030.1 GCF_003797945.1 Pseudomonas neustonica
TAGTCGCCGCGATGCTCTTGCACCATCCGCACGGCTCGTTCACGGACTTCAGGGGAAAACTTGTTTGTCTTGTTCATGGCTTCATCTTCTCAGGAGTTGAAGCCTCCGCGAAACCCGGGGCGGTTCACCGTGCTATTTGAATCTCGTTTTGCGCATCTGGCTGGGTTGCTGGTCGAGCGCTCGCTAGCCATGTACGAAGACCGACAGGGAAAACAAAGTGAAATACTATAAGTTCTGGGTTAAAGAGTCGGTCAAGATTCAGGTTGGTGAGTTCGCGCAGTTCGTTACTGTTCTGTCTGGCTCCAACCAGTCGAAAGACGACGCCAGGCGTGAAGCGACAAAGCGTTCCCGTTATGTTGAGCAGAAAATTAAAGGTGAGGCACCGGAGGATGATTACGAGGCGCCCATCAAGGAACACGTGGACGAGGTGGTGGATGATGCCAATATCATTACCATCTGTCGCTACGGTGCGAGGATCCTTAATACCTGCCAGTACACGGTGCTTGATCTCGATGATTATCCTGTCGATTTTCTGGACATGTTCAGGTCACTGCGCAAGCTGCCGAAGAAGGAACGCATCGTCGCCAAGTTTTTGCAGCGCTTAAGCAAATACCCGGAGCTGGGCACTGACTTTCGTATCTATGAGACGACCAAGGGCGTGCGGGTAATTGGCAAGAAGTACATCGAGCCTTCTGGCAAGGGTTATGCGGCGTTAATGCGCAAGCTGCGGGTTGATTGGCTGTATATCGTCTTGTCGCAAAAGCAGAATTGCTATCGCGCCCGTGTCACGCCCAAGCCTTTTCGTATGAAGTTCAAAACGATCAAAATCAAAAGTCCGCTGGATTGTGAGACTCAGGCGTATCTGGATTGGGCGCAGGAATACGCGGCGGTATCTGCGCGCTATAGCGTGGTCAAGCTGATTCAATCGGTGGGCTCGGATTTTTCCACAGAGCCGGTGATTCGCTTGCACGATAGCCTTTGCAATGAGTCCAGAAGCAGTACCTTGGCCTAGCAAGGTGCTGCGCCGTTTTAGTCGTCGCGACCTTCCAGCATGGTGCGCTTGAGCAGTACATAAACCGACCCTGTGCCGCCGTGGCGGGGGATGCAGGAGGTAAAGGCCAGCACGCTGGTGTGTTGCCGCAGCCAAGTGTTGACGTGGCTTTTCAGGATAGGGGTGCGGCCGTCTTTGCGCTGCGCCTTGCCATGGGTTACGCGCACGCAGCGAATCTCTTGCTTGACCGCTTCGGCGAGGAATGCCCAGAGGTCTTCGCGGGCGCGCTCGACTGTCATGCCATGCAGGTCAATTGAGCCATCAAAGGGGATTTGCGCGCTCTTGAGTTTGCGTAGCTGGCTCATTTGCACGCCATTGCCGCCCCACATCAACTCTTCTTCCGGCGCCACATCAATCACAAATTGATCTGACAGGCCGTCCATGACGATCTGGGTTGCGCTGTGGGTTGCGCGGGCGCGACTGGCAGCAATTCGAGCGCGATCAGCTTTGGCTTTGCCAACATCAGCTTGCTGTTGTTTGAGCGGTTTGACACCTTTGATGGCCTGCTGGAACAGGTTTTCGTCATCGGGTCCGACGTTATCCTGAGACATTGTCCACTAGTCTGCTGCTAAAAAAACGAAGTGTACCAGTAGTCGCTGGCACGCGGCAGCGTAGAATGGACGCCTGACTGGACAAGGATTTACATCATGAGTGAATACGCTGCACTGAAAAGTGTTCAGGACTTGATACGTTGGGGCGTCAGCCGCTTTCATCAGGCCGAGCTGTACTTTGGCCACGGTACTGATAACGCTTGGGATGAGTCACGCCTGCTGGTATTGCACGCGCTGTATTTACCCTGGGAAACGCCAGAAAGCTACTTGCAGTGTCGAGTGACCGAAGAGGAGCGTGAGGCCGCGGTAGGGCTGTTGCTGGAACGGGTGCGCCTGCGTATTCCGGCGGCGTATCTCACCGGCCATGCGCGCTTTGCCGGGCTGGAGTTTATTGTGGATGACCGCGTGCTGGTACCGCGCTCGCCCATTGCCGAGTTAATTGATTCGCGCTTTGCTCCCTGGCTAGAACGCGATCCGGAGCGAATTCTGGATTTGTGCACTGGCAGTGGCTGCATCGGTATTGCCTGTGCTATCGCGTTCGACGAGTCTGAGGTGGTGTTGGCGGATCTGTCTGCCGATGCCTTGGCTGTCGCGGAAGCCAATATTGATATGCACGGGCTGACGGAGCGTGTCGAGGCGCGTTGGTCAGACGGCTTTGATGGCTTGGCCGGCGAGCGCTTTGATCTGATTGTGAGTAATCCACCTTATGTGGATGCCGAAGACATGGATGGCCTGCCGGATGAATACCACCACGAGCCGGAAATGGGCTTGGCTGCCGGTGATGATGGTCTGGACCTGGTTAGGCGCATGCTGGCCGAAGCAGCCGACTACCTTACCGAAGAGGGTGTGTTGGTAATCGAAGTGGGTAACAGCATGGTGCACGTGATGGCTGAGTGGCCTGAAGTTGACTTTGAGTGGGTCAAGTTCGCGCATGGTGGGCATGGGGTTTTTGTACTCAGTGCCGAGCAATGCCGTCACTTTCAGCCGCTATTTGCTGGTGGCCGCTAACACGAACGGCGTTTAACGTAGTACGACCCAGAGCAGCATCAGCGCCTGAAAAATGCAGAATACGATCAGGCAACCGATAGCAAAGCGGTTGCCTATATCGGTGCGCTTATAGTTGGCAATCATGTTTTGCAGCTGGTTAAGCTGCACAGTCTGCTTGTGGTTGAGTGCTTCATGTTCACGTAGCTGGCCGAGTAAGCTGTTGATCTGCAGGGGCTGAATCTTTTCGGTGTTCCAGCTGCCGATCAAATCGTTCACGCGATTAGCCATAGCAACGCTGTTTTTGCTTTCTTCATCCAGCGTGTTAATGCTGAAGCCCGCTCGCGTGAGGATCTGCTCCAGCGCGGTACGGGCATCGTTATTGCTGAAATTCTCGGTGTTCAGGCTGATTGGGGTAACTGCATAGTCGCCACAGTAGCGCTGACACCAGTGAATCAATTGCGCCAGCATGAACATGCCCAGGCCGCGTTGTGCTGGCTGAATGCTGAGATCACTGATAGGACCGAAGCGTACTCGCTTCCGTTTGTGATCGACCAGCACTTCAAGGCGATTGCCAGAGGCGGGCAGTGCTTCACCTTCAAACCGCACCTGAAGTCGCAATAGCTCCAGCAGGCCGAGCTTTTCCTGGGTGACGGCAATCTGGGCGAGCTTTTCCTGATGAACCAGTATCCTGGCTTTGAACACCGGTTTGAGCTGAACCCAGTAGAAGTCTGACGGTTTGGCACGCGCAAAGGGGTCACGCGCGACTTCCGCTTCCGGGCTGGCTTCTGAGGTTGAGGTGTCTATTTCGCTCATTACGGGTCCTGGGTTAGTACCGCGGTCACACGAGAGTTATCGGCGTTCGCAGTCTTTTCTGTAATTTATCTGCATGTTTTGCAAAAGTCATGCAAAGCCTGTGGTGATGGCTTGCCAGGCCAGGCGTATGGCAAGCAGGGTGAGGGCCAGATTAAACAGTCGGGTGAAGTGTCGATCACTAATACGCGAGAGTATGTGCAATCCTAGCCAGGTGCCCAAGGCACCGGCGGCTATCATGGCGGCAATGAGCGGTAGCCAGTTGTGAAATACAAAGCCCGCTGCACCAAAGGCCAGGGATTTGGGGGCATGTTGCAGCGTCATGGCGGCAGCGAAGGTGGCAACGGTTTGCATGCGATTGTTGGCGTGTTGTTGCTTGATGAAAGCCGCAACGAGCGGTCCGGTGGCACCCACAAAGAGACTGAGAAAGCTGGTTAGCGTAGAGGCCAGTAGCGTACCTATTTTACCGGTAGCTACCTTGGGTATAGCTGGTCCCCAGCAGAGCAGCAGGATAAACAGGGCGATGCTGAGCTGGATGGCACCCAGCGGCAAGTTGATCAAAAGACGGCTGGCCAGCCAGGCACCAAGGATCACACCCGGCAGAAACCAGGCGATGACCCGAAGGTTGATATGCCGCCAGGTCATCAGCGCGCGATTGGCGTTGGAGCCGAGCTGAACCATGCCATGCACCGGTATGATCGCTGCGGTTGGCATGCTCAGCGCCATGATCGCCAGCAGCATCACGCCGCCGCCGGCGCCTAATGCGGCGGTGATCATTGAGGTAATGGCTGAGCAGACAATCAATGCCAGTGCCAGCAGGGGGGAGAAATGCTCGGGCAGCAACTGCGCCAAAAAGCCTGGCATACTGAATCCTGTGAGGTTGGCAGGCTGCTAGCCTAGCGGGTTGATTTCAAGCTGTCACCCACGCAGAGCGGACGGTATACTGCCCAACTGCCTTCGCTTACATCAGGTTTAGTCTTATGTCTGGAAACACCCTTGGAACCCTCTTCACCGTCACCACCGCCGGTGAAAGTCATGGTCCTGCTCTAGTCGCCATTGTTGATGGTTGCCCGCCAGGACTGGCACTGTCGAGCGCCGATCTGCAGTTTGATCTTGATCGGCGCAAGCCCGGGACCAGCCGACACACTACCCAGCGTCAGGAAGCGGACGAGGTCGAGATTCTGTCGGGTGTGTTTGAGGGGGTCACCACCGGTTGCCCGATTGGGTTGCTGATTCGCAACACGGATCAGAAGTCCAAGGACTACTCCGCAATTAAAGATGTTTTCCGGCCGGCGCATGCCGACTATACCTATCATCATAAGTACGGCGTACGCGATTACCGTGGTGGCGGCCGTTCTTCTGCGCGTGAAACCGCTATGCGGGTTGCGGCGGGTGCTATTGCCAAGAAGTATCTGGCGGCGCAGGGTATTCAGATCCGCGGCTACATGAGTCAACTGGGTCCTATCGAGATCCCATTCAAGAGCTGGGATGGGGTTAACGATAATGCGTTTTTCAGCGCTGACCCGGATAAGATCCCCGAGCTTGAAGCTTACATGGATCAACTTCGTCGCGATCAGGATTCGGTCGGCGCGAAGATCACCGTCGTCGCCGACGGTGTGCCGCCAGGTTTGGGTGAGCCGGTTTTTGATCGCCTGGACGCCGAGCTGGCATACGCGTTGATGAGCATCAACGCGGTTAAGGGTGTGGAGGTGGGCGCAGGCTTTGCCTCGGTGGCGCAGCGCGGCACTGAACATCGCGATGAACTCACCCCGGAGGGGTTTGTCAGCAACCACGCCGGCGGTGTATTGGGCGGTATTTCTTCCGGTCAGCCGATCGTTGCCAGCCTGGCGCTCAAGCCGACATCCAGCATAACGACGCCTGGCCGCTCGATTGACGTCAATGGCGAGGCGATCGATATGATCACCAAGGGCCGCCATGATCCTTGTGTTGGCATTCGCGCCACGCCCATTGCCGAGGCAATGATGGCGCTGGTGTTGATCGATCATCTGCTGCGCCAGCGCGCGCAGAATGCAGACGTTAAGGTCAATACGCCGGTACTGGGCCAGCTTTGAGCTCAGCGCTTCAAGAGGAAGGGGTTGGCAGCCAGCCCTTGCCTTACTGGCGCCTCTCTGGTTTTTACTTTAGCTATTTTGCCCTCTTGGGCGGGGTAGCTCCCTTTCTTGCATTGTATTTTGAATCCCTGGGTTTTTCTGCTGCGCGCATTGGCGAGCTGGTGGCTATTCCGATGCTGATGCGTTGCCTTGCGCCCAATTTATGGGGATGGATTGGCGACGCTACCGGCCAGCGGTTGCTGATTGTGCGCCTGGGCGCCATCTTCACTGCGCTAAGCTTCGCCGCTATTTTTTATCGCCAGGACTACTGGTGGTTGGCGGCTGTGATGGCATTGCACGCGTTCTTCTGGCACGCGATCCTGCCGCAGTTTGAGGCTATCACGCTGGCTCATTTAAAAGAGCAGGCCTCGCGCTACAGCCAGGTTCGGCTATGGGGCTCGGTTGGCTTTATCCTCACGGTGGTGTTGCTGGGTGAGGTGCTGGAGCGCTTCGGGATGGTGGCTTATCCGCGCGTGTTGTTAGCGGTCATGTGCGTGATTATCGGCTGTAGCATGCTGATTCCGGCGCCGCCTTCATTTGCTATCAATCGTGTGGTCGGAGATGGTCTGCTGGCGCAGCTGCGCCGCCCTGGCGTGCTGGCGTTTTTTCTCTGCGTCGCGTTGATGCAGTTGTCGCATGGGCCTTATTACACCTTTCTGAGCATTCATCTGGAAGACCTCGGTTACAGCCGCAGCGTTATTGGCCTGTTATGGGCATTGGGTGTGTTGGCAGAAATTGTGCTTTTTTTGTTGATGCGACCGCTTTTGGCACGTTTCAGCCTGAAGTCATTGTTGGTAGCCAGTTTTGCTCTGGCGTCAATGCGCTGGGTGCTGCTGGGTAATCTGGCGGACTCGCTGCTCACCTTGCTGTTGGCCCAGTGCCTGCACGCGGCTACATTTGGTGCTTTTCATGTGTCGGCCATTCATTTTGTGCAGCACAAATTCAGCGCACGGCTGCAAGGGCAGGGGCAGGCATTCTATGCGACCTTGGCCGGGGTTGGCGGAGCTTTGGGTGCACTTTACTCTGGCTACGTCTGGGATAGTCTGGGAGCGGCCTGGACCTTTGGTATAGCGTCGCTGGCGGCGCTGGCCGGTGCAATCATTTTGGCGCTGTGTTTGCAGCGAGACTAAGGAACGAGTGATGAGTATTCTGGCGATGTATGAAGGCGGGCAGTGGCATTGCCCGGCGCGGGTGTTGACCCATCTGGACGACATTACGACAGCTCTGGCCGAGCAGGGCGTTGAGCTGATGCGGCTCGCTACGCCACTGGCTACCGACTCAGCCGAGTTACTGAACCAGTGTGCCGCCTTGATTGTTACCAAGGGCTTGCCTGAGCCCCTGGTAAGCCGTAAGGATGAACGCGATGGTGTTCCTGGCTACGCCGAGGTGCCGACTCAGCTTGCGGCAGAGGAGGTGACGCGCTCGGCCGGCAAGTGGTTGCTGCTCTGCGCCGGTCAGGCCAGGCTCTGCGTTGGTGAGGCTGGCGGCGTCACTGGTCGGGCCTCGGTATTGGCTTGTCATGTTGGTGATCTGCTGTGGCTTCCCGCTGGTATGGAATGGGCGCTGGTGCCCGCGCCTAGCCACTCTTGTCGCTGGCTCAGTATGGCAAGTGATGAAGCTGCGCTGAACGACTCTGATACCAAACAGTCAAAGCTCAGTGAGTTGCAGCTTTTGGATATCTGATGGGTAGCCAAGTTGCCGGCCCCCGTGGTACCAGAATGTAGCCAGCACACCTGTTTTTTAGCGGTGCCATAGACACAAAAAAGCCCCGGCGTGATCAACACGCCGGGGCTTTTTTTATTTGTTACTCAGGTACGCTTACTTCTCTACGAAAGCGCGCTCAATAACGTAGTGCCCCTGGTCGCCATGGCGGGCTTCCATAAAGCCTTTGGCGTCGAGGATTTCACAGCAGTCTTTCAGCATGCTGGGGCTGCCGCAGAGCATGAAGCGGTCTTGCTCGAGATCAAACTGGGGCAGGCCGATATCGTCAAATAGCTTGCCACTGGTCATCAGATCAGTCAGCCGGCCTTCGTTACGAAACGGCTCACGGGTGACCGTGGGGTAATAGATCAGCTTGTCGCGCACCATGTCGCCAAAGTATTCGTGGTTTGGCAGCTCGTTGGTGATCAGGTCTTCATAAGCCAGCTCGCGAACGTGACGGCAGCCGTGAGTGATGATGACCTTGTCATATTGCTCGTAGGTTTCCGGGTCTTGAATGATGCTGATAAAGGGTGCCAGGCCGGTGCCGGTGCTGAGCAAATACAGATTGCGGCCGGGCAGCAGGTGATCCAGGACCAGCGTGCCGGTGGGCTTGCGGCTGATCATGATCTGGTCGCCGGGCTGGATGTTCTGCAGGCGCGAGGTCAGCGGGCCATCCGGCACCTTGATGCTGAAGAACTCCAGCGTTTCTTCATAGTTGGGGCTGGCGATGCTGTAGGCGCGCATCAGTGGGCGGCCTTCGACCTCAAGGCCGATCATGATGAAGTGGCCGTTCTTGAAGCGGAACCCCGGATCGCGGGTCGTCTTGAAGCTGAACAGGTTGTCTGTCCAGTGATTAACGCTGAGTACCGTTTCGTTATTGAAGCCCGCCATGTCGCCTCCCGGCATGAATGAAGTATTGGCGTGGAGTCTACATCCCGTTAACCTATCGGATAAATGGATTATTGTTATTACTGTATTCGGGAAAACCGATTATGAAATATACCCTGCGTCAGCTTGAGGTCTTTCTCGCAACCGCCCACCACGAGAACCTGACGCGTGCGGCGACCAGTCTTGCGATGTCGCAATCTGCTGCGAGCAGCGCGTTGAAAGATTTGGAGAGCCAGTTTGACGTCCAGTTGTTCGATCGCGTGGGTAAGCGACTGCAGCTTAATGAGCTGGGGCAGAGCATCAGACCCAAGGCGCAGGCGCTGTTGGAGCAAGCCAGGGGGCTGGAAAGCGCTCTGGCAAGACACCAGGACATTGGTCACTTGAAGGTGGGCGCTACGCTGAGTATTGGCAACTATCTTGCTGTCGAGATTATGGCGCGCTACATGGGTGAGCAGGAAGGCGCGCGCGTCGAGTTGGAAGTAGCCAACACTGAGACCATAGTGCGCAAGGTGGCGAATTTCGAGCTGGATATCGGCTTGATTGAGGGTGAAACGCGGCACCCTGAGCTCGAGTTACTGCATTGGCGCGATGATGAGTTGACCGTATTCTGCGCGCCGGATCACCCATGGGCCGGACGCCCCTGGTTGAGTGATGACGAATTGCTGGAGGCGCAGTGGATCGTGCGTGAGCAGGGCTCAGGTACGCGCCAGCACTTTGAATGGGCAATGCAGGGGCTACTGCCTCACTTGCAGATCAAGCTGGAGCTGCAGCATACCGAGGCGATCAAGCGTGCAGTGGAGGCGGGTTTGGGGGTGGGTTGCCTATCAGAGATTACGCTGGTGGACGCTTTTCGGCGTGGCAGTCTGGTACCGCTTCCGGTACCGCAGCGAAATTTTCATCGCCGCTTTTACTTTGCGATGCACCGGCAGAAATTTCGTAGCGCAGGTATCGAGCGTTGGTTACAGCTTTGTCGCAGCAGTTTGGAGGAGTAGTGCGGTTGCTTGGGTAATCGGCCGAATAAAAAGGCATCCGGGTTAAGGGATGCCTTTTCACTGACTGCAGGGTAAAACTATTGCTGGTTACGGCTGAGTACCAATTCGCCGTCTTTCAGCGGAATGCTATCGCCCGGATCGTGATCCATTCGCACTGAGCCGGTCTGCTCTCCAATTTCATACTTTACCTGGTAGCCGACCACTTCATCGTGCTTGTCGTAAACAGTGTCGCAGCGACGCTCCATGGTGGTGTAAGTGTCGTTGGCCTGCATTCGCTCCTGAGTTTTATTGCCGGCATAACCACCTGCCGCAGCACCTGCTACCGTGGCAATTTTCTTGCCGTTACCACCACCGACCTGGTTACCCAATACGCCACCAATCACGGCGCCTGCTACCGAGCCGAGAACCTGGTGCTGATCCTGCACGGGTCTTTGCCGGGTGACGGCAACATCGTTACAGACTTCGCGTGGGGTACTTTTGGTTTCCTTGATCTCACTAACATCAAGAACGTTGGCCTGGTCGGGCGTTTTGTCCGCGAACGCGGTATAGCCCGCAATAGCGCCGCCTGCTGTGGCAACTGCCGCTCCAATTAGAACACCGGTCAACATAGACTTGTTCATGATGAATACTCCTGCTCTCTCTTTTATTCACGGCAGCGGCCGTGGTCTACGCAGATATAGACTAAGACTGACTGTACAGGTTCAATTCGCAGGTGCGTATTTCGAGGGGCTGGTTTTGCATGTGTGACGCGATAGGCATTGCGAGGTCGTTTTTCAGGTTTGCTGCCGTGAGTTAAGCAAAAGTCGAAAGGCGTGCTCATCTACCGGTGGGCTAAATAAATAGCCTTGGTAATGATCGCAGCCCAACTCGTGCAAAAAAATCAGTTGCTCGGTCGTTTCTACCCCTTCCGCGATCAAGTCCATGCGCAGACTGGAGGCGATAGCAATGATCGCGCGGATGATTTCGGCGTCATTGGGGTTGCTCGTGCACTCGCGTACGAAGGACTGGTCAATCTTGAGCAAGTCAACCGGGAGTTTTTTCAGATAACTGAGTGAGGAGTAGCCGGTACCAAAATCGTCAATAGCAAAATGCACGCCGCGCTCACGCAGAAAATTCATTTTATCGATAGTATCCGCTACGTTTTGAATGACGATACCTTCGATGATCTCCAGTTTAAGGCATTGGGGGGGGATGCTATAGGTCTCTATCGCCTGCAGTACGTCGCTGACAAAGCTACTTTGACGGAACTGGCGGGGGCTAATATTGATGCTGAGACTGAAGGTGTTGGCGTCTATTGCGCCTTCCTGCAATAGGCGTGAGACAAAGCAACAGGCTTCCAGTAATACCCATTCGCCAACTGGCAGTATAAGGCCGGTCTCTTCCAGTACATGCATGAAGGCGCCCGGGACTACCGTCCCCTTGTGCGGATGCTGCCAGCGTATTAGCGCCTCTGCGCCCTCGATTGCGCGGGTAAGATGATTGATCTGCGGTTGGTAATAGAGCACAAACTCCTTTTCCTTCAGTGCGCCGCGTAGCTCGGATTCGATGGCTAGACGTTCGCTGGCAGCGACCTGCATGGTCTGCTCGAAAAAGGCGATGCCGTTGCGGCCCAGTTCTTTCACTTTATACAGCGCGATATCAGCCCGTTTCAGCAGGTCGTCGGGCGTGCTTCCATGCTCGGGCATCAAGGCCACCCCAATACTGGCGCTTAGCTGTAGCGTGTGCCCGTCAATCTGCATGGGGTCGGAGATGGCATTGAGCAGCTTTCTAGCCGTGCATTCAACCTCCTGTTCCAGTTGCCGCCCGCTGGCCTCTAGCCCACTGAGCAGCACAACAAACTCGTCGCCACCCAAGCGAGCAACGGTATCCTCTGCGCGTACCAGGGTGAGCAGTCGTGATGTGACTTCCTGAAGCACGGCGTCACCGCAGGAGTGTCCCAGCGAATCATTGATATGCTTGAAGTGATCAAGGTCAAAGAACAACAAGGCGCCATGCATATTATGGCGGTTATTGAGTGCGTTCAGTTGACTGAGGCGATCGCTCAGCAGGAGGCGGTTGGGTAAATTGGTGAGCGCGTCATGGTAAGCAAGGTGCTTTACCTTGGCCTCGATCAGTTTCTGCTCAGTGACATCCCTGGAGGTAAGCAGGATACAGTCGATGCCATCGATATTTAGTGGCTGCACGGATACGGCAACCTGCATCTGTGTACCCATGCGGGTATTGACCGTCATTTCGTGATGGTGCACGCGGCCATGCCGGTCCAGTTCGTCTATCAGTGTCTGCCGGTCCGATGCTTGCGCCCAGATATTTAACTCTTGTGCGGTTTTGCCGATCACCTCCTCCGCGCTGTAGCCGGTAAGGCGGGTAAAGCCGTCGTTGACTTCAAGGTGCTTACCGCTGATTTTTTCAGTAATGCTAATGCTATCCGGGCTGCCCTTGAAAGCACGCGCGAATTTATCTTCTGAGGCGCGCAACGCGGCTTCGGCCTGCTTGCGCGCCGTGATATCACGAAAGCTGAACAGCACGCAGGGCTGGCGATTGATACTGAGATTGGAGGTGGACACTTCGCAGATCAATAGCTTGCCCTGATAAGTGGCAAAGGTTTCGATCAGCCCATTGAGCACGCGCTTGCCGCGGATGGCGTCGTCTAGCGGGGCATGCATCTCCGCTTTGCTCCATACGCCGGCCTCATCTGGCGTGTGACCAACGATACTTTGTGGCGTATGTCCAAAGGTGCTGGTAAAACTGAGGTTGACCTCGATAATTCGGCGACTCTGGCTGTGCACCAGGCAATAGGGGTCCGGGGCGCCTTGAAATAGCGCTGCGAATTTGGCTTCGCTGTCGACCAGCGCTTTTTCACTTTTTCGGCGCACAGTGATGTCGAGCAATGTGCCGACCAGTCTTACCGGTTTGCCAGCGTCGTTCCTATGCAGTGTGGCCGTTGCTTCGATCCAGCGCTCTTTGCTATCGCTGTTCAGTACGCGGTAAGTCAACTTGTGGTAGCGGTTCTGGCTGCGGCAGATAGATAGGTAGGCGCGCCTTAAGCTGCGTTGGTCTATCGGTAATACATGCTGGGTAAAACTACGAATATTGCCTTCAATATGGTCTGCCGCAAGTCCATTCAATTCGGCGCTACGCGGTGAGCAGTGCAGCTCACCACTGCTTATTTGCCAGTCCCATACGCCCATTTCACTGGCATCCAATGCTCGATTCAGGCGCTCCTGACTTTCGTTTAGGGCTTTCTCGTTTAATTTTTGCGCGGTAATGTCCCGTGCGGTAACAACCAGGCAGGTACGACCGGCTAGCTGCACTGTTTTTGCATGCACTAGTACGTCATAGGGTTCACTACCTGGTTTTATTTGAACCCGGATCTCTTCACTGTCCAGGCGTCCGCGACGCTTCAGCTGCGAAAGTAGGCGAGCAGCAGTCTCGGTATCGAGTATCTGCATCGCGCTGAGCTTTTTATTGACGCAATCACTGTTGCTCAGGCCCGTGAGCCGTTCGAACTTGCTGTTGACCTCCAAAATGTAGCCATCGGAGTCGATCAGCAGCAGTGCTTCGCCTGTGGCGTTGAAAATCTTTAGGTGTCGTTCATCTATACCGGTGGTAGCTGGCGCCGACGGACGCTCTTGCTGCAAGGTTATCAACAGGCAGCTCGATCCCGGGCTGATCGGTTCTATGTTCAGTATGCAGTGTTGAAGGCTACCGTTGCGGCTGCACACTTCATGGCGCACGCCCCTCAGTGTTTTGTTCTGATCCAGCTTGCGCAGCAAGTTGTCCCAGCGATCGCTACCGCACCATAGTGGAAAGTTATTGGCTGGTTGGCCGACGATGCGCTGCGCCTGCCAGCCGAATAGTTGCGTAAAGGCGTCGTTGACCTGGATTACCCGTTGACTGCTGGCATCCACCAGCATTCCGGCGGCCGGCATGGTCGCAAAGAGAGTAGCGAATGCACTACCTGTATTAGCCAGTAGGTCGGCTGGAAATGCACCGGTGGTAGGTGACATAGATTCTCCGCGGGCTTAACTAATCCTTTAGATCAAGAAGCCTCGCACGGCTGGGCTTTTAAGCTTTTGCATGCGGCACTCTCGGCCTCTTGTTGCCGGGCACAAGGGCATTCTTTGCCTTCGTTTTTAAGCCGCAGCATGGCGATGATTCGCCTGACTGGGTTCGTAATGCAACTTAGTCTCTCTCCAAGATAGCCCCTGTGGCTAGGTGCAACAAGCAAGGGTTCACGCTTTTTCACCTTTTATATCTCCCGCCTGCTGTAAAAGCTTAATGAGTGCCAGCGCCGCATTGGAGCGGGTGCGACCGCTGTGCCAAATGCAGCCAAGGTCACGCTGCATCTGTATGCCGGGAATTGCCAGCGCCTTGACCTGCTCGTCGAGCATGCTGCGCGGCAGCACACTCCAGGCCAGGCCAATGGAAACCATCATCTTGATGGTTTCCATGTAGTTGGTGCTCATGCTGATATTAGGGGTGATCTTGTGCAGCTCAAACAAGGTGCTGACGATCCTGTGCGTGAAGGTGTTAACGCCGGGGAACACGGCGGGATATTCCGCCAACTGGGCCAGCTCCAGTTGGCTTGACTGCGTCAGCGGGTGTTCGGGCGCAATGACCAGATCCAGTGGGTCATGCCAGATAAGCTCCGATACCACGGGCGCTTCAACCTCGGGGGCGAGGGTGATGACGGCTAGCTCAATCTCACCGTGCAACACCTTTTCGTAGGCGATCTCCGAGTCGAGGAACTGAATGTCCAGTGCGACCTTGGGGTAGGCGCGGGTGAACTCGCGCAGGATCGGAGGCAAGCGGTGCAGGCCAATGTGATGACTGGTCGCCATGCTGAGACGCCCTTGTACATTGTCGGATAGATTGCTTAGCGCTCGGCGCGTATCATTCAGCAACCCCAAAACCTCATGCGCTCTGGGTTTGAGTGCGCGCCCAGCTTCCGTCAAGGCGACTTTGCGGCCGATGCGATCAAACAGACGCGCGTTCAGCTGTTGCTCCAGCATGGCGATGCGCTTGCTGACGGCCGGTTGGGTTAGATGGAGTTGTTCCGCTGCGCGCGAGAATGAACCCGTTGTTGCTACCGCGAGAAAGGCAGAAAGGTTGGCGGTATCCATCTCGAATTCCTTTTGGTTATCTATTTAATAAATAATATTCCTTTGTTTTATCTTTGGCTAAATTTTATCCTTGGCCCGTTCAAAGAATCGCTGCGCCCCGGGCATCTCCGGTGATGGTCGATAGCGGTCATAGTCTGATTTGAGGAGTACCGCATGTCTGCGAAAACGCTTTACGACAAGCTGTGGGACAACCATCTGGTTAAGCAGCGCGATGATGGTTCGGCATTGATCTATATAGATCGCCAGTTGCTGCACGAAGTAACTTCGCCACAAGCGTTTGAAGGCCTGCGCCTGGCTGGCCGCAAGCCATGGCGGATTGACGCCAACCTGGCGACGCCGGATCACAACGTGCCCACCACCAATCGGGCTGCGGGTGTCTCAGGCATTGATGATGCGGTGTCCAAGCTGCAGGTCGTCACCCTCGACGATAACTGTAACGAGTTCGGTATTGTCGAGTTTCAGATGACCGATCGCCGCCAGGGTATTGTTCACGTAGTCGGGCCGGAGCAGGGCGCAACACTGCCAGGTATGACCATTGTTTGTGGTGATTCGCATACCGCGACGCACGGCGCTTTTGCTGCCTTGGCCCATGGTATCGGTACCTCTGAAGTCGAGCATGTGTTGGCTACCCAGTGCCTGGTTGCCAAAAAAATGAAGAACATGCTGGTCAACGTTGAGGGCAAACTGGGCTTTGGCGTCACGGCGAAAGACGTGGTGCTGGCGGTTATTGGCAAAATCGGTACTGCCGGTGGTAACGGGCATGCCATTGAGTTTGCCGGTTCAGCCATTCGCGACCTGTCGGTTGAAGGCCGTATGACTATCTGCAATATGGCGATTGAAGCGGGCGCGCGCGTTGGCCTGGTGGCGTGCGACGAGAAGACCGTCGAATACGTGAAGGGTCGTCCTTATGCGCCCAAGGGTGCTGACTGGGCAGTGGCCGTCGAGTCCTGGCAAGATCTGGTCTCCGATGCGGATGCGCATTTTGACACTGTGGTAGACCTGAACGCGGCGGAGATCAAGCCGCAGGTCTCTTGGGGTACTTCCCCGGAAATGGTCGTCGCCGTTGATGCACTGGTGCCGGATCCGGCTCAGGAAGCTGATTCGGTCAAGCGCAGCGGCTATCAGCGCGCGCTGCAGTACATGGGCCTGGAGGCCAATCAGCCAATTACTTCTATTCAGCTTGATCGTGTATTTATCGGCTCTTGCACCAACTCGCGCATTGAAGACCTGCGCGCCGCTGCCGCCGTTGCCAAGGGTCGCAGTGTTGCGCCCAGCATCAAGCAGGCGATGGTTGTCCCCGGCTCTGGTCTGGTCAAGGAGCAGGCAGAACAGGAAGGCCTGGATGTGATCTTCAAGGCTGCCGGTTTTGAGTGGCGTGATCCGGGCTGCTCCATGTGCCTGGCTATGAACCCAGACAAACTGGAGTCGGGTGAGCATTGTGCTTCGACCTCAAACCGCAATTTTGAGGGGCGTCAGGGCAACGGTGGGCGTACCCATTTGGTCAGCCCTGCCATGGCCGCCGCCGCCGCGATCGCTGGTCACTTTGTCGATGTACGTGAAATGATGAATCAGGAGGTGAGCGCATGAAGCCATTTACTCAACACACTGGCCTGGTAGCGCCGCTGGATCGTGCCAACGTAGACACCGATCAGATCATTCCCAAGCAGTTTCTCAAGTCGATCAAGCGCACTGGCTTTGGCCAGAATCTGTTTGATGAGTGGCGCTATATGGATGAGGGCAAGCCGGGTGAGGACTGTGCTAACCGTCCGTTGAATACCGATTTTGTGCTTAACCAGCCACGCTATCAGGGTGCTAGCGTGCTGCTGGCGCGTAAGAACTTTGGCTGCGGTTCGAGCCGTGAGCATGCGCCATGGGCCTTGGAAGAATACGGCTTTCGCACCATTCTGGCGCCCAGTTATGCCGATATTTTTTATAACAACAGCTTTAAGAATGGCTTGTTACCCATTGTTTTGCCTGAAGAAGATATCGACTATCTGTTTGATCAGGCGGAAGCGCAAGAGGGTTATGAGCTGACGGTTGATCTTGAGGCGCAGACCGTTATCTGCCCTGATGGCAGGACCTACAGTTTTGAAGTGGACGCGTTCCGTAAGCACTGCCTGCTTAATGGTCTGGACGACATTGGCCTGACGTTGCAGGACGCCGATGCCATTGCGGCGTTTGAGCAGAAGCACAAGCAGAGTCAGCCTTGGCTGTTCGGTGCAATTCAGCCGTAACCGATACGCCTTGAACCGGCGAGGAGCCACCTTATGACAAGCGAGCACAACAGCGTAGTCGAGCGGCAGTTTGGCGATCAGGCGAGTGCTTACCTCACCAGTACGGTGCACAGCACTGGCGAGGAGTTTGTTGCACTGGATGAGGCGGTCGCCGGGTGCTCGCATGCCAGGGCGCTGGATTTGGGTTGTGGCGCCGGGCATGTCAGTTTTTTTGTGGCCAGCCAGCTTGCCGAAGTGGTTGCTTACGATCTATCCCAGGCGATGCTGGATACGGTTAAAGCGGCGGCGGTTGAGCGTGGTCTGGATAACATCAAGCTGCAGCAGGGCGTTGCTGAATATTTGCCGTTTGCGGATGCCAGTTTCGATTTCGTCTTTAGTCGTTACTCGGCACATCACTGGCAGGATTTGGGACGCGCTCTGCGCGAGGTGCATCGGGTGCTCAAGCCCGGTGGTCAGGTGATTTTTGTTGATGTCATGTCGCCCGGTTTGCCGCAACTCGATACCTACTTGCAGGCTGCTGAAGTGCTGCGTGATACCAGCCATGTACGTGATTACTCGGCGGCGCAGTGGTTGCTGGAAATGAGCCAGGCGGGTTTGCAGGTTGAGCGTCAGCGCCGACAGCGCCTGCGTCTCGAATTCACTTCCTGGGTAGAGCGCATGCGTACCCCGTTGGTGATGCAAACGGCGATAAAAACGCTGCAGCAGGCGATGGGTGAAGAAGTCCGGCGCTATTTTGAAATTACCGCGGATGGCTCGTTCAGCACGGATGTGATCGTGCTCTGGGCCGGTCGCTGAACCGTATTGTTAGTGCCTGAATGGCGCTTTATGGAGAGAAGTGAATGACTAAACAGATTCTGATTCTTCAGGGTGACGGTATTGGTCCTGAAATCATGGCTGAGGCGGTCAAGGTGTTGAACCTGGCCAATCAAAAGTTTGATTTGGGCTTTGAGCTGTCGTCTGGCGAGCTGGGTGGTGCTTCGTATGATAAGTACGGTGTGCCCCTTGCCGATGAGACGCTGGAACGGGCACGCAAGGCCGATGCAGTCTTGTTGGGCGCCGTCGGTGGCCCCAACTGGGATACGATTGATCCCGCCCTGCGTCCTGAGCGCGGCCTGTTGAAGATCCGCTCCGAGTTGGGGCTGTTCGGTAATCTGCGGCCAGCGATTCTTTATCCGCAACTGGCTGATTCATCCACGCTCAAGCCTGAGGTGGTCTCGGGGCTGGATATTCTGATCGTGCGTGAGCTGACCGGGGGTATCTACTTTGGCCAGCCGCGAGAGAAGCGCGTGCTCGAGAATGGTGAGCGTCAGGCTTACGACACCTTGCCCTACAGCGAAAGCGAAATTCGCCGCATTGCCAAGGTCGGTTTCGATATGGCGATGGTGCGCAACAAGAAGCTGTGTTCAGTTGATAAGGCTAACGTTCTGGCGTCGAGTCAGTTGTGGCGTGAAGTGGTTGAAGAAGTTGCCAAGGACTACCCGGACGTCGAGCTGTCGCACATGTATGTCGATAACTGCGCCATGCAACTGGTGCGCGCGCCCAAGCAGTTTGATGTGATTGTGACTGACAACATGTTCGGTGACATTCTGTCTGATCAGGCGTCGATGCTGACTGGCTCCATCGGCATGCTGCCTTCGGCATCGCTGGATGTGAACGGTAAGGGTATGTACGAGCCATGTCACGGCAGTGCGCCTGATATTGCCGGGCAGGGTATCGCCAATCCACTGGCGACGATTCTGTCTGTTTCCATGATGCTGCGTTACAGCTTTGCGCAGACAAAGGCGGCCGATGCCATTGAACAAGCGGTTAGCCTGGTGCTGGATCAGGGCCTGCGTACCGGCGACATATATTCTGAGGGATGCCGCAAGGTAGGCACCGTTGAAATGGGTGATGCCGTGGCCGAGGCCCTCAAAAACCTGTAATCTGTTCGATTATTCGAAAACGCCCGACTTTGCTCGGGCGTCTTTCTTCTTTGAATTTGTTACCCCACGGGGGTGTTGTTATGAAGCGAGTTGGTCTAGTTGGTTGGCGTGGCATGGTTGGTTCCGTGCTGATGCAGCGTATGCGTGACGAAAATGATTTTGCTGATATCGATCCGGTGTTTTTTACCACCTCGAACGTAGGTGGCAAAGGTCCGGATATTGGCAAGGACACCCCAGCGCTGAAAGACGCCTTTGACCTTGAAGCGCTCAAGCCCATGGACGTGATCATCACCTGTCAGGGTGGGGATTACACCAGCGAAGTCTATGCCAAGCTTCGTGCTGACGGCTGGAATGGCTATTGGATTGATGCCGCCTCCACTCTGCGCATGGAAGACGAGGCCCTGATCGTGTTGGACCCGGTTAATCGCCGCAACATTGATCAGGCGCTGCGTGATGGCGTGAAAACCTACGTGGGTGGCAACTGCACTGTTAGCTTGATGCTGATGGGGCTGGGTGGTCTGTTTGAGCAGGGAATGGTCGAGTGGATGAGTGCCATGACCTATCAGGCAGCCAGCGGCTCTGGTGCGCAGAACATGCGCGAACTCATTAACCAGATGGGTGCTATTCATGGCTCGGTCGCCGAGCAGTTGGCTGACCCTGCCAGTGCTATTCTGGAAATCGATCGCAAAGTTGCGGCCACGCTGCGTGACGACGCTTTCCCAGCGGAGCATTTCGGTGTGCCGCTGGCGGGTAGCCTGATTCCTTGGATTGATAAGCAGCTGCCTAACGGTCAGAGTCGTGAGGAGTGGAAGGCGCAGGCTGAGACCAACAAGATTATTGGTCGCAGCGCTCGTCCTATTCCGGTTGATGGTATCTGTGTGCGCGTGGGTGCCATGCGTTGCCACAGCCAGGCATTGACCATCAAGCTAAACAAGGATGTGCCGCTGGCCGATATCGAAGGCTTGCTGGCTGAGCATAACCCCTGGTCGCAGGTCATTCCGAACACCAAGGAAGCGACCTTGGCCGGACTGACGCCTACCGCAGTGACCGGTACGCTGAATGTGCCAGTTGGGCGCCTGCGCAAGCTGAATATGGGCTCGCAGTATCTTTCTGCCTTTACTGTAGGTGATCAGCTATTGTGGGGCGCGGCCGAACCGCTGCGTCGCATGCTGCGTATCCTGCAAGAAGGTTAAGGCTTTTACGGCCGCTCAGTTCGATAAGAACTGATACGGGGCACCCCTGACTTGGTCAGGGGTGCCCTTTGTCTTTTAGTGAATTCAAATACTGGTTGGTGATTATGAGTAAGAAAACAGGTGTTGCGGTTGTTGGTATAAGCGGCTTGGCAGGCGATATGCTGATCAGCGTGCTGGAAGACGACACCTTCAGCTTCACCGATCTCCATTTGGTGGACGCCGATGATGAGGCCGGTGAGCGGCGCATGATCAAAGGGCAAAGTATGCGAGTTGAGCCGATCTCGCGCTTTGACTTCAGCCAGATCGCTGTGGTCGTGATGGCGAGCGATGCCGCATTCGTTCAGGAATGGGCGCCCAAGATTCGTGCGGCTGGCGCGTTGCTGGTTGATACCAGTGGCAGTCTGGGTGGTCAGGCTGTGGTTGCCGAGGTTAATCCGCACGCACTGGCTTCGTCGAAAGAGAAAGGCGTGGTGTTCTCGCCGGACAGTCAGGTTGTACAAAGTGCGATCGTCCTCAAGGCGCTAACGTCTATCGCGCCGATCCAGCGTGTGGGTATTGCAACCTATCAATCGATGTCCACCCATAGCCGAGCGGCAGTCGAGGCTCTGGCAATGCAGACCAGTAAGTTGCTTAACGGCCAGCCAGTAGATAAAGGCGTGCTTGATAAGCAGGCCGCGTTCAATCTGTCGCCTTGTGTCAGCGAACTGGACGAGGCGGGCGCAAGTCGTGAAGAGCGATTGCTGACTGCGGGTGTGCAGGCTTGTCTCGAAGCTCCCGATCTGCCGGTTTTGGTCAATGCGGTGATGGTGCCTTTGTTCTACGGTAGTGCGCAAATGATGCAGGTCACTTTTGCTGAAGCGCCCGACGTTAAGCGCATTGTTAACATGCTGCGGCGCGCCAAGGGTATCAAAGTGCTGGATAAGCCAGCTGCTGGTGGGTTCCCCACTCCCATAACAGACGCCACTGGAAGTGATAACGTTTGGGTTGGGCGTGTCCGGGCAGATGCTACTGAGCCGAACACTATTCACATGTGGATTGTCTCTGATAATCTTCGGAAAGGTGTCGCAATTAACAGTCTTATGCTTGCCGAGTTGTTGATAAAAGACTATTTGTAATCGATACTTGCTGGTGTTTCTGTACTAAGCGGTTTAGGTTTGTGCATACAAACCCTGTTTAGATTCGGCGGTTGCTGTTTTTTCCCAGACTGGGTGGGGGCTTTTGTTTTAGGCCAGTCTGAGCACAGCAGGGTCTGTTGAAGCGTGAGAAAACGATAAAAGCAAAGGATTTTCGCTATGGTTCGCAAACTGGTTATAGCTGTTGCCGCAGCAAGTGCCTTGATGTCCACGGGAATGGTTCAAGCATTGGGAGTAGGCGACATTAACCTGCGCTCGTCGTTAAACCAGCCGCTGGATGCTGAGATTGA
Organism: Pseudomonas neustonica; assembly: GCF_003797945.1. Taxonomy (GTDB): domain Bacteria; phylum Pseudomonadota; class Gammaproteobacteria; order Pseudomonadales; family Pseudomonadaceae; genus Halopseudomonas; species Halopseudomonas neustonica. Next base: position 20,987 of record NZ_RKKU01000030.1, read on the forward strand.
TCTGCTACAAGTGCGTGATCTCAGCAGTGAAGAGATTCGCACAATGCTGGCCTCGCCGGACGATTTCGGGCGAGCAGGTATTGAACGCCCGTTCTTTCTGACTGATCTCAAGTTCACTCCGGTAGTTAAGCCCAACGGCAAGTCGGTTATCCGCGTTACTTCAAACCGGCCAGTTAACGAACCCTATCTTAATTTCCTGATGGAAGTGCGTTGGCCTTCAGGCAAAGTGCTGCGTGAGTTTACCGTACTGCTTGATCCGCCTCTGTATCAGCCTTCTTCTGCTGTCAGCAGCACGCCCGTAACGCCTCCGCGTTCGGCGGCACCTGTTTCGCGACCACAGCCAACCATTGCACCAGCCCAACCAAGAGGCGCAAGCCCTTACGCGGAACCATCGGCACCAGCTGCCGCGCCGCAGCGCAGCTCGACAGAGTGGCGTACCAGTCGCGCTGACACTTTATGGGAAGTTGCCCTTAAGTCACGTCCCTCTGGTGCCAATGTGCATCAGACCATGTTGGCGATTCTGGATCTGAATCCTGACGCGTTTATCAATGGCAATATAAATCAACTCAAGTCCGGTCAAACCTTAAAGCTACCGACCAGTGAGCAGGCTACCAAACGCAGCGGTAGTCAGGCCGTTGCGGAAGTGGCGGAACAAAATCGGGCTTGGCAAGAAGGCCGCTCGGCACCTGTTACCAGGACACCGCAAGAGCCATCCGCACCGCAACTTGATGCACGCCAACGCGAAAGCGCTGGCAGTGCGCCGGAAGAAGTTGATGCCGAAGACTCGCTGCGCCTGGTGTCCGGTGCTGATGAGCAGGTAAGTGAAGGGGCTGGCGATGGTGAGGCCGGTGGTAATAGCACCGCCAAGCTGCGCGACTCTCTGGATATGACCAAGGAGCAACTCGACGCGGCCGAGCGTGAAAAAGCTGAAATGGTCGGTCGCCTCGATGACGTTCAAGGCCAGCTGGAAACATTGCAGCGCTTGCTGGAGTTGAAGGATGCTCAGCTCGCAGCACTACAGCAAGAAATCAGCGCCAGTGGTCAGAATAGTGAGCTGCCCGCCGAACCTCAGGCTGACCTGGAAGAAATTGCGGCGCTTGAGCAGCAGGCCTCTGAGGCTGCAATTGCTGAGGAACAGGCGGATGGTTTAGCTGCGAACGAAGAGACCCTGGCTGAAGCAGCTGAGGTGATGGAAACGACTGAGCCAGAGGTTGAGGCTGTTGATCCGGAGCTGGTTTCTGAAGATCTGGCCGCAGAAGAACCGCAGGCAGAGGATGCGACTGTCGACCTTGAGGAGCCCGTTGCTCCAGTGGTTGAGGCGGCTGAAACCGAGTCTGAAGCAGCTGTTGCTCAGCCCGCTGAAGAACCGGAAATGGCGACTGCAGAGTCGCTGTTGCAGCGCATGATGCAGAATCAGATGCTCTTGGTTGGTGGTGGCGTTGTCGCGATCTTGTTGCTATTGATGGTGCTGATGGCAGTGTCTCGCCGTAATGCGCGCCGTGAAGCGGATATGAACGACAACTTCATTGCCAATGCCGCCGAAGGTCAAGATGGTGATTCTTCTTCTCTAGAGTCGGATGATTTCAACGTTGCCCTGGCAGCGGAGCTTGATGATGGTGATTCCGGTATTGCGGTCGACCCTCTGACTGAAGCCGAGGGGCTGCTGGCTTATGGTAAGCCACAGGAGGCGCGTGCGGTCCTCAACGAGGCCCTGAATAGCGAGCCAGAGCGCACTGACCTGCGTCTCAAGTTGCTGGAAGTGGAAGGTATGCTGGATAACGCAGAGGGTTATCGTGCTCAGCACGAGGCGCTGCGTGCCGCTGGAACCGTAGACGATCAGGTTGACGCAATGGATGCGCGCTTCCCGTTGATGGCTGCTGCAGTAGCAGGCGCGGCTGCTGGCCTTGCCTATGATGCCAGTGCGGACGAGGACATCTCTTTTGAGATGCCGGCAGATACTACTGAAGCTGAAGTTCCAGAAGAAGATATGGATTTCGATTTCAGCGAGTTCGAACTAGGCGATACTCCTGCAGCAGCGGCTGTGCCGGAAGACGCACCTAAGCTGGAGCCAGAAGAGCCAGAGGAAGTGGACTTTGATCTTGATTTTGATCTGGATGACACTTTGAGTGATCAGGATCTGCAGGGTGCTGTCGAGCCCGGTGCAAGTGCTGCTGACGCTGCCGTGTCGCTGGACGAATCCCTTGAGTTTACCGAGGTTGAGAGTCTGGAGCCTGCTGTTGAAGACAAGATAACCCTGGATGATGACTTCGATCTGTCGCTGACTGATGATCTGCAGTCAACTGGCTCGGCAGATGATTTTGCGTCCCTCGAGTTGGATGAGACAGCCAATACTGAGAAGACAGCAGAAGAAGACTTTAGTCTTTCTGACGATGATCTTGCCGATTTCGAGCTTGAGCTTGATGAAGTCGCCGGAAGCGCTGAGAACGCAGATGTTGCGCTGCCTCTGGACTCGCTGGAGTTAGATGAAGAGCAAAAAGATGACGAGTTGATGGCGCTCGATAATGTGATGGAGGAGCCTGTGGCTGGTGATCTGGACGAAGACGACGAATTTGATTTCCTTTCCGGAACGGATGAGTCTGCAACCAAACTTGATCTTGCTCGTGCCTATATTGATATGGGTGACAGTGAAGGTGCTCGTGACATTCTCAACGAAGTGGTTGAAGAAGGTGACGAGCAGCAGAAGCAGGAAGCTCGCGAGATGATGGAGCGCTTGACCGATTGATGGATGTTGATCAGCTGGACCCAGCGGCCGCCCCTGAGGCGGCCGCTGTTGTTTCAAGGGTGGCCGCTTGTGTCGAGTACCGCGGCAGTGCTTATCGAGGCTGGCAGCGCCAGCAATCTGGCGTGCCCAGCGTTCAGGAAGCGGTAGAAAAAGCCTTGAGCCGGGTTGCCAATCATCCGGTCCAGGTTTTCTGTGCCGGTCGCACGGATGCCGGCGTGCATGCTTCTTGTCAGATTATCCATTTTGACAGCGACGCCGTGCGCTCACCGCGCAACTGGATCCATGGCGCAAATGCCAATCTGCCGGCAGATATTTCGCTCAGCTGGGTACAGCCGATGGGCGACGATTTTCATGCTCGATTTTCTGCCATGGCTCGGCGCTATCGATACGTTATTTATAACGACCCAGTGCGCCCAGCACATCTTTCACGGGAGGTAACCTGGAATTACCGTCCGTTGGATATTGATCTGATGCGTCAGGCAGCGCAGGCACTCTTGGGTACGCACGACTTCACCTCCTATCGCGCGGTCGGCTGTCAGGCAAAGTCGCCGATCAAAACCATTCACCATCTTGAGCTGTTGCGTCATGGTCAGTTCATCGTGCTGGACATTCGGGCCAGTGCCTTTTTGCACCATATGGTACGCAATATCGTCGGCGTATTGATGCAGATAGGCTGCGGCGAGCGCCCGGTTGAGTGGGCTGCGGAGGTGCTGCGGGCGCGCGATCGGGCGCAGGGCGGGCTTACCGCGCCGGCCTATGGCTTATATCTGGTAGATGTGACCTATCCTGAGCACTTCGAATTACCACGGCGTTACCTGGGTCCTCACTTCCTGTCAGCGCTGCCGGATGTCGCTGACTGACGCCTGCAGTGCTATCTGCTACTATCGTCCCCTTGTCGAATAGAGGTCCCAACGCACCTATGGCGCGTATTAAAATCTGCGGTATTACTCGTGTTGAAGATGCTTTGGCTGCTGCTCACTCAGGCGCAGATGCCATCGGCTTGGTGTTTTATGCGCCCAGCCCCCGTGCTGTTGACGCTGAACAAGCGGCTAAAATTGTGGCCGCTTTACCGCCTTTTATCACCACTGTTGGCTTGTTTGTCGATGCTGATCCGGGATACGTGCGCGAGATTCTGCAACAGGTGCCGCTGGACTTGCTGCAATTTCATGGTAACGAAGATGCAGCCTATTGTGACCAGTTCAGCCGGCCCTATATGAAGGCAATCAGGGTTCGTCCTGAGCAGAATGTGTCTGCGGTTGCCGCTGCCTGGCCAAAGGCTAACGGTATCCTGCTCGACAGCTATAAACCCGGTTTGCCAGGTGGTACAGGGGAGGTTTTCGATTGGGCTTTGGTGCCCGGCGAGCGTCCCTGGAATCTGGTGCTGGCCGGCGGTTTGACGGTAGATAATGTCGCGCAGGCTATTACTGAAGTCGCCCCTTGGGCTGTGGACGTCAGTGGTGGCGTCGAGTCTGCCAAGGGCATCAAGGATGTCGAGAAAATTAACGCTTTTGTTCAAGAGGTGAAGCGTGTCTGAGTTCAGCAAAACCGATTACTCTGCGGTCCCCGATGTGCGTGGGCATTTTGGTCCCTATGGCGGACGATTTGTCTCTGAAACGCTGATGGAAGCGCTGGATGATCTGGAAAAACTTTACCGTACGCTGTCCGCAGATCCTGCGTTTCAGGCGGAGTTCGATCGAGACCTGGCGCACTACGTAGGGCGTCCTTCGCCGCTGTATCTTGCCGAGCGGCTGACCGCGAAGGTGGGTGGCGCACAAATTTACCTGAAGCGTGAAGACCTTAACCATACCGGTGCTCACAAGGTAAACAACACGGTTGGTCAGGCCTTGCTGGCGAAGCACATGGGCAAACCCCGGGTGATCGCTGAAACGGGCGCTGGCCAGCATGGCGTCGCCACAGCCACCGTCGCCGCTCGTTTGGGCCTTAGATGCCAAGTTTATATGGGAGCGGATGACGTCAAACGCCAGTCGTTGAACGTCTATCGTATGAAGTTGCTGGGCGCCGAAGTTATTCCGGTAACCTCAGGTTCAAGGACGCTGAAGGACGCGATGAACGAGGCAATGCGTGATTGGGTAACCAATATCGACGATACCTTCTACATCATTGGTACCGTGGCAGGTCCGCATCCGTATCCTCAGCTGGTTCGCGACTTCCAGTGCGTGATCGGGCGTGAGGCGCGCGAGCAATGCCTTATCCAGGCGGGTCGTTTACCGGATGCGTTGGTGGCCTGTGTTGGCGGTGGCTCCAATGCCATTGGCCTGTTTCATCCCTTCCTCAATGATGACAGCGTCAAGATGTATGGTGTCGAGGCTGGTGGGCATGGCATCTCCACGGGTGAGCACGCGGCGCCATTGAGCGCCGGTCAACCGGGTGTACTGCACGGTAATCGCACTTATCTGATGTCGGATGAAGCTGGGCAGATTATTGAAACACATTCTGTTTCTGCCGGTTTGGATTACCCCGGTGTTGGACCTGAGCATAGTTGGCTCAAGGATATCGGTCGGGTTGAGTATGTTGACGCCACCGACGAAGAAGCACTTACAGCCTTTCGTGAGCTGACTCGGGTTGAGGGCATCATGCCCGCACTGGAGTCCAGTCACGCGGTTGCCTACGCCATGAAATTAGCGGCAACCATGCGCCCCGATGAAATTGTGGTGGTCAACCTGTCTGGTCGGGGTGACAAGGATATTCATACGGTCGCCGGCATTGACGGCATCAGCATTTAACGAGAGTCACATGAGCCGAATCAAAAACTGTTTTACTGCCTTGCAGGCCAAAGGTCGCAAGGCGTTGATCCCTTATGTTACTGCTGGTGATCCCGCGCCTGAGGTGACCTTGCCGCTGATGCATGACCTGGTTGCGGCCGGAGCAGACATTATCGAGCTGGGTATTCCATTTTCTGACCCCATGGCTGATGGTCCGGTCATTCAATTGGCAATGGAGCGGGCACTGGCTCATCACGTGAGCCTGGCTCAGGTGCTGGACATGGTGCGGCGCTTCCGCGAGGATGATGATAAGACGCCGGTTGTGTTGATGGGGTACTTGAACCCGATTGAACGTATGGGGTATGCCCGATTTGCCGAGGCTGCGGCCAGTGCTGGGGTTGATGGCGTGTTGACGGTAGACCTGCCGCCAGAAGAGGCCACAGACGTCTCACCGGTGTTCAAGGCACAAGGACTCGACACTATTTTCCTGCTTTCGCCGACGACGACAAAAGAGCGCGCACGGCTGATTTGTGAGCAGGCAAGTGGTTATGTCTATTATGTTTCATTGAAAGGTGTGACCGGGTCCAGTGCTTTGAACGTCACCGAAGTAGCAAACCGGTTGGATATGCTGCGCACTGTCACTGATTTGCCGATTGGTGTTGGCTTTGGTATCCGTGATGGCGCTTCGGCTGCTGCCGTTGCTGCCGTGGCAGACGGGGTTGTAGTGGGGTCGGTATTGGTTAATCAAATAGCCGAACATGCGTCTCAGCCAGAGCTCGCGCGTAAAGGTATCGCGGCTATTATTGGCGAAATGCGCGGAGCAATGGACCGGTAAAGATTTAATCACGCGGCCCTGATGGCTGAGTGACCAGATAAACAGATTAAGGAATGGCGATGAGCAATTGGCTGGTGGATAAACTGATTCCTTCCATCGTGCGCTCGGAAGCACAGAAGAGTAGCGTGCCTGAAGGACTGTGGCGTAAGTGCCCTTCATGTGAAGCGGTACTGTACCGCCCCGAGTTGGAAAAGAACCTGGATGTCTGCCCGAAGTGCAGTCATCACCTGCGCATAAACGCTCGTCGGCGCCTGGACATCTTTCTCGACGAGGGAGAGCGCACTGAGATCGCGGCCGAGCTTGAGCCGGTTGATCGGTTGAAGTTTCGTGACAGCAAAAAATACAAGGATCGCCTGACTGCCGCGCAAAAAGCTACCGGTGAGAAAGATGCGCTGGTCGTTATGCAGGGCAAGCTCAAAGGCTCTCCGATTGTAGCCAGTGCCTTTGAGTTTAATTTCATGGGCGGTTCTATGGGTAGTGTCGTAGGGGCCCGTTTTGTTCGGGGTGCCGAGATCGCATTGCGTGAACGTATCCCTTATGTTTGCTTCTCCGCCTCCGGTGGCGCGCGCATGCAGGAAGCCTTGTTTTCGCTGATGCAGATGGCCAAGACCAGTGCCGCCCTCGCTCGACTGAAGGAAGAGGGTATTCCCTTTGTTTCGGTCATGACCGATCCAGTCTACGGCGGTGTGTCTGCCAGCCTGGCGATGTTGGGTGATATCAACGTGGCTGAGCCTAATGCGCTTATCGGCTTCGCCGGCCCCCGTGTAATCGAGCAGACCGTCCGTGAGAAGCTGCCTGCCGGATTTCAGCGTAGTGAATTTTTGCTTTCACACGGTGCGCTCGACATGATCATTGCCCGCAGTGAGATGCGTGATCGCCTGGGTAGCATGTTGTCTATCTTTACCAACTCTCCGGCGCCAGCCGTTGAAAACCTGGTTGAGCAAAGCGAGGCTTGATGTCCAAGCGCAGTCTTTCTGAGTGGTTGACCCGGCTTGAGGGGCTGCATCCGACAGAAATTGATATGGGCCTGGCGCGCGTGCGCCAGGTTGCCGAGCGACTGGATGTGCTCAAGCCTGCGCCCTTGGTTTTTACCGTAACGGGAACCAACGGCAAAGGCTCCACTTGTGCGGGGCTCGAGTCGTTACTTCAGGCGGCGGGTCAAGCGACAGGCTGCTACACCTCGCCACACCTGCTTCAGTACAACGAAAGAGTGCGCATCAATGGCGAAATGGTCAGCGATGAAGCGCTTTGTCGGGCCTTTACGGTAGTAGATGAAGCGCGCGGCGATGTGTCATTAACCTATTTTGAGTTTGGCACCCTGGCTGCGCTCTGGTTATTCGCCGCAGCGGAGTTGGACGCGGTGGTACTTGAGGTTGGGTTGGGTGGGCGTCTTGATGCGGTTAACGTAGTGGACGCCAATATAGCGGTCGTCACCAGCATTGGCCTTGATCACCAGGAATACCTGGGTGATACGTTGGAGTCGGTTGGTTTTGAAAAGGCTGGCATTTTGCGTTCAGGGCGTCCGATCGTTAGCGGTGAACAGGATCTGCCTGAAAGCTTTATGCGTCAGGTGGATGCTCTTGGTTGCAGGTTGTACCAGCGAGGGCGGGATTTTGGCTGGCATGCGCAGGTTGGAAGCGAGTGGGATGCCTTTGCCGGGGTGGGCTCGCAGCTTGTGGAATACGCCGGAATTCCAAGCGTCTCTTTGCCTCGTGATAACTTGAGCGCGGCGTTGCAGGCTTTTTTGCTTGCTGATTTGGCGTTATCCGAGGCAAAAGTAAAGCAGGCGCTTGTTGACGCCAAGGCGCCTGGCAGGCTGGAGCGCCGACAGTTGGTGTGGCGTGGACAGGACCGCTGCCTCTATCTGGATGTTGGCCACAACCCGCACGCGGCAAACTTTATGGCAACAGCGCTCGCTGGACACAACGCCCGCAGGGTGGCGGTGTTTGGGCTGCTGGCCGACAAGGATCTTGCTGGCGTTCATGCGCCGCTTGGTGCGCTGTTTGAGTGCTGGTACGTTGCGCCGCTCGAGAGTCCGCGCAGTCGACCTAGTGCCGATCTTTGCCGTTATTTGGCCGGGCAGGGCGAGCGTGTGCAGGAATGCCCGTCGATTGCCTCTGCCATAGCGCAAGCGCTGGATAACTCTGATGCGCAGACCGAAATTGTTATTTTTGGGTCGTTTTTCTCTGTCGCTGCCGCCATACTCTGGTTGTCTGAGACGTCCGGAGTACTGATAGATGGATGAAGGTCTGAAACAGCGCATCATCGGTGCGGTCGTGCTGGTTATTGCGGCAGTGGTGTTTTTGCCCATGCTGCTATCTGGGCAGGATGAAACAGTCGAGGTGGTGGTTGATGTGCCGGAGGCTCCGGTTCTCAATCAGCAACCTATCGCACCTGCCGAGCCAGTAGTACTGCCTGCCACGCCCCAGGTCCCCACTATCCCAACGCCACAGTCTGCTGCCGAGCAGCGCGCGCAGGAGCAAGTAGAGGCTGAAGCGGCCAAGGCACCGGAACCGGAAGCGAAGCCCGAAGTCGTTGAAGTCACCCCTGAGCCTGCGCCGGTAGAAGAAGCCCCCAAGGCGACGGGTGACTGGGTGATTCAGCTGGGCAGCTTCTCCAGTAACAGTAACGCCGAAGGTTTGAGTGAAACGCTGCGCAGCCAAGGCTACAACTCTTATACCTATTCGGTAACCATACAAGGCAAGCCGATCACCCGGGTTTATGTTGGGCCGTTAGCGAGCCGCGATGCAGCTAACCGCGTGCGTGACGAACTGGCGAGCAAGCGCGGTAGCAAGGGGCTGGTTGTTGCCTATGACAAGGACAGCGGTCGGGGTTGACTCGGTCCTTTGAGGCGTTCTGGTTGGCTCGCCAACCCAGCTAAAAGCAGAGTAGGGCAAGATTGCTGTTTCGATGGCCTTTACTGCTCTGCTAGAATACCGCTCTTTGCGTAACAGGGTGTCGTGACCGTGTCGTTTACCTGGGTTGATTGGGCTATCATCGCCATCATTGTTGTATCGGCCCTGATCAGCTTGACCAGAGGCTTCGTTAAAGAAGCGCTGTCCTTGGTCACCTGGGTTCTGGCTGGCCTGGTCGCCTGGTTGTTTGGCGGTGCACTCGCCGAGCTGCTGGCTCCCTATATTGACACCCCGTCGCTGCGTGTCATCGCAGCCTGTTCTATTCTCTTCATACTGACTTTGCTACTGGGTGGCTTGATCAATTACTTGATCGGCCAACTGGTAAAGGCGACAGGTCTTAGTGGTACTGATCGCTTTTTAGGAATGGTATTTGGCGCCGCTCGCGGCGGCCTACTGGTCGTGGTGATGGTGGGGCTGCTGAGCCTGGCCCCAGTCGACGGTGATACCTGGTGGCGAGAGTCAGTCATGATTCCTCACTTTTTACTCGTGGCCGACTGGTCCAAGAATTTTATTCTGCAACTGGCTGGCCGCTGATCCGGCGCTAGCGTTGGATGATTTTCATTTTCTCAACGAAAAAGGTGTTTAGGCATGTGTGGCATTGTTGGCATAGTGGGCAAATCGAACGTCAATCAGGCGCTCTATGATGCCCTGACCGTCCTGCAGCACCGCGGCCAGGACGCCGCCGGCATTGTGACCTGCGATCGGGGACGTCTGTTCCTGCGCAAGGATAATGGTTTGGTTCGCGATGTTTTTCATCAGCGTCACATGCAGCGCCTGGTCGGCAACATGGGCATTGGTCATGTTCGTTACCCAACCGCTGGTTCCTCCAGCTCTGCTGAAGCTCAGCCGTTTTATGTTAACTCGCCTTACGGTATAACCCTGGCGCACAACGGCAATCTGACCAACGTCGAGCAGCTATCTCGTGAGATTTACGAGTCCGATTTGCGCCACGTGAATACGACGTCTGACTCTGAGGTCTTGCTGAACGTGTTCGCCCACGAGTTGGCGCGCGGCGGCAAGCTGCAGCCGAGCGAAGATGACATCTTCAATGCGGTAAGGGCAGTGCATGAGCGCTGTCGTGGTGGTTATGCTGCGGTGGCTATGGTTACCGGGTACGGGATCGTCGGCTTCCGCGATCCAAACGCTATTCGACCTATCGTTTTTGGTAAGCGCGAAACCGAGAACGGCGTTGAGTACATGATTGCATCAGAAAGCGTGTCTCTGGATGTGCTCGGGTTTGACTTGATTCGTGATCTGGGACCCGGTGAAGCGGTGTACATCACCGACAAGGGCGAGCTTTTCACCCGCCAGTGTTCTACTCACCAGGAATACTCTCCGTGCATTTTTGAGCACGTTTATCTCGCGCGCCCCGACTCCATGATCGACAAGGTGTTGGTCTACAAAGCGCGCTTGCGCATGGGCGAGAAGCTGGCTGAAAAGATTGAGCGCGAACGTCCTGACCACGGTATCGATGTGGTTATCCCGATTCCGGACACCAGTCGTACGTCTGCAGTGGAGCTGGCTAATCACTTGGGCGTCAAGTTCCGTGAAGGCTTTGTCAAGAATCGCTATATTGGCCGAACCTTTATCATGCCTGGGCAGGCCGCACGTAAGAAATCGGTACGTCAGAAATTGAATGCGATCGATCTGGAGTTCCGCGGTAAAAACGTTTTGCTGGTAGATGATTCCATTGTGCGCGGGACCACTTGCAAGCAGATCATCCAGATGGCTCGCGAAGCCGGTGCGGCTAGTGTCTATTTCTGCTCGGCCGCGCCTGCGGTGAGATACCCCAATGTCTACGGCATCGACATGCCGACACCGCATGAGCTGATTGCCCATGGGCGTACCACCGAAGAGGTGGCTGAGTTGATTGGCGCTGACTGGCTGATTTATCAGGATCTTCACGACTTGATTGATGCTGTGTCTGAGGGCAACCCGGACATCAAGCGCTATGATTGCTCGGTGTTCAACGGCGAATACGTGACCGGCGATGTGAGTGAGGCCTACCTCGGCAAGATTGAACAGGCGCGTAACGATTCGGCTAAATCCAGTGCTGAAAGTGCGGACGCAGTCATCGATCTGCATAACAACTGACAGTAATGCCTGCGCTTTAGCTCCAAGGCGCAGTACAAGGGGTTTTTAGCATGACGCAAGATTGGCAGGCAGGTCGTCTCGACAGTGATCTGGAAGGGGTCGGCTTTGACACATTGGCGGTGCGCGCCGGGCAACGCCGTAGCCCTGAAGCCGAGCACGGAGAGGCCTTGTTCCTGACGTCCAGCTATGTGTTTCGCAGCGCCGCAGAAGCGGCTGCGTGCTTTGCTGGTGAGTCGGATGGCAACGTCTATTCACGTTACATGAATCCCACAGTGCGCACCTTTGAGGAGCGCATTGCGTTGATGGAAGAGGCTGAGCAAGCGGTTGCGACAGCCTCTGGAATGGCGGCTATTCTGGCGACTGTCATGAGCCTCTGCTCCGCGGGTGATCATATCCTGGTCTCGCGCAGTGTGTTTGGCTCCACGGTAACCCTCTGCGAAAAGTATCTTAAGCGCTTTGGCGTTGAGGTGGACTACGTCCCGCTGTCGGATGTGAGCGCCTGGCAAAGCGCATGCAAGCCCAATACGCGGATGCTGTTTCTTGAATCGCCGTCCAATCCGCTGGCTGAATTGGCGGACATCCGCGCGCTTTCTGGCGTGGCCAAGCAGCAGGGTGCGTTGTTGGTGGTAGATAATTGTTTCTGTACGCCTGCATTGCAGAAGCCGTTGACCCTGGGTGCCGATATCGTCGTGCACTCAGCCACCAAGTACATTGATGGGCAGGGCCGCTGCCTGGGCGGCGTTGTGTGTGGGCGAAAAGAGCACATGCAGGAATTGGTCGGCTTTTTGCGTACGGCAGGACCGACACTCAGCCCGTTCAATGCCTGGGTATTTCTTAAGGGGCTGGAAACCTTGCGCCTGCGCATGCGTGCCCATTGTGAGTCTGCTCAGACGCTTGCCGAATGGTTGAATCAGCAGCCTGAAGTTGAGCACGTTTATTACGCTGGCTTGCCAAGCCATCCGCAGCACGAGCTGGCTAAAGCGCAGCAGTCCGCTTTTGGCGCGGTTGTCAGCTTCGAGTTAAAAGGCGGCCGTGATGCAGCCTGGCGCTTCATTGATGCTACCCGCTTGCTGTCAATTACCGCGAATCTGGGTGATAGCAAAACCACCATCACGCATCCGGCAACTACCACGCATGGCAGGCTGACGCCGCAGGCGCGCTCAGCGGCCGGGATTGGTGATGGGTTGATTCGTTTGGCTATTGGTCTGGAAGAGGTTGCAGATCTCAAGGCTGACTTGCAGCGCGGCCTGGACGCTCAGCGTTGAACTAATTAGCAAGGCAAACGAGATTGGTGTCACATTCAAGGCCGGCCGGGTTTTTACTCGGCCGGCCTTTGCTTTAGTGTTTTTGATGCCGCAGGGACAGCGAGCAATGCTGCTGAAGTGCGTTCCTTCAGTGCGGCACATTCAAACAATGCTAAGGAGAGTCACATGCGTAAACTCGTTACCGCGTTCTGCCTGGTTTTATCCTGCTGTCTTATGTCACCGGTATTCGCCGATGAAACCGGGGCTGCGGCCACGGAACCGTTGGTCAGCGTCAATATCAATACAGCCAGTGCTGATGAAATTGCCGAAGTCATGCAGGGTGTGGGCGCTGCCAAAGCACAGGCGATAGTTGATTACCGTGAGCAGAATGGGGCCTTCACTTCAGTAGAAGGTCTGACTGCGGTCAAGGGTATAGGCCCGAGCACACTGGCCAACAATAGTGATCGTATTGAGCTGGAGTGAGTCACACTTGTTCATTGAAACGGCCCTTAGGGCCGTTTTTTATGATTTCAATTTGCTGACTGAAAGCTTCAATTGGTGCGCCAGTTTCGCCAGCTGGTCACTTGTGGCGGCGCTCTGCATGGTTTGGTCTACGGTGCGCTCGGTCACATCGCGTATTTCTACGATGCTCTGAGTGATTGCTTCAGCCACCTGGCTTTGCTGATCAACCGCGGAAGCGATCTCGCTATTGCCCTGGCTGATCTGGCTCACCGCACTGGCGATCTCGTGTAGCGACTCACCTGCCTGAGCGACCTGTTCTACGGAATCATGAGTCAGGCCGGAACTGGCTTGCATGTCCTGTACGGCCACCTGCGTGCCGGTCTGCAGCGTTTCTATCATGCGCTGGATATCGTCGGTCGAGTTTTGCACCCGTTGGGCCAGGGCGCGCACTTCATCAGCTACCACAGCAAAACCTCGCCCAGACTCGCCCGCACGAGCGGCCTCAATAGCGGCGTTCAGTGCCAACAGATTGGTTTGCTCGGCAATGCTGCGGATGACCTGGACAACACCGCTGATATCTTCGCTGTTTTCCGCCAGTGTCTGCATATGCTGTGTGCAACGCTCAATGCTGGTGGCCAGTCCGGTGATAGTTCGGCGTACCTGCTCGACCTGATCACGGCCGCCGCTGGCTAGTGTGTCTGCCTGGGTTGATTGATCGCGGGTGGTAGAGGTATTACCGGCGATGTCCTGCACGGTGGCGCTCATTTCGTTAACGGCCGCGGCTACCTGATCAGTTTGCCCCTGTTGTTGCACCATGCCATCGCGTACCTGACTCATCAAGTTGGCAAGGTTGCTTGCACCCTGGTCAAGCTCAAGCGATGCCTGCCGTACAGCCGACACCACTTGTTGTTGTGCTTGCTGCATCGCATTGAAGGCGGTTGCCATGGAGCCTACTTCGTCACGGCTGGTAGCCTTGGCGCGCAAAGTCAGGTCACCCGTGTTTTGCACTTGGGTCATGGTATCGCGCAAACTGATAATATTCCGGGTAATAAACAGGATAAGCAGCTGCGACACGGCCAATACCAGCACCATCAGCACGGAAACCACCAGAGCATAAAAGGGAGCGCGTTGGAACAGCAGATCAATGTAGTTCTGGCTTTCAATACCCAGCGCACGATCTTGTTTCACCCATACGCCATGCAGGTCAGCGGGAAGGCCTGCTGGTAGCTCGGCTGCTGCATACCAGGTTGCCGATGCTCCGGTAGCGGAGCCCAGCGCAGCGTTGTTTACCCAGCGCAAACCGGGCAGTACCGGGCGCTCAGGCGTCTCTTGCGTGATTAGCGCTTTGCCTAACTGCATGCGGTGTGTCTGAATGCTGTCTTGCTCTATCCCTACAGCCACCAGAACCAGCAAGAGCGTTGAGATAAATGCGACGCTATTGACTGCCCAGAATTTGTACTTCAGTGGCAGGTGCTGAAGAAATTGCATGCATACTCCAAATTTGCAGTTGATGGTGATGGCTGACAGCGCTTGTGCGTAGCAGCTTACAGTATGATCAATACTCTTTGTTTATCGGTTGATCCTGATCAAACTTGATAGTGCATTACAGCAAAATGTCGCCGGGGCAGAGCGGTTACAGATCAGTTATACTGGCGACAATTTATTGAAAAGGCTTCCCATGAATAGCCCGTTGGTTCCACCGCTGATGATCGACCAAAATGCCGAGCTGGCAACCTGGTGCGCGCATTGGCTGACACTACCCTACGTTGCCGTTGATACCGAGTTTGTTCGTACCGAGACTTTCTATCCTATCGCCGGTTTGATTCAGATCGGTGATGGCGAGCGCGCTTACCTGATTGACCCCTTGGCAATAACGGATTGGGCACCATTGGTTGAGCTGCTGCAGGCGCCTGATGTAGTTAAAGTGCTGCACGCCTGCAGCGAAGACCTTGAGGTCTTTTCTCGCCTTTGTGGCGTGCATCCATTGCCCCTGTTTGATACCCAGCTGGCAGCAGCCTTTTTGGGTATGGATTTTTCGATGGGTTACTCGAGATTGGTCAGTGCGCTATTGAATATTGACCTACCCAAGGAGGAAACCCGCTCGGACTGGGTCCAGCGACCGCTTAGCGCAGCGCAAATCGAGTATGCGGCGCGAGATGCTCAGCACCTGGCGGAGGTGTATCAGATACTCGCACCGCGGATTGCCGAGGCAGGTGTTGAGGCATGGTTGTTTGCAGATACTGCAGACCAGGTTGCTGCCAGCGGTCAGACGACGAATCCTGAGTTGGCTTATCAGCAGGTAAAACAGGCTTGGCGCCTTAATCCGCCGCAGCTGGCTATTTTGCAGCGCTTGGCGTTTTGGCGTGAAACCGAGGCGCGTCAGCGCGACCAGGCACGCAACCGGCTGGTGCGCGAGCGCGCACTGTGCCCTTTGGCGCAGCAGCAGCCTGATAACCTGCAGGCGCTATCTCGGATCGAGGATATGCACCCACGAACCGTCCGCCAGGATGGCGAAACGCTGCTTAGACTTATTCGTGAAGGTCAGGCTGCCGATCCTACAGACTACCCAGAGCGCTTGCCGGAACCCTTGCCCGCAGCGGCTAACCGTCTGTTAAAACTGATGCGCAAAGTAGGGCAGGCTGAGGCGGACAGGTTGAATATTGCTCCCGAGATCATACTGCGCAAGAAAGTACTGGAAGCGATGCTGCGCACGGGCTTTCCTAACGGACCATATCAGTTGCCGGAAGAGCTCACTGGTTGGCGCAGGGACCTAATGGGCGACGCGCTCTTGGCGGTTGCCAACGACCATACTGAGGAAGCGCAATGAAGGTGCTTTGCTCCATTTACCGTAGCAGCAAGAAAATGGGGATGTACTTGTATGTGCCCAGAGAAAAAGGCTTGGCGGAGGTGCCCGCTGAGCTGAAGACTTTGTTCGGGCGTGCCGAACACGCAATGGATCTGGTGCTCACTGAAGAGCGCAAGCTTGCCCAGGAAGATATCGGCAAGGTGCTGCTCAATCTTCGGGAGCAGGGGTACCACGTGCAGATGCCACCGCAGGAGGACGATTATATTGTGCATCTTCCTGACGAGTTGCTGACTCGCAACGATCCTGTCTGACCGGCAAGGTCTATACCGGCGGTAGACGCCGGTTTTGGGTTTTAAGCTGGCTTGGTTTTACGCCTTGCTGTGCCCTGCGATCCCTGGTTTTCCCCCACCTTTCCCCAGTCGCAGAAGGGGTCCTGTACTTACCAGTCACGCTGCATATTTTTGACCGAAATCTGCTCGTTTAGCGTCCAGTAGTCATAAAGAATACCGACACCAAACAAACCCACGGTAAAGAAGTAGATGATGGCTGTGACCCACTTGCCCATGTAGAGGCGGTGAGCGCCAAAAATGCCAAGAAAAGTCAGCAGGATCCATGTCAGGTTAAAGTTGATCGGTCCGGTACGGAACCGGCGGTCGGCACTACGGTCCATGGAAGGAATAAGGAAGAAGTCGACAATCCAACCGATGAAGAAAAACCCCAGCGTGAAGAACCACAGCGTGCCAGTAATAGGCTTTCCGTAATAAAACCGATGAGCCCCCATAAAGCCGAATATCCAAAGTAGATATCCGATAGCTTTGCTGTGAGTGTCCGAATAGGCCATGGGGGTGTGCTCCTCCGTTCCGTCAGTTGGTTATGTAATACTCGTCATAGACCATAAATGATTTGGGGAGTGCCCGCACCGTGGGAAATAAAAGTGCGAACTGGTTCAAGCAACCCGCAAAAGCCAGAAATCCGTTGCGCCGCTCGCATTTGCGCGTGGGTGTGACCGGCCTTAGTGGCGCGGGTAAAACCACCTTTATTACCAGTTTGATTAACCAGCTGGAGAATCATAGAAAAGGGCTGCTGGCTCAACGTGCGCCCTTTGATCGTTTGGAGTCAGTGCGTTGGCGTCGTGATGATGTTGAACGCCCCTTTCCCTACCTGGACTCCATTGCCGCGTTGTCAGCCGAGCCAGCGGCCTGGCCGGACTCGACCGCTGACTTTTCGAGAGTGCTTCTGGATCTGCGTTTTAAACCTCAGGGGCTGCTGGGCAAGCTTCAGGGCGCACGCGAACTCAGTATCGAAATTCTTGATTATCCCGGAGAGTGGCTGCTTGATTTGCCTTTGCTGAACCTCAGTTACGGTCAGTGGTGCGAGCAGATGGCGCAATGGCTTGACCGCCCACCGCGTGACGAGTTGGCGGCCGAGTTACGCGCTCGCTTGCAGGCGATCGATCCGACGGCGCTGGCTGATACAGAAAGCTTGGCCCAGCTGGCGGCTGATTGGACGCTTTTCCTGCAGCGTTGCCGAACTGAGGCGGGGCTTTCACGCAACCAACCCGCGCGATTCCTGCAGCCTGGCAGCGATGTGGCAGCGCAAATGTTGCACTTTGTGCCCCTGCTGCAAGCCAACCAGCACACCGAGGCTGCTGCTGGTACCTGGTGGGCGCTCTGTGAAGCGCGCTTTAATTACTACCGCGATTTTATCGTACGTGGTTTTTATGATGAACATTTCAGGCATCTTGATCAGCAGGTGTTGTTGGTCGATATGCTGGGGCCGATGGACGCCGGTCAAGCTGCTTTGGCCGATTTGAAGGATGCCATGGAAGCGGTGCTTGAAAGCTTTCATTATGGTCAGAATGGTCTTCTGGCTCGCTTGCTGCGTTTTCGCCCGCGTATTCGACGTCTGGCACTGTGCGCTACCAAGGTGGATAAGGTGGGGCCGCGTCAGCAGAGGGCGGTACAACAGTGCCTTGAAGACCTTATGGTAGATCGTCTGGCGGACGTGCGGCACGGCGGGGTGGAGATCAAGGGTATTCCGCTGTCTGCTATTCGTGCTACCCGGCAAGAGGGCGAGTCATTAGTGGCTGGTTTGCAGGGTAAAACCGGTTGGATACGTTACCAGCCGGGCGATATTCCCGCGCACTTGCCGCAGTCGTTAGAGGTTAACAGTCCCGAGCTGCTGCCGTTAAGACCGCCTCCTGGCCTGCACCGCAATGAACCTTTCCCGCACTATCGTATGGACGACCTGGTAGCCTGGTTACTGGGTGGAGAGCGCCTGTGAAAGATGAAAACAAAACACGCATCCTGGACAGCTGGGACATCCCGGATGAGACCGGCGAGGCTCGAGTAACCGAGCTGCTGGGCGACGTTCACGCCGTACAGATGCAGGCAACGGCCAGCGAAGTGCCTTTGCCGGGAACCTTGAACGCGCCGCCGCAAAGCCGGTGGCCGAGCCGTTTGTTAAAACTCGGTGTGATGGTCGCGCTTGGTGGCGCTGCTTTGCAGTGGAGTCAGTGGGCTTGGGCGAGCTGGCAATGGCACCCGGTTGCTGGAGGCCTGGTGGCGGGGGCGGGCGCGTTGCTTGGTGCTGTGGGCTTGTTTGCCCTGCGTGATCTGCGCCGTCAACGTCATCGGCTCAGTGAGCTTGAGCAGTTACGTCATGAAATGCAGTCCGCTTTGAAAGATCCCAGCCAACGCCTGGCGGTAGACTGGCTGGATCGGCTGGCCCACGTCTATGCGGCAACACCGCTGGCCGCAAGACTCAGCGCTGCTTGCGCGGACCTGGATGCGGCCCACGATGCGGAAGAAGTGTCGCGCAGATTGAATCTGCAATTTTATCAGGCTATCGACCAGCAGGCGCGGCAGATAGTGCGCAACGAGTCAGTGGGTACAGGTCTGCTGGTGGCCTCAAGTCCGTGGGTCTCTGTCGACCTTATGCTGGTGGTGTGGCGCAATATCCGCATGATGCAACGCATCGCGGTGTGTTACGGACTGCCCATTGGCCGCTTGAGTCGCTGGCGTTTGGCGCGTCACGTATTGCGTAATATAGCGCTCGCGGGCGGTACCGAGATGGCGATGGGTGCGCTGAGTGACTCGCTGTTGTCAGGCTTGCTGGAAAAGCTGGCGGCGCGCATAGGGCAGGGTATGGGGATCGGCCTTTACAGCGCTCGTTTGGGGCACTTTACCCTCGACTTATGTCGTGCGGTGCCCTTGTCTGAAACGGGTGCATTGCTGGAAGATAACAAAGGGATTATCAGAACCATGAAGGAACGGCTGGGACGTACATCGGATGACAAGTTATAAATCGCGGCGACGTTGGTTGGCCGAGCGCTGGTTAAAAGAACGCAAAGCCGTTCTGAACGGGAAATGGACTCTGTTTCAGCAGCAATTTGTGTCGGCGAGTTGGCCTGAGCGCATGGCGCAGGCAGGCCATATTCCAGACGGTGAGGTAGGTGGATGGCAGCCCGTGGCGGGTAGCAGTAGCGCCGAGCTATTGCTCTGGGTAGATCAGTTACCCTTGTTTCAGCGCCGCTGGCTAGCCGCTTTGCTGGGCGCGCCAATGGCGGGTAGCAATACATTAATTGATGCCTTGGAGCGCCAACAGCTGGACTGGCGTAGTCAATTGAACCCGTTGAAAAGTCATTGGGAGTACGCCGCGCAGCTAGTGGTGCTGGCAAACCAGATGGAATGCAAGGTTGCGGCAGAGGCGGCCTATCTTGAAAATGAAAAGCGAATTTTTGTCGCGCTGGATCAGTTGCTGTTTGCCTCGCTACCCATGCGTTTGCGTAGCCAATTAGCCAACAAGCACAGCACTGGCCACGGCTATTATGTGGTGTGGTGGTATGAGCGGTTGATGGCCCGAGCGGGCGTTGCTGATTTTACCCTGACAGACCTCAACGACGCCGACTGGCCTGATATGCCCCCGGCGTGGTTTGCCATAGGCTGGCTGTGCGGTTTACGGCTAACGCGTGCTGAGTGACTGCCTTCGCACTCAAGCTACTACTTTTCGTGTTTACAGCTGGTGATCCGCTAGCGCTTTAAATTAGTATGTTCGGCTGGTTTTCTCAGGATACTGACATGACATTTGCTGAACTGCTAAACGCCTTCGCTGCATCTCCCGATAACAGCCTCACCATTCCGACCAGTTGGGCGCAGGGGCGGGCCGGGTATGGCGGACTGGTTGCGGCGTTAGTCTTCGCGGGCATGCGTGCCAAAGTTGCCAGCGGACGCCCTGTTCGATCCTTGGCAATAACCTTTGTTGGGCCGGTAACACCGGGCGAGAGCATGTCGGTTGAAGCCGAAGTACTTCGAGAGGGTAAGGCTGTCAGTCAGGTTTTAGGCAGGGCCATGCAGAATGGTCAAACCATGTGCATTATCCAGGGTAGTTTCGGCGCTGGTCGTGAGTCCGTTGTGGATGTGGCTGCAGAGCCTGCGCCAACCGTTCCGGCACCAGAGCTGTGTGAGCGTATGCCTTATATCGAAGGCGTAATGCCTTCGTTTATGCGTTATTTTGATGTGCGCTGGACCTTCGGTGATTACCCCTGCACCAACAGTCGCAAACGGGAAATGGGCGGCTGGATGCGTATTGATGAAACTGTGGCGTCTTTTGATACGGAGCATCTTGTTGGACTGGTTGATGTATGGCCACCAGCGGTACTGCCGCACCTGAAAGAGCGAGCCCCGGCGAGCTCGCTGACCTGGACTATTGAGTTCGTGCAGCCGCAGCCAGAACTGGGCAAAGATAACTGGTTTTTGTACAAGGCCAGTATTGAGCATGCGCGAGATGGCTATGGTCATGTCGCCGCAATGATCTGGAGTCAGTCGGGTGAACTGGTCGCTATCAGTCGCCAGACGGTTACTGTGTTTGGTTGATACTGGCGTCCGCCTGGCCGGGTTTAAGGGCCAGGCTTCACTGCGATGAGAGTGGCGCGCAAGGGGGCAGGATGTCCCTCCAATGTCTTGCTTGCGTCATCGGGTTGAAGAAAGTCCGGCAGGGATTGAAAACGCATCCAGTCGGTGCTGCGCTGTTCCTCGATACTGGTACGATTGAGGTCTACGCAACGAATATCACTGAAGCCCGCACGGGCCAGAAAACGCTCCAGCATAGGTACTGACGGTAGAAACCAGACGTTACGCATTTGCGCGTAGCGATCCTCTGGTAGCAGGCAGCGACTCTCATCACCCTCAATTACCAAGGTTTCCAGCACCAGCTCGCCGCCGGGTCGCAAGCAGGCCTTGAGCTGCAAGAGGTGATCAATAGGTGAGCGTCGGTGGTATAGCACACCCATCGAAAAGACGGTATCGAAGGCATCACTGGGTTCGGGCAGCGCTTCGAGGGTGAAGGGTAGTTGCCATACGGGCGCGCTCGGCAGGTAGCGCTTGACCGCTTCAAACTGGTTAAGAAACAGCAGGTTAGGATCTACTCCTATCACCATGCTGGCGCCCGCTTGCCACATGCGCCACATGTAATAGCCGTTGCCACAGCCAATATCCAGCACACGACGGTCACGTAGATCAATATGCGGCGAGACGCGCTGCCACTTCCAGTCGGAGTGCCATTCGGTGTCGATATGCACACCAAAGAGGTCGAATGGCCCCTTGCGCCAGGGGTGAAGTCCCTGCAGGCCTTCGGTTAGCTTGTCCTGAGCTTCCTCACTGAGTGTCTGATCGCTTCGCAGAGAAACGCCTGATGACATGTCGGCTTCAACGTGAGTGAGTGCCGGCAGCTTGTCCAGACTAGCCTGCCAGCGTTCCAGGTCGCCGTGCTGCAGGCTATCCAGGCGCTGCTCCAGCCCTTGGCTGATGGGGTGCCGCCACTTGGCCAGTGGTCCGCTTTTCAAACTGTCGAGAAAGCCTGTGTAATCAATCACGTGCGAGCAATCATTGAGCAAAAGTTGAGGCATTGAAACCAGATATGGCTGTGCTCAAAACCAGCCTGCTGTAGCCGTTGCTGATGCTGCTCGAGGGTGTCGGGCAACATAACGTTTTCGATTGCACTGCGCTTTTGTGCAATTTCCAGTTCGCTGTACCCGTTGGCACGCTTAAACGCGTAATGCAGCTCTTCAAGACTGTTTTGAGTGCTGGGCTCGGCAAAGTTGAGTTTTTCCGACAGAATCAGCACGCCACCGGGCAATAGGGCTTGGCGAATAGCCCGTAGTAAGGCCAGTCGCTCGCCTGGCTTGATGAACTGCAGCGTGAAGTTGAGTACGACCACAGAACAGGCCTGCAGTGGGTAGTCGACGATATCACCGGTAATGACTTCAGCCGGAATGGCTTCCTCAATCATGGCGTCCTGCGCCACCAGATACTCGCGGCAACGCTCGACCATGGCCTGCGCATTGTCTATGGCGATGATTCGACAGCCTTCGCTGCTGACATGGCGGCGCATGGACTGAGTGGCCGCACCGAGTGAACAGCCCAAATCGTAGATGATTGAGTTGGGACGCGCGTATTGGTTTGCGATTAGTCCAATACTTTCAATAATGGTGGGGTAGCCTGGCACCGAGCGCTTGATCATGTCTGGAAAGACGCGGGCTACGTTTTCGTCAAAGGCGAAGTCGGCCACCTTACTGAAAGGGCTGGCGAAGAGGTTGTCGAGGTCGGTCATGCCGATATTCCGAATACAGAAACGAGCGCGCTATTCTAGCGTAACTCCGTCGCCTTGACAGGTATGGCAAGTGATTGCTTGACTAACAGATATGCGTCGCGCCCAAAAAATGGGTCAAATTAATGACTGTTTGTTCCGTGATTGAGGTTTTAGAGTCTATTTTCTGTCATAAACTCTTTGCGGGTTATTTTTTTAATTTTCGTAATGGCATAATGACCGCAGGCAGCTAGTCGCGCACCCATTGTGTTTTTTGTTTGAGTGATCATAACAAGCAACGGATAGCAGATTTTCGATGTCGCAACAGGCTGTCGAAACTCACAGGAAATGAGGAAGAAGGTATGGCTGTTAAGCGCCAGATAGTCCTGGGAGCCGCATCTTTGGCGGCACTCTACGTAGGAGTTAGCAGTGCGCTGGGGCTAGGCGAGATGCAGTTGAATTCTGCGCTTAATCAGCCACTTAGCGCGATCATTGTGTTGCAGGGTGCAGAGGGCCTGTCGCCTGATGATGTGCTGGTTTCTCTGGCAGATGCCGCTACATTTGATGATGCTGGTATTAATCGACCTTTCTTCCTGACCGATTTGCGCTTCAAACCCGTCTTGCGGGGTAATAAGCTAGCCATTCAGGTGCAATCGAGCGAGCCCGTGCGCGAGCCCTACCTTAACTTCCTGGTAGAGCTGCGTCGTCCCAATGGGCGCCTGTTGCGCGAGTACACCTTGCTGCTTGATCCGCCGCTCTACGGGAATAACGCGCGCGCGCCAAGCATGCCGCAGGCCGCGCCGCCGGCACGGGTTCAATCGGCAGCCCGAGCGCCCGCTCCGGTTGCGGCGCCGGTCGCCCAGCCGCTGCCAGACCTGCAGCCACAAGCTGGCGCAAAACAGTACACCACGGTATCGGGCGATACACTCTGGGATATAGCTAATCGCAGCCGGCCGGCTGAAAGCGCCAGTGTTGCTGACACTATGATTGCCATTCACGCGCTGAACAGAGCAGCGTTTATTAACGGCGATCGAAATCGGCTAAAGCTGGGACAAACATTGATCCTGCCGACGGCCGCGCAGTTGGGCGTGTCAGTGAGTCCGCCAGGCGCGGCTCAGAGCGCTGCTGAACAAGATGTAGTCCGTCAGCCGCAGACTGCTGCGCGGGATCAGGCCGCACTGACCGATGCAGATACTGCCACTGAGCAAGAGCAGGCGTTGGCTGATCAAGCATCCGTGGCTGCAAATGACGGTATGCAAGCACGCCTGCGAATTGAAGAGACTGATATTGCTGAGACGCAGACTGAAACGGGCGAAATGCGCGGCAGGTTGACGGAACTGGAAAGCCGTTTCAACGTCATGCTGAGTGAGCTGGATGACCGCGATCGTAAGATCGCCAGCCTGCAGGCCGAGCTTGACGTGCTGCGTGCGGCGCGCGAGGCGGAGAATGAGGCAGCGGTTGCCAGTGCGGCTGCCGTTGGAACAATAGGGTTGGGTAATGGCGGCGTGGACGCATCGGCGAATGGCAGCGATGAGCCTGCTGCCGGTGCGGTATCTGCCGACGTCTTGCCTGCTGAGGCGAGTGATCAGCCAGAAAGCTCTGCGCAGTCCAGCTCCTGGTTCAGCTGGTGGTCGCTGCCGCTGATTGCCCTGGCGTTTCTGCTGGGTTGGGTTATTGCTCGTTTGCGTGCAATGGGTAAGCGTGAGGCCCATGAGCCGCAGCCAGCCACGCCGGTCGTAGCGGGTGCGGTTGGTATGGCATCACCGCGTGAGCAGAAGGTCGAAAAAGAGCAGGCGCTCGCCGAGGTGCAGGCCTCAGAGCCACCGGTTGATCGCCTGGACGATATGGATGGTGTAGAGCTTTATATTACCTACGGCCGCTTCCCTGAGGCGCGTAGTATGCTGGATAAGGCCATCGCACAAGACCCCGAGCGTTTGGAGCTGCGCTACAAGCAGGCGCGCGTTATGGGCGAGTTGGGTGATGCAGACGGCTTTGCTGAGCAGGCGCGGGTAATTGAGTCGCTTGGTGGTGATATGGCCCGAGTCGATCAGTTGAAGGCGCGTTTCCCGCAGCTCGAGGCGGATAGTTTTGCAGCCGCACCTGTCGATACGGTTGAAGATGTGCTGGCTGATGATGAAACCTTGGCTGACACCCGACTCAATCTCAACGATTTTACCCTGGATCCTGATTGGGACCTGATTGAGGGTCTATCGCCGACACCTGCTCGCAAGTCAGCTGACAAAAAGCCCGCTGAGCCGCAGGAGGTCGACGACGACTTCGAGAGCAGTTTGCATGAATTTCCGGTAATCGAAGAGCTTGATGAAGATCATCGTTTCAGTGTGACATCAGACCCCCCTCGAGGCAGCCGAGACGACTGAGTCGAGTGCCTTTAAAGGCTCTTGTGAGATCACCAACAGGACGTAAAAAAGGGCGATAATTATCGCCCTTTTTTGTGCCTGCGTTTCGCTTTAGTCAAAAAGCTTCTTGGCTACATCACGGAAATGAGTGGCGAAATGGATCGTCATGCCCTGTTTAAGATAATCGGGCAGTTCTTCGTAGTCGCCCTGGTTTGCGTCCGGCAA
>NZ_RKKU01000031.1 GCF_003797945.1 Pseudomonas neustonica
CAGTCGCGATGCCTTTTTCTTTCAGGCGAACGGCCTCTTCTACAGCGATTTCGCAGAAGGGGTTCATCGACATTTTGACGTTGGCGAGATCGACGCCGGAGTTATCCGCTTTGACGCGAACCTTGACATTGTAATCGACCACGCGCTTAACCGCTACAAGTACCTTCATGATTGCCTCATTTTTGGATGTATCCAAACCAAACCCACCAGAACGTGACTTTAATATGTGCTTCGTTCACGTTTAGACTAAAGTGAGCAAGTCATTCAAAAGCCCCTTATGATGACTCTCAGCCCAGAGACGGTCAACAGTTGCAAGTCGACCATAGCCGCAAAGGCGAGACAAATAGCCATCTTTGCATTGGAGCCGAAACAACTGGCTGATATACTTCGCGGCTGATCGATCATGGAAGATCATACGAAAATCGATACTTGTGACCGGCCTAAAAGTAGGAGATAAAAAGTGGAACGCGAATTCATGGAGTTTGACGTTGTCATCGTAGGTGCTGGCCCTTCCGGCTTGGCAGCTGCATGTCGAATCAAGAAGCAAGCAGCTGAATCCGGCCAGGAAGTCAGCGTTTGCGTGGTAGAAAAAGGCTCTGAAGTTGGCGCCCACATTCTCTCTGGTGCCGTATTCGAGCCCCGCGCATTGGAAGAGTTGTTTCCTGATTGGAAAGAACTCGGCGCGCCACTGAATACACCGGTTACGCGTGATGACATCTACATGCTCACCAGTGCCGAAAAAGGTACCAAGATACCTGACCTTTTTGTGCCCAAGACCATGCACAACGAAGGTAACTACATTATTTCTCTGGGTAACCTGTGCCGCTGGCTTGCCGAGCAGGCTGAAGCGCTTGAAGTTGAAGTTTATCCCGGCTTTGCAGCGCAAGAAGCCCTGATTGATGAAAATGGCGTGGTACGGGGCATCCTCACCGGCGACCTGGGTGTCGACCGCGAAGGCAACCCGAAAGAAGGCTTCTACACCCCCGGGATGGAGCTGCGTGCCAAGTACACCTTGTTCGCGGAAGGCTGCCGTGGCCACATTGGCAAGCAGCTGATCAAGCGCTTCAACCTGGATTCAGAAGCAGATGCCCAACATTACGGTATCGGCATCAAGGAAATCTGGGATATCGATCCTGCGAAGCATGAAGAAGGTCTGGTCGTGCACACCGCTGGCTGGCCGCTGGAAGTCTCCGGCACTGAGAACACCGGTGGTTCGTTCCTCTACCATATTGAGAACAACCAGGCTGTGGTTGGTCTGATCATCGATCTGTCCTACGCCAACCCGCATCTTTCGCCCTTCGATGAATTCCAGCGCTACAAGCATCACCCAGTAGTCAAACAGTACCTGGAAGGCGGCAAGCGTGTTTCTTATGGTGCACGTGCGATTTGTAAGGGTGGTCTGAACTCACTGCCGAAGATGGTCTTCCCCGGTGGGGCACTGATCGGCTGCGATCTGGGTACACTGAACTTCGCCAAGATCAAGGGCAGCCACACCGCCATGAAATCGGGCATGCTCGCCGCTGACGCCGTCGTTGAGGCGCTCAAAGCTGGACGCGAAGGTGGTGACGAACTGACCGGTTACGTCGATGGCTTCAAGGCCAGCTGGTTGTATGACGAGCTGTTTGCAGCACGTAACTTCGGCCCCGCCATTCACAAATTCGGACCTCTGTTCGGTGGCGCGTTCAACTACATCGATCAGAATTGGTTCGGCGGCAAGATTCCGCTGACGCTGCACGACAACAAGCCTGATTACGCGTGCATGAAGAAAGCGTCCGAAGCGCCCAAGATCGACTATCCCAAGCCCGATGGTGTGCTCAGCTTTGACAAGCTGTCTTCCGTGTTTATCTCCAACACCAACCACGAAGAAGATCAGCCGGTTCACCTGACGCTGAAAGACCCCAGCATCCCGCTGGAGAAGAACTTGCCGATGTACGATGAGCCGGCGCAGCGTTATTGCCCTGCTGGCGTGTATGAGATCGTGACTGAAGACAACGGCGACAAACGCTTCCAGATCAATGCGCAGAACTGCGTGCATTGCAAAACCTGCGACATCAAGGATCCTTCCCAGAATATCAACTGGGTGGCGCCTGAAGGTACTGGCGGCCCGAACTACCCGAACATGTAACGCGCAAGCGCGTTACAGCGGCACGTTTCACGCTGCAAGCGACAAGAAAAACCCGGCCTCTGTGCCGGGTTTTTTGAATGCGGCTGGCAGCTGGAAGCCTTTCCTCGGTGTGATAGTGAAGGTGTCCGGCTGGTCGCGACGCTTTATTTACTCAGAGACGACGCGCGCCAAGCTACAAGAACGAGCCATCCACCAAGAAAAGGACTTCCAGCTTCGAGCCTTAAGCTCAAAGCTACAAGCCCGCTCATCCCCTGCCCTTACAGCCAGCTCCAGGAAAACCCGGTATAAACACCAAAACTCTCGCCGGGTGTTAGGCGCGCGGCCTCAACGCCGTTGTCGTTGTACCCCGGCGTCACCGTGGCAGCATAGTGCTCGTCAGTCAGGTTGCGTAGCTCAAGCCACGCTTGCCAGTCCTGCTGGGGCGCATCGTAGCCCAGGGTCGCACCGAAGGTAGTGTAGGAATCGGCGGACCAGGAGTTGGCGTAATCTACCGGCACCTTGGAGGCATATTGAGTATTCAGCCCGACATAAACACCCGTTGGGTGCTGATAGCGTAGCTCGCCTTGATAATAGTGACGCGGCAGGCCCGGCAACGGGTTACTGCCAAAGGTGTCATCGTCACGATAGTGGAAGTCGCTGAACGTATATGCCTGTCGCAGAGCCAGCGCACCCAACTTATCACCCTGCCACAGGGTGCTGGTCAGGCCCGCCTCAACCCCCTGATGGACGGTGGCGCTGGCATTGGTTTCAGGCGAGAAGCCTGGCTCAACCTCAACGCTTAGCAGCTCATGATTAACCCGCGAGTAGTACCAGGCCAAGTCCCACAGGCCGATTATCGAGTCACCGCGGGCACCAACCTCAAAGGTTGTCGCGGTCTGGTTATCCAGACTGACCGGGGTACTTTGCCGCCGACTCCAAGGTTGGGTGTTTTCTACGAAGCGGATTGGCGAACCCCAGATCATCGACCAAGCATGCGGCGGCTCAACCGAGCGCGACAGGTTGCCGTAGAGCTCTGTACCGGACTCCAGCTGGTAACGCAGGCCAAGGCGTGGTGCGTAATCCCAAGTGCCTTCATTCAGCTTCTGGTCGGTATCTGGCCAGGTTACTTCGACTTCGCGCTCGGTATAGATCAATGCCAGACCACTGGTCAGCCAGAGATTAGGCGCCAGCTCCAGGTCGTTGCTGACATGCAGTACGTTATCCGAGCCCTGGTGGATATATCTGCGCATCAGTGTGCCAATAGGATAGGTGACCGAGGGCTGAGCCCTGTCAGGCGTCCACACTTCATACGCCGTTTCTTTCGCGTCGCTGCTGGGCAGGTTGGTGGTGGTGCGCCAGCCAACGGTGGTGTTCGAATTCAGCCCAAACAGCTGGTGCTCACGCGTGTAGTTGAGGGTGGCACTGATGTCGCTGTAGTCCACCCGAATACGATACGGGCTCTCCATCAGATCCATCGGGTAGTGGTGATAGACCAGCCCCACTTCCAGCGTACTGACGTCGTCCAGACGCAGCGTGGTCTTGTTCGCCAGCCAAGTGCTACCCGGCTGCTCGCGTTTTGCATCGCGGGCAATGTTGGCGGCATTGGCCTGGGTTGGGTCATCATCGATCTGCGACTGGGTCAGACGACCCGGCGTCTGGTGTTCGGTTTCACGGTAACGCAGGTAAAAGCGGGTCTCTAGATCAGGGGTTAGCTGCAGTCCGACATTGGCCACCACGCCCTTGCCGCTACCAGCCGAATGGTCCTGCTGCCCATCATAGTGCAGGTCGGTCAGACCAACGTAGTAATCCAGATTGCCAATCACTTGGCCTGAGGCGATATGGCGCTTAAGGTAGCCATCAGTACCCGCCTCCATGCGCAACTGAAGGCGCGGCGCATCGAATCCGCTGCGAGTGATGTAGTCCACCGCACCGCCCAGTGCCAGCGCACCGCGCTCAAAACCATTGGCGCCCCGTAGCACTTCGGCACGACTGAGCCACAGCGGCTCAAGCAATTCGTAAGGGGTGCCGCCAGAACCGGTCAGCGGTAGGCCATCGAGCATAATATGATTGCCGGAAGCATGCGCGCCGGGGCCGCGGTTGATGCCTGAGCCGCGGATGCTGATTTTTACACCCTCGTTGCCGGGCGACTGGGCGTAAACGCCCGGCTGATAGGCCAGCACATCAGCCACACCGGCCACCCTGCCCTGCGCTACCTGCTGCATGTCGACCACGTTGGTAGCACCCGGCACTTCATTCAGCTGCTCGCGCGCTAGATCAACCTCATCCAGCGTCATACCAGAGATAGTCATGGCATCGAGTTGCACTGCGTCCTGCTCCTGTGCCAGCACAGGAGAGGCGAATAGGCACGCCAGATATAATGGCGCCAAACGGGTCGGCGGGGTTAACAGATGAGACATGCGGCAACTCCAGCATCAGGTAAACAGCACATAGACCTTGGCCTGCGGTGATATAGGACTGGCGCATTTTACTGGATTACCCGGAGCCGACAACCAGCGCGTGGGCTAGCCGTCTGTTCATGGCCTTGTTGGGTATTCAGCCGGTTCAGGCCTGGAGTTTAAGATTGAACGGCAGATAAGACGCGCCCTGGCGCGGGCGAAAACGCCAGCAGACCTTCACCTGCTTGCCCGCTAGCGCCGCTAACTCACGTCCCAGCGCTATCTGCTGGGCAGCGCGGTGCCCGCACCGGCCAGCTGACAGAATGCCCGCAGTCCGATACCGCCCTATGCCGTCAAAGTAGCGAGGCTTCTTCACGCAGCGGTATTACATCTACCGCCACACTAAGCACATGATCTCCGCCACCGGTCATAACTCCTTTCAGCGGCGTGACATCAGCAAAATCTCGGCCCCAGCCCAACACGATATAGCGTTCATCAGGTACGCAGCCGTTGGTAGGATCAATCTCCAACCAGCCCCATCCCGGAATAAACACCGCAGCCCAGGCGTGGGTCGCGTCAGCGCCCAGGAGCTTAACTTCCCCAGGCGGCGGCGAGGTTTCCATATAGCCACTGATATAGCGTGCCGCTAACCCCAACGAGCGGAGGCAGCCAATAATCAGATGAGCAAAGTCCTGACAGACGCCACGCTTGCTACTGAGCACATCAGCCAGCGGTGTGGCTACGGTAGTAAACTCGGGGTCGTAGATAAACTCGTTAAATATCTTGCTGTTGAGCTGCAGCACGGCATCAACCAGATTGCGCCCCGGCGTAAAACAATCGAGTGCATAGTCTGCCAACCAGCCTTGCTGGTGAATAAACGGCGAGCTCAGCACATACAGACGCGCTTCGAGACAGTCCCGGTTAGTCATGCGTGGGTCCTGTTGCAACTCCCCCACAGCCGACTCCCAGGCAATACTGCTGAAAAAATCAGACGCCAGCCGAGGGCGTGTCACGATATCGCTGCTGACGGTGACATCCAGACTGTCATGCAGCGATTCGATAGAGAAGTAAACAACTCGGTTACCAAAGAAATCCGTGCGTTCGCGCAGTCGGTCGGGGGTAGGTGAAATCACCAGGCGCGTGTTATTGCAATCCTGCCAAGGCAAACTGCGCGGCAAAATACGCGCCTCGTTGTGACTTAGGGTGACCGAGCCGCTGTATTCGTAATGGGTGGTGTGGCGTAGCTGGTATTTCATTACTGCCTCGGTCAGTTTTGCCCGCTGTAATGCATACTTACCAGCTGACGTGGGGCTTCAACGTGGCTGAAATGGCTGTGCGAAATAGCATTGGACAGCTCCGACATCGGCTCGATCAGTTGATCCAGCAATTGAGCAAGCGCTTCCCGTGCAGTCTCGGAACCTTCGATATCAGCCAGCACGGCAATATCAACCAAATGCAGTGTACTGGTAGCCTGAATAACCAGGCGCTGCTCGGTATTGCGATAAGGCGAGCTGCCCGGCGAAGGTAACTTGGCAATCTGCTGGCCCAGTCGTTTTAGCATGTACCCAATCGAACGCGGATTGGTTTCATCAAAGAGTAACAGATCGAGAATCGCCAGCGGGTGTAATTGCGAGCGATAGCGACGACGGTAAACCGTCAGGTTGTCGGTAGTTGCCAGCACTACCTCCCACAAGGGTATACCTGGCTCCTCTGCGGTCAGCAGCGCCAGTTTGAGCAATTCCAGCGAACCAAGCGTGCGCTCAATGAAGCGCCCGATATCCAGAAAACGCCAGCCGTAATGGTGCGGCATGGTCTCATTGCACAAACCGAAGAAGGCGGCCAGGTCCAGCACCATGGCTTCCAGGTGTCTTTGGCCAACCACCACACCGCGCGTGCGCGAAATACTGTTGAACTGTTGCCTGAGGCTGTTAATCGCGCGCCAGGTATCGTCTCCGAGATGGTCGCGAACGGCTCTGCTGTTGCGTACAAAATGACCAAAAAGCGCCGGCAGGCCATCCGGCAAATCATCCGCAAACATCTGCAAAAGGCGGTCGCGAGTCACCAGGTATTCGCGGGAGACACGCCCAGGAACGCCCGCCACATCTGCCACTTTCAGGTCTTCCGGATCTAGAGGGATTTCGAGCGCTCTGAGCAAATCCGGTAATAAAGTCGAGCCGCTTTCCTGTCTATCATCTTGCAGCAACCGCGCTAGCGACTCGCGCAATAGGCGCCCCCTGCTGTCCAAACGCTCACCGTAGCGCCCAAGCCAGAATAGACTTTCTGCCACTCGACAAGGCAGATCCTTACCGTCACGAGTGACCACTATGGGCCCCAGCGCCTGACGCAGTAAACTGATGTGTGGTTGCGGAACGGGTGCCAATACCCAGACGTCTTTAACCAGGCGACTTTTCATCAGGGGCGCACCGGCCTCCCCAAGCCAGGCAAGGCCTCCTGGCATAACACGATAGTTACGCTCGACCACAGGCTTCAGCAAATCATCCGGCTCAACCAGGCTAAAAAACCGCAATGTCGTTGTTTGTCGCTCCAGCTTGCGTGTTTGAGTGTTGAAGCCGGGCGTAACCGAACCCGCTATCTGCCGCTGAGCGGTAAATAAATAGGGATGATGTTGCAGGCTCGCACGCAAATCACGCAAGGAATCGAGACCCATTTGATCTGCGCGGTAAACCTTACCGGGACGACTGACGTCACGCAGTATCCAGGCATCCAGTTCACTCTCCACCCTGGCGAGCGCATCAGCCGAGCCGCACCAGAGCGTTTCACGGCACGGCAGCAGCAGCTCTTCACCGAGCAGCGCGCGACACAAATCAGGCAGAAAAGCGGCAAGCCCTGGGTGCTCAAGGATGCCAGCACCCAGCGCATTAGCGATATGCACATTGCCGCAGCGAGCCGCCTGCATCAAACCGGGCACCCCGAGAAGCGAATCAGGGCGCAGCTCAAGCGGGTCACACCATGGATCGTTGATTTGCCGCAAGATGACATCCACTTGCGTAAGTCCGCCCAGAGTGCGCATTGAGACCTGGCCATCACGCACGACGAGATCATCCCCCTCGACCAGGGAAAAGTTCATGTAGTTGGCTAACCAGGCGTGTTCAAAATAACCCGGGCTGCCAGGGCCGGGTGATAGCAGCACAATATTGGGTTGCTCACGCTGTGTCTTGGCCAAGCTGGCAAGACAGCGATGCTGTGCCTGCAAGAATCCCGCGAGCCGCTTAATTGGTGCATCACGGTAGATGCTAGGCAGCGCACGCGCCAGGGTAATACGGTTTTCCAATGCATAGCCAACACCCGCCGGCGATTGCGTCCAGTCGCCTACCACTTGCCAACCGCCCTGCTCATCGCGAATCACATCTGTGCCATGAAAAATCAGCAACGGCCGATCAACCTGCGGCGGATCGTCTGCGGCGGAAAACAGAAAACCGGGATGGGTAAATATTAGCTCGGCCGGCAGCAACCCCTCTTGGATGACCCGACGAGCTCCATAGAGGTCATCGAGCAAATGCTCCAATAAGCGGCTACGCTGCTTTAGCCCCGCTTCCAGCAGTTCCCATTCTTCGGTGCTGATAACCCAAGGCACACAATCCAGCTGCCAAGAGCGGAGTTGGCCCGGATCATCTTCGTAAGGATTAAAGGTAACGCCGTTTTCGTGCAGCAGGTTTTGTGCTTCTTCGCTGCGAGCAACCAGGGTATCCGCCCCCAAGGCGGCGATATCGTCCAACAAGCCCTGCCAGTGCGCACGGGGCTGCCGGTCGGCATCAAGAAGCTCGTCATGGCCGGCATGGCCCGGGTAATCACCCAGCAAGGCTTGAAGCGGGGTTACTGCATTAGCTGCCTGTTGCATGCAAAGCTTCCTGAAGGCCGCTGACAACAGCGGCCCAGCACTAAGGGAAAGAAGCTCCCATTATAAACCAGGGTCGGCGACTCCGGCACGACGCAAATCCAGGGTATGCGGATATTCTTGTCCTGGAGCCTGCCGAATATTGGCCATCGAGCCCTGCGTATGTCCATAGTGCCAGAAACGCGTCATGCGCCGTGCCTCTGCCTCGTTCGCATTAACCGGGAAGGTTTCATAGCCGCGGCCGCCCGGATGAACAACGTGATAGGTGCAGCCACCCACAGAGCGCTGATTCCAATTATCTACCAGGTCAAACACCAGCGGTGCGTGGATAGTAATCATCGGGTGTAAGGCTGAAGGCGGTTGCCACGCGCGGAAGCGCACCGCGGCAACTGCTTCGCCGCTGACGCCGGTTGGCTGTAAGGGCACCTTGAAGCCATTACAGGTAAGGGTATAACGGGCGGCATTGAAGTCACGTACCTTAACTTCCATCCGCTCGACCGATGAATCTACGTAACGCGCAGTCCCGCCGCCGCTTACTTCTTCGCCTAGCACGTGCCATGGCTCAATCGCCTGGCGCAACTCAATACGGGTGTCGCCATACTGTACTTCACCGGCATGCGGAAAACGGAACTCCAAGAAAGGCGCGAACCACTCGTTCTTGAATGCAAAACCGTGAGCGCGTAGATCCTCCAGCACATCACAGAGATCACCCCAGATGTAGTGCGGCATCATCCACTTGTCATGCAGAGCAGTACCCCAACGCGCCAATGGCTGTCGATAGGGCTCAGCGAAGAAGCGAGCGACCAACGCCCGGATCAACAACTGCTGCATCAAGCTCATGCGCGCATGCGGCGGCATTTCAAAGCCGCGCAACTCCAGCAAACCCAGCCGGCCTGTCGCGCTATCCGGCGAATACATTTTATCCACACAGAACTCGGCGCGATGGGTGTTGCCGGTGATATCGGTGAGCAGGTTGCGTACCAGCCGATCGACCAGCCAGGGCTGCGGCACTTCGCCTTTAGGCATTTGCGAAAACGCGATTTCCAGCTCATACAAGGCCTCATATCGCGCCTCGTCAATGCGCGGCGCCTGACTGGTAGGGCCAAGAAACATGCCGGAAAACAGATAAGACAGACTCGGATGGTGCTGCCAGAACGTCAGCATACTGGCCAGCAGATCCGGACGTCGCAGGAAAGGCGAGTCAGCCGGGGTGCGCCCACCCAGGGTTACGTGGTTACCACCGCCCGTGCCGGTATGGCGACCATCAAGCATGAATTTCTCGGTACCCAAGCGAGTCAGGCGCGCTTCTTCGTAGAGGGTTTCGGTGTTCTTGACCAGGTCTTTCCAGTTTTCAGCTGGCATCACGTTAACTTCAATCACCCCCGGGTCGGGTGTGATCATGAACTTCTCAATACGGGTATCCGAGGGTGGCGCGTAACCTTCTATGCAAATAGGCATTTTCAGCTCGGCCGCGGTCTGTTCCAGCGTGGCGAGCAGCGAGAGGTAGCCTTCCAGTTGCGTCAGCGGCGGCATGAATACAAAGAGCTTGCCATCGCGTGGCTCGATACACAGGGCAGTGCCAATAATCCCTTCTTCCTGCAGTGTCGGGATTTGTTCTTGCCATTCCTGCCCGGCAGCGACGTGATGACTCCCTTTTCCGCTTGCGCCCACGTTCTGTTGCTGTGTCGCACTGTACAAGCGCGCGACCTCGCCATGGATATCGGTCAACTCCTTGACTGGCTCGAACAGAGAAGTAGGCTGCGGCTCCTCTCGCCTCCTTTCAGGTAGCGCCGAGAGAGGCAGACGCAGCCCCATTGGCGAGTCGCCGGGAACCAGATACAGATGCTCACGGCGCAGCGGCCAGTCCCCCGTTTGCCACACATTTTTAGCCTTGCCCGCAGCCAGCGGCAGAGCAAACCCGGTTATTTCATCCAGTCCGCGCTCAAGCAGGCGAGCCAGGCGGCGACGGGTTTCCTCGTCTTTCAGGTCCGCCCCGATCAGGTCGACATCTGACGGCAGTGTTTGCTCAATCCAAAGGTAGTAATACGCGTCTTCGTAACAGGGAATCAAATACTGTGCGGACAACCCCAGACGCTTGACCAGTGTCTCGGCGAACAGCTGCGCCTGCGCATTCGAATGGCCATAATCTTTTTCTATATCAGCAAGCCACTGGTCATCCTGCCACATGGGTTTACCATCGCGGCGCCAATAACAGGCTAAAGCCCACCGGGGCAGCGGCTCACCGGGATACCACTTGCCCTGCTGATAATGGATCAACGAGTGTGGTGCATAGTGTGGTTGCAAGCGCCTTAATAGGGCCTCGGAAAGCCCTCTTTTGGTGGGCCCTTGCGCTGCAATGGTCCATTCTGGTGCATCCATATCGTCGATTGAGACAAAAGTAGGCTCGCCGCCGATGGTCAAACGCACGTCTTGCTCATCCAGGCTGGCGTCTACAAGGGCACCCAGAGCGTTAATTTCCTGCCACTGGTCTTCGCTATAGGGCAGCGTCACGCGTGGATCTTCATGCACCCTGGTGACGCTCATCTGGAAATCGAAGGTCACTTCGCATTTATCGGTTGCCCCGGTAATGGGCGCTGCACTGCTGGGCTCAGGCGTGGCTGCCAGCGGCAGGTGGCCTTCACCGGCAAAGAGTCCAGAGGTGGGATCAAGACCAACCCAGCCCGCGCCGGGTAAAAACACCTCAGTCCAGGCATGCAGATCGGTGAAGTCGACGTCCGTGCCAGAGGGACCATCCAGCGCCTTCACATCCGCTGTAAGCTGAATCAAATAACCGGAAGCGAAACGCGCGGCAAGCCCCAGATTCCGCAGTATCTGCACCAGTAACCAAGCCGAGTCACGGCAGGAGCCACGCTTGAGTTTTAGCGTTTCTTCCACGCCCTGCACCCCTGGCTCCATTCGAATCAGGTAATCAATATCCTGCGATAGACGCTGATTGATTTCGACCAGAAAATCGCTGACCGTCATCTCCTTGGTGCTGACACCGGCCAGCCATTTTTTCAATAACGGCCCCGGCTGTTCGGCATCCAGGAAGGGCTCCAGCTCTTTTTTCAGGTCTTTGTCATACTGAAATGGAAAGGTTTCTGCATACTCTTCGACAAAGAAGTCAAAGGGGTTGATAACCGTCATTGGCGCAATCAGCTCAACATCGATATGCAGCTTTTCCATCTTTTCTGGAAACACCAGACGCGCAATATGGTTACCGAAAGGATCCTGTTGCCAATTGATATAGTACTCACCTCCGCTAACCTTGAGGCTATAAGCATCAATCGGTGTGCGACAGTGCGGAGCGGGCTTGAGTCGGATCTGATGAGGAGCAACATTGATCGGTCGATCAAAGTCGTAATGCGTGGAGTGCCTGAGAGCTACGCGGATAGTCATGCTTCATGATCCCGGTTGAGTATTCGGCAAGTGCGTTACCAAAGCAAAGCAATGGCTATGCCAACAGCTTAGGCGATGTCTTGTGTAACGCACAGCATCTGTTATCAGGTTAATGTGACACTATCCTGAAGCGCGGCTTAAAGTAGTGCGAAGCGCGCCTAGCGAAAATTTCAACTAACGTTATCTGGTATGGCAATTGCAGCGTATCGACCATCCCTCCTCTAGCGGACAGAGTAGCTGAATGAGCAAAGTAAACTGGGACCAGTATCTATCCAAAGGCTTCTACGACGAACTCATCAAGGCGCCCGGACAGCCTAGACCGGAAGCTGACTTGCTGTGCCAGTACCTGGCCAATCTTGACGCGCACGAACTGGCCGAACACAAGACGGCGGCTGAGGTTGCTATCCAGTTGATGGGCATCACTTTTACGGTCTATACCGAAGGCAATATGATCGACCGTGCCTGGCCCTTCGATATAGTACCGCGCATCATACCGCTGGCCGAATGGCAGAAGACCGACGCTGGCCTGAAGCAACGCGTCCAAGCGCTGAACATGTTTATTGACGACCTGTATCACGATCAGAAAATCATCAAGGATGGCATTTTTCCCGCCGAGGTTCTCGCCCAGTCAGTTAACTTCAGGCCCCAATGCGTAGGCATCTCGACCCCGCATAACGTATGGGCGCATATCTGTGGTTCAGATCTGGTGCGCGATAATGACGGTACACTTTACGTACTGGAAGACAACCTGCGCGTCCCGTCTGGCGTTTCCTACATGCTGGAGAACCGCAACGTAACCAAGCGCGTGTTACCAGACCTGTTTGCCGGTGGGCGTATTCAGCCGGTAGATGATTACACCTCACAACTTTACGACATGCTCGCTTCGCTATCTCCGCGACCTGGCGACGATCCCAACATCGTTATTCTCACGCCCGGCATTTACAACTCGGCCTACTACGAACACTCCTATCTCGCAGCACAAATGGGCGTGCAGCTGGTGGAGGGACCTGACTTGATGGTGGGCGATGACGATTGCGTCTACATGCGCAAGATCGATGGACTCCAGCGCATCGATGTAATCTATCGACGGGTTGACGACATGTTCATCGATCCAGAAGTATTCAATCCTGATTCGATGCTCGGGGTGCGCGGCTTGATGCGTGCCTGGCGCAAGGGCAATGTTGCTCTGGCCAATGCGCCCGGCGCCGGGGTCGCCGACGACAAGGTCGTGTACGCCTTTGTACCCAAGATTATCGAGTATTATCTCGACCAGAAACCCTTACTTCCCAACGTGCCCAGTTACCTCTGCATGTTTGAGGAGGATCGCAAGTATGTATTGGCCAATCTCGACAAGCTGGTGGTCAAGCCGGCGAACGAATCCGGTGGCTACGGCATGTTGATAGGCCCGCACGCCAGCAACAAGGAGCGCGCGAAGTTTGCCGAATTGATCAAGGCGGATCCGCGCAACTATATGGCCCAGCCTACCCTGAGTCTGTCTACCTCACCGACGCTCTGTGGCAAGGTAATGGAGCCACGCCACGTTGACCTGCGGCCGTTTATTTTATCGGGTGAAAGCAACTGGGTTACCACTGGCGGGCTTACCCGCGTGGCATTAACCAAAGGCTCACTTGTCGTCAACTCTTCGCAGGGCGGCGGCAGTAAAGACACCTGGATCGTCGACCTGGCGGGGAATTGAATCATGCTTTCACGTGTAGCCGAAAATGTGTACTGGCTGGCGCGCTATCTGGAGCGCGCAGAAGACACCGCGCGCCTGCTCAGCGTTAACAGCCACCTGTTGCTTGACCTGCCACGCCCTACTCAGCTTGGCTGGTCTGAAATCATCGCCATCACGGGCAATGATGAACTGTTTGACGAACATTACCCCACAAGAGACGAGGCCAGCGTGCTGTCGTTCATGTGTGGGGATCGCCGCTACCCCGGCTCCATTCTTAGTTCACTGAGTGCTGCGCGCGAGAACCTGCGTACCACACGTGATGTTATTCCAAGAGAGATTTGGGAAGAGGTCAACCAGCTGTACCTGAATGTTAAGGAGCAAGTTGGTTCGGGCATTACACCCCGGCGCCGTGATGCTTTTCTTGGTCGGGTTATCCGTAGCTGTCAAACCGTCAACGGCCTGATCGAAAGCACCCTGAGCTATACGCAAGTGCGGTCGTTTCTGATGCTCGGTCGGCAACTTGAACGCGCCGACATGACCACCCGCATTCTCGATGTGCGTTCTGCCAACCTGCTGCCTCGCACTGCCGAAGACCTCACTCCCTTTGAGACGCTGCAGTGGATGAGCGTGCTCAAATCATTGAGCGGCTATCAGATGTATCGTCAGCACGTTCGGTTACGTATCCGGGGCCCGGATGTGCTCCAGTTTTTGCTTCAGGACCGGCTCTTTCCGCGCAGTGTCGCCTGCGCCCTGGAACGCCTGGCAAACACCCTTTTGACACTACCCCGACACGCTGCCGCACTGGATGAAGTAGAAACCTGTCGCCAGGACCTGGCCAAGGCAGAGATCGCCGTATTGGCGGCAGAACCCGACCGCCTCCATGCCTTCGTCGATGACATCCAGGTCGACTTTGATGATCTGCACGAAGCCATCCGGCAGACCTATTTTGCGCAGTTGGAAGAAAACGCGCAGACTCAGGCCCAATCGCAATAGTTAGGTGGCGCGCAGCGGCGCGCTCAGGCAGGGGTAGATGAGTTACTTTGATCAGTTGGTCCGAGCGACCCAGGGCCAACAGTTATTCGACTACCAGCCAACCGGCCAGGTACAGCGCTGCCAATGTGGGCAAGCGGTCTTTTTCAACAACAGCCGATGCCTGCGCTGTGGCGCTGAGCTGGGCTATCAACCGTTGCAGGGTCGCCTGTTCAGCCTGGAACCAACGCCTGATGCAGATGACCTCTGGTATCTGCAAAAAGACATAGAGCAACCGAAACGCCGCTATCGACGCTGCGGGAACCTGACTGCGCCTGCGGCGTGCAACTGGCTGGTAAACCATGACAGTCCGTCGCATTTTTGCCTCGCCTGCGTATTAAACGAAACCATCCCCGATCTCAGTCTTAACGAGAATGCGGAGCTCTGGCACGAGACTGAAGTAGCCAAGCGACGCCTCGTCGCCCAGCTGCTCATGCTGGGTTTACCCGTCATACCGCGCAGTGCCGATCCGCAGCAAGGGCTCGGTTTCAATTTTCTGCGTCAACAGCCGGGCGCAGAGCCTGTGATGACCGGACACATGGATGGCATCATCACCCTGGATATCGATGAGGCCGACCCTGCACATCGTGAGCGCGTACGCCAAAACATGCACGAACCCTACCGCACATTGTTAGGGCATTTCCGGCATGAAAGCGGACACTACTATTGGGACCGTCTGGTCCGAGACACGCATTGGCTGGAGCCCTGCCGTGTCCTCTTCGGTGATGACCGGCAGGACTATCAAAAGGCCCTGGAACGACACTACCGCGACGGCCCGCCTGCCGACTGGAAAGACCATTTCATCAGCAGCTATGCCGCCACTCATCCCTGGGAAGACTGGGCCGAAACCTGGGCACATTACCTGCATATGACCGACACCCTGAACGCTGCACTGGATTTCGGCTTGCAAATCGACACCCTGGCGCTGCAGACCGACCCATTTGATAGCAGCCAATTAAGTGCACATAAACATAGCGAAGATGACCGGCAGCGATTCCTCGCCTTCATCAACCGCTGGGTACAGCTGAGCAGCGTGCTCAACGTTCTCGCGCGCAGTATGGGTCAGGCTGATATTTACCCCTTCGTGCTGACCATCGACAGCATGCGCAAGTTGTACCTGGTGCACTCTGTGGTTGCCAGCGCAGGACAGGCGGCGAACTGAGATGCCACCTGCCACGACGTTACGCCGCGATAATAGGTATCAACGAGGGCCGGACGGGGCTATCGGGCAGCGGGGGCAAGCCATGTAAGGCTCTGGCGCGCTGGCAACCGGGGCTGTCTTCACCGTTTTCGCCGTGATAAGGAAAGTCACGGCAAGGACTGGAGCGTTTTTCGTAAATACTGCAACGTACGCCCTCACCCACAGTGCCAAGTAGCGCAACGCAGCGCGGCTTGGGCTGATTAGTGCCTTGCATACAGGCGCGGTAAGGGGAGATCTGTTCGGTAAGCTGGGTGGGTACGTCACCGCCGGGCGCACTATCAGTCTCGCCCCAGTAAAAAGAAACCCTGAAAGTGGCGCAGCAGGCACCGCAATTCAGACAGGGCGATTGTTCACTCATTTCATCGCAATCCTCATTTTGCTTGGGTGCTGCTCTTTTACACCTAGTACGGGCACTTCCACAATGAAGTTATGCGTGTACTGCAAAGTATTTTATTACCTAGCGTACCGGGGCCGCCTGCTCTCTCATTCATGACCTGCGGGGGTTTCTGCTCGGCGGCTTTACAGGCTAGTATCAAGTCTTTGATCAACCTATGGAATTTCCAATGGCGCAGAGCAATATTATCGCGGGTATGGACCTGAACCGACTGGATCGTATCGCCGAGCACCTGGATCGGGCGTACCTTCATCCAGGCAAGCTAGCAGGCACCATGACCCTGGTCGCCCGCCGTGGCGAGGTAGTCTACTGCCAGGCTCAGGGGCTGCGTGATGTGGAGCGTCAGTTACCAGTAGAACGCGATACGCTGTTTCGTATCTATTCGATGACCAAGCCGATTACCTCTATTGCCTTGATGCAGCTCTACGAACAGGGCCGTTTTCTACTGGATGAGCCAGTTCACAAGTACATTCCGACCTGGAAAAACCTGCGCGTATATAAAACCGGCAGTCATCCGCAAATGCTGACTACGGCACCGCAGCGTCCGATGACCATTCGTGACCTGTTAACCCACCAGTCCGGCCTTACCTACGGCTTCATGAATCGTACCAATGTGGACGCGGCCTACCGCAGCCTCAAGCTGGATGGCGGCCCGGGGCACACGCTCGATCGCTTGATCGACGAGCTGGCTCGATTGCCTCTGGAGTTTTCACCCGGCACGGCCTGGAATTACTCCGTCGCAACCGACGTGTGTGGCTATCTGGTGCAATTGCTCTCCGGTATGAGTCTGGACGATTATTTCAGCAAGCACATTTTTCAGCCGCTGGGCATGCCAGACACCTTCTTTACCGTGCCAGCAGAAAAACTGAGTCGCTTTGCCGCCTGTTATGAGTATCAACCGGGTGACAGCTTCAGCCTGCAGGATGATCCGCAAGGCTCAGCCTTTGCCAAGGCGCATGGCTATCTGTCTGGCGGCGGCGGCCTGGTCTCGTGTGTCGACGACTACTACCGCTTTGCTCAGGCCCTGGCCAACGGCGGCGAACTCGATGGCGCGCGTATTATCGGCCGCAAGACTCTGGAATTCATGCGCATGAACCATCTCCCCGATAACAAGGGCTTGCCCGACGTCGCCATTGGCTCCTTTAGCGAGACTCCCTACGACGGCACCGGTTTTGGCTTGGGTTTTTCGGTCAAGCTCGACGTTGCCAAATCCCAGACCGTCGGTTCAGTGGGCGAATACGGTTGGGGTGGCATGGCGAGCACCAACTTCTTCATCGATCCAGAAGAAGACCTGTTGATGGTGTTTATGACGCAGCTGATTCCTTCTTCTACCTATGCGGTGCGGCAGGAGTTACGGGCGATCATTAATGGGGCGTTGGTGGATTGAGTTTTTGATTGCGGCATGAATATATGCCGAATGTCGTAGGGCGGAACACGCCGTGGCGGGTGGCTTCAGCCGCCCACCCTGCGGCTAGGATGCAGTGGTTCGGCATTTTCTTCCCAGGCTTCGAGCCTGCGGTGGTTAGCTCACTTTCGTTTTCGCCACTAGGCGAGTCAAGGGGGCATGCTTGCCCATGCCCCCTTGACAATCCCCCAGGGCACCCAGCTGCGCGGCCCTTCGGGTTCGCTGCGTTGCTCGAGCTGCCGGGGACGCGCGCAAACTCGGCGCTACGCACCTCAGACACCGCACGCGCCTTTTTCCCGGCAGCTCTGCACTACTCGCCCGCTCAGATGGGACATTCTAGTCCGTGCAATCGGCTGATTTGTGGTTTTCAAACTTAGACCAAATCACGAGACCTGAAAATCACGCCTTTCTCCGGCCGTTCATCCCCAACCAAGCTGTCGAGTAACGCAGGGGCCGAGCGATAAAGCGTCGCGACTTGTCTGAGCGAAGCGAGTTTTCGTGCGGCCGGCTAGGTGCGGCCGGCTAGGCGACGCCGCTCAACACCGAGTAACGCAGAGAAGCCGAAGGCCAGCAAGGCGAAAAGCGAGCAATTCCGAAGCATAAAAATCTTATATAACAGCGCATT
This sequence comes from Pseudomonas neustonica, assembly GCF_003797945.1. Lineage (GTDB taxonomy): Bacteria > Pseudomonadota > Gammaproteobacteria > Pseudomonadales > Pseudomonadaceae > Halopseudomonas > Halopseudomonas neustonica. Next base: position 18,085 of record NZ_RKKU01000031.1, read on the forward strand.
AGCCGAGATTTTTCATCAAAGACAATACAGCATATGTAACTCATGTATTTGAATGGCGAGCCACCCAAAAGAAGGACTCGATAGAGCACCAGCAACACAATCTTCATCCAACTGTCATGAGTTACCTCTATGGTTAAATCACACCTTGGCCGGCCCCATCATGACCGACGCACTACACCAAATCCAACGCCACCTGCCTGAGCACACCCAGCTTGAGCGGCTACTGCATCAAGCAGCACGCCATATTCGGGTGACCACCCCGCTACACGTCCCCATCGGCGATATCAGTATCCCGGTAAGGGTGATTGAGCTGGGCAGCCGCTCAGCCAACGCACCAGTAATAGGTTTTTTTGGTGGTGTGCATGGCGTCGAGCGCATAGGTACGCAGGTGCTGATTTCCTGGCTGCACAGCCTGGTGCACCGTCTTGACTGGGATGATCAGCTACGCGAGCAGCTGGAGCGTGTGCGGCTGCTGTTTATGCCCATGATCAACCCTGGTGGCATCTGGCATCACAGGCGCAGCAATCTTAATGGCGTGGACCTGATGCGTAATGCGCCCGTTGAAGCCATGGGGCCAGCACCGTGGCTGGTTAGCGGGCACCGCGTTAGTAAACGCTTGCCCTGGTATCGCGGCAAACTGGGTGCACCTATGGAGGCCGAGTCTGCCGCCGTATTGCGGGTAGTTAAGGAGCGCATGCACCAATCGCCCTTCGCTATCAGCGTAGATTGCCACAGCGGCTTTGGCCGCCGTGACCGACTCTGGTGCGGCTATGCACGCAGCCACAAACCCATCGCCAATATCGCTGAAGTGCTAAGTCTAAAACGGCTGTTCGAGCAGACATACCCCAATCACCATCCTTACATCATCGAGCCGCAGTCGATCAATTACACTACCCACGGTGACCTCTGGGATCACCTTTACGACAGCTCTCTGGATAGCCATCCCGAGAACCTGTTCATCCCTTTCACATTAGAGATGGGATCCTGGCTCTGGGTACGCAAGAACCCTCGCCAGATGTTTGACTACTTCGGCTATTTCAATCCGGTCATCGACCACCGCAAGCAACGGGTGCTACGCCAGCATCTCCCGTTGTTCGAGTTCCTGACCCATGCCACGCGCTGCTGGCGAAACTGGGCGCCCCGTCCAGAACAACGTGAAGAGCTTACGCGACAGGCTATTGAGCAGTGGTTTGTTGATAAAAACTAGCCTGTAATGCCCGTCCTTAAGCTGTAACACAGTCTTGCCATCATCCTTAGCATTCTTCTCAACCATGGACCGTCTCAATTCGAGGTCAGCAAAGGAGTAATAGCATGGCTGGTTTTACTCGGCGGGATTTTTTACGCGCATCGGGATTGGCGCTCGGTGGGATCGTTGTCTCTACCGGCTTACAGGGATGTTTGAGCAGCGGCTCTTCATCATCACCGTCAGCAGAGAACCGGAGTCTCGCGTTCGAGCATGGAGTAGCCAGTGGTGATCCGCTGGCTGACCGTATCATGGTCTGGACCCGGGTGACCCCAAAAGACGCAAACGCTGCGAACGTTGAGGTCAGCTGGGAAGTAGCCAGCGACGCTGCTTTCACCCAACTCCTGCATAGCGGGAGTGCCAGTACCGGGCCGGAACGCGACTATACGCTCAAGGTAGACGTACAGAACCTGCTACCCGGCGAGACCTATTTCTATCGATTCAAGGCGGGCAATACCGTATCGGCAACCGGCAAAATGAAAACGCTGCCAAGTGCGGGCGTTCAACAGGTTCGCTTTGCCGTGATGTCCTGCGCTAATTTCCCGGCCGGCTACTTTCACGCTTATGCCGAAGCGGCTCGTGAATCAGAGCTGGATGCGGTGCTGCATCTGGGTGATTACATCTATGAATACGGTACCGGCGGTTACGCCACGGAGGATGCCGCAGCGCTAGGTCGCAGCCTGTCCAGCGACAACAACACTGAACTGCTGAACCTGAGCGATTACCGCAAACGCTATGCCTTGTATAGAACCGATACCGACCTGCAGTCCTTGCACGCCGCAGCGCCCTTTATCGCCGTATGGGATGACCATGAAGTCGCCAACGATACCTGGAAGGACGGCGCCGAGAACCACAACGAGGGCGAAGGCGATTTCACCGAACGTAAACTGGCGGCGCTGCAAGCCTATTTTGAGTGGTTACCCGTTCGTCCTGCCAGCGCAGACGATGAACTGACCATTTATCGCAGCTTCGACTTCGGCGACCTCGTCAGCCTGCATATGCTCGATACCCGCATCATTGGTCGTGATGAGCAGCTTGATTACGCCGACTACACCAGCCAAAGCGGCTTTGATGCGGTTGGGTTTACCGCGGATGTAAGCTCCAGCAGTCGCAGTCTGCTCGGCCAGACGCAAATGAACTGGCTGCAAACCCAGCTGGCAGTTTCAACCGCTACATGGCAAGTGCTGGGGCAACAGGTATTGATGGGCCGCATGCTATTACCGGCCGAAATGCTGACAGCACTGTCGAACCCTGCCGCGGCAGACCTGGGTACGCTCCTTGGTGAACTGGTGCAGCTTAAAATACGTGTCCAGCAAAAAGACCCCTCCCTCACCAGCGAAGAGATCGCGCGAATCACCACAGTCATCCCCTACAACCTTGACGCCTGGGATGGGTATGTCTATGAGCGCGAGGTGATATTCGGATTGGCCCGCAGTCTCGACAAAAACCTGGTTGTGCTGGCAGGCGATACGCACAATGCGTGGGCCAACAACCTGAAAACCCAAGACGGTGAAGCTGTGGGTGTCGAGTTTGCCACCGCCGGTATTACCTCACCTGGTTTGGAAAGCTACCTTGGGTTACCCGCTGAAGCCATGCCGCAGGCAGAACAAGCGATCACGTTGCTGGTCGATGAACTCAAGTACCTTAACGCCAACCAGCGCGGTTACTTGCTGGTGACCTTTACGCCGGACGAGGCAACGGCTGACTGGCGCTATGTCAGCACCGTAAAGGCGCGCGACTATACAGTGGATGCTGCGCGCGGGCTGACCCTGAGCACCTTGCCCGGCAGCGCGAACCGTACTCTGATTGAAGATATGGTAATCGGCTAATCCGGCCCGTTTTATTAGTTAATTCAACACCGTAAGGGCTACATTTACAGTGCCACTTAACACCCCGTATGCATTTAGGGTATAACGGCGCTATGAAGATCCCTAAGCGTTTGCAACCTCTGGTAGAAGACGGCCTCATCGATGAGGTCATACGTCCCTTGATGAGCGGCAAGGAAGCCGCCGTCTTTGTCGTGCGCTGCGGAAATGAGATCCGCTGCGCCAAAGTCTATAAGGAAGCAACCAAGCGTAGTTTCAAACAGGCAGTGCTCTATCAGGAAGGCCGCAAGGTGCGCAACTCCAGACGTGCACGTGCGATGGAGAAAGGCTCCAAGTTTGGCCGTGACCAGCAGGAGTCTGCTTGGCAGAACGCCGAAGTGGACGCGCTTTACCGCCTCGCTGCTATCGGCGCCCGGGTGCCGACACCTTACGGCTGCTTCGACGGCGTCCTGCTGATGGAGCTGGTAACCGATGACGAAGGAAACGTTGCGCCGCGCCTTAATGATGTCTCCATGTCCGCAGAACAGGCCCTTGAAGACCATGCCGTGGTTATGGAGTATGTAAAGCTGATGTTATGCGCCGGCCTGGTCCACGGCGACTTGTCGGAGTTTAACGTGCTAGTCGATGCCTACGGCCCGGTAATCATCGACCTGCCTCAGGCGGTGGATGCCGCTGCCAACAACAACGCCCGCAAGATGCTTGATCGTGATGTGCGCAATATGACCGAATATTACGCGCAATATGCGCCCGAACTGCTGGAAACGCGTTACGCAGCAGAAATGTGGTCACTCTATGAAGAAGGCAAGCTTACCCCTGAGAGCGAGCTGACGGGCCATTTTGCTGACCCTGAGGGCGAAGCGGATGTAGACAGTGTGGTGGCCGAGATTCGAGCGGTACTGGAGGAAGAAGCAGCTCGACAGGAGCGCTTGCGAGACGCAGAAGACGAAGAGTAATCGTTTTAGCAATCTGCACGCCTGAGGCGGGCAGTTAAGGACAGGTCAGGTTAAATATCCACCTTGCCCCTTAGCTGCTTGGACTGCCCTCTCTTCACCTTACTGTCTACTCGGCGTACCTGGGAGCCGCGGGTCGGACGCGTTGGGCGACGCTTTTTCTGCACCACGACAGCGCCATTGATCAGTTCGCGCAGACGCTCCACGGCATCGTCACGATTCAGTTCCTGCGTGCGAAACTGCTGTGCCTTGATAACGATTACACCATCCTTGGTGATGCGCTGATCAGAGAGACGTAACAGGCGCTCTTTATAAAACGGCGGCAAGCTGGAACGACGGATATCAAACCGCAGATGAATAGCACTGGCGACCTTGTTCACGTTCTGGCCACCCGCCCCCTGCGAGCGGACGGCAGTGATCTCTACCTCCCAATCTCCCAGTTGTACTTCGTTGGACAGAACTATCATGCGACCGCCTCCAGAGCAGTAAAAACAAGGCTCCGCAGAGTGCCGAGCTGACTTATAGGATACCCACAAGCTGTGCTGCGGGCAAAAGGCGGCCCTATCAGTGGTTCTGCTGTAAAAAATTAACTATCCAGTCCAGCATCAATCCGCCATTCACATCAGCACTCAGGGAAGCCTTTCCTGCGCGATAGCGCGCGGCAGGTAACGCATCACGGCGCGAATCCATGAGCTCATGCGAGAAGGCTTTGCAAAACTCCGGATGCCCCTGCACGCTCATGAAGTGCTCGCCGTACTGCAGTAGATAATAGGGGCAGAAATCACTACGCCCAAGAATCTCGGCCTGTGGCGGCAGGCGCACGACCTGGTCCTGGTGGCTGACAATAAGGTCCAGGCTGTCGCGCGCTGGCTGCATCCAGGGTTTGTTAACCAACACATCGTTGAATGACAAGCCGATACCCCAGCCCTTGGGTGATTTGTGCACTTCACCGCCTAGCGCCTTGGCCATCAGTTGGTGACCAAAGCAGATACCGACAAGGGGTTTGCCCGCCTCCCAGAGCTTAACCACAAAGGCCTCCAGCTCAGCGATCCAGGGTAAACCGTCATTCACGCCAAACTTGCTGCCGGTACTCAGGTAAACGTCGCACTCATCAACACTGGAAGGCAGGACACCGTCCAGTACACGGTATACCTGGTAGTCCATGCCGGGCAGCCGCTGGCGCAACAGGGTTTCAAACATCTCCGGGTAGTTCCCCTGCTGTGCCTGCAACGCCTCACTGACATCATCACACTGCAATAAACCCAGTTTCATAGTCACCTGCTTATCAATAACTCAGCACATCATAAGGCCCAAAGTAGCCGTTCAAATGCATAAACTAGTCGAGCACCCGGTCCTCAGGTAGCTCCTTGGCACCGTCAAGCTGAGCCGCGCTTTCGGCAAATACCAATGCCGTTTCGCTGTCACCTGCGTCAGCGGCCTCTGCGGCTTGTGCTGCGAGTTCAGCGGCCTCGGCTATTGCCGGTGCTTGTAGCAAATAGTTCACCGATTGCTCTAGACGGTCAGCACCCGCGCTGTTGTCACGCTGGCGCTCAACCTGGGCACGCGCTTGCAACAGCGTAACGCTGCGTTTTATACGCAAATTCGGTGCCAGACGCGCATCGCCGACAATTTCCTCCACGCTCTGCGAGACCTCAGGCGCGTTTTGAGCGCTGGCCAGGTTTGGTAGTAGTAACAAACCCGAGAGCAATAAGGTTATTCCGATCCTATGCATCATTCCTCCTCAGGCGCGACAGCCTGTCAATGTATACAGGGCAGCAGTGCTAGTCACAACCGGGTACACCTTCGCGGATGCGCCTGGAAAACTCGGCGCAATCCCCTGCTTCGCGCGCGCGGTCGGTTATCCGCCCACGCTCTCGTAACTCTGCCAGCGAGTAACCAGGCTGCAGGCCGCCAAGGCCGTAAATGTATTCATCGAGATAGCCGCTGAGCAACAACCGATAATCCAGTGGCAACTGGGGATGTATGCGCCGCGCCAGAGCAAAGACTATCGTCGTACAGTTCGCTTTGAGCGTGTGGTAAAACCGGGGTTTTGCTGCCAGTTGATTGGCTGCAGCTACAAACCCCAGCAGTAGCTCGCAGCCTTCATCGGGGCCAATGCGCGTGCGATACAGAAAGGCGTCCTCATCTCTGCAATTGGTGCGAACAAGCACTATATCGCGCTCCTCACTCGCCACAATATTGAGTTCAAAGTGTTTGAAAAAACCACCTAAAATCGAAAAGGACTCGTTACGTAGTCGACGAATTTCAACAGAAAATGTCAGATAGCGGTCATTGCCAAAACCAAACGATACCAGCACATGCGCAATGGGCCTCAGTCCCCAAAAAGAGGTAATCATATCCACCGTTTGCAGATCGGATAGATCGTACTCACGGCTCACCCAGTTCTGCTGGTAAATATCGTTTGTGGACCAATTGAAGGATCGCACGCGCTGCAAGGCAAGCCGGTCGCTATCTACGACTCCCGTCGTGGTATAGGCCATATCATCAGCCCAGTCGCCCTGCCCTTTAGGTAAAACACCAAACCACCAGATGAGCACGGGCGCCAGCCCGGAGCACAGCCATAGTGCAGCCGGCAGGTAATGCGCCCGGAACAGATACATTACCGCCGTGCCCCAAATGAGCACCCAAAGGCCTATTGGTACATAACGCAGCACAGCCCCATGTGGACGATGGAACCATAACGCCAGCAGCACCCAGACATTTACCAGTAGCGCAATGATCAACGCCAGACTCAGAAGCATTTCACACCCAAGGCCCTCTATATCGGCGGCCAGCCGCTTTATTGGCGCAGTCTACCTGAGTGCGGTTTTTACCGCACCAGAGCTCTGACAGGTACCGGGCCTCCGCCATCACCAATCGCCTAGGCTTACCACAATCTTAATTAGCTCGAAAGATCGTCAAATTGGGCATCTCTTCTATACTTTCATGCAAATGCAGTAGTCAAAAACATACCAGGACGTAGTCAAAGTCATAAGGACGTTAATATGCACTTTCTGCACAGGTCGCCCAAAAGCATACTTTATTACTTTCTGCTGATCTGGCTTCCTCTGGCGTTAGTCGCCGCATTGGTGGTTGCACTGCTGGCCAATAGTCAAATAAAGGCGAGTACTGTTATCGCCGGCGCTGGGCAAAGAGCTCAGGTTGAGCGAGCGGTTTCTTTGCTGCAAAGCAGCATTGATATTATCCGGGGCGATGCGCTTTATCTCGCAAATCACGTTGAATTTCAGCACAGCGAAGCCTTCGGTTTGACACAGTCGGATCAACGCGCAAGAAGCTTCGCCGACTTTCTCCGGTTTCACGCAAAATACGAGCAAATAAGGTTCATTGATACCCAGGGCCAGGAGCAGGTCAGAGTTGAACGGCAAACAGACGGGCTGGTTATAACGCCAAAAGAGTTATTGCAGGACAAAAGCAACCGCTACTACTTTCAAATAGGCATGCAGCAGCCACAGAGATCTGTCTATTTTTCGCCTTTCGACCTCAATGTAGAGAACGAACAAATACAGCAACCGCTGAACCCGACCATTCGCGTTGCCACACCCATCTTTGACAAGCAGCGTAATCACAAAACGGGCTTGTTGGTCATTAACTACCGGGGGGCAGAGATACTTGAGGCGCTCGCTGAGATGGACAACAAAAACGGAGCTCAGCTATGGCTGGTTAATCAAAATGGCTATTGGCTCAAAGGTCCCTCCCCCGAACATGAGTGGGGGTTTATGCTGCCCGCGCGCAGCGCCCATAGCCTCCCCGTAGAGCACATCAAACTGTGGAGCAAAATCATCAATGCGCCTGAGCTTGGCGAGCTGACCATTAACAATGATCATTACAGCTTTACTCCCGTCGAGCTTTCCAATGCCACCATCAAAGAGTCAGAGCAAACATTGGGTAAGTTGTACCTGGTTTCATACCTTGCGGGTGAGCAAGTTAAGCAGGCGGTTGCGCCCCTGAAAAAAAAGGTTCTGGGCTGCAGGCGCGGTGGTTGTGTTTATCCTGGCCGTCTTGGCATTCTTGCTATCACGCTCGATGGTGCAGCGTTCCCAGGCCGAAGCCGAACTGCAGGCTAGCGAAGCCAAGTTCCGCGCCATGATTGAAGCTGCGCCAGATGCCATCATTATTACGGATGATGCCGGTACTATCGTTCTGATTAACGATCAGGCCATCAAGCTGTTTGAGTACGCGAAGCATGAGTTATTAGGGGAGAAAGTGGAAACGCTTCTGCCTGCAACGCTTAGAAACAAACACCAGAAGCATCGCCAGCTTTATGCCGAAGCACCTAAAGCACGGCTTATGGGCGTAGGGCTCGATCTCAAGGCGTTGCGCAAGGATAAAAGCGAGTTCCCGGTTGAGATCAGCCTGAGCCCTATACAAACCGACTCGGGGAAGCTGACTTTCTGTGCAATCAGAGATGTAACCGAGCGCCGTGAACTAACGCGCAAAATAGAGAAGCTGAACCAGGGGCTTGCTTCGAGAAATAACGATCTGCAACTAGTCAATAAAGAGCTGGAAGCATTCAGCTACTCTGTATCTCATGACCTTCGCGCCCCTTTGCGAGCGATCGACGGTTTCAGCAACATACTGTTAAGCAGTTTGTCTGAAAAACTGGATGAGCAAGAAGCGAACTACTTTAATCGAATTCGCGCTGCCGCAAACAAAATGAGCACATTGATAGACGATCTTCTGATGCTCGCGCGCGTCACCCAGGCTGATGTCAGCCTGACTGAGGTCAATCTGAGTGAGGTAGCCGAAAAAGTCGTACAGAACCTGCGAGAAGCCGAGCCGGAGCGCAACGTGCAAGTTTACGTGCAAAAGAACCTGTGGGTTGACGCTGACCCTGTGCTATTACAAGTGACCATCGAGAATCTGATCAGCAATGCCTGGAAATTTACCGCCAAAGTAGGCGAAGCCCATATCAACATAGAGAGAGAGACACGCGACGGTGGGGAGGTTGTCGCTATCCGCGACAACGGCGCAGGTTTTGACATGGGATATGCCGACAAGCTCTTTACGCCCTTTCAACGCCTGCACAGTGCCAGTGATTTTCCAGGTACCGGTATCGGCTTGGCCACCATTGCTCGCATCATGGCAAAACTGAACGGTCGTGTGTGGGCGGAAGCAGAACCCGGAAAAGGTGCGAGCTTCTATCTGAAGTTCAACTCGGTCAGGAATACCCTATGAGAAACCAATCTATACTTTTGGTAGAAGACAATCCGGATGACGTAGCATTGATGCTACATGCGTTGAAAAGCAACAACATGTCTAATGACATCGTTATTGCTGAAGATGGTCAGCAGGCGCTCACCAAGCTATTTGGTAACGTTGAGAACCCCATTAACCCTGCACTGATTTTACTTGATCTTAATTTACCTATTATCAGAGGACTTGAAGTACTAAAAAAAGTCCGTGATAACGAAAAAACGCGATTAACTCCAGTCGTAGTAATGACTTCCTCGTTAGAACTGAGTGATCGGTACAGTTCCTATAGATGCGGCGCCAATAGCTATATTCGCAAGCCTGTAGACTTTGACGAGTTCGTAAAAGTCATCCACGAGCTAAGCCGTTACTGGTTGCAAATAAATTGTCCCGCTTTGGACGCTTAAACAGGAGGTAGTCATGCTGCAGTCACACGCCGCCCATCAATGGCACATCCTGATGCTGGAGGATAACGAAGATGACGCGCTACTCGTTATCCATCACCTGGAAACACAGGGCTGGTCGATCAAGTGGCAACGTGTCGAGACCCAAAGTTCGCTTGAGCAAGCACTGTCTGAGTTTAACTGGGATGTAGTGCTCTCCGACTACAGCATGCCGCTCTTTGATGGCGCAGCCGCGCTAAAAACAGTGCGCAAACACAGCGAAGACCTCCCGTTCGTTTATGTGTCCGGCACCCTGGGTGAAAAAGCGGCAGTCGAAGCGATTAAAGCGGGCGCACAAGACTATATCGTCAAAAATGACCTGCAACGGCTGGCTCCGGTCATTCAACGTGCCGTTGCAGAGCGTGCGGCGCAAAAGCAACATCGGCTATCCAGTGAACTGCTGCGCAAGCTCTCGCAAGCAGTAGATCAGACTGAAGACAGCATTTTTATCACCAACAGCGATGGCCGTATCGAGTATGTCAATCCGGCATTCGAGCAAATGACGGGGTACAGCGCTGCCAGCATAACGGGACTGTCGCCGGATGTATTGAAAGCCACCGAGCAGGAGCCGGACGCTTATACAGACCTGTGGTCAACCCTCAAGCAACACCGTACCTATCGTGGCACGCTGATTAACCGCAAACGATCTGGTGAATTATTTTACGAGGAAAAGGTAATAACGCCTCTGGTTGATGCCGATGGGAAAATTACGCACTTTGTATCAACTGGCCGCGATGTTAGCGAGCGGGTTAAAGCAGATGAAGAAAGGACGCGCCTCAACGCCATTCTGGAGGCGACCACAGATGTAGTGGCTATCAGTGACCGGGATGGCAAGCTTCTGTATCTGAATCGCTCCGGTCAGGAGTTGCTCGGCGACGTCTCCTACCAGACACCCTATCGTCAGCAAGCACCGACCAGCCATGGTATGCGAATAGCTGAAGAACTTATTCTCAGCGCACTGAAACAAGCAGAAAAACACGGCATATTCGAACGCGAATCCATGCTGACCGATGCCAAGGGTAATGAAATTTACCTCTCCGAGGTGGTGATCGCACATCGTGACAAAACGGGGCAAACGGCCTATTTCTCGAGTATTGGGCGCAATATAAGCGAGCGCAAACAGTTTGAAGCGGAGTTACAACATCAGGCCACCCACGATGAGTTAACCGGACTTGCCAACCGGGTGCTGCTGGCCGAACAGCTACAAACCGAGATCCAGCGCGCTCAAGAGCATGGCTCAAAGATGGCGGTGCTGTTTCTCGATATGGATAATTTCAAGCGGGTTAACGATAGCCTCGGACACAGCCTAGGTGATCAATTATTACAACAAGTCAGTGTGCGCATGGCTCGCTACCTACGTCCTAACTACCTATTGGCGCGCTACGGTGGCGATGAATTTGTCATTGTCGCCATTGACCTCACGGCACCACAAGCAATCGTCGGTGTACTAGACAAGCTCAAGCGTGCCTTCGAGCAACCGGTACGCGTTAATCAGCGGGATATCTTCGTCAGTTTCACGACCGGCGTATCAATCTATCCAGACGATGGCAGCAGCGTTGAGGCCTTGCTACGCAACGCCGACTCAGCCATGTACCAGGCAAAAGCGGCTGGTGGCCGCTCGTTTCAGTTCTATGCTCCGGAGATGAATGAGCGCCAGCAGGAGCTTCTGGTGCTGGAGTCGGAATTGCACTGGGCCCTTGAACGCAATCAGTTCGTTTTACACTACCAACCGCAGGCAGACACGCGCACTGGCAAGGTTATTGGAACAGAGGCGCTACTACGCTGGAACCACCCTACCCGTGGCCTGGTTCAACCAGATAACTTCATACCGTTATTGGAAGAAACCGGACTTATCGTCAAAGTTGGCCTTTGGGTACTCAGGCAGGCTTGCCTGGATACCATGGCGATGCAGGTGATCGGACAGCATCCAGTGCGGGTATCCGTCAACCTATCGGCACGCCAGTTTGCCGAAGGCGATCTGGCCAGCAAAGTGGCAGACGTGCTGAAAGAGATTGGCTTCCCCCCCGAGCAATTGGAGCTCGAAATAACCGAGCAAATGCTTATTCAGGATCTGGACACCTCTGCCAGCACCTTGTATGCCCTGCAGCAACTCGGTATCAGAGTCGCCATCGACGATTATGGTACTGGCTACTGCTCGCTTGCTTACCTTAAACGTTTCCCATTACACACATTGAAGATTGACCGTAGCTTCGTCAGTGCGCTACCTGACAACGCCAGTGACGCTGCTATTGTCGAGGCCACAATACTACTGGCGCACAAACTAGGGCTGCAGGTCGTCGCCGAGGGCGTAGAACAATCAGCGCAACTGCATTTCTTGCGTGATCAGGGCTGCGACATGGTGCAGGGTTACTATCTCAGCAAACCCCGGCCAGTAGCGGAATTACAGCAAATGATGGAGTTGAATCTCAACGACTACCTGTAGGCCTTGAATCAAAGTATCGAAGAGCTTTCTTGTTATACCGGGCTTGCAACCCGCTTTTTGTAGACGGACAATACTGTACGCACAACCAGTATGTGACCGTATGCCGATACCTCAAGCTGCCGATTTCTATTATCTGAAAAACTTCCAAACCGTATTGGACTGGGTTTCAGGACGTTATTCTGACCTGCTGTCTACGCAGGAGGTCTCTTTCGTTGAACAGTTCCGCACCCTGCCCCAGTCCGCTCAAGCGCTGCTGGTGCGTATGGTCATGCGCAAGGGCTCGCATTTTCGCTTGAGTAAACTGGCGTACGACGAGATAGGCTGCACAGAAACGGCGGCACAGCCACTGCTTGATCTAGGCTGGTTATCCACCGAAAACCCGCTCAGTGCGGCAGAGCTGGCTAAACTGCTGCTCAAACACGAATTGCTTGGCGTGCTGACAGAGAGCGACAGCGGGTCCAAGCTCAGCAAGGCTGCGCTGACCGAGCAACTTGAGCAACAACAAAGTCTGGCGATGGCCTGGCAACAATGGCCTCAGATTCCAGCTGACACGCTGTACAGCCTCACTTTGGGCGAACTGTTTGATCGCTTCCGGCTGCTATTCTTTGGCAACCTAGCGCAAAGCTGGTCCGAGTTTGTATTGGCCGATCTTGGCGTGTTTCGTTATGAGCAGGTCAGGTTTTCAGCGCAGTCACGCGGCTTTCATAGTCGCCGTGACATTGACGACTACCTTCATCTGCGGCGCTGTCGTGAAGCCTTTGCCGATGGCGCCAGCGTCGCCGATACGCTGGCGCAGCTAGGTCAGTTCCAAAGCCAAAACCCTTGGATCGAGCAGCGCCATCAGCGCTTGCTGTTTCAGCTCAGCCAACAGCTCGAGCGTGACGGCGCATTGGATGAAGCGCTGCTTTTGTATCAACAATGCCGCTACACAGGTGCTCGTCAACGGCAAATCCGTATTTTGGAAAAGACCCAACAATATGACGCCGCCTACAAGCTTGCGGTACAGGCGGATGCCAGTCCTGAAAACGAGGCCGAGCGCCAACTGGTGGAGCGTGCGCTCAGGCGCTTGGAGCGTAAATTGAAGCACGCATCCAGCAAAGAAAAAAAAGACATAGCCACTCCCGAACAGCGGCTGCAGCTCCCCAGACAACCTGACACAGGCGTTGAGCAGGCCGTCGCGATGCACTTTGCGGAACATGACGCGCCAGTGTATTACGTCGAAAATACCCTCATTTGCAGCCTGTTTGGCCTGCTTTGCTGGGATGCCGTGTTTACTCCGCTGCCGGGTGCCTTTTTCCACCCATTCCATAGCGCACCCGCTGACCTGCACAGCAGCGACTTTTATTCACGCCGGCGGGATCTGTTCGACCACTGTCTGGCGCGACTGGAAAGCGAAGAGTACCTGGACTGCATACGTGCCGTATTTCAGCAAAAACAGGGTATCCAGTCGCCCTTCGTGGTCTGGTCCATGCTTAGTGACGAGCTGCTTGAGCAGGCACTGACGTGCATACCCGCTGCCCACCTCAAGCACTGGTTTGAGCGCTTACTGGGTGATATCAAGGCGAACCGCGCGGGCATGCCCGACCTGATTCAGTTCTGGCCGGCAGAACAGCGCTACCGCATGATAGAAGTGAAAGGCCCCGGAGATAGGCTGCAGGATAATCAGCGCCGCTGGCTGGCCTTTTGTGCACAGCATGCGATGCCGGTGGAGGTCTGTTACGTGCAATGGAGTGAGCAGGAGCGCGAACCATGACCTACCGCGTAGCAGTGCGAGCGCTCTGCGAATTCACCGCCAAGGAAGGCGATCTCGACCTGCGCTTTACCCCTGCACCCACGGCACAGGAAGGCATCGCCGGTCATCAAACCGTCGTCGGCCGTCGCGGTCCCGACTATATCAGCGAGCTGGTGTTGGCCGGCAGTTATCCCGGGCTGCTGGTCGCCGGACGCGCAGACGGGTTTGATCCAAGCCAAAACCTGTTGGAAGAAATAAAGACCCACCGGGGCGATGTCAGCCGTATTCCGGACAACCACCGCAGTCTGCACTGGGCCCAGGTGAAGATTTACGGCTGGCTGCTGTGTGTCGAGCTGGAGTTGGCAGAGCTGGATCTGGCCGTGGTGTATTTCAACGTCATGACCCAACAGGAAACGCCTTACCGCGAGACCTTCAAGGCTGACGACCTGCGCCGCTTCTTTGCGCTGCAATGCGATCGTTTTATCGCCTGGGCCAGACAGGAAACCGAGCACCGCGCCGAGCGCGACCTGTGCCTGCAAGAGTTGCGCTTTCCGCATGCGGGTTTTCGTACCGGGCAGCGCCAGCTGGCCAAAGCGGTTTACCGCGCCGCGCGCGATGGTGAGACCATCATGGCCCAGGCCACCACCGGTATTGGTAAAACCCTGGGCACGCTGTTCCCGCAGCTCAAGGCTTTCCCTGAGCAGCAGTTGGATCGACTGTTCTTTCTCACCGCCAAAACACCGGGCCGGCAGCTGGCACTTGAGGCGCTATCAACCCTGCGTAGCCAGCAACTAGATATGCCATTGCGTGTGCTCGAACATACTGCCCGCGACAAAGCCTGCGAGCATCCAGACAAAGCCTGCCATGGCGACTCCTGCCCACTGGCGCAAGGCTTTTATGATCGTTTGCCAGCCGCGCGTGCAGCGGCCGTAGAGGCGAAGTGGCTGGACCAACCCAGCGTACGGCGAATCGCACTGGAGCATCAGGTCTGTCCTTATTATCTGAGCCAGGAATTGTGCCGCTGGAGCGATGTAGTGGTTGGCGACTACAACTATTACTTCGACATGACCGCCCTACTTCATGGCCTGACCGTACTTAACGATTGGCGTATTACGCTACTGGTAGACGAGGCGCATAACCTGATTGACCGCGCGCGCGGCATGTATACCGCCGAGCTTGATCAGCAGGTGTTCAATGTATTGCGGCGCAACGCGCCAAAGTCTCTGAAAACCGTGCTCGACCGGGTTGCGCGCCACTGGAATACCTTGCATCAGGACCAGGTGGACGACTATCAGATCTACCCGACTATTGCTGACCTGTTCATCGCCAGCCTGCAAAAAGCAGTCAGCGCCATCACCGACCACCTGACCGATCAGCCCACAGGCAACGACGCCGCCTTGCTGCGGTTTTATCTGGACGCCATGTTGTTCTGCCGTCTGGCGGAGGCCTATGGGCCGCATTCGTTGTTTGATATTACCCGGCATGAAGAATTTGCCGGACGCAAGACGCTGTCAACCCTGTGCCTGCGCAACATAGTACCCGCGCCCTTTCTCAAGCAGCGCTTTCTCACCGCGCACAGCACAACCCTGTTTTCCGCCACCTTGAGCCCGGCACAGTATTACTCCGACCTGCTCGGATTGCCGGAAGAGGCAGAATGGATCAACGTGGAGTCGCCCTTCAAGGCTGAGCAATTGAGCGTCTCGGTGATCCGCAACCTGTCCACCCGTTATCAGCATCGCAGCGCCAGCCTGCGCCCGATCTGTCAATTGATAGCCGATCAGTTTGCGCGCAAGCCCGGCAACTATCTGGCATTTTTCAGCAGCTACGCCTATCTACAGCAAGCGCTGGATCAATTCACTGCGGATTACCCAAACATCCCGACCTGGGCCCAGTCGCGCAGCATGAATGAAGCCGAGCGCCATGGCTTTCTTGCTCGCTTTGCCGAGCACAGCAACGGGGTAGGTTTTGCCGTGCTGGGCGGTGCCTTTGGTGAAGGTATTGATTTACCCGGCAAGCGCCTTATCGGCGCTTTCATTGCCACTCTGGGGCTGCCACAGATAAATCCGGTCAACGAGGAAATGAAGGAACGGATGCAGGCGATGTTTGCTGACAGCGGCGGCAACGGCTATGACTACGCCTACCTTTATCCTGGCTTGCAGAAAGTAGTGCAGGCAGCGGGACGAGTGATTCGTAGCACTGATGACAGCGGTGTGGTTTATCTGCTGGACGACCGCTTTGGACAACGCGCGGTGCGTGAGCTACTCCCCAACTGGTGGGACGTCGGCAGCGAGTTGGTTTGAGTAGCCTGCAAAAAGATAGCGGTTGAAACATGTGAGCCTTGGCGTACTCAGTTACCCAAGTACGCCAGGCATAAGTCAGTTACCGCGATAGGTAGAAAACCCGTAAGGACTCAACAGTAGTGGTATGTGGTAATGCTCTACCGAAGCATCCACAGCAAAAATCACCGGCACCTCGGGGAAAAAGGTCTTGGCTTCATGCTGTGCAAACCAGTCGCCGGTTTTGAAGGTAACCTTGTAGGTACCATCCTGCAGCGTCTGGCCCTGCGGGAAAAGTTCAGTAATGCGGCCCTGCTCATTGGTGACGCCCTCGCTCAAGGGCTGCCAGCTTTGGCCTTGCAGACGCTCAAGCGTGACGTGCACGTCAGATGACGGCAAACCATCTTCAAGGTTAAGGACGTGCACGCTGAGCGGGTTACCCGCTGCCATAGCGAGGGTTGTGCAACTGGCAAGTAAAATACCACCGGCGATGCGACTAATAGCGTTCATACAGATTCTCCTGGAGCTCAGTTGGTTTTGATCAGCTTATCGATGGCGCTTTGCGCACATCCTTCATCCGTGCTGGCACCGCCAGCACCGGCTACCCCAAGCGCGCCAACAACCTGCCCGTCGATGGCAACAGGTAAACCACCGCCAAGCAGTAGCAGCTCATCCAGGGTGTTTAGATTGGCTGCATCGGGATTATTGCGTGCACGCTCGGCCAAAAGTCCGGTTGCCGTTTTGGTTGAGAGTGCGGTAAATGCCTTGCGTTGTGCCGCTAGCGTATTGTGTGGGCCGACGTTATCGTCGCGTTGCAGCGCCATCAGGTTGCCGCCGCGATCAACCACGGCTACCACCGCAGTGCGTTGCTGTGCATGACAGGCGCTGAGAGTTGCATCAGCCAACTGGTTGGCCAGGGTCAGCGTCAGATCTGGACGTTCGGCAATGCCGGACACCTCAGCCTGAACAGCCGTCGCGCCCAGGCTGCCGAGCAGTGCCAATGCGATTGTCAGTTTGTGCGCCATACGGTTATCTCCTTGGTTTGCGTAAACACCAGGCAATAGTGCAATCGACACAACTACCGCAGCATTGCCGCTGCATTACGCTTTTGTAATGGGCAGGCCGCGCCTTTACCTCTAACCTGAAGGCCTGAGAAGGAGACACCGATGCGCATACTGGTAGTTGAAGACGAACGCAAAGCAGCCGAATACTTGCAGAAGGGACTGAGTGAGTCCGGCTATCAGGTCGAGGTGGCGCTCGACGGGCTGGATGCGCGGCACCTGATTGAAGAGGAGCGCTTCGACCTGGTCATTCTTGATGTCATGCTGCCCGGCATCGATGGCTGGCAGTTGATCAAGCTGATCCGCCGCCATGGCGACACGCCGGTACTTTTCCTGACGGCGCGCGATAGCGTTGAAGATCGGGTAAAAGGCCTGGAACTGGGCGCCGATGATTATCTGGTCAAGCCCTTCTCCTATGCTGAGCTGTTGGCGCGGGTGCGGAGTCTACTGCGGCGCTCACCCTTGCGTGAGGTAGAGCATTATCGACTTGAGGATCTGGAGGTAGACCTGTTGCGCCGACACGTCAGCCGCAACGGTCAACGCATCACGCTCACCAACAAGGAGTTTGCGCTGCTGCAGCTGTTGATCAGTCATCCGGGTGAAGTCATGTCACGTAGCCGCATCGCCTCGGTGGTCTGGAATATCAACTTCGAAAGTGACACCAATGTGGTGGATGTCGCTATTCGCCGTTTGCGGGCCAAGCTGGATGATCCCTTCCAGCTGAAACTGGTACATACCGTGCGCGGCATGGGCTATAAACTGGATAGCGTCGCATGAAGCAATTCAAGCGTTCACTCAGCATGCGCTTGGCGCTGGCCTTCGCGCTGATCAGCATGCTGTCGCTCGGCATCATTGGTGTGTATTTGTACCGCTCCCTGCAGCAGGAGATCGCCTGGCGCGACGATCAGGCACTACTCGGCCGACTTGAACGCATGCAGTTGCTGCTCAAGAACACCCCTGACATTCAGGCGCTACTGGAAAGACCGGAACTCTATGCCAATATGCTGGGTAATACTCAGCACTTTCTCTGGGTATTGGATACTCAAGGCAAGCCTCTGCTGAGCATCAACCCGGCCGCCCTGCCCTTGCCAGAACTGCAGGCCTCATCCCAGCCGACCTTCCATCAAGACCCAGCAGTACCCTACCGCCTGGTGGCACAGCGGATCAGCCTCCACGACAAACAACTGGTATTGATTGCCGGACACCTGCTCACCGAGCGCCAGAATATGCTCGCGTCCTATCGCAACACCCTGATCATCGCCCTCAGCCTGGGTGGTTTGGTGACGTTTCTACTGGGTAGTTTCATCAGCCAGCGTGGCCTGCGCCCGCTCCGGCAGTTGGCCGCACAGGCAGGCGCCATCGACAGCGGGCAACTGCACCGCAGACTGCATGCAGACAGCGATTATCTGGAGCTAAGCTTGCTGGAGACCAGCCTTAACCAGACCCTGGCCCGGCTGGATGAGGGCTACCAGCAGTTGGCACGATTCTCAGCTGACCTCGCGCATGAAATGCGTACACCACTGAACAACCTCATGGGCCAAACACAACAGGTGCTGAGCCGCTCGCGTACCACGGCGGATTACGAGCAGTTGCTGGAGTCAAATCTGGAGGAGTTCGAGCGCCTGGCGCGGATGATCGACAGTCTGTTATTCCTGGCCCGTAGTGAGCAGCCGGAACGCTCGCTAGCGCTCCAGCCGACTGACCTTAACAAGCTGGTTGAAGACTTGTGTGAGTACTTCGAGGGCATGGCGCAGGAGCGTGATCTGCAGCTGGTCAATCAATGCAGCGGCACCCTGAGCGCCGAACCGGATATGCTCACCCGCGCCCTAGCCAACCTGATTGCCAACGCTATTCGCCATGCCGACCCCGGCAGTCAGATCATGATCGCCAGCGCAGAGCAGGATAATCAGCACATCGTTAGCGTACGTAACCAGGGTGCACAGATTAAACCGCCGCATCTGTCCAGGCTGTTTGAGCGGTTCTATCGGGCCGATCCATCAAGAAGTCAGCCAGGCCACAGTGGTGGGTTGGGATTGGCTATAGTACAGGCCATCATGCGCCTGCATAGCGGCAGCGCGCAGGTCTTCAACGAAGAGCAGGGAGTGCGCTTCGAACTGCGCTTTCCTCAAACTCTGCAGATGACAGATATGTAATCTGCAGGTCATGCTGGCATCAGTGCTGCTCCCTTACTCTGTACAGGTCAAACGGCGACACCAGTCGCCATTCCAACCTGCAATCAGAAGGACTGCAACCATGAAATTCGCCATCGCCCTACTCTTCTCACTCTCAGCCCTGACTACCTTCGCCGTCCATGCCGAAGATGGCAGCAAGCGTCTGCACGAGCTTCATCAGCAGCACATCGAGCGAGGTTGAGCCAAACCGCTGCAGGGAGATCGCAACTGATTCGTCCTGCAGCGCTCCTTTACCAATCATCTAACTCTCACTAAATAACGTCACTCCACAACTGCTTGCTCCGTGCTAGGCTTGGCAATCAGCCACATAACTGTGGCCCCTTGACGCCAGCCAATCACTGTTCGGGAAACCGTAAAATGAGCAATGACAAGCAGTATGAGCCACCTAAAGTCTGGACCTGGGACGCCGAAAGCGGCGGCAAGTTTGCCAACATCAACCGCCCCATCGCAGGCCCTACTCATGACAAGGATCTGCCGATAGGCAAGCAGCCTCATCAATTGTATTCCTTGGCCACGCCCAACGGCGTCAAAGCGACAGTGATGTTCGAGGAACTGTTGGAGCTGGGTTACAGCGACGCTGAATACGATGCCTGGTTGATCAACATTGGTGAAGGCGATCAGTTCTCCAGTGGCTTTGTTGAGGCCAATCCCAACTCGAAAATCCCTGCGCTGGTAGACCACAGTACTGACGTGCCGACTCGGGTGTTTGAGTCAGGCTCTATCCTGCTGTATCTCGCCGAGAAATTTGGTGCGTTCTTGCCGACCGAGCGCTCCCAGCGTACCGAAGCGCTGAACTGGCTATTTTGGCAGATGGGGTCAGCGCCCTACCTCGGTGGTGGTTTCGGACATTTCTACGCTTACGCGCCGGAGAAGTTCGAGTACCCCATTAATCGCTTTGCCATGGAGGTCAAGCGCCAGCTTGATGTGCTGAACCGCAATCTGGCAGAGCGCGAATTCATGGCCGGTGCCGACTACAGTATTGCTGATATCGCCATTTACCCCTGGTATGGCCTGATGGTTGAAGGCAACCTCTACAGCGCAGGCGAGTTCCTATCGGTCCATGAATATACCCATGTACAACGCTGGGCTTCGACCGTTGCCGCGCGAGCGGGCGTTAAGCGCGGGCGAATGGTCAACCGCGTATGGGGCGAAGCCTCTGAACAGTTGGCGGAGCGTCACGCGGCGAGCGATTTCCCCGCGCAGGTTTGACTAAAAAGGGCGGTGTCGCAAGCGGCACCGCCCTTTTTTAGCACCCGATTGTTTAATCCATAAAGCGTTTTTATCCAAGCCCTGGTACCTGTAGCTCTGCTAATATCGCGCTATAAATCATGCTGGATCAATGAGACGGGCGTCCCTATTTGAACGATCAAATTGCCAACATTCGTCAGCTATTCGCTGACATCTCGACGATGTACTCGTCAGATGACACCGATATGGCTCGCCTGCGCGGGGCTCAAGTCACCTCCGTGACGCGCGTCACACTGCCGATGATGCTAGCGAATATAGGTAGTGGCTGCTGTCTCCTTATTGCCTACGCACCCAATATTCCGCTAGGGCAATGGATATGGCTTGCCGCGCTTACCTGCTTGTGCCTGATCTCCTGCAAGGGCTGGTACCGTATCCGCAAGAACCCGGTTGTCTATGCTTCATCCAAAAGCGCACATAGAGCAACGATCTACTCATCCTCCCTGGCCGCACTTTGGGCATGCATGATACTTATCTGGTTTCCTGACGCGTCCAGAGGCCAGCAGATGGCCTTCGCAACCATTGTGACCGGTATGATCAGCGCCGGAAGCTTCGTCCTTAGCCCGCTGCCCTATGCGAGCATTTGCTACACCCTTATCTACTCTTTTGCTGCGGTTGGTGCCTTGTGGTTAACCGGACACCTGGCCTCTCTTGGTGTAGCCCTGCTGGTGTGCATCTACTCACCCATGGTGCTGGTTGGCTCCTTGAGCGCATGGCGCAAATCGACTGATCTGATCGCCGCCAATGCACGCTCTGAGCGACAGGAGCAAGCCCTTGCCGTGTTGCTGCAGGATTTTGAACACAACGCTGGCGATGCGCTCTGGGAAACCGATATCGTCGGCAAACTCAACCATGTCTCCAATCGCCTCACCGACGTCCTGGGACTGAAACAGAATGAAGATAACCAGCACAGTTTTCAGGCGTTGCTGGCAGAGCGGTGCCCGGATGACGCTGAGCGTCTGCAAATACTCTCGGCTGAGGGCCAGCCATTCCGTGATATGAGACTGACCATGACTACTCCGAAAGGGGTTGCCTACCTGGTCATGGCTGGCAAGAGCCTGTACTCAGCTACGGGTATATTTCTGGGCTGGCGTGGTGTTTTGACAGACGTCACCGAGAAAGTGAGAAGTGAACAAAAGCTTCGCGATCTGGCGCACACCGACTCGCTGACCGCATTGTCCAATCGCTTTCACCTGCGTCAAGCGTTGAATAAAGCGATTGAGCAAAATGGGCCCATTGCACTGCTGTGCATTGATCTCGACCGATTCAAAGCAGTTAACGACAATTACGGCCATAGCGTTGGCGACTCTATACTTCGTGTTATTGCGCAACGCCTACGCTCCTGTGTGGATCAGCAAGCACTGATAGCCCGCATGGGAGGCGACGAGTTTGCCATCCTGCTCTGGTCACAGGCCGCTGTAAAAAAGGTAGATGAGCTCGCGCACAACGTGGTCGATACGCTGTGTGAACCGATCATGATTAGCGAACGCCAGTTCCGTGTCGGCGCCAGCGTCGGTTATACCGTTAGCAGTGGTTCCCATCCTTCACTTGACGACTTACTGATACAAGCAGACATCGCCATGTATGCAGCAAAAGAGTCCGGCCGGGGGCGCTGGGTGGCCTACTCACCGCAACTGGGAGAGGTGAGTCGACGAAGACTCAGTATCGAAAACGGTTTACGCAGTGCCATCGACAACAACGAAATATCTCTGCACTGGCAACCCAAAGTCGATTTACAAACGTGGCAAGTCGTCGGTGTGGAAGCGCTGATGCGTTGGCATCACCCTGAACTTGGGCACATTGGCCCGATAGAGTTTATTCCGATAGCCGAGCAATGCGGGATGATAGATAAGCTTGGAAGGTGGGCGCTAAGTGAAGCCTGTCGTGAACCGCCCCGGGTTTCGCGGAGGCTGTTTGGTTTAAGTCAAGCCGCCACCTTGGAAGCCTGACTGGCTAGTTGCCGATAGTAGTTTGCCTCAGCCTCTGCGGGCGGTATATATCCGATGGGTTCGAGCAGTCGCTGGTGATTGAACCAATGCACCCATTGGAGCGTGGCCAGTTCCACCTGCTCACGATTGCGCCACGAGCGTCTGTGGATCACTTCGGCCTTGTACAGGCCGTTAATCGTCTCAGCCAGGGCATTGTCGTAGCTGTCCCCTTTGCTGCCTACCGACGGCTCCACGCCAGCCTCGGCCAACCGTTCGCTGTAGCGGATACTGACGTATTGCGACCCGCGATCGCTATGGTGGATCAGATGGCTACCGCGTTCAGGCTGACGTGCGTATAAGGCCTGTTCCAGCGCATCCAGCACGAAGTCGGTTGTCATCGATGGGCTCACCCGCCAGCCGACAATGCGCCGGGCAAAGACGTCCACAACGAAGGCCACGTACAGCCAGCCTTGCCAAGTGGAAACATAGGTGAAGTCGGACACCCACAACTGATTCGGTCGGTCGGCTCGGAACTGCCGGTTCACCTTGTCCAGCGGGCACGGAGCCTTGTGGTCGCTGACTGTGGTGCGGACGATCTTGCCACGCCGGACTCCGCGCAGGCCAAGTCGTCGCATCAACCGCTCGACCGTGCAGCGGGCCACGGCGTCTCCTTCACGGTTCATCTGCTTCCAAACCTTGTCAGCACCGTAAACTTGCAGGTTCGCGTTCCACACAGCTTCGATCTTTGGCATCAACTTGCTGTCGCGCCGGGCTCGGTGGCTTTGCAAATCCGGATTTCGACGGCGGGCGGCATATCGGCGATAGGCTGACGGGGCAATCTGCAGCACCGTGCAGATTGGCTCGACCCCAAAAGCATCCCGGTGTCCATCCACCAGAGCGTAGATCACTTCAGCCGGCGGTCGAGCTCCGCCTGGGCGAAAAACGCACTGGCCACCTTGAGTATTTCGTTGGCCCGGCGCAACTCCTTGACCTCGCGCTCGAGCTCTTTGACGCGTTGCGCGTCGGCTGTGCTGACGCCCGGCCGTACGCCGGCATCGACGTCTGCACGCTTGACCCATTCCAGCAACGTTTGGGGTACGCAGCCGATCTTGGGTGCAATCGACTCGACCGCCGACCACAGCGAGGGATAGTCGCCGCGATGCTCTTGCACCATCCGCACGGCTCGTTCACGGACTTCAGGGGAAAACTTGTTTGTCTTGTTCATGGCTTCATCTTCTCAGGAGTTGAAGCCTCCGCGAAACCCGGGGCGGTTCAGATTGATGATGCAGATAAGGCGCTTGCCATACTCAACGAGATACGAAGCACCGGTGTAAGACTCGCGCTGGATGATTTTGGCACTGGCTACTCTTCACTGTCGTATCTACGCCGCTTTCCATTCGATACGCTAAAAATAGATCGTTCTTTTGTTACCGAACTACTGACCAAGGACGACGCCAAATCTATTGTAAAAATGATTACTGACTTGGCCAAGGAGCTTGGTAAGCACACCGTCTGTGAAGGGGTGGAAACCGTGGAGCAGCTTGACCTGATCTGTACTGCAGGCTGCCATCAAATCCAAGGTAACCTGATAGCTGAGCCCTGCCCACTCAACGAGTTTTCGCGCACCATAAACCCTGATCGGGTTCTACCCCGTTTCCACGGACGGTTATAAAACAGCTAAGAGCTTTTGATCCTGCGCAGCAACTCTACGTCGCATCCTAGGATTATGGAACCGCTCGATGTATTCAAATAGGTCTGCTCTTGCCTCGTCTTGAGTACGGTAACGTCGGTGATGTACTCGCTCTCGCTTCAGCATCCCAAAGAAGCCCTCACAGGCGGCATTATCGCCACAGTGGCCAACGGCACTCATGCTGCTGACTAACCGATTGCTGCCCAGATAACGCTGGTAATCGCCGCTGGTGAACTGCGTACCCCTGTCTGAGTGCAGTATCACCGGGGTTTCGCCCTGGCGTTGCCACACAGCCATTTGAACAGCTCTGATTACCATCTGCCGATCCTGTCTGTGATGCATGGACCAGCCCACAATCAGCTTACTGAACAGATCCAGGACCACGCATAGATACAGTTTTCCTTCCTGAGTGGAGATCTCCGTAATATCCGTGACCCACTTGGTATCAGGCTCAAGCGCTGAGAAGTCCCGCTGTAGATGGTTTTGAATACCCTGTGGCCGACTCGACGCTCGCCCCATTCGTCCCCGCTTTTTGCGAGGCCACCCCTGGATACCGTGCTTAGCCATTAGCCTTGCAACCCGATTCAGGCTCGTAGAAGTGCCTTCGGCAGCCAGGTCTTCATGCATCCGGGGCGAACCAATCATGCCACCACTATCATCATGAATCTCTCTGATTCGCGACAACAGATGCTGATTAGCCATAGCCCTGCTGGATAGAGGTCGAGATGCCCAGGCGTAATAACCGCTGGCCGAGACCTTCAGGCATCGACACATAAGGCGTATCGGGAAAAGACTGCGACAGCGTTGAATCGCCTGATACCTCAGGACGACTCCTTTGCAAAGAACACTGCCGCTTCGCGCAAAAAATCGCGCTCCTTTTTTACCCGCGCCAGTTCGCGTTTCAGATTGGCAAGCTCCTCGTCACGAGGCGTACCAGAGCCCTTGAACGCTTTGCTTGGCACATCGTCCGCTTCACGGACCCACCGCGACAACAAATTGGGGTTAATGCCAATCTCTAAGGCCACCTGACGACAGTTGGTACCAGGCTGGCGAGATAGCGCGATGGCTTCGCGCTTGAATTCAGGGCTGTATTTTCTGCGTTTGGACATGAACACTCCTTTGGCACATTGTGCCTCTTTTCAAGAGTGTCCGCAGTAACGGGGTAGAACCC
>NZ_RKKU01000032.1 GCF_003797945.1 Pseudomonas neustonica
TAAGCGCTTCGATTTCAAATGTCCTATCGAAGTCATGAGCGAAGTGATGCAGAAAGCCTTGGCTATGCAATATGATGCTCCTGCGTCAATTCAATAACCGTGTTGCACTCAGCTCCTGCAACCGCCGCGTATCTATTGAGTTGGCAAGCCCTATAGTACCAGTATAACCGACCATAAATTTATTCTTAGGCAATAGCGCTTTTACGCTTTCATCAAGAGGCACTTCACCCGCCACTTCCTCTAGAGACACTCCGTTGGGAACCCAAGAGAACTTCTCCCGACTCATGCCCTGCTTAACCATATGATCTACTGCATTTCTTAAGTTAGACACAACCTTATCTGAATCACGATAAGCCTTACGCTCTATCCACAGCATCAATTGAATGAACGGATGGCGTCTAGAGTAACCTCCTAGCTCAACGAGCGTCAGTGGCCAAATATCACGCACCTCGAAAACCAAGCGAGCCGACAATTTTTTTGCCAGCCGCTGAGCCCCTAAAAAAGGAACCAGTGAAGGAGAAGAGTGCAGTATCACGTCTGGCTTCTCAGCAACCACCTTTGTTAGCTTCTGAAGCTGCCAACCAAAAAGAAACCAATTCAACGCACGCTGCTTGCTGGATGATTTTTCATATCTAGGTAACTTAACCCATACAAAACTAAAGCTATTGGTGACGTCCACAACATGAAACGTACCAGAAAATGTGGGTTGTTGCCGCAATAAATGACTCGATGCAGAAGCGATCACATAAACTTTATACCCTAGCTTTGCGAGCTCATTAGCCAAATAGTAATGACGTCCACCCACACCCACATCAGGGGTAGAAGCATATTGATTTATAATCCAAATTGTTTTCATATGGCTACTGTTGAAGCCTTGATGATTTGACCAACCAGCTTGCCTGCAGCCAAGCCACCACCATATATCTGAGAATCATCAGCAACAGTACGTCCATAGTTTTTATGAGCGGCCTGCAGAATCATATCGGCGTCTGCACCAACCAGCTCGTTAGCACCACTCTCAACCAACTCCACCCATTCTGTTTGATCACGCATCGTAACGCATGCCTTGTGAAAGAAAAAAGCTTCTTTTTGAACGCCGCCACTATCGGTAAGAACTAGTCCGGCATGATCCAGCAGCCATAGCATCTCCAAGTAACCGACTGGTTCAACCAAATGAACATCGAGTGTAATTTGTTGCTCAGCAATAAGCTTGCGAGTTCTTGGGTGCAAGGGCAACACAACGGGTGCAATTTCACTATGAATATAATTTAAAGCGTTAACAATGCTCGCCAAACGTGTAGGGCTATCCGTGTTTTCAGCCCTATGCAATGTGGCCAAAACAAAGCCATCGGGCAAGCTGAAATTGGTCGGTACAGTGGCCTTCTTTGAAAACAATATAGCCGCGTCCTGCATTACATCGCCGACCTGAAAAACCTTAGCAGATTTATGGGCAAACCCTTCTTTAATGAGGTTATCAACTGCTATATCAGTCGGACAAAATAGTAGATCACTAATTTGATCTGTCAGAATACGATTAATTTCTTCAGGCATTTGCATATTGAAGCTGCGTAGGCCAGCCTCAACATGAGCAACGGGGATATGAAGCTTGGCAGCTGCTAACGCGCCAGCCAAGGTAGAGTTTGTGTCGCCATAAACCAAAACACGATCCGGTTTATTCTCAAGTAGCGCTCTTTCAATTTCAATCAGCATACGCCCTGTCATTTCACCATGATTACCACCATGGATATCGAGCTGAACATCCGGCTTCGGAATCCCTAACTGATCAAAAAACACCTCTGACATATTTTGGTCAAAATGCTGACCTGTATGCAAGATCGTCTCTTCAACACCGTCAGTTTGCTGTATAGCCCGCGATACTACGCTAGCTTTAATAAACTGCGGACGCGCACCAATAATAGTAAGTACTTTCTGCATAACATACTCTCTTATAGACTTTTATATAAGCTCAAGAGCTTTATCTCTTCCATAGGCCAGTTATATTTTTCAAGCACCGCCTTCCGCCCGTTACGCCCCATCTGCTCTGCCTCCAAAGGATGCGTAACTAAATAATCAATAGCTGCAGCGATAGCTTTTGGGTCAAGCGGGTCGACACATAAGCCGCAATTGTTTCCTTCAACTATCTGCCTCCAAAGCATAAAATCAGAAGCAATAACAGGAATTCCGGCGCTCATGTATTCAAACATCTTGTTTGGCTGGGCATCAATATGGTTAGGAGACGGTAAAAAAGTAACCAGACCGCCAACGCAGCGAGAGAGCAAATCGCGCACACCTTCACGCCCAACAAGGCCTAAGGCATCGACCTGGCTCCAACCTTGAGTAGCATGCGCTTCTTGCTCTATTGCGGGTTCATTGAATCTCCCTGCAAGCTGCAAGCGCGCATCAGACTTCACTAACCCCATTGCATGAACAACTTCCGAAATCCCACGAATTCTGCCGATGCCTCCTACATAAGCTATCTGCCCTTCTTTTTTTGACCACTCTGCTGAGTCGCTAGATAGCTCTCCTAGTAGCGGATAATTATTTACATCCACTGAGCGCACCCCAATCGAAGCGTACTTCTCTCGAATGTAAGGAGTCGCCGCTACTACAGCGTCTAACTTTTTACATGAACGGCGTTCGTATATCGCAAAGATTTTTGACAGTAGCCACCTAGCGGGTCTGTTCAGGTAAGGCTTACCCAATATTTGTTTAGGCACGTCCTCATGCGCATCAAAAATTACTATCTTCCCGCGCCGTTTCAATTTCAAACCGATAGGTATAAGTTCAGGATCATGCAAGTGATAAATATCTGAATTCAAGCTTAGTGCTTTACCAAGCACACGACCAGGAGCATTAAGCATTCGATCAAACCGTCCTTTAGAACTCCCCACATCATAAAACATCACACCGTCTCTATCCTCAGCCCCTTTTCCATCTGCGACCACCAGAGAAACATCGTAGTCATTGCGAGCAAGCGAGCGACACTCTTTTAAAAAAATTCGTGTATCATAGCGCGAGTGCACTGAGGTTAAGTGGGCAACCTTCAATCTTTTAGACACTTCTAACCCTCACCAAATAAGTCAACAGAATTGCCGCAATAAACCCGTGAGTCAACATCACCGTAAATAAATCAGAAGAAATTAAGAGTGCTCTCATAGGAACTACGCAAAGTGAAACCGCCAACCAAAGCGGCATCCTATTGTACGTCAGATCATTAATTATCCTGAGCAAGACACCTATTAAGACAACATAAACAAATACACCAAAAAATCCCGCATGCGCATAGCCACTTGCGACAAATCCGTTATTGGCCCCCATCCCATCTCGCCCCATATACCCTCCGACGACATGCGTCAACGAAAGATTATATGGATAGGCCACAAAATATGAGAGCACCGAATTTGACCAATACACGTTTGGGTTGTTTTCAAAAAAATCAAAATAAACAAAAGTAAGGTTAGCCGGAACAAAAAAAACTCGACGTGAAAAAAGTGACGACATCCATAAATCTTCTAAAAAGAAATATGAAAACAAAGTGAGCGAAATTATTAACGTAAAAGCAAAGGGCATAATAGCCAAACTAGAATGCTTTCTAAAATAATACCAAACGCCCACTAACAGCACAGGCAAGAAAAGGACGGTTTTATGTGTAGACGCTGCAAAAAAATAAACCTGAATAGCCAAAAGCACGAAGAACCATGCGTATCTCCTGTAGAATAGGGCCAACGCCATAAGAAACACATTAAATATCTGATAGGTCCAATTGTTTGTATAAGCCAGTATACCACCACCCGAAAGTTCAGCATTCTCCGCTCGGTATTCATAAACCTTTGAGAAATCCAGATTTAGCGCTGCCCCTGAAACAAAGTACCAAACAACTAAGAAACCCACAAAAAAGACGGATATACCGATCCCTATAGCTCTACCGGAACGGACAACCGGCAGATCATCAAATGAAATAAATTTAACCCTGGTAAATAGATAGATAAAATAAATAGAAAAAAATACAACCAACACCGGCACGAGCGGCCTCGTCGCATCCAGACCGAAAAGGCTAGTTAGTGGCGCAAGAACCGACAACAATGCCGTTGAAAAAAAATAGTCACTGACTTTATAAAGGCGATCTCTAACAAACAGAAATGAAAGAGTATATACAATCCAAGAAAAAGCATACTGCTGCACACTAAAGCCAAAGATAAAACCATCATATGCGAAGACCTTAGAAATAACAAACACATAGGATATATCTAAAGAAAACCGAAATAAAATCAAAAAGACTATAAACACTAATCTATTAAAGCTTAAAGCTTTCAATTGCGCGCTCCCTGCATTAAACCGGTCTTATTAATTACCACTTTATGCTTCCCGCCGTCGACCACCTCAAAGAGCGCCTCATCATAAACAAATACCAAATCGAACTCACCCACATTTGAGAACAACGAGTTTCGAATAAAACCCTCATCAACAACATCAAACGCGTCATTTTTTTCCATGACAAGTAGTACTTTGTTTTCTTCAACTTGAATAAACTGATACCTAGCAACGTCAATATTACCCATTAAGACCGTCAACACCGGGCTTCCCACCATCCGTCCATTCAACCGCAAAACATCGGTGGTACGTCCCGCTAGACTTATTAGAAGCGGATAGGGGCTACCGCACTTGCATTTCCTATTAGTAATCTCACCTAGATCTCCGGTCACATAACGAACAAAAGGTGTAGCCTTATTCAAGAAACTCGTAGCTACAATCCTACCAACTTTATCAAAAATGAGCCTGCCACTTTCGTCTACCACTTCTAAGAAAGAACGTTCCAAATCGATATGAAACCCACCTCCATATTTACATTCAAATGCTGTAACACCACCATCGTTCAAGCCATATCCATTATAAACTTTTGCGCTAAAAACCTTTTCAATATAAGCTCGTTGATGCTCAAATAGCATTTCCGCGGTGGTAAATACCGAAACAAAGCTCAGATCATACTTATTTTTCTCTATAAACTTCGCAAATTCAAACAAGGAAGATGCGTATCCTCTTATAAACTTCGGCTTCCAGCTCACCAAGTCCTGATAGTACTCTTGAAATAGGTCATCGCTAACACCGTACGAAGAGTACTTCTTAGTATTCATAAAAAAAGAAACAACCTTCGATTTAAAGCCGTTCCTTTTCGTCACCAAAGAACCGCCCGCCATAACTGCTAATTTATCGCCTAGCTTATACCCCCCCCGACCAAGCCCTCTGTATAGTATTGCAAAAGCAGCATCATTGCACTTTTTGCTAACTCTGTATTTTAACGGATCTCCAGTTGAGCCCCCCGTTTTGCCGACTTTAAACGCTCCTACTTTGGCTTCGGGAAGTTCCAACTTGGCGCGACATCTAGAAATATCATCTTTTGTCATAAGCGGTATGTCATTAATAACCGTCTGCAGCGCACCTACTTCTAGCGCATCCGTAAGCTTAGGGATTTTGGGAGCGAAAAAAGGCACCTCTTTCTTACAAAAAATCAAATACCTCTTTATTGCTATCCGCTGCTTAATAAGAAGTTCAGGCATCGACTTCCTTTCTTCAAAAAGCAACCTGTAGTACATCCACATCACGCGAGGCTTTGCAACTAAGTGAGCAAAAATAAACAAAATTTTTGAAATCACCATCAATATCTCGCACTTGGAATTCTGAATAGCATAATCACCTTGACTCCCAAATCACTCACAAAAAACCATCGGAAAATACAGCAATCACTTAAGGACGGCTAAAAGCTTTTTCTTATAAGAAAACAACATATGACAATACTGAAAACAAGAAAACACAGCCACCAATCATTTAGAAAAATAAAATGCAAGCTCACCCATAACGGAAGGACACATATACAAGAACCTAATCCGGCCTTAATTGAAATCTTTAAGATTTTTATTGGAGGATTACCTGTATTTATCCCAACCCATAGCAGGAGCGCTGCCCAGCAGAAGGAGCTTGCTAAAGAAAACAATATAACGGTAAGTACTAGATCCTCATAAAAGGCGCCTATTGAAACAGCAGCTAGCCTCAGGAATATTAAAGCTGCTTGAAACCACAGGCCATGCAACTGCTTTTCTAGAACAGCAAACAGTGTAGTTAAAGGGCCCGTTACGAATACTAAGTATAACCACGGCGCCATCCATCTCGCGAATTCTCCAGCTTGCTGCCATCTGTCACCGAATACAAATGCAAATAGTTCGGGACCGGCTACAAATAGTATCAAAACTGGAGGCATCGCTATGATCACTAGCTTGCTGTGAACATCCATGACCATCGTTTCTAGCTTTCCCTGCCGGAGGGCTTCAGGGGCATTTGAGAAAAACACTTTCCCGACAGCGTCACCTATAACTGACATCGGCACCGCAAGAACTCTGTGTGCTAACGCATATAACCCTGCTGCAGCCGGACTAAAGAGCGTCGCAAATAATAAAGGGGGCAGGTGAACACCAGCGGTGTTAAAAAAAGCATCCCAAGTTGAATAGTACGGAAAGTTTCTATACCGCTTTGCGGCATCTAAAATTCCTTTCCATCGCAATTGCCTAAATTCGAGTTGACCAAAAGCCTGTTTTGCCAGTGAATAGCTTCCTAAGCCTTGCCCTCCTGCTTGACCAGCCACTAGCGCAATAGCACCGAATTTGCAGCCAATTAGCTGAATAATCAAGGTGGCTACAGCTTGCTTTATTCGTGTAACTGCTACGGCAGCATAATTTTTTTTCCTCAAAGCCCAATAATTGAAAACTTGGTAAGTACCTACAGCCCCAACGCCTATTGGTAGCAACCATAAATAACTCGTTAGTAGGGGAGCCTTCAGCAAAGCAGCAGTTTCATCACTCGAAAATAGAGCCAATACCGTACATAAGAATGTTACTAAGGCCACACAAATCAGACTTAGCGCAACAATATGAGAAGCTTCTTCATCGTTATCAGGTAGAGGAATAGCCAGCTGATATCTCAAACTAGAGTTAACAGAAAATAAAGCCAACAGTGCTGAATATACGGCCAGCAAACCAAAATCCTCCGGGCTGTAAAGCCTAGTCAGCAAAGGAGCTGCGACCACCATCAAAACCTGTGCCCCCGCCGTGCCTCCCGCTAATAAGCCAACTGCTCGGCTAAACTGCCCTTTTGGCAACAGCCTTTCTATTATTTTCAACACAACGCTTCTGTTATCAGGGCCTGATCATGGAATTTTATATATGGGTGCATTGGCAAGCTAACAACTTCGTTGGCAGCCTTATCCCCATTAGGCAAATTAGCAAGAGCATCAGCGACTGCAGGCTGCTTGTTTAATGGTATAGGATAGTGAACAGCGGTAGGCACTCCGGCTTTGATCAACTTATCTTGTAATTCATCTCGTTCCTTTACGCGTATTGTATATTGCGCCCAAGCGCTTACGTTATCCATACCCACATAAGGCATTACCAACTCGCAGCCACTCAACAAGTTACCGTACAATTCAGCAACCTTATTACGCAGTTTCAGTTCCTCAGCGAATATTCCTAACTTTGGCAGCAAAATCGCCGCCTGCAGTGTATCTAGCCTGCTATTCACACCGACCCGTATGTGGTGATAACGCCGGTCTTGCCCGTGCCGAGCAATCTGGCGCATCACCTTTGCAAGCTCATCATCGTTGGTGAAGATCGCCCCACCATCGCCATAGCATCCCAAAGGCTTGCTTGGAAAGAAGCTGGTGCACGCAATAGTGCTCAAATTGCATGAACGTCTTCCTTTATAGGTGGCACCAAAGCTTTGCGCTGCATCTTCTATGACCGGAATACGGTGCTTGGCTGCGATCTCGTTAATAGCATCCATATCTGCACACTGGCCGTAGAGGCTTACGGGAATAATGGCCTTGGTCCGGGGTGTTATCGCCGCTTCCAGCAGAGCTGGATCGAGGTTATACGTACGCGGGTCAATGTCCACATACACCGGTCTGGCACCCAGCAGAGCTACCGTTTCTGCCGTCGCTATATAGGTAAAGCCGGGGGTAATTACCTCATCGCCTGGGCCGATACCTAAAGCCATTTGAGCAATCTGAAGTGCGTCTGTGCCGTTCGCGCAGGTAATGCAGTATTTACTGCCTGTGAACGCAGCGAGCCTTTCTTCTAGCTCAGCGACCTCAGGACCAAGAATATACTGCCCATGAGCCAGTACTTTTTGGATTCCCGCATCGATTTGCTCTTTAATTCGCGCTTGCTGAGCCTTTAGATCAATAAATTCAATCATTTATCACCTGTAGACCTTCGCCAAAAAGCTGTCACTCAATACATACGCTGCGTTAGAGTGCGGGCAAGCAACTTCTCCCTCACCGCTAACCGGTAACGCTAGTTGCTCGCCAAACTCACTCATCCAGCCAATCTGACGGGCGGGCACTCCGACCATCAAAGCATAGGCAGGCACATCTTTATTGATCACCGCGCCAGCACCAACAAAAGCAAACTCACCAATGGTGACGCCGCAGACGATGGTGCAGTTTGCCCCTAAGGTGGCGCCTTTCTTTACATGTGTATCGCGGTACTGATCTTTGCGCTCAATCAACGAGCGGGGATTGTACACGTTGGTAAACACCATACTGGGTCCGCAGAAAACCCCTTCTTCAAGGGTGACGTTGTCGTATACCGAAACGTTGTTCTGCACCTTGCAATTGTCACCGATGCTTACCTTGTTACCGACAAACACATTTTGCCCGAGAGATACTCCCTCGCCGATACGGGCTCCACCACAGATATGAGCAAAGTGCCACACTCGCGAACCACTGCCAATCTGGGCACCATCATCGATTATGGCGCTAGGATGCTGGTAAAAGCTCATACAGTCTCCCTGTTGCATACAACTCTGCTAGTCAGACAAAGCGGTCAAGAAAAGGATGCCCTTCGCCATTTTGCGCACTGCTGATAGGTGCGCTTCGGATGGTGCTGACCGTTTCGACACAATGGCGCGCGTCTTCAATCCCATACCCACGTCCGGCTAAGATCTCTTGGTAGCTGACGGTATGAAGATCAGTAAACCCTTCCGAGAACTCAATCTCATCACCATCAACCGTAATAGATCGATAGGTCGGTTTTTTACCCTTTACCTCGCTGGGCAAGTCACCGGCGTCGATTGAAAGAAACCAACGCACTCGGGCGTTTTCGTACTCCAGATAGCCCGCAGCCTTGTATTCAGAAACAAAGTGCACGACATTGCGCTGCAAAGCCCCAAAAATAAAATGCAGCATGTCGTAGAAATGGACACCTATATTAGTGGCTACCCCAAACGATTTGCGCGGATCACCTTTCCAGCTTTCCATGTACCACTTACCGCGTGATGTTATGTAGGTTAGTTCTACATCATGCTTATGTTCTGCTTTCTCGCGCGCCACCTTATCTTTTAGCTTCAGGATTGCCTGGTGATGACGCAATTGCAGGATGTTATAAAGGCGCTTGCCGGTTTCCTGCTCAACCTTGGCCAGTTCATCTAGGTTCTCTGGGGTAGGAACCAGAGGCTTTTCACAGATCACATCGCAACCCAATCGGAGACCAGCAACAATATGAGCGTGGTGGAGGTAGTTGGGAGAGCAAATAGATACATAGTCGAGCGCAGTAAGAGGGTTGCGCTTTATGCGGTGGGCATGCTCCTGAAACCGCTCAAATTCAGTGAAAAACTCGCTGGTTGGCGAGATGCTATCGATAATCCCTACCGAGTCGTTAATGTCGTAGGCAGATACCAATTCGTTACCGGTGTCTTTGATGGCGCGCATGTGGCGCGGAGCTATATAACCGGCAGCGCCGATCAAGGCGAAACGTTTCATTCAGTGAAAACCCCATAACCTGTTTGATTTTAAGATCCTGTACAGACCAGACCGATCATCGACTCAATTGAACAACCTGATCAAAAAAAGAACGCGCACTGCTAATCCCTTCAAGCCTTGATGATGTGTTCCGCAGGGGCACGATACTTGCCACGGCTATCGATGATCAGTTTGGCGTGTAACTTAATTAGATCGTAATCAAATTTATCGTGATCTGTCGCAAGCACTACGGCATCAAAGCCCGCAATATTGTCCGCATCTAGCGACTCACTAGAGAGTTCAAAGTAATGCTCGCGCATCTTCGGAAAAACAGGAACATGCGGATCACTGTAAGCGACGATGCCGCCCTTGGCTTCAATCATCTCCATGATTGCAACCGAAGGAGACTCACGCATGTCATCAACGTTCTTTTTATAGGCAATACCCAAAACAAGAATACGGCTTCCCTTGAGGGATTTGCTGGCATTGTTAAGCCCGTCTACCAGCTTGCCTAATACGTAATCCGGCATGGCTTGATTAACCTCACCGGACAGCTCAATGAATCGAGTATGCAAACCGTATTCGCGTGCTTTCCAGGTAAGGTAAAAGGGATCAATTGGAATGCAATGCCCACCCAGACCTGGGCCAGGGTAGTAGGCAGTAAAGCCAAATGGCTTGGTTGCTGCGGCGTCGACCACCTCGAAAATGTCGATGCCCATACGGTCGGCTACAATTTTCATTTCGTTCACCAAACCGATATTGACCGCCCGGTGAATATTCTCCAGCAGCTTGGTCATTTCTGCGGCTTTGGTGGAGCTAACAGGAACGACTTTGTCGATAGCCTGCTCGTAAAGCGCCGTACCCACCTCTAGGCAGGCTGGCGTGTGCCCGCCAATTACTTTTGGGATAGTTCGTGTTTCAAAATCGGGATTACCTGGGTCTTCACGCTCAGGCGAATACACCAAGAAGATATCTTTACCAACAACCAAGCCACCTTCCTGTGCACGAGGCAAAAGCTCTTCTTCGGTCGTGCCTGGGTAGGTTGTGCTTTCCAGTGAGACAATCTGGCCTGCGCGCAAATGGGGCTTTAACGCATCAGCGGTACTGATGACAAAGCTCATGTCAGGCTCGCGATATTGATTAAGTGGTGTTGGTACACAGAGAATCAGGGCATCGCATTCGCTGACCCGAGCAAAATCGGTTGTTGCCTCGAAGCCAGACTGCCGCGCCGCTTGAATTTTTTTAGCGGGGATATGCTCAATATAGCTTTGGCCCGCATTGAGACGACTCACTTTAGCGTCGTCTATATCGATCCCGAGCACGCGGTAACCGATTGAGTTATAACGCAGCATCAAAGGAAGGCCCACATAACCTAAACCCACAATACCAACCAGCGCTTCCTTTTTTTTGAACCGCTCAATGGCTTCCTGCTGCGTTTTTACCGTCATAGTACCCCTGAGTACGTAGGTGATTACTTAGAACTATAGTGGCTTTACAGCACTTAAAGTCCGGAATGTTAGCTAGGCAGATGGTGTCACACTCAATGCAAGCAGGCTCGCCGCCTCTTCTATGTTGTGAAGAGGGTAGTGGATGAGACTCGCTTTGCCCTACTTCGATAAGCTGCTGAGCACCATTGCTATGGAAAAATGACACGCACGCCCCACTTTAGAGCGCTTATGGTAAGAGCCGGTGCACGCGTCAGCAAGCGTCTATTTATCTATTTGATTGCAACTCATGCAACACAGCACACCTACTGGTGTAACTTGAAAGTGGTAGGAGCCAGGCAGACACGCATGTACCAAGGCGTTCAGCCTGACGCGCATAAATAATGATGAGACGAAGCAAGCCTCTGCACTACTCGCATTTTGTATACTCCGTCACACTTTAAATGGCGGTGCTCGCTAGCCTTTGGTCTGTATATGCAGGGCTAGGTGGCAATCACAACGCGCAACGGCTTTGCCTGTGCTTTGGCCCTGCGCTGCAGCTCGCTCGCCAGGGTAGCCTTGGCCTGATCATCGCCATGCACCAGCCGTACCTCCTCTGGCCAGCGCTTCATGCCGGTAATAAAGCCTACCAAACCTTTCTGGTCTGCATGAGCGGAGTAACCGCCCAGCGTATGCACGCCAGCGTTAATGGTATAGCGCTCCCCCTCCAGCTCTACATAACCGTGCTGTGGGCCGTACTGCTGGATGACGTGGCCTGGGGTGCCGCGGGCCTGATAGCCAACAAAGACCACATTGTGCCGTGCATCACCCAGCATTGCCTTGAGATAATTGATCACCCTGCCAGCGGTGCACATGCCACTGCCAGTGATCACAATGGCGGGTTGGCGGGTATGCGCCAGGCGGTTGACCATCGTCATATGCTGCGCGTGGGTGGTGACGGTGAGTAACTGCTTGAACGCCAACGGCTGATGGCCTTGCACTACACGCTTGAGCGCTTCAGCGTTCCACCAGGGTTTTAGCTCGCGGTATAGCTTGGTAAAGCGCGTTGCCAAGGGGGCGTCCAGTATCACCGGTATCTGCTGCCATGCCTGATTGCCGTGGGTGATCCCCTCAAGCTCGTAAAGCAGCTCCTGGGTACGGCCAATACTAAAGGCGGGGATAATCACACTGCCGCCATCAGCCAGGGCGCGCTCAAGTATCTTTTGCAAGCGTGCGCGGCGATTACGCCGACTCTCGTGCAGGCGGTCACCATAGGTACTTTCCAGTACGACCACATCAGCCGCGTGTGGTGGTTTTGGCGCTGGCAGCATGGGGGCATGGGGCGCACCCAGATCACCGGAAAATACAATGCGACGACGTCGCTGTTGCAGCGGATAGTGCAGATCGCACTCAATATAGGCCGAGCCCAGAATATGCCCGGCCCGCTGAAATCGAATGCGACACACCAGGTCTGGGCGCTCAAGCACAGTGACCCACTCTTTGTATGGGTGTCCCTGCAAGTAGCCAGACACTTTTTTTACGTAACGCTCACTTAGAGCGGCATCCCGGCTGATACCCACCTTGAAGGCGTCTTCCAGCACGGTTGGCATCAATAATGCCGAGGGTTCGGTGCAGTGAATGGGCTGATCAAAGCCCGCCGCCAACAACCAGGGTAGCCGACCAATGTGGTCAACATGTACGTGGGTGGCGATCAGTGCGTGCACTGTTGCCAGGGCAAACTCGATGGCCAGACTGTTTTGCCCTGCCCCGCCGTTTGAGGTCTCTGCACCCTGAAAAAGACCACAGTCAATCAATAGGCTGTCGTCCTCCGTGAGCCACAGCTGGTGACAAGACCCAGTGACGCCGTTAACGGCGCCGTGGTGCTGAATCCAGGGATAGGTAACGCGCATAAACAAGCTCCTTTTGTTTTGGCTAGCTTATGCCAGCAGCTCTTGTGATTCGGCGAACCAGTGCACACCTCAACCTAAAACGACCGCACGCAGATTTTTAGCTGCCCTGCTGTTACGCGCGCATACAGGGATAGGCCGGGCACCTATTGCGCCATCGTCCAGCCTCCCTCACAATTGGCGTTAACACGTCAACAATTTGGCCCACCACCCACGACAATAACTTGACCCAATACCAAGCGGAAACTACAGTTCCGGCCGAGCGGTCAATCAATAGCATTAACAACAGGATGACTTAACACCGAATGATCAGGTCGATTCTGGTTGTCTGTGTCGGCAATATTTGCCGTAGCCCGACAGCACAAGCCTTGCTGCAAAGCAAGCTTACCGGCAGCAATATCCGAGTAACCTCGGCTGGCCTGGGGGCGCTGGTAGATAAGCCCGTTGATGCCACCGCTGCCGAGGTTATGCAGGCTGCAGGCTACGCGTTACCCGACCATCAAGCGCGGCAACTCACACCCGACATGCTGCGCGAAGCAGATCTGGTTCTGGCGATGGAAAATCGCCACCTGCAGTCCATTCATGCGATGGCACCGCAAGCCCGAGGCAAGACCATGCTGCTGGGCAAGTGGCTAGACAACGCAGAAATAC
The DNA here is from genome assembly GCF_003797945.1 of Pseudomonas neustonica. Classification (GTDB taxonomy): domain Bacteria; phylum Pseudomonadota; class Gammaproteobacteria; order Pseudomonadales; family Pseudomonadaceae; genus Halopseudomonas; species Halopseudomonas neustonica. Next base: position 13,767 of record NZ_RKKU01000032.1, read on the forward strand.
CGGACCCTTACCGTCAACAGCGCCCCGCCTTTGAACACGTTTTTCGCGTTATAGAGCGGGCAACAGATGCATGGCTACGCTATCTTTAACACTGATTTTTCACTCGTAATGGAAACCCCCAGGTAATGCAGACCACCCCGGCACCGCCCAAGCACGAAACCAACGACGAAATCGATCTATTGGCGCTGCTAGGTGCTTTGCTCGACCAAAAACTCATCATCATCGCCTGCACGCTGGTTTTCGCTTTATGCGGCATTGCCTATGCCTTGCTGGCCACCCCTATCTATCAGGCCAATGCGGTCATTCAGATTGAAGAAAAATCGCAGGGCATTGGCGGTTTATTGGGTGACGCGAGTGGCGGCGATATGTTTTCCAGCGCCAGTGCCGCAGCGACCGAGATAGAGCTGCTCAAGTCGCGCAAGGTGATTGGCCAGGCGGTAGAAAACCTGAAGCTCGATATTGAAGCCAAGCCCAAACTGATGCCGGTCATCGGCTCTTTCTTCTATCTGCGTTTTACTCCCACCCCTGAAGCCCCCGTAGCAGAGCCGTTAATGGCCTTTGATAGCTACGCCTGGGGCGGCGAAGAGGTCGAGATCTTTCAACTGGAAGTTCCTCCGGCTTACGAGGGCAAACAACTCATCCTGAGGGCAGAAGAAAACGATGGCTTCAGCCTGCTGAATGATGATGGTGAGACGCTGGTCACTGGCATGGTTAATCAGCCAACCAACGAGCACGGCTTTCGCATCCAGGTTAAGCACCTGCTTGCCCATCCGGGTACCGAGTTTTGGGTCATCAAACGCAACCAGCTGCGCACCATCCTGGATTACCAACGCGAGGTAGCGGCAAGTGAGAAAAGCCGAGACTCTGGTATTTTGTCGTTGAGCCTGGAAAGCCCCTACCCTGGCGCAGCGACTGAGATACTGGACGAAGTCAGCCGCCTTTACGTGCGCCAGAACGTAGAACGCAAATCAGCCGAGGCGCAACAAAGCCTCGACTTTTTGAAGGACCAGTTGCCTGAGGTGCGGCGCCAGCTCGAAACCGCCGAAACCGCCTTGAACGACTATCAGGCCAGCGCCGGATCAGTTGATATCACCATAGAAACGCAGGCCGTGCTGGACCAGGTGGTGGAGCTTGAAACCTCGATTTCCGAGCTGGATCTTAAGCGCTCAGAGATGGAGCGCCGTTTCACGCGGCAACACCCGACTTACCAGGCCCTGATCGAACAAAAGCGGCAGCTTGTTAGTCGCCGCGATGCCCTGCTTGAGCGTGTTGGCGGCCTACCCGAGACCCAACAAGAGCTGCTGCGTCTGTCGCGTGATGTTGAAGTGAGTACCGAAATCTACACCGCGATGCTCAACAAGTCGCAAGAACTCGATATTGTGCGCGCTGGCACCGTCGGCAACGTGCGCATCATTGATGATGCGGTGGTTGACACTTCCGCGCCGGTCAAACCCAAGAAAGCGTTGATCGTAGTGTTGGCGACCCTGCTGGGCGGCATGCTGGGCGTGGCTATTGCCCTGTTGCGTCACGCGCTTAACCGCGGCATAGACAACCCCGAGCTGATCGAGCAGCTGGGGCTACCCGTTTACGCGTCCGTTCCCTTCAGCAAAGAGCAACAGCTGATGGAGCGAGAGGTTAAGTCCAAGCAAGGCAGTAGCCAGAGCTCGCATTTGCTGGCCGCTATCAACCCGGCTGACCTGTCGATTGAATCGCTACGCAGCCTGCGCACCAGCCTGCACTTTGCCATGATGGAGGCCAAGAACAATATATTGATGATCTCTGGCCCCAGCCCGAACGTCGGCAAATCCTTCATCTCTGCCAACCTGGCTGCCATCGTGGCGCAGGCGGGCCAGAAAGTCGTGTTGATTGATAGCGACATGCGCAAAGGCTACTTGCACAACCTACTCAACCGCGAGCCAGAGCCGGGCCTGTCCAACCTGTTAGTGAGCACGCACTCGCTAGCGGACATAGTTCACAAAACGGAAGTAGAGAATCTGCATTTTATCGCCCGCGGCCAGATCCCTCCCAACCCGTCAGAACTACTGATGCACGCTAACTTTGAGACCATGCTGACCAAATTAAGCAGCCTGTATGACCTCGTTATTGTGGATACACCGCCTATACTGGCGGTTACTGATGCAGCGCTGGTTGGCCGCTTGGCGGGTACCAGCCTGATTGTGACGCGCTTTGGCTTGAACCCGGTCAAGGAAATTGAACTGACACTGCAACGCTTCCGTAATAATGGAGTCGATATAAAAGGCGCCATTTTCAACGCAGTAGAAAAGAAAGCGTCCGCTTACGGTTATGGTAATTACGGCTATTACCAATACGAATACAAGTCTGACAAGTGAGCAGCCTTCAAACATTTAAATAAGGACTTTTAATGCTGCACTTGTTGGGTATAATCACAGTTGGTTTAATTTCGCAAGGAGACGAGACATGAAAAAATATACATTGGCAATGGTGGCCTGCGGCCTTCTGCTCGCCTCCAATGCAAGCTTTGCTCAAGACGCTGGCGCAAGCGGCGGCGCGGCAGCCGTTAATTCTGGCGCCGGTGGTGCTGGCGGTTCTGGCAATGGCGGTGCCGGGGCTGGTGGCGTAGGCGCTGGCGTACAACCTGGTGGTGCTACTGGTGGCATTAACGCTGGCGGCTGGGCTCTGGGTTTAGGCGCCGTAGGTCTTGCCGGTGCTGCGGCAGCTGGCGGTGGTGGCGGCGGTTCTAACGACACTGCAGGCACTACTGGTACCACAACCGGTACTAACTGATATTGGTCAGGTCGCATCCAAGGTCACCTGAGATACGTTTCGGGTGACCTTTTTTATTGTCAGAATAACGTTCCGAATCACTATAAACATAAGATCACGCCATCATGAATCGACTTTCGCTCGCAGCCCTAGGCACCTCTGCTCTTCTCCTCCAGGCGTGCATGTTCTCGCCGGGCATGAACATGGATACAGACCGCCTGATCCATGAGGATTCAGCAGAAGAAAGTCTGGTTGAGATGGTGCAGATCACGCCCAAGGTGCTGGCACAGGAAAATGCCGTGGCGCGGGACCGCTCAGTACCAGCGCAACTGCTAGAATATGCACCGGAGAATTACCGCATCGGGCCCAATGACGCCCTGTTTATTACGGTTTGGGATCACCCCGAGCTGACCACTCCCGGCGGCCAGCAACAGACTTCATCCGCCAACGCCCGGGTGGTGCGTGATGACGGCACCCTGTTTTATCCCTTTATTGGTAGCGTGGAAGTTGCCGGGTTAACCCAGGAAGAGCTGCGCAAGATTATTCGCGATCGCCTTGCGCGCTATATCGAGCAACCTCAGGTTGACGTCAACATCATTGAATACAACAGCCAGAAGGTAACCCTGAGTGGCGCTTTCATGGAGCCCGGCTTTCGGGCGATCAACTCGCAGCCACTGACGCTGCTGCAGGCTGTTGGTGAAGCAGGCATCGATCCCAAGCGCGCGGATCTCTCGCATCTGAGCCTGATACGCGATGGCGAGGTTTATACCCTCGATTACGATTACCTCACCAGCAACCCAAGCGAGGTCGGCAACGTTTATCTCAAGCCGGGCGACAAGCTGCACCTGGCGCTGAATGACTCGCGCAAGGTCTTTGTTATGGGTGAGGTAGAGCGTCCTTCTGCCCTGCCTTACAGCACCAGCCGTATGACCCTGAGCGAAGTACTGGGCACCGTCGGCGGGCCTTCCCCGATCTCGTCCAGCGGCCGTGAGGTTTATGTGATTCGCGGCGTAGAAGACCTGCAAACACAGAAAGCCACTATTTTTCAATTGAACGCCCAGTCGCCTTCTGCGTTCATTCTTGCCGATCAATTTGAGATGCAGGCGCAAGACGTGGTCTTTGTCGGCGCCGCCGGCATCACCCGCTGGAACCGCTTTGTAAGCCAACTGTTCCCCAGTGCGGGCATTCTGGGCACTGCCGTGCGCGTGGGTAGCGATTACAACGACATTCGCAACGACAACTGATAAGGCGTCCCTGTGAACCTGCTTATTCGCGGGGGCCTTTTGGCTCTGGCCGCCATTTGCCTGCCTGCCTGCAACTCTGTTACAGCAGACTCGATTGAAACCTTCAACCGAGCGCTTAGCGGTAAGGTAAACGAAATCCCCGTGGCGCAAATACGGGCCGTCACGGCGGACAGCCTGCTGATTAAAGCCGCTGGTGCAGAAGCGCTTTACGTAAAGCTGAGCAGCGACGGCAGGCGGGTAAATTGGTATGGCTTGACCGAAGAAGTGCAAACCAGCCATGGCCGCATTACGCAGTTACTCGGCTTCAAAAGCGATGCGCTTATTCCTCTGGTAGCTGATGACCCCTTTGCAACGGGGCTAATGCAGGTTGCCGATGGCACTCAAGTACTGCGCCATGTTGACTATCCGCTCAACTACCAAACCGGCCTGGAACAGTACGCTACCTACTACCGCGGGCCAGTCGAGAACGTGCAGATCCTTGACCGGGTGGAAAGTCATCAGCGCATAGATGAAGTCATCCGTATGCCCCAGCTGAACTATGAGGCGATCAACTACTACTGGCTGGATGTGCAAAGCGGTCACGTACGTCGCAGCATCCAGCACCTGTCACCTGAGATGCCCGCACTGGATATTACCCTGACCCGCCTGCCGCCCGCCGGAGACGCGCCATGAAACGCACATGGATCGCATCGCTGGTTAGCCTGTGTTGCTTTGCTGCACTGCCTGCGCTGGCGCAAACCGCTGCCAATATCAGTGTGCGCGGTGCCGTAGCGCAGCCCGGCGAATTCAGCTGGCAGTCCGGCACACGTCTGCTTAATGCCAGCATTGCCGCCAATGTAAACCACGATGCCTGGTATCAGGGCGCTGCATTGCTCAGAAAGAGCGCCATGCGCGATCAGCAAAAGCTCAAACGCGGTCTGTTGTTTGATTTGCAGACAGCCAATGTCAATGCGCGTGCTCTGGGCCTGGCAGGCACCAGCGAGCTGCTCAATCAATGGGAGCGGCGCATAGCAGGCACCGCTGTCACCGGCCGCATCGCAGCTGAGCTGAATCCGCTCAAGCAAAGGTTATTGGCCTTCAACCCGCTGCTTGAACCCGGCGATCAGATTATTTATCCGAACCGTCCGCATCAGGTGCGCGTCTTGGGCGCTGTGCAACAGGATTGTGTGCTTGAGTTTGCGCCGACACTCGACCCACTGGACTACCGCGAAGCCTGCCCATTACACGAGGCCGCGAACAGTCAGTATCTTTACATCATCCAGCCGGATGGCAAGGTTGAATTGATCGGCACGGCTTACTGGAATGCGGAAGACGCCTGGGTTGCTGTAGGCGCGCTGCTCTACGTGCCCTTTAAGTCGGCACTTTTTGGCACTAGCCGCGATGAGTTCAATAACGAGATGGCGCAATGGCTGGCCACGCAGTATGAGTTAACAGGTGGCTACCATGAGTAAGGGGTACCCGCGTTTCATTGTCCCGCTGGTGGTAACACCACTGCTGTTGTCTGCCGCGTCCTTTAGTCTGGCCGACGGCAACAATAGCCGCTACCGCACCACGCAACACGATTTTGGCGGTGTTGGCCTGTTGCAAACGCCGACCGCCCGCATGGCCCCCGAAGGCTCGTTCAGCATTAATGCCAACCGCACCAGCCCTTACAGCCGTTACAGCATATCCGGTCAGCCTTTGCCCTGGCTGGAGAGCACCATACGCTATATCGCCATTACCAACCGCAAGTACGAAGCGGATCGCGATGGCGACCAGAGCCTGAAAGATAAAGCCATCGACGCCAAAATCAGACTTTGGCAAGAAAGTTATTGGGCGCCGGAACTGGCGTTAGGTTTTCGAGACCTGGGCGGTACGGGTTTGTTTTCCAGCGAGTTTATCGTTGCCAACAAACGCATCTACGATTTCGACTTCAGTCTGGGCGTGGCCTGGGGTTATATCGGCAATCGCGGCGATGCGGGCAACCCGCTCTCCTTGATCAGCGGTAGCTTTGATGAACGGACGCGCTCTGACGATCCCGGCGGCACCTTTAACACCAGTAGCTATTTCAGCGGCCGCCCAGGCTTTTTTGGCGGTGTTGAATATCAAACACCCTGGGACGACCTGCGCATCAAGGTTGAGCTGGACGGCAACGATTATCAGTCAGAGCCGCAGAACAACAATCAGACGCAAGACTCCCCGATCAACGTCGGCGCGCTTTACAGCCTTACCGACGGTATCGATCTGACCGCTGCCTGGGAGCGCGGCAATACGGCGATGTTTGGCATTACCTTCCATACCAATCTGAAAACCGCCAGCATGCCTGCCAAGCTACTCGACCCCGACCCTGAGGTGCGCGAGCCGCTACCCGCAGGCGTTAACGGCGCAGCGGTAGACTGGCAGAATGTTAGTCAGCGGCTACAAAGCAACGCAGGCATCAAGGTGCAGGAAATCTCCTTGCATGGCGATGAGGTGATCATTACCGGCGAACAGACAACCTTCCGCTCGCAGGCCAAGGGCCTGGGCCGCGCCGCCAGGGTGCTGGATAACAGCCTGGGTGAAGGCCGCTACGATTGGTACACCCTGGTGTATCGCTCGCGCGGTATGCCGGTCAGCCAAACCAGCATCAACGCAGAAAAATTGCGGCAGTACGAGCTTAACGAGATTGATCGGCAGTCACTGCGCCGCGCTACTGCCAATGCCGTACCTTCGGTATTGAACGATGAAGTAGTTTATAGCGCGCCGCTGGACCGAACTGATTTCAGTACCGGCCTCGGCTATACCCAGAGTATCGGCGGCCCCGACAACTTTCTGCTGTACCAGTTCTTCCTGCGCTTCAACGCGGCCTACCACTTTGACCGGAACAAGTGGATCGACGGCAGCCTGGGCCTTAATTTGCTGAACAACTACGATGAGTTTGTGTACGATGCGCCGAGTCAGTTGCCCCGCGTGCGCACTGACGTGCGTGAGTACATGACCACGTCCGACGTACAGCTCAAGCACCTGCAATACACACAGACCAAACAGCTTGATCGCGATCTCTATGCCATGGGTTACGTGGGTCTTTTTGAATCCATGTACGGCGGCATTGGCGGTGAAGTACTCTACCGCCCCTACGGCGCTGACTGGGCGCTGGGTCTTGATGCCAACTGGGTCAGGCAGCGCGGTTACGAGCAGCACCTGAGCTTCCGTGACTATTCAACCTTTACCGGACACCTCACTGGTTACCTGCAAACCGGCTTCCACGATGTGCTGGCCACGGTTAAACTGGGCCGCTACCTGGCAGGCGATTACGGCGGAACCCTGGATCTGTCTCGTCGCTTCGACAACGGCGTAACCATTGGTGGCTGGGCAACCAGGACCAACGTGTCTGCCGAGGAATTTGGTGAGGGCAGTTTTGATAAAGGGGTGTATATGAGCTTTCCGTTCGATGCCTTCTTTGCGCGCTCAACCACCGCTACCGGCTTTGTGGCCTGGCGACCGCTTACCCGTGACGGTGGCGCGCGCCTGTCTCGCTATTATCAACTATACGACCTGACCTCCGATCGCGATCTAGACCGCTTTAATGAAGGGTTCGGCAGCATCACGGAATAATTATGCAGCACACCCTGACGCGCCTCTGGGCGCGCTATCGTACGGTTTTCAAAATCGCATTTTTTGCGCTGTTGGCGTTGGGCCTTTACCTTGGCATGCGCCCAACCCCGGCACCTGCCAGCTACAACTGGCAGGCCACTTTCTATCATATGGCTGGCTTGTTTTCGCTCACCCTGCTGAGCTATCCGGCTTTCCCCCGCTGGTATTGGTGGATCCGCGGCCTGCTCATGTTCAGCATGGGTGTGGCGATAGAGTACGTGCAGTCGTTTCACCCGACCCGCTCGGCTGAATGGGCCGACATCCTGGCTAACAGCAGTGGCATTGTTGCGGCTTTGCTGCTGGCTGGCATTTGTATTTTCCTGTCGCGCAGGCTGACCCCGCGTTCCCGGCCCTGAACTTAGCCGGTAGCCATTTAGCCTGACGCGAACCAAGCCACATTTCTGACATCATTTTGCAATCAATCCGGCGAACTGCGGAACAGCTCCCAGCACGCCCACTTTGTGACTGATAAGTTCTATAGCTCAAAAAAACGACAAGGACGGCGTTTAATGAGCAGAAACACCTACCGTATCAACAACCGACAGTTCGACGTCTGGCGTGGCTGGTACCATCAAACACGGCATTCAGACCCCGACATACCCTACGCTATTCAGCTGATATCTCTGCGCCTGGCTGATGCCCTGCCTGCCGACGAATTACACAAGGTGGATACCGACGCACTGATGGTACAACCCACCGAGCGAGTCCAGTTCAAGCGCGAGCGCACGCAAGAAATTCTGCATGCCGGACATGGTAGCTGCGCCTTGAGTAATGCCACGCTGGCCCGCGCGGTGCTGGACACCCTGGAAGACCAGCACGGCAAACGCTACCGGCTGATTGCCTGGTGCATTCTGCCTAACCAGATTCACGTGTTGATTGAACCCTGCTGTCCACTGCAGAGGATCGTACAGGACTGGAAATCCGTTACTACGCGCTGGGCGCTGCAGCACAATGAAGAGCTGCAGTTAGGTTTTAAAGGCAAAAGCCTGTGGATGAAACGCTATCAGGATCGCTTTATTGCCGATGACAAACACCTTGCCGAGGTGATTTGCACTCTGCACGATAGCCCGGTAGCGGCTGGCCTGTGCGAGTCTGCTGAGCAGTGGCGCTGGTCCAGCGCTTACCGCAAGCACAGCAGGTAAGCCTTGGCCCGCCGTCCGCCGGTTGTGCCACCCAGCGGCTTGTACGACACTAGCGAGCTTTAGACAGCATAACTTCAGTAATGACTGGAGCAGCAACGGGTTCAAGGAGACGGCAATGCAGGCTAGCGAACAGGCAACCTTGGTGGCGGCTATCGTCGAGATCGCACGACAGGCGGGTGATCTTATTCTCGATATTTACCATAGCGATTTTGAGGTGCGCGGCAAAGAAGACGCCTCTCCGGTTACCGCCGCAGACGAACAGGCCGAAGCACTGATCCTGCAGGGCTTAAACGCACTGGCAACACCCTACCCCATCATCGCCGAGGAAGCTTACGCCGCCGGAAAAGTACCCGCTGTGGATGACTGCTTCTGGCTGGTGGACCCGCTTGATGGGACCCGCGAGTTCGTCAATCGCAACGGCGAGTTCACCGTCAATATCGCGCTGATCAAGCAAGGCAAACCGCTGCTCGGCGTGGTACTGGCTCCCGCACTGAACCAGCTATACGCTGGCTCACGGGACAACGGGGCGTTTATCGAGGATGATCAAGGCCGCCGGGCTATCAAGGCACGACGGCCGGCACAAGCTGGCCTTGATGTATTGGCCAGCCGCTCCCATGGCGACACAGCCGCACTCGACGAGTTGCTCAAAGGCCGCACCGTGCACTCGCTGATCAACGCAGGTTCATCGCTCAAGCTCTGCTTGATTGCCGCAGGTCAGGCTGATGTCTACCCTCGCCAGGGACGCACTATGGAGTGGGATATTGCCGCCGGTGACGCTGTGCTGCGGGCCGCTGGTGGGCATGTGCAGGTGTTTGATGGCTCGCCCCTGCGGTACGGCAAAGCGGGGTTTGAGAATCCGCATTTTGTCGCTTCAGGCGCTGAAGCCTTTTTTTGACGGCTCGCGGTTAATTAGCAGACTGACCGCCCGCTGCGTCATCTGAATTTTATCTCTGCATGCATACGGGTCTAACCGCCAAGCGCGGAGCAGTCCAGGCCGCAAGACCGCCCTCAAGCACAGTGCAAAAACAAAAAAACCGCATCGAAATGCGGTTTTTTTGCTGACGCCGAGGTGGGATCAAGCAGCTGGCTGAGCCGCCTTCACCATACCCGCCAACTCACCAGACTCATGCAACTCAAGAATGATGTCGCTACCGCCTACCAACTCGCCGCCAATCCACAACTGCGGGAAGGTTGGCCAGTTGGCGTAGCCTGGCAGAGTAGAGCGAACGTCGGGGTTTTGCAGAATGTCGACATAGGCAAACTTCTCGCCACAGGCCATCAGCGCCTGTACTGCGCGAGCAGAGAAGCCGCACTGTGGAGCATTCGGGGCGCCTTTCATGTAGATCAGCACCGGGTTGTTGGCGATCTGTTCTTTGATGGTATCGATGACATCCATGGTAAATCCTCGTAACTTGGTAAGGCATTCGAACGCTTTGCTGGGCAGACATTCTACAGCAAAGCGTTCGGTTATGCTGCCACCACCTCGACACTCAAGCCATTGACCGCCGCATTGCCGGTAACCGGGTCAAAGAACCGCTCGTCGGTCAGGTCGTTAGCACTCACCCCGGCGTTACGCTCGGCTGTCTCCATCTGCGTGCCCTTGCGGTTATGCCCCCAGCCATGCGGCAAGCTGACGACGCCGGGCGCCATTTCGTCGCTCGCGCTGACCTTAACGTCGACAGCGCCAACCCGCGAACGCACGGTCACCAGCTGGCCATCCTGCAAGCCTCGCTCGCTCAGATCCTGCGGGTGCATCAGCAGCTGATCTCGCGGTTTGCCTTTAACCAGACGCTGGTAGTTGTGCATCCAGGAGTTATTACTGCGCACGTGCCGTCTGCCTATCAGGCGCAACTCACCTTGTTTTGGCATCAGGGTGTCGAGTTCGGCGGCAACACGCTGCAGATCCTGCAACATCAAGGGCTGGGCCAGCTCGATACGCTTGCTGGCGGTTTGAATCCGGCGCAGCAGGTTGGGCTGCAGCGGGCCCAGGTCGATACCGTGCGGATGTCGCTGCAGCTCGGCAAGGCTCAAGCGATCACCATGCGGCCCGCGCTTCATGGCCATATCCACCATCTGCGCGGGCGGCATGGTCTCGCGGGCGGGCTGCCCCATTTGCCGAGCAAACGCCTGCCCCAGGCCAACAAAGATTTCCCAGTCGTGCAATGCATCGGCCGGCTTGGCCAGCACCGGCTCGTTGTAACGGGTGACGTTGCGCACGGCGAAATTATTGAAGGTGATGTCGTAGTGGTCGTGCTCCAGCGCCGAGGTCGGCGGCAGTATGACGTCTGCATGCCGGGTGGTCTCATTGATGTAGAGGTCCACGCTAACCATAAACTCCAGCCCTTCCAGCGCCTGATCCAGTTGTCGGCCATTGGGCGTCGACAGCACCGGGTTACCTGCTGAGGTAAAGAGTGCCTTGATTTGCCCCTCACCCGGCGTGAGGATCTCCTCGGCCAGGACGGCGGACGGCAGTTCGCCATTGAACTCAGGCAGGCCGGAAACGCGACTCTGCCATGCATTAAAATGACCGCCCTTACCCTTGCTGACCACATCGAACGCGGGCTCTGGGAAGAGCGAGCCACCCGGCACATCAAGGTTGCCGGTTACCACGTTGATGACTTGAATCAGCCATTGGCATAGCGTGCCGTAGCGCTGTACCGAGACGCCCATACGGCCGTAACAGACCGCATGTTCTGCCGCGGCAAAATCACGCGCCAACTGCTTTATCTGCTGCGCCGGAATCCCGCAATGCGGAGCCATTTTTTCCGCACTGAAATCACTGACGGCAGCCGCTACCGCGTCCAGTCCCTCGGTGGCATCCAGCACCGGGCTCGCCTTGGTCAGGTTTTCGGCGAACAGGGTATTGAGCAAACCCAACAGCAGTGCCACATCGGTGCCAGGCTGAATAAACAGATGTTCACTGGCGACCTCTGCCGTTTCACTGCGGCGCGGATCGACCACCACCAGTTTACCGCCACGTGCCTTCAATGCCTTGATGCGCTTACCGACATCCGGCACCGTCATGATGCTGCCGTTGGAGGCCAGCGGGTTGGCGCCAAGCATAAGAAAGTAGTCGGTATGGTCAATGTCGGGAATCGGGATCATCAGCATGTGGCCATAGAGCCAGAGCGAGACCAGATGATGCGGCAGTTGGTCCACCGAGGTCGCCGAGTAGCGCTGCTTGGTGTGTAACTGGCCCAGAAAATAGTTGCCGTGCGTCATTGAGCCATAGTTGTGTACGTTGGGATTACCCATGTAAACACCGACCGCGTTATTGCCGTGCTCGCGTTGAATATCGGCAAAGCGGCTGGCTACCAGCTCAAAGGCTTCTTCCCAGCCAATCGACTCCCAACGCTCCCCTACCCGCTTGACTGGCTGACGCAGACGCTGCGGGTCATCCTGGATATCCTGCAGGGCTATCGCCTTGGGGCAGATGTGCCCTCGACTGAAGCTGTCTTCAGGATCGCCTTTAATAGAGAGAATGCGCTCGCCATCAGTTTCTATGGCAAGGCCACAAATGGCCTCGCATAAATGACAAGCGCGAAAGTGGGTTACGGACATCGATTTCACCAGGCTGGTTTTATTAGTTTGGATTTACTCTAAGCCGCGTCTGACGGGGCCGCAAGCGGCAAAATAAAGCGCTATTCAGTGGTTGAATTAGCCTGTGGGCTAAATGCTGGGCCTGCTGAATTTGCCTTTGCCCGGAATTTCCCTATAAGATCGCTGCTTCTCTTTTTTTGCTGTGGCTGTTACCGGGCCGTCAGGTCGCGGTAGGGCACACTGTTTCCGGTCGGTAGACGACCGCGTTAATCGGATTGTATGGATATGACTGCAAGGCACTTTTTGTCACTGATGGATTGTTCCGAAGCTGAGCTGATCGGCCTGATCAAGCGCGGCGTTGAGCTGAAGTCACTGCACCAGCAGGGCGTGGTGTATGAGCCGCTGAAAAACCGCGTGCTCGGCATGATCTTCGAGAAAGCTTCGACCCGCACACGGGTGTCCTTCGAGGCGGGCATGACTCATCTCGGCGGCCAGGCCATATTCCTGTCCCCGCGCGACACTCAGCTGGGGCGTGGCGAGCCGATTGAAGACAGCGCCCGCGTGCTGTCAAGCATGTGCGACGCCATCATGATCCGTACCTTTGCCCATGACATGCTGGAAACCTTCGCCCAGTATTCGCGCGTGCCGGTCATCAACGGCCTGACCGATGACCTGCATCCCTGCCAGCTACTGGCCGACATGCAGACGTATCTGGAGCATCGTGGTGCCATCAAGGGCAAAACCGTGGCCTGGATTGGCGACGGCAATAATATGTGCAACACCTTCATTCAGGCGGCTATTCAGTTTGATTTTCAGCTGCGTATCGCCTGCCCTGAAGGCTATGAGCCAGGCCAGCAGTTCCTCGATCAGGCCGGTGATCGCGTTCAGGTCATGCGCGATCCGATGCAGGCCGTCGCAGGCGCTCACCTGATCAATACCGATGTGTGGGCCTCCATGGGTCAGGAAGACGAGACCGAAGCTCGCCTCAAACGCTTTGCCCCTTACCAGGTGACGCCCGCCATGCTGGACGCCGCCGATGAGTCGGTACTCTTTATGCATTGCCTGCCTGCGCATCGCGGCGAAGAAGTCAGCGCCGAGTTGATGGATGATCCACGCAGTGTGGTCTGGGATCAGGCCGAAAACCGTCTGCACGCGCAGAAAGCCCTGGTCGAGTTCCTGCTCGTCGACTAACGCGGAGACGCCGCATGCCCAACCCGTCACGGCCTCTGCTCGAACTCAACCAGCTCGCCTGCAGTTATGGCGAGCAGCCAGTTGTCTCGGAGCTGAATCTGCACCTTAGGGCAGGCGACATTGGTTGCCTGCTCGGGCCATCCGGCTGCGGTAAAACCACGACCCTGCGCGCTATCGCTGGCTTTGAACCTATCACCGCCGGCAGCATTGTGCTCGATGGCGAGCAGCTATCCAGCCCGGAAAAACGTGTGCCGCCAGAGCAGCGGCGGATTGGTATGGTCTTTCAGGACTACGCCCTCTTCCCGCACCTGAGCGTGGCGGACAACGTCGGCTTTGGTATTCATAAGCACCCCGAGCGCAAGCGCCTGGTGGCTGAACTACTGGAGCTGGTCAAGCTGGGCAAACTGGGCAAGCGCTATCCACACGAGCTATCCGGCGGCCAGCAGCAGCGCGTCGCGCTCGCCCGTGCGATGGCACCCGATCCCAAATTGTTATTGCTGGATGAGCCTTTCTCCAACCTTGATGGGGAGCTGCGTCGCCGTCTGTCTGGTGAAGTACGTGACATTCTCAAGGGCCGTGGCATCAGTGCCATGCTGGTCACCCACGACCAAAGCGAAGCCTTTGCGGTCTGCGATCATGTTGCCGTGCTGAAAGATGGCAAATTGCAGCAGTGGGATACGCCATACAACCTCTACCATGAACCCGCGACGCCCTTTGTCGCCAGCTTTATTGGCCAGGGCTATTTCATTCGCGGTCAGTTGATCTCACCCGAAACGGTGCAGACTGAGCTAGGCAACATTGGCGGCAACCGTGCCTACTCGCTGCCGGTGGGCAGTGCGGTAGACGTGCTGCTGCGACCGGATGACGTGGTTGGCGATCCCCATAGCCCATTGCAGGCATGCATCGTGGGTAAAACCTTCCTCGGCGCCAATATTCTCTACAGCCTGCAACTACCTACCGGCAGCGCGCTGGAAGCGCTGTTTCCTAGTCACGCGGACCACCAGATTGGCGACACTTTGGGGATTCGGGTTGCAGCAGATCACCTGGTGTTATTTGCCGCCCAGGGCAGCGTGAACCTGCATGCGCAACTACCACTGGAGCAGGTACTGGGCGCGGGTAACGCCAGCACTTAAGCGACCCGCGATCCCTAACAATCGCGTTTTAAAACCACTAACTGCCAAGCTGCTTTACCATCAAGGCGAAGCCTGTAGGGAGGCGCTCGCCTGCAGAGATCGGTCCATCGCCCTGCTACCTTCACTCAGCAAAGAGGAGCACTTACGCACTCCTCTTTGACGGCTCGCCACATTGCGGCAATACAGACAGCCAAGCCGATAGCTAAAGGGCTACTGGCTCACTCAACCGGGGCGTACAGAGCACGACTGGCGATGTTGTGGATCAGCCGCGACAGACGATAGTCGGTGTTCTGCATCATACCCAGGACGATGGTTTCATTGGTCGGATCAATCCAGGCCCATGCCCCCTGAATACCCCACCACCAAAACGTACCCTCAGGCAGATAACCTGCTGCTTGCGAGTCGTTCACAACGGCGACATTGAGACCAAACTGATTACCAGGAAAGAATGGACCTATGTCATCAACACCGGCAGGCAACTGATTCTGACGCATCAACCGCACGGTCTCAGCCTTGAGTATGCGCTTGCCATCCAGCTCACCCTCATTCAGTAACATGCGCGCGAAACGCAGGTAATCATCGGTGCTGGAGATCAAACCGCCACCGCCATTGAGGAAGCTGTGTTGGCTAAGAAAGAAATCATTCGGCAATGGCTTGAGTGAACCATCCTCTTGCGGCATGTAGGATACCGCCAGTCGCTCAGCCTTTTCCGGCGGCGCATAGAAGTCAGTATCGGTCATCTGCAGGGGTTCAAATACCTGTTGCTTGAGATAAGCATCGAACGGCATGCCCGACAGCACTTCAATCAGCCTGGCCTGGATATCCACCGCGATACTGTAATGCCAAAGGGTGCCCGGTTGCTGGCGCAACGGGATGTGCGCAAGCTTGTCCATCATCACCGCGAGCGTCGTGTCGGGATCTTGAATATTCGCCTCGACGTACAACTTGTCGACCTGCGACTCGGAGAAACGCCCATAGGTGAAGCCCGCGGTATGGGTCATCAGCTCGCGAATAGTGATGGGATGCTGAGCCGGCTCGGTTACCGGAAAGCCGTCCGGCCCCTCGGCTACCGCCACCTGCAAGTCCTGCAGCTGCGGCAGGTATTTACCGACGGGATCATCCAGCTGGAACTTGCCTTGATCATAAAGATGTAACAAGCCGGTACCCGTGACCAGTTTGGTCAGCGAGAAGATCTTGTAGAGTGAGTCGGCGGCTAATGGCTTCTCGGCGGCGACATCCTGAAAGCCATACTCGCCGCGCTGAACTATTTCACCGTTCTGGTAGACCAGGGTCGCAATACCCCCTATCTTGCCCTGCTCAACCTGCGCTTGCATGGCCTGAGCAAAAGCATCTAGCCGCTGCTGCGGTATTGCCGCCTCGGCTGCCAGTGCAGTATTTGACGCGATTAAGCCTCCCAGCAGGACTCCCGTAGCCCCTGCGCGGAGAAAACGATCTTTAATGCTCAACATTGTTGTTATTCCTTACTATTATTTGGCAGACAACAAACTCTATCCTGCGCGCTACAGTTAGCCAAGCTGACTCAGAGCAAAACAGCTTCATTTTTTGCTCAACAACCAATTTCGCCGCCAGCTGTAACAAATAAGCCCGTTGGGCGTCAGATATTTATAAGCCACGGCTTCAATCAGTAAAGGTATCGCCACATGAAACGCAGAACATTATTAAGCGGGCTGATCCTGGCCCCCGCCATTCCCCTGTTGGCGCGCAGCCAGCTAGCCATGGCAGTTGAAAAGGATGCCAGCCTGAGCGTGACGCCACTGACCCACGAACATGATTACTGGCGCGACAAGGTGTCCAGCGAGGCTTACGACGTACTATTTGAAGAGGATACCGAGCGTCCACACAGCAGCCCACTCGACAAACTCTACGATGACGGCACCTACGTATGCGCCGCCTGCTACTTGCCGCTATTCGACTCCAGCGCCAAGTTTGATAGCGGCACCGGTTGGCCCAGCTTTACCCAGCCGATTGAAGGGCACATGGGGACCAAGGCAGATTACGCACTGATCTGGCCACGAACCGAATACCACTGCGGCCGGTGCGGCGGTCACCAGGGACATGTTTTCAACGACGGCCCTGAGCCACGCGGCGAGCGCTGGTGCAACAACGGGGTGGCTCTGCGCTTTGTCGCCAAAGGCGACCAACTTCCTGCGCTACGAGGTGATGCATGAAAAAACAATTGATGCTGGGCGCGGCCCTTTTGCTGTCGCCATTGTTGCAAGCCGCTGAACCCCTGACGCAGGGTCCGGAAGGCACCGAAATGGCGGTATTTGCTGGCGGCTGCTTCTGGTGCACCGAGTCCGACTTCGACAAGGTACCCGGTGTGGTTGAAACCATTTCCGGCTATACCGGCGGCTCTTCCGAGACGGCGCACTACAATCAGGTATCTTCCGGCGACACAGGGCATATTGAGTCGGTCGCGGTATTTTATGATCCGAGCAAAACCAGCTACGCCAAACTGGTGGAGGCTTTCTGGCCGACTATTGACCCGGTAACCGCTAACGCTCAGTTCTGCGATAGCGGGCCGCAGTACCGCAGCGCGATCTATTATGCCGACGAGCAGCAGCAAGCGTTACTGGAAGCATCGCGCCAGAAGCTGGCCGATTCCGGCCGCTTCGATGACCCCATTGTGACTGAAATCCTGCCGCGCCAGCCCTTCTATGCCGCCGAGGACTATCATCAGGATTACTACCATAAGAACCCGCTGCGCTATAACTTCTACCGCACGACCTGTGGGCGCGATGCGCGCCTGGAAGAGTTGTGGGGCGAGTAAACAGAGCATGGCAATCTATCCATTGAGGCTGGATAATGCAGCTCTTTCATTACTCAGTCTCTGTGGATTACCTCGATGCAAATAGCCGATAAAACCGTTGTTCAGTTTCACTACGATCTTGCCGATGCTAACGGCCAGATTGAAAGCTCCCGCAAGCAGGACCCGGTCCTGTATCTGCATGGCCAGGCTGGCTTGATTGACGGCCTGACTGAGGCGCTAGAAGGTCGCAGCGCCGGCGATAGCTTCAGCGTTACTATTCCGCCAGAAAAAGCCTACGGTCAGCCCCGTGACAACGCCATTCAGAAAGTGCAGGCGAAACGACTACAGGGCGCCAAAAAGTGGAAGCCGGGCATGATTGCCATACTGCAAACCGAACAGGGGCCGCGCCAGGTGACCGTCGTCAAGCCTGGCCTCTCGCAGGTAGTCGTGGATGGTAATCATCCATTGGCTGGTCGTGAGCTGACCTTCACCATCGACATTCTGGATGTACGTGCGGCCACTGACGATGAAATGGCGCATGGTCATGCGCATGGCGCTGGCGGGCATCAGCACTAACTCATCGCCCTGACTCTGCTGGCTTTACCTGCCAGCCTAGCGACCGCTAGCCATCATCGCTTGCGTTCAGGCAATCCCAAGGAGCAGCTTTACCCCGCCCCTTGGGTGCCTTGCAGTGCTAATTGCAGACACATCTCTTCCAGGCAGCAATTGATGACCGTTGTGCAGAGCATCCTGGTTTGCTGACAGCGCACCTAACCATCATCCAAAAGCATTACTGGACAGCGCGCCATAATTGAGCGCACCTCAAGGGCTCAAGAGGGTATTAACACCGCGTCAAAACCCAATCCACTAAAGCCTCTCCACGCCGAGGTCAAGAGAAAGTTAAGCAAATAACTAAAAAAAGGAGTAAACTGGCCGACTACTCGCTAACAACACAGGCTCCACATGACCGCCAAAGCTACCGCCCCAAAAACAGCCGCACCGAAAACGACTACATCCAAGCGCAAAGCCGATGCGGCCGTTGCTACCAGCAAGTCGATCGACAACCAGATTGAAGCTTTTCTGTCTTCCGGCGGCGAGATCCAGCAAATCCCCAACGGCAAAAGCGGTCAGACCTACAGCTCACCCCGTGCCGGCAAGCCAGCAGCCAAACCTGCTGTTGCAGCGAAAGCCGCCGAGTAATAGCGGCGCACGCACTACCCGTTCAGTTCAAGGCCATGTGACAGACCCTAGCGCCGATCGCCGCGCAGAGCCTGTACCCGCTCCTGCAACAATGCAGGAGCAGCCTGATCTGGCGCCACTGGTTCTCCCGCAGCCAACCCTACCCGCGACCAGAAGCGGCGGAAAAATCCCTTATGCGGATCGCGGCTGAAAAAACTACCCCATAACCCCTGCAACGCCATCGGAATAACCGGTACCGGGTTACTGTCAAGGATCCGACTGATCCCGGCACGAAATTCGTTCATTTCACCGTCTGCGCTGAGCTTGCCTTCGGGGAAAATACAGACCACCTCCCCTGCCTGCAGATACGCGTCTATACGCTTGAATGCGTCCTCGTAAATCGCTTCGTCTTCCTGTCGGCCGGCAATAGGCACGGTACCGGCGGTGCGGAAGATAAAATTCAGTACCGGCAGACGATAAATCTTGTAGTACATGACAAACCGCACCGGCCGACGAACCGCACCGCCAATCAGCAGCGCGTCGACAAAGGATACGTGGTTACACACCAGCACACAGGCGCCCTCGTCAGGAATGGCTTGCAGATTGACATGCTCAACTCGATACATTGAGTGACCCAGCAACCAGACCAGAAAGCGCATGGTGAATTCGGGCACCACACTAAAGATGTAGAGATTAACCAGGATGTTGAGTAGCGAAATGGTGAGAAACACCTGCGGGATACTGAATCCGGCAACGCCCAGCAAGACAATCGAGAGAATGGCGGAACAAACCATGAGCAGCGCGTTGAGAATATTGTTGGCAGCAATCACTCGGGCGCGTTCGTCCTCATGGGTACGCGATTGGATCAAGGCATACAGCGGCACGATATAGAAACCGCCGAAGATACCCAGCCCCAGAATACTGCCCATCGCCAGCCAGGCCGCAGGCTGCACCAACAGCTCGGTCCAGGTATAGGCAAGATCGCCTGGCACTACCGAGCCTGAGACCCACCACAACAGCAAACCAAAGATCGACAGCCCCATGGAGCCAAACGGCACCAAACCTATCTCAACCTTGTGCCCTGACAGCCGTTCGCACAGCATGGAGCCTAAAGCGATGCCTACAGAAAACACCGTTAAAATCAGCGTAACCACGCTTTCATCGCCGAATAAAAACTCTTTGGCGTAGGCCGGTATCTGGGTGAGGTAAGTAGCGCCGAGAAACCAGAACCAGGAGTTACCCAGAATTGAGCGTGATACTGAAGGCACTTGCTTGACCAAGCCCAGGCGCAGAATCGCCCAGGATTGGCGAAAAATATTCCAGTCCAGCTGCAGGTCGGGCAAGGCCGCTGGTGCTTGCGGAATACGTCGGCTAAACAGGTAGCCCAGCACAGCGACCAACACCACAGAACCACCCACCCAATGTGCCCAAGCAACGCCAGACATTAGTAGCCCGGCGTACAGCGTACCGCCGAGAATCGCCAAAAAGGTGCCCATCTCAACCAGCGCGTTGCCACCAATCAACTCATCTTCGTGCAGGTGTTGCGGCAGAATGGAGTATTTAACCGGGCCAAATAGCGCCGATTGGGTACCCATGGCGAATAGCACCACCAGCATCAACGGTAGATTGCCCTGCCACAGGCTGAATGCGCCCAACAGCATGATGCCTACTTCGCCCAGCTTGATGCGGCGGATCAACAGGTCTTTGCGGTACTTTTCACCAAATTGACCGCCCAACGCGGAAAAGAGGAAGAAAGGAAGCACGAACAACATGGCACTGAGGTTAATCAGCAAATCGCTGTCAGCCGAAAAACTGAGCTTGAACAGAATCGCGAGAATCAGTGCCTGCTTGAACAGGTTGTCGTTGAAGGCACCCAGCAACTGGCTGAGAAAGAAGGGTAAGAAGCGCTTGCTGCCCAACAAACGAAATTGCGAGTGCTCAGCCATGGGCCGGTGTTTCCTTATATAAAACATCAGAACAAATAAGGACGCCAGCATACCCAAGGAAACGCTTAAAGCGGAAGCAACACGATGCATTTCACCGCAAAATCGAGAAACCTGGCACGCTGCGCAAAGCTCCGAAGACTAAAAGGCGGCTGTTTACCACAGCCGCCTGACAATCAACGAGCGATAGCCAAACGCACCTTGCGCCGCTCGACCCACTGATGAATCCGCTCCTGGCGCGCAGCTGTCAGCGGGTACTTCCAGGCGATCGCAAACGCGGCCATGTAGAGCAGCACCGGCCCAAGAATATAGAGCACGCGCAACGACATTAACTGGCTGGCGCTATGCTCAACCATTTTGGCGTCAAACCCGACCACTGCCAGTAGGCCCAACGACAAACCCAGCCCGAGCGCCATTGCCATCTTTTGCGCCATACCTGAAATCGCAAAAAACAGTCCGGTACGGTGCTCCTTGCTACGCGCGGTATCGAGGTCAACGATATCCGCCAACATCGATAACGGTAAAAACTGGAAGGCCGCAAAACAGAACCCTTTGACGCAGAACATCAGCGCAAAGGCGGTGAGCTGCCCGGCTTGCAGAAAGAACATGCCGAGAATACTGGCACTGGACACGCCCAGCGCCACACAAAACGCGCGGTGCTTACCAATGCGCTTACCCAAGTAAAGCCAGAAGGGAATACCGAGAATACCGACGCCAAAATACAGCAGATACATCAAACCTATCTGCGCCTGAATCTGAATAATGTGCTGCATAAAAAACACCGAGAGTGCATTACGGAACGACTCCCCGGTTACCACGATCAGCAGCATCAGAATCATGCGTTTAAAGGGGCCGTTGTTGCGCAATACGCGCAAACCTTTCTTCCACTCCGTGCGCTGTATGGATTGCGGTGGTGCTTCCTTGACCCGCGCAACTACGAGCAAAACCGTTAGCGGCAACAGAATGATCATCAACCACGCCATGACCGCCAGTATGGGGCCGTACCCGATACCCAGCTCACCATCCCGACCAAACAACCAGACCGCAGACTCCATTAAAAAGCCGTCGGTGTGCCCTGCCTGATAGCGCGCGCCCAAAGCCTGCACTATGGCTGGCGCCAACGCGGCCAGAAACAGGCCAATCAGCACGAAACCTTCACGCGAAGCAACCACCCGGCTGCGCTGGTGATAAAGGCTGGATAACTCGGCTCCCCAGGCGCCATAAGGCAAGGTTACCATCGTCCAACCCAGATACATGAGCACCGTCCAGCCCAACAGGTGAGCAATACCCACGCCGTCGGGCGGCATGAAAATCATGATGGTGCCAATCAGCATGAGCGGAACGCCCATGATCAACCAGGGCTTACGGCGACCGATGCGGGTTTGCCAGCGATCACTGAGCGTACCAATGAGGGGGTCAGTGATCACATCGGTGATGCGTGCAAAGACCAGAACCAGCGCCATGAGCGCCATATTCAGGCCTACTTCCTGGGCATAGAACGGAGGAAGATAAACCACCAGAGGGTAGCCAATGATGGCCAACGGCATACCAATTGAACCGTGGATAAGAATAGTGGAGCGCTTCAAAACGCCGGATGCGGACATGCCTATCTCCTGGTGAGAACCTTGCGTGCCTGATGGCCGCTTTCTTGTCATTGTTGTCTCATTGCGCGCCCAGCCTCCTGTGCTGTGTACGCCTGTCTACTCTATATCAAGCTTTGTCGGCTGAGCAGCCATCAAACAAGCAGAGTTGGCGGCGACTACGTCTTTCCGATAACGCTTACACTCTCCCACTCGCAAAAAAATAGACATATAGCAGCACTTTTACTGAAAAAGACGGCGTTATCGACACAAAAGCACCAAAATCAGCTCCGCTAGAATGCAACATTCATATACATTATTGGATAACCGCTTAGTCAGCGTGTAGTGTGCCCACGCTTATCCAATCGAGCCTTTACCGCTAACCGGGCCCACCGATGCCAAGATCTCAACCAGCACCGAGTACCGCCGTTGTCGCCGCTGCCTGCCTACTGCTGGTCGTGCATGGGCTAGGTCGCTTTATCTACACTCCGCTGCTGCCACTGCTGGTTGCCGACGACCAACTCACGGTCGCGCAGGCCGCAGACCTTGCCAGCTGGAACTACGTTGGCTATCTGCTGGGCGCGCTGGCAGCCATTCGCTGGCATAGCCCGCAGCAGTTGCGCATAGCCATACCCGCAGCTCTGGGCCTGCACTGCCTCACCCTGCTCGGTCTGACCCAAAGTAATGAGTACGCCAGCCTTCTAGCCATGCGTCTCTTAAACGGCGTGAGCAACGGTATGATCTTTGTTATGGTGCCAGCGCTGCTAATGGAATGGCTTGCAGTCCGCCAGCGCCTTGCGCTCAGCGGCCTTGCCTATCTTGGCGTCGGTTGCGGACTGGTTCTATCCGGAGTACTAGCCAACCCACCCGCCCTGGACCTGCATGCAGCAACCCGTTGGTGGCCAGCGGCACTGCTGAGCTTGCCGCTCGCCGTATGGGGAGCCTGGATACTATCGGGTATGGCCCTACCCCCCGAACAGCAGCAGCAGACGATAGCCAAACGTCCATTATTTGATCGTCACAGCAGGCCGCTTTTTCTCGCCTATGCGGGTGCTGGCCTGGGCTACATCCTGCCGATGACCTTTCTGCCACTGATTGCCAGCTTACAGCTGGGCAGTCAGCACCCTCTGGTCAGCCAAAGCTGGCTGATTCTGGCTTTCGCCACCCTGCCCTCAGCCTGGGTCTGGAACAAGCTAGGTCAGCTCATGGGCGACCGCAATGCACTGATCAGCAACTACGCGATACAAGGCATCAGCGTGTTTGCCGCACTCCTGTTACCTTCAGCCATCGGCCTTCCGCTCTGCGCGTTATTGATGGGTAGTAGTTTCCTCGGCGCGGTGTTACTCACCCAGCGCCTGGGACGGTCCCTGCAACCCAATCAGGGCCCCAGGTTGTCGGCGGCGTTGATTGCGCTATACGGCCTGACTCAGCTGCTCGCGCCCTGGTTTGCCAGGCTCTGGTTAGACATGGGCGGTCAACTACCAGATACCCTTTGGCTTGGTGCTATCGCGCTGATCTGGAGCCTGCTGTGGATGCTCACCGTGCGTGAGCCAAGCTCCGCCAGCCGTTGAACCTACGCGCGACAGGTCACTCCAAGTACTGATAACGTCAATAATCAATACAGTGCAGGAGCACCCAACAATGAAGGCATCCAGACACCTGATAATTGCCGCCAGCATGGCAATACTGACACTCGCGCCCGCGCTGCAAGCCAAACCACACAACGAGACAGGTCAGGGCCACCAACCGGACCCACGCAGTCAAGCAGACACGCGCATCAACATCGACAGCCAGTTGATTCGTGATATTTTCCGTGACAACAGCCGGTACGCTGGCCAGGTAGATAGACTGCCGCCAGGAATCCAAAGAAACCTGGAACGGGGTAAAGCGCTGCCACCCGGTATCGCCAAACGACTTGATCCAAGACTGAGTCGACTGTTACCCAGCTACAGCGGCTATGATTGGCGACAGGTTGGTGACAACGCTGTGCTGGTACGATCTGCCACCGGCCTCATCGAGGCCGTGATCAACGGCATACTCAACTGACAGGACGTTGATGAAACCACAGCAAGATAGCAATCAGCGCCAAACCGCCATGCTACTTCGAGTAGCTACTATCTTGTTGTGCCTTGCCGTTCTCAACGGCTGCAGCGCTACCCAGCTGGCGTATCGAAACCTCGACTGGCTGATCAGCCGCAAGGTCAATCAACTGGTCGATCTTAATGGCGAGCAACAAGCCTGGTTCGATAATCAACTTGATGTTGCTCTGCAATGGCATTGCCAGCAGGAAATACCGCGCTACCGCGAGGCCTTGGCGATAGCCGGTAATCATTTGCTCAGCCCACAGCTTGATGCAGCGCTACTTGAAGCCGATGCCCGCCGCGCACAGGAGGCAGCCGACCGCTTGCTGGCACGCTCAGCGCCCCTTATGAGCGGCTTACTGCGCCGCCTGGATCACCAGCAGGTGCAGGAACTCAGCCAAAACATGGCCAGGGAGCTGGACGAAAAATATGCAGAGCTGGTTTACCCACCAGCAGAAGAACGACGGGCCGAAAGCGTAGACAAGATCAGCAACCAGCTGGAAACCTGGCTGGGAGGACTCAATGCATCTCAGTCCGCAGCCATTGAACGATGGGCGGCTAATCGTGATGGCAATAATAAAATATGGCTCGATAACCGTCGCGCCTGGCAAGGGCTCCTGATTCAGGAGTTGCCTACGCGGCAGCAAAGCGATTTCAGCCAGCGGATTTATCAGCTGCTGGTCGACTACCGAGCATTACAGACCCCCGCCTACCGCGAGCAGGAACCACGCTCAAAACAGGCTCTGATTCAGTTAATGGTGCAGGTCATGCGAGCCTCAACGGCAGAACAGCGAGCGCACTTTGTCTCACGACTCAATGCGCTGCAGGAGGACCTTCAGGCACTCGACTGCAGCCAGGGAAAATAAGACGACCATATACTTTGACAATCATTCTCATTAGCATTACGATGCAACCCATCAGCTGCTAAAGCCATTGATTGATTGGAGAGCCTGCATGTACGTTTGCCTCTGCAAGGGTATTACTGACAACCAGATCAAGGACGCCATTAACCAGGGTGCCTGTTCCATGCGCGACCTTCGTGCCGACCTGGATGTGGCTACCCAATGCGGTAAGTGCGCACGTGACTGCAAGTCCATTCTGCTGGAAAGCATGACCAGCAATCAGGCGGGCGCGCTACCCAATGCGCAATTTGTCGCAGCCTGATCCAGCGCCGCTAATACAGACTGATAATCATTTTTAATCCCTTTCTTTTCAAGCACTTATATTTGACAGAAGTCAGCCGGCGGACCACACTTGAGAACTAACTGTTTTCGAGGGCCCAACGCATGAAAGGCGACAAGAAAGTCATCCAGCATCTCAATACCATCCTTGCCAATGAACTGGTCGCTATCAATCAGTATTTTCTGCACGCACGCATGCTGCAGGACTGGGGATTGAACAAGCTTGGCGAACACGAGTACCACGAATCAATCGATGAGATGAAGCATGCAGATGTGCTCATCAAACGCATTCTTTTTCTCGAAGGCCTGCCGAACCTGCAGGATTTGGGGCGCTTGATGATCGGTGAAAACACCCGCGAAATACTGGAATGCGACCTCAAGCTGGAAATGAAAGGCATCCCCGACCTCAAGAACGCTATCGCTTACTGCGAAGAGGCAGGTGACTACGGCAGCCGCGAACTGCTTGAGGACATCCTCGAATCAGAAGAAGAGCATGTAGACTGGCTGGAAACCCAGCTTAACCTGATCGACAAGGTCGGTCTGGAGAACTACCAGCAATCACAGATTGGTGAGTAATACCGCTTTAGGCCTTCTCTGAGCCAATAAAAAACGCCGCATGATGCGGCGTTTTTTATTGGCTGACTGACTAGTGGCGACTCAAAGCGTAGCCAGGATAGCCTCCAGCGCCTGCTCCGGCTTTTCCGCCTTGGTGATTGGCCTTCCCACCACGAGATAGCTACTCCCGTTCTCCAGCGCCTGTGATGGCGTGACGATGCGTTTCTGATCGTCTGCACTGCTTTCCGCAGGTCGAATACCCGGAGTAACCAGCAGGAAGTTGTCACCTAGCGCATTGCGCAATGCCTTGGCCTCGCGCGCCGAACAAACCACACCGTCCAGTCCGCACTCCTGGGTCAACCGTGCCAGACGCTGCACCTGCACCATAGGCTCAATATCTATGCCTACTTCCTGCAAGTCTTCCTGCTCCAGACTGGTCAGAATGGTCACCGCCGTCAACAAAGGACGATTACTGCGCCGCTCCAGAATATCGCGGCAGGCTTCCATCATCCGTCTGCCACCGCCGGCGTGCACGTTCACCATCCATACACCCAGCTCTGCAGCAGCCTGAACCGCGCTGGCTGTGGTGTTGGGAATGTCATGAAACTTGAGATCAAGAAACACTTCAAAGCCCTTGTACTGCAGCGCTTCAACTACGGCTGGCCCGCTACTGGTAAACAACTCCTTACCCACCTTGACCCGACAGCGAGCCGGATCCAACTGGTCGGCCATGCGCATCGCTGCAGGCGCATCAGGAAAATCCAGCGCGACGATGATAGGGCTAGTGCTCGACATACATTCCATCCTGTTTTCAACAATCACACATTAAAACTTAAACGGCCTCGTAGCCCTTCAATGGCTGGATCGTAGACCAACCATGACAAGTTGGACACTGCCAATACAGCTTTTGACCGGCAAAACCGCATGACTCGCAGCGGTAACGAGGGCGCTGCTGCTGTAACGATGCCAATAGGCTCTCCAACACCTGCAGATCGCCCTGTTCTATCGACTCAGCGCCTTTTAACTGCAGCTTTACTAACCCAAGCACGCCACCAATAGAGGGTTGTTGTTGCACCCACACCATAAGAAAGCGTTGCGCACTGGCAGGCCCCTCTTGCAGCGCAAGCTGCTCGCTACGCGCCAACACTGTCTCCAGCATCGGCGGTTCAGCGCGCTCAAGCACCTTGTCCAGATAGGCCGCAAGATCAAGGTCGCCATTATCGGCGCAGCGCCTGGCCAGCGGCAAGATTTGCGGAACAAAGTCTGGTGACTCGATGGCTACCCGCTGCAACAATTTAAGTAGAGCACGTGTATTACCTTGCCGTGCTTCCAGTTCAGCCAGCATCAACATGGCCCGAGTATTGGCCGAGTCCACCTTCAATGCTGACTGCAAATACCGCTGGGCGCCGCTTATATCGCCGCGCTGCAGCGCGTCCCCGGCAATCTCGCAGTAATAATGGGCCTGAGTTACTGCAAAACCGGGCCGCTCGCGTAACAGGCGCACACCGATCTCGATAGCCTGTGACCACTCACGCTGCTGCTCGTAGACAGTAACCAGATCACCCAGGGCTTCACCTCGCAGACCCGATGAAGAGCCACCCAGCTCATCAAGAAGGCGTTCAGCACGGTTATGCATGCCAACAGCCAGGTAGTCACGGGCCAGCTCAAGCTGCACCCGGTCTGCTTGCTGAGCGGTTAGATTGGGCCGAGCCAGCAGGTTCTGGTGTACCTTGATCGCCCGCTCCACATCACCACGCTGACAAAACAGCTTACCGATAGCGATATGGGTCTCTACCGTTTCCGGATTGACTTCCAAGGCGCGGATAAAGGTTTCGATAGCCTCGTCAGGCTGCTCGTTCAGGAGGTAATTGAGACCGATAAAATAATGGCGGTCTATCGCGCTTCCGTGTGGCTGCAACATAAAGCCGACCTTGATAGCTTCACGCCTACCGAGAAACCAGCCGATAGCCAACGCCGCCACAAACAAGGCGAGGAACAACAGTTCCTGCATATGATCAGCCTTTGACAGCTTGGGTGCGCAGCTTATCGACTTCTTTGCGGTAACGATTCAACTCGTTGCTTTGCATCATCAGCTTCAAACGCAGCCGAGTGGTGATCAGCCAGCCAATGAAGACGCCGAGGATACTACCGAGGATAAAGGAAAAAACGATGTAGATAGACAGGGGCAATTCAGGCGACTGAATTTCCAGGAATTGCAGTGTAGTGGTTTGCTGGTTTTCCAGCATGAAGTCCATTGTCGCCAGTGCCACCAGCAGCAATATAACGATCAGCAACGCGCGCTTTAGCCATAGCATGCAACACTACTCCGCATCCATTTGTGTAGGACGAAGTATAACGCAGGCCAGCGAGACTAATACACCGGATCAGCTGTTTTCCAGCGACTCGTTAACCCGGTCACGCAACTCTTTGCCAGGCTTGAAGTGCGGTACGAACTTACCTTCCAGCTCAACCGCATCACCGGTTTTCGGGTTACGCCCCACCCGCGGTGCACGATAGTGCAATGAAAAGCTGCCAAACCCCCGAATCTCAATACGCTCCCCGGTAGCAAGTGCCTGTGACATATGCTCCAGCATGGTTTTGATCGCAAGCTCAACGTCCTTTGCCGACAACTGCCCCTGTTGCTCGACAATGCGCTCGATCAACTCCGACTTTGTCATGGTTTTCCCTTTTTTATCAAGCGAGTAGCTTCGTTTTACACGGTTTTACCATGCTTGACTAGGTTTGAACAGCCTGATAAGCGCGAGCAAGCTGCAAGCTGCAAGCTGCAAGCTGCAAGCTGCAAGCTGCAAGCTGCAAGCGTTAACAGGATGATGGCCGGGATTAGCTAGTCAAGCTTTAGTTGAGCTAGCTCGGGGCTGGAAGCTAGAAGCTGGAAGCAAAACCAGCGCGGCCTGCGGGCTGAGCACACAACTACCGGCACTGGAGTAACAGCTAAGCGGGTTTGGGTGGGAGTTAGCTTTAAGCTTGAAGCCAGAAGCTGGAAGCAAAACCAGCGCGGCCTGCGGGCTGAGCACACAACTACCGGCGCTGGAGTGAGAGCTAAGCGGGTTTGGGTTGAGTTAGCTTTAAGCTGGAAGCTGGAAGCTGGAAGCAAAACCAGTGCGGCCTGGGGGCTTAGCACACGACTACCGGCTCTGGAGTGAGAGCTAAGCGGGTTTGGGTGGGAGTTAGCTTGAAGCTAGAAGCTAGAAGCTGGAAGCAAAACCAGTGCGGCCTGCGGGCTGAGCACACAACTACCGGCGCTGGAGTAACAGCTAAGCGGGTTTGGGTGGGAGTTAGCTTTAAGCTTGAAGCCAGAAGCTGGAAGCAAAACCAGCGCGGCCTGCGGGCTGAGCACACAACTACCGGCACTGGAGTGAGAGCTAAGCGGGTTTGGGTTGAGTTAGCTTTAAGCTGGAAGCTTGAAGCTGGAAGCTTGAAGCGGGTTCTACCCCGTTACTGCGGACACTCTTGAAAAGAGGCACAATGTGCCAAAGGAGTGTTCATGTCCAAACGCAGAAAATACAGCCCTGAATTCAAGCGCGAAGCCATCGCGCTATCTCGCCAGC
>NZ_RKKU01000033.1 GCF_003797945.1 Pseudomonas neustonica
CACCACGAAGCACAAGAAGAAGGCACCGACTGCGAAGGTCTCTCCTTTCTACAAGAAAACCATCGGTTACGGACTGCCGGACTTCGCAGAGGAACTCAACTACGGAGTCGATCTATCAACCATCTGAGGGTGGTATCAGATTGATGGGGTGAAGGTGCCCCATCAACCATTAAATCCGTATACCCGATGTTATCGCCGATGTTGATTGCCTCGCCTACGTCCCGTGTGAGTATGAGCATGGGAATTCCTTTTCAAAAAAGGCCATGATCGCAAGTAGCCGTGGCCCTGTCTGCGAACCATGTCTCAAAGACGCCGGCCAGCGGGAGTCTCTGCCGGCCGGTGCTGGATCCGTTTGGCTCGATGCCCTTTGGGGTAAGCATGGGGAGCACATGTGCTGTTGGCGCAGCGTACGTTTTCCCAAGTACCATTTCCCTTAAAACTCCACCTTTGTTCCCATTCTCGCCAGAAGGCGGTGGCTCGTTACACCTGGTGGTCGGGCTAGTCTAACAACGGACTGAAGCGAAGGTATTTAATGGTGACGTGACAGACTAGCGTGACATTGCAGGTCGCTCTATGGACTCAATTAGTCCAGGTCCTTTATTCTTCACATTCCCCACATCCTTCCCCACCTCATACCACTCAAACGATTCTGTTTGTTCCGCATGATGTCTGGCCAGATCCTCTGCGCATTCCGGTGCCATGCCACTCTCCAACCACTCCCTGGCTACATCCGGCGGCAGCACTACAGGTGCGCGGTCGTGAATGTCGACCATGCCTTTATCGCTCGCGGTGGTGACGATCGCAAAGCCGTCCAAATCACCTGGTTCGCTCTCCGCATCGCGGGGGAACTGGCCTATGGCTGCGTAGAACATGGGCTCATCCGATTTCAGCTTGATGTAGTAGGGCTGTTTGCGCTTTGAGTCGTCCGGAACCTTGACCCATTCATACCAGCCATCTGCCGGCACCAGGCAACGGCCATTCTTCCAGGGGGTCGACCAGTATTTACTGGTGACGGCAGTTTCCAATCTCGCGTTGATCGCCGGCGGGCGCTTACCTTTGCCCCGGGCCCAATGTGGCGCGTAGCCCCAGGGCACTGCACTCATGCGCAGGCCGTCTTCATCCAGGTGCAGCAGCTGCACGTGGGTGGTGGGTGCGATGTTGTAGCGGTCTATCGGTTCGTTACTGGGCTCGAAAGACAGTGGAGCTTGCCAGTTCAGCCGCTCAAGATAGCGCACCTGAGCTTGATATTGGGTGAAGCGTCCGCACATGATCATTCCCGCCTGTCTGCTGGTTACACTTTTCCTTTGACCCTGATTCGGTAATTTCGTTTACTGTATGCACGTACAGTATTTATCAAGGTTATCTGATATGAGCGCGGTTACCATTCTAGGCCCTGTGGGCGGCTCCGGTATTGAGCTGCCCTTTTTTTCCTCTACTGTTTCTGCTGGCTTCCCTAGCCCGGCGCTTTTCCCATGTCTTATGTCTTATCAATACGCAATGTTTAGTCAAAAATTTATTTTAGAACATGAGGTTACCCTTCTATATTTTGATGCCCTCTTTTGGAATGGCATTGACAACTGTCAATAGGCATTCAGCATCGGCGAGAATCAATCAGTTCGGCCAAGCTACTGACCATTTGAAGCAATGCAGTGCCATTACAAGTCCGCTTTCTAGCCAGGTTGCCAGCTGCATGGGATAAACGGGTACCCGGATTTTTTGGTTGATTGGTTCGTAACACAAGGCCGCAACCAACCCCTCACTACAGCGGATTATCTGGTTGATGTCAGGTCTATATGGAGGAGCAACCTCACTGGCCTAATGATTACTCCTTGGGTAGGGAAATAGCATAGAGCTAACTAACTAATAGGACGGCGAGCCCCTGACACTGGCTGATTTTCAGGGCAGGGCGATTTTGCTCAATATCTGAGCGACCTGGTGCCTGCCCTGGCGTGAGGAAATGCCGACGCTGGACTCACTTCAGGCTCAACTGGGCGGCGAGCAATTTGAGGGTCGGCAACGATTCTGACGCAATCCTCCAAAATTTGCCTTAACCTATTGTATTTAAATTATTTTGGCGTTGTAGCTCATGGGTGAAACCTGCCGATCAAAATCAAGCGTATAATCGCCAAATCGGTTGATATGGTCCGTGCGGTATGGGGCCAGCCCTTTGAGAATATCGTGATCAATATGATGACCGCGCTCTTTGAGATCTTTAAGGGTTAACGTCATCGACTCCACATTGTGAAGAATGACCAGGTTGGCCACCAAGTGGTTATATTTGATCACCTTCCGTTGCTCGTGACGGATATTCTCGGCGATCACCCCCTCGCCGCCGAAGAACAGCCATTTCACGAACTGGTTGAACTCTTCCGTTTTGTTCGTCTCCGCATGAATGGTTCGCCGCAACTCCACGCTGCCAATGTAGTCCAGAAGAAAGGTTGTCCGAACGACCCTCCCCAGTTCCCGGAAAGCAAAGTAGAGTTTGTTCTTGAGGCTTGCGGTACCTAAACGTCGCAGTACCGTAGACGGTGCGATTTTTCCAGCCTTAATCGATAGCGCCACCCGGAGCATGTCCGGCACATGGGTTTCAATCAGTTTCCAGTTGATAGTCTCGCTGAACAAAGCATTGATGTGCTCATACCGTTGGCGTTTGTCAGACTTGTAGAACACCAGCTGCTTCAGATTCCGGATGCGGGGCATCAGGTTGATACCCAGCAGGTAAGCCAACCCGAAGACGGGCGCACTTTGCGCCTGAGTATCGCCATGCAAGGTGTCAGGCTGGATATCGGAGTCGTTTTTGATCAGTCCATCAAGGATGTAAATGGCCTCATAAACGCCGCAAGGAATGAAGTGGCTGAACAGCGCGATGTATTTGTCCGAGACGTGGTAGTAGCCCACCCCGCCATAGCCACCGTACCGTATGTGGTATTCCGATAGCAGATTCTGTTCGTACAGGTTCCATTTTGTGCCATCGGCGGCGGCCCGCTGGCCAGTTCCCCAGTGTCGCGGCAGCCGGTAGCGGTTGTAGGCATTGATAACCTGTACAATCGCCTGCTCCAGGCGCTCTTCGGTGACGTGCCGCAGGTTGAGCCAGGACACCTGCCGGCGATTAAGCGTCGTGATGGATCGCGCGGTCTGAGTTGGCCCGAGATTGCAGCCATAGCAAAATAAGGTCGAAACAAAGCGGGTACGGGGGTCGTCCAGCTTGCCCTCAAATCCGGAAAGTGGCCCAAAGCGTTTGTGGAGGCCCAGCCATTTTTCGGCTTCCACCAGGATGTCGAGAATGTTCTTTTCGGGCATATTTTGGGATAACTGCTTATCAATCTCAGCTAACCCATCCGGAGGCGCTCTACGGCGGTGCTTCCGGATCACCAGATCTTCACCATGGAAGACGGCGTATTCATTCTCCGGGAAGCCACGGTCAATGCGGTCGGCCGTTTCGCTCAACCGGGAGTGGGCTTGTACCACAAAAGCGGCTGGGTCGGATTCGATATCAATCATCGCACTGTAGTCCGCTATCTGGGCATCATAGACACTCCAATCCACCAGCTGATCGCGGTAGTCACTGTACTGGTCGCTATTCGCGACCGCGAGATCGCCGGAAATCAGTTCACGCTTCACCTGTGTCAGTACGCCCAGCTCGAAATACTTCCGGTAGACCATCCCGGGGGGCAGCTGGCTTGGCCCGGTCCCCAATACCAAACGGCGCCAACGCTCCGGTAGCCAGGACACGTCGACGGGTTGACTACTGAGGACAAGGCATTCCTTACGGCTGTGCCGGTGCTTTTTCAGAGTCGCAATCGCCTCAATCAAAGATTGATCGTGGCTGGTTGCCGCCAGATCCAGTAGTTCAAGGCAATTGAATAACAGGGGGCGTAACGGGCGGTAGGGTTGCAGCATGAACGGGATGAAGTTATTGCCAGCATAGGCCATGTGTTCCTCACACTCTGCCAGTAATTCATCAGGATCGCTCTGGATGGCAGCCGCCACTCGGGCACCTCGCTCGGAGTCCGTTGGCGCTTCCTGGACGGCGGTCAGTACGTCACGCAGTTGAGCCACCAGCCTGTCCATGCGTTTCATGTGATCCAGGTGATACTGGTTCAGGTTGGCTTCTGCCTTGGTTTTGATGTTGCGCATCTTGCGAACAAAGATGTCGACCGCATCGTCCATCGCGCGACGCAATTGGGCATGGACCAGCAGAACCATCAAAGCGTAGCGTTTGGTGCTTTGCATGGCCTTGATGTTGGCCGCGCCCAGCGCTCGTGCTTCCAGTATGAAGTGGTGATATTTGGCGGCGGGAATGTGATCAACAGCGGGCAATTGTTGACACCAACCCTGAAGCCATTCCAGGTGCTGAAGATACTTCTTCACTTCCGTATTGGTCGGCTTTTTGGGTTCCTGTTTCAACTTATGCCAACTGGTATGAGGGGAATCATCCGGCACTTGCAGCAACTGGTCAAATTCGTTTTTTTGATGCGCTGTCAAACCCACATTGAGCGTCCGAAAGTAACCGGTGTTGACCGTGCTGCGAGCCTGACGCGCGGTCCGTTGCAACGTTGAAAAACCCGGTAACTCAAAACGCTGGCGCACCAGCTCTTCAATCACCACATTGATGATGTCCGCCAGGTCCTGCTTGGTGGTGGCCGCTTCACGCGCTAGTTCCCGTACAATTGCCTTGCCTTCAACGGTGAACGCCTTGATGCCCACCTGTTGACGAACCGTCTCCAGCATCCGCTGACGGGCGCCGCCATTGCGGTCGTAGACCCTGAGCTGGCTCAATGCGAGATGTGAAAGGTCGTCGCACGCCAGAATGTGCGTTGTAATGGATTGGGGAACGGCTTTGAGATGGACAAAGTAGCCCAGACGCTGCACTGTTTTCAGGAGAATGAGTAGGGCGCCACGAGCAGCCGGAGTTCGACCGTGCTTTCGGGCAAAGGATCGTTCCTGGGTAGAGGGTGTATAAATTTCTGCCAGTTCTTGATCCGAGACCACCGCCTTCAATCGCGGATAGGCGGTTTCATGGAGGCTACTCATACGCAGTCCTTCGCTATGGGGTTCCAGTGAAAGGCATTAGCCCACAGTACTTTCGCTCTTGAGGGGGGCATTGCTTATAGTAGGCAGCAATTCGTCAAGACCAAAGGAACCGCCCGTTATTTTGTGAACGCCACGCTCGCTTTACGTTACGGGATTATTCGGTCATAGATCGCCGGTTCCCCGATTTATTGAATCGTTACACCACACCGCAGACTGATTCGAGCTATGGCCATTGAGCATCTTCCCCCCCCCCCCCACTGAGCATTCACACCTACCAACGCCTTTCTAGTGCCCAGCTAATCGCTCTGGCAGGGACCGGGCTAACGACGGTGGCGCTGGCGCCGCTGGCCCATGACTGACGGGCGGCAGTGCGGGCCAGGTGCTCGGCATTGCGCTGGTCCTGAAGATGACTGCCTACGCCCTAATAGCACCTCAGTTTGGGGCTGTTGCCCAAAAACTTCCCCGCCGTACTCTGCTGGTCACACTGGACATTCTGAGGGCCTGCGGGGTTGCCCTTTGTCACTGAGGTTTGGCAGGGGGCCCACTCTGGCTAGGGTAGGTACAAAATTTTCGCCCAACCCCTTCATGTAATGACGCAATTAAGGGGCACGAGATATTGCCCTCTTGGGCGCAGCACCGATCAACCATGGCGCTCAGTAAAACCTCAATTTGCTGTAGCTTTTCGATCTTCCCACGTACGTCGTGCAACTTGCGCTCCGCGAGAGTGCTGGCTTCCTGGCAGTGGGTGCCGTCTTCGAGTCGGAGCAGGTCGCTGACCTCATCGAGATTGAAGCCTAACTGCTGCGATGTTTTCACAAAGCTCAACCTGCCGATATCGCTGGGACCGTAGCGTCGAATACCCCCGAGAGGACGCTGGGGCTCAGGTATTAACCCACGTCGCTGGTAGTAGCGGATGGTCTCAACTGAGACGTTCGCCGCCTTAGCCAGCCCCCCGATGGTCAATGAGTTCATTTCATCCGGCATTTGCCTTGACTCCGTAGTTGACTACGGCTTCAAGCTTAACCTATCGAACAAGGCCGTAGAAGGTGTAATTGCAATATCAGAGTTGAATTCCGAGTCACAATCCGGTCGCGAGTCGTTAATCGCAGGCGGGGTTGCAGCCTGCTCGCGTCGGCCTGTTGTCTGGGCACCTTGGCCCTGATCGCCCTGGGGGGTTCCGGTGCCTGGATCGGCAACCTGGCGAAGTCTGCGAGGTACCGCAAGTGCGCACCGCTTCGAGACACCCCGCTACCTAGGTATCGACGAGCTGTACCTGAACCGCCGCTACCTCTGCATCCTGACCAACCTGGAGGAGCGTACCTTGTTAGACCTGCTGCCCGGTCGTCAGCAGGAGGCAGTGACGAAGCGGCTCATGAGCATGACCGAGCGCGACAAGATCGAGATCGTCAGCATGGACATGTGGAAGCCATATCGCCGTGCCGTCCAGGCGGCGCTGCCACAGGCCCGCATCGTGGTCGATAAGTTCCATGTTGTGCGTATGGCCAACGAAGCCCTGGAGAAGGTCCGCAAGGGGCTCAGGAAGGAGCTGAAGGCCAACCAACGCCGAACCCTCAAGGGTGACCGGAAGATCTTGCTGAAGCGGGCTCACGACGTCTCCGACCGCGAACGTCTCATCATGGAAACCTGAATGGGGGCCTTCCCCCAGCTCCTGGCAGCCTACGAGCACAAGGAGCGGTTCTACCACATCTGGGACTGTGCCAGCCGGCGAGATGCTGAGCAGGCGCTGGCTGCCTGGATTGACGACATCCCAGTCACCAATGCCTTCACGGAGTCGATCAACCGGCTGGCCAAGGACAAGAACCGCGATGGCCGGGGCTACTCATTCGAGGTGATGCGGGCCCGGATGCTCTACACCACCAAGCACAAGAAGAAGGTGCCGCAGACCAAGGAATCCCCCTTCCTGGGCAAGGCCACCATGACCTACGGCATGGGTCTACCCGAGCCCGAGAAGAACTTCGGTGTCGATCTATCAACCTTCTGGGAAAATTAAGATATCGGTGGGCCTACAGGGATCGTCAACCAATTAATCCGGATACCCATTTTCTAATGGCCACAGCTTGACCGTATCTCAAATGAGATGCGCAATAGCGTCATGTATGACACTCGGATAATTTATCATGGCTCACACTTCAATGCTGGGTAACGGAGGACGAAGGTGAGCAACAATTATGCGGTCACCATTGTATGTGCTGGCCTGGATGGTGTTCTCCGGGGTAAATTCTTGGAGAGCGTGCGCGGCCCCCAGAATTGGGCAGTGGCCAGCGTCATCCGCCAAGTACAACTCGCCCTCCCGGTGTTTATAATTAATCACAAGTAGATGGCGCTTAGAAGGGCTGCACAGACGATCCATAGGGTGATAAATACCCCCGCTGCCATGCGGCTTACCGGACGCTCGGTGGCTTTGGCGGCGGTTTCTCGGTGCTCGCTTATTACCTCTGGCGGGATAAGCCTCACGACCAGCATGATTCCGAGCGGCACGATGATGATGTCATCCACGTAGCCGAGCACGGGAATGAAGTCGGGGATCAAGTCGATGGGCGAGACAGCATAGGCCGCGACAACCATCGCAAGCGCCTTTGCGAACCACGGGGTGCGGGGATCACGAGCGGAAAGCCAGACCGCGTGTACGTCACGCTTGATGGTTCGTGCCCATTGCTTGGCGTTCGAAACCAGTTTTATTGTCATAGTAAGTGTTTCTATACGCTACGCATTACGGACGCGGAGCATAGCCAATGTCCCGGCCGCCATCAGCAGGGCCGCCAAGCCAAAGCCGAGAGTCGGCGAGACTGCGGTCCACACCAAACCGATCGTGGCGCTGGAGACGAACTTGGCCGTCCCGTTGACCGTCCCCAGCGCACCATAGCTGATCATCAGGGTGTCGGCCTGCACCATTTCGGCTGCCACCGTGGACTCCAACGCTTCCTCGACAGTGACGTACAAGCCAGCGACGAAGAAGATGACGACGAGCAGCGGCACGCTGTCTACCGAAAGCCAGAAGGCCAGTGCTGTCAAAACGGCCGTGAGCGTTCCCAGCACATACCCGCCGACCAGCATGGGGAGATGGCCGAGGCGATCCGCCATAGCGCCGACCGGGTAGGACATCGCGACCTAGCAGAAGTCGCCCAGTGCGCTGGTGATCCCGGCACCGACGACAGTTCGATTCAGCCAGCCTTTCGGCCTGGTGGCTTTTTCAGCTGCGCCGGCCTCGTTGATGTCGTTAGTCATTCAGTCCGACTCTCCAAGGGTGCCGAATTCGACCGGAATCTTCACATAGAAGATGTGCAACTGGTCCGCGAGCAAACGTTTGAGCAGCCGCTCTGCCTCGTCCTCAGTCACTACCATCGTGATTTCTTCTGGCTGATCGGCAAGCTCAAAAAAATGGCTGGAGTGCATTTTGCCGTTATGACCAAAACCCTCAGTTGCGGCGAGCACGGTCCCGCCGCGCACACCCAGCTCCCGGGCAGAGTCGATCAGCCAATCACAAACGTGCTTGCCACGGTGATGGCGGTTTTGCTGGGTAAAGAACGTCAGTTGATAACCTTTCATCCTAGTTCTCCTAAAAAAGGAAATGTCTATGAACTTTTCTGCTTGAATAAGGAACCGCCGTCCGACAGAGACCATTACAGACTACGAATCCAACCGACCGTAAACATACCCAGAATCGTCATGAGCAATGACCCCAGTACGTGAACGGATACTGCGCCGGCTGCCCAGGCAAACCGGCCCTGTTGTAGCAAGGTAATAATTTCAGCGGAAAACGTCGAAAAGGTAGTAAACCCACCAAGAAACCCGGTGATAATGAACAGTCGCCACTCCGGTGCCACCGAGCCCTGTGCACTGAAAAAGCTCAAAGCCACGCCGATAAAGAGACCGCCTAACAGATTTGCGGCCAGCGTGCCGGGAGGGATGGTGGGAAACAGGGCGTTGAGTTGCAGGCCGAGTAGCCAGCGGGATAAGGCCCCGCCCGAGGCACCAGCGCAGATTGCGAGAATAGAGTACATCAGTAAAGATCCTGTCCTGAAGCATTACATGAAACAATACCCGGACAGGCGAAACGGCAATAACCTACGCGCCCGAACCGGGACCCTGCGTAGGCATCATCAGCCACTGCGAACGTGCAGTGGCGGTTTAAGGAGGCATGCCATCTCCTGATATGCGTTATCTTATCGGAGGTAGTCATCTCGAACAAGATCGCTGGCCATTGTCACCCAGAGTAATACTCACCGAATACATTGACAGTCTCGGCGGCCATTC
Organism: Pseudomonas neustonica; assembly: GCF_003797945.1. Taxonomy (GTDB): domain Bacteria; phylum Pseudomonadota; class Gammaproteobacteria; order Pseudomonadales; family Pseudomonadaceae; genus Halopseudomonas; species Halopseudomonas neustonica. The sequence continues at coordinate 9,310 of NZ_RKKU01000033.1, forward strand.
CTACACCGCTATGAGAGCGTCCTTACCGTACGTTTTCGTTCCGTTGGACTTCAAACTCCTGTAACGCCCGAACAGCGAGACGTCGCCGATGCCGCCGGTATCGCGCTCAATCCGGCCCATGGGCGTGGTGACGTCCAGTTCCTTGTTGAAAAAGTAAGGGACAACGCCGAACACCGCGAGCTTCGAGGTAATGCCATAACCGAGTACGCTGCCCGGAGCCTGGACCGAGACCTCACGATCCAAGGGGCCACCGTCGGAACGCTCCCGCGAGACCAGTTGCTCCCGCCAGATGGTTTCACCCTGGGGCACGGGCAGAGCCGTGTTAAAGGTGTTGGGTGCGGCTTGTGCCGAAGGCACACCGGTCAGTACCAGGGCACCGACCAGCAGGGGCAAGCCGATTGACTGGTTGTTATTTCGCATCGCTGCCTCCCGTTTCACCTTCGGCCTCTGAGTAGGAGCGCAGCGTGAAGCCGGCCTCCTCGACAGCCTGACGTGCCCGCTCCTCAGAGAAAGTCCTGCCTTCCTGAAGGGTGACACGCACCGTACTTTTTCCGACGTCCACCTCCACGCCGGTGACGCCATCCACTTTATTCAGACGTTTCTCAATGCCATAGGCACAGAAGGGACAGGCCAGGCCGTCCACGCCCAATACGTAGTGTTTGTCGGCGGCCAGCGCGGCAACGCTGAATGCCAACGCCGCTAACATCAGGAACCCTTTTTTAAACATGACGAATCCTCTTTTCAGGGGGCAGCTTACAAACGAGTTGGTCAATTATTCACACTCGCGACCGTGTCGAAAAACAGGGCCGGGCGTTGCCACAGTGAATTAATGAAAATGGCTGTCACGCTGGCTGCCATAGCCACCATCGCCCAGACCGGGTAAATCAGCCCCGTGCTGGCCAGCGGAATGCCGATACCGTTGAACAGAAATGCCAGGCTGACGTTCTGGAGCATTTTGCGATAACCCCAGCGGCTGATGTGTATTGCCGTCACCACGGCGTCCACCCGGCTGTTTAGGATGATAATGTCGGCGGCGTCAATGGCGATGTCCGTGCCGCCACCCATGGCAATACCCACGTCCGCCTGCATCAGGGCGGGGGCGTCGTTGATGCCGTCGCCGACCATGGCAACTCGCTGGCTTTGCTGCATCGTTCGCAGTTGGTCTGCCTTCTGTTCGGGCAGCACGCCGGCATGCACTTCATCGATACCGGCCTGTTGCGCGATGTGGCGGGCGGTGCGTTCGTTATCGCCCGTCAACAGGGCGGTGCGGATGCCCATCGACTGCAAGCTGGCTATGGTGTCGGCGGCATCGGGTCGCAGAGCGTCACCGAGTGCGATGGTGCCCAACAAAGTGCCGTCGCGGGCCACCACGATTACCGTATGGCCCTGCGCCTCGTCCGCTTCCACGGCATCGGCAACGGATGTCATCTCCACGCCGGACGCTTCGGCGAACCGCGGGCTGCCCACCAGCACCTGCGTGCCATCCACGTGCGCGGTGACACCACGGCCGGACTGGGCCTGAAAATCGGCGATCTCGGGGAAATCCACATTCCTTTCGAGTGCGGCTTCAACCACGGCCCGCCCCAATGGGTGCTCCGAGGCCGCTTCCACGGCTGCAGCCAGCGCTAGCAGCGCATTGTCGTCGCCATCCACGCTGTACAGAGAGCGTACGGCGGGGCGACCCTCGGTGAGAGTGCCGGTCTTGTCGAACACCACCTTGTTCACTTTACGCAGGGCCTGAAAAGCCTCGCCGGTGCGCATCAGTACGCCCTTGTCCGCGGCTTCTCCTGCGCCACGTACGATGGATAGGGGTGCTGAGATGCCCACGGCGCAAGGGTAACCCATGACCAGCACGGTCAGGGCGGCAAAAACGGCTCGTTCGAGGGCCGGCTCGCCGCCAATCAGTACGGGACCGACCGACCAGAAGCCAAAGGCGAGGGCCGATATGATCAGCACGGCCGGCGTATAGATCCGCAGTACGCGATCCACCAGGTGTAGCAATCCCGGCTTGAGTGCACGCGCATCCTCAATGCTGCTGATCACTTGCTGGAGAAAGCTTTCGCTGCCGATGGCCGTTACCTGCAGAAGAAGGGTGCCGGAGCCGTTGATGGCGCCGCCCACGACGGTATCGCCAGTGGTTTTCTCCACCGGTAGCGGCTCGCCCGTGATCAGGGACTCGTCCACGGCCGAACCGCCTTCAACCACCTCGCCGTCCAGGGGAACGCGTTCTCCAGGCCTAATACGTACCCGCATACCAATCTCAACCTGGTCTGCGAGCATGTCACGCTCACCGTCCTCGGTGACGACGCGCGCCGTCTCCGGCTGCAGGTCCAGCAACCGCTTGACCGATTGCGAGCTTCGGGTCTTGACGATCAGCGACAGCCATTCGGAGAACAGATGATAGGTCAGTACCATGACGGAGACGGCGAAAAACGCCGCCGTGGGATAACCTTCGGGCGATGCGATCAGGCCGATGGCGCCCCCGGTCAGCCCTGCGAAGGCACCGATTTCCACCAGTACGTGCTGGTTGAGGATGCCACGGCGTAACGCCTGAAAGGCCATGTTCAACATTTGCCGTGCCACGCCAAACACCATACCCAGTGCCAGCGCACCGACGGCCAACGGCTCATAGCCGCCCAAAACGCCGGCGGTGCGTAGCGCAAGGAAGGCCAATCCGCCAGCCGCCAACAGGGCCGTGCCCGTGAGCGCGGCTGACCTACCCTGGCCGCGTAACACCGCAAAGCCGAACAGAACCAGGCTGACGTAAACCAGCGCGGAAAGCCCGAAGGTCCAGGCCGAGGTAAAATCAACGATCAGTCCGACCGCTGCCAGGCTCATGGCCAGGGCGACGACAAACCGATTGCGCTCAATCGCCAGCGCCTGCTCCTGGCGTTCGAACGGTTCCACCTTGCGCGGGTCGCTCAGGGTGTAGCCGATCTGCTGCAAGGTACCCATCAGAGCCTCGGCGGTGTTCTCCCGAGAGTCGAACTCCACCAGCGCCTGCTCGTGAGTCAGACTCACCGCAACCCGACGCACGCCGGATTTCTTGCCCAGCGCGCTTTCAATCGTGCCCGTGCACAGCGAGCAGTGCAGTCCACCGATATGAGCCTTGACCCGTTGAATGTCGGGGTCCGCCGTTGATTCCAGACTCCAGGGCCGGGTATCGTCGTCAGCGGTTGTCACTGCCGTATTCATGATGCATCCCCTTGATGAAATGAGGTCATGTTTCAAGGGTAGGCCCCGTACCAAGATACGGAGTCAAGTGATCGAGGAATATCAAACAGGTTAAACAGGGAAAGCTGTCAAAACAGGGAGGATGTACTTGGTCTTAAGGCCTAAGCCAGCGCCAGCCAAAAGGTCCAGAGGCCCAGTACGACCATTATGGCACCGGTCCATCGTAGCATGCGTCCCACAAGCCGCGTGAGGTGTTCAAGCCAGCGACGGCCGCGGGCGGTAAAAACAATGAATAGCAGTGGGGCGGAAAACGCCAGTCCAAACACCATCAGGGTCGAAGCGCCGAAGATAACAGCGCCATCCGTTGCACCCCGGGCAGCGGCGTCGCCGAGCAGCACCGCAAGCAAGGGGGCCGCGCAGGCCGGCACGTTCAAGCCAAACACCACGCCTAACGCGGGACCGCCAGGGATGCGGGTGATGCGTGGCAAAAAACGGTTCACCAGCGCAATAAACCAGGATGTACCACCGCCCAGGTACAGCAGCCCAACCACCACATAAAGACTCCCGAGCACAGCCCACAGGCCTTGCTGCAGCCCGGTGAAGGCGGTTCCAACGAAGACGGCAATCACGCCAAGCACGGCCATCAAAGAGGCCCGCGTCAGGGCAAAAAGCAGTGTGTGAGCAATCTTCATCCGCTGTGATAACCCCTTGAGGTAACGGATGAACAATAAGTGACTGCCCACGGAACAGGGCTCAATAAAGGCCAGTAGCCCGAGGCCGACGGCCAGAGGCAAAGCAACTGAAAATTCCAAGGAACTACTCTGTCGTCCGTGAATTAAGCCGCAGATTAACACCCGTACCCCGATACAGGGTCAAGGGTTCTCAGCTGAGTGGCACAGAATGAACCCTGACCCATAGCGGTGAGTCATCCGGCATGCGTGAGGACTATTTTCGGGTGACCGATTCAATGTACTTCGCCACGGCACTGATCTGCTGCTCTGACAGTGAGTCACCGAAGGCCGGCATGATGCCAACGCCACTCTTCACCGCGTTGCTGACCTGCTCCGCCGAGGGCTTGAGCTGGTCAAGATTGGGGCCGATCTCACCGGCGGAACCGGCATCGTTCAGCGTATGGCAAACCGTGCAGGATGGTTGTGCCTGCTCCAGGAACACTTTCTTACCCAGTTCGAGCTGCTCATCCGCCAATACAGGGCCAGTGGCGAGGGCAAAGATCGTCAACAACAGTGTGCGTAATGACATGGAAAATCCTGATTCAATCAAGGGAACAGGCGGCCCGACCAACGGACCACCACAGGGTTAATACACTCAGGAAACGGTGACGGTCACGCCATGGTCTTTCCAACTGGCGTTGCCGTAACCGCGCTCATTCTCGGTGCGTGTGGGCGGCTGGGTGTTGCCCTCGGTGTCCGTCGCGCGGCTAACGATTCGATGGTCGCCGGCGCTCAGATCCATCGCCACCACAAACGGTCGCCAGGCGTAGCGCCCCATGTCCGGACCCAGGAAACGGGCACTCTTCCAGGTCTCGCCACCGTCGGCCGACACCTCCACCTGGTTAACGGCATTGATGCCGCCGAATGCGACGCCGTAAATCAGATTCCTGCCCTTGCTGGCCGTTGTCAGCGGGGCGGTGACCCAGGATTTGACCGGCATCTCCCACATCGACGGCTGACCGGGCGCGCCTTTTTCGCCAATGGGACGAATGCGATAGCCTGAGGCCTGGATCTTGGCGTCCGACTGCCCCTCGGTAAACGCGACTCGCTCCACGTATTTCACGTTATTGACCCCGAAATAACCCGGAATGACCATGCGCAGTGGGCCGCCATGAGCCAGCGGCACGGGCTCATCATTCATTTGCCAGGCCAGCAGCGCCTGATCCAGTGCCCTCACCGGAACGGAGCGCTCCACCATAATGGTTTTCGGGTCCAACCCTGCAGGCAAGGTTTCGCCGCCGGTGCTGGTGATGTAGTTCATGTCCGGCTTTACTCCGCCGAGCCGGGCCACAACGTCACGCAGCGGTACGCCGGTCCACACCAGGCAGCCTGCCGCGCCGGTGCCCCATTGGGTTCCGCCCGGGCCGTGCTCAAAGTAGGCTCGCCCGTTGCCCGAGCATTGCAGAACGGCGGTTACCGTCTCAACACCCATTTTTTTCAGCTCACCCAGGGTCAGGGTCTGGGGCGAATTGACGCCTTCCAACGTGATTTTCCAAGCGTTCCGGTCCGCCACAACATCAGCATTGGGGGCTGGCAGGTTGTTACGGACATACAGTTTGTCACTGTTCGTCACCACACCACTGCCAATGGCGCCGCGCTCGGTTTCGATGGTGTTGGCGCTGTGCACGATCACGTCATTGGCGTTTTTCCAGCGCACGTAATCGGGCAGCGTTTTGGGTTCCTCCGACCTGGCAAGGGGGCTCAGCCCCAGCAGACTGACGGAGGCCATGGCGCCGGCAGAGCCCAGCAGCAGGCGCCGGCGACTTATCGGTAAAGAACTTTCGGGTGCACGGCGGGACGTTGAAGACGCATCGAAAACAGACATGGTTTTCCCTCGTTGATGTTTGTTCAGAACACTTGCCGACGGTGGTCATCGGTGCCATGAATTCGTGACAAACCTGATTTTGATTCAGTGTAGTAGGTCATGGTCAAATAATCACCGTTGACAGCGTGTCAGGAGCCCCCCGTCGTGGCTTCGCTTACCGCCGGCATATTCCCGGCTGGCGCAACCACCAGCAATCCCGAGTCCTCCATGGGTAGCCCGAGCACCTCCAACTGATCGGCCCGGGTACGAAAGTCGCCGGCTCGGGCCACCGCCTGTCGCACATCCGGATCCCGGAAGAATACGCGCTCCGAGATACGATACTGGATGACTAGGCTGTTACCCTGGCGCATGGCGTACGCCTGGGCAGGCTCGCCCCCCACTCGGGTCATCCAGGTTGCCAGCACCCGGCTGTTTGCCCACGGCAATGGCGGAGACACTTCCGAGCCGCCGGCCTGGCGAGGCAGTTCCTCAAGGGCGACACGCTGATAATCGCTCAGCACGTCACTGACCATGGGAATCCTGTTGATATTATCCGGCGTCAGGCTGGGCATCAGCAGTACCGCTGCCAGTACCAGGGCAACGGCCCAACCGCCGCTGCCAATCACAACCGACGGGCGAAGGCTGCTCAGCCAGCGTTTCAGATTCGTCATGCGGCGACGACCGGATGGGCGCTTGCCACCGGCGGGGGCGTTCGCAAGGGCGATATCGAGCCGCCCGTCAAAATCGGCGGACAGTCCCGGAGTGGGTATCATCTGCAGTCGTTCGGAAAGAATTCGCTGACGTTCAACATCGTGTTGGCAGGTCTCGCATCCAGCAAGATGGGCCTCGACCAGGGCGGTGTGATGCTCATCCAACTCACCATCGGCATAGCCCGCCAGCCAATCCTGGATTTCGGCGTGCAGGTCGGACCATTCGTGGGCGTCTGTGTTTTTGAGATCACTCATGGGAATTCACCGATGTGTATTTTGTGTGGCTGGCAGCCAGGGACCTCGGGCTTGCCTTGATCAGTCGCTTAGCGAGCAGGCGCCGCGCGCGTGACAGGCGACTCATGACCGTCCCCGGTGCCAGGTCCAGAATTTGTGCGATATCCTGATAGCTCAGCTCCTCAAAGTCCCGCAACAGAATGACCTGCTGAAAGCTGTCCGGCAGGGCGTGAACCGCAGCCATGACCTGCGCATCGCTCCGGTTTTTCAGGAGCTGATCGAAGGGGCCCGGGGCACTGCAGGGATACTCATTCAACACCGCGTCACCGGTGGTCAGCACCGGAGCCAGTTGCTGCCGGCGCCCATCCCGCCGATAGTCATCGGCAACCACCCGGTTGAGAATCCTTAGCAGCCAGGCGTAGGCCGCCACGTGATCGTCCAGTTGGTCAAAGTCCCGCCAGGCCCGGAGCAAGGTCTCCTGGGTCCAGTCCTCCGCCATTTCCTGTGAGGGGGCCTGGCGTTGCGCAACACCGTACAGGCGGTAGCGCCAGGGCCGTACCAGTGTGTCGAATTGCTGCCTGCTTCCGGTGCTGCGCATGGGGTTGCCCGCTACCTATTTATGGTCACTTCACTGGAGGACGTCACCGGGTCGCCTTTTATTCCCGACTTTTTTATGGATTGCCCGGTACCGCGAGCCAGAAGGGGAACTGGCCTCCAACCGGCTCCCGGCGGACCACCTCGAGGGACTGGGTATCAATAACGGCAATGTGGTTATCCGCCGTGACCGACGCGTAAATGAACTGGCCATCGCGGCTTGCCCGAACGCCGTGGGGGCCAACGCCCACGTCGACATTTTTGACAATTTTAAGGCTCTCGGAGTCGATTATAGTGACCACGGACGCAGAAATCGCACCGGTTGCGACGTATTGCTCGCCAGGCACCACGTCGATGCCGCCATGGCCACTACCCACTTTAAAAGTTTTCAGCATGGTTTCGCTAGCCAGGTCCAGTACCCCCACGTTGCCGGTAAAGTCGCGCAGCCATAGCCGTTGACCGTTGGCGCTGATGTCAATGTTGTGAGGCGTCTTGAGACCCGGAGTGGGGATCTGACGCTGTTTTTCCAGGGCCCGCATATCCACTACCGCCAGCGCGCCTTCGCCCTGCAGCGTGACGTAGGCGAGTGTGCCGTCGGCGCTGTAAACGAGGTTGTGGGGTACCTTGCCCACTGGAATTTTCCTGACCAGTTCAAGGGTATTCATATCGATCACCGCAACGTCGCCTTGGGTCGGCGCCACGACGAGGCCGTAACGGCCATCCGGTGAGATTTTTACGCCCTGGGCCACCTCACCGATCGGTACGCTGGCCATCACCTCACCGCTGGCGGTATTCAAAACGTAGACATTGCCGGTTTTGAAGCCGGACACCATCAGCCGGGAACCATCAGGACTCAGGGCATTGTAGTGAGCGCCCGCGACGCCGGGCCAGGCCTGCTTTGAGGGTAGGACTTTCACGATGCCGCTGTTCTGGACCGCCACATACAGAGGGTCGCGAATGGACTTTTCCAGGCTTAGTTCGGGCGCCGACCGCACGGGAGTGGCTTTGGTCCGCGACTGCTCAGGCGATTGGCCCAGCAGGGTCTGCCGCAGCTGGTAAACATCCTTGCCGGACAGGTCCTTACCCGCAATCGCTTCGATTTCTTCAGGGGTGTAGGGCTGAAACTCACCAGCAACCCGCTTTTCATTGCCGAACGCCGTCAGCACGTAATTCAGCACATCCGCCATTTGCTGGTTAGTGAGCGCACCGCCCCAGGCCGGCATGTTGCCGTTGTAGCTTGTGCCGTCGACTTTGATGGGGCCGGTCAGGCCGAACTGCAGCACATGCCCCAGATAGCGGCGGCCACCGATACCGTCAGTGGCATTGTACATTTGAGCGGTGTGGTTTTTTTGCGGGGGAAACGACCCCGGTATGCCTTGACCCTGAGCCTGATGGCAGGCAGCGCACTGCTGGTTGTACACCTCGCTGCCGCGCTCAAAGCGGGTGTTTTCCGCCGCGCTCACGGGCACACTGACACTGAGCAGGGTTGCGGCGACGAATGATGTGATGGCATGGGGGATCGGTGGACGCATATTACAAACTCCAAAGGCTAAAAGAAGTTCGGCCGGACTCATGTGCTGGCAAGACCTCTTGCCAGCAAAGCACCGGTCGAAAACGATCTGTGAAGCCAAAGGCGTCACCGGGCCGGGATTTATTCCCGAAACTTTCGGCCCGGCCCCCTACCCGCGGACCAAGGCTCAACGAAGGCCAGTAACCCGAGGCTCGCGGCCAAGGGCAAGGCCGCCGAGAATTCCAAGGGGTTATTCTGTCGTGTTCATGATGTTTGCGGAGTACCCCGCACCACGCACAGCCTCCGCAAGTTGTTCGTCCGAAATCCTTGATTCGTCAACTGCCACCCGGGCTTCACCGCTTTCATGGGAGACGGAACACCCCTTGACGCCGGTTTGCTGTTCGAGAACATGACGAACAATTTCCTCGCACCCACCGCAGTGCATGCCGCCGATTGAAAGCCTGATTGTCTGCATGTCTGTCTCCTCACTTATGATCGGCTCGCCTGTAGGCCCCGCATTCTGCTCCAGGGCGTCAAATATGGAACAACACTGCAACGGCCCCTGTCCGGGACAACAGTCCACAAGTGCCGCCAGCCCCTGGCGGATTCGCCGTAACTGTTCAATTTTCTGGTCTACGTCGTGCAGCTTTGCCATCGCCCGCTGGCGTACATCACTTGCGTCTGCCTGGTTGCTTTCGGCATCACGCAACGCGAGCAGCTCAGCGATCTCACGCAGTGAGAAGCCCAGCTCTTGCGCTCGACGAATAAAATGCAGTCGCCTTACCGTGGCGTCCGAGTAAATCCGATAGCCACCTTCCCTGGGACGTGGCGGCTGTTCAATGAGCTTGCGGCGTTCGTAAAAACGAATCGTCTCGACACCAACACCCACCACGTCAGCCACTTTGCCAATGGTCATGTCTGTCATGGCAGAACTCCCACCCAGTAGATCCGAATAATAAGATTAGTGCCCGTACCACGGTACGGGGTCAAGAGTGCTGAACATTTTATAGGAGTGTGGGGCTTGACTCCGTAGCCGACTACGGAAGTATTTTGAAGATAGCCAGCAAAGTCATGAAAGGAACCGTCGCAATGTCAGAGTTGAAATCAGAGTCCAAATCCGGTCGCGGGTCATTAATTGCAGGCGGGGTCGCAGCATTGCTCGCATCGGCCTGCTGTCTTGGCCCCCTGGTCCTGATCGCCCTTGGTGTTTCCGGTGCCTGGATCGGCAATCTTGCCGCTCTGGAGCCTTACCGGCCGTGGTTTATTGGTGCTGCTCTGGTGGCGATGGTCTTTGCCTGGCGTCGGATATACCGGCCTGCACAGGATTGCGAGCCGGGCGAGGTCTGCGCAGTACCGCAAGTGCGCACCGCTTACAAGATCACTTTCTGGATCGTCGCGTTGCTCGTACTGATCGCGTTGGCATTCCCTTTCGTCTTACCGTTATTTTACTGAGAGGCCATACACCATGAGAAAGTCCCTGATCACTGCCGTACTGTTTACGCTGTTCAGCATGCCTGCCTTGGCGGAGCAAAAGACGGTGACCCTGTCTGTTCCCGGAATGACCTGTTCGGCTTGCCCGATTACCGTCAAAGCCGCTCTCAAGAGAGTTGATGGGGTGAGTTCTGTCCAGGTCCGCTATGAGGAACGTGATGCGACGGTTACTTTCTACGATGACAAAACCTCTGTCGACGCAATAACTCAAGCCACGACCAACGCGGGCTACCCGTCCACACTGATACAGTCCGGGGCGAAACAGGAGTAGTGTTTATGAGTGATAACGATCTGCACATTGCCGTGATTGGCAGTGGTGGCAGTGCCATGGCCGCCGCTTTGAAGTCGGCGGAACGCGGAGCCCGAGTGACGCTGATCGAGCGTGGTACCATCGGTGGCACTTGCGTCAATGTCGGCTGCGTGCCCTCGAAGATCATGATCCGCGCCGCTCACGTGGCCCATCTGCGCCGCCGCAGTCCGTTCGACGAGGGCATTGCGGCAGTCGAGCCGACCATTGACCGGCCCCGGTTGCTGGCCCAGCAACAGGCCCGGGTCGATGAGCTTCGTCGCGACAAGTATGAGGGCATTCTCGACGACAATTCGGCGATTACTGTCCTGCGGGGTGAGGCCCGTTTTATCGATGCCAATACAGTGCAGGTTACTACACCTGATGGTACGGAACGCGAGGTACGCTTTGACAGAGCGTTCATTGGTACCGGTGCGCGGCCTACCATCCCCCCGGTTCCGGGCCTGTCCGATACGCCGTACTGGACGTCCGCCACGGCACTGGCCAGTGACACCATTCCGGATCGACTAATTGTCATTGGGGCATCCGTCGTGGCAGTGGAGCTGGCACAGGCGTTTGCCCGACTGGGCAGCGAGGTGACCATCCTGGCGCGCAGTCGACTGTTATCCCGGCAGGACCCGGCTGTTGACGAGGCCATTCAAACCGCGTTCAAAGCCGAGGGTGTCAAGGTTCTGAATGACACCCAGGCGAGCCAGATCAGTTATACCAACGAGGAATTCGTGCTCGACACGAACGCCGGGGAACTGCGGGCCGATCAGCTGCTGGTGGCCGTGGGACGCACACCGAACACAGACAGGCTGAACCTGGAGTCTATCGGCGTCGAGACTGATCGCGGGTCCGTTATCGTCAATGAGCAACTCGAGACCCGGGTGCCGGGCATTTACGCTTCCGGCGACTGTACCAATCAGCCCCAGTTTGTTTATGTGGCGGCAGCGGGTGGTAGCCGGGCCGCGATCAATATGACCGGCGGCGATGCCCGCCTGGATCTCAGCGCCATGCCGGAGGTGGTCTTTACCGAGCCACAGATTGCAACCGTCGGTTTATCCGAGGCCGACGCCGATGCAAGTGGCTACGTCACCGACAGCCGTACCCTGACCCTCGACAATGTGCCACGGGCCCTGGTCAACTTTGATACCGGAGGCTTCATTAAAATGGTCGCGGAACGTGAAAGCGGGCGGTTACTGGGTGTGCAATCCGTGGCGGGTGAGGCCGGCGAACTGATCCAGACCGCGGTGATGGCGCTACGCGCCCGCATGACCGTCAACGAGATTGCCGATGAGCTGTTCCCGTACCTGACGATGGTAGAAGGTTTGAAGCTGTGCGCTCAAACGTTTACCAAGGATGTCAAACAACTATCCTGCTGCGCGGGATAAGGCAAGGCCCCGTGAATGATATGCGAGAAATCGTGAATCGGCTGGGCCTGACCGGAGAAGCGGAGGCCACGCTTCATGTGGCGCTATTGCGTGAGCTGGTCCAGGGTCGTCCTGTCACTCTTAAGCGGCTTGCAGCGTCGCTCAACTGGACGACGGACCAGGTGGTGCAGGTGCGGGAACAGCTGCCTTGCGGAACCGTCGAGTATGACGGTCAGGGGTTGGTCGGTTCGTAGCTAATCTGGGCCCAACCGGGCGCCCTTTCTCACCCAATGTGGTCCCACTGCTCAGGATAATTGCGGGCCCAACAGATTAGCTTTGTGAGCCACTACAGATACCTGTTCATCGTATTCTGAGTGCTTCCGGGCAGCGTAGCCAGCCGCGACCACACTCACCATTAGTCGGTGTCCCGGATCAACCTGGCGACTTTGGTCAGTAAGGTGTTTGCGGCGTTGTCCGTAAATTGCTGTCCTTCCTCGATGTAGCCCCGCACCGTCCCGTCATGCTTCCAGCCACCCTGGCGCTTGATCTGCGCAAAGTCGACCTTTTCCCGCGCGGCGGCGGTGGATAGACCGCGCCGGAAGCTGTGACTGCTCAGGGTCGGCACGAAGTCCAGGCCGCAGGTTTCCCCAAGCGCTTTCAGGATTCGGTTCACCGACCCGCCTGAAAGGGCCTGGGATTGCAACCGATCCCAGCGGTTGACGGCGCGGAAGACGGGGCCTTCGTGAATGCCGGCATGCTCTAGCCAGGTTTCGAGGGCGCTGACCGGGCAGACCAGCTCGTTGCCCCGAGGCAGGGCCCGCTTCAGGCCTTCACCGTGAGGGTCTGTTTTAGAGCGCGGCAGGGTCACCACCAGCCCTTCCGGCTCCCACGACAAGTGCTTCACCTCAATCGCTACCAATTCACTGCGGCGAAACGCCCCAAAAAAACCGACCTGCAGCAGGGCCCAGTCACGATGCTTCTTGAGCGAGTCAGGCTGTTGCTGGAGTGTTTCCAGGAAGGCCGCAATGTGTTCGAGGCGCAGCGCCCGGGCTTGCCGTTTCGGCCGACCATGGGCGCGACGAATCCCTTCCAACGTTTTGCGCACGCCGGGGTCTCGAGCGGGATCACGCAATCCCTGAGTCTGGTGCCAGCGCCCCAGGGCCGTCAGGTAAACATCCAGCGTGCGAGGATTAAGCGCGTCTGCCTGATCGGACAGATAGGCCGCAAGGGTCGCCGGCTGTGTCGGGAGACGTCCACCCCAGCGCTCAAAGCTGCGAATGGCCGCACGGTAGGTCCGCCGCGTGTTGTCGGTGGTGGCCATGTGGATGTACCGATTAGCCGTATCGGCTAATACGGTCTTTTCCGCGTTACGTAATGTGGACTTGACGGTGGGTTTTGGATCCATGACCGCTCCAATTCGAGGCGTGCTTTCAAGAGCCGCTGATGTACCGGCGTTACAGGAGCAGGATAGAACAGACCACACACTAACGCACGTTAACGCGCTTTAACGTGCGTTAGGAATCTTAAATAAATTTTGTTAATTATCGAATAAATAATGTAATATTACATATCACGTTATATGATAAAAATGAGGCATGTCATGGCCCGCGCCGGAATTACTTACCAGGATGTCGCCAACGCTGCGCAACGCGTCCGCCAACGCGGTGACGAGCCCACTGTCGACCGGGTGCGATCGGAACTCGGTACCGGCAGTCGCAGCACTCTCGGGCCAATGCTGAAACGTTGGAAAACAGGCAGCGAAGCCGCAGCGGATCTGAACGGACTCCCGGCTGACTTGGTGGCCGCCGTGAAAGCCCTGCATGAGCGAGCTCAATACGCGGCCGATGAACGTATTACGCAGGAGCGCGAAGCGCACCAGACGCTGGAACAGCAGTGGCGCACCGAGCTGGAAGAGGTGCGGCAGCGGTGCGAGTCACTGGAAGAGCAACGCTGCGGGCTGGAGAAGTCCAATGAAGCGCTTCGCAACGAAAGCGATGCCCAGGCCCACGCTCTTCAACAGGAACAGCTCCGGGCGGCCTCACTCACGTCCAAACTGGAGGCAAGTCAGGAGAAACTCAGTGAGACCACTGCAACCGTCCAAGAGATGAAGCAGGAAAACCGCGATATCCGCAGCCATTTCGAGCACTACCAGCAGGAGATTGCCGAGGATCGCCGTCATGAACGGGACCAGTTCCACAGGACCCAGTCAGGGCTGGAGGGTCAGGTGGATCAGCTGACGCAGCAGCTCCGTTCCAGCGAACAGGACCGCGACACGCTGAGACAACATCGCGACCAAATAAACCAGCGCTATGAGGCCAGTCAGGATCACGCTGAAAACTTGAAAGAAAAATTGCACGCGAGCCAGGCCGTCATAACACAATGGGCAACGCGAACAGAAACGCTGGAAGCGACAGTCGACCGCCTCCAGCTGGAGCGAGATAGCGACGCCGAACACAGGGAGAAGCTTGGTGCGGCCCTAACGGATTCTGAAAAACATCTCGCGGCCTGCCAGCAGCGGATCTCCGACCTCAGAGAGCGCGTGGCAGCGGCTGACGACCGAAACCAGTTCCTCAACGATCAGAATCGCGAATTACTGCAGGAAAAAGCTGTCCTCCAGGGTCAGTTGAAACAACTACAAACAAGCCTGGCTAAATAGCCCGCTATTGTCTCGGCCTGATCATCCCTGAGAGTTGCGAGTGATGCCAATCGCGCAAGGAGTAGTTAGATGTCTACCGTGATCTTTGGCAGGCTGCGAGCTGCGGCAAAACGCATTCAGCATGATGCGCTGACGGTTATTTTGTGGCGCGAGACCCGAATACCCCCCATAGTCGTTCGGCTGCTCGCAATCGCAGCGTACGCCATGAGTCCAATTGATCTCATTCCGGACTTCATGCCGATCCTGGGCTATCTTGACGACATTATCTTGGTCCCGCTGGGCATCGTCCTTGTCATCAAGCTGACGCCATCGAATGTGATAGAAGCAAGTCGCTCGAAAGCAGCTAAAGTGGCAATCAAGCCGATCAGCCACGTTGCGGCCGCAGTCGTTATTGGCACATGGCTTTTATGTGCCACGGCTTTTGGCTACTGGGTGTGGGAATACAGCAGGTAACGCATCGTCTGCACGTGATGAAATAGTTAATTTAAGGCTTGTAAAACAGATGGTTAATGCGCTTTTTGGAGGATTTCGTCAGAATCGTTGCCGACCCTCAATTTGAAGTGGTCGCGCTGTCTGTTGACCACGCAGGCATCAGCGTTGTCGAAAAATTCTACCTGGAAACAGGCATCCAGCACCTTCGCAAGTATATTGATCCGTCCACACTGGCGACCTCAACACTGGGCATAGAAGGTGTTCCTACAACGCTGCTGATTTACCATGACGGTCGTGAAATTGGCCGCCTGGTTGGTACTGCGGAATGGGACAGTCCAGCCATGGTGGACTTGATGACCCGGGCCATTGCCGGGGTTCCGGACTGACTGGGTTCACGCAAGGGAAAAAGCGGGTGGTTAATGCTTCAGGCTACTACTGCACGCTCCCTTCGCTGAGTCCTTCGAGAACCCCACAGGCCTCAATTTCCCGATCATCGTTACAACTCGCTCGCAGCGACACGAGTTGTTTCTCCAATACCTGCAGATCGGTTATCTGAGACCGTACATGAGCGATGTGATCATCAAGTAAGGCGTTGATGGCCCTGCAAGGCTGATGGGGCGCGCCCTGATAGTGCTGTAATTCTTGAATTTCAGCCAGTGACAAGTTGAGGATCCTGCAGCGACGGATGAAAGCCAGTCGCTCACCATGCTTCTCGGTATAGACACGGTAACCGTTTTCCTGCCGATCTGGCGGTGGCAACAAGCCCTCCCGTTCGTAGAATCGGACAGTCTGAGTATCGACCCCTACTGACCGTGCCAACTGTCCAATGCGCATCATGCTTCTCCTCAACGTATTCTCTACCCTGTTGACCTTATAGCTACTATATGGTTTTGAATGGTAACACCATATTGTTCAAGTGGAGCCGTGTCATGAGTAAATCTTGTGATGGCCCATGTGGCTGCGGACTGAATTGAGCGGAGCAAAAAAAGGCATGAGCCACAGGGTTGATCTTGATTTCGGAGGCGAGAGCATTGGGTGATAAGTGCGCGCTACTCTTCGACCTATCCACGGGAATGCGCTACAAGACTCTTGTAACGAGGGTGATGGCTTTGCTTGCCGGAGGCGCCATGCCGCTTGCCTTTGCCCCTTTTGGTTGGGCATGGCTTGCGGTGGTCGCTCTGGCCGCATTGTTTGTCCTGACCGCGCAACCTTCAAAGCGTCAGGCGTTATGGTCGGCTTACTTCTTTGGCCTTGGTTACTTCGGTGTAGGTGTCTCCTGGGTCTTCGTCAGCATCAGCCAGTACGGCAATGGCCCCGTGGTGGGGATGTTAGCTACAGCGGCCTTTGTCTCGCTGCTTGCCCTCTTTCCATGGGGCGTCGCGTACCTCGTACGCCGCCTGCACCCTGAGATGGATGCGACGGCCCTCTGGCTAGGGCTACCAGCGACATGGGTGTTGAGTGAATGGATGCGCACCTGGTTCTTAACCGGCTTTCCCTGGCTCTTTGTCGGCTACAGCCAGACCGACACCACACTCGCCACTATCGCGCCTGTCTTTGGTGTGCTTGGCGTGAGTTTTCTGGTGGCCTTGCTCGCTGGCGGCCTGGCTTGGGTTGTTTTAAATCCAAGCCTGCGCCGTGCAGCGGTAGCCGGTGCCGTGTTAACCGCTACTCTTGCCAGCTTGCAGCTCCTGGATCATGAGTGGACGCAGCCAGCCGCTGATCCTATCAATATTGCCCTCTTGCAAGGAAACATCGCGCAAGACAGAAAATGGGACCCGGATTCACGGGGAATCACGCTGGACCGTTATCAGGCGCTTACGAAGCAGCATCTCGGGGCCGACATTGTGATTTGGCCAGAAACGGCAATCCCGATGTGGCATGACGAGGCTAGAGAATATCTTGCTGAGCTTAAGGCGTTAGCCGATCAGGCAGGCACCTCGTTGATGATTGGCGTCCCGATACGCGAGGAGGACGGTCGCACCTACAACGCGGTGACAAGCCTCTCCGATCCCTCAGGCTTCTACTACAAACGTCACCTGGTGCCCTTCGGTGAGTATGTTCCGTTTCGGGAGTTTTTGGGTTCGTCCCTCGACGTGCTCGGGGCGCCCATGTCCGATTTCACACCGGGACGGGAAGCGCACGTCCTGAAGGCAGCAGGGGTGCCTGTAGGGGCACTCATCTGCTACGAGGCGGTCTTTGGTGCTGAAGTCACGGAGTTTCTGCCCGAAGCGCAGTTGCTGGTGAATGTCAGTAACGATGCCTGGTTCGGCAGCTCGCTCGGCCCTTTCCAGCACTTTCAGATGGTCCGCATGCGTGCCATCGAAACCGGACGTGACCTACTGCGAGCCACGAACACGGGTATCACAGCAGCTGTCAGCTACGAGGGAAAGGTTCTTACACGCGCTCCTCAATTCCGCGTAGCCACCCTCAGTGCCGAAGTGACCCCCAGAACTGGCGCAACCCCTTATGTGCGCTGGCGGGATTGGCCTGTCCTTGGCGTGATCGCACTCGGACTCGGCTTGCTCCTGCTTCGTCGAATTCGGCAGTATCATCGCTTGGGTACATGACAGCGAGCAGATTTTAAATCGGATGAGGAGGAAGGGATTTGTCTACATGTGGCAATTGGCTATCAAGAAAAAAGCTCACAAGCCGGGAAAGCGATGCGTTGCTGTGGCTCTCGCTCCTGTTAATATTGGCGGCGTCTATATGGAGAAGAGATATGAGCACTCAAACAACCTTCTGTTTAAGGATGCAAGCGGCCAATGGCGGGGTCAGACCGGACGTTTCAGTCGGGAATCGTGGGAAGGGCTGGAATAGCTGAATGATCGATCACATTCCCTCTTTACTCATCGCCAGCCAGCTCTTAATGGCGACAGTGGCAGGTTTGCTGCTCAACCTGACGCCCTGCGTTTTGCCCGCGATTCCTATTAAGGTCCGGACTATCTTACGAGAGGCGGGCAGCCAACGATCGCACCGCGTGCTGGCCGCATTGGCGTTCACCGCAGGAACACTCGCGTTTTTCTTGACGCTGGGCGGATTGACCGCATTTCTTCAGTGGAGCTGGGGCACTTTGTTTCAGTCCGCGGTGTTCGTTGGTATCCTTGTTGCCTTGCTGGTCGGGTTTGCGGTGGTCACGTGGCTGGATTTGCCCATTCCGATCCCGTCGTTCGCCGCCTCGGCCCATGGCCGGCGTTACTCTGAAGCATTCTTATCGGGGTTATTGAGTGCGGTTTTGGCTGCACCTTGTGCTGGTCCTTTCCTGGGTGGAGTCCTAGCCTTTGCCGTTACCCAGCCGGCGCCGGTAACTATGGGGATATTCGGCAGTATCGGGCTGGGGTTGTCGCTGCCCTACGCGGCACTGATCCTCAAACCCAAGTGGCTGAGCCGGTTGCCCAAGGCGGGGCCCTGGACTCTGGCCATTCGAGAAGTGCTCGCGCTGATATTGCTGGCCGCCGCCGTCTTTTTCAGCGCGAGCCTGGTGCCCAAAGCGGTATACCCCTGGCTGTGGTGGGCCTGGCTGGCGCTGGTGCTGGTCTGGGGTCTCCGTCGTTTCGTTCAGGGGAGCGGTGCCGTTCGCGTGATCACTGCAACGGCGACAGGCCTTGCCCTTGCGGTGACAGTGGTATTCGCATCTCCGTTGGGCAGCGGCGAAGACGAACTTGTCTGGCAGCCCTACTCCGCAGAACTCCTGGCGGACACAAAAGCCCGGGACACACCGTATTTGCTGGAGTTCACTGCCGATTGGTGCATCAACTGCAAGGTCCTGGAGCGCACCGTGTATAAAGAGCCCGCTGTGGCTGAAGCCGTAGCGCGGGCCGGCATGGTGCCGATTCAGGTTGATGTGACAGCAAGCGATCCCGAAAAAGACGCATTGTTAACCGCAACGGGAGGGCAGGCTTTACCTTTTGCGGCGATTTTTGACGCTGACGGCACCGTTGTCGCCCGTTTCACTGGGCTATTTGATACCGACAGCCTGGTCGAGGCGATCAACCGCACCGAGAACTCACAACGCTAGCTACTGGAGATGAACCATGACAACCCGAACCAAAGTATTGCTGACCGGCGTAGCGGTTTTTCTGATCGCGATCGCGGCGTTCACGTTGATCGGTACCAATTCCGGAAACGCTCCTGGCTCGGCCCAGACCGAACGAGCCAATTCCGACCCCCAGGCGCCAGTTGCCCGCACGGGGTTGGCAGATTCTTCCGATAAGGTCCGCCTCAATCTTGCGGAAGGCGGCAAAGCCCTGATAGGGGAGACCGGTGAAATTATTCTGACACTGGACATTGAATCGGGCTGGCACGTGAACGCCAACCCGGCCTCCATGGAGTTACTGATTCCCACCGTCGCCAGTTCTTCGGTCAACGGTCAGTCGCTTGACATCCCGACCCAGTACCCCCGCGGCAGGGTCAGTGACATCACACTGGGTGACACCGCCCTGGAGGTGTACGACGACGGTGCGAGTATCCGGCTGCTGCCAGACGAAAAACAGACCGCCGCGCTGAAAGAGGCAGGCAAGCTAGACATGACGGTACGGGTACAGGCCTGCAGTGACGAGGGCGTTTGCCTGGCACCAGCTGACCTGCCCGTTGCGCTGAATCTGGACGATATCAAGCCACAATAAACCGGGACTCCCTTCGGAAAACAACTCAAATGGAGAATGACTGTGAACAGTGTATTCAGAATTGCTGATTGCCATGGTTGCCCAGGTCAGCACCAATGCCATGGCCCATTCCATGGAAGATGTGGAGGCCTCGTTGAACGAGAAAGAGCGGTATGCCCAGTTTGTGGATCAGCCGGCCCCTGAATTTGATCTTACAGGCGTTGATGGCAATACCCTTGCCCTTGCCGACTTAAACGGCAAAACCGTTGTGCTTAACTTTCTCTACACGCGCTGTACCGAGGCCTGCCCTTTGCATATGAACCTGATCCGGCAGTTGCAAACCGGGGTTGAAGAAGAAGGGCTGAGTGAAGAGGTGGTGTTCATCACCATTGCCACGGACCGGGAAGATGTTGCAGGCACCCGGAGAAACATGCGTGCCTACGGCGAGAATTTCGATCTGAATCCCCGCAACTGGCAATTCCTCTACCGAGCCAGGATGGAACCACCTGAACTGACACCAGAACTTGCTAAAGCCTACGGCGTTCAGTTCAGGGATACGGGTGAGGGTGTACAGGTCCATGGTGTGGTAACCCACGTGATTGACCCGGAAGGGCAGATGCGGGCCCGGTTCCATGGATTGAAATTCAAGCCTGAACACCTGGTGACCTACCTGACGGCCATTGCCAAAGGCCCCAGCGCGGCAGCCGATGATGGGTTCTGGGGCCGACTGCACGGGCGTATTGAAGCGTTGTTACAAAGCGAATAACGCTCGGGGCGCCATGCGGGCAGCAAACCGACCACTGTAATCAGGAGAAATGTCCAATGAGTCACCAGCACATATCCGCCGCCCGGGGAATCGCCGCAGTTCTTTTCGCGCTTGTTATTTCCATGACCGCTCCAGTTTTTGCAGCTGGGAAGGTTCCGAAGTCGGTGGGGCCCCAGGGTTTCCTGATCTGGGAGTCCCCTCGCACTCTGCCCGAGCTGGCTTTTGAAGACGAAGTCGGCAGGCCGCTGACACTGGCTGACTTTAAGGGTAAGGCGATATTGCTCAATATCTGGGCGACTTGGTGCCTGCCTTGCCGTGAGGAAATGCCGACGCTGGACTCACTTCAGGCTCAACTGGGCGGCGAGCAATTTGAAGTGGTCGCGCTGTCTGTTGACCACGCAGGCATCAGCGTTGTCGAAAAATTCTACCTGGAAACAGGCATCCAGCACCTTCGCAAGTATATTGATCCGTCCACACTGGCGACCTCAACACTGGGCATAGAAGGTGTTCCTACAACGCTGCTGATTAATCATAACGGTCGCGAAATTGGCCGCCTGGTAGGTGCCGCGGAATGGGACAGCCCGGCCATGGTGGATTTGATGACCCGTGCGATCTCCGAGGTTCCGGACTGACCGCGGGCCACGCCGACTGGACCAGGGGACACCTAATATTTCAATATAGCAATAGGTATTGAGATATTGAAATGAAGCAGAAGCTGTAAGGGCGTTTGGGGCGATTTCTCAAGAAACACGACTTCGCATCGTTAGACTACTGGTGGTGAAAGGAGCCAATGGATTATCGGCTGGTGAGATAGGAGACGCGCTAGGTGGTGTCTCATCATCGCGACTCTCTTTCATCTCAACCATCTAGAACACGCAGGCCTTTTAGAAAAACGACGCCAGGGGCGTTCAATAATTTACAGTGCTATTTTTCCTGTACTTGCTGATCTCATAGCGTTTCTGATGCACGACTGCTGCGATGGGCACTGTGCTTATTGCGACAAAGCCATCGAGTTGTTCGCGCAGTGTGAAGGTCGCCCAACCTCACCGGGCACGGTGGACTCCAAGATATGATCAGATTCATCTATTTTGTGGAGTCTAATCTTGTTTGGTTCGTTATCACTTTAGCTGGTTTGGTCTTAGTATTCCCAGGGTTAGGAACGCACCTAGAGCCCTTTATCGGTCCACTGCTCGCGCTGCTGATGCTTGTCATCAGTCTTACCTTCGACGCACATGCCGTTCGAGTGGTCTTTCGCAAACCTTCAAGGCAATTTTTAGCACTAGGTCTGGTCTATGGTCCGATGTCGATTGCCGGTTTTCTGACTGGCCGTTTATTTTTCGGGAACGGACCTCTTGCAGCAGGTCAAACGTTGCTTGGCACATTGCCGACAGATGTTTCGTCTCCGCTGCTGGTATTAATGGCGCGGGGGAATGTTGCCTTAGCAGCCGTTTTTAATGCGGTCAATACAGCACTATCGCCATTCATTGTTCCATTCGTTTTTTTATGGCTGACTGGAATACAGCTGGAAGTTCCTCTCGGGGCAATCATCTTTGAATTAGCCTTGATCGTTCTCGTTCCCACTGTTGTTGGAGTGAGCTTACGCACAGGATTTCCAGATTTTTTTGCACGCCATGATTCAACGTACGCGGGAATTGGATCAATCATATATCTTCTGATACTACTGGCTGTAGTAGGCCCAAACGCAGAAACTATCATTGGTTATGGCTGGTACGCTTTTTTGATTGCTGGAGCAGCCCTGAGTCTTAATCTGATTGGCTACCTGATAGGAATGTCCTCACGGTTGCTAACCTCTGACCGGAAAGAAGTGATTACCTATCTCTTCACCGTGAGCAAAAAAGAATTTAGCATTGCTGCTGCTTTTGTCGCCGCATCTGGCTTACCTTCAGAAATTGCGATTCCTGCCGCATTCTTTGCAGTGATACAAATGATCACTTCACCCATTGCCGCTAAGATCCTTGCACGGCACGGCTTACTACGATTCCGAGCGAGCGATCAGCACTAAGGATCTTGGTATTGTTTCAGCGCCGAATTACCAATGAACTACTGGCAACAGTTGATGCAGCCTTTTCAACGAAACAAGACATGATGAAGTGCTTGCTCCATCTGCCGACTACTCAGGCTACGTGTTGCCGAAAAACTCTGCCAGGGAGCGGATGTTCAGCACCTACGCAAGTATCTTGATCTTTCCGCGCTGGCTACCCTAATACTGAGCATAAGTGCTTCAGGCTACTGCTGCATGTTTCCTTCGCTGAGCCCTTCGAGAACCCCGCAGGCCTCAATTTCCCGATCATCGTTACAACTTGCTCGCAGCGACACAAGTTGTTTCTCCAGTACCTGCAGATCGGTTATCTGAGACCGTACCTGAGCGATGTGATCATCAAGCAAGGTGTTGATGGCCCTGCAAGGCTGATGGGGCGCGCCCTGATAACGCTGTAACTCGTGAATTTCAGCGAGTGATAGCTCAAGTATTCTGCAGCGCCGGATGAAGGCCAGTCGCTCAACATGCCGTTCAGTGTAAATACGGTAGCCGTTGTCCTGACGATCCGGCGGTGGTAACAAGCCCTCTCGCTTATAGAAACGGATGGTCTGGGTGTCAACCCCTACGGACCGCGCCAACTGACCAATGCGCATCGGGTGTCTCCTCAACAAATGGTATCTGCTCTATTGACCTTATAGTGGCTATATGGTTTTAAATCATAATCCGACAATACTCAAGTGGAGCCGTATCATGAGTAAATCCTGTGAAGACGCCTGTGGCTGCGACGCAACGTCCGCCGAGGGTAACGCCGGGTCGGAGGCCTCTGAAGCGTCCGGCAACTGGATCAGTGTGTATACCGTACCGAAGATGGATTGTCCTTCGGAGGAACGGATGATTCGACTGGCCCTGAATGGTTTTGAAGACATTCGCGGGCTGTCCTTCGACCTGTCTGATCGGCGGTTGAAGGTTGTGCACGATGGCGAGGCTGAGCCTATCACCGCGAAGCTGGCGACCCTCGGGCTGGGAGCTTCGCTTCAGGAAACGGCCGCTGCCGACCCTGAATCAATCAAGGCGCTCGGGGGTACGGCTATCTCGGCCGAGCAGGAGTCGGGCACCCTGCGTTGGTTGCTCGGTATCAATGCTGTCCTGTTTGTGGCGGAAATGACGGCCGGCCTGATCGCGCACTCCACCGGTTTGATTGCAGAATCCCTGGACAATTTTGCCGACGCGGCCGTGTATGGGCTCGCCCTGTATGCGGTTGGGCACAGCGTGAAAACGCAGGTGCGTGCGGCGCATCTCGCGGGCGTACTCCAACTGATACTGGCTGTAGGCGTACTTGCAGAGGTGGTGAGGCGCTTTGTCTTCGGCAGTGAGCCGGAGTCGCTGGTAATGATGGGGATTGCGTTCATTGCATTGATCGCCAATACCACCTGTCTGCTGCTGATATCCAAACATCGGGAGGGTGGGGCGCACATGAAGGCGAGCTGGATATTCTCAGCCAACGACGTGGTCATCAACCTGGGGGTCATTACCGCCGGCGCACTGGTGGCTTGGACTGGCTCCAATTATCCGGACCTGATCATCGGCAGCATCGCGGGGGTCATTGTACTCAACGGTGCCAGGCGCATCCTGGCGCTCAAGGGTTAAAATGTCCATCGCTGGCAAAAAGTTCTTGCCGTATACCCTGCTGGCTATTTCCGGCCTGATCGCAGCGTCTGACCAGGTTGTAAAATGGCTGGTCCAGCAGTCAATGGCGTATGGCGAGTCGATTCCGGTGACCCCGTTCTTTAACTGGGTTCATGTCTGGAACACCGGCGCCGCATTCAGTCTGTTTGCCGATGGTGGAGGCTGGCAGCGCTACTTTCTTATCGCAATCGCGGTAGTGGTCTCGATCGTACTGATCAGGTTGATTCTTCAGTGCCGCCGCAGGGGAGAAGCCATCGCGTACAGTCTTATTCTTGGCGGTGCCGTGGGCAACCTGATTGACCGGATATTTCGTGGCTATGTTGTGGATTCCTTTGATGTCTATTGGCAATCCTGGCACTGGCCAGCCTTTAACCTTGCCGATATCGCCATTGTGCTGGGCACCGTGCTTTTCCTCTATGTCAGTTTCATACCCGAAAAATCGGGCACGAACGCCGCACCGGATGGATCTGGCTGAAAAAACGTGTGACAAACGCCTTTACCTTAAAGTTGACTTTGAACATATCGTCTGTGTTGACGAACCGAGAACGAAAGCCAAAGCAAAGGAGAATGAAACGATGACATTGCAACTTGGAGAAACCGCTCCCGATTTCACCGTCGCATCCACCGAGGGAAACATTCAGTTTCATGAGTGGCTGGGAGACGACTGGGCCGTGCTGTTTTCACACCCCGCCGACTACACTCCCGTCTGTACCACAGAGCTCGGCGCCTTCGCCAAGCGCAAGGACGAGTTCGCCAGTCGCGGCGTGAAGCTGATCGGGGTGTCTGTCGACCCGCTCGATTCCCATAACGACTGGGCGAAGGATATCGAGAAAACCCAGGGCACAGGGCTTAACTTTCCTCTCCTGGCAGACAAGGATCAGGTGGTTGCAGACCTTTACGGAATGATCCATCCAAAAGCCGACCCCAAAGTGACTGTTCGTACGGTATTCATTATTGATTCCGCGAAGAAAATCCGTCTGATGCTGACGTATCCACCCAGCACCGGGCGCAATCTGGACGAGATCCTGCGCGTTATTGACTCGCTCCAGCTAACCGACAACCATAAAGTGGCCACGCCGGTGGACTGGAAAAATGGCGAGGATGTGATCATCGTTCCGTCGCTCTCCAACGAAGAGGCCAAAAAACGCTTCCCTGAGGGATGGGATGAGCAGACACCGTATCTGCGCGTTACCCGCCAACCTGGCCGGAAGTGATAAGGCGTTCGCCAGCCGGTCGTGCGGCTGGCGAACGAAGCAATACCTGAGAACCCCTCATCGATAGGTTCGGTCATCGCCGAACCCTTAACCTACCCGAACAGGGTCCAGAAATGCTTACCTTGACAGTCCCTGAAGTTGGTCTATTCGCCTTACTGATTGCACTTTGCCTGTCGCTGCTTCAGGCGACCGTGCCCCTTCTGGGAGCCGCCACCCGGCGCCCGTTGTGGATGGCTTTCGCAGAGCCCATGGCGTGGGGGCAATTTGCCTTTCTGCTGGTTTCTTATGCCAGCCTGACCGCCAGTTTTCTTCTGGATGATTTCAGCGTGGACTATGTGGCCCGTAATTCGAACTCGATGCTGCCCTGGTACTACAAGTTCACCGCCGTCTGGGGATCTCATGAAGGCTCGGTGTTGTTGTGGAGTCTGATTCTCAGTGGCTGGGGCTTTGCCGTCAGTCTGTTTTCCCGCGAGTTGCCACGGGACATGCTGGCACGGGTTCTGGGTGTTCTGGGTGTCGTCAGCGCAGGGTTTCTGCTTTTTATCGTCGTTACGTCCAGCCCCTTCGAGCGCTTGCTGCCGGGCATACCAACCGACGGTGCCGATCTGAATCCGTTGTTGCAGGACGTCGGCCTCATCATCCATCCGCCGATGCTTTACATGGGTTATGTGGGTTTTTCAGTGGTCTTTGCTTTTGCCATCGCTGCGCTGATTGAGGGGCGTCTCGATGCGGCCTGGACGCGCTGGGTTCGGCCGTGGACCAACATTGCCTGGGCTTTTCTCACCCTCGGCATCGCTCTGGGTAGCTGGTGGGCCTACTATGAGCTGGGTTGGGGCGGCTGGTGGTTCTGGGATCCGGTGGAAAATGCATCGCTCCTGCCCTGGCTGAGCGGGACAGCGCTGATACATTCACTGGCGGTCACGGAAAAACGCGGCACGTTCAAGAGCTGGACGGCACTGCTGGCGATTTTCACGTTCTCACTCTCGTTACTGGGCACCTTCCTGGTGCGCTCAGGGGTACTGACCTCGGTTCATGCCTTTGCCAATGATCCATCTCGGGGGCTCTTCATTCTGGCGTTGCTGGGAATAACGGTCGGCGTCTCGCTTTTGATCTTTGCGCTACGGGCGCCGCGAATGAGCGCCAATGCGGGCTTTAGCTGGCTTTCCCGGGATGCTCTGTTGCTGATCAACAATATTTTGCTGGTCATCATGACGATCACGGTCCTGATGGGCACCCTGTACCCCTTGATCCTGGATGCACTCGGGCTGGGCAAGGTCAGTATCGGCGCGCCTTACTTTAATAGCCTGTTCGTGCCACTGACCGTCATGCTGTGTGCCTTTATGGGGCTGGGGCCGGTCTCACGCTGGAAGCAGATGCCCGGTCGGGAGCTGTTCCGGCGACTACTGGGGGCGGGCTTGGCCGCACTGGCGATTGCGATATCGATACCGTTTCTTTACAACGGCCAGTGGAATGTCGCCGTGGCGCTGGGGATGGTGGCGGCCCTGTGGGTAGTACTGGCGTTGGTGCGCGACCTGTTTGATAAAGTCCGCAATGCGTCCTCTGCGCTGTCCGGATTGCGTAAGTTGACCCCTTCATACTGGGGCATGGTGGTCGGCCACGTGGGCCTGGCCGTCACCATCGTGGGCGTGGTGATGGTGTCGAACTACGCCATGGAGCGTAATGTGCGGCTTGATATCGGTGAGCAGGTGAATCTGGGCGGGTACGATTTTACGCTGACCGAACTGGGCGAGCGTCGGGGGCCCAACTTCCTCGCCGATACGGCGACCATCGAGGTTGCCCGTGAAGGCCGGATTGTCACCACCCTGTACCCGGAGAAGCGCCTGTACATTGCCCGAGGGCAGCCGATGACCGAAGTCGCACTCGACCCCGGCCTGTTGCGGGACCTTTACGTGGCCATGGGGGAGGAACTGGACGACGGCAGCTGGGCAATGCGCCTACAGGTCAAGCCATTTGTACGCTGGCTTTGGCTGGGTGCGCTGCTGATGGCCTCCGGGGGCGTGCTGGCCGTGGCAGACCGTCGCTACCGTCGTCGCCGTGCAGTCGCCGCTAATGGGGAATCGATGAGGCCGACGCGCGAGGTCCGCGCATGATACGCCGACTGTTGCTGCTGCTTCCTTTTCTGGTATTCGTTGGCCTGGCCTTCTTTTTGTACCGGGGGCTTTCGCTGGATCCCAGTGCTCGCGAGTCAGCCCTGATAGGCCAGGCGTTTCCCGCGTTCACGCTCCCGACGCTGGAGGACCCTGATACCGAGGTGGATGAATCCCTGCTTCGCGGGCAGATATCTCTGGTCAATGTCTGGGCATCCTGGTGCCCGACCTGCAAGGAGGAAATGCCCCAGCTACTGGCGCTCTCCGAGCGCGGCATTCAGATGGTGGGCATCAACTATAAAGACGCCCGTGACCTGGGGCGACAGTTTCTCGAAGAGTTCGGAAAACCTTTCGAGGTCAACATCTTCGATCCTGCCGGTGACCTGGGTTTTGAAATTGGCGTGTATGGCGTGCCCGAAACCTTCCTGGTCGACGCAGACGGTATCGTTCGATACAAGCACGTTGGGTACATAACGCCCGCCCAGGTGGATGAAGTCATGATGGAGGTAGAGAAATGGCGCTAACCCTGAAGATCCGTTGCTGTGTGGTCATCGTGCTTTTGATGGCCTCGTTCCAGTCGATGGCGGATACGGCAATTGATGCGCGTCATTTCGAGGATCCGGTGATGGCGGAGCGTTATCGCGACCTTACGGCGTCATTGCGGTGCCCTAAATGTGATGCTCAAGCCATCGACAGCTCCGATTCGCCGGTGGCGGCGGACATGCGGGAGCGGGTAGCGCTGATGCTTCATGAGGGGCGTGCGGATAAGGAAATTCTTGATTTCATGGCTAATCGTTTTGGCGAGTTCGTTCTTTACAATCCGCGCCTTGACGGGCGCACGTGGCTGCTTTGGGCATTGCCGGCAGCGCTGGTAGCAGGAGGCGCCCTGGTTGTGATTGCCTTTGTCCGGGCACGCAGGCACCGGCGAGTGCGGCCGCTCTCCGAGGAGGAGCGTACCCGCCTGTCCTCTTTGATTCATCGTCATCGTGAGAGGTCGGAATGACTATGCTCTGGTTAAGTATCGGCACACTGTTGCTTATAGCGCTGTGGTTCCTGAGTCTACCGTTGCGAAGAGCAAGGGCGATCCATGACTGGCAGCAGCGGTTTGAGGCCGATGATCACGCTGAGGCGCAAAACCTGGCCGTCTATGAACGCCGGCTTTCAGCCCTGAAAAGCGCCCGCGATCGCGGCGAGATTGACGTCGCCCGTTTTGAAGAAGGCCGCCACGAGCTGGACCGCAATCTGCTGGAGGACACCGAGGCCCATCGCCGAATGCCTCTCAGGCGCCCCCTGTCAGGACGTTTGATGATTCCACTGGTGATAACGGCAGTCATGGCTGCCAGCATGATCGGCTATCGATGGCTGGGTGCCGATGGCGATCTGGCGCTGCATGCCGCCCAGCAGGACGTGCTCAACACGCCCGGTGCCTCAATGAAAACCCTGGTTGGTCGGCTCGAAGAGGAAGCCGGGACTCAGCCGGATAATCCCAAGGTCTGGTCCTTGCTGTTTCCGCTTTACCAGAAAATCGGTCAACCGGGTCAGGCGATTGACGCCCTGGAACGACTGATCGAACTGGAAGGCCGCAGAGTAGATCTTCTGGCCCAACTGGCTCAGATAAAATTCTTTGTGGCCGGGCGCAGCCTGACCGATGAAGTGCATGCGCTGATCGACGAAATACTCGACAAGGATCCACGTGAGCCAACGGCGCTGGGCATACTGGGGGTCGAGGCCTTTGACGATGGCCGCTATGAACAGGCGATCGGTTACTGGCGCCGGGCGTTGGCTGGCTTCGAGGATTCCGCCTCCGCAGAGGCCATTCGTAAAGGTACCGCTGTTGCTGAGCAGCGGCTGGAACAGTCTGCCAATGAAGCTGGCCTTGTTGTTGATTAAAACCCGGACACACTTTCATAAACAGAGTCAGGACGGCCAATGTTTATGCCGACCTCGACATTCCTAATGCTGATGAAATGCAGATAAAGGCCCAACTGGCCTCCCAGATCGGCGAAATCATCAAGACCCACAAATGGAAACAGGGCCAAGCGGCAGAAGTGATTGGCATGCCTCAGTCCAAGGTATCCAAGATGCTTCGGGGCCAATTTCGAGGCATCAGTGAAGCCATGATGCTCGAATGCCTGACGCGGCTCGGGCTCGATGTACAGATTGTGATCGGCGCTGACAGCCACTCTACAACGCCAGGCCGGGTTTCCGTCGTCGCCGCCTAGCGTCACCCAGGGCCACAGGACCTGCCGGACGCGGTGCCGGCGATGTGACTCTTGGAGGTGATGCGGCTGGGCCTCGAGGTACTGCAGGACGTGACCTTTTGGAGGTAACAGGATCCGTACCAGGTCTGAGAACTCGTGTGAACTGTTTTGTCCGGAAGGGAGTTAAGGAATTGGTGCGGCCTGCAGCTTGCGAGGAAGTGGCGAGGTTTGGAAGCACCTTGGACCTGATTAAAGCAAAGCTTGCCGTCGAATCCCTACAGTCCAATCTTAAGGATGTTGCTCTCGAACTCAGCCACGGCAGAAGTCCTACTGAACTGAGCGTCCTCCTCAGCGACTACATCAACTTGGCGCTGGAGGAACTCGGCAGCGCCTCTATTTCTATCGAGCGCTGACAAGATATGGGCGGAATGAGTTCATATGGGAATGCGGCGCAGTGAATCGCCCCTAGTTTCGTAGACACCTCCAGGCCTTATAATCGAGGCACCCAGGAGGTCCAATGAGCAACCCACGCTACACCGAAGAATTCAAAATCGAAGCCGTCAAGCAGGTGGCAGATCGAGGCCATTCCGTTGCCGAGGTCGCCGCTCGATTAGGCGTGTCGGCACACAGCCTGTATCAATGGCTCAAGCGCTACGATAAGCCCACCGCCCAGCGACAGCAGGATGACGATCTCCAGGCTGAGAACCGGCGATTGAAGGCCGAGCTCAAACGCGTATCAGAAGAGCGCGATATATTAAAAAAGGCCACCGCGTACTTCGCCAGAGAGTCCGACTGAGGTACGCGTTTATTCAGAGCCAAGTGGACAAATATCCCGTGCGCCGCCTGTGCAAGATGATGACAGTGCACCCCAGTGGTTACTATGCCTGTTGTCGCAACAAGCTATCTGACCGTGCTCGGGAAGATCAGCGCCTGTTGGGCCAGATAAAACACTCATGGCTTGAAAGCGGCGGCGTGTATGGCTATCGCAAAATTCATCTGGATCTTCGTGAAGCTGGCGAGACCTGCGGTAAGCACCGGGTGGCCCGGCTAATGCGCGGCGAAGGACTGCGGTCTCAGACCGGCTATCGGCGCCGTCGAGGCTACTACAGCGGTAAACCTGCTGTTGTCTCACCGAACCACCTAGATCGTCAGTTTGAAGTGTCGGCGCCCAATGTTGCCTGGGTGACAGATATAACTTACATCCGCACCTACGAAGGCTGGCTGTATTTGTTCGTGGTTATCGACCTGTTCTCTCGCCAGGTCGTTGGCTGGTCGATGAAGCCGCGCATGACTTCGGATTTGGCGCTGGACGCTCTGTTAGCGGCAGTATGGCGCCGTAAACCGTCAGGGTCCGTAATGGTCCATTCGGATCAAGGTAGTCAATTCAGTAGCGGTGATTGGCAGAGCTTTCTGAAAGCGAATCATCTGGTGGGCAGCATGAGTCGTCGCGGTAACTGCCATGACAATGCAGTCGCCGAAAGCTTCTTTCAGTTGCTCAAACGGGAGCGCATTAAGCGGCAGATCTATCCGACACGTGAGGCTGCAAGGCGCGATGTGTTCAATTATATTGAGATGTTTTACAACCCAAGGCGCCGACACGGCACGAGTGGTGACCTGTCACCGGTCGAGTACGAAAAGCGTCACTACCAGAGCCTGACGGGTGTCTAGGATACCGGGGGCGATTCACAGAGCGCCTGCTACCTGTTAAGAGAGGGCACTAGTCCGCTACGCTATCCGTCTGGATATTGCGATCATTTATTGCGAAATTGCGTGCACCTGACCATCCATTTGCATTGCTACTGACTCATCAATCGGCAGGATTGCAGTCCTTCATTGGGGGCAACAGCAAGGCGGGGTCGCAGTCTAGCGAGATGGCGATCCGGTATAGCTTCTGAACGGTGATATTCACCTCTCCGCGCTCAATGCGCCCCATATAGCTACGGTCGATATTGCAAGCAAGCGCGAGCGCATCTTGAGAAATTCGACAAGCCATTCTCTGCATCCGGATGCGAGCTCCCATTGCTTCAGCCAGTAGCTCCATAAACGCCTCAATGTAATTTGAGGCAGAACTATCCAGTGTTTGCGGACTCGTAGGCCACGGACTATAATCCGTATTGGCTTTCTTTGTTGGGCTGACAGCTTGAGATTCGGTCCCCTCAGCTTCGACAGGTGACTACGCAAGCTGCTCCTGTACGAGCAGCACTGGCGATTCATAAACCCCGATTAACTGGATATTTGTGCCAAGCGTTTAACCGGACCATGTTTTCGACTTGACGAGATGTGCTGTCATAGCACGAAAAGCCCCATTGAATGCTTCGTAATGGTTTGCTAGTGGCTTGCGCTTCCAGGATCACCAACTAGCTATAGAGCCGACGATGAAGATTTTTAGGTGATGATATGGCGGTGAAACTAGAGTTTTTAACCGAGGATCAGCAAGCAATCCATTTTGCTAAACGGTACTGGGCAATGGACGCCGAGGGTCTTTATCTGGAGAGAGTGGCCGAGCTTCTGCCGTTTAGAGATATCACTAAACCTGGGGTGGTTGCTAAATATATCCGCGAGATCTGTCAGGCATTCGATGAAAACCAAAGTTGTCCTGTATGTGACGGTGCAATGCCTATCAACGGTCGGGCGGATGTGAAGAAAACACCACGTCGAGCCTACCAAACTTGCGATATTTGCCTGGAGCGCCGGGGAAAAGAGCTTGCAGGCAGAAGGGCTGCAGAGCGAGCAGAACTGGAGAGGCATCTAGGGCCCCATATCTATGATATGCAGAACAAAACGGTTTCCTACAAGGGCTTTACGGATGACACGATAATTGTATTGCAGGCAATTAGCATACTGATTGGTCCACGATTGTTGCTTGGAACGTTCTGTCTTAGCGATTGTGAGCAGCTGACCCCTATGGGGGCGCGTGATTTTATTGATCGCCTTTATACGGAAGAGGTGTTGGTAGACGACCCCACTGACGCCCCCAACGGGACCTATCTCGTAGAAAAAGGCAAATTACTGATAAAGAAATCTACAGCTCGTTATTTGCTGCCCCCTGATACAGGTAGGGGACGCGAACCAGAAGCGATCCGAGAGTTATTTGATAGGGAGTTTTCGGACGCTAATGCGCTGACTAATCTCTGGCTTGATTTTGCAGTCACTGATGTTATGAGATACATGGACAATCAGTGCTCACTTCACAATCACGATCTGGATCAAGAGGCAATCCAGAAAGTCGAGGGTTTGGTACGGCACGGGTTACGCACCTTCAGCGTATCTCAAATGTGGTTCATTATTTGGAAGGTCACAAGGGATGCTGCGGCTCTAGCCAGCCGCATTTATTACAGTCACGAGAAGGCAACTGCGACGATTCCCACAAAAATACATAAGCAGTTAGAAGCGGCTTATCAAGGTGCAACGCTGCGTAATGACTGGGGTCGGCCAGAACCCCATATCGCTGGTGCTATTGGGCAGGTATTCAATTCGCAGTTTGGTATGAATGAGCTTACCAAAGGTGCAGAAGTTCTAAGGCTGTTCTCGGCTATCAGTGATAAACGAAAAGGAGAAGGAGATCTCTACAAGTTGGCAGCCAGTTTTATGAAGGAAACATTGGAAGGACAAGATTCGGTTGCGGCTCTAGATGCGTTCGCCGTGCTTATACGTTCAGGCTTGTCGACGGAGGATGCGATCCTAGAAATCGTAAACCGCGGTGCATAAGCTATTCCGGCATACCATTCACTTCAGTTTGATGCCTGGTTAAGGCCGATTTTAAACCCATTCCTTGGCCAGTAAATCCCAAAAGCACGAAAATGGTATTGGCAAACATGCCGACTAATAACGCGATAAACGTCCCTTTGCGCGAGGTTCACCATGACATTACATTCCGCGACCCCTACGCTAACGGAAGAACCTCTTCTATTGGTGGTTGATCTTGAAGCGACATGCTGGAAGGATCAAATCAGTCCAGATGGCGAACCTCAGAGCGTTTTCAACATGGAGATCATTGAGCTGGGATGTGCAATTGCAACTCGCCAAGGCAAGTTGCTGGACTCTCTATCGCTTTTGGTTAGGCCGGTCAGAAACCCTATTCTCAGCGATTTCTGCAAAACGTTGACTGGTGCGTATTCCGGCGAACGTGACCGGTCATTCCGGTGATCGTGACCGATTTGCACACGGCCTTCACGCTGGAACGGGTTTTGTACTCTGAGCGGTCACGATGGGTCAATCGATACCGCGTTTTGAGC
>NZ_RKKU01000034.1 GCF_003797945.1 Pseudomonas neustonica
GGGATTGATCTCGCTGCTGGATACCCAGCGGCGCCTTCAGTGTCAGTCATGAACCGCCGTATGCGGAACCGCACGTACGGTGGTGTGAGAGGGCGGCGGGAGTAATCCCGCTCCCTACTCGATCCCGTATTTTGTTGCGGGAAGGCCTCTGTCGGTTTATTTCCACCTGCCCGCTTTTGCCCCATTTAAGTGCGTACTGGCGCAGTGATGGCGCGGGTATTTCTTGGCTGCGCCTGTTGTCTTTTACGTGCCTGCGATGAGGCTCCCTGTTCATGGGAGGGTAAAAATAAATTTACATTTGTGCGTTAAGTTGCACGAATATTGCTAGTAACCGGACATTCACCCCCTTTGTTCGGAGCGCTCTGCAATGTCGTTACGTTTTAAACTGGCAGCTACTTATATTCTGGTTGGTCTTTTGCCGGTTATCGCGGTTGCATTCAGCGTGTACGAACAGGCTAGCGGGGCGTTGCGCGAGCAGACCCTGAACAGCCTTGAGGCGGTGGCCAGTATTAAGCAGCAACAGTTGCAGAGTAATTGGCGGTCCAGGCATAACCAGTTGCAAACCCTTGCTACCAACCTATCCAACAATTACGCGGGCCTGGATCAAATGGCGTTGATCAGCGCCTCTAACTACGATCGCCCTACCTTCCAAAGCTTTATTGAAACCTATGGCTACAGCGATCTAAAGCTGATCAGCCGTGAGGGCAAAGTATTTTTTAGTGTGATGCGGGGGGACGACTATCAGGCTGACCTGCTATCTGACGAGTGGAGTAAACGTCCGCAGGGGCAATTGGCGGCAGAGGGGCTTAGCAAAGGTACGGCTTTCATTGATGATCTTAAGGTCAATCCGCTTAACGGGGAGCCAACTCAGTTCATGGTTGCGCCGATCGGCGTGGACGATGAGGTCAACGGACTGATAATGCTTGAGCTGCCGTTGGCTCCCTTGAATGAAGTGATGCAGTCGCGCCGGGGCTTGGGAGAGTCGGGTGAAACCTACCTGGTAGGCGAGGATGGCCTGCTACGTTCTGACTCTGCGAGATTTGCCGACCGGCTGGTGGCAAGAGCGGGTAGTCAGGGGCAGCTTATTGAAGCAGAGGCGGTTCAACGCGCGATTGGCGGCGAGCAGGGGCGGCTGCTGGAGCCCGGACTTGATGGTTCTGATTCATTGAAAGCCTTCGTTCCTGTCAACTTTGATGGGCAGCGCTGGGCGTTGATCGCGGAGATGGATGTAAGCGAAGCTTATGCGCCTGTTCGCCGCTTGATGCGCCAGGTTTTGCTGTTGGGTCTGGCGACCGTCATCGCGGTGATTATTGCTACCCTGCTCATTAGTCGCAGCGTCATGCGCCCGCTTGGGGGTGAGCCGGGCGCCATGGCTGCTCTGGCCCAGCGCCTATCTACCGGTGATATGCAGGTCGAGTCCACGGAGGCTAACCCTGGTGGGCTAATGGCTGCCCTGCACAAGATGGCCGGCGCTTGGCGCGATATTGTGGGGCAACTAAGGTCGTCTACTGAGGCGGTGACTGCCGCCAGCGATGATATTCTCCAGGCTGCGGGTAAGACGAGCGTAAGACTGGATCAACAGCAACAAGCGGTCGAGCTGGTGGTTACCGCGGCGGATCAGATGGCTGCTACCGTTCAAGAGATCGCGAGCAGTGCCACCAGTAGCGCAGAGGGTAGCTCTGCCGCCCGGGATGCCTTTGGTACTATGCAATTGACCCTCGAGAGCATGATAGAGCGGCAGGACACACTGCTTGTCAGTTTGCGCTCAGCTGATCAGGACGTTCATACCCTAGCCTCTGACAGCGAGCAGATTGGTGCTGTTTTGCAGGTTATCTCCGGTATCGCCGAGCAAACCAACCTGCTTGCCCTCAACGCTGCCATTGAGGCTGCTCGCGCTGGCGAGCAAGGCCGTGGTTTTGCTGTCGTCGCAGACGAGGTGCGCAGTCTTGCGCTGCGCACGCGTACTGCGACTGACGAGATTCATGGCATTATCGCGACGCTGGATACGTCCTCTCAGCAGGCAATGCAGCGTATGCAGGGGGCCGCTGGCCAGGCGCAGGGCTTGGAGCAGGAAACTCAGGCCGTACTGGGCTCGCTGAGTCTATTGGATGAGTCGTTGCAAGGCGTGCATGCGTTGGCGTTTCAGATCGCAACTGCCGCGGAACAGCAGGCTGCGACGACCTCAGAGGTCAATTTGCATATGCATGAATTGCAGGCAATGGCTGAGGAAAAC
This sequence comes from Pseudomonas neustonica, assembly GCF_003797945.1. Classification (GTDB taxonomy): domain Bacteria; phylum Pseudomonadota; class Gammaproteobacteria; order Pseudomonadales; family Pseudomonadaceae; genus Halopseudomonas; species Halopseudomonas neustonica. The sequence goes on from NZ_RKKU01000034.1 coordinate 2,234, forward strand.
CGACAAACAGCGGAATACACTCGCCAGAGCGGAGAGCGCTTGCACAAAGTGGCCGACAGTCAAAAGCAGCTGGTAGCGCATTTTCAGCTGTAATGATGCCGGCCCCGTCTGCGCTGTTAGCGGTCGCGTTCCAGCAGGGGACCGAGGAAGCGACCAGTATGTGAAACCGCCTCGGCGGCGACTTCTTCCGGGGTACCGGTAGCGATGATTAGTCCGCCGCCGGAACCGCCCTCTGGGCCTAAATCGACTAACCAGTCAGCGGTCTTGATAACATCCAGGTTATGTTCGATCACGACGACGGTGTTGCCGTGATCGCGCAAGCGATGCAGCACGTCGAGCAACTGCTGGATGTCGGCAAAGTGCAGGCCGGTAGTGGGCTCGTCCAGAATATAGAGGGTTTTGCCGGTATCGCGCTTTGACAGTTCGCGGGCCAACTTGACCCTTTGCGCTTCACCGCCGGAAAGGGTGGTGGCTGACTGACCGAGACGGATGTAGGTAAGGCCAACATCGATCAGGGTTTGCAGCTTGCGCGCTAGCGCAGGCACCGCTTCAAAGAATTCACGCGCTTCCTCGATGGTCATCTCAAGGATTTCGTGAATGTTCTTGCCCTTGTATTTGATCTCCAGTGTTTCCCGGTTGTAGCGCTTGCTTTTACATACGTCGCAGGGCACATAGATATCCGGCAGGAAATGCATCTCTACCTTGATCAGGCCATCGCCCTGACAGGCCTCGCAGCGCCCACCTTTAACGTTAAAGGAGAAGCGGCCTGCCTTGTAGCCACGCGAGCGTGCTTCCTGCGTGCCGGCAAACAACTCGCGAATCGGCGTGAACAGACCGGTGTAGGTCGCCGGGTTGGAGCGTGGGGTACGGCCGATTGGGCTCTGGTCTATATCCACCACTTTATCCAGATGCTGCAAGCCATCAAAGCTTTTGTACGGAGCAGCTTCCAGCGTGGTCGCACCATTGAGTGCGGTCGCTGTAATGGGGAATAGGGTGTTGTTGATCAGGGTCGATTTACCTGAACCGGAGACGCCCGTTACACACGTCAGCAGGCCAACCGGAATAGCCAGATCGACATTCTGCAAATTGTTGCCGCACGCCCCTTTGAGCTTGAGCCACTGGTCTTTTCTGACCGGTGTGCGCTGAGCGGGGATTGGGATCTTGACCTTGCCTGACAGATACTTGCCGGTCAGCGAATCGGGATTGTTCATGACCTCTTCTGGTGTGCCCTTGGCGACGATTTCCCCACCGTGGACGCCAGCACCAGGACCTATATCGACGACATAGTCAGCCATGCGGATGGCATCTTCATCATGCTCGACAACGATGACCGTGTTGCCTAGCTCACGCAGGTGAGTCAGGGTGGCGAGCAGGCGCTCGTTATCGCGTTGGTGCAGGCCGATAGAGGGCTCGTCGAGGATATACATGACGCCAACCAGCCCGGCACCAATCTGGCTGGCCAAGCGGATACGCTGCGCCTCGCCGCCCGAGAGCGTATCGGCGCTACGATCCAGCGTCAGATAATCCAGCCCCACGTTGACCAGGAACATCAGTCGCGCGCGGATTTCCTTGAGGATTTTCTCGGCGATTTCACCGCGGTTACCCTGCAGTGTCAGCTGTCCAAAATACTCAGCTGCAGCGCCTACGGGCATGGTAGTGACGCCCGGCAGGTTGCGGTCATCAATGAATACGTGGCGCGCCTCGCGGCGCAGGCGTGTGCCGTGGCAGTCGGGGCAGGGTTGCGTACTGAGGTACTTGGTCAGCTCTTCGCGCACGCTTTGCGACTCGGTTTCGCGGTAGCGACGTTCCAGATTGGGCAATATGCCTTCAAAGGGGTGCTCGCGGCGCACCACATCGCCACGATCGTTCAGGTAGCGGAAGGGTACCTTGTCATTACCAGTACCGCTAAGCACCAGTTTGCGATGGTGGTCTTGCAGGTCGTCAAACGCCAAGTCGAGATTGATGCCGTAGTGCTCGGCCAGCGAGCTGAGCATCTGAAAGTAGTAAACATTGCGGCGATCCCAGCCGCGAATGGCGCCTTCGGCCAAGGTTAGCTCGCCGTTTACCAGGCGCTTCTGATCAAAGAACTGTTTTACGCCCAAGCCGTCGCACCCCGGGCAGGCGCCGGCGGGGTTGTTGAAGGAGAACAGGCGGGGTTCCAGCTCGCTGATTGAGTGGCCGCACTCAGGGCAGGCAAAGCGTGCGCTGAAGGTCACTTCATCGCCTTCTTCGCCTTCCATGGGGGCAATGATGGCGATGCCATCTGCCAGACCAATGGCGGTCTCAAAGGATTCAGCCAGTCGCTGCTGCAGATCTTCACGTACCTTGAAGCGGTCAACTACCACTTCAATAGTGTGTTTGCGTTTCTTGTCGAGCGCAGGTGCTTCATCGAGTTCATGGATTCGGCCATCGATGCGCGCCCTTACAAAGCCCTGAGCGCGCAGCTCGTCGATCAGCGCCAGGTGTTCGCCCTTGCGTTCACGCATGACTGGCGCAAGCAACATCAGCTTGCGGCCTTCCGGCATAGCCAGCACCTGGTCCACCATCTGGCTGATGGTTTGTGCGGCCAGAGGCAGGTCGTGATCGGGGCACATGGGGATGCCCACGCGGGCAAAAAGCAGGCGCAGGTAGTCGTAAATCTCGGTAATGGTGCCGACGGTAGAACGTGGGTTGTGCGAGGTTGATTTCTGCTCGATAGAGATAGCCGGCGAGAGACCTTCGATGTGGTCTACATCGGGTTTTTCCATCATCGACAGGAACTGGCGTGCATAGGCCGATAGCGATTCTACGTAGCGGCGCTGTCCCTCGGCATAGAGTGTGTCGAAAGCGAGTGAAGACTTGCCGGAGCCGGACAGGCCGGTAATCACGATCAGTTTGTCGCGCGGTAAGTCGAGGTCGATATTCTTCAGGTTGTGGGTGCGAGCCCCACGTATCACGATGGTATCCACAGCCCATTTACCCCCAGCCAGCAAAGCGGACAAGTATACGTTGTCAGGCGGTCTACGGGCAAAGAAGCCTGCATCTTTCCGGATTTTGCAGCCAATGTAACAAGGCATGTCAAATCAACGCGGGCAAATACGATGCATCGCAACCGCGTCGTGGTAAAATCGCGCTTTTTTTGGGAGCAGTCATGCAGCAGGCCGATTCCATGAGCCCTTTAGAGCGCCGCGCCGCCATATCGCTGGCGCTGGTGTTTGCTTTTCGCATGCTGGGTCTGTTCATGGTGCTGCCGGTACTGGCCACCTATGGTCAAAGCCTGGCTGGTGCGACTCCGGTATTGATCGGGATGGCCATTGGTTGTTACGGCCTGACCCAGGCATTTCTGCAAATTCCCTTTGGCATGCTGTCGGATCGCATCGGGCGTAAACCGGTCATCCTCTTTGGTTTATTGCTGTTTGCGCTGGGTGGTTTGCTCGCCGCGCAGGCAGACAGTATTCAGCAAGTGATTGCCGGACGGATTTTGCAGGGCGCTGGCGCTATTGCGGCGGCTGTTATGGCGCTGGTGGCTGACTTGACTCAAGAGCAGAATCGCACCAAAGCCATGGCGATGATCGGTATGAGCATTGGTAGCGCCTTTGCTGTGGCTATGGTGGCGGGCCCGGTTATCGCCGGGCTGGCTGGCTTGCATGGGGTGTTTCTCTCGACCAGCGTGCTGGCGGTCGTCGGCATGTTGCTAGTCATCTTTTGTGTACCCACACCGCAAACCTCATTGCGCCACCGTGAGGCGGGCGTCGTGCGTGCCGCGTTTCTACCTGCGCTGCGTAACCCCGATTTGCTGCGCCTTAATTACGGCATTGCCTCGCTCCATGCGATCCTTATGGCGACTTTCATTGCGGTACCGCTGGCGCTGCAGCAGCATGCTCATCTGCCCAAGGAGCAGCATTGGTGGGTGTACCTGGCCGCGCTGCTGATTTCCTTTTTTGCCATGGTTCCTTTTATCATTTATGCCGAGAAGCAGCGGCAGATGAAACGGGTGGTCCTGGGCGCGATTGCTATGCTGTTGCTGGTACAGCCCATGTTCTGGCTGAGCATGGACTCGCTACCCTGGCTGGTCGCGACTATCGTGCTTTTCTTTGTCGGTTTTAATCTGCTGGAAGCGACATTACCGTCACTGCTGAGCAAAATTGCCCCGGCTGGCGGCAAGGGCACCGCGATGGGAGTGTATTCCACCAGCCAGTTTGCCGGTGCTGCCCTGGGTGGCGTCATGGGTGGCTGGATATTTGGCCATTTCGGCCTGCTCGGCGTGTTTGCCGGTTGCGGGCTCTTGGCACTGTCGTGGCTGGTTATTGGTGTTACCATGAACGAACCGCCTTACGTGACCAGCTATCGCTTGGCACTGACTCCCGCGCAGTCACAGGATACGTCCTTGTCGGACAGTTTGCTGGCCGTGCCGGGGGTGGCAGAAGCATTCATAGTGGCGGAAGAAGCCGCAGCATACATAAAAGTCGACAGCAAAGAGCTGGATCGTGAGGCGCTGGACCGAGTTGTAGCGCCCGTTTGATCACCGCAGATATATCAGGAGAAGAGGAATGGCCAGAGGCGTCAATAAAGTTATTTTGATCGGTAATGTCGGTGGTGATCCCGAGGTTCGTTACATGCCGAACGGCAATGCGGTGGCCAACGTAACGCTGGCCACCAGCGATAGCTGGAAAGACAAGCAAACCGGTCAGCAGCAAGAGCGTACCGAGTGGCACCGAGTGGTGTTCTTTGGGCGTATTGCCGAGGTGGTTGGCGAGTACGCGCGCAAAGGCTCCAAGCTTTATATTGAAGGCCGCCTGCAGACCCGCGAGTGGGAAAAAGACGGCGTCAAGCGCTACACCACCGAGGTAGTTGTCGATATCGGTGGCCAGATGCAGCTACTTGATGGCCGTCCCTCTGGTGGCGAGCAAAACGCCGCACCGCGCCAGCAGCAGCCTTCGCGCCCGGCACCACAGCAGCAACCCGCTGCTCAGCCGCAGCAGCAAGCACCGCAGCAGCCTGCTCCGGATTACGACAGCTTTGATGACGACATTCCTTTCTAGAATGTAGCTGTCGCCGTAACCCGGCATGACCTAGGATGATTGTCCCCGGTCTGCCGGGTTTTTTTATGGCTCGTGAAAAGCGCTGTACCCAATTGCGGTATGCAGGCGTGGGCGGGTTGCCTCTGGTTTGCTAGCGAGAAGGGTATATCAATGTCAGAAGTCTATTTTGTGCGCCATGGCCAGGCCTCCTTTGGCTCCGATAACTATGACCTGCTATCTGAAAAGGGGCACCAGCAAGCACGACTCCTGGGGGACTATTTCAGCGCCCAGGACATGCAGTTTGATCACATCATTACAGGCGACATGGTGCGGCATCGGGAGACGGCGGAAGGTATCTGCGAGGGCTTGGGTGTTGCCGGCCGGTCTTTTGAGGTCTTGCCGGAGCTCAACGAGTTCGACTTCCATTCCGTATTGCACGCCTTTCTTGCGCAGCACCCTGACCAGGCGTTGCCCGATAAACCGGTGGTGGCTGATTACTTCAAGCGCTTGAAGCAGGGCATCGTGCTGTGGTCTGAAGGTCGTCTTGAGGGGAGTTTGCCGGAGACTTGGGCTCAGTTTGAACAGCGTATTTTGCATGCGCGTGAGCACATCATGAGCAATTACAAAGGTCAGCGTGTCCTCGCGGTCAGCTCGGGCGGCGCCATAGCCATGCTGGTACGCCAGCTGCTGGAGGCGCCGAGCAAAACCATGATCGAGTTGAACTTGCAGACGCGCAATACCGGACTGATTCATTGCGTGTTCAATCAACGCTCAATGCGCCTGAGTAGTTTCAACAGTGTTCCGCATCTGGATGCCCCCGAGCGACGTGAGCTGATCACCTATACCTGAGCCCAACGAGACTGGCAGGTGACGCGCGGCTGCGGACACTGCACAATACAGGTCACACTGGATAACGGGTTACAAGGGTTAATAAAGCATGCGCAAGCGGGTTTTGCTGCTGGGGCACGAATCGTTACTGGGTCAGTCATTAGTGACTCAGGCCGCAGCAGAGGACATTGAGTTTCTGCTGCCAGGCACTCCGTCTGATGCATGGCGGCCAGACGCGATTGATGGCTGGCTCGACGAGCTGGCACCGGATGCGGTTATCAACCTCGCGCATTATCATCAGCAGTTTCAGTTAGTGACGGCCGATGCCGAGCAAATGGCCGCGCAGCGGCAGTTCAGCGAGCGCTTGATCGAGTCCTGCGCGCAGCGGGATATGCTGCTGTGCATGCTGTCCAATACCCGCGTCTTCAGTGGCGAAAAGAATACCCCCTACACCGAAAAAGACGAGCTGACCCCTGTTGGTGCCCAAGGCGCAGTGCAGGCCGCTCTCGACCAGTTGCTGGTGCGGCGCTGTAAGCGGCATCTGTTACTGCGTTTTAGTTGGCTGCTGGATCAGTCGCCGGACGGCTTGTTGATGAGACTGGTAAACCAGTTGCAGGCAAGCCAGCGTGTTGCCCTGGCAGAAGAGTGGCGCGGTAACCCAACACCCTTGGCCGATGCCGCGCGGGTATTGTTGGCGGTAATCAAGCAGATGGATTGTGACGCAGAGTTGTATGGGGTTTATCACTACGCGAGTGTAGAGGCGTCAAGCTGGATCAGTCTGGCGAAGAGCCTGGGCCAGGAGTTACTAAGCCTTGAGCGTCTGAGTGAAGACCCAATCATTGAGCCGGTAAACTACGCAGACCAGCCGGCCGCGCAGTTTGAACCACAAAACGCCGCTCTGAACGGGCGGCGTTTATTGTTTGCTTTTGGCATCAAGCCAAGAGCTTGGCGAGCGGGGCTGGACGATATTCTGCAGCCCCCTGCGGCCTGAGTATCCGCGCTCTTCGGTCGTTGGCTGATTAGAACTTGTAGCCCAAGCCAACCATGTAGACCAGTGGGTCGACATCAACATCAACCTTCAGGCGACCTACGGGAGTGTAGGTGGTGTAGCCGGTGGTCTCGATATCGATGTAGCGCATCTGAGCATTGAGCATCAGTTTATCGGTAATCATGTAGTCAGCACCCACTTGCGCCGCCAGGCCCCAGGAATTATCCATGCTCAGACCGTCGAAGCCCTTGGCTTCGGCTGAGCTGCTGACGTCTTCATCAAAGAACCAAGTGAAGTTGATACCCGCACCCAGGTAGGGTTGGAAAGCGGCGGTGCTTTGCATGGGGTACCAGACCGCGCTCAGGGTGGGTGGCAGGTGCTTCAGCGTACCCAGTTTGCCGTTCAGACTATCGGCGCCAGCTGGTGAACCTTTGATGCCCACATCATGGCTGAAAGGGGTTGCAGCGAGCAGTTCAACGCCTACGTGATCGGTCACCATGTACGCGAAGTTCAAACCCAGCTGAGTGTCGCTATCCAGAGTGGCACTACCGCCCAGATTGGTACCGCTTGAGGTCTTGATGCCGGAGCTGTCCTCATGTGGATCAACGGTGATAGCGCCAGCGCGTACGAGGATGTCGCCTGCCTGGTGCGCTTGGGCTGTAACGGAAGCTGCCAGCAGCGCAGGAGCGAGCAGAAGGCTGGCGGTCAGTTTGGTGGCGAAGCGTGACATGATGTAACTCCTTGATTAGTGAACAGGGGCAACTGTACGCCTGGCTTTGCTCGCAAATATTGACCTAGAGCAAGAGAGCGTGCGTCTTGGTCAGCCAGGCCGTTAACAGCGCGGTTGAAGTCTCTTGATGCAACGCTGACAATGTTGCTCTTTTGGCGGCCGCTGACGGCCAACACTTCTCGGGGAGAAGGTGAATGAGGGCAGTTTGGCTAACCGCATTGCTGTGTCTGCCGCTGGCGGTACAGGCGCAGCAAGCCGTGCAGCAGGCGCAGCAGCAAAGCAGCGAATTGACTAGCACGGCCGTAGCGTCGCAGCGCCGTATCGATCAGCTAGACGACGCTGCGCGCAACGCCCTGGAAAACTACCGTCAGGCCAATCAGCAGATCAGTCAGTTGGCCGAGTACAACAGCCGGATGGCAAAGGTCGTCGCGCAGCAGCAGCAAGAGCTGAGTAGTTTGCATGCGCAGCTGGGGAGTGTCGAGCACACCCAGGCGGAGATGCGTCCCCTGATTAGCCGCATGGTGGATACGCTGGAGCAGTTTGTCGCGGTCGATATGCCCTTTTTGCTTGATGAGCGCCAACAGCGCGTAGCACGACTGCAGGATTTATTGGTGGATCCTGACGTGAGTGTTGCCGAACTGTACCGGCGAGTGCTGGAGGCCTATCAGATCGAAAGTGACTACGGACGCACGCTGGAAGCCTGGCGTGGTGAACTGGTGCAGGCTGACGACAGCCGGGTGGTCGAGTTTCTGCGGCTGGGCCGTTTGATGTTGTTTTATCAAACGCTGGACGCGCAGGAGCAGGGCTATTGGGATACCGCGACACAGCGCTGGCAACCCCTGCCGAATGGTTATCGCCGCACGCTGGAGCAGGGTATGGCGATCGCACGTACTGAGCAGGTGCCGGTCATGCTGCGCTTACCCTTGCCAGCGGTGACTCAGGAGCAGACACCATGAAAGCATTGTGGATAGGGTGTCTGTTATTGGTCTTGCTGCCCTTGAGTCAGGCGCAGGCGCAAGCGCCCAACAAGCAGGATCTGCTGCGCAGTATTCGCGACACCCGTGGCGCTGAAGAGGCGCAAATGCACGCGCGCGAGCAGGCATTCTTGCGCGAAAAGGATCAGCAGCAACAGCGCATGGCTACCAAGGTAGGGCAGCGTGATGAGTTGCAATCCGCCGCCGATGCTTTGGATGCCCAGTTTCAGCAGCAGAGCGAAGCGTTGGCCGCAGCCAGGGCGGCATTGGCTGAGCGCAGTGGCGATCTGGGTGAGTTGTTTGGTGTGGTGCGCCAAAGCGCAGGTGATACCCGTAGTCAGTGGCAGGACTCGTTGCTGAACAGCCGTTTCCCGGAGCGTTTGCAGGAGCTCGATACGCTGGCGCAAAGTCAGGAGATTCCGCGGGTAGAACAGCTGGAGCAGTTTTGGTATCGGCTACAGCAGGATATGACGGCTAGCGGCGAAGTCAGCCGCTATGACGCCCCCGTTGTGGATCGTCACGGCGAAACGGCGCTGCAACCTGTGGTCAGTGTTGGTCCCTTCGTCGCGTTGAGCGAACAGCAGTACCTGAGCTACCAGCGGGACAGTCAGCAACTGCTGGCAGCAGCGCGCCAACCCGCCGGCACGGGACTCATCGCCGACTTCGTCGCGCCCAGAGAGGGCATGGCTGATCTCTGGATCGACCCTGCGCGCGGTAATGTGATTGAGCAGTTGCAGCGCACGCCCAAGTTGCTTGAGCGAGTGATGCAAGGCGGGATCGTGGGTTATGTGATTATTGCTCTGGGGGCGTTTGGCATCCTGCTGGCGCTGGCTCGGCTGATCTGGTTGCAGGGTGTGCAACGCCGGGTAGACCGGCAAGCCGCTGACCTGGATAAACTACAGGCCGACAATCCGCTGGGTCGGGTGCTCAGTGTGATCGGCAGCCAGCCTCGCCTGGAAGAGCTGGATACGCTGGAGCTCAAACTGGATGAGGCGATTCTCAAGGAAACGCCTGCACTGGAGCGTTGGCAAGGGCTGATCAAACTGCTCGCGGCGGTTGCGCCGCTACTGGGTCTATTGGGCACGGTCACTGGCATGATCGCCACCTTTCAGGCGATTACGCTGTTCGGCACCGGGGATCCCAAGCTGATGGCGGGCGGTATTTCCCAGGCGCTGGTGACCACAGTGCTGGGTTTGATCGCGGCGATTCCGCTGCTGTTTATGCATAGTTTGGTTGCTGCCCGCAGCAAAGCGCTGATTCAGTTGCTCGAGCAGCAAAGTGCGGGACTGATTGCGCTGCACCTGGGTGGCGGAGACACGCCGCGTGATTGAAGCAGTCTGGCGACTGCGGGACTTCCTCGACAGCGGCGGTTGGGTGCTGTGGGGCATTCTGCTGGTCACCATTGTGCTGTGGACCCTGATGCTGGAGCGGCTGTGGTTTCTTGGACGAGTGTTTCCACGCCAGGCCAAGGACTATCAACAGGCCTGGCTGGGGCGAGGGGAGCGCCGCAGTTTGGCTGCGCGGCATATCCGCAGTGCCTGGTTGTCACAGGCGCAGCAGCGATTGACTCAATACCTGCCGATGGTGCGGGTACTGATCGCGCTCTGTCCCTTGCTCGGTTTGCTCGGTACCGTTAGCGGCATGATTCAGGTATTTGACGTCATGGCTCTCAGCGGTAACGGTAATCCCCGGGCCATGGCGGCCGGTGTATCGCGTTCAACCGTGCCGACCATGGCCGGCATGGTCATCGCTATCAGTGGGTTATTTTGTTTGGCGCGACTCGATCAACAGTCACGCCGGGCTTTGCAGCGGTTGTCTGACCGCCTGCGTCACGAATAGGAGCGCGCCGCATGCGCATGCGCAGGCATCACAGTACAGCGGATGAGGAGGCAGGCATCGATTTGACGCCTATGCTGGATATCGTCTTCATCATGCTGATCTTCTTCATTGTTACCAGCTCCTTCATCAAGGAGTCGGGTATCACGGTAGAGCGACCCTCGGCTGCGAGTGCCAGCGAGAAGCCCAAGGGCAATATTCTGATTGCGGTCAGTGCCGATGGCGAGATCTGGATGGACCGCAAACCCGTGGATATCCGCGCGGTTCGCGCTGCGGTGGAGCGCATGCGGGTTGATCAACCGGACAGCACCGTGGTTGTGCAGGCAGACAAGGATGCGCGCAGCGGGCTGGTGATCAGGGTGATGGACCAGGCCCGCTTGGCCGGGGTTGAAGATGTAGCATTGGCTGCTACGGCAGAACGACGCTGATGCGATTGCTGCTCAGCTTTATGGGCGCCCTACTGGTTGCGCTGGCCCTGTTCACGCTGATGGTGGTGTTGATCACGCCACCAGAGCGTGAGACTGAGCGGCCCGAGGAACTGGTGCGGGTTGGCGTCGTGCGCAGTATCAGCGAGAGCCCGAACGAAGACGCATCGCCGCAGAGACTGCAGCGTCCGGAACGGCCAACGCCACCCGCACCGCTAAAACCGCCACAGCTTGCTGCGCCTGTAGCGCAGCCCCCGCCGCAACTGCAGCTGCAGATTGCAGTGCCTCAGTTGCAGAGCACAATGCAGCTGAGCGCCGCGCCACCGCAGAGCAACCTGCAACCCGCACCTGCCGCCGCCAGTGCGAGTACCCATACCGCTTCGCCAACGGCATCCGCTGAGGCTGTCGTGGCGGCGTCTCCGCCGGGAGCAGTAGAGGAAGCCGAGCCCAAGGTTAATATTAAGCCCGACTATCCGCAGCGAGCCCTGCGCGCGGGTATTGAAGGTGAAGTAACCTTGCGTTTCACCATCACGCCGGAGGGCCGGGTGGATAACTTGCGGGTAACCGCTGCTGAACCGCCCGGGGTGTTTGAGCGTGAGGCCCGGCGTGCGGTCAGACGCTGGCGCTTTGAGCCGCGACGCGAGAATGGTCATGCGGTGGCGCGCGAAGCGGTCAAGACACTGTATTTTCGTATGCCGGAAGGTCGGCGCTGATGCGCTCGTTACTGCTTTTATTATGTCTGCTGGTATCGCCTTTGGCGCTGGCGCAGCAAATTGATCCCAAGGTATTCATGGCGCTGGAAGAGGCGCGTGATGTGCTGCAGTCGGGTCATCCGAGTGCAGCCGAGCGTCTGCTTGCTGAAGTGCTGAAAAGTACTAACTCAGGCTCGCTGGAGCAGGCTTTGGTGCAGCAGCGTCTGGGCTATCTGGCCATTGCGCGCGAGGATTATCCTGCTGCTATTCGGTGGCTGGAGCAGGCGCTGGCACAGGGAGCACTGGATGCCAACGCGGTGCAGCAGGATCGGCGTAACCTGGCGCAACTACTGGTACAGCAGGGCCGCTATCAGCAGGCAGTGACTGTGTTGGAGGCCGAAAGCACCCATGGCATGCCGTTGGAGATGCGGCAGCTGCTGGTACAGGCTTATCGTGAGCTGAAGGATTATCGTAAGGCGATACCGCTGGCGGAGCAGATAGTGCGCGCCAACCCGTCGGCGGACGATCTTTGGTATCAGCTATTGGCGGGCATGAACTATGAGCTGCGACGCTATGCTCAGGCGGTCACCTGGTTGCAGGTGCTGGTGCGCCGCGCACCGGGCAATATTGAAGTCTGGCGCCAGCTAGCCAGTATGCAGAGTATGGCCGGACAGCAAGTGGAGGCCGCCGCGACCTTACGCCTGGCCTACGAAGGTGGGGTCGGCTTGGCGGCAACGGATCTGAATAATATGGTGGCATTGCATGCGCAGGCTGGCGCGCCTTGGCAGGCCGCGCGCTTGCTGGAGGCCTTGATTGACCAGGCGTTGTTACCCGCCGATCAGCAACAGCGCTTGCGTTTGGCGCAATTGTGGCAAGCTGCACGGGATCAAAATCGGGCGCTCAGCGCCTGGCGGCAACTGGCTCAGCAGAGCGGCGATGCGGGTTACTGGTTGCAGGTGGCCTATTTGCAATATCAGCAGGCTGACTGGTCTGCCTTGCAGGCAACGCTGGCCCAGACTCGCCCCGCAAATGCAGAGCAGCGCCGGCAGTTACAGTCCCTGCGCAATGCTGCTGCGGCGGCGCAAATCAATCCCTGATTAGTACTCAAATATCTCGATCTTGCTGGCGCTCATACGGTAGCCGGCGCTGGCTAGTTCGCTCTCACTTTGCTCGACATGCAGAGTGCCGGTGATCCAGAAGGGTACGTAAGTGGCATCCAGGGCTACACCCTCATCGCTTTGTACCAAGACAATCTGGTTGGACGGCGGGGGTGGTACGTGGATGCAGGCGCCAAAGTAGGGGACCAACAAAAACTCGGTTACCCGGTTATCGTCGGTTAGTGTCAGCGGCACTATATAGCCCGGCAACTTGACGTCTTCACCATCGAGCTTGGCGACGGTGGGCGCCTGGGGCTTTTGTTGATCAACTACCGAGGTGCCGCCAGCATTGGCGTTTTCACTGAGTACGTCGGCCAGCTGCGACATGTCGTGCATCGGCTGTGGCATACCAAACTGGTCTGCTGTGCCCGGCGGGATCAAATCATCCCAGCTCAATTCGCGCGCGGCTTGAGTGGGTAGGCTGGCCAGCAACAGGGCCAGCAGTGAAACGTTAATCAGGGCACGCACGCGGGTGATTATCCTCAGGTCTTGATCGAAAGGCCGTCCACCAGCGCTAGCCGGTAGGCGCGCCAGGCAGGAATGCAGGCCAGCAGCTGGCTGGCACCGAGTATGCTCGCCATCAGTTTACATTCAGCCGGGCTGGGCCAGCCCAGTGGCATGAACAGGCCGTACTCTTGTTCCAATACGGGCTGCGCTATCCAAAGGCCAATATACAGCAAGCCCAGACCGAGCAGTATCCCGGCGGCGGCCAATGCCATGGCTTCCAGCACCAGCAAGCTGAAGATGTGCCATGGCTTGGCCCCGACGGAGCGCAGTATGGCCATTTCCCGGCGGCGTTCATTGAGGCTGCCAAGAATGGCGCTTAGCATGCCAACCAGTCCGGTTAGCACTACGCAGGCAGAGACCAGCAACAAGGCCTTTTCTGCCACGCTGAGCAAACTCCATAATTCCTGCAGTGCTACGCCAGGCATGATCGCCAGCAAGGGTTCGCCACTGAACTGATTGACCTGTCGCTGCACAGCGAAGGTATCGATGCGCCGGTTCAGGCCCAACAGCATCGCGGTAATGGCAGTGGGCGTGAGGTCCAGTTGTCTGGTCTGCTCGGCGCTGACATGGCCGCTGCCACGGGCAGGCATGCCCTGTTGCCAATCTACGTGCAGGGCGGTGATGGCTTGCAGGCTGACGTGAATGGTGCGGTCAACCGGGGTGCCGGTCTTGGCCAGAATACCGCTGACGTGAAAGGGTTTGTCTGCGTGCTCTACAAAGCTGACGGCACCGGCGCCATGCGCCAACACCATCTCGGTACCCAATTTGTAACCCAATTCGCGGGCGATGTCGGCGCCGATGACGGCGTCGTACAGGTCATCGAAGGCTTTGCCCTGGCTGAAAACCAGAGGCTTGTCGCGGCCAAAACGGAAGTGGCTAAAGTAGCTCTGGTCCGTTCCCATTACACGAAAACCGCGATGCGAGTCACCGAGCGAAATGGGGATGGCCCACTTCACCTGTGGCAGGGTGCTGATGTTGTTGTAGCTTTCCCAGCGGATGTTGTTGGTGGCGTTGCCGATGCGGAACACCGAGTACAGTAGCAGCTGTACCGAACCGGAGCGTGCGCCGACAATCAGATCAGTTCCGCTAATGGTGCTGGCAAAGCTCGCGCGGGCTTCGCTGCGCACGCGCTCCACGGTCAGTAGCAGGGTAACGCTCAGGGCGATGACCAATACCGTCAACAGCGCAGTCACGCGTCTGTTTTTAAGGCTTTGCAGGGCCAGACGAAGCAAATACATCAGTTCACCTCCGCACTGGCGGCGCGATTCAATTCAGGCAAGGCCAGGCTGCGATCAAATAGCGGGGCCAGTGCGGTGTCGTGGCTGACGAATAACAGGCTGCTGCCGGCCTCGGCGCATTCAGCAAACAGCAATTGGATAAAGGCCTCACGGCTGTCAGCGTCCAGTGCCGAGGTGGGCTCGTCGGCGATCACCAGTTCGGGCGTGCCGATCAGGGCCCGTGCCGCTGCGACTCGCTGCTGTTGGCCGATGGACAGGGTCGTGGCTGGCCTGTTCAACAGTGCTGGGTCAGTCAGACCTAGGCCCTGTAACAAGTGGGTAGCGGCTGCGCTCAGACTGCCGTGGCGTTGCTCTGCGCGCTGCTTGCGTTGCTGCGAGAAGCGGCAGGGCAGCAGGACGTTGTCCTGCACCGAGAGGTAAGGCAGCAGGTTGAACATCTGGAAGATGTAGCCACTATGCTCAGCACGAAAGCGATCGCGCTGACGGGCCGAAAGCGCATTGAGTGACTGACCCAGCAGGGTTACTTCACCCTCTTGCGGCAGGTGCACGCCACCCAGCAGACCAAGCAGCGTGGTCTTGCCGCTGCCTGACGGCCCCTTTAGAAATAGTCTCTCACCCGGCGCCAAGGCGAAGTGATCGATATCCAGCAGCACTGGCTGTTTTGGCCAGGCAAAGCGCAGGTTATTCAGTTCTAGCAGGGGGCGGGTCATCGTTAGCAAGTTTCCACGGGCTGGCTCGGCAAAGTAATCAGGGTATCACTCGAAGTTGATAACCGGGTTGTTGGCTGTCAGTTCGGCACCCATTTGGCCTGCGGGGGTAATGGCTTGCACGTTGAGGCGCTGCAGTCCTGGATACACGTTAAACAGGGGTAGTTGCAGGCTGGTCAGCGCTTCGGGCTGGGCACAGGTGAAGCTGTAGCTGGCCTCAATGTCGGCATGCTCATGATGGTGTTCTTCATGATCATGGTCGTGAGCGGCTTCTTCGTGCTCGTGCTCATGCTTTTCATCATGATCTTCGTGCTCGTGCTCGTGCTCGTGCTCGTTGCCTGCGAAGAGAGGGCTGTCGAGGTCAACGGATGCCTGGCTACAACCGGCGGCGGCAGGCAGCTGGAATAGTTGAGACGCGTCGCGCAGTTGGGCTTGCACTGCAGCCACTTTGGCGATGTCCTCAGGCTGGCTGGCAGCGTGCTCAAAGCCCACCAGGTTTGCCGCCGGGCTGTCGAGTTCCAGGCTCACTTGAGTGCCATCTATCGCTATGTTCAAGCTGGCAACACCGTGCTCATGGGCGTCAAGGCTGCTGTGTTCCTTGTGGCCGTCAGCCAGGGCATAGACGCTGAGTGGAAGGGCAAGACTGAGAGTGGCGAGATGGCGGCGCATGATGAGTTCTCTGTACGGTAAAATGAAGATACATAATGTTATCTTATTTCATTTTTGTAAAGGCTGAGTTGTGCTGTGCTGCTTTTGGGGGTGTTTAGGTGCTGAAAAAGAAAACGCGAGGGCCGCGTGATCGGAGCAGGCCCTGAGCGGCATCGCTGCCGCCCAGTGCTGGGCTCAGTAGAGCAATTGGTAGAGCTTGCGGCGGTACTGAATAGCCACGGGGTCAGCCGCGCCCAACAGGTCGAATACCTGCATCAGGGTTTTCTGCGCGACGCCGTCAGCGTAACTGCGGTCGCTTTGCATCAAGCTCAGCAAGCCGCCCAGCGCGCTCTCGTAATCCTGTCGCGCCAGGCTGAGGATGGCCAATTGATAGGCTGCTTCGCTGTCGTGCGGGTCGCTTGCCAGGCGGTGAGTCAGCAATTCTGCTGCGGGAAAGTCGACTGCCTGCTTGAGAAAAACCAGCTGCGTATTGAGGTCGTTGATGGCTTTTTTGTGCGCCTCGGGCTTGCTGATGGCGCCAAGCACTTGCTCTGCGTCTTTCAGTTCACCTGTTTCAGCCAGGGCGCGTGCCAGTAGCAGCAACAGCGCATCGCTGGACTCGTCGGCTATGGCCTGTTGCAGCAAGGGGATTGCCTCCGCCGCTGCCCCTGCCTCGAGTAGCGCCGTTGCCTGCGCTGCCGGGTCGATAGGCTCGGGCTCTTCTGCTGCAACCGCTTCCGGCACTGCGCCGATATGCGGGACCAGTAGCTCACGAATCGCGCTTTCCGTTTGGATGCCAGCAAAGCCTTCCACCGGCTGGCCATCCTTGAACAGCACCACGGTAGGCAAGCTGCGAATACCAAAACGCTCGCTCAGTTGCGCTTCCTGGTCGCAATTGACCTTGGCCAGCAGTAATTCGCCAGCATAGCTGTCAGCGATGCTGGTGAGCACCGGCAACAGCGCTTTGCACGGTGCGCACCAGTCGGCCCAGAAGTCGACCAGAACCGGCTTGTGGAAGGAGTTTTCGAGCACATAGCGATCGAAGGTATCGGTGGTGACATCAAACAGGTAAGACGATGACATGGCAGTTCCGGTGCAAGAGGTGGCGGGCGTTCAGGCGCCCGTGTTCAGGCTGTCTTTATAGGGCTGACGCGCAGCCAGATCAAGCGCCATGCAATGCCGATCCAGCGGCGTAGACGCTGACCTGACGGAATTCTTCCGGCTCGCCGAGATCGGGCCAGGTGCGACCGGGTAGTATTTGCTGGCGCTGATAGGGTGGGTGGTCTAGGGTCCTGACGCGTGAATCGGCGATCAGCACGGCCGTTGCGCGCTGGGCAAAATGATCCAGCAAGGGTCGATTTTCTGCATCGTAGAGCACGTCGGCGGCAATAATCAGATCGAGCGGGCCGCTAACCGCGAAGTAGTCCCCGGCTATCTCCAGGCGCATGTCGTTGCAGCGAGCGTTCAGTGCGCAGGCCAGCTGTGCCGGGTGATCAAGGTCGCAGGCGATGACGCTGGCGGCGCCTGCCAGTTTGCAGGCCAGCGCCACGACGCCCGACCCCGCGCCAAAGTCGAGTACCCGCTTACCTCGTACCTGCTCAGGATGGTCGAGAACCCAGCGCGCCAATGCCAAACCGCTGCCCCAGCAAAAGCCCCAGTAGGGTGGGTGTTCCAACAGGCGGCGAGTTTCGTCGCTGGCAAAAGCGCGATCCAGATTGGCAGGATCGAGCAGCCACAGCTCAAGCTCTTCCAGCCCGGGCAGGCGAGCGGCCAGTAATTGAGCGTCGGGTAAAACCTTGTGCAATTCGGCGTTCAGTGCAGCGAGAGTCATGGTCTGGTCCAGAGTTCGGTCGCCGCTATTGTAGCCTTCCGCTTCTGCCCTGCGCAGTACCATTAGCCCTCTAGTTGGTTGCGCAAACGGCTGAGCAGAAACTCAATCAGCGCACGGGTCGCCAGGGTCGGGTAAAGGTTGGGCGCGGTCAGCAGATAAAGTTGATCGCCCCAGGCGCTGACCCGTGCTCGGTAGTCCGGTAGCAGCCGCACCAGCTCGCCGCTATTAAGCTCGTGTTGCACGCTGTATAGCGGTAGCAGCGCACAACCGATACCGGCGAGCGCGGCACGCCTGAGAAAGGGCATGTCCTCGGTTTGCAGGCGCGGACGCAGATTCAGCACACGGGTCTGACGGCCATCGAATAGCTCCAACGGCAGCCGCTGTTCCGGCAGGTTGACGCTGACCATGTCCAGTGTCAGCAGGTCGTCCGGCTGCTGCGGTGTGCCGTGGCTTTGCAGGTAAGCGGGGCTGGCGCAGAGCGCCCAGTCCACTGGTCCCAGATCGCGTGCGACCAGCGCCTCAGGCGGCGTAGAGGTGACGCGAATGGCGACATCAATTTCGGCCGCGACCAGGTCAAAGATGCGATTGCTAAAGGTCAGTTGCAGGCTAACTTCGGGATAGAGTTCGGCGAACTCGAGTAGTAGCGGCCCGACGACTTGTTGGCCCAGCGCGACCGGCACGCTCAGGCGGATATGCCCGCGCAGGTTCTTGCCCAAGTCGTCTACCGTAGCCTGCAAAGCGTTCAGTTCCTGACTGATGCGCGCGGCGTGTTCATAGAGCGCCCAGCCAATCTGCGTCGGCTCGACCCGGCGCGTGGTGCGGCGGAACAGCTGCAGCTGCATACTCTGCTCCAGCGCCTTGAGTCGGCGGCTGACATGCGAGCGCGAGGTGCCCAGTCGGCGGGCGGCGCCGCTCATGCTGCCAGCCTCAACCACGGCGCTGAGAAACTGGAGGTTTTTAATATCCATTTATTGTTGTCAATATGTAAACAGTTTGGGCCGATAAGAGAGCATTGTAGATCAAAAGCTGTGCTTTTATAGTCCAGACACCGGATAAATACTCTGGCCCTGTTGCCGCTCGATCTAATAAGGCTTAGCCCAAGGAGAACAATAATGAGTCTACCCAGCGTTCTGCAAAATTCGCTCACACTGCCCGTCATCTGCTCGCCGTTGTTTATCATCTCCAACCCTGACCTGGTGATTGCCCAGTGCAAGGCTGGTGTGGTCGGCTCTTTTCCTGCGCTGAATGCGCGTCCCGCCGAAGAGCTGGATGTGTGGCTTGAGCGCATTACCCGTGAGCTGGCTGAGTACAAGGCGCAGAATCCGGACGCGGTGGTTGCACCTTTTGCGGTTAACCAGATTGTGCACAGCAGTAACGATCGGCTGCAGCACGATGTGGAGATGTGCGTGAAGTACAAGGTGCCGATCATCATCACCAGCCTGCGTGCGCCCAACGACGTAGTGGAGCCGATACACAGTTATGGCGGGCTGGTATTTCACGATGTGATCAACGTAAAACACGCCAAAAAGGCAATCGAGGCCGGTGTGGATGGCCTGATTCTGGTCTGTGCTGGCGCTGGTGGTCACGCCGGGCAGTTGAGTCCCTTCGCGCTGGTATCGGAAATTCGCGAATTCTATGACGGCCCTATCATTCTTTCCGGCTCGATTTCCAAGGGTGAGCAAATTCTCGCGGCCCAGGCCATGGGCGCTGATCTGGCCTATATGGGCACGCGCTTTATTGCTACCCATGAAGCCAATGCCGATCAGGCATACAAGCAGATGCTGGTTGATACCAGTGCCGATGACATCGTCTACAGCAATCTGTTTACCGGTGTGCACGGCAATTACCTGAAGCCCAGTATCCAGAATGCGGGGATGGATCCAAACAACCTGCCTGAGGGCGACAAAAGCACCATGAAGTTTGGCTCTGGCGGCAGCAGTAAAACCAAGGCATGGCGCGATATCTGGGGCGCGGGTCAGGGTGTGGGCAGTATTGGCGCCATCACCTCCACCGCCGAAGCAGTCAGCAAGCTCGAGCAGGAATACGCCAGCGCTCGTGCACGTATGCAGGCAATTGCCAGCCCCTATGGTGAGCAGGCATGACGGCGCGTCTGATCTGCGGCGAACTGGATCGTAGTGGCGATGAGGTTGCCCAGCGCGCCTTGCAGCTGGCTGGCGGCCTGGCGCGGCTGGGCGTGGAAGACGGCGATGTGATCGCCGTCATGTTGCGTAACGGCCCGGCGTTTATTGATGCGATTCAGAGCTGCCAGACGGCGGGCTGTTTTTACTGTCCGATCAACTGGCACTTCAAGGCGGATGAGGTGGCCTTTCTGTTGCAGGACTCGGCGGCCAAGGTATTTCTGGTCGAGGCTGATCTGCTCGATGACCTGGCAGGCGCCATTCCTGATGGAGTGACAGTGCTGGTCAACGGCGTCGAGGGTGGTCTTGCCGCCGGATACCTACCTTATGAGGCCTGGCTGGCTGACCAGTCTGCTTATGCCGGTGAGCCGCGCACGCCGCGCACCCACATGGCCTACACCTCAGGTACTACTGGTCGACCCAAAGGCGTCAAGCGCCTGGCTCCGGCACCGGAAGAACGTGAAGCCATGGCTGCTGCCATGCGGGGGCTCTCGCGGGCGGCCTGGGGTATCGAGCCAGGCGTGCGTACGCTGGTGTCGGCGCCGCTGTATCACAGCGCGCCCAGCTCTTTTGCGCAGCAGTCGATTCTGCAGGCCGAACTCATGGTGGTTATGCCGCGTTTTGATGCCGAGCAGACGCTGGCGCTGATTGAGCGGTACCGGATCGACACGGTATTTCTGGTGCCCATTATGTATGTGCGCTTGCTGCGCCTGCCGGCCGAGACGAGGGCAAAATACGATCTATCGTCGGTTCGCTTTGTCGCCTCTACCGGCGCGCCCTGCGCCCCGGACGTGAAGCTGGCGATGCTCGACTGGTGGGGTCCGGTGATTTATGAAACCTACGCCTCTAGCGAAACCGGCATGATCACTATCCAGGACCCAGTCTCGGCACGGCGCAAGCCCGGCAGTGTGGGCTTGCCGATTGGTGAGACGCGTATTCGCATCGTGGATGAGCAGGGTAACGATTGCCCGCAGGGCGAGCCAGGCGTGATTTATGTGCGTCAGCCAGCGGTGCCGGACTTCACCTATCTCAATAACGATACCGCGCGGCAAAAGGCGGGCCTGGATGACCTCGCAACCGTGGGTGATATTGGTTATCTGGATGAAGAAGGTTATCTCTACGTCTGCGATCGTCAGTCAGACATGGTGATATCCGGCGGCGTCAATATCTATCCGGCCGAGATCGAACATGTACTCATTACTCTGCCTGGGGTGATTGATTGCGCGGTAGTGGGTATCCCCGATGCGGAGTACGGCGAATCGCTAATGGCGGTAGTGGCTGCACCCGCAGGGTTGCTGAGCGCAGAACAGGTACGGCAGCATGTGCGTGAGCGGTTGGCGGGATACAAGGTGCCACGCCGTGTTGAGCTGATCGATAGCCTGCCGCGCGATGACAACGGCAAGGTCGCCAAACGCCGTCTGCGCGAGCAGTTTGCTCCTTCCTGACGCGAAAACCCGATGCTTCGCCTTCTTTTCGGCGGGTTTGACGGCTGAAACCTACGGATACATTTTTATCGCGGCCTACAAAAGAGTAAGATGTAGGCCGCTTTTATCCGTTATCCGTCCGGGAAATCTTACATGCATTGTCCATTCTGTGGCGCCAATGACACCAAGGTGATCGACTCTCGCCTCGTGGCTGAGGGTGACCAGGTGCGTCGTCGTCGCGAATGTCTTGCCTGCCAGGAACGATTTACTACCTTCGAAACCGCTGAACTGGTGCTGCCGCGTATCATCAAACAGGATGGTCGGCGCCAGCCCTTCGACGAAGACAAGCTGCGTGCCGGCTTTCAGCGTGCGTTGGAAAAACGCCCGGTCAGCGTTGAGCAGATCGAGGCCGCCATCGGCCACATTAAGCACCGATTGCGCGCCACTGGCGAGCGTGAGGTCAAGGCGATGGTGGTGGGTGAGATGGTCATGCGCGAGCTGAAGCAGCTCGACGAAGTGGCCTATATTCGCTTCGCCTCTGTGTATCGCCGTTTCCAGGATCTGAATCAGTTCCGCGAAGAGATCGAGCGTCTGTCGCGTCGGGAAAAGGATGATACCGATGCCTGAGTGGAATCCTGCTGATCGACAGTGGATGAGCCGCGCGCTGACGCTGGCTGCCCGTGGACTCTATACCACTGAACCAAATCCGCGCGTCGGCTGCGTGCTGGTGAAGGGTGAACAGGTTGTGGGTGAGGGCTGGCACGTGCAGGCTGGCGAAGGCCATGCCGAAGTTAACGCGCTGGCTCAAGCCGGTGAGCAGGCGCGCGGCGCCACCGCTTACGTGACCCTTGAACCCTGTAGTCATGTTGGCAAGACCCCGCCCTGCGCCGATGCCTTGATCGCTGCTGGCGTGAGCCGCGTTGTAGCCGCTATGCAGGACCCCAATCCCCTGGTTGCCGGTAATGGCCTGCAGCGCCTGCGCGATGCGGGTATCGAGGTGACTTGCGGTTTGCTGGAAGAGCAGGCGCGTGAGCTGAATCCTGGCTTTATCAAGCGTATGCAGCTGGGTTTGCCCTGGGTGCGGGTCAAGCTGGCTATGAGTC
This sequence comes from Pseudomonas neustonica, assembly GCF_003797945.1. Lineage (GTDB taxonomy): Bacteria > Pseudomonadota > Gammaproteobacteria > Pseudomonadales > Pseudomonadaceae > Halopseudomonas > Halopseudomonas neustonica. Next base: position 24,460 of record NZ_RKKU01000034.1, read on the forward strand.
TGGATGGCCGCACGGCGATGGCCAGCGGTGAAAGTAAATGGATTACCGGCCCTGCCGCGCGTGCGGATGTGCAGCGCTTGCGCGCGCGCAGCGGCGCAGTGATCAGCGGCGCCGATAGCGTATTGCTGGACGACTCGGCCTTGACCGTGCGCGCCAGTGAGCTTGGCCTGTCTGACGAAGAGGCCAGCGCTGCCGTGCAGCGTCAGCCGCTGCGCGTGCTGATCGACAGCTTGCGGCGTGTGCCGCTGGAGCAACGTTTTTTCCGTGAGTCAGGCCCTACGTTGGTGATCAGCACCAGCGCCGAGCAGGCAGCGGAGTCCTATCAGAGCATTGGCAGCGAGCTGCTGGCGCTACCCGGTGACGATGGCAAAGTGGATCTGCCCACTGTGCTGCGCACCCTGGCAGAGCGCGGCTGCAACGAAGTGCTGGTCGAGGCCGGAGCGGCCTTGTCTGGTGCTTTCTGGCGTGCCGGTCTGGTAGACGAACTAATTGTGTATATGGCGCCGCGCTTGCTGGGAAGTCAGGCGCGCCCCTTGATGCAGCTCCCTTTCGAGAGCATGAGCGAGGCGATGGATGTCGCCGTTTCCGATATGCGAGCCATAGGCCAGGACTGGCGCATCACCGCACGCCCGATTTTCCCTTCCTGAGAGTGTAAAACAATGCAAAGCAGCGTACAGATACTGCTACTGGTGATGGCGGTAGTCGCCTTTTTGGGCGTGGTGCTAGAAGAAGTCATTCATGTAAACAAGGCCAAGGTGGTGCTGCTGTTTGGCGCGCTGTCCTGGATGGTGCTGTTTATCGCCGCCCCGGATGAGGCGATGCGTGGGCGAGTGCAGGGCGCGCTGAACGAGAACATTACGGATATTGCCAGTCTCTGGCTGTTCCTGCTGGCGACCATGACCTTCGTGGCCTATCTGAACAAGAAAGGTCTGATCGAAAACATCATCTATCGCATCCTGCCGGGCCGAATTACCGAGCGAAAACTGCTGTTTTTGACTGGTGTGTTCTGCTTTGTATTTTCCTCGATTGCCGACAACATTACCGCCACGCTGGTTTCGGTCGCACTGGTGCTGAGTCTCAATTTGGAGCTGCGCAAGATGCTGCGCTTCGCCACGTTGGTGGTGTTTGCCGTCAACTCAGGCGGCGTATCGATGATTACCGGCGACGTGACGACCCTGATGATCTTTATGGCCGACAAGGTCGAGATCACCAATTTGCTGTTGCTGAGTTTACCGGCCCTGTTGGCCGTGCTGTTGCTGGCGGCGCTGCTGTCGGTGGGGCTGAATAACGAGGTGGTGATTGAAAAAAACACGCTGCATGAGTTGCGCGGTGTCGACAAGCTGATTGGTGCGCTCTTTCTGCTGACCATTATCGCGACCATTCTGCTCAGCCTGTTCTTTGCGATTCCACCGGTGCTGACCTTCCTCACCGGTCTGGCGCTGATGTTCCTGATCGCGCGCTTCTTTAATGAAGACATCGACAACGACCCCATTCTGGAATACATCCGCGTTATCGAGTTCGAGACGCTGCTGTTCTTCCTTGGCGTATTGCTGCTGGTGGGCATGTTGCAGTTTATCGGTACGTTGCAGAGCCTGACGTCACTGTATGACGTGATGCCGGCGATGCTGGCCAACTTCCTGATGGGTATGCTTTCTGCGCTGATTGATAACGTGCCGTTGACTGCAGCCTTGCTCAAGGCAAACCTGCAGATGAACGCTGCCGAGTGGATGGGGCTGACCTATGCTGTCGGTGTGGGTGGTTCCCTGCTTATAATTGGTTCCGCTGCCGGCATCGTTGCCATGAGCAAGATGCCCGGCCTCACATTCATTACCTACCTGCGTAGCTTTGGCCTGTTGTTGCTGGCCTTCGCCTTTGGCTTTATCGCCGTATACGGGTTGGGTCTGCTGGTCGCCTGACCAGCACAGATCAAGTACGAGGCAGTTTATGTTTACCGGCATCATCGAAGCAGTTGGTCAGATTCAAAGCATGCAGCCCAGTGGTGGCGACGTGCGTTTGTACGTCAAGACCGGCAAGTTGGATCTTGGCGACGTCAAGCTGGGTGACAGCATTGCCGTGAATGGCGTTTGTCTCACCGCCGTTGAACTACCGGGCGACGGCTTCTGGGCCGATGTCAGCCAGGAGACTATTCGCCGTACTGCGCTGTCGCGCCTCAAACCGGGCAGCCGAGTGAATCTCGAAAAGGCGCTGACGCCAACCACACGCTTGGGTGGTCATCTGGTCAGCGGGCACGTGGATGGTGTTGGCAAGGTGTTGTCCATGCAGGAAGATGCTCGTTCCTGGCACTTCCGTATCGAGGCGCCGGCTGAACTGGCCAAGTACATTGCCGAGAAAGGCTCCATCACGGTCGACGGTACCAGTCTGACCGTGAACGCCGTGGAGGGCGCCGTCTTCCATCTGAATATAGTGCCGCACACCCTGCAGGAAACCATCATGGGCGATTACCAGAATGGTAGCCCGGTCAACCTGGAAGTTGACCTGATCGCTCGCTACCTGGAGCGTCTGCTGCTTGGCGAAAAGGCCGCAGAGCCGACTGCCAGCGGTATCAGCATGGCCTTTCTGGCCGAGAATGGTTTTCTCAAATCCTGATTAACCAGCCCTCGGAGGGCCGGATGAAACTGAACAGCATTGAAGAACTGATTGAAGATATTCGCGCGGGCAAGATGGTCATCCTGATGGATGACGAAGACCGCGAGAACGAAGGTGATCTGATCATGGCGGCCGAGGCCTGCCAGGCCGAGCACATCAACTTTATGGCACGTTATGGCCGTGGCCTGATCTGTATGCCAATGAGCCTGGAGCGCTGCGAGCGCCTCAAGTTGCCCTTGATGGTGCAGCGTAACGGCTCGGGTTTTGGCACCAAGTTCACCGTGTCGATCGAGGCCGCCGAGGGCGTCAGTACCGGTATCTCTGCGGCTGACCGCGCGCGTACGGTGCAAGCCGCCGGTGCGGCCAATGCGGTGGCGGATGATATCGTCAGCCCAGGCCATATCTTCCCGCTGATGGCGCAGCCTGGTGGTGTGCTGGCGCGGGCCGGTCATACCGAGGCGTCCTGTGATCTGGCGCGCATGGGCGGCTTTGGCGAGGCAGCGGTAATCTGTGAAATCATGAACGATGACGGCAGCATGTCGCGTCGCCCTGATCTGGAGACCTTTGCCAAACAGCACGATCTGAAAATCGGTACCATCGCCGACCTGATTCACTACCGTCTGCTGAATGAGCGCACGGTCGAGCGAGCCGATGAGAAGGTGTTGAAGAGCGAGCTGGGCGAGTTTCGTCTGGTCGCCTACCGCGACCGCACCGACGATGTCGTGCACATGGCGCTGACCCTGGGTGATATCCAACCGGAAGAGCCAACCCTGGTTCGGGTGCACAACGTAGACCCGTTGCGCGATCTGTTTTTGGTGCCTGAGGGTGGCCGCTGGAGTTTGCAGGATGCTATGCGCCGCGTGGCGGCTGAAGGCACCGGTGTGGTCTTGCTTCTGGGTAACCAGGTGGATTCCGAGTCATTGCTGGCGCATGTCAGTAACCTGGGTGAAGGCAAAGCGGCGCCACGCCGCCCTTCGACCTACAATACAGTTGGTGCCGGTTCACAGATTCTGCGTGATCTGGGTGTGCGTAAAATGCGTCTGCTGTCGGCACCGATGAAGTTCAATGCCATATCCGGTTTCGACCTGGAAGTAGTAGAATATCTGCCCTGCGAATAAACGCTTTGATTCACGACAGCGCCCTGCGCGCTGCCGGTTCTTTAATTGAGAGAGAGTGCCCATGACTGCTATCCGTACCATCGAAGGCGATTTTGTAACTGGCCAAGGCCGCTATGCACTGGTTGTTGGCCGGTTCAACAGCTTTGTCGTCGAGAGCCTGGTAGAGGGCGCCGTAGATTCACTCAAGCGCCACGGCGTGAAAGAGTCCGACATCACTATCGTTCGTGTACCGGGCGCGTTTGAAATCCCGCTGATGGTGAAGAAAGTCGCTGACCTGAAGCAGTACGACGCCATCATCACCCTGGGCGCCGTCATTCGCGGTGGCACGCCACACTTTGAATACGTCGCTGGCGAATGCGTCAAAGGCGTGGGTTCGGTCTCGCTGGAATACGGTATTCCGGTTGCCTTCGGCGTACTGACCGTTGACAGCATCGAGCAGGCCATCGAGCGTTCCGGCACCAAGGCGGGCAACAAGGGCGCAGAAGCGGCCATGTCAGCCTATGAGATGGTCAGCGTGATTAAGCAGCTGGAGGCCTGAGTGGACAACCTCGAGCAGCAACCGGCAGCAGGTCGCCCCAAGGCATCCGCTCGCCGTAAGGCGCGTAGTTTGGCGCTGCAAGCGCTTTACTCCTGGCACATGGCGGATCAGGCGCTGTCCGATATCGAGGCGCAGTTCCGCACCGATAACGACTTCAGCAAGGTTGACAGTGCGTACTTCCATGAGCTGCTGACTGGCGTGCCGCGCAATCTGGGCGACATCGACAACGAGTTGGGTGTCGTACTGGATCGCGATATCAAAGAGCTCGACCCGATTGAGCTGGCCGTGCTGCGCATTGGCGTTTACGAGCTGCTCAAGCGAATCGATGTGCCCTATCGCGTTGTCATCAATGAGGCGATCGAGATGGCCAAGTCGTTTGGCGCCACCGATGGCCACAAGTACGTAAACGGCATTCTCGATAAGTTGGCTCCGCGTCTGCGTAAGGCCGAGGTCAGCGCCGCACGCAACAAGTAGTATTGATAGCGGCCGGGGAGAGCGGGCATGGCACTGGATGAGTTCGCGCTGATTGGCCGCTATTTCCGCACCGCTCAGCTTGAGCGCGCCACCGATGCCAGCGCCACTGCGCTGGGTATCGGTGATGATGCCGCGCTGCTGCAACTGGCTGCCGGTCAGCAATTGGTGGTGTCCACCGACTCCCTGTTGGCGGGTGTCCACTTTCCCGAGCGTTACCCTCCCGCTGAACTTGGCTACCGCGCGCTAGCCGTTGCGGTCAGTGATCTTGCCGCTATGACGGCGACTCCCCTTGCCTTTACGCTTGCCTTGAGCCTGCCTACGGTTGATGAGCCCTGGCTGCAGGCGTTCTCGCTTGGCCTGGCTGCGGCAGCGCGTGATTTCGCTATCAATTTGATTGGTGGTGACACCACCCGCGGCCCGCTGAATATTGGCGTCACAGTGCTCGGTCAGGTACCTGCGGGTCAGGCGCTTACTCGATCCGGCGCGCGCGGCGGCGATCTACTCTGTGTCGGCGGTCCGCTGGGCGACGGCGCAGCAGGCTTGGCCGTAGTACAAGGTGAGTCGTTGCCGGCCGGGCTAGCAATCGCCGGTCAGGATTATCTGCAGCAGCGTTTCTGGCGACCGCAGCCGCAGCTGTTGCTGGGTCAGCAATTGCGCGGAGTTGCCAGCGCAGGTCTGGACATCTCAGACGGCCTGTTAGCTGATGCCGAGCACATCGCTGAGTCTAGTGGCGTGGCGCTGCATATCAATGCGGCGCAACTGCCCGGCAGTGAAGCTCTATCGGCCTGGGCGCCACGGCAGAAGTTGGACTGGATGCTGCGCGGCGGCGATGATTACGTCCTGCTGTTTACGCTCCCGGCCAGGGAGAAAGCGCGTATTGCGCAGTGGCGAGCGGCGGGGCATGCGGTTAGCGTGATCGGCAGCGTGCATGCCGGCAGTGGTGTGTTGCTGGATGTCGGCAAGGGCTATGCGCCGATCGCTGGCGAGCGTGGTTATCAACATTTCAGGAGTGCTAATGACTGATTCATACGAACGCGCGCCCGCTTCAATATGGCGTAACCCTATTCATTTTCTGGCTTTTGGCTTTGGCAGCGGTGCCATGCCCAAGGCGCCGGGTACCTGGGGCACGCTCGCTGCCATGCCCTTTGTGCTTATTTGGCAGCAGCTACCACCGGGCGGTTATGCGCTGGTGCTGCTATTGAGCACGCTAGTGGGTATCTGGTTATGTCACCGCACTGCTGCTGACCTGGGCGTACACGATCATGGCGGTATTGTCTGGGACGAGTTTGTTGGTGTCTGGATTGCGCTTTGGCTGGCGCCGGTCGGCTGGCTCTGGCTGATAGCGGGGTTTTTGCTGTTTCGTCTCTTCGATATCTGGAAGCCCTGGCCGATCGGCTGGATTGATCACCACGTTAGCGGCGGCCTTGGCATCATGCTCGATGACATCATTGCCGGCATCATGGCATTAGCCGTGCTGTTGCTTGGCGAATACCTATTGGCTATCGTCTAGGCAAGACGCTAATCGAGGCTGCTGCATCTGCAGGCAGGCGGCCGCTGAAAAGGATACACGCATGCCGAGTGCTGCCACGACTCTCCTCAAGGGTGCCAAGCGCCTGCTGCCCGCGGTGTTGCTGTCGGCCGTGGTTGTGGGCTCTGCCTGGGCCGAGCCTGAAGTGCGAGTGGTGGGGCTGTTTGCGAATGCCGCGGTAGTCAATGTCGATGGCCAGCGGCACATGCTGCGCGTCGGCAAGCCGGGGCCTGACGGGGTGACATTGATCTCTGCCGACAGCAAGAGCGCGACCATCAGCATCAATGGCCAGCGGCGTCAGTATGGGCTGCAGCGCGAGTACACGCAGGGTTTTGCCGAGCGTGAAACGCAGCGCGTGAGTATTGCGCGCGGTGAGGGCGGGCACTTCATTGCGAATGGCTCAATCAACGGTCAAAACGTGCAGTTTATGGTCGATACCGGGGCCACCAGCGTGGCCATGAATGCCATTCAGGCGCGCCGTTTGGGTATCGACTTTCTGGTGACAGGGACTGAAGTGCGGGCCAGCACTGCCAGTGCGAACGTCAAGGCGTATCGCGTGCGTCTGGATCGCGTCAAAGTAGGCGATATCGAGCTGAACGGCATCGATGGCCTGGTGCTCGAAGGCCGCTTTCCAACGGATGTGCTGCTTGGTATGAGCTGGCTGAGCCGCGTGCGTATGGACGATCAGGGCAGTACCCTGGTGCTTGAGCGCAAGTATTAAGGTTTTCTGCGGGCTTTACCTGGGCCTGCGTTATTCATCGGGCTGATTCACGCGTCTTGAAGATCGCCGGAGGGGCGTTCTCCTGCTAATATAGCTGCCCCTTTATGCAGCAGCTGCACAGGAGACCGGTGTGACCGTCACCTTTATTGCGTCATCCCAGCTACCCACCCAGTGGGGCACATTCACCATGCATGGATTTCTCGAAGAGGAGACCGGCAAGGAGCATGTCGTCCTGACCATGGGTAACGTGGCCGATGGTGAGCCGGTGCTAGGCCGTTTGCACTCCGAGTGCCTGACCGGCGATGCGCTGTTCAGCCTGCGCTGCGATTGCGGCTTTCAACTGGAAGCGGCACTTGCCGCTATTGCCAAAGAAGGCCGTGGCGCGCTCCTGTACCTGCGCCAGGAAGGCCGTGGCATTGGCTTGATGAACAAAATCCGTGCTTATCACTTGCAAGACGGCGGTGCTGATACCGTTGAAGCCAACGAGCTGTTGGGCTTTGGCGCTGATCAGCGCGATTACGGCATCTGCAAGCCCATGCTGGCGCATCTTGGCATCAATAGTCTCAAACTGCTGACTAACAACCCGCGCAAGGTCAAGGCTATGCAGGGGTTTGGTGTCGAAGTAGCGGAGCGGCTGCCGTTGCAGTTTGGTAGAAACCCACACAACACCAAGTACCTGGCGACCAAGGCCGGCAAGCTCGGGCACATGCTCGGCCAGTTGCATCAGGCCGAAGCGGAGCCCGATGATGTTTGATGCGAAGCCGCAGTGGCGCACCTTGCGTACGGTTTGGCGCATGCAGTCGGCGAGTGCGCTGCTGATCCCCTTGGTCATCATCTGGTTGATGGGCGATTGGAACGGGGTGTACGAGTCTGCCGCAATCCCTTTGTTTACCTTGGCCATGGCTAGTCTGTTTCTTACCCTGTGGCGCTTCCGGCGCTACAAGCGAGCGCTGATTCAGGCGGAAGGCCTGGGCAATGAGGAGGGCGCGCAAGCGGCCTGGTCGGTGCTGCATCGTGAACAGATGTTGGGTCTGTTGGCGGCAGAACTGCCCGGTTTTATTGGCGTTTTTCACTTCTTCTGCACGGGTGAGCTGGTCCCGCTGCTGCTATTGGTGGTTGTCAGTCTCGGCGCCATGCTGCTTTATCGTCCGCCGGCGGCCTGGGTCCAGTAAATGGCGCTCAGGCTGGTTCCCGGCCTGTGTGTGACGCTGCTGGCCTGTCTGCTCAGTATCGGTGCGCAGGCAGCGCCGCAACGCGTCGTCAGCCTTGCTCCTTTTCTTACCGATATGACTTTGCTGCTGGGCGCGGGTGATCAACTGGTCGGTGTGCTCGATGATGGCAAGTTGGCGCCCGAGCTGGCGCAGGTACCGCGCGTTGGTGCCTATCAAGCTCTGTCTGCTGAAAGCATAGTCGCGCAGCAACCTGATCTGGTTTTAGCCTGGACCTCTGGTAATCCCCCCGAGCTACTGCAAAGCCTGCGTGGCTGGGGTATTCAGGTAGCGCAATTTGATCCGCAAAGCCTGGACGAGATTGCCAGTGTCACGCAATCGGTGGGGCAGTTGCTCGGTAAGCCCGAGCGTACCCGCGAGCTGCTGCAAGACTACCGCCAGCAGCTGCAGGCGCTAAAGCCATCGGCTGATTTGCCCACGCCACGGGTGTTTATCCAGCTCTGGAATAATCCCATTTACACCGTCGCTGGCGAGCAGTTGTTGTCGGATGCGTTGCACTATTGCGGCGGTCAGAACGTATTTGCTGACCTGCCGGGGCTAGCGCCGCAGGTTGGCCGGGAAGGGGTGTTGGCAGCGAATCCGGATGTGATCATCGTGTTGGCGAGGCAGTCCGCAGTGGCTAAGTCTTGGTTGGATGAGTGGCGCCGCTTCCCTGAGCTCAAGGCTGTCGCTGATAACCACCTTTATGTGCTGCCTGGCGGTCACCTGGTCCGGCCCACAACACAGGTAGTCGAAGGTGTCGCCGAGCTCTGTGCTCTGGTCGCGGCGCAGCGTTAAGCGATGCGTGGCGCTGGCAAGAACTTGCGCAACCCACACGCCAATCCCCGCCGCCCATTACGCCCCAGCCCTCAGCAACCAAGGCCCTCAGGCCGGTGCGCAATAACCTGCACAGCGGTGCGCAGCTTTCTGCGCAATCTTCTGTGATGGCTGTCACAAAAGCCCTTTTGGCTGACTTTGGTTGTTATTTAACTATTTGATTTTTATTGGTTTTATGCGGTTGGCACAGCTCTTGTTTGTTATTGGGCAGCCGGACATCACCGGCACCTAATCCCAAGCAAGGAGAGCACCATGCCAACACCCGCTTATCTCACCATCGAAGGCACCAAACAGGGCCTGATCACCGCCGGTACCTTCACCGAAGATTCCGTCGGCAACATCTTCCAGGAAGGTCACGAAGACCAGGTACTGGTTCAGGGCTACAACCACCAGGTCATCATCCCGCGTGATCCACAGTCCGGTCAGCCTACCGGTCAGCGCGTTCACAAGCCGATGATGATCACCAAGGTGTTCGACAAGTCCTCCCCACTGATCTTCAACGCCCTGACCTCCGGTGAGCGTCTGAGCAAGTGCCGTCTGGAGTGGTACCGCACCTCCGCTACCGGTACCCAGGAGC
>NZ_RKKU01000035.1 GCF_003797945.1 Pseudomonas neustonica
CTCGGTCAGCCACCTGTTTGACGGCTTCAATTTTAAATTCTTCGGTGTAGCGTGAGTTGCTCATTGGACCTCCTGGGTGCCTCGATTATAAGGCCTGGAGGTGTCTACGAAACTAGGGGCGATTCAGGTTATTCAATGAGCTGGTTCAGAGCACTACGATCTCTTCAGCGGTCAACCAGCCTGCTTTAATGACTCTATCTTTCGCAATCTCTGGTTGAGAGCTATAGACCACGATTGCCAAACTCTCCTCAGCACGACTGCAGGTGACATAGAGGAGCCTTCTTGTGCGTGATAGCGACGTGTCTTTACCCTCGCTCTCATTCTTCATGTCGGTCGCCGAAGCCGGCGTAACACCGAGCAATTTCTCATAGCTGAATAGGAAACCGCCGGCTTCCTCGTCGTTCAGGATCACCATCACCCGGGGGAACTCTAGGCCTTTGACGCCCTGGTGGGTACCGTAGGGCGAAAGGCCATTTGCATAGCCTGCGAAGGCCGCCATCTCTGAGTAACGACGTCCTAGGACAACCCGATAGGCATGGATTTCAAGTGCGCGGCGATCGGACGTTTCCGGTGCAGGGTCTGCAGTGGCACCTAGAGCCATCGCCTCAACAAGTCCATCAGGCAACGCGAGCAAACCCGTACTTAGGAGAATTTGAGCCACCTCCTCAACCAAGGGATCGTTGTTTTTCAACATCTCGCAGAGTGATTGAGTCGCTACTCCAACAGATTCCAGGAGCTCGAATTGATTGTTGCCAGCCGCCTCCAAGTGCTTAGGATCAAGCAAAGGAGAGCGCAGCCGCACCGCCTCTATGAGCGTGAAATCATCCGAAAGGGCTGCTGCGGCGATTGGAGCTACCCCTTCGAAGAAAACCTTGAGTATGGGTAACGTACCGTCCATCAACGCGGTATTCAGGTGTGCAACTGCATAGAGTGGAGCGAACACGCCCTCAAACCCCATGCGGCGGGCAGCCATCTTGTGCTCCAGGATCAGCGTCTTGCGGCCTCCCATGCCGGTGGCCCACTGAGCATCTCCCGTGATCTGTGCCATTTGCTTAGCGATCTGGTCTTCCAGGCTGAAGTCCTGACCCGGCGCTTGCCGGGTGCAGAACATGCGTACGGCACCCTGGGCAGCTCCCGGTTTTGGTATCTGCTGATGATCATCGGCGCCCGCGCGGATATCGTTGATTAAATCGACCACTCGGATCGGGCAACGACGATTGATACGTTTCTCAGGCTTCGCCCAGTCTGGCGGTATCGCCTCATCAAGCCTTGGCTTCCCGTCGTTGTAGATACGCTGCATCGTATCGCCGAGCAGTCCTAAGCAAAATCTCCCAGGAATCGCTGCCTGAGCTTTCAGAAATGCATCCATGAGCGAGCCGTTTGTATCTTGGCTCTCATCGATGAGTAGCACTGGGTGCCGATCCGCCATAACATCGAGTAAAGGCGGCTGGGGTAGAAACGCTGCGGCCATCTGAATAACTTCACTGTGATTCAGCGATTGCCTGCTTACGTTGTCTCCCGTCGGACTGTAGGTAAATTCGGGAATTTCATCCAAGGATGCCAAACGACGAGCTTTGCTATCCCGGCTCGCCTGGTTAGCCTGGGACGTCTTGTTCACTGTTTTCGCCCGACGGAGCTTGTCATCCAATTCATCGATGTCGCCCGCGAGTTTGATACGTAACCATTCACGAATGTCGTCGTTGAAGCCTTTTATCATCTTCCAAGAGAAAGCATGAATCGTTGAAACCTTAACCAGCGGATCGTGCTCAAGGCGACGTGCGATCTCCTCACAGGCTGCGTTGGTGTACGTAATGATCGCGATTTGCCGACCTTCAAACGTGAGGCGCTGACGTTCACGTTCTTTAAGCGATTTCACCGCCACGACGAGGGAGTGGGTCTTACCTGAGCCGGCACCGGCGTATAGGAAGAAACTGCGCGGCTGCTCTAGGCTAAGGCACTCTTGGATAACGTCATCCGCAGTGGGCGTCATTTCAACGGCGACATCCTGTGTGGCATTCATTCGGGCGTCACCTCGACACTGGCCGTAGGAATAATCAGGAGCTCCTTGCTCTTCTTCTTGAGCTTTTTCTCTAACCAGACGAGCCCTTCCCGTATGTACTCCGGAACAGCCACCTTGGCGAAATCGGGGTCACCAAGCACCTGTAGCGCGAACTCCGCCTTGTCACCTGACCTGAGCGCGTCGAACAAAGCCTGACCTAGGTCGTCTGCAGTTGCAGAATCTCGCAGCGCTTTTGCGAAAGCCTTGGTCATACCCCTGCCTTGCTTCGTGGCAAAGTGCTGCACATTGCTCAGCACCAGACTGTCCTCAAACGTGTTGGGTAACGCCAGGGCTTCAACTTTCGTTTTGGGCAGAACGACGTTGATAGGTGTCTGATACGCAATGCGAATCGCAAACAAGTCGTCTATCTGCTGCGATTTTTGCTTCGCATCCAGATCCAGCAACGTGTCGACATCATGCCCAATTTCCAGGGCGGTGACCCAGCTGCGCAGGGTGGGGTTATTGGTTTCTTGTTTTGCCTTCCGCTTGACGGGTACCGCTGATTTCTTAAATCCGGCGTCCAAATCCGTGACCACAAGCGTCACAATTCCCAGCGCATCGACTAACGGCCTGAGGCGATGCGCGTGACTGCCACCGATATCCAGGATGGTGATGTAGCAACGGTCAAGGAAGGGAAAATGACTGCGTAGGAAATGCGGCATCATCATTCGCTCCGCAGCGCCTTCTACCAATATAACCGCGTCAGCGAAGAAGAGATCGGCATGCTGCGCCCGCAGGTAACGAGTCACAAACTCCTTGGTTTGCTTATGACGGTTTTTGTCACCAAACACTGTGCTCAAGTTAGAGACGGTGGACACCGGGATGGGTACACCGGCCATTCCTGCAGGTAGCCTTCGGAAATACCGAAGGTTTGCATAATCCGTCTCGTGAGCAACATGGCTGGAGTGGGAGCTGACCACCAGCTGTGTTTTGAGCCTCGGGTATTTCTTGAGAAGCGGCTCATTACATAGGACGTGATACGCGTGCTTGATGAAGGCTTGTTGTACTTGGACATGGAGATGAGCTTCAGGCTCCTCAACCAGCACGAGGTGGATCGGCTCAACGCCTGCGTCGGACTGTTCCTCGGTATTTTTGTACTTCCTCAGCCACTCATCCCGAAATGCCATCAGCTGGAAAATCATCGAGATCAGATTCTGATAACCGAGGCCGTTGGATGTTTCGGGGAGGCGCATGGGAGGAGCACCAGGTGCACCTACGACTGAATCCAACTCGAACAGCACTGCAGCTTCATGGTTCATGCCGTCCGTAGGGGAAAGGCGGGTTTCTACCCTGATCGCCGGGTCAGTATTATTCGGATAGCCTAGGCCGGCGACCTCCTCAAGGGCGGGAGCGAAACTGGAGGTTAGTCGGGAATCGAAAGCCGATTGTGCCGCTTGAATGGCTGTCAGCGCCTCCAAGTCCGAAATGTCAGGGCTGTCACCAGGATCCAGATGCCTACTGTAGTAAGCACGCAATTGCTCAGTAAGCTTTTTCCCTGAACCACCTCGTCCCTCAGTGATGGACTCCTCGGCGCTGTCACCAAAGCCGCGCTGCGCATTGATCTCGTGAACGCGTATGAGATCGGTCAGTGGATTGCTCTCCAGCGGACGTGCGTTCACAGACAGTGCTTGTGGGCTGGCGTGACGAGTATTGGGATCTGGTTCGCAGAGCTGCGCCGGATCGAGACGATACCAGCGTATCGTGAACATCGCTCCCAAGCGTCGGTTAAAGTAGTCATGCAGACTTTGCGGCCAAAGTGAAAGGATGGGTGGAGTTTTTCCTTCCTCGGTCTTGTTCAAGATCTCCTGCAGCAGTGTTTTGACGCGATTACGCTCTTTTCGGTAATCGGTGAAAAGTTTGGCCATGTCCTTGGGCTCAAGTCGAAAACGCATCCCGACGCGGCCACCTTTCCAGGCAAAATTGGGAATCAGATCCTTGATGTGATGCAGTTCTCCTTGCGAGGCTTCCACCCATAGATCGAGAGTCGGTAGCCAATGCGTCCACTGGTTTGCCTCTGGTATCTCGAACGTTTCGCCAGCCTCTTCCCACTCGACACCAATGGCATGAATGGTCGTGAGGTGAGCAAGCGTTAAATCCTGGAGGCGGAAAGCGCTCGCTTTCGAAAGCAGAAATTTACGCAGCGCCAACATCGCGGAGGACTTACCACTGTTGTTGGCCCCGACCAATAGGGTAGTGGTGCTTGCCAGGTCGATTCGAACGGACAGGAGCTTGCGGAAATTTGCGATCTCCAAGTGCTGGATCTGCATAGCCTCTTCCTTGTGACGGCTTAAGGTAATACGCCGGGCTGATGGATTCTAAGACTTTAACTCAGCAGCTCTTCTAGAGCAGTATCACGGTTCAAAAATTCTCACAAAATCCCAAGCGACAGTACTGACCTCTACACGGATAAAGATTGAATAGCCCCTGTTTCTGTAGGCACCTGATGACCGCATTTGGCCGATAGCGAATGCCTGCCATCGTATTACATCAGCTCTGCGTCAGGCCTCAGCACAATAGTTCAGCCGACAAACGCTACCCGCACAACCGGCACCTCCCACTGTTCCACCTGCATCCGCTTCCGAAATTGCTCCTCCCCGTCCGCCGCATAGCGAACAACCATACCCATTACCTCGCATTTTCGCGGGAGTGCATCCAGCTTGAAAGACCTCGCCGTCCGTCCAACTATCCAACCTTCTTCAGTAACTATCAGATAACGGCCACCCTCTGGCCGCAGCTCGACCTCATGCCCGATGGAGAGCTTAGCTAATGCCTTGTGAATCGAATCATTCGCGGAATGCCTGCCCGCGTACCCGATGTCCACGTCCCTGAGGGTCAGCTGTCGGTACTGCACTTCAAGCTGTGGATCATGAGTGCCGGTGAAGTTCTCGACTATTGCACTATCTGCGAGGGCATGGCTGAACGGGTTCCCTCCTGGGTATTCGCAGATAGTCAGGCTCTGCTCGGCCCGGGTCATGCCGACGTAGTACAGCCTTCTTTCATCGCTTAGCTGGTCCGCCGTTACTTTCCAGCTGCCGTCGAGCAACACCACATGCCGAAACTCCAGTCCCTTGGCGGAATGGACGGTACCCAGGTAAAGCCCTTCACTGGTTTGCTGACGTATTTCCCGTGCGTATTCATACAACCAGTCCACCAGGGTTGCGGCGGAGAACTTGGAGTCTCCGAGTTCGACCTGCATCTGCTCTACTGCAGTAGTGAAGAATGCGCGCCACTGCGTGCTGAACTCGCGAGCCTCGACTAGTTGCAGCAAGTCTGCAGGCGTTAACGCTTCTTCATATGCGCCTATCATGCGCACGACCTTCACAAACTCCCTGAGACGCGTAAGCGGGAGCGCGCTGTCCTTGTTGGCGGCCAAGTGATAAGGCACGCCGTTCTGCTCGCACCAGGCTTGCAGAGGTGCGAGATAGCGATGTGACCGAGCTAACACTGCGCAGCCCCTCACGTCCAACCCTTCCAGTTTCGTTAGCCGCACTAGCTCGCGGGCCGCTGCTTGCGCCTGCAGGTTACCGGCATCCCGATCTGTTGCCGGCAGCTGGATCCGCAGCACCCTGCCCCTCCGGATGGGGTCGAGCTCTTCCCAATTGCCGCCGGCTGGCGCAGTCACACGCTTCTTGTCGATCCCTATGGGATGCTCTGCCTTAAGGCGATCAGGGTTGGCTTGGATGACGCGGTTCGCGGCGTTGATGATGTGGCCGGTCGAGCGAAAGTTCTCTATCAGATAGGAGATGCTGGCTTCGTATTCCTGAGTAAAGCGCTCGATGTACTGGTTGCTGGTCTGGCGCCACCCGTAGATATTCTGGTCGTCATCCCCCACCGCCATGATGCATAGCTTGCCTTCGTCGTCGGTGGTCCTACCCGCCAGGGCACTAACCAGCCGATACTGCATCTCGTCGATGTCCTGATACTCATCCACCAATATGTAGCGGTAACCCCGCATGAGTTGCTCACGCAGGTCATCATCACCCTCCGCGTGGCCCTTACCCTCAAGCAGCTCAACGGCGTTTTCCAGTACGCTCTTGAGCTCTGCTTCATTGACCTCCGCCCCGCGTTCAAATCGAGTGCCAGTCAGGCGCATGGCCATGCTGTGGTAGGTCAGAACCGTTAGCCCGTAAGCCTCCTGCCCTATTAGCGCAAAGAGGCGTTTGCGGATCTCATTGGCAGCGTGGCGGTTGAACGTTAGCGCAACAACGCAACTGGCTGGCACCCGGCGGACCCGCAGCAGATAGGCGATCCGGTGGACGATGACGCGCGTCTTGCCGGAGCCGGGCCCAGCGAGCAGCAGGCAGTTGCGGTCATCGTCGTCTGTCACTGCCTGCTTCTGAGCACCACTTAGGGAATGAACGATGGTGCGCCAGGACGCCTCGCTGGTCATCAGCTTCAGAGTCCTTTCGCGCCCCGCGAAGTACCTCATGATGAATTCACGCTTGCCCTGGCTGAAATAATCGAGCACCAGCCCCAGTGCCGTGGCCATTCCCTTCAAGCCCATCTCGGCGTACTCACGCATGACATGGACCTGGATACCCCGCTCCCGGTAATGCTCATCGAGCCGGAGGTAGTCCTCCTTGCGATAGGCGCCGCGCTTTTCCGGATTGATGTCGATAGTCATTGCGCGGCGCATTACCGTCATGCCGTGATTGAGGGTGAGCACTTCCTGCAGATGCATATACAGCAGGACATGCTCGATCGCCTTGCGCCGCTGCTCCAGGCGGATTTCATGACGGAGCGCAAGATCCTGCTCGATTACTGCGAGCAGTTCGGAGAAGGTCGTTTCTACCAGCAGGTCCTTCCCGCGAACGCCGGGGGCGATCTTGTCCACCAGAAAGCTCAGCACCTTGCTGGCGATCGCCCGCCTTTTTGCGCCTTGCGCCTCAAGCTTGTTCCAATCGTGGCCAACCTGTACCCGCAGCTTCAGATAGTCGCGGCTTATCTGGCGCAGCTCGAAGCTACTACGCTGTCGGCTCTCACCGTCCCGGTCCTGAGCGAGGCTGCGCAGTAGGCGCTGCACATGCAAGGGCAATAGGTCTGGCCGATTCGTGCGCTCTTTCAACTCCGCCGTAAGCGGCTGCAGGTTCAGATCCTGCCATGCACCGCTATCAGCGTCGGGAGCTTGCTCACGCAGGACATCGAACAGAGCCTTCTCGAGCTGAAGTGACTGCTCCAGAAGCTGCGTGGCCGAATCGCTCGTACCGTGGCGAAGATAGAGGGTAAGCTGCGCATCGTTGACCAGCAGCCCGAGCTCTTCCAGCTGTTTGAGCGCACCGGCGACTTCTTCCTGCGTCTGCCCGGTGAGGGCCATAAGCTGGTCGGTGTTGATGCGCTGATCTGGGCCGGCGGAGTACAGAAAGCGCAGGATGGCTTCGAACTCCTGACGGCGCCGCTGGGATAGGTTGGCCTGTTTCAGGCGCTTATCGCACTCTTCCTTGCTCAGGCCCGGGCGGGCAGGAAAGATCTGCGTCTTGTTCACCTCACGCTTGAGGTACTCCCCCCGCTCAAGCCAGGCAACTGCCGTGACGACCTTGGTTTCCGCGTCCTGATCATCGATATCGAAACTGGTGTCGACGTTATCATCGAGCAGTATCTCTCCGGCAGTAATGACAAGCTCGCCACCCTTGCGCTTGGTGCTTTCCACCCTCAGCTTGCGCAGAATCTGCTGGATGTCCCGCAGGCTCAGCTTCGAGCGCTCGCTGAGTCCGAACTGGGTTTCAATATCCTCGGGGTCGTATAGCAGCACACAGCGTGCCTGTGCCTGGTCTCGCCCTGCCCGGCCCGCTTCCTGAAGATAGTTCTCCAGCGAGCCGGGGATGTCTGCGTGCACCACGAGCCGGATGTCCGGCTTGTCTACGCCCATCCCAAAGGCATTGGTCGCGACGATGATTCGCAACGATCCGCTTATAAACGACTCCTGGATGTCCTTCTTTTCGTGGGGCTCAAGGCCAGCGTGGAAGTGCCTGCATGACCAGTTCTGGCTTATGAGAAAACTGGCCAGCTCTTCTGTTTTGCGCCGGCTCGCAACGAATATCACTGCCCCGCCATCCTGCTCGCCAAGTTCTGTAGAGAGCAGCTGGTTGATGCGCGCCCATTTTTCGTTACGAAGGCAGGGCAGCACTTCAAAACTCAGATTGGTTCGCTCATGCGTGCCAATGAAGCTTTTGAAGGTCAAGCCGAGCATCTCCTGAAAATGCGCCTCGATATCTCCTAGCACATCAGGTTTCGCCGTGGCAGTGAAGCATCCGATCGGGGCAACGGGCTGGTCGCCGCTGAATTCGCGGATGAACCTGGCGGCGTAAAGGTAATCAGGCCGGAAGTCGTTGCCCCACTTGGACAAACAGTGCGCCTCATCAAAGATCCAGGCGCCGATTTGCCGCTGGGCAATCGCTTTGCGGAAGGTCATGTTGCGAAACTGTTCGGGGGACACAAGCAGGATGCCAATATCCCCAAGCTGGATCTTTTCCAGCACATCTGCCCTTTCAGGCATGGTAAGAAGACCATTGAGCGCTGCCGCGCACTGCACGTTGCGTGACAGCAAGCCGTCCACCTGATCTTTCATAAGCGACTGCAGCGGTGAGACGATAATCGTCAGGCTACCGTTGCGATGAAAACGGTTCAGCGCTGGCAACTGATAACAGAGCGACTTGCCGCCGCCGGTAGCAAGTACAGCGAGCACGTTTTCGCCCTGCATGCCGGCCAGCACGACATCATGCTGGAGGCTGCTGCCGGGGCTCTCGTATCGGAAATCATCGAATCCGAAGTAGCGCTTGAGCTCAAGCCTGGGGTCATGAGTCGTTCGACAGTATTGGCAGTCCGCGCTACCGCACGGCTCGTCTCTGAGCTGCTGGATCATGCCGACGACCGCAGGAAACTGGTACCTGACCCATGGGGCCAGCACCGAATTACCGCCGGAGACCCGCAGCCAAGCCAATGCATAAGCGAAGGACCACCGGAGATGTTCCTCTGCTTCAACATGATCAAGCAGTGTAGCCAGCGCCGGTCGACATACCTTAAGATCCCGGTCCAGCGTGGGGTCGGTTTCGATCAACAGGTTCGGCACCAGCTTCAGCGCCTTTGGCAACGAGATCGGTGTCGCGCCTGTGAGTGAGCCAAAGAAGGCCCCCAGATCGCCGCCGGAGATCGACGGCGCGAGCAGGCTCTGATAACAGAGAAGTTCATCGCGATGGGTTGAGCGCAACTGGCCGAAAGCTTCGCGCTGATCTAGAAAGAGGGTCAGGGTGGAACGACAATCGGCCAGAGGCGAATTGAGACTGTCACGGATTAGCTTGTAATCCTTGACCAGCCGGTGGTACGGATTCTGCGGAAAAGCCAGCGGCGAGAGCCGAAGTGTATCAATCACCGGCAAGCGAAGCATGGCGAGATCTGGCGCCGCAGTCTGTAGCAGCGGCAGATCGTGCTCCACCACATTGTGGCCAAGCACAAAGCTGGCCCCGTGCGAGAGTGCATCAAGCTGCCGCACCGCATCTGCCGCATCGCTACCAACCTTGAGCTCGAGCTCGCCGCCGGTATCAGGCCTTAACCCGCCAATCATGATTATGCGATCAGCCTTACCATTTTTTGCCGGCACTACCTCTAGGTCAAAAACCAGGCCTTTGGGTTGTGGTGGCAATGTCATTCGAGGCTATCCTTGCGTGCGAACTTCGACGGTTTCTCACTTTAGCGCCAATGGGTTGGAGTAGAAAGCTCGAAAGAGGTTTGGCTGACGAGCGTAAACTAGGACGTGGGCGCATTGGTAACTTTAATGTGCTGAGCGATGCGTCGACATACCCGCCTGATGGCCCGAACTGAATCGCCCCAAATTTCATGGATGCTCAATACTCTAAATCGAGACTAGGTAAACGAGGTCGATAGAGCCGCCCCAATGGCTTTCACTAGGTTATTATCTAGCGAGGAAAGCAAAAAGCGTTCGTGAATCGTACCGGGTTTTATGGAGGCCATTCCGTTTAAGTCAGGCCGCCACGGCCTGACCTGTGTGTTGCTGGTAGAAGTTTGCCTCAGCTTCTGCCGGCGGTATATGTCCAATCGATCCCAGAAGGCGCTGATGATTGAACCAGTGAACCCATTTCAGGGTGGCTATTTCTACTGCTTCGCGACTCCGCCATGATTGCCGGTGTATCAGTTCCGCCTTGTACAATCCGTTGATGGTCTCAGCCAAAGCGTTGTCGTAGCTGTCTCCTTTGCTACCAACAGAGGGCTCTACTCCGGCCTCCGCGAGACGCTCTGTGTAGCGGATGGAGACGTATTGACTGCCACGGTCACTATGGTGGATCAGATTATCTGATCGTCCTGGCTGCCTTGCATACAGCGCCTGCTCCAGCGCATCCAGCACGAACTCAGTCTTCATGTTGTTGCTGACGCGCCAGCCAACGATTCTGCGTGCAAAGACATCTATCACGAAGGCCACGTACAGCCAGCCCTGCCACGTTGAAACGTAGGTAAAGTCTGAGACCCACAGCTCGTTTGGGCGACTGGCATGGAATTGGCGATTGACCTTGTCGAGCGGGCATACAAGCTTCCCATCAGGCACCGTAGTACGGATTATCTGGCCGCGGCGAACACCCTGTAACCCAAGCCGGCGCATCAACCTTTGCACCGTGCAACGCGCGACGTTGATACGCTCTCGATGTAGCTGCTTCCACACCTTCACGACGCCATAACACTGCATGTTGTCATCCCAGACGCGTTGGATCTCACTACTCAGCAGCTCGTCTTGTCTGGCCCGCATGCTGCGTAGCGCTGGCTGGCGAGCTCGAGCTGCATGCCGGTAGTAACCGGACGGAGCAATCTGCACCACTCGGCAGATCGACTCGACTCCGTAACGGTCACGATATTCGTCGACGAAGCCGTTCAGGGTTTGTTGCGGCGGTCGAGCTCCGCCTGGGCAAAATAAGCACTGGCCAGGCGGAGGATCTCGTTCGCTTTACGCAGCTCACGATTCTCGCGCTCCAGGGCCTTGATGCGGTCCCGCTCCTCAGTCGTCTGACCGGGTCGCTGGCCGTTGTCGGTCTGGTGCTTGCGCACCCAGCCATGCAGCGTCTGTGGGACACAGCCAATTTTGGGTGCAATGGACTCGATGGCTGCCCACTCGGATGGGTAGTCCTTCAAGTTCTCCAGAACCATGCGCACAGCACGTTCACGGACTTCAGGGGAGTAGCTATTGGATTTCTTCATGCTTCATTCTCTCAAGAGTTGAGGCCTCCACGAAACCCGGTGTGATTCATTCGTGGAGTAAGAGGCTATGACTATATCCACCAAACACCCACTATCTGATGAAGCCACACGAGAGCTTGAAGAACAATTTCCAGCTCTGGCAGCTCTGGCCACCAATGCGGCTTACGAGAGAGCAAAGCGCTCTGGCCAAACAATCGTGCTGTCAAAAAACGGTTTTATCGTTGCCGAATTACCCGACGGCACTGAGCAAATCCTCAGTCAGGCCCAGCCACGGCATAAAGTTACCCCGGGCGTGCGCTTTGCTATTGGAGCAAAACGGTTTCCGATATCGGAAACCGATTAATTAACAGCGATTCACGCGGTTAAAAGCGTGCTGGCATCCATTGAGTGCTGGAAAAGCAGCTCTGACTGTTTGAGCGAATCGGGTGCTGCAGTGGGTATGAAATTGTAGACAATATCATCATCGACTTCACACCTGAGACCGAAGCAAGGAAACCCCGCAACATCCCACGTCTCCGCAGTAACCCTGTGTAATTGCTCCATCTGGTTTGATGGACCCGTATCACCGCAAATGGGCGTAATCAGGTAAAAGCTGTGGATTATCAAGTCACAGCTAGCCGCTGCGGCGTTCAGCTCTGCAATGACCTCTTGAATGCTATTAAGCATTTTGGTGCGGCCACTCCAGTTGCCTTGGTCATCTGAAGGCTCCGAATAGGACATAACGAACACTAGCTCAGGCAATAGTGCTGTAATTGCTGAGGGAAAGGGCTCCCTGCCCTTCTCGGTCTGCTCTTGCTGCTTAGTAAATTTGTGCATCCAGTACATTGGGCCTTCCTCTTATGAACACTATAGGCTGTAGCACTATAGTGTTCATAAGCTGCTTGGTCGAGCCCGGAAGCTCTGCTCCTGCTGCGGATTTCTTACAAGATTGGATTGCTCAGCTTTTGGTATTTGATGAAAGCCATGGCCCAAAAGGATCGGCGGCCATTTCATCACGCTTACCTATAAGCAAAATCTCTTTACTCGACGGGTAATGGCGCAGGACCACTTTGGCCTGAGCTCTTATTTCCTCCGGCAGCAAAGAATTCTTGGAAATCTCGGCCAGCAATTCTCCAGCTTGGACGAGTGATCTTGTTCTTTCATGCGGCAGTGTCATGTGTCACTCCAAAGGCCTTCAAGTCGGAGGTCAATTAAATTTCGGTTCGGTTTACGCAATGGATAGCGGGTTGTCAGGTTCTCAGCAATGGTAGACCTGAACTGACTGCTTGAGCTATCCAGGCGCCGCCATATCTCGTGATAACACAAAGCCATTGCGTTTATCTTCACGAAAAAAATCGTCAAAACTGATACGCGGCTTTATGCAATCGCTTTGGTCGACGTGGATACTGGCCATGGTTTTGAAGGCCTGCAAGCTCTCCCTGTTAGGCCAAAGTACGCAACCGGAAGCTCGCCTCGCAACCTTTATGAACTCTATAGATTGTAGCACTATAGTGTTCAAAGACTGTATCAAGACCATTTTCTGGGTGGAATATGGATCTCAAGCAGGCATTTGGCGTCGCTCTCCGACAACTACGCAATAAGAGAAATCTCTCCCAAGAGGATTTTTCAGACATTAGCAGCCGGACCTACATGAGCTCGCTAGAGAGGGGATTGAAGTCTCCAACCATCGACAAAATTCAGCAGATCTCAGACGTGCTGGAAATCCATCCGGTATCAATAATGGTAGCAACCTACTTGGCTGCAAATCCGGGTACTACGATTGACGCCCTCTTCGAGCGCGTTAAATCGGATCTGGATGTCGTCGACTGATACAGAAGAGTTCCCCAGCACCCTCAAAGCTCCGACGTAGGCTAGCCTCAGGCTCCGGATTGACCACAATCGGCTGCTCAGTATGAGCATTCTCGGTATTTGGTTGAGACTATCTGCGTTGCAGTTAGCGGCATCGAATTAATGCGGTTGCCGCGCAGCGCTTCCAGATCGTCCCCGTCTTTGATCCGTCCAACTAGATGCCGAAGCAATTCATCGAGTACACAAGCCGCCCTCTCACGCAGACTATAGTGTTCATTTCGAGCTTTTCGGATGTCTGTTTTAATGAGACCTGATTCACAACCACGCTTACAACGGCCAAATTCCGGACCAGAAAAGCGGGATCATCTCAGGAGATTTAGTGCATGAAACATCAGCGAATTTCTCGCGAGCTGGAGCTCGGTTTAAAAAAACACACAATCGACGGGGTAGAGAAAATCTCAGAGAATTTAGGCGTGCATCCAATTTCAGTATTGGTGGCGTCATACCTCAGAGAGCAACCGGAAATGACCGTACAGGAGCTTTTAGAGCGCATCAGATCCGATCTCGATTCAGACAGCAATTCCAGTTCCGACGCCTAGCTACAGCCTGCACGGATTGGCAATGCCGACTTAGGACGAGCCTGCCCCTTTACTCCTGACCATCCCCCGGTTGGCAGCGTGTAAAAATCCAACCTCCATGGGTTAATCGCCTAATTCAGCATTTAGACGAGCCCCAAGACGCTAAAATTCAGCGACACTAAATTTTCTTCAGGCTGAGCCTGACGCGCTAGCTGGGCACGTACCAAATCAGCATTTAAATTTTGGCAGACGCCAAATACCCATCAAAGCTTTGCATATGGCAGGGCATATCCGAAGGCTTGAAAGACATCCGTGATGACTTCAGGCATCCCCCTCTGCGGGCTAAAGTTTTACACCCTACGCCTCTGCTCAGAGCCGAGGAACTAACAAAGAGATGGTGAGCTGGACGCCGAATAACTGCAGCATCCCAACGCCTTTATGGCCTGATTCTGAGCACCGTCATGCGCTATTTATATACCGCGACGGTTTTTTTAAATTGTGCAAACGTTTAAGAGATGGACCCCGTTCAATAAAACAAATTTCAACAATTTCAAAGTGATACCAATCATTTTCCGAACCAAAACGGAACATGAACCCGGACAAAACTCAATCGGCCGACCTCCTCCACCGGATTTTCAACCCGGCATGCCGATGCGATTTAGTCAAAATTCGGCCAGTCCATTCTGGCACCCCACTCTGCTACACGGCCTCGATGAAAAGGAGCCAGCCCATGCCCCCTGGTCCCAAATCGGGATCGGATTCCGGTGCAGCAGATTCCAACGTGCTCGCAGCAGCACACAACGTCGTCCACCCGCCTATGAGGAACTCTCAAATGGTTAAAAATCTGACTTCGGTTAGGGGCAGGGACGCGTGCGTGGGAAACGTCAAACTATGCGGCCCTGCCCCAACCGGAGCGGCTCACCACGCGCAGCTGCACCACCAACAAACACAGGTAAAAAAATGATGAAAAAAACTATGAAAAGAGCGGCCAGGAGAAATTTTGGTTTTGGACGCCAGCTCAGATATTCGATGTCTCAGGCACTGAATATTTTTTACGGTGACCGTGATCACTACGGCACTCGGCGAACGCATAACTATCGGCTACGGATTTTTGCACGATTCTGCAGAAAAAAAGGATTGGTCGACGCGCGATTGATTACCCAATCGACACTCGATTCATATGGGGAGTACCTGAGGTGTCGTTTAGAGGGTGACTACGTTTGGCCAGATGGAGATGCAGACAAGTCAATCTCGACAGCGTATGCGCACAATCTGATCTCGACCGCGAACACGGTACTGTTCGCGATGCGCAGGAACTCGAAGATCGCGCTATCAGCGCTACGCGCCTTGAATAAGTCTCGAAGCCATGTCCGAGAGGAGCCAGCGAATGCAGATCAAGGAGCTGTAACCCAAGCGGTCGCAAAGATGTTAGACCAAGGAGATAGACGAGGCGCAGCCGTAGTTTTGTTGGCTCGCCATTGGGGCATGCGCGCTCAGGAGGCTACCTTGCAAGATCTCCAACGGATGCATCGTGAGGTTATAACCACTGGTGGCGCTTGTATCCTGGAAGGCTGCAAAGGTGGACGTAAAAGCACTGATCGTTGGTTATCAGCGACGCCTGAGCGAATAGAGTCACTCGAGTTCGCATTGAGGACCCGCCCAATCGGTTCCCGATGTCTGCTAGCAAAAATCGAAACGGTTAAAACATTTTATCAACGAGAGCTCAATAGGTGTCGTCGCGTGCTGCGTTCTTTTGACATTATCAGCTATAGAGAACTGCGTGCCGCTTTTGCTGCAGACGTGTATGAGTCCATAACCGGCGTACCACCATTGAACGGTACAGCTGCTCCCCGAGAGCTAGATAGAAAAGCTAGGGAAGAGGTAGCCCGGGCTCTAGGTCATGGAAGGATTCAGGTTTCTAGCTGCTACGTGGGTGGATATTGATGAATATCAGCCTGATTCTAAAACGGTTGCGCTTTGATAGGAAATCCTCGGAAATCACCAAGAGAAAAGTCATCGGTCGCCTGAACAAAATATGCGTCATGATTAGTGAAAAATTTCCTGAGGCTCAGCGTCCTGACCAGATCAGGTTAAAGCACCTGCAATACGTCAGAAACGAAGGGCTGGCCGGGTATAGCGCCGCTACTGCTGTGGACTATAAACGCGCTATGGTTATTTTGGTGGGAGCACTGGGTAGGCAGAAAGACTGGTTACCTCCTTTAAAACTGGTCAAAGACCCGAGCAAAGGTGGTCGTCCGTCTTCAACACACGTGATCTGCAGCGGAGCCAGGAACCGAAGAGGTGTGCTTTGAATCGACCCCGGACTTTGTCCGGCGCGTCGACAACAAGATTTCGCAGCTTTAGTGGAACTGGAATATCGGTTGAAGGCCAGACGCAAAAAAACCCCAACAACCGATGCGGGTATGTTGGGGCTTTTGTTGGCAAGAAACCAAAATAACTCGTAAGCTATTGATTTCATTAATTGTCTGGCGGAGAGAGAGGGATTCGAACCCTCGATACGCTATTAACGTATACACACTTTCCAGGCGTGCTCCTTAAGCCACTCGGACACCTCTCCGGAACCGCATTGCGGCTTGATCGCTGGGCATGGCCCGGCTACCAAGGCGCGCTAATGTACCGAAACCACTGGATTTTGGCAAACCCTTTTTCTGCTTTATGCCCCACCGACGCCGATCGGTAACCAGTACTCGTCAGTCAGGATTTAGTTGTTAAACTGAGGTTTTCCCGAGACGGCTTTGCCGCCTGACTTTGATATAGAGGATTGCCTCATGAGTGACCTGGTTTCCTATCGTTTTGCCGACGGCATTGCCCACCTGGGTATGGATAACGGCAAGGTGAATGCCGTTTCCCCAGATATGGTTGCGGCGCTGAATGCGGCGCTGGATCAAGCCGAAAAAGACCGCGCCGTGGTCATTCTGAGCGGTAAGCCCGGCATTCTTTCCGGTGGTTATGATCTTAAGGTCATGACTTCCAGCGCTGACGCGGCCAAGGCGCTGGTTGCTTCTGGCTCTACCCTGGCGCGCCGTATGTTGTCACACCCCTTCCCGATCATCACCGTGTGCACCGGGCATGCGGTCGCCAAGGGCGCGTTTTTGCTGCTGTCCTCTGATTACCGCCTGGGCGTAGAAGGCCCGTTCAAGATTGGTTTGAACGAGGTGCAGATCGGCATGACCATGCACCATGTGGGTATCGAGCTGGCGCGCGCGCGGCTAACGCCTAGCGCCTTCAATCGCTCGGTGATCAACGCCGAGATGTTTGATCCGGCCGATGCGGTCGATGCAGGCTTTCTGGATAAGGTGGTACCTGCTGAAGAACTGGAAGCAACAGCGCTGGCTATGGCCAAGCAGTTGGCCGGTCTGAACATGACGGCGCACCGCAACACCAAGCTGAAAACCCGCAAGGCATTTTTGGAGTTGCTGGACAGCTCGATTGAGGCGGACAAGCAGCACAGCCTGTCTTGAGTACCCGGTAACATAGCGAATCGATTACGCCGTGCTTTGCACGGCGTTTTTGTATTAGCCTCTAGGCTGAAATTCGTGGAGCACAGGCTTTGGATTCAGTTACCCAGATAGTGCTTGGCGCTTCGATTCAAGGCGCCATGCTTGGCCGCTGGCAAGGCCGCAAAGCGCTGGTATACGGCGCCATGCTGGCAACCCTGCCCGATATGGACGTGCTGCTGGACTACGGCGATGCCGTGGCCGACATGACCTATCATCGCGGCTTTAGCCACTCGCTCTTTGTGCTGGCTGCGCTGGCAACACTAATAACCCTGGCGATCCGTAACCTTGGTACACCGGCCGCCTACAGCGCTAAACGGCTGTGGCTTACCCTGCTTCTGGTGCTCTGCACCCACCCTCTGCTCGACAGTTTTACCAACTATGGCACCCAGCTGTTCTGGCCGTTAACCACCCCGCCAGTGGCGATCTCCAGCATCTTTATTATCGATCCGCTGTATACCCTGCCGCTGCTACTGGCCATGTTGGTCGGGCTGACGGTGGGCTTGCAGCGCTCGGGCCTGCGCTGGCAATACGCGGGACTGGCGCTAAGCACGCTGTATCTGGCCAGCACCCTGGGCGGCAAGTGGATGGCCGAGTCGCGATTACAGCAGGCCTTGCAGGCGCAACAGATTGAGGCCCAGATCACCTTCAGCTCACCACGCCTTTCAATACCCTACTGTGGCGGGTGATGGCCATCGACGGCGATCAGTACTACGAAGGCCTGGTCAGTTGGCTGGATGACACGCCGCCCAGGCTGGTGGCCTTGCCGCGTCACGCCAGCGCGGCAGACCAGGTAATGGCCGGCTCCACCCAATACGAACGCCTGCGCTGGTTTACCGGCGACCGACTGCGCTTTGATCTTATCGACCAGCAGTGGGTTGCCACTGACCTGCGGCTGGGTATGACGGGCTATCATCCGTTCCGCTTTGCCCTGGCCAAGCAGGAGCCAGACTCGGACCGAATGCGCATTATTGCGCAGACCCAGCTCTGGCCAGCCCCGCGCGCTGACCTCTCGCAACTGCAAGCGCTGGGCTATCGCGCGCTGGATGATGACTACGGTATTTCCCTGGCAGAGCTGGCAGCGCCCCTGTCACTGGCGCCCCATCAGCAACCGTGATGCACGAACCATCGCCCCTTGAAGGTGGTTCTTTGCGATAATGCGCTTCTTTCCATCAATGGGGGCGGCACATGGCGGGCGCAGGGCAGACCACAGGAGCTACGGATAGTCGCGGGCTGGCGATGTCGGCGGCGCTGATGGCTATCTTCACCACCATCTTCGCCTCCAACCTGCCTACACCGTTGTACTCGGTTTGGCAGGCGCAATGGGGCTTCTCGTCCGCAGCGCTAACCGCTGTGTTCTCGATTTACGTGCTCGGTGTAGTCAGCACACTGCTGACACTGGGCGCGCTGTCGGACAAGCTCGGCCGTCGACAAATGATGGTGCCCGGCCTGCTATTCATCATGGCCGGCGCCGTGACCTTTATGCTGGCAACGGATATCTATGCCCTGGGCGCCGCGCGCGTGCTCACCGGCATCGGCACCGGGATTGTCACCGGCGCCTCATCCGCTGCGCTGGTCGAGCTGGAACCCAACGAAAACTGGACCCGCGCTGCCACCCTGTCTGCGCTGTTTTTCACCTTGGGCGCCTTTGCTGGCCCTACCGTGAGCTCGTTCGCGCTGAAGTGGGGAGCCGGCGCTCTGACCTGGCCCTTTATCGTCACCATTGTGCTCACCCTCGCGACCATCGCGTTACTGATACTGGCGCCCTGGCCGTCGCATATTGGCCAACGTCACCCGGAGTTCCGCTGGAGTGCCTGGCGACCAACGCCGGTCAAGGTGCCGCGTGAGCTGCTGGGCGCCTTTGCCTTTGCTGCTGCCGCTATCTGCCTGGCCTGGTCAACGGGGAGCCTGTACGCCTCGCTGGGCCCATCTCTGGCCACCAAGCTGATTGGTATCAGCGATAGAGCAAACGCGGGGCTCTTCGCCGCCGCCTGGCAGTTGATGGCCGGGATCAGCCAGTTTGCCTGCAAACGCCAACCGGTCGACCGCATGCTGATCGTGGGTCCCACCACTTTGATCATTGGCCTGGGTGTGATGGCCGCTGCGGTGATGACCAGCTCGCCCTGGCTATTTACTCTGGCCACCATGGCAACCGCAGGTGGCGCGGGTGCTACCGGCGTGGTCGCTATTGCCTCGATCAGCAACGTGGCACCACCGGAGCAACGTGGCGGCATTATCTCCGCGTTCTATTTGATGGCTTATCTGACCATGGCGACCGTGGTGCTGGGGGTAGGCTTTTTCAGCGATGTGGTCGGCTTTGCTACTACCGTCATCGGCTTTACCAGCATTATTTCGGTTGCGGCACTGAGCCTGCTGATTGTGGCAATAAGCACCAAACGCGTTTCACTCTGGTAGCGCGCTGTTAAGCCAGCAGCCAGCGCCAGAGAAAAAACAGCAGCATGCTGCCGAAGATGGTCGCCAGCAGATTGCGCGACAGTGCCGCTATAACAATGGCGGCCAAACCACCGACCAGATAGGCGTTGTGCCAGGATAATTGCATGCCGCCGTCACCGGGCATCAGCATGGCTGGCACAATAATGGCGGTAAGCACCGCCACCGGCACGTAAGTCAGTGCCCGGCTAACCAGCGGATTGAAACGCACCCGGTGCCCTACGGCAAACAGGCCGTAGCGAATACCGAAGGTAATCAGCGCCATGCCGCCAATCAGCGCTATCTCAAACAGGCTCATCAACACCTCCGGTCAGCTTGCCTGACTCTGCGCCCCAGCGCTCAGCCAGCACGCCCGCACAGACCCCGGCCAAGGCTGCCAACATCAGTCCCAGCTTATAAGGCAAAGCATGCGCCGCAAGGGCAACGGCACCCGCCACCACGGCAGACAACAGCATCGGACGGGTGCGCAGGAGCGGCACCACAATGCCAATAAAGGTCGCGACCATGGCGAAGTCCAGGCCCCAACCTGCCATGCCGGGCAAGGAGCTACCCAGCAACGCACCGATCAGGGTGCAGGCAAACCAGTTGCTATACATGGCGATACAGGAGCCAAGAAAGTACCAATGCTTATGCTCGGTAGGCGCACTGGCGTCCAGATAATGCCGATGGACAACGGCAAAGGTTTCATCAGTCAGCCAGAACGCCAGGGGGACTTTCCAGCGCTGCGGTAAATCCCGCACGTAGGGCAGCATGCTGGCGCTGTAAAGCATATGCCGCAGATTAACGATCAAGGTAGTGACCAGGATAACCAGCAAGCCTGCGCCGGAGGCCACCAGACTAACCGCGATAAACTGCGCCGAACCAGCAAAGACCAGGGCCGACATCAGCAGTGTGGCAGGCATGGACAAGCCTGACGCAATTGCCAGGGTGCCAAAAATAATACCGAACGGCAGCGCACCCAGCAGCATCGGCAAGGTATCGCGCGCGCCACAGGCGAAGGCTTTCAGGGGAGTTGGCATAGGTAACAACGTCCGTTTATCAAGATCGCGCACTGCGCGAGCCAGCAATATCAGGCCACTACCCTACCCTGTGAGCCGTGCCGCGAAAAGATACAGCTGGGGAACAACAGTTGGCTCAATTGAGCGCAATGTGACGGCTGATCAACGCACGCAGAGCCGCCGGCTTGACTGGTTTGGGCAGATATTCAAGGCCGGCCAGCTCGATCTGGCTGATCAGCTCCTGACGACCGTCGGCACTGATCACCACACCTGGCAGATCGCCGCCCAACTGCTCGCGCAACCAGACCATCAGTTGCGTGCCGGTATCGCCCGCATCCAGGTGGTAATCCACCAATACCAGCTGCGGAACAAAACCGCGTTTCAGCACTGCGCGCACTTCATCGCGGTTGCGCGCAACGGCGACCTGACAATGCCAACGCCCCAGCAAACTCTGCATACCAGCCAGAATGCTGCTTTCATTGTCGATACACAGCACCGGCGCGCCCTGCAGTTCAGGGAGACTTTCAATCACCGGCTCGGGGGAGCGCTGCAGCCGACCCTGCTGGGCAACCGGCACGGTAACGCTGAACACGCTGCCCTTGCCCGGCCAGGAGCGCACGTTAAGCGGATGCCCCAGCACACGGCAGAGGCCGTCAGCGATTGCCAGGCCCAGCCCTAGCCCCTTTTCGGCTTGGGTGCGGTGGCTGTCCAAGCGCTGAAACTCTTCAAATATCACCTGCAGCTTATCCTTGGCGATACCCGGCCCCTGATCCCAGACCTCGAGCCGCACGCTGTGCTGTTGCAGGCGTACGCCCAGCACCACTCGGGCAGAGCTGGCATAGCGAAAGGCATTGGTCAGAAAGTTCTGCAGCACGCGACGCAGCAAACGGATATCGGAACGCACACGCAGGTGGCTGGGATGCACGCGCAGATCAATGCCCTGCTCCGCCGCCAACGCGCTGAATTCGATGCGCAGCGGCTCAATCAGATCACTCAAGGCAAAATCGCTAAGCTCAGGCGTCACTCGCCCCGCTTCAAGCCGCGAGATATCCAGCAGATCCGTTATCAACTCTTCCGCCGAGCTCAGCGCGCTATCCAGATGCCGCACCAGCTGTGGCGCCTCGCCGGGTAACCCTTGCTGATGTGATAACGAGGCGGAAAACAGCCGGGCCGCGTTTAGCGGCTGCATCAGATCATGACTTACCGCGGTTAGAAAGCGACTCTTGGATTGGCTGGCCCGCTCGGTCTGCGCCTTGGCCTGCAGTAGCGCCTGATTCAGCGTCGATAGCTCCTGGGTGCGCTCGGAAACGCGCTGTTCCAGGCTTTCATTGGCTTCCTGCAGCGCCTTCTCCGCGTTACGAAAGTCGGAAATGTCGGTGAAACTCATAACAAAACCGCCGCCCGGCATGGGGTTGCCGATAATCTCGATTACGCTGCCATTGGGAAACAGGCGCTCGGAGCGGTGCGGCGTGCCCTGCTGCATCCAACCAATACGTTTATCCACATGCCCCTGCGGGTCACCGGGACCACAGAGACCGCGTTGCGCATTGTGCAAGATGATGTCGGCGATAGGCCTGCCGATAGTGATCAAGTCTTCGGGGTACTCGAACATCTCCAGGTAACGGTAGTTCCAGGCCACCAGCCGAAGCGACTTGTCCACCACGCTGATGCCCTGGGTAATATTCTCGATTGCCCCCTGCAGCAAACCCCGGTTGAACTGCAGCACCTCCGAGGCTTCGTCGACAATGCGCACTACATCGTCAAACTGCATGTCGCGCCCTTCAATGGCTGCCTTTACCACGATGCGCGCAGACGAGGCGCCCAGCACCCCGGCCAGCAAGCGCTCGGTCAGGGTAATCCAGCCAGAGTCAGCCGTCTGACTGCCCGAGAAACTGCCGCCCTGGCTACGCGCATAGGCTGCAAAACTGGCTTCGGCACGCTCACTTCCAACAAAGCGCGCGGCGAGTTCACGCAGATCGTCCAGCCGCACACGCAGCAATACCCGGCTGGGGCTGTCACTCCAGGGTTGCGCATCCTGACTGACAAAGCGGCTCGCTTGCCAGTGCTCCAGTACGCGCGTGCGACTGAACAGCGAGCCGACCACGAAGACCATAAAGTTACCGGTCAACGCCACCAGGCTGCCCAAAGTCAGGACATCCAGGTCCCAGCGCAGTGCCGCCGCGCGCATCCCCTCGACCAGTGGCAAACCGCTGACCTGCCAGCTCAAACCGGCGCCTACCAGCGGTAATACCAGCAAGTAAAGCCAAAGCACCACACCCACCAGCAGACCAGCGAGTACGCCGGTGCGATTGGCCTGTTTCCAGAACAAAGCGCCAAACATTGCCGGCGCGAGCTGAGCAATGGCCGCGAAAGCAACCTGGCCAATACTCGCCAGACTGGTATCCGAGCCAATCAGGCGATAGACCACATAGGCGAGCAGCAGGATGATCAGAATACTGGTGCGACGTACATTCAGCAGCCAGCCGCGAAACTGCTCATAGGAATGTTCGGGACGCGTCTTGCTGCGCAGTAGCGCCGGCAGCACCACATCGTTGGAGACCATGGTACTCAGTGCAATCGCGGCAACAATGACCATGCCGGAGGCGGCCGACGCACCACCCAGGAAAGCCAGCAACGCCAACTCCGGATGGCCCTGCAGCAGCGGCAGACTGATCACATAGGAGTCGGCAGATAACCCGGAACCCAAGGTCATCTGCCCTGCCAGGCTGATCGGAATAACAAAGAGCCCGGCTAAAATCACATAAACCGGAAACACCCACCGAGCCAAACGAAGGTCGCCAGGCTCGCTGTTCTCCACCACCGCTACCTGAAACTGCCGCGGCAGGCAGACAAAGGCGAGAATCGCGATCACCGTTTGGAATAGCAGGCTCAGCACCGGCGTATCCTGCTGCCAGTAAGCAGCCAAGGCGGCGTTGTTGCGAGCATCGGTCAACAGCTCGACCGCACCGCCAAACAAGCCGAAGGTAACGAAGATACCCACCGCCAGAAATGCCAGCAGTTTGACCAGCGACTCAAAGGCAATCGCCAGCATCATGCCACGGTGATGCTCGGTCACATCCAGACTGCGGGTGCCAAATAACACCGTGAACAACGCCAACACCAGTGTCACCACCAGGGCCGTGTCTTCTGCCCCCACCGCGTCTGTGGGCACGCCGCCGACCAGGGGCGCAGCACTGAGCAAGTTGTAGCCCAGCACTATGCCCTTCAGCTGCAACGCAATGTAAGGCAACACACTGACCAGACACAGTAGCGACACCACGACGCCCAGCGTCTGGGATTTACCGTAACGCGAGGCGATAAAATCAGCGATTGAAGTGATGTTTTCCTGCTTGCTGATGGCGATCATGCGCGCGTACAGGCGGGAGCCAAACAGGAACAAGAGAACCGGACCAAGGTAGATGGGTAGAAAACCCCAGAGCTGGTCTGCCGCCATGCCGACAGCACCGAAGAAGGTCCAACTGGTGCACCACACGGCCAACGACAGGCTGTACACCCATACACGCAGGCGCGGGTTGAGTTCAGCGCGACGACGATCGCCCCAGAAGGCGATGACGAACAGCAGCGCCATGTAGAGCAGAAAGATAAGGGCGACCAGACCGCCGGATAGCATCATTGCAGGGGGTTCATCTCGTTCGTTGCCAGGCACTAGTCTGGCAGCGCGCCAAGGCTTTGCCCAGCACCCGACGCTCAGACTTCAGTCGTAGAGGCAACAGCATCCAGCTAACCGGTTTTGCTTAGCTCCATCTGTTGCAAAGCCAGTGCGGCCTGGGTGCGGGTACGCACCTCCAGCTTACGGAAAATCGCGGTGACGTGCGCCTTGATGGTCGCTTCCGACACATCCAGCTCATAGGCAATCTGTTTATTCAGCAGACCATCACAGACCATGGTAAGCACTCTGAACTGCTGTGGCGTAAGACTGGCAACGCGGGTACTGATGTCCTGCTGCTCGGACGTCATGCCTTGCGGGTCATCCAGGCCATCAGGCCAGCAAACGCCGCCCTCGAGCACCGCCTGAACCGACGCCTGAATGGCTTCCAGCGTGGCCGATTTGGGAATAAAACCGCTGGCACCAAAATCCTTCGCCCGCCGGGCGACGGAGGACTCTTCCTGGGCCGAGATCATAATAACGGGGATATGTGGGAACTGGCCCCGCAGCTGGGCCAAGCCGGAAAAACCATAGGCGCCGGGCATGTTGAGATCGAGCAGGACCAGATCCCATTGCGAGCGGGTAGCAAGCTGCGCCTGCAGCCCTTCAATACTGCCGACCTCATTCAGCGTGACCGACTCACCGAGCCCGGCAGCGAGCGCCTGACGCAATGCACTACGGAACAGTGGGTGATCGTCAGCAATCAGAATATCGTAACTAAGACCCATGCGTTTTATCCCGAAGCGTCGTTATTGTTATGGTTTTTTTATCTATTTGAGAGTGCCAGCCGCCACACAGGCAGTCAATGCAACTTTGGCCACAGTACAAAACAGTAAGCGGGCACAACTGTATCTGGCTTTCCGCCCTGCGGACACAGGATAATCGGGTTTTTCCTGCCGAGCTACACCCAATGAATATTCGTCACTACCGCGCCGACGCGCTGATGCTCCTCACCGCCATGATCTGGGGCAGTACCTTTGTTGCTCAGCGACTGGGGATGGACCATATCGGGCCCTTCCTTTATACCGGCCTGCGCTTTCTGGTCGGCGCGCTAACGGTGCTACCGCTGATCTGGCTGCTGCGCAAACCCACCAAGCCAGATGCCCGCGCGCGCTTAAGTAAACCAATGCTGCTGGGCAGTCTGGCGCTGGGTGGGGTACTGACGATCGGCATCAATCTGCAGCAAATTGGTCTGATGTTTACGACCGTCACCAACTCCGGCTTTATCACGGGGCTGTACGTGATTCTTGTCCCCGTGTTTGGTCTATTCATTGGCATGCGCACGCACAAGGGAACCTGGGCTGGCGCGTTGCTGGCGTTGGTCGGCATGGTACTGCTGAGTGTGGGTCCTGGCTTTCAGGTCGCCTCCGGCGATTGGCTACAACTGGTAGGCGCGGGTTTCTGGGCAGCACACGTGCTCATGGTCGGCGCACTCGCCAGCCGTTATGACGCTATCCTGGTGTCTTTCATACAGTTTGTGGTCTGTGCGGTTGTTAGTCTGGTACTGGCCTTTATATTCGAACCTATCCAGCTACCGATGATTCAACAGGCGCTACCCGCGATTCTTTACGCAGGTGTGCTGGCAGTCGGCGTCGCCTTCACTCTGCAGGTAGTGGCACAAAAAGATGCAATCACCTCACACGCGGCCATCATACTTAGTCTGGAAGCCGTCTTCGCCGCTCTCGCAGGCTGGCTAATTCTGGGCGAGACCCTTAGCCCGCGCGGTTTGTTGGGGTGTGCGCTGATGCTCGGCGGGATGCTGACAGCACAGTTAATCCCAATCTACCTTGAACGCCGCAAGCAACCGGTGCCAGTGCAACAGGAGCCGGCTGGACACCACTAGCAGGACGGTTTCTACAGGACGCTTGATACACCTATCAGGCGTCATCTTGTCTCAAGCGAATGGTACTCAGGTAAGCATCAGTGAATAACTCGAAGTATTGGTTTAGTTGCTGCGCTGCCTGCGCATCGCCAGCCAATCCGAGACAGGCTGTGGCAACTTCGACGGTACAGAGATGATCATCGCGGGTTGAGCGGCGTAGCCGATACCGCGACAGCTGTTCAGTTTCCATGCTTAACACCGGCAGGCTCGCCAAATAGGGACTCTTGCGAAACATCTTGCGCGCCTGTGTCCAGGTTGCATCGAGGATAATCAACAAGGGACGACGCCCGGACGACGCCGGCAAATCACGACAGACTGGCTGATCTGGCAAGGCATACTCCCCGGGGAATACCACGTAAGGCTGATAACGCGGGTCCGCAAGCAACGCCAGTAGCCCCGGATCAACCTCTGTACGCGCCCAGACAAAAGCCTGGGTGTCGCCCAGGCATTCTGCGATCAACCTGCCGGTATTAGTCGGTTTGAGCGGCTCCAGGGAGTGCATCAACAGACAGAAGGTCACCTCTGCCTGCAGCACAGGGCGACGCGCGCAGATACAGGATGCCAACGCCAGCAAGCAGGATGGACAGCGCTTCACTCGAGCGCCACGGGCTAGAAAAGGACGCGTTGACCGCGCAATTGCTGCCTCACGCAAGCGCTGAACTGCGTTATCCTGATTCACCGTCATAGCCCTTCTGTCTCCGATTTACAAGGTGCAGGTGCGCACCGAAGGGTATTCTACCTTTGCACCGCTGCTGCGACTAAGTGAAGATATTCACACCTCGGCGAACCAGAATCACCCTGCGCGGTCAGAACCCGTAGGTCATGTCATATTGTCATCTGAACTGGAGAAATTTCATGCGTTGGTTACCCCTGCTGCTTGCCGTTTTTTTAACCGCCCCGGCACACGCAGCGTCTTTACGCGACATACAGCTGGAAGACACCCTTAAAAAAGTGGCTGCGGAAAGTAGCGAAGGCACACCACGGGCCATGAACGAGCATATTACCGATATGGGTTTTGAGGCTCAGGGTGACGAGTTGATCAACCGGTTGTCCGTCAGCGAAGCTTACGCAGAGCGCATGCAGGAAGACCCACTGCTGATTCGCACTCAACTGCAGGCGAGCGTTTGTACTGATCTGCGCTTTCGTCGGCTACTCGATATGGGTGCCACTCTGACCTATCATTTCAGCATCAAGGACAGCAATCAGCCCGTCCTCACGCAGAGCTTTATTGCCGAGCACTGTCAAACGCTTTAAAGCGTCGTACACGCCATCTCAAACGACCGGAGATTTGACATGACTGACGACATGGAGCCGGTCGATTATCTTTCTCGTCACTGGCAAACCGGCAGTAGCCTGATACCCGACAAAATTGATGAGCTGGTACAGCTCTGCGCTGGCGGCAGCGAAAATGCGGCGCTCTATCGCGACATGCTGTTGGAAGTAGTACGCATGGCGCAGGCCGATCGCAATCGCTGGGATGCCAAGATACTGCTGCAGACAATTCATGAACTGGAGCGTAGTTTCGCTAGGCTATCGCTGTTCAAGCGTCGCCGTAAAGTGACGGTGTTCGGCTCGGCGAGGACAGCCCCCACCCATGCGCTGTATCAAACAGCCAAATCCATGGGGCGGGCACTGAGCAAACACGATTACATGACCATTACCGGAGGCGGCGACGGTATTATGGCTGCAGCCCACGAAGGCGCTGGCATGGATAACAGCTTGGGCTTCAACATCAGCCTACCCTTCGAGCAGCGTGCCAATTCCATCATCAGAGGTACCGAACACGAGCTGGGGTTCAAGTTTTTCTTTCTGCGCAAACTCTTCTTCGTCAAGGAAGCAGACGCGCTGGTGCTCTGTCCGGGCGGTTTTGGCACTATGGATGAAACCCTCGAAGTGCTCACGCTAATCCAGACCGGAAAAAGCCCGCTGGTCCCGGTGATACTGCTGGATGAGCCCGAAGGTCGCTATTGGGATAGCCTGTTGAGTTTCTTTCGCGAACAACTGCTGAGCGCTGGCTACATCGCAGATAACGACTTCCATCTGTTGAAGCTGGTAAAGAGTCCGGAGGCAGCCATGCAGGAAATTATCAGCTTCTACCGTAACTTCCACTCAACCCGATGGCAGGACAAACAGTACCTGTTACGGCTTAATCAGCCACTGACTGAACAGGCATTGCAGCAGGTGCAAACGCGCTTCTCGCATCTATGCGTGCATGGCGGCTTTACCCAGCACAGCAGTAACGAGATAGAAGACAACAACGAATTTAGTGGTCTGACGAGCTTGAGCTTTATGTTCAGAGGCCGGGATCACGGCGCCTTGCGCACCCTGATCGACTTTACCAATCAGCCTGAAAACCTGAAAAGCCACGGTACTGCATGAACCGCAGCTGTTTGGCGCGTGCCGCTGGCTCAGACGCCTCACCTTCGGGAAAGCGCTTGTGAAAAACCTGACGCGCCAACGCTGCCCAGTCCCACTCGTCACCGGCTAGCGTCTGCTCCACCAGTGACTCGGCAACACCCCGCTGGCGTAGCTCTTCGCGCAACTTGGCAGGGCCATAGCCGCGCTGGCTACGGGCATATACGTATGCTTCACAAAAGCGCTCATCACTGAGCAAGCCATCATCGACCAGGCGATCCAGCTCGATCTCAGCCTCTGCCGTACCTGCACCGCGCAAGCGCAGCTTGCGCAAAAGCTCGGTATAGCTATGCTCGCGCCGCGCCAGCAAATCCATTGCTGAGCGGCGAATTGAAGCAGGAGTATCAAGTACCGTACGCGAGAGCATCAGGCTGCAACATTAGCCTTCGATTTCAGCGCTAGCCTCGGCTTCTGCCTTCGGCTTGCTTGGCTTGGCCAGCAACTTGTCACGGATAGCCTTTTCGATTTCATCAGCGATAGCCGGGTTCTCTTCCATATACTTGGCTGCATTGGCCTTGCCCTGGCCGATCTTGTTGCCGTTGTAGCTGTACCAGGCGCCTGACTTCTCTACCAAACCAATCTGCACACCCAGGTCAACAATCTCGGCGTTGTGATAGATACCAGCGCCGTACAGAATCTGGAACTCAGCCTGACGGAAAGGTGGGGCCACCTTGTTTTTGACTACTTTGACACGGGTTTCGCTGCCGATAACTTCATCGCCATCTTTCACTGCGCCGGTGCGGCGAATGTCCAGACGTACCGAAGAGTAGAACTTCAGTGCGTTACCACCGGTAGTGGTTTCCGGGTTACCGAACATAACGCCGATCTTCATGCGGATCTGGTTGATGAAGATCACCAGGCAATTGGCATTCTTGATGTTACCGGTGATCTTGCGCAGCGCCTGTGACATCAAACGCGCCTGCACACCAACGTGGTGATCGCCCATCTCGCCTTCAATTTCTGCCTTGGGCACCAGCGCCGCAACCGAGTCGACGATGATCACGTCTACCGCATTGGAGCGCACCAGCATATCGGTGATTTCCAGTGCTTGCTCACCGGTGTCTGGCTGAGAGACCAGCAGGTCGTCAACATTAACGCCCAGCTTGCCCGCGTACTCGGGGTCAAGCGCGTGCTCGGCGTCGACGAACGCGCAGGTTGCGCCATTTTTCTGAGCTTGAGCGATGACCGACAACGTCAGTGTGGTTTTACCGGATGATTCCGGGCCGTAGATCTCAACAATACGTCCCTTGGGCAGACCACCCAGACCCAGTGCAATATCGAGCCCCAGCGAACCGGTGGAGATGGACGGGATAGCCTGGCGCTCGTGATCGCCCATGCGCATGACCGCGCCTTTACCAAATTGACGCTCAATCTGACTCAAAGCAGCAGAAAGTGCCTTTTTCTTGTTGTCGTCCATTATGAATCCTCTTTGGCTTGGCGGGGCCGGTGGCGCCCGATAAGTGAAAGTACTGTATATTTGGTCAGTATTGTTCCACAGAAGTCTGGCGTTGCCTACCCCCTTTTTCGCTTAGACTGATAACCGGTTCGCTGCCTGTTTTTCTGCCTCGCCAACCAGCCGCTCCAGCGCATGCAGCACAGTTTGTGCGCGCACCTCTCGACGCCCGCCATGGAAGCGTTTGCGCTCGGTCAATACGCGCCCATCCGCCAGCGCCCAGCCGAACCAAACCGTACCGACCGGCTTGTCAACGCTGCCGCCATCCGGTCCGGCGATTCCACTTACCGCAACCGCGAACTGCGCCTCGGCTGCTGCCAGTGCGCCCGTCGCCATCCCCTGCACAACGGGTTCGCTTACCGCCCCGTTCGCCTCCAACACTTCTGCCTCTACGCCCAACCAGCGCTGCTTGCTACGATTGGCATAGGTTACAAAACCGGTTTCAAACCAGGCCGAACTACCCGCAACACGCGTGATGGCTTCGGCAATCCCGCCACCGGTGCAGGACTCGGCAGTGGTGACACGACAACCAAGGTGCTCCAGTACACGCCCCAGGCGGGCGGCTGCAGAATCAATCAGGGGGTCATATTGCGACATGGCTTACCTCGTTAACCGAATAAAGTCTCAGCATGCCCGTTAGCGGGCACGCAGGGGATCCCTTGTGACAGTGGATCGGGCTCTTTGTTTACTGCAGCGAGCTGAAACACTGGCGCCAGACTGGCTATAGGCGGTAATCGACTGATAGGACTACCGCCTATGAGGCAGGAGCTTTTTTTCACAGCACATTAAAAAATGCACCCGCGCAATCTGCAGCTGTTCTGGCCAGCATGATAACCTTGCTGCCAATTCGGCGCCCATACCGTAAGCCTTCCGCGACAGCCAGTCGTTGTACTGGTTGTTCAGGCTACCAAACCCGTTCGCGCCTACTCAATTTAACGATTAAAGCTGCAAACTCGATGAAAAAAGATAAACCCGCTTCTTCCCAACACACCCCCATGATGCATGAGTGTGTTAACACTGTTTTATAACGACTTTTTTTACGAAACAAGAAATAACTATACTCAACGTTACACTTTGCCCCGAGACTGCAATAGACCTATCTGGACCACTTTGGCCCAAACCGACAACGACGCGCCTACTAAATCGTGGCTCGCCGGTACCCACGCTCAATCTCAGGTCAATCTATACCACGGCGGTTGCAGGAGCTGAGTGCAACACGGTTATTGAATTGACGCAGGAGCATCATATTGCATAGCCAAGGCTTTCTGCATCACTTCGCTCATGACTTCGATAGGACATTTGAAATCGAAGCGCTTA
>NZ_RKKU01000036.1 GCF_003797945.1 Pseudomonas neustonica
CGGTCAGCCACCTGTTTGACGGCTTCAATTTTAAATTCTTCGGTGTAGCGTGAGTTGCTCATTGGACCTCCTGGGTGCCTCGATTATAAGGCCTGGAGGTGTCTACGAAACTAGGGGCGATTCAATTTACTAATGCTTGCAGGATGCCTGTGCGCCCCACCTGAGGCAGTACTCAGATAAGTTGCTCACGCATTATTCACCAAAACCTAGTGGGCGCGATTTGGGCACGATCTGGGCACTGACGATTTTAAAGGGTTTGCTCGTAATTTGAGCTAGATGTCATGGGATTCATCAGCTGTCTGACTCGAAATTGAGTGCTAGCTGATTGGGGCAGGTATCGGCTTGTGAATTTGTCGATTTAGAGGATATGTAAGCTGCTGATTTATAAAGAGATGGTGCACCCGACTGGATTCGAACCAGTGACCCCCGCCTTCGGAGGGCGGTACTCTATCCAGCTGAGCTACGGGTGCATATAGGTAATACTAGGTCATTTTGACCTTTAGCCGCACCGTGGCACAAGAGGGTGAGTATTGCCTTCGGAGGGCGGTACTCTATCCAGCTGAGCTACGGGTGCGTGGCGGTGAAGTTCGGTGGTCTCGACGGCTGTCGTGTCCGAGTTTCAGCGCCGCAATGATACTCACTGAACTCCCTTGCGTCCATGTTTGTGCGCGGATTCGCCGCGCTGTTTAGCATGCGTTGTGGGTATTGGCTATTTTGTCGCCTGCCAGTTTCCCGGTATACTCGCGCTCATTGTCCGGGCAAAGTACTTGGGCACGACTCTTATAGCTATGATGAGGATGCATAAGGTGATGACTTTGAGAAAAATTCTGCTGGCCTCGGCGGCCATGCTGGTAGTAGTTGCCGGTAATGCCTTTGCTGCAACGGCCAACGAAGAGGCCATCGCCGATCGTCTGAAGCCCTTTGGCTCGGTCTGCCTGGTTGGTGATCCCTGCGCGGAAGAAGTGGCTGGCGGTGGCGCGGCTGCTGGCGGTGGTCCACGTACAGGTGAAGAGCTTTATGGCAAATACTGCACGGCCTGCCATAGCAGCGGCGTACTGGGTGCTCCCAAGACTGGAGACAGCGCGGCCTGGCAGGCGCGTCTGGATTCGCACGGCGGCGATATGGGCCTGCTGGTTCAGTCGGCGGTTAATGGCTTGAACTCCATGCCGCCTAAAGGCACCTGTGCTGATTGCTCGGATGAAGAGATCCTGAACGCGATCCAGCATATGTCCGGCCTCTGATTTCAGTAGCCGAATAAAAACGCCCCGCAGATGCGGGGCGTTTTTCGTTGTGCTGTTGCTCAGCGGTTGAGCAGGCCGCGCAGGTTGGACAGGGCGGCTTTGCCACGTGCC
Organism: Pseudomonas neustonica; assembly: GCF_003797945.1. GTDB lineage: Bacteria > Pseudomonadota > Gammaproteobacteria > Pseudomonadales > Pseudomonadaceae > Halopseudomonas > Halopseudomonas neustonica. The sequence continues at coordinate 1,353 of NZ_RKKU01000036.1, forward strand.
TGCTTTTCCTCGGCGGGGGCCTCTTCTGTGCCTTCCCATTCAAGATCTTCTGAGGGTATTTCTTCGAGAAAGCGGCTTGGCAGGCAGTCGAAGACTTCACCGAATTGACGGCGTTTGGCGGCAAAGGTAAAGGTCAGGGTTTTACGCGCTCGGGTAATGCCAACATAAGCCAGCCGGCGCTCCTCTTCTACGCTGTCGGCCTCGATGCTGGAGCGGTGCGGAAGGATTTCTTCTTCCATGCCGGTGATAAATACGTGTGGATACTCAAGCCCTTTGGAGGCGTGCAGGGTCATCAGCTGCACGCGGTCGTTGTCCTCTTCCTCTTCCTGACGTTCGAGCATGTCACGCAACACCAGTTTGGCGATGGCGTCCTCGATGGTGGTTTCGCCGCTCTCGTCCTTCTCCACGATGCTTTTCAGCGCGTCGAGCAAAAACCAGACGTTGCCCATGCGCTTGGCGGCGATCTCGTCGCTTGAGCAGTTCTGGCGAATCCAATTTTCGTAATCCAGGTCCAATACCATCTGGCGTATGGCTTCGATCGGGTCTTCCTTGCTGCACTTCATGCGCACGCCATCCATCCAGTGGATAAAGCGCTGCAGCTTTTCTGCATAGCGGTTATCCAGGCGTTCGCTCAGGCCGGTTTCGGTGCAGGCTTGATACATGCTGACCTGCCGCTCGTTGGCGTAGGTCCCGAGCTTTTCCAGCGTAGCCGGGCCTATTTCGCGGCGCGGTACGTTGATTACCCGCAGCAGCGCATTATCGTCATCCTGGTTCACCAGCAGGCGAAAGTAGGACATCAGATCCTTCACTTCCTGTCGGGCGAAGAAGCTGGTGCCGCCGGACAGGTGGTAGGGCACCTGGTGATGCTGCAGTTTGAGTTCGATCAGGCGCGCCTGATGGTTGCCGCGATACAGGATGGCAAAGTCACGCCAGGCACGCTTGTGCTGCAAGTGCTGGTTTTGAATCTCGACCGCCACTCGCTCGGCTTCCGCTTCCTCGTTGCGGCAGCGGATGACGCGCAGTGGCTCACCATAGCCCAGCTCGCTCCATAGCTGCTTCTCGAACACGTGCGGGTTGTTGGCAATCAGGGTATTGGCTGCGCGCAGAATACGGCTGGTAGAGCGGTAGTTTTGCTCCAGCATCACAACCTTGAGAATCGGAAAGTCGTCTTTCAACTGCGCGAGGTTTTCCGGTCTGGCGCCCCGCCAGGCATAGATTGACTGGTCGTCATCGCCTACCACGGTAAAGCGCGCCTCGGTGCCAACCAGCATCTTGACCAGCAGATACTGGCTGGCGTTGGTGTCCTGATACTCGTCAACCAGCATGTAGCGGATACGGAACTGCCATTTTTCCAGAATGTCGGGATTGTCTCGAAACAGCACCACTGGAATCAGGATCAGGTCGTCAAAGTCGACGGCGTTATACGCCTTGAGGGTGCGCTGATAATGCATATAAACGCTGGCGGCAGTCTGATCCTGAGGGGTCTTGGCTAGCGCTAGTGCTTCATCGGGCAGGATGAGATCGTTTTTCCAAGAGGAAATTTTGTTCTGAATGCCATCAATACCGTCGTCTGCCCCGTAGTCGCGATGCATAAGATCGGTAATCAGGGCCAGGGCATCCTGTTGATCGAAGATTGAGAAGCCCGGCTTATACCCGAGGCGCTTGTGCTCCTTACGGATGATGTTCAGGCCCAGATTATGGAAAGTAGAGACGGTCAGGCCGCGAGCATCGGGGCCCTTGATCAACTGGCCGACTCTGGCCTTCATCTCGCGCGCGGCCTTGTTGGTAAAGGTGACGGCGATAATATGTTGCGCGCGAATGCCGCACTCTTTGACCAGGTAGGCAATCTTGCGCGTGATCACACTGGTTTTGCCGCTACCCGCGCCAGCCAGCACCAGCAGTGGACCGCTGATGTACTCGACAGCTTCCTGTTGACGGGGGTTTAGACTTGCCACTGGTCGAGTTCTCCTGCTCTGGGGGTGGGCAATAGTAGCAGTTTTTGCTCAACTGCCTCGGTAATAGCCAAACGCTAGACTTGGTTAATCGGTTTAATTTCGCTATAAGTGGCATTACAAAAGCGTTGTATATGCTTAAATTTAAAAGAAACTTGTCATTTGGGGTGTTCTGAATTGGTTATGTAAAGGCGCGAAAAGTCGTCATGCATAAGTAAGACCCTAAATAAATCATATAGATAGCAGTGGTTTGGGGTGGTGCTGACGCTGGGAGTCGGTGCTGATTGACTCAGGTTTTCCTGATCCTTGGGGGATCGCTAGTTGAACGCTGAAAGTCCAACGCAGCGAATTGTGCTACTGGATACTGACCATGGGGCCTTTGTGCAGCTGTGTCGGCGGCTCTCTGCTGTCAAAAACAGCGGGTTCCAGTTGGAACGTCAGGAAAGCTGGCACGATCTGCAAATACAGATCGATCGCGGCGAGGTGCAGGCTGTGCTCGCCCGCGCGGAGAATCTGACGTTATTGGCGAACTGCGGTGTGCCTGTTATCCATTTGTCTGCCGAGCCCGCTTTCAGCTACACCACCACCAGTGATCAGTACGATGTGCTGTGGGATCAGTCCAGTAGCAGTGAAATTATCCGCTGTTTTCAGTATGCGATTGAGCTGCATAAATTGCGCTCCGCTCTGGATCATGCCGCCAGTTTTGATGCTCTGACCGGCGCCTGCAATCGTCAGATGTTCCAAGATCGTCTCAAGCAGGGGATGCGGCGAGCGCTGCGAACCAATCAACCGTTGGCCGTTCTCTGCATCGACCTCGACAACTTCCGCCACGTTAACGATACCCTGGGCCATAACGCTGGCGACGACATTATGCGCGAGGTGTTTACTCGTCTGCGCGGTGTGTTGCGCAATACCGATACCATTGGCCGCGTGGGGAGTGATGAGTTTGCATTGGTGGTGGAAGAGTACGAGACCGCCAGCAATCTCCTGCATATCGCGCAGAAAATCATCAATACCATGGCCGAGCCCTTTACGGTGAACCGCGAGGGTTTGTTGTTGGGCTGTAGTGTGGGAATAGCAACCTATCCCGAGGCGGGCCAGACGCTGGATACCTTGTTGCTGCATGCCAATCTGGCGATGCTGCAGGCGAAGGGCCAGCGCGGGTGCAATTTCCACTTCTATGACGAGCGCATCAACCTGCAGGCCAATAGCCTGATTGAGTTTGAATCGAGCTTGCGGCAGGCCTTGAGGCGCGGTGAGTTTGAGCTGCATTATCAGCCGCGAGTGGAGTTGAGCTCTGGCAATATCGTGGGATTGGAAGGCTTGATTCGTTGGCGGCATCCTGAGCGTGGCTTGCTGGGACCGAATGAGTTTATCCCGCTGGCAGAGGAAACCGGACTTATTGTGCCCATGGGTTACTGGGTCATTGCTCGCGCCTGTCACGACCTGGCGCGACTGCAAAAGATGGGCACGCCGCCGGTTCATGTTGCCGTAAACATGTCTTTTCGTCAGTTTCAGGACAGTCGTTTGCTGTCGACCGTGGAGCGTTTGCTTGAGCGCACGGGCATAGATCCGCATTGGCTTGAGTTTGAGCTAACGGAGACCGCCGTTATGCAGCAGCCCGAGCAGGTGCTGATGACGATGGATGGCATGAACGGTCTGGGTGTGCGCTTTTCTCTGGATGACTTTGGTACCGGCTTCTCGTCTTTCGTCCATTTGCACAGCCTGCCCATCAGCCTGTTAAAAATCGATCGCAGCTTTGTTAAAGGCATTGCTGAGCGAACCGCAGACCGGCAACTGGTCGGTGCCATGATTGATATGGGCCACAGCCTGGGGCTGGAAGTGGTTGCCGAAGGGGTAGAGCATCGCGATCAGCTGGAAGTTTTACGCAGTCTGGGCTGTGAGCAGGTACAGGGCTTTTTTATTAGCCCGGCATTGGCCTTCGATGAGCTTTGCTACTTTATGGATGCCTATAGCATGGGGCGTGATGAAGCGCTGAAGGCTGGCGAAAAGGTGACACCGTTTTTCAGCTGATGGCGGCTTGGTCCCTGTAAGCTAATGGCGAGGCGACTATCGACTTTGCTGGCGCCAAAGGTTACAAAATCGACGCCGCCCCACTGCGATTCACTATAGTGCATCACCTGGATCCTGCCAGTTCTATTCAGTTGATTTTCTTCCTCGCTGTATTTCAGGTCCTGCTGACTACTAGGTCTGCTGCCGATCGAGCTGCCGGTACTGCAGCGCCTCCGCCAGATGCGCCCGTGCGATCTGCTCGCTGCCGGCCAGATCAGCAATGGTGCGGGCTACCTTCAGTGTGCGGTGGCTGGCACGGCGTGATAGCCCCAAGCGCACGATGGCCTGCTCAAGCCAGTTGGCATCCGCCTCGGCGAGCGCACAGAAGTTGCGCAGCCCCTCAATCCCCAGGTGCGCGTTAAGCCCTTGCTGGCGGACCGCCTGGCACTGCCGCGCGGTTCTGACTTGCGCCGCTGCTGTGGCGGTGCTGGGCTCACTCAGGCGGTGTTCAGTGCTGAGTGAGAATGGCTCATTATGCATGGCCAGATGCAGGTCGATGCGATCAAGCAAAGGCCCGGACAATTTGCCGCGATAGCGCTGGACTTGCTCGGGCGTGCAGCGGCAGCGTCCACTAGGGTCGCCCTGAAAGCCACAGGGGCAGGGGTTCATTGCGGCAATCAATTGAAAGCGTGCGGGAAAGGTGAGCTGCTCGCGGGCGCGTGCGATGTGGATACAGCCGGATTCCATCGGTTCGCGCAGCATCTCCAGTACCTTGCGATCAAACTCCGGCAGCTCATCAAGAAAGAGCACACCGTTATGCGCCTGGCTAATCTCGCCCGGACGCGGCTGACTGCCGCCGCCCACCAGTGCTGCCGCCGACGCACCATGGTGAGGCGCTCGAAAAGGGCGGCCCGGCCAGCAGGTTAAAGGTGTGCGATCACATACCGATTGGATGGCCGCGACCTCCAGCGCTTCCTGCTCCTGCAGGGGCGGTAGTATGCCCGGTAGCCGGCTGGCGAGTAGTGTCTTGCCGGTGCCGGGAGGTCCAAACAGCAGGAGGTTGTGCCCACCGCTGGCGGCGACTATTAGCGCGCGCTTGGCTTGTTGCTGACCCTGCACCTCGGCCAGCTCGGCAACCTTGGCCGCTGGCGTTGCGGGCGCTGCGCTAAGCGGCGGTAATTCACGTTCATTGCGCAGGTGCTCGCACAGGGCCAGCAAGTGATCTGCGGCAATCAGCTCAACCCCTTTCACCAGGGCGGCCTCAGCCGCGTTGGCGCGCGGCAAGATCAAGGTTCTGCCTGCGTCGCGGCAGGCCAATGCAACCGGCAGTACGCCCTGCACCGGGCGCAGCTCGCCGGACAGCGCCAGCTCGCCAATACATTCGCAATCGGTCAGGCGGTCTGCCGGTATCTGCCCGCTGGCCGCCAGTAAGCCCAGCGCAATGGCCAGATCGAAACGTCCGCCTTCTTTGGGTAGATCCGCGGGAGCGAGATTGATAGTGATGCGTTTCAGGCTGGGAAAGTCCAGCTGAGCGTTTTGCAGGGCACTGCGTACGCGATCTTTGCTTTCACGTACGGCGGTTTCCGGGAGGCCAACCAGGGTGAGACTGGGCATGCCGTTGGCCAGGTGGACTTCAACGCTGACGGGGGGGGCCTGGATACCCAGGCGGGCGCGGCTGTTGACTATCGCCAGTGACATGATCACTCCTTGATCACAAAAGCGCGTTGCCTGATACAGCCGGGATCAGGCGTGGGGTAGGTTCAGGTGTTTTTTTCTTCCATGGCCGCAACTCTGGCTTCCAGCGCTTCGAGCCGTTCGCGGGTGCGCATCAGTACGACCTGTTGGGTATCGAACTCGTCGCGACTGACGACATCCAGCTTGCTCAGGGCGCTTTGCAGCATGGCCTTGAGGTGTTTTTCTACGTCAGGAGCGGGTAACCCCTTTTCACTCATCAGCAGCTTGCTTGCCTGGCTGCTGACAGCATCAATCACAAGTTTATGCAGCATCCCGTTTACCTGCGGTAGTAGTGGCTATGGGGTGGGTCTGAGCCCGTTATTGCCCCGCAGTGTAGCACCGAGTTGGAGCAGATCGAAACGCGCGCTCTCATTGTGCGCTGAATGCGCGCGCGCACCATGCATGTGCACTAGACTGGTGCATGGCAGGGCTCTCAGGATGGCTGTTTAGTGTTCGTTTTTTCTTATGTTTATGATTTTTAAGAAAAAACAAAAATTGGCAGGCTTTCTGCAATGTTTGCCTCAGCTGACGGCGGTGCGCAAGCCTGATTCAGGACGCAGCATCAATTCGCAGCCAGGACAGTGATGAATCACATCAGGGAGCATAACAATGAAGCGTTTGACCTTGGCTATGACGGCCATCGCTCTGAGCGCCACGGACTTGCCATACGCCGATAAAGATATGAGCTCGGGTGAATGTGCCGGCTTTGCTGGTGATTCTGACTACTGCGACAGCGCTTTTGTATTGTCCGTTTCTAAAAGCCTCTAACTCGGCATAGACTTGTCCTGTCCCCCAGGGCAGTCCATTTCCACGGGAGTATCAAAATGAAACTAGTAACGGCTGTAATCAAGCCCTTCAAACTCGACGATGTGCGTGAAGCCTTGTCCGAGATTGGTGTGCAGGGCATCACTGTGACTGAGGTCAAAGGTTTTGGCCGGCAGAAGGGTCACACCGAGCTATACCGCGGTGCAGAGTACGTTGTTGATTTTCTGCCCAAGGTGAAAATTGACGTAGCCATCGGCGACGACATGCTCGATCGCGTTATCGAATCCATCACCAAGGCGGCCAACACCGGCAAGATCGGCGACGGCAAAATCTTTGTGGTGAACCTCGAGCAGGCCATTCGTATCCGTACTGGCGAAACTGACACCGACGCCATCTAAGGCACGTTCTTTCACAGAATGCAGTAAAAAAGCCTACATGGGGGGCTTAATAAAATGGAAGACATCGTACAAATCAAGTACGCACTTGATACATTCTACTTTCTGGTCTGCGGCGCGCTGGTTATGTGGATGGCAGCAGGTTTTGCCATGCTCGAAGCCGGTCTCGTCCGCGCCAAGAACACCACCGAAATCCTCACCAAGAACGTGGCCTTGTACGCTATCGCGTGCACCATGTATCTGTTGATCGGCTACCACATCATGTACTCCAGCCCGGAAGGCGGCATTTTCCCAAGCTTTGGTGTACTGATCGGTGCTGAAAACTCAGTTGAAGACGTACTCGCCGGTGGCGACGACGCACCGTATTACTCGGTTGCGGCTGACTTCTTCTTCCAGGTGGTCTTTGTCGCTACAGCCATGTCGATCGTGTCTGGTGCGGTAGCCGAGCGCATGAAGTTGTTCGCGTTCCTGGTCTTCGCCGTGATCATGACGGGCTTCATCTACCCAATCCAGGGCTTCTGGAAATGGGGCGGTGGCTTCCTGAATGCGGCTGGCTTCCTCGACTTCGCTGGCTCCGGTGTCGTTCACTTGACGGGTGCTACTGCAGCACTGGCCGGTGTTCTGCTGCTGGGCGCTCGTAAGGGCAAGTACGGCGCTAACGGTCAGATCAGTGCCATCCCTGGATCGAACCTGCCGCTGGCTACCCTGGGTATGTTCATCCTGTGGTTGGGCTGGTTCGGCTTCAACGGTGGTTCGCAGCTGGTTGTGTCCAACATTGCTGACGCCAACGCGGTTGCTCAAATCTTCCTGAACACGAACGCAGCGGCTGCTGGTGGTTTGATTGCCGGTCTGGTTGTAGCTCGCATCCTGTTCGGCAAGGCTGACTTGACCATGGCTCTGAACGGCGCGCTGGCTGGTCTGGTTGCCATTACAGCTGAGCCGCTGACACCCGGTGGTCTGCAAGCGACGCTGATCGGTGCAGTTGGTGGTGTGATCGTGGTCTTCTCTGTCCTGGCTCTGGACAAGCTGAAGATTGATGATCCGGTCGGTGCTATCTCGGTCCACGGTGTAGTGGGTATCTGGGGTCTGCTGGCTGTCTGCCTGACCAACGGCGACGCTTCTCTGAAAGCGCAGTTGCTGGGCATCGTCGTTATCTTCCTCTGGGTATTCATCTCCAGCCTGATCGTATGGAGCGTCATCAAACTGGTGATGGGCCTGCGCGTCAGCGAAGAAGAAGAGTACGAAGGCGTCGATATCTCCGAGTGCGGTATGGAAGCCTATCCGGAGTTCACCAGCAGCAAGAAGTAAGCTGACTGGCACTACCGGAAATAACAAAGAGGGCGCCCATTGGGCGCCCTCTTTGTTTGTTTTTACGTTGTGAAAAAAAGTAGTGCGGCAAACCTAATCTAAGTATAGAAAAGCACGACGCGCGCGGTGGCTTTAGCTGGTCTCGCTCTGCAGGTCCGCCAACATGGCCATGGCCAGTGCTTCAGCAACCTTGATGCCGTCCACGCCGGCCGAGAGGATGCCGCCAGCGTAGCCGGCACCCTCACCTGCGGGGTACAGACCGCGGGTGTTGAGGCTTTGCAGGGAGAGGTTGTTGCGCTTGATGCGCACCGGTGAAGAGGTGCGGGTTTCGATCCCGGTGAGTACCGCGTCATGGCGGTCGAAGCCGCGAATCTGTTTGCCGAAGGCCGGCAAGGCTTCACGGATGGCGTCAATCGCGTAGCCCGGCAGTGCCTGTGCCAGATCGCCGAGCAGCACGCCAGGCTGATACGAGGGCTGTACCTCGCCGAGGCTGCTTGACGCTTTACCGCGAATAAAGTCGCCCACCAACTGACCGGGCGCACAGTAGTCACTGCCACCGAGTTCATAGGCGCGAGATTCGAGCTGCTCCTGTAACTCAACCCCCGCCAGCGGGCTGCCGGGGAAGTCCTTTTCCGGATGAATGCCGACCACAATACCGGCATTGGCATTACGTTCGTTGCGCGAATACTGGCTCATACCATTGGTGACTACGCGGCCAGGCTCTGAGGTGGCCGCGACCACCATGCCGCCAGGGCACATGCAGAAGCTGTAGACCGCACGGCCGTTTTTGGCGTGGTGCACCAATTTGTAATCCGCCGCACCCAGTTCCGGGTGGCCTGCGTATTTGCCCAGTCGCGCCTTATCGATCAGCGATTGCGGATGTTCGATGCGAAAGCCCACGGCAAAGGGCTTGGCTTCAACATAGACGCCGCGCTCGTGCAGCTTGCGGAAGCTATCGCGCGCGCTGTGCCCCAGCGCAAGCACCACATAACGGCTGCGGATTTCTTCGCCGTTATCGAGTTGCACGCCTTCAATACGCCCGTCCTCGAGAAGAAAGTCGGTCACCCGACTTTCAAAGCGGACCTCACCACCCAGCGCCTTGATCTCTTCGCGCATGCTCGATACCACGCCGGTCAGACGGAAGGTGCCGATATGCGGTTTGCTGACGAACATGATTTCTTCTGGCGCGCCAGCGCGGACAAACTCATGCATCACCTTGCGACCATAGAACTTGGGGTCTTTTATCTGGCTGTAGAGCTTGCCGTCGGAGAACAGCCCAGCGCCGCCTTCACCAAACTGCACGTTGGATTCTGGCGATAACACCTTGTTGCGCCATAACGCCCAGGTGTCCTTGGTGCGCTTGCGTACATCCTTACCCCGCTCCAGTACGATAGGCTTGAAGCCCATCTGCGCCAATGTCAGCGCAGCAAACAGGCCACAAGGACCAAAGCCGATAATCAGCGGGCGTTCGGTCAAGCCCTCAGGCGCCTGGGCAACCGGGTAATACGCGGTATCGGGGGCCGGGCGAACGTTGCGATCATCGGCAAAGCGTTCGAGCACGGGTGCTTCGTTGTCCAGCGTCACGTCGATGATATAGACGAAGGTGATTTCGCTGTTCTTCTTGCGCGCGTCGTAGCTGCGTTTGAATACGGTGAAATCCACAAGCTGCGCATCCGTTATCTTCAGGCGCGCAACAATGGCCGGGCGCAGGGCGTCGGTGGGGTGATCAAGAGGTAATTGCAGCTCGTTTATGCGAATCATGCTGGAGTCCTGGCCGGTGACTCCGGCAGAGGTAGATATCAATGGGTAAGCTGGGCGCTGGTCGGCAGCCGCAGGTAGCTAGTTTACCTTCGGTTTATAGGGCTGTCATGCGCGGGCGCGGTAGACGAGACAGCGCCCGCACAGCTTGGCGCTATTTATGTGACGCGGCAGGTCGGCCCTGTGGGTAGCTGGCGGACAGGTTTTGCAACGGTTTGCCGGGTACGCGGAAAGTTGAAGGTTGATGGCTGACCACCTTCTCTCACTGGGAGCACGCTTTGCCGGTTTAGCCGCCAAGGCGTTAGCGAATTGGAAAAAGGGGCGCTGGAATGTCTGCTGAACACAGTTGTTGCCACCATGACGAATCCTCTGGATCAGTAAAGGATCCCGTCTGCGGGATGACCGTAGACCCAGAGAAAACCGAGCATCACGCCGAGCATGCGGACAAAACCTGGTACTTCTGTTCCGCCGGGTGCCGACAGAAATTTCTGGCTGATCCGCAGCGTTATCTTGCGCCAGGCACAGGCTCTGCGCAGGCGGAATCGGCACCGCCGGGTGCCATCTTTACCTGTCCGATGCATCCCGAGGTACGTCAGGACGGCCCCGGAGATTGCCCGATCTGCGGCATGGCGCTGGAACCGGAGGAGGTCACTGCAGACACAGGACCCTCCGCCGAGCTGAAAGACATGCAGCGCCGGTTCTGGCTGGGGCTGGTATTCGCGCTACCGGTTTTTTTGATGGAAATGGGCGGCCATATCTTTGGCTGGCATCAGCTCATGGCGCCGCAGTTGTCCAACTGGGTACAGCTGGTTCTGGCAACGCCGGTGGTGCTCTGGGCCGGTTGGCCATTCTTTGTGCGCGGCTGGCGCTCGCTGCGCTCGCGCAATCTCAACATGTTTACCTTGATTGCTATCGGTACGGGTACGGCCTGGGTGTTCAGTGTGGTGGCCACGCTGATACCGGAGGTGTTTCCACTGGCGTTTCGTCAGGCTGACGGCTCGGTTGCCGTCTACTTTGAAGCGGCAGCCGTGGTCATAGTGCTGGTGCTGCTGGGCCAGGTATTGGAATTGCGCGCACGCGAGAAGACCTCGGGCTCGATTCGGGCGCTGTTGGATCTGGCACCGGCAACGGCGCGCCGTCTGGATGCGCAGGGTGATGAGCAGGAAGTGCCGCTCGACCAGGTGGCTGTAGGTGACCGTTTGCGCGTGCGCCCCGGCGACAAGGTGCCGCTGGATGGCGAGATTCTGGAGGGGCGCTCAAATATCGATGAATCCATGGTAACCGGCGAGCCGCTGGCCGCGAGTCGGACAGTGGGTGATCAGGTGGTGGGCGGCAGCATCAACGGTCAGGGCTCTTTTGTCATGCGGGCCGACAAGATCGGCCGCGATACTATGCTGGCGCAGATTGTTCAGATGGTCTCCAGCGCGCAGCGCAGCCGAGCGCCGATCCAGGGGCTGGCCGACCGGGTGGCGGGTTACTTTGTGCCGGCCGTGGTGCTGGTGGCTTTGGTCGCGTTTATTGCCTGGTCTATCTGGGGGCCGGAACCGGCGATGGCCTATGGCTTGATCGCCGCAGTGAGTGTGCTGATTATTGCCTGCCCCTGTGCCTTGGGGCTTGCTACGCCGATGTCGATTATGGTCGGCGTGGGGCGCGGCGCGCAGAACGGCATCCTGATCCGTGATGCCGAAGCGCTCGAACGGTTGGAAAAGGTCGACACTGTGGTGGTCGACAAGACCGGCACGCTGACCGAAGGCAAGCCCAGCGTGACCGCGATCCGGCCAGCTGACGGCTTCGACGAGGCGCAACTGCTGCGCTTGGCTGCCGGACTGGAACGGGGCAGCGAACATCCGCTGGCCAGCGCCATTGTGGAGAAGGCCCGGGAGCGGGAGCTGCAACTCAGCGACGCCACAGAGTTCGACTCACCCAACGGCAAAGGCGTGGTGGGTCAGGTTGAAGGGCAGCAGGTGGCACTCGGTAATACGCTGCTGATGCAGGAGCTGCAGGTTGATGTGGCCGCCTACCGCGATCAGGCCGACGAGCTGCGTCATGGTGGCGCTACGGTTATTTTTGCCGCTGTGGATGGGCAACTTGCGGGGCTGATTGCGATTGCCGATCCGATCAAACAGACCACGGCCGACGCAATCAAGGCGTTGCAGGATGAAGGCATCGAGGTGGTGATGTTGACCGGGGACAATCACACTTCAGCGCAAGCGGTCGCGCGCAGCCTGGGCATAGATCGCGTTGAAGCCGAGGTGCTGCCAGAAGACAAGGGCCGGGTAGTGCAACAGCTGCGCGATCAGGGCAAGGTGGTATTGATGGCGGGCGATGGCGTGAATGATGCACCTGCGCTGGCGACCGCTGATGTGGGTGTCGCCATGGGCACAGGCACTGATGTGGCGATCGAAAGCGCCGGTATCACCCTGCTGCGCGGTGACCTCATGGGCATAGTCGAGGCGCGCAAGCTGTCACGCGCGACCATGCGCAACATTCGACAGAACCTGTTTTTTGCCTTCGTCTATAACGCGGTAGGTGTGCCTGTCGCGGCCGGTATCCTGTATCCCTTTATGGGCGTGTTGATGTCGCCGATTATCGCCGCCGCCGCAATGTCGTTGTCGTCGGTCAGCGTGATCAGCAATGCCTTGCGTCTGCGGGCCAGTCGGTTGAAGTAAGGTCGCTTGGTCTAGGCTGAGTGGTATGCCGGACATCGCCGGTTACAGCCTGCGCTGAACCTGGGCGCATTAGCGCCGACAAAATCATGCATGATTGAATTCAGACACAACAGCAGGAGTCTTAATGAAAGCGGAAACCTATCGTGAGTTGATTGAATGGACGCAGCACCTGCACGGGCAACTTGCCAGTTGCATGGAGGCCGGTGCGGTTGCCGCAGATACCTCTGAGCGCATGAGCTGGCTATTGCAGTATTTGGCCGATCACGAGCGCTGCATGCAACAAATGGTCGTGCGCTTCGAAGAGAAGGCCGACATCAACGTGCTGGACAGCTGGGTGTATGACTATTTCACCGATAATGAGCGTACCCGTGCGCTGGCTACTGAAACCAGCTTTGCCGGTATGAGCTACGAGGCGGTGTGTGCCGAGGTGTTTAATCTGCACAACGATGCGCTGGATTTGTACCGCTACTTGCAAGGGCGGGCCGAGACCGCAGACGGGCGTGAGCTGATGCAGGATCTGTTGGCCATGGAGCAGCATGAAACCTTGCGTTTGGCGGAGCAGGCGCAACGCGCTCAGGAGATGTAATCGGGCAGCCCCTGGCACATGCTAGTCTGCGTTTTTGGCCGGTTCAGCAGGAGGATGTGTGATGTGGCTGCAGAAAGAAATTCGTCTGAAGGCGCGCCCGCGCGGTTTTCACCTGATCGATCAGGAAATACGCGCGGCGCTACCGGAGCTGGATTCAATCCGTACCGGGTTGTTACACCTCTGGTTACAGCACACCTCTGCCTCGCTGACGGTGAACGAGAACGCCGACCCACTGGTACGTGAAGACTTCGAAGCCTTTTTTCGCCGCGCCGTGCCGGACGATGCGCCTTACTTCAAGCATACCTATGAAGGCCCGGATGATATGACCGCGCATATCAAATCCAGTCTGCTGGGCGTGCAGCTGAGCATTCCCATCAGCGCCGGGCGCTTGGCAATGGGTACCTGGCAGGGAATCTATCTGGGCGAGCATCGCGTGCACGCGAGTAGCCGGCACCTATTGGCAACAATGCAGGGTGAGTAGACGCACCGCAATGGTGTGCTCGGCTCTATTGTTGGGCATGCAAGCGCCCTGAAAATGTGAGTTTGCTGCCGGGCCAGTTCTTTTATGGGCTTCAAGCCATTGATACTCAATAAATTTATTTTTTAATGGCTCGATGGCATCAAGAATGCATTGTTAATCAGTGAAACGGGATGAGTCGTCATTGACTCATGACGCATCACACACTGGAGTGGTAACTAGGCGAACTAGGGTTCCGGCCTGCAATGCAGGTGACTGGTCCGAGAGTTTTCCGGTTCTCAAGGAATGAGAACTACACGGCGGGATAAAAGCCCGGGAGACCGTCATGACGACGTCGCCCCGTGCCTTTTTTTCACTGTGTAGGAGTTGTACCCATGAGCGCCTCACGTTTCAGTTTTATCCGCAAGACTCTGGCTGGCGCCAGTCTGGCCGCCGCTGCCGCACTATCTCCCGTTGCTGCACAAGCAGCTGACTCCATGACCATAGGTACTGTTGTCTGGGCCGGCTATGGTCCTTTCTACGTTGCCGACAAACTCGACCTCTACGACCAGTTTGGTCTGGATGTGGAACTGCAGTTCTTCAATGATCCGGCGTTACTGCCTTCGGCCATGGCCGGCGGTGCCGTTGACGGTGCCATGCTCACCTACGATCAGGTAGTGGGTGCCGTCGCCAAGGGCCTGAAGCACCGCGTCGTGATGCCTATCGACTTCTCCAACGGCGGTGACGCCATTGTTGCCGACAAGTCGATAGCCTCAGTTGCTGACTTTAGCGGCAAGCAGGTTGGCTTCAACCCGCTGTCACCCTCCGACTTCTTGCTGGCTTATGCGCTGCAGAGCAATGGCATGACGGACAAGGACATTCAGCCCGTCAACATGACGCCAGAAGGCATACCCAGCGCCATGGCCTCCGGCAGCCTGCCGATTGGTGTGACCTACGAGCCTAACGTGTCGCAGATTCTGGGCATGGCCGGTGGCGATAAATTCCATGTGGTTTATTCCTCCAAGGACGCGCCGGGCCTGATTACCGACGTGCTGGCTTTTGACGAAGACATGATCAAAGCCGAGCCCGAAGCCATCAGCGCAATGATCAAGGGTTACCAGGCGGGGCTTGAATACATGCAGGCGCACCCTGAAGAGTCCGCCGAGATCATCGGTAAGGTACTCGGCGTGACCGGTGCCGAAGCCATGGAGCAGATGGAAGGTGTTTACAACATTCCGCTGGATGAGATGGGTAAGAACTTTGTCGAGTCCGAGGAAACCACCTCCTTCTATGGTAGCGGTGCGGTTATCGCCGACCTGCTGGTGAAGAACAAGCAGATTCCGGCAGTACCGGATTTTGCCGATACCTTCGACCCCAGCTTTGTTAACGACCTGACTCAGTAATCAACCGGGCAGGTGCCCTGCACCTGCCCACTGCACTGTATTCCGGGAGGAAGCATGTCTACATCCCAAGCCAAGTCCAAGCCGCTTTACCGTTACGCCGACGGCCGGGTCTGGAACAGTCTCGCGATGGCCTACAGTGTGGGTGGTTATGCCGCCGGCATCGGTCTGCTGTTGACGCCGCACTGGCTGGCCAAGCTGGTCGGACTGTTATTGCTGGCGCACGCGATGGTGATCGGCGCCTACCTGATCCATGAGTTTGCTCATGGCACCATTTTCAGCAAGCCGGCGCACAACGCGCGGGCGGGCGAAGTTTTCAGTTGGATGACGGGCGGCTGCTACGCCGACTTTCAGGATCTGCGGCGCAAGCACATGCGTCATCACGTTGACCGCGCCGATGTCATCACCTTCGACAGCAAGGAGTTCATCAATGGCTTGCCGGCCTGGACGCGTAAGCTGATTCTGGCGCTGGAGTGGGCTTACATCCCGGCAGTCGAGCTGATCATGCATTTCTATGTGGTGCTGCTGCCTTTCATCAGCAAGAGCGAAAAGCACCGTGCCAGGCGCGGCAAGGTGCTCAGGGTGCTGCTGGTGCGCAGCGCGCTCTTTGCCCTGCTGGGCTGGCTGTCGTTCAGTGCGCTGGTGCTCTATTGCCTGGCCTGGATGATCATGGTCACGGTGCTGCGCTTCGCCGACGCTTATCAGCACACCTATGACGCTTTCGCCGTGCTGGAAGAAGACGCCAAGATTCCCGCCGACAAGCTGCGTGATCGCGCTTACGAGCAGCTCAACACCTTCAGCAACGTGGTGTCGCTGCGCTGGCCGGCGCTGAACCTGCTGCTGCTCAACTTTGCCTATCACAACGCGCACCATGAAAAACCGGTAGCGCCCTGGTATCGCCTGCCCAAACTGCACGCAGAGCTGTATGGCGATGGCTACCGTCAGGTGGTGCCGATGGATGAATTGCTGAGCAGTTTTCATCGTCACCGGGTGCGCCGTGTGCTGAGTGAGGATTATGGCGAGTTCGTTGATGGACCCAAGCGGGCCGAGAACTTCTACGGCGCGGTCGGCGTGTCTTTTTTGACGGCGGTATGAGCATGCAGACACTGGACTATAGCGGCCGCACAGTGGTGATCAGCGGCGCGGCCAGCGGTATCGGCCGTGGCCTGGCCCAGGCTTTTGCCGCGCAGGGCGCTCGCCTGGAGCTGCTGGATCGCAATGGCGATGCGCTGGCCGCTGTCATCGATGAGCTGGCCAGCGTGACGGCGGTGCACGGCAGCGCGCTTGATTTAAACGATGATGCCGCGGTCAGCGACTACGCCCTGGCGCTGGCTGACCGCTGCGAGCAGGTACAGGTGCTGGTCAACAACGCGGGCATGGAGCAGCCGACGCCATTGCTGGATGCCAGTGCCGATGCCAATCAGCGCTGGCAGACCCAGCTCGACAATAACGTGGTGTCGATGCTGCGCCTGACCCGCGCTCTGCTGCCACTACTTGCCGAGGGCAGCAGCGTGATCAATCAGTCCTCTATCTGGGGGCTGAGTGCGGTTGCCGGATTCTCGGCTTATGTCGCCAGCAAACACGCCGTGATTGGTCTGACCCGCTCGCTGGCCTGGGAACTGGGGGCGCAGCGTATTCGTGTGAACGCGGTGTGTCCGGGCTGGATCGGTACCGATGCCGCGATGGCGTCACTGCGCAGCATGGCGCAGCAAAGCGGTCGCAGTGAAGACGATGAGCTGCAACATATTTTATCGGCTCAAGCGATCCCCGAGCTGCTCACGCCGGCTGATCTGGCCGGCACATTTTTGTTCCTTGGCTCCTCTGCCGCCGCGGCCATAACCGGGCAAGCGCTGGTGGTTAGCCGGGGTGAGGTAATGCACTGATGAGTATCCAGGATTTCAAGGGCCAGCGGATGCTGGTGACAGGCGCGGCGACCGGTATTGGCCGCGCCTGCGCGCAAATGCTGGCGGGGCGCGGGGCCGAAGTGTGGATTAACCACCTGGGCCAGGCGGATGCCGCTGCGGTGCTGGTAGACGAGATTGTCTCTGCCGGCGGTCGTGCGATCGCCATCGAAGCAGATGTCAGTGATCCCGATGCGGTCGCTGAAATGTTTGCCTGTATCACCGCCAATGGCCCGCTCGACGGCCTGGTGAATAATGCGGGGATCATTCAGGAGCAAGCCTTTCTGGATACGTCCGAGGCTGACTGGCGGCAAATCATGGCAGTCGATCTGGACGGCGTGTATCGCTGCTGTCGTCATGCGCTGGAAGGCATGAGCACAGCAGGGCGCGGCGCTATCGTCAATATCAGCTCTGAGCTTGGGCATCTGGGTCGAGAAAACTACGTTGCTTACTGCACGGCCAAGGCTGGCGTGATCGGCTTGACCAAATCACTGGCGCGCGAGTTCGCCCCGGCCATTCGGGTCAACGGAGTGGCGCCGGGGCCGGTGGATACGGCCATGGTGTCGGTTGAGCATATGAGCGAGGAGTGGATCGCCAAGGAGCTGGCGATTCCGGCTGGACGGCTCGGTCGCCCTGATGAAATTGCCGCGGCGGTGTGCTTTCTATTGTCGCCAGCGGCCAGCTTTTTTACCGGTCAGATGTTGGGTGCCAATGGCGGTGCCTGGATGGGCGGCTGATGCTGCGTCCCGAATGGATACTGATTATCGCCACCATCATGTGGGGCACCAGTTGGGTGCCGCTGCAGGCGTTTGCGGAGCTGGGTATCAGTGGTATGCCCATGGTGCTGGCGAGTTACGGCTTGATTGCGTTGTTCGCGTTGCCGCTGATCTACCGGCAGCGCGCGGCCTGGTGGCCGCAACGTTGGGGTCTGCTGGGCATCATCCTGTTTGGTGGTTGGGCCAATGCGTCCTTGTTGTCGTCGCTGTCGCTGGCAGAGGATCTGGTTCGGGTGATGCTGTTGTTCTACCTGGCGCCGGTGTGGGGTGTGCTGGGTGGTTGGTTGCTGCTGCGTGAGCGCATCACCGGCTTGCGCCTGGCTGCACTGGTGTTGGCGCTGATAGGCATCGGCGTAACCCTGGGTGTCGGTCGTAACACCTTCAGCAGCATGACCTCGATCGACTGGCTGGCGGTCAGTGCCGGGCTGGGTTTCGCCCTGAACAACCTGGCTACCCGCGCCGCCGATCAGGTACCCATGACCAGCAAGACAGTCGCGGCCTTTGTCGGCAGCGCGCTCTTTGCCGGACTTGCCTGCCTGCTATTCACCGAGCGCATGCCGGTGCTGGAGGTGCAGGTCTGGTTATGGATCGTGGTGTTTGCGATTGCCTGGCTGTTGCTCGCGACCCTGGCAGCACAGTACGGCGTGACCCACCTACCGGCCAGCAAGGCCGCCGTTCTGGTGGTATTCGAACTGATAGCGGCGGTGCTGTCGGTTGCCTGGCTGAATGATGAACCCATTGGCCTGCGCACCTGGATCGGCGCCGGCATGGTCACCCTGGCGGCGGTGATGGCGGGCTGGCCGGAACAGATACCCAAGACTGAATTAGCGAGGAGTACATCCTGATGGCAAGCGTACATATGGACCAGATCAGCTGGGTTGAATACCAGCAACGAGTCGAGCAGGGCGCAGTGGTGTTTTTACCCTGCGGCGCGACCGAACAGCATGGCCCGCATCTGCCGTTGGGCACCGATGCGCTATTGTCCACCGCGCTGAGTGCCGATGTGGCCGCGCAGGTTGGCGGTATCGTTGCCCCGGCATTGGCCTATGGTTACAAGTCGCAGCCCAAGTGCGGTGGCGGCCAACATTTTTGCGGCACCACCAGCCTCGATGGCGCCACCCTGATCGCACTTGTGCAGGATGCGGTACGCGAGTTCGCCCGCCATGGGGTTAAGCGTCTGGTGCTGGTGCTGGGACATTACGAGAACACCTGGTTTGTGACTGAAGGTATCCAGCTGGCACAGCGTGAGCTCGGTGCCGGTTGCGAGCTGGAAGTGATGCGGCTGGAGCACTGGGACTTCTGCAAGGAAGAAACGCTGGAAGATATTTTTCCGGACGGTTTCCCCGGTTTTGCCTTGGAGCACGCGGCGGTTATCGAGACCTCGCTGATGCTGCACTATCTGCCGCATCTGGTCAGCCTGGAGCAGATTCCCAACGATCCACCAGCGGACTTCCCGCCCTACGACATGTATCCCACGCGCACCGAGTGGGTGCCGCCATCGGGTGTGTTGTCTTCGGCGCTGGGATCGACCGCCGAGAAAGGCGCGCGTATGGCGGATGACATCGTCAGCGGTATTGCTGCTGCGGTTCGCTATGAATTCAAGCTGGAGGCCTGACCATGCTGGCGCTGCAACCTGAACGCGCTGCTTTGCTGCTGATCGACATGCAGCGCGACTTCTGCGCACCGGGCGGTTATGCCGAACAGGCGGGGTTGGATATTCAGCGGCTGCGCGCGCCCATTGCGGCGCAGCAGGCGCTACTGGCAGCGGCGAGGGCGAGTGGCATGCTGGTGGTGCATACCCGTGAAGGGCATCGGCCGGACCTCTCCGACCTGCCAGCCTGGAAGCGTATTCGTTCCGAGCGCAGCGGCGCGCCCATAGGATCGGCTGGCCCTCTGGGTCGGCTGCTGGTGCGTGGTGAATACGGCCACGACCTGATTGACGAGTTACAGCCGCACGCGGGTGAGCCGGTTATCGACAAGCCCGGTTATTGCGCTTTTGCCGCGACCGATCTTGAGCTGATTCTGCGCACGCGTGGCATCGACAGTCTGATCATCACCGGGGTGACCACCGAGGTCTGTGTCAGCTCCACGCTGCGCAGCGCGATTGATCGCGGCTTCAACTGTCTGACCGTACGCGATGCCTGTGGCTCGGCGCATGCCGAACTGCACGCAGCGGCGCTGGCGATGATCGAGGTGGAAGGCGGCATCTTCGGCGAGTGCTGCGACAGTCAGGCGCTGCTGATGCGCCTGCGGGAGGCCGCATGACACAGGTACAAAAACTCTGGCCTTTGCTGACCGCAACGCATCACTACGACAAGTCGATCTCCACGCGCGGCCGCGGTCAGGGTGTGCAGATTGAAGCGCCGATTTTGGCTTTTTTGATCGAGACCCGGCAGGGGCGTGTGCTGTTCGATGTGGGATGTGATTACAACAAGCTCACCGATCCGGCACTGCGCGCCCGCTGGTACGACCCCGAGGCGTTCCCTATGGGGCCGCCGCAGATGAGTGAAGAGCAGCGTTTGCAGGCTCACCTGGCCAAATTGGGGCTGACCACCGCCGATATCGACATGGTCTTTCTCAGTCATCTGCATTTTGATCATGCCGGTGGGCTTTGTGATGTCTGCGGTGCCGAGGTGCACGTGCATGTAGCCGAGCTGGAGGCCGCCCGCGAGCCGGCGGACGATGCCTACTTTGCCGATGATTTTGCCGGCAACCTGCGTTGGCGCTTGCAGCAGGAAGAGTACGACCTGCTGCCGGGCCTGCGGGCCATCAATACCCCCGGCCATACTGCCGGCCATATGTCGCTGATGATCGAGCTACCGCATGGGGCTCCAGTGATTCTGGCGGGAGATGCCGCTGATCTGCAGGAAAATCTCGATGACGAAATAGCCCCCGGTACGTGCTGGCGCGATCGCGATGATATGGCGGTGGACAGTATTCGCAAGCTCAAACAGATCGCCGGCGAGACCGGTGCCGACCTGTGGCCAAATCACGACATGGCGTTTTGGCGCACCCTCAAACGTTTTCCGGAGTATCACCAATGAATCCGGTTCCAGCCAGTTATCACGGGGTCTGGCAGCGTACGCTACTGCGCCTGGCCGATGGCTCAGAAGACACCACAACAAGGGTGTTCTGGTTGCAGAGCGAGCATCTGCACGCCGATCTGCGCATTCCCGATCCTTGCCCAACGCTGCCGCGTGAGCGTATTCGCCTGTCTGGCTTTGCCGGTCTGACCGAAGCCACCGAGACACGCTGTCAGTGGCACCGGGCAATCGACTTTCACCCCGACAGCGGCACTGATATCGGCAATATGCGCTTTATCAATGCCGATGAAGTGCACGAAACCGCATTGGACGACAGCTATCTGGAGATCTGGCAGCGCCTGCCCGACTCGGTTGGCGTGGTTGAGCAAACCTGGCTGCACAGCGCTGATGGCACTGGCCGTCGTGCCTGTCTGTTGCGCGCCGGGGACTATTTTATGTTTGCCGCTGATCGGCCATTGCGGCTGAGCGGGCGGCTCTCGCTGCAGCACTATCTGCAGCATGAAAGCGCACGTGACGTCGACCTGCTGCTGGGCTGCGAGCTGACCTTCGGCCGCATTCAGGGCGGCGAGCAGCCCTGGCAGATTTTACACAGCACCTTGCCGGCATCCAGCGGCAGCCTTTTCCCGCTGCCGGTTGATGCGCAGCCTTGGGCTGAGTTACCCGTCGCCGCACTCGGTATATATCCCCCAGAGAACGGCTGGCGCCGAGCGCCGTTACCCCGTCTGCAGGACTTGAACAAGGAGATACTGGTATGAACGCACCAGCCCCATTACCTGAAACCCCGGCGGCTGCCCCGGTGCGCAAGCGCCGCTCTCGCTGGTGGACGGTGCGCGGTTCATTGCCACCCAGAACCGCTGGCTTACTGACGGCCCTCGGTTTGATTGCGCCTTTTTTCATCTGGTGGCTTTACACCGCCATGGGGCTGAATGATCCGCTGTTCATGCCGGGACCGATTGCCGTCGCAGAGCGAACCTGGAACTGGTGGCTGGAGGACGGCCTCTGGGGCGACATCACCATCAGTGTTTATCGCGTCATGGCTGGCTTTTTGATCTCGGCCTTGATTGCCTTGCCGCTGGGCTTGTATCTGGGTACCTACAAGCCGGTCCAGGCGACGCTGGAGCCCTTGATCGACTTTATCCGCTATATGCCAGCGGTCGCTTTTATCCCGCTGGTCATGCTGTGGGTAGGGATTGGTGAAGGCTCGAAGATTCTGATCATCTTTATTGGCACCTTCTTTCAGATGGTGCTGATGGCAGCTGAAGACATTCGCCGGGTGCCAATGGCGCAAATAGAAGCGGCGCAGACCATGGGCGCATCGCGTACCGAAATCATCCGTCTGGTGGTCCTGCCGTCAGCGCGCCCGGCCTTGCTGGATACGCTGCGCATCACCTGCGGCTGGGCCTGGACCTACCTGGTCGTCGCCGAACTGGTCGCATCCAATTCCGGCCTGGGTTACGCGATTCTGCGCGCGCAGCGCTATATGCACACCGACAAGATTTTTGCCGGCATCCTGTTGATCGGTTTGATCGGACTGCTGACCGACCAGGCGTTCCGCTGGATCGGGCGTCGGGCATTTCATTGGCAGAAGAGGTGAGCCATGAGCAACTCCTGTATCAGTATTCGCAATGTAGGCAAAACCTTCGAGACCCGCGACCAGAGCATTGAGGCACTGCGTGACGTCAATCTTGAAGTTGAGCCTAATGAGTTCATCACCTTTGTCGGCGCATCCGGTTGTGGCAAGTCTACCCTGTTGCGCATTCTGGCTGGCCTTGAGACGCATAGCAGCGGCGACATTCTGCTGCACGATCAGCCGATAGACGGCCCCGGTGTTGATCGCGCCATGGTGTTTCAGCATTACAGTCTCTACCCCTGGCTGAACGTGAATCAGAACATCAAGTTCTGCCGTCAGCTCAAGGTGATTGCCGATACCGTACACAGCCAGTCGGATGTTGAAACCGCCTCTGGCCGCGCCGATGCGCTGCTCAATCTGATGGGGCTCCGCGACTTCAGTGAAGCCTATCCCAGCCAGTTATCCGGCGGCATGCAACAACGTGTAGCCATCGCCCGCGCACTGATGCCCCGCCCGGACTTTCTGTTGATGGATGAGCCTTTCGGCGCGCTGGACGCGCAGACCCGTGAAGTGATGCACGACCTGATTCGCCATGTGCATCGCCTGGAGAAAAGCACCATCCTGTTCGTCACCCATGACGTAGAAGAGGCCATCTATCTGGGTAGCCGTATCGTGCTGATGGCGCCAAGGCCGGGGCGTATCGACAGTATCTATGAGGTGCCCTTGCCAAAGGTGCGTCATCAGGACATGAAGCTGGAGCCGGACTTCATTGAACTCAAGCGTCAGATACTCTCGCGTATCCGAGAAACCTCAGGCGTGCAGACCGATCTGGACCAATTGGCGCGTCTGACAGAAGGGGCGGAACTGTAAATCAGCGGTCCTCGATATAAAAAAATTGTCATCGGGTACTAGCCAAATCATCTGAATGCGCTATATATAGCGTGTTTTCCCTTGGGAGGGTGTTGGGGCATGAGTGACGATATGGACGATGATTACGAAGGCGTGACAGAGACCACCGCCAACGATCAGCCGGATGACAATGATGATGACGCTGATGGCGAGGTAGTCGCCAGCAAGCCGCGCAAGAAAAATGCACCGGCGGAAGAGCTGGAAGGCCCTTCTGTTGAAGCCAAGGACCGTGAGCGCGATGCACTGGCGCGGCAGATGGAAGAGTTTCTGTCGCGTGGTGGCAAGGTGCAGGAGATCGACTCCAACGTGGTCGCCGATCCGCCGAAGAAACCGGACAGCAAATACGGTAGCCGCCCTATCTAGTTCCGGGCGGCTGTTCGGCCTTTATGCCGCCGCTCAGTAGCGGCGGCAACTGCGGGTCAGGCTCGAGCGTACTTCACGTAACGGTTCAGCCACGGCGGTATTTCGCTCAGACAGCGCACCTCGCCATGGGGGCGCGGCTGCTGTGGCCAGGCCTTGCCCTGCGGGTTGAACCAGAGCGTGTGCATGCCTACATCCAGTGCGCCTTGAATATCATCGCCAGGATGATCGCCAATGTGCAGTGCCTGTGCCGGCTCGACACCTGCCGCCTCCAGCGCGGTGAGAAAGGGCGCGGGATCCGGTTTGCTCAAGCCCACATCGTCGGCTGAAACGATGATCTTGAAGAAACGATCCAGCCCCAGCCTGCGCACGTCTGCGTTGCCATTGGAAATACTCGCCAACTGGTACTGCCGTGACAGCAACTCCAGCACGATTTCCATATGCGGGAAGTACTCCAGCTTGTGGCGCGCGTCGAGAAATACAGTAAAGCCCTTGGCCGCCAGTTCACTGGCCTGCTCGGCGGAATAACCTGCCTTGCGCAGGCCCAGCTCCAGCACGGCTATACGCAATGGCGTGACGCGGTGGCGCAGCTCGGGCTGGGTCGCCAGCACTTCGTTACGCAGGGCCATGCGGGCATCGGCATCGAGTTTCTGGGCAAACGCCGGCGCGTTTTTCTCCAGCCAGCGCATTAGCGCTTGCTCGGCGGCAACGACGACCGATTCGGTTTCCCACAGGGTGTTGTCGAGATCAAAGGTGACGAGTTGAATCATTCGGTATCTGCTTTGCGTTTGGCGCGCGGATGGGCCTTGTCGTAGACCTGCGCGAGATGTTGGAAATCCAGATGGGTATAAATTTGCGTCGTGCTGATATCGGCATGCCCGAGCAGTTCCTGCACTGCGCGCAGGTCACCGGAGGATTCGAGCATGTGGCTGGCGAAGGAGTGGCGGAGCATGTGCGGATGCAGATGCTGGCCGATGCGTTCGACGCCGCGCCGCCGCACCCGCAGCTGAATCGCGCGAGTGGTCAGGCGGCTGCCGCGTTGGCTGACAAACACCGGCTGTGCCGCTTCCTGCTGCGCTGGCCTGACCTTGAGCCAGGCCTCCAACGCTGTCAGCGCCATGCGTCCCACGGGCAGCAGGCGGGTTTTATTACCCTTGCCGAGCACCCGCACTTCGCCTTGCTGCAAGTCCAGATCGGCGACGTCGAGTCCAGCCAGCTCCGACAAGCGCAGACCGGACGAATAAAAGAGCTCCAGCATCGCCTGATCCCGTACCTGCAACCAGTCCGGATCGCCATTGTCATCGAGCAACTGGCTGGCGAGGTCTGCGTCCAGGGTTTTGGGTAGTTTCTTGCCCGCCTTGGGCGCGCGCAGGTCCAGCGCCGGATTGATCTGGCAGCGCTGCTCGCGCAATAGATAGCGATAAAAGCTGCGTACGGTGCTGAGTTGGCGTTGCAGGCTGCGCGGTGATATTCCGCGCTGATGCTGCTGCGCCACATAGTGGCGTAACTGCGCGCTGCTGAGCTGATCCCAGCTGCTTAGCTTGCGTTCATGGCGGAACAGCTCCAATTGCTGCAAGTCGTGCGCATAGGCTTCCAGGGTGCGGGGCGACAACTGACGCTCGGTGCGCAGGTGGCGCAGAAAGGCGTCTACATCGTGATCGACCGCCGGCACCTCGGAGGTGCCGGGCGTATCAGGCGTGGGCTTCATCGGCCAGCGGACGTTGGCGCAACAGAATACGGGCCAGCGCATCGGCTACGTAGCCAAGAAACAGGGTGCCGGTGGCGCTGCGGTATTGCTGAGAATCTTTGCTGCCGAGCGCCAGTACGCCATGCAGGCCCTCATGACTGATGGGCGCAAAAGCGGTAGACGCCACTTCTTCGGCGGACTCGCCAAACAGAAAGCTCAGTTCTTCCGGGCGCAGCGCGCCGCTGACCGGTTTGCCGTTATCGAGCAGATGACCGATAGCCTCTTTGGCCGCCGCATGGCTGACGCAATGGGCGTTGCTGTAGCGGTCAGCTTCGGTAAACAGAATCAGACAGACAAATGGCACCTGAAAGTCATTGCGCAGACTGTCTTCAAGGCTGGCGATCACCTGCTCCAGGCTCTGCGCCTCGAGCATGCTGAGGATCAGGCGACGGCTCTTGTCGAACAGCCGGTCGTTCTCGCGGGCGGTATCCATCAGCTGGTTCAGGCGATTGCGCACATCAATATTGCGCTCGCGCAGCAACTTTACCTGACGCTCAACCAGCGATACGGCCTGACCCGGTTGATGCGGAATGATCAGATCGGTAAGTAGCTCGTCATGTTCGGCGAAGTAGGCCGGGTGACGCCGCAGGTAATCAGCGACTTGTTCGGCATCAATGTCGTCGCTGCTCTGCCGCTTTTGCTCGCTCATACGCGTATCTGTCCTTCGTAGACCCGGGTTGCCGGGCCAGTCATCATGACGGGCTGGCCGGGGCCGTCCCATTCGATTTGCAGGTTGCCGCCGGGTAACTGAATTTGTACCGGGGAGCGTAACAGACCCAGCCGGATACCGGCGACCGCTGCCGCGCAAGCACCCGTGCCGCAAGCCTGGGTTTCCCCTACGCCGCGCTCGAATACCCGTAAACGGGCGTGTTCGGGGTCAATTATCTGCATAAAGCCGGCATTGACCTTGCGCGGAAAGCGCGGGTGCGCCTCGATCAGCGCGCCCAGGCGTTCCAGCATGCCGTTGTTGATCTCGTCCACCAGGGTTACGCAGTGCGGGTTGCCCATGGAGACTGCAGAGACCATCAATTGCTCGCCCGCTACGTCGAAGGCGTACTGCTCGGCCTCATGCTCGGCAATAAAGGGAACCTCCGCTGGGGTAAAGCGCGGCGCGCCCATATCTACGGTTACCTGCCCATCCCGCCGTACTTGCAGGGTGATGGGGCCGCCCGCGGTTTCAACCTGGATTACCTTCTTGGCGGTCAGGCGCTTGTCCTGCACAAAGCGGGCAAAGCAGCGCGCACCGTTGCCGCACTGCTCCACTTCACTACCGTCAGCGTTATAGATGCGGTAGCGAAAGTCCGCGTCCGGGCAACTTGGCGGCTCGACCACCAGCAACTGGTCAAAGCCGATACCGGTATGGCGGTCGCTCCACTGGCGGATCTGCTTGGGCAACAGCTGCGCGTGCTGAGTGACCAGGTCAATAACCATAAAGTCGTTGCCCAGCCCGTGCATCTTGGTGAATCGCAGCAGCATGTCAGTCCTCGGGTAGCAGGCGCTCGCCGGCTATCAGTTCGGCGACCGTTTCGCGGCGGCGCACCAGATGGGTGTGCTCGCCGTCGACCAATACTTCGGCGGCGCGCGGACGGGTGTTGTAGTTGGAGCTCATGACAAAGCCATAAGCACCGGCAGACCGCACTGCCAATAGATCGCCTTCAGCCAGCGCCAGTTCGCGGTCCTTGCCGAGGAAATCACCGGTCTCACAGACCGGGCCGACGATATCCCAGCTCAGTAGCTCGGCGTCGCTGCGCGGCTTGACTGCGTCGATACCCATCCAGGCGCTATAGAGTGCCGGACGGATCAGATCATTCATGGCGCCGTCGATGATCGCAAAGTTCTTGTGCTCGGTCGGCTTCAGCAGGTTGACGCGGGTCAGCATCACCCCGGCGTTGGCGACGATAGAGCGGCCGGGCTCAAACATCAGCGTCAGCTCACGACCGGCCAGCGCCTCACGCACCTTGGCCAGGTAAGCACCGGGGCTGGGCGGCGTCTCGTCGCGGTAGGTCACACCCAAACCGCCACCCAAATCCAGGTGACGGATATGAATACCTTCCTCTGCCAGGCCGTCAATCAGCTCCAGCAGGCGCTTGAGCGCATCAATAAGCGGGGTGTCGTCGGTCAGCTGCGAGCCGATGTGACAGTCCACGCCGCAGATATCAATATGG
The DNA here is from genome assembly GCF_003797945.1 of Pseudomonas neustonica. Classification (GTDB taxonomy): domain Bacteria; phylum Pseudomonadota; class Gammaproteobacteria; order Pseudomonadales; family Pseudomonadaceae; genus Halopseudomonas; species Halopseudomonas neustonica. The sequence continues at coordinate 28,862 of NZ_RKKU01000036.1, forward strand.
CTCAGCTCGGCCGCGCGGCGGTAGACCGCTGGCGCATTGGCAATATCAATACCAAACTTGTTCTCTTTCAGCCCGGTAGAAATATAGGGGTGCGTCTTGGCATCCACGTCCGGGTTGACCCGCAGCGAGATCGGCGCCTTGATATTCAGCTCGGCGGCCACCAATTGCAGGCGCTCCAGCTCGACGGTCGATTCGATGTTGAAGCAATGAATGCCAACCTCAAGCGCGCGGCGCATTTCTGCTGCGGTTTTGCCCAGGCCAGAGAACACAATGCGTGAAGGCTCGCCACCGGCGGCCAACACACGTTCCAGCTCACCACCGGACACAATGTCAAAGCCAGCGCCCTGACGGGCCAGCAGGTTCAGAACGGCCAGATTGGAGTTGGCCTTGACGGCAAAGCACACCAAATGAGGCACGCCCTGTAGCGCCGAATCCCAGGCCTGATAGGCCTGTTCAATGGCCTGCCGCGAGTAAACGAAGCAAGGGGTGTCGTACTCGGCGGCAATCGCAGATAATGCGACGCCTTCGGCGTGTAGCTCGCCGTGGCGATAATCAAAGGCGGTCATTGTTGCATCACTTCTCGGTCGGTTCCTGGATCAGTTCTTCCTGCGCCGGGGTCGGCGGCTGGCCTGATGTGTCTTCTGGCAGATAAAGAGGGCCCTTCTGGCCGCAGCCAGCAAGTACCAGCAAGCCGAAGATGAGTGCGCTGATATGCTTCATGTTGGATTCCTTACAGGTAGAATATCCGGCAGTATACCCAGCCACCCGGCTCGGTGCATCAGCCGCCGTTCAGCGGCGGCGTTGCAACAGCCAGACGCGGTGGCCAACAGACAAGAGAGAACCCCATGCAGGATGTGAGCGAAGCGGAATTTCACCAGCAGGTAGATCACGTGCAGGATTTGATCGAGCATGCGGTTGACGACTGCGATCTTGATCTGGAAATGGAGCATATGGAGGGCTCGCTGGTGCTGGTGCTAGCCGATGGCACACGCCTGGTTGTGGGCCGCCAGCCCGCCTCCCGCGAGCTATGGCTGGCCACGCCGAATACCACGTTGCACTTTGGCTATCATGGCGAGCAGGGCTGGCAGCATGACAGCGGCGAAGGCTCGCTCTCCGAGGTGCTGTCCGAGGTGCTGGAAGAGTTGACCGGCGAGTCGGTCGAGCTTGAGCTGGATGAGGTCGCCGAGTGACTGAACGCGGCCAGCAAGCCTCTCCTTGCGTGCGCAAGTGCTGCCTGGACGCTGACGAATGCCTGGGTTGCGGCCGCCTGATGAAAGAAATACTGGAGTGGGCCAACGCCACCGATGCGCGTCAGCGCGACATTATTACCGCCGCCGGGGAGCGCCGCCGAGCGCGCGAGCTGCGAGCGCAAAACCGCTGACCCTAGCGCGTTGTCAGTCAACATGACTGGCAAGAACTTGCGCAACCCACACGCCAATCCTCGCTGCCCATCACGCCCCAGCCCTCAGCCACCAAGGCCCACAGGCCGGTGCGCAATAACCTGCACAGCAGTGCGCAGCTTTCTGCGCAATCCACTGTGACCGCTATCACAGAAGCCCTTTTGACTGACCTTGGTTGTTATTCAACTATTTGATTTTTATTGGTTTTATGCGGTTGGCACAGCTCTTGTTTGTTAATGGGCAGCCGGACATCACCGGCACCTCATCTCAAGCAAGGAGAGCACCATGCCAACACCCGCGTATCTCACTATCGAAGGCACCAAGCAGGGCCTGATCACCGCCGGTACCTTCACCGAAGATTCCGTCGGCAACATCTTCCAGGAAGGTCACGAAGACCAAGTTCTGGTTCAAGGTTACAACCACCAGGTCATCATCCCACGTGATCCACAGTCCGGTCAGCCGACTGGCCAGCGCGTTCACAAACCGATGATGATCACCAAGGTGTTCGACAAGTCCTCCCCACTGATCTTCAACGCCCTGACCTCCGGTGAGCGTCTGAGCAAGTGCCGTCTGGAGTGGTACCGCACCTCCGCTACCGGTACCCAGGAGC
>NZ_RKKU01000037.1 GCF_003797945.1 Pseudomonas neustonica
CTCGGGCTTCCTCCAGATTCGCAGTCACCCGCGACACCCTTGCCTCTGGCTAACACTTCCCCTTGCCGGGCGTGTAGAGGACTTTCACCTCCAAGTGAGTGCGCCCTGCCGGGCGCACCATAAAAAATGCCTGCATAAGCAGGCATCTTTCGTAACAAGGTCTGTGCGACCGGCAGACCACGTCATGTGATCTGCCTTAGCGCTTAGCTGCTCAGTTCTACCAGCAGCGCATTGAGCCGGCGTACATAAGCGGCCGGGTCCTGCAGCGCCTCGCCTGCAGCCAATGCAGCCTGATCGAACAGGATCTGACTCAGGTCGGCAAAGCGTGCTTCGTCCTGCTCGTTATCCAGCTTATCGAGCAGAGGATGGCTGGTGTTGATTTCCAGAATGGGCTTACTCTCAGGTGCTTTCTGGCCGGTTGCTTCCAGAATCTTGCGCATCTGCAGGCCCATATCGTCTTCATTGATCACCAACACAGCCGGGGAGTCAGTCAGACGGTGAGAAACGCGTACCTCTTGCAGTTCATCTTTCAGCGCCTCTTGAATACGCTTGACCAGATCGGCCTTGGCTTCAGCCTGCTTTTCCTGCGCCTGCTTGTCTTCTTCACCTTCAAGCTTGCCAAGGTCCAGGTCACCACGAGCGATGTCGATGAACTGCTTGCCGTTGTACTCGGTCAGGTGGCTCATCAGCCATTCGTCGATACGGTCGGTCAGCAGCAGAACTTCGATACCCTTCTTACGGAAGATCTCCAGGTGCGGGCTGTTCTTGACCTGGTTGTAGCGCTCGCCAGTGAGGTAATAGATCTTGTCCTGCCCCTCAACCATGCGCTCGATGTAGGTATCCAGGCTAACCACTTCGCTGTCGTCGTTCTGCTGAGTAGACGCGAAGCGCAACAGGCTCGCCACCTTCTCGCGGTTGGCATAATCTTCTGCAGGGCCTTCCTTCAACACACTACCGAACGCCTTCCAGAAGTTGGCGTACTGCTCGGGCTCGTTCTTGGCCAGCTTGCCAAGCATATCGAGTGTGCGCTTGGTCAGGGCGGACTTCATGCTGTCGATAGCCGGATCTTTCTGCAGGATCTCACGCGAAACGTTCAGCGACAGATCGTTGGAGTCGACCACACCCTTGATGAAGCGAAGGTACAAGGGCAGGAACTGCTCGGCGTCGTCCATGATGAATACGCGCTGAACATAGAGTTTCAGACCACGGGGAGCTTCACGCTGGTACAGGTCAAAAGGTGCACGACCAGGCACGTACAACAGGCTGGTGTACTCCAGCTTGCCCTCGACCTTGTTGTGACTCCAGCTCAGCGGATTCTCAAAATCATGCGCTACATGCTTGTAGAACTCTTGGTACTCTTCGTCCTTGACCTCGGTGCGCGGACGAGTCCAGAGTGCACTGGCGCGGTTGACACTTTCCCACTCGGTCTCTGCAGGCTTCTCGGCTTCTTCACCATGGTGCTGTTTGGGCAGCTCAATCGGCAAGGAGATATGGTCGGAGTATTTGGTGACCACATTGCGCAGACGGAAACCGTCAGCAAATTCGGATTCGGCTGGCTTGAGGTGCAGCACGATGCGCGTACCGCGCTCGGGCTTTTCAACCGTGGCGATGCTGAACTCACCTTCACCCGCTGATTCCCAATGCACGCCCTCGGCAGCATCAAGGCCAGCACGACGAGTAAAGACCTCTACCTTGTCGGCCACAATGAACGCGCTGTAAAAACCAACACCGAATTGACCAATCAGACTGGCGTCTTTTTTCTGGTCACCACTGAGTTGTTGCATGAACGCTGCGGTACCGGATTTGGCGATGGTACCCAGGTGGTCAATGACTTCCTGGCGCGACATACCAATACCGTTATCTTCGATGGTCAGCGTATTGGCTTTATCATCAGAGCTGATGCGGATGCGCAGATCAGGCTGATCTTCCAGCAGCTCGGGCTGGGCAATGGCCTCAAAGCGCAGCTTGTCTGAAGCGTCTGACGCATTGGAAACCAGCTCGCGCAGGAAAATTTCCTTGTTCGAGTACATAGAATGGATCATGAGGTGCAGCAGTTGCTTTACCTCAGTCTGAAACCCAAGCGTTTCCTTTTTGCTTTCCACGGTCATGTCGAATTATCTCCATAGCGTTCAGTTGAAACGTGGCCTAAAGAAGCCAGCACATGGAGAGAAAATGGGGACGGTCTGATTTTTTTCAAGGTCCAGCCGACAACGCGGACGCAAATCCCTCAGCGCCTGCGCATCTCAAGTAGCTGGATATCGACCGGATGAAACTGGAAATCGACCTGATTGGCGCCCTGCGGTAGCGAGAGGACGACGCGCTTCTGCGCTGTCACTTCTTTAAGCAAACCCGAGAACACCTTGCCCGAGGTGGTCGAAAGGCGCACCGTTTTCCCTATGTAGGCACGTGGTTCGTCCAGCAAGGCGAGCACACTCACCTCTTGCCACTCCGGCACGAAGACCTCAGGCTCAGGTGCTGCCTCAACAATTGGCGCGACTGTTGCCGACTTACCGAGCCATTGTGGCTGGTCCTGCAACAACACAGTGCCGGTCAGACGAGTCGCATAATCGGCAGGCAAATGCAGGTGCACTGTCATGCGAGTCTGATCGGTGCCTTGAGCAGCCAGGGACAAGCTCATACTGTAGGCACCATCCAGCCGTCGGAGGCCCGGCGGCTCAAGCGCGCCCGTATACCACTGCAGCACGATTTCAGGCCAGGGCCCCGGGTCACCGGGCAAGAGGTCAATCGCCGTACCTTGAAGTAGGGATTCAGCACGATCAAACTTGATCACCAACGAACGACGGATGCGCTCCCCCACCTTTTCCGTAAAGATCAGATGCTTACCTTGCCAACGCACGTCATTAGGTGCAAAAGGCTGCTCCATCAGCATGCCACTCAACGCACTCTCAGCGGGCTGTTCGGCCCAGCGGCCAGATATCAATTGCTCAAATTGCTGTGGTCGCTGCTGAGACATTAAGGCCAGCCCGCCCAGAGCGATCACCATGCCCATAAGCAATAATGCGCGAGCAGGACGTGAATAACCCTTGCCGCGCATAAACAGCGTTAGCACCGGGGCAATCAGCGCAACCACAAAGAGTCCAACCGACAACCGCCGGCTAGCAACAGCCAACCAGACCCAGGCGCAGAGACACGCAACCAAGCCACTCAATATCAACAGGCTTTCCATGTCTTCTTGCTACTCCCATCAGAATGCTAATCGAGCTTGAAATGTGCTCTTGCGGTGGCGATCGGCTCTTTCGAACGCGTCTGCCAGGCGGTGATGGCAACATTGCCTACCCGCCGCCCCTGCCGCCAAACCTGACAGGTCGCGTAAGTGTCACGGTACAACCCGGCACGCAGGTAATCCACCGAGAAGTCGATGATTTTGGGAAATACCGCACTGTTCATGAAAATCATCAGATGCAGCATCGCAGACTGTTCCATAAAACCGGCAATTACCCCGCCATGCAACGCTGGCAGTACCGGGTTACCAATATTGTCTTCTGACTTGGGCAGACTGAATACCGCTTCATCCCCCAGACGAGTGACCTGCATGCCGATCATGCTGGCATAGGGAATCAGTTTTACCAAAGGACTGTAATCACCCGTTTGATGTGAGCTGGCAACTACTTGCTGAACTTCAATTTCATTAAGGCTCATACACTCGCCCCCTCACCGTTTCCATCCAACGCCTTTGGCTCGGCCCCTTTGCCCATGCGCATAAAGGTGCCTACCACATGTGCTATGGGCTGTTCCTTGTCGTCCTGATAGGCGACGCCACGGGTAAAAATAACGGTGGGCGTAACCCGATAGCACTCCGCAAAACCATAAATAGCCTTGCCGGGTTCAGCAGGACGCATATAGTCAATACGCAGGTCCAGAGTGGGGCAGATCTCAAAACTGGGTAGGTAGCAAACGGTAGAGATACCGCAACAGGTATCCATCAGGGTGGTAATGGCACCGCCGTGTATCAACCCGGTAACCGGGTTTCCGACTATCTTTTCGCTGTAGGGCAGCTTTATCACCAGCCCTTGCTCATCCGCTTGCTCAATGGTGAGACCCAGGTGCTGACAATGCCGTAACACCGACAGAAAATTGTGCGCTCGCTCTTGAATACTACTCATATCTCATTCCGGTTCCAGCTGTGCCAGGGGCAACATAAGCTGATCATACTACCCAGATCACAGTTTTGACTCCAGAAAGCATAGCCAACGGAACTTAGCGCACGTATCACGGCCTATATTGCTGACACTTAATATCATCACCATGGAGAATTACGATGAAAAAATTAGCCTTTGCAGCTATCTTAATGGCGGGTTTGGGTCTTCTGGCCGGTTGTCAGGATGAACCCGAAGACAAGATGGAGAACGCCGCCGATTCGATGTCTGACGCCGTCGATAGTATGGGCGATGCAGCAGAAGAAACCGGTGATGCCATCGAGCAAAAAGCCCAAGAAGCGCAGTAACACCTATAACAAGCACGTAAAGATGAACCTGTTTTCATCTTCAAGGAGATCTAGATGAAAAAATTGTTTGCAGCTGCGATGTTGGTCAGTGCGGTCGGCTTGGTTGCCGGCTGTCAGGACGAGCCAGAAGACAAGATGGACCGCGCGCAGGAAAACGTTTCCGAAGCGGTTGAGAGCATGGGTGACGCCGCTGAAGAGACTGGCGATGCGGTAGAGCAGAAAGCCCGTGAAGCCACCGGTAACGAAAAAACCACCGGTGAAGTCATCGAAGACAAGATGGACGCCGCTGGCGAGAACATCGAAGAAGCTTACGATGCCTCAGCTGACTACGTGGAAGACAAGGGCGAAGCAGTGAAAGACGCTGCGGTAGAGTCCAAGGAATCCATGGAACGTGCTGTAGAAGAGTAAGTACATGAGGGCATGCTTCGGCATGCCCTTATTCTATCCCCCTCGTAACACCAGCATCGCCCTTCCCCTCGACCTCTCCTTGTGTCGTGAGCGTGCCCTCAGCGCATAGCAGGCAACAGCAACATAACCAGACAGCTGATAAAGCCAACACCCCACACCAGGCTGCGCAGCGTCGCGCGATCCGCCAGATATAACAAGGTGTAAAGGATCCGTGCAACGATGAACATACCGGCCAACACGTTAGCCAGTGTGCCTATGGTGCCCGTCACCTGGACCACCAACACAGCAGCAGCAAACAGCGGGAAAGCCTCAAACATGTTGGCGTGCGCCGCCATCGCTCGGGCTCCCCAGCCCGTGAGCGCGTTTTGCTGCGCTCGTGGATGCGAGTTGTCATAGCCCTTCTCGCCGCTACGCGCCATTGCTACAACGACGGGCGCCTTGGTCAACACCAGCATTAACGCGGCACAAAACAAACACCATAGTGGAAAGCTCATTCAATCTTCTCCTGAGGAGTGGGCGGCGCAATCGGAGCCGGGCTGAACATCATGATATCCAACACATCTGAATGAAACTCTCGCCGATAAAGAACCCATACAACACCCGCTGTGGTGATAATGAACAGCAACGGGTTGATAAACCAGGTCAGCGTGCCCAAAGCAAAATAATAGGCTCTCAAGCCAAGGTTAAATTCATTACCCGCTAAGGAAATAACCCGCGCCATTCGATCAGCGTATGCCTTTTTCTCTGCCTCGGTCACATTCTTCTCACCTAGCAGGGGTGCCGAGCCCAGCAACACGGACGCAAAATTGTACTGCCGCATCCCCCACGAGAAAGTAAAAAACGCGTAAACAAAAATCGCCATCAGCACCAGTAGCTTGAGTTCGGAAATCTCACGACTCACCGGCGCGACAAAAGGAAGTTCGTGCAGCAGGTTCTGAGCGCGGTCGGTAGCCCCCAGGACCGTAATCAAACCGGCGAGAATGAGCAGCGTACTGGAGGCAAAAAACGACGTATTACGCTCCAGGTTGCCGATCACGCTGGCGTCCGACATGCGCTGCTCGCGCAACAGCAGACGATTCATCCAGTCCCGCCGATAGAGGTGCAGCACACTAGCCAGACACGCGGTATCACGCCCCTTGTGCTGGGCATAATAGGTGTAACCAACCCAGCACAGCAGAAACCAGCTAATGGCAAATAAATTGATCCAAAGACTACCTGCGTCTGGTATCGACGGCATTGATGGCATTAACACTCCCTGCGATTGCTCGAAATAGATTGCACTACATTATCAACACAAGCGCGGGCTGTGCCGCTCGCGCGGGTTAATCGGCCTGGGTAACCAAGCGGCCCAAACGCAGATATTCAATAAGTATAGCCAGCAATAGCGTAACCAAAACGGGTATTAGCCAACCCAGACTTTGGCCCGCCAAGGGCAATATATCCAGCCAGGTACCCTCTGCCGGGATAAAACCTGCCGCCTTGAGCCCATCAATCACACCAAATACAAGCGTTACCAGCATCACCGGTCGCATAATATTTTGCGGTCTGGCCAACCGCTGCCCCAACAGGCTAAGACAAACCAACACAATCGCTAGCGGATACAAGCCTACCAGCACCGGAATGGACACTTTGATAAGCGAATCCAGACCCTGGTTAGCAACCAGCATGCTGAAAACCCCAAACGCCCAAACCACCTGTGCGTAACTGAACGGTAATAGCTTGCTGAAAAACTCGCCACAGGCCGTAAGTAGGCCCACTGCGGTGGTCATACAGGCAAGAATAATCACCACTGCCAGCAACAGGCTGCCAGCGGTGCCAAAGCGAAACTGCACATAAGCGGACAGTATTTCACCACCGTTAGCATCAGCGCCCACCAGCGCTGAACTGGTAGAGCCAAGGTAAAACAGCGCGAAATAGACTAACGATAACCCCATTGCCGCCACCAACGCAGCCATAACCGTGTAACGGGTAATCAGACGTTCAGTACCTACGCCGCGGTCACGGATGGCAGTAGTAATAACGATGCCGTAGACCAAAGCGCCCAGCGTATCCATGGTTAGATAGCCTTGTAGAAAGCCTTTGACCAAAGCGCCTTCTTTATAATCTGGCGCGACACTGGCCATTTCACCGGCCGGAAAGAAAGTCGCTGCGGCGCCAAGCAATACCAGGCCAATCAATAGTATTGGCGTAATATATTTACCCACTCGATCGACCAACTGTCCCGGCTTCAATGCGAGAAAGATGACCGCAGCGAAATACAACGTGCTGTATCCCAACAACGCTTGCCAGCTGTCCTGCACAAAGGGAACCACGCCGAGCTCGTAAGACACCACAGCAGTGCGCGGGGTGGCAAACAGCGGACCTATGGCCAGATACACAGCAACACTGAGCAGCAGGCCTGGCCAATACCCCAGGGGCGAGGTCAACTCTGCGAGGCCACCGCCTACGCGGGCCAGTGCAATCAGCGTAAGCAGCGGAAGTCCTACCGCGGTCAGCAAAAAGCCAATAGCCGTCGGTAACATCTGCTCGCCGGCTGCCAGCCCGGCACTGGGTGGAAAAATAACGTTACCCGCACCGAGAAATAACGCGAAGGTCATAAAGCCTAACGCCAACACGTCGAGTGGTCTAAGAGTCTTTGTCATCAGTTATCAGTTATCAGTTGGCAGAACGAGTCAAGCAACCCTGCTCCTCGCACGCGTTAATAGAACCTGGCTAATTGCAACTATCCTGCATCCAGGTCGTAGTAGGTATTCTTACGCCGTTCACCATAAGGTCACGCTGCTGTTTAGGCTGCACATCCACCTGCCCCTTGGTCACCGCATCGAAAAGTGCCTGGGCGCCATTCTCAAGCCGACAGCCCACCGCATCAAGATCAATACGTCCGGCCGTATCCCATTGGCCTTGAGCATCCTGCCGCCATAAAACCCCCATAGGATAATCAACATCGGATCGCCTGCTTAATATTACGTACTCATCCGGACCGTCTGAGCGCAGCCTGACCTTCCAGATCAGGCAAGCATTAACATCCGCTAAATCAGCAGAACAGTTCGCCAGAAGCGTGAGCTTGGCCAGCTCCTCGTGTAAACCCGACGGCAGGCTAACGCCAACAGGAAATGTCGGCAAGCCAGCAAGCACATCACTGACATCGATCTTGGTGATATTGGAGCCCGCCAGCCGCTCACGCGCCAACAGCGCACGCCGGGCAACATCGCTCCCCTCCTCACCATCTTGCTTGGCCAGCTGCAATAACGCCTCGGTTCCAAAGCGCCCGCCGTCCCGAGCCAAAAAGCCAATCACTGCAAGATCGTCAGTCGCCGGATCCTGTTGTAGCCGAGCCATTTGGCTATCCACACTCAGACGGCGAGGATCCAGAGGGCCCGCCAGCATCAGCAGGATGCCCAGCACCACTAGAATCGCAGCAGAAGCATTAGTCGATGCCATACAAGACCGAGCAGCACCAAGCACCTGTAGCACCGCGTGTAGAAGATAACCCAGCACCATGAGCACCAACACAAGATTGACGAAGGCTGCCCATATCCTTGCTGGCGTCAGACCATACTGCTCAATGCGCAATCCAAGCGCATAGGCCGCTACTAGTGTCATCGGCACCAGCGCAAGGGTGCCCAGCAAGGCAACCCAGCGCAGCCAGAAGGCATTGCGAACGGTTGGTAAGCCACCCTGCGTGGCCATATTAAGCAACAGTAAACTCAGGGTGGAAAACCAGAGCAGCAAGTTTGCTGCGTGCCCCGTAGCCAATAACGTTGCCAACCCTTGTGCTAACCAGCTAAGCACAAAGCCTACCGCCAGCACAGCCGCCATGGGATAGAGCCAACTGCACAGAAGACCTACCCGCTCAGACAGATAATCTGCAACATTGTGGTTACGCACTGCCAAGGATACGCCGTGAGAAAATACCAAAACACTTAGCGGAATTGAAAACCAGCTGCACTCAATCAGATCCTGCACGAACGAAAGATCAATCAATTGAAACAAGGCAGCAGCGGTTGCCAATAACGCCCAAAACAAGCCAAGTACCAAGGCAGCCTGTAGCAAAAGCTGCCCATTCTGATGCAAGGAGCGCATCCAGCGCGGATAATTGACTCGATACGACTGGCAGAGAGCCAACGCTGGCACCAGAAGAAATAAACCAATGCCCAAGATAAAGGCTGGCAGTAAATAGTCCTGCACATGGGAAGGTGACCAATCAGATGCCAGAACGGAGCCATCCGAGGGCACACCACTCACAGTCACACCCTGATAAAAGCCAATACAAACTGCAAGAAAGGCGACGGCAAAACTAATCAGCCAGCGCCGTACGGTGACTGCGGTATTTGCGCAATAGAATGCGAAGGGAAAGAACAACATCAGCATAAACAGCGGGATAAAAGCAGCTGCGTGAGTTGCTGGCCATACGCCCTGATCAGCTGCTTCATATAAGCCGTAGGCCAATATTGCCTGAAAGCTGCCTACCATCAGATGCAAGCTATTGATGCGATCAAAACCCGGCATAGTATCGTCCCTGTGTTTTAAACCACTGTTATCGCTACGCGACTGCTGTTGCGTAGCCATCTAGTCATGACTGAGGTTGAAAAGCGGTTGTTACAAAAACAAAACCCCGCCTTGGCGGGGTTTGTTCAACATCTGATCAGATCAGGTGTTTATTTCATTGCCCAACCGGTCAGCTCGGACAGAGCTTTACCGATGTCAGCCAGTGAACGCACAGTTTTAACACCAGCATCTTCCAGCGCGGCAAACTTCTCGTCGGCAGTACCCTTGCCGCCAGAGATGATCGCACCAGCGTGACCCATACGCTTGCCTGCCGGAGCAGTAACACCAGCGATGTAAGACACAACAGGCTTGCTCACGTTAGCCTTGATATAGGCCGCCGCTTCTTCTTCTGCGCTGCCGCCGATCTCACCGATCATAACGATGGCTTCAGTAGCAGGATCCTTCTCGAACATTTCCAGAATGTCGATAAAGTTGGAGCCTGGGATCGGATCACCACCGATACCAACGCAAGAAGACTGACCAAAACCAGCGTCAGTGGTCTGCTTGACCGCTTCATAAGTCAGGGTGCCGGAACGGGAAACAATACCGACCTTGCCTGGCAAGTGAATGTGGCCGGGCATGATGCCGATCTTGCACTCACCGGGGGTGATAACACCAGGGCAGTTAGGCCCAATCAGGCGCACACCCAGCTCGTCGCAACGAACCTTGGCTTCCAGCATATCCAGGGTAGGAATGCCTTCAGTGATGCAGACGATCAGTTTGATACCGGCGTTAGCGGCTTCCAGGATGGAATCCTTACAGAACGGCGCAGGTACGTAGATCACGCTGGCATCAGCGTCGGTAGCTTCAACAGCTTCGCGTACGGTGTTGAAAACCGGCAGGTTCAGGTGAGTAGTGCCACCTTTACCCGGTGTAACACCGCCGACCATCTTGGTGCCGTAAGCGATAGCTTGTTCGGAGTGCATGGTGCCCTGCGAGCCGGTGAAGCCCTGGCAGATTACCTTGGTGTCTTTGTTGATCAGGATGCTCATTATTTACCCTCCGCGGCCTTGACGACTTGCTGGGCAGCGTCGGTCAGACTGGTTGCAGCGATGATGTTCAGGCCACTTTCGGCCAGTACCTTGGCGCCAAGATCGGCGTTGTTGCCTTCAAGGCGAACGACCACAGGGACTTTAACGCCCACTTCCTTCACCGCACCGATGATGCCTTCGGCAATCATGTCGCAGCGAACAATACCACCGAAGATGTTAACCAGAACTGCAGCGACGTTGGAGTCGGACAGAATGATCTTGAAGGCTTCGGTAACGCGCTCTTTGGTCGCGCCGCCGCCTACATCCAGGAAGTTGGCAGGCTTGCCGCCATTCAGGTTGACGATGTCCATGGTACCCATGGCCAGGCCAGCACCGTTGACCATGCAGCCGATGTTACCTTCCAGGGCAACGTAGTTCAGTTCGAACTTGGCAGCGTGGGCTTCGCGTGGATCATCCTGTGACGGATCGTGCATGGCGCGCAGCTTAGGCTGGCGATACATGGCGTTGCCGTCGATATTGATCTTGGCATCCAGGCAATGCAGGTTGCCGTCTTCCTTGATGACCAGCGGGTTGATTTCCAACAGCGCCAGATCGTAGTCGGCAAACAACTTGCCCAAACCAACAAAAATGTTGGTGAACTGCTTGATCTGATCACCCTTCAAACCCAGCTGGAATGCCAGGTCACGGCCTTGATAAGGCTGTGGGCCAACCAGCGGATCGATGGTCGCCTTGAGGATCTTCTCGGGAGTTTCCTCAGCAACCTTCTCGATTTCAACACCACCTTCGGTGGATGCCATGAAAACGATACGGCGAGTAGAGCGATCAACTACCGCACCCAGGTACAGTTCCTGAGCGATATCAGTGCATGACTCAACCAGAATCTTGCTGACCGGCTGACCACTGGCGTCAGTTTGATAGGTAACCAAGCGCTGGCCCAGCCACTTCTCGGCAAAGGCTTTGGCTTCTTCTTTGCTCTTGACCAGCTTTACACCACCAGCCTTACCGCGACCACCAGCGTGAACCTGTGCTTTGACGACCCACATGTCGCCGCCGATCTTGTCGCAAGCGTCTGCTGCGTCTTCCGGAGTGTCAACAGCATAGCCCTTGGATACTGGAAGACCGTATTCAGCGAACAGCTGCTTCCCCTGATATTCGTGAAGATTCATGCTTATCTACCGTTTTGATCGTGTAGGAATTACTTTCTAGCCGCCACTCTTCGAGTTGCCGCCACCAATGCCGCCGTGCCGGAAGCCTGTCAGCCCGAACACGGTAAACACTGCATGCCATTACGGGGTTACATTTTGTAACCAGCAGTGCAGCTGTGCTTCGGGTGAACCTGTTTCCAACCAGACTGGCTGACCACCTCGTTGTGGCCTGACCGATCACTCAGCCAAAATTATTTCTCTGCGCAAAAGACCCGGCAGTCAGTCCAGAACCACCAGGTCAGTTACGGCTATATTAACGCTTCTTGCGGTTTGCAACATGAATGGCGTGGCCATTCACGGCCAATGCGGCTTCATGCAGCGCTTCAGACAGCGTTGGGTGCGAGAACACCATCATGCCCAGATCTTCGGCACTGGTGCCGAATTCCATAGCGATAGCGCCCTGCTGTACCAGTTCTGCGGCACTTGGCCCAATAACATGAACACCGAGCACGCGGTCGGTCTTGGCATCAGCGATCATCTTGACCATGCCGCCAGCATCATTACCGGCAACCGCGCGACCATTGGCTGCGAACGGGAAGACACCCACGTTGAACTCAACACCTTCAGCCTTGAGCTGCTTCTCATTCTTACCGACCCATGCGATTTCCGGATGGGTATAGATGACAGAAGGAACCAGGTCGTAGTTCATGGCGGCCTTGTGGCCGGCAATACGCTCGGCAACCATCACACCCTCTTCTGAGGACTTGTGGGCCAGCATAGGACCGCGAACCATATCGCCGACTGCGTAGACACCAGGCACGCTAGTAGCGCAATAGTCGTCAACAAAGACCATGCCGCGCTCGTCCAGATCAATACCGCAATCGGATGCGAGCAAGTTTTCGGTGTAGGGACGACGACCGACTGCAACAATCAGCTTGTCAAATGTCAGCTGTTGCTCACCCTCGGAATCGGAGAACGACACCACGACCTGCTTACGCTTGATCTCAGTACCGGTAACCCGCGCACCAAGACGAACCTGCAAGCCCTGCTTGGTAAAGGTCTTCATCGCTTCCTTGGCAATCTGCTCATCAGCCAGGCCAAGGAAAGTATCCAGTGCTTCAAATACAACAACTTCAGAACCCAGGCGGCGCCATACCGAACCCAGCTCCAGACCAATCACGCCAGCGCCAATCACGCCGAGCTTCTTGGGTACCGAGGTGAACTCCAAAGCGCCGGTCGAATCGACGATAGTATCGTCAGTCAGCGGTGCTGGTGGAATCTCGATAGGCACGGAGCCAGACGCCAAGATCACATTTTCTGCATCGATAATCGAAGTCGTGCCATCCGGTGCCGTTACTTCAACTTTTTTACCAGCCAGCAGCTTGCCATGGCCTTCAATGCTGGTTACGCCGTTAGCCTTGAACAGGGTGGAAACGCCACCGGTGAACTGCTTGACGATTTTATCCTTGCGATCGATCATCGCCGGCACATCCATGCTGATGCCCTTGACATCAATACCATGGATCTTGAAACCGTCTTTGGCTTCGTGATACTTCCACGAGCTGTCCAGCAGCGCCTTTGACGGGATACAACCGACGTTCAAGCAGGTACCGCCAAGCGCCGACTTACCGTCTTTGCCCACGTACTTTTCGATACAAGCGGTTTTCAAACCCAGCTGAGCGGCGCGGATAGCGGCAACATAACCGCCGGGGCCAGCACCAATAACGACCACATCGTATTTCTGACTCATAACAAAATCCTCTATTGGCAGCAATAATCCGAAGACTGCTCAGCTTAAAACCCGGCTGAGCAGCGCGTACTTTTGCCGCTGAAAGCGTGCAGCCTTATCAGACTTCCAGAATCAGACGTGCCGGATCTTCCAGCAAGTCCTTGATAGCAACCAGGAAGCTGACCGCTTCCTTACCATCGATAAGGCGGTGATCGTAGGACAGTGCCAGATACATCATAGGCAACACGACCACCTGGCCATTTTCAGCCATAGGACGTTCCTGGATCTTGTGCATACCCAGAATCGCCGCTTGTGGGGGATTGACGATAGGAGAAGACAACAGTGAACCGAAAACACCACCATTGGAAATGGTGAAAGTACCGCCGGTCATTTCTTCCATGGTCAGCTTGCCGTCACGTGCCTTACGGCCGTAATCAGCAATGGTGCCTTCAATCTGGGCCAGCCCCATGTGCTCGGTGTTGCGCAAAATCGGCACAACCAGACCACGATCGCTGGATACAGCGACGCCGATATCCTGATAACCGTGATAGACAACATCATTGCCATCGATGGAAGCATTAACCGCAGGATAACGCTTGAGTGCTTCGGTAGCCGCTTTAACGAAGAAAGACATGAAGCCCAAACGAACACCGTCATGCTTCTTCTCAAACAGATCCTTGTACTTTTTGCGCAGATCCATGATCGGCTTCATGTTGACTTCGTTATAAGTCGTCAACATCGCCATGCTGGATTGAGCATCAACCAGACGCTCGGCGATGCGTGCGCGCAAGCGAGTCATGGGTACACGTTTTTCTACACGGTCACCTTCGGGCGTCGCAACAGCCGCGGCCGGTGCTGCAGCAGCCTTGGCAGCAGGCGCGGCAGGTGCATTTTTCTTGGCTTCGATGGCGTTCAACACATCTTCCTTGGTGACGCGTCCGCCTTTGCCGGTACCAGCAATGTCAGAAGCAGCCAGACCGTTTTCCTCAGCCAGCTTGCGTGCAGCCGGAGACAGCATGGGCTCTTCACCGGACTCTTGCGCCGCAGGTGCCGACTCAGCTTTGCTTTCAGCAGGCTTGTCTGCAGCTGGAGCAGCCGCAGCTGCTTCGCCATCTTTCAGCGTACCCAGCACTTCGCCACTGAGTACGGTTTCGCCTTCAGGCTTGGCAATATCGCCCATTACACCGTCAGCTTCAGCCAGGACTTCCATCACCACCTTGTCAGTTTCGATGTCGACGATCAGTTCATCACGCTTTACCGCATCACCCGGTTGTTTGTGCCAAGTAGCGACTGTGCCATCAGCAACCGATTCCGGAAAAGTAGGGGCTTTGATTTCAATAGCCATTGTGGATCCTTATAAATTCTCTGTTGTCGCCTTAGCTCAGGCAGTAAAAGCGTCTTGCAGGAGCTTTTCCTGCTGTTCGGCATGCATAGAAGGATGGCCGCAGGCCGGCGCGGCAGAAGCCTCTCGTCCAGCGTAGTCCAGATACAGATTTTTGGTCTTGTGGTCGTTCAGAACCCGACGCATATGGTGCTGGCTGCAGTACCACGCACCCTGGTTCATGGGCTCTTCCTGACACCAGACCACTTTTTTCAGGTTCTTATAGGGCGCTAGCACGTCGCCGAGGTCGTCTTCCGGGAAAGGATAGAGCTGCTCAATACGCACGATCGCGATATTGTCCAGCTCTTCCTTGCGACGCTTCTCAAGCAGGTCGTAGTAAACCTTGCCGCTACACATAACCACACGATCAACCTTTTTCGGATCAATCGCGTCAACTTCCGGGATAACCGTCTGGAATGAACCATCGGACAGTTCTTCCAGGGTAGAAGTTGCGAGTTTGTGACGCAGCAATGACTTGGGGGTCAACGCGATCAATGGCTTGCGCAGCGGGCGAATAACCTGACGGCGCAGCATGTGGTAAACCTGAGCAGGCGTAGAAGGTACACACACCTGAATATTGTGCTCCGCCGACAGCTGCAGGAAGCGCTCCAAACGAGCTGAAGAATGCTCTGGGCCCTGACCTTCGTAGCCATGCGGCAACAGCATGGTCAAACCACACAGACGCCCCCACTTGTTCTCACCGCTAGTGATGAACTGGTCTACAACCACCTGTGCGCCGTTGAAAAAGTCGCCAAACTGGGCTTCCCATACCACCAACGCGTTAGGTGTTGTGGTTGCATAACCATATTCAAAGGCCAGCACGGCTTCTTCTGACAACAAGGAGTCGTAAATATCGAAACGAGGTTGGCTATCGCTAAGCTTGCGTAGCGGAACATAGGCACGACCGTCATTCTGGCTATGCAGCACCGCATGCCGGTGGGAGAAGGTGCCACGGCCAACGTCCTGACCCGAGATCCGGATCGGGTGACCCTCATGCAACAGCGTTGCGTAGGCCATGGTCTCGGCAAAACCCCAGTTAAGGGCTAGCGCACCGGCGGCCATTTTACGGCGATCTTCAACGATCTTGTTAACCTGACGTTGCAGTACCAACCCATCAGGCAGGTCGGTCAGCTTATTGGCCAGCTCCTGCAGGGTCTTAAGGTCAAAGCTGGTGTCGTGACGCGCAGTCCATTTGTGATTCAGGTAAGGCGACCAGTCAACAAAAGAGCTGCTATCAGGCTCTTTGACCAGGCTCTTAACCACGTGATCACCGTTATCCAGCGCGTTACGGTACTCCTCAAAGTACTCCTGAACGTCGTCCTTGGTCAGCACGCCCTCGCCTACCAGACGATCGGCATAGATATCACGCGTCGTGGCATGTTTGGTGATGATGTCGTACATCAACGGCTGAGTGCCGGACGGCTCGTCAGCTTCGTTGTGGCCACGACGACGGTAACAAACCAGATCGATCACGATGTCACGCTTGAACTGCATGCGGTAGTCGACCGCCAGCTGGGTGACAAACAACACCGCTTCCGGATCATCGCCATTAACGTGAAAGATCGGCGCCTGAATCATCTTGGCGACGTCGGTACAATACTCGGTGGAGCGCGCATCGTCCTGACGGCTAGTGGTAAAACCAACCTGGTTGTTGATGACAATGTGGATGGTGCCGCCCGTCTTGTAAGCACGGGTCTGCGACATCTGGAAGGTTTCCATGACTACGCCCTGCCCGGCGAAAGCAGCGTCACCATGGATACTGATGGGCAGCACTTTGTCACCCGCCGCGTCCAGACGACGATCCTGACGAGCGCGTACGGAACCTTCAACCACCGGAGACACAATTTCCAGGTGAGAAGGGTTAAACGCAAGCGCCAAATGCACCTCGCCACCGGAGGTCATCACGTTGGAAGAAAAACCCTGGTGATACTTGACGTCACCGGAGCCCATGTCGACTTTCTTCTTACCTTCAAACTCGTCAAACAGCTCGCGCGGGTTCTTGCCGAGCGTATTGACCAACACGTTCAAGCGGCCACGGTGAGCCATGCCTAGAACAATTTCCTGAGTGCCGTAGGAGCCTGAGCGCTGAATGATCTCGTCCAGCATTGGGATCAGGCTTTCACCGCCCTCAACGCCAAAACGCTTGGTGCCCGGATACTTGGTACCCAGATATTTTTCCAGACCTTCTGCAGCAGTCAAACGCTCCAGCAAGTGGCGCTTGGTATCTGCGCCCAATTGCGGACGTCCGCGCACACTTTCCATACGTTGCTGAAACCAGCGACGCTGGCTGGAATCAACGATATGCATGTACTCGGCGCCGAAGGTTGAACAGTATGTCTGCTGCAATCCTTCAATGGTGTCGCGCAGGCTCGCCTCAGCGGTGCCGAACTGCAGCTCGCCGGTACGAAATACGGTGTCGAGATCGGCTTCGGTAAGATCGTAATCAGACAGCGTAAGGTCAGCGATCTCCTCCCGCTTCCACAGGCCCAACGGATCGAGTTTGGCAGCTTGATGGCCGCGCATACGATAGGAATGGATCAGACGAAGAACATCGACCTGTTTTTTCTCGTGCTCGGTACTGACCTGGCCAGCAGTTGCCTGAGGGCGGCGATTCCCTTTGGACAGCAGGAGAAAATGGTCGCGAATAGCGGAATGAGGAACATCTGATCCGGCATGGCCGTTTATCTGAGGCAGCTTTTGGAAATAGCTGCGCCATTCTTCGGCAACACTGTTCGGATCTTGCAGGTAGAGCTCATAAAGCTCTTCAACATAGGATGCATTCCCACCGGAGATGTGAGACGTGCTCCACAGCTGCTGCATTTCGCTGTCTGGCATGCTTGGTCACCCTTATATCGGGGACACCATCTGGCGCAAAGACCATTAATTGGCAAGTGTAGCTCTGCCATCCGCACAGAATATGTTTGCTGGTCTAGGAGCAGTGTCGCTGCTTCCTACCTTGCTGAACCATATCCCGTCATCGCGGAAAATTGCCGGCCCCGACAGATAGTTCGGGTGTTACCCGATTGCCCCTGTTGGTTTAGGTACATACAAACCGCGGCTTTTTGAGCTAGCGGCCCGTCTTAAAACTGACCGACTCCTTATAGCAGGAGCCGGCTCAGTCCAACTTAATGCAATTACAGCCGATCAGGTACCGCTCTGCAGCAACATGTTGCGGATATGCCCGATAGCCCGAGTAGGGTTAAGACCCTTTGGACAGACATTGACGCAATTCATGATGCCGCGGCAGCGGAATACGCTGAACGGATCATCCAGTGAAGCCAGACGCTCATCGGTCTTCTCGTCACGGCTATCCGCCAGAAAGCGGTAGGCCTGCAACAAACCAGCGGGGCCGATAAACTTATCCGGATTCCACCAGAAAGAGGGGCAAGACGTGGAGCAGCAAGCACAGAGAATACACTCGTACAGGCCATCCAGCTTCTCGCGCTCTTCAGGCGACTGCAGGCGCTCAATCGCTGGCGCCGGCGTATCGTTCTGCAAATACGGCTGAACTTTTTCGTACTGCTTGTAGAAGATGCTCATATCTACAACCAAGTCACGAATTACTGGCAAACCAGGCAAAGGACGCAAAACCAGCTTGTTGTTTTTCACAACAGAAGACAGCGGCGTGATGCAGGCCAGACCATTTTTACCGTTGATATTCATACCATCAGAGCCGCAAACACCTTCGCGGCAGGAGCGACGGTATGACATCGCCACGTCCTGCTCTTTCACCAGGGCCAATACGTCCAGGACCATGATGTCCTTGCCGCCGGTATCCACCTGAAAGTCCTGCATGAACGGAGCGCTGTCGGTTTCGGGGTTATAGCGATAAACACTTACTTGCAACATATCGGTCACCCTTAGTAGGTACGCACTTTAGGTTCGAAGGTCGGCACTGTTTTCGGCGAGAAGTTGACTGCCCGCTTCTCCAGTTTCTTGGTTTCAGGCATGTACAGGCTGTGGCACAACCAGTTCACGTCATCACGATCTTCGTAGTCTTCACGCGCATGAGCACCGCGGCTTTCAGTGCGGGCTTCTGCAGCAATGGCAGTGGCTTCAGCCACTTCAAGCAGGTTTTGCAGCTCCAGAGCTTCGATACGCGCAGTGTTAAATGCTTGGCTCTTATCGTCGATCTTGGCGTTGCTGATGCGCTCGCGCAGATCAGCCAGCTGAGTGATACCTTTCTGCATGAACTCACCGGTGCGGAATACACCGAAGTAGTTCTGCATGCAGTTCTGCAGCTCTTTGCGCAGCGGCGCAACATCTTCGCCAGTAGTCCGCTCGTTCAGAGCAGCAAGGCGAGACAGAGACGCTTCAATATCAGATGCAGACGCATCGCGGTATTCAACACCGTCTTTCAACGCGCTTTCCAGGTGCAGGCCAGCAGCGCGGCCGAATACGACCAAGTCTAGCAGAGAGTTGCCGCCCAGGCGGTTCGCACCGTGTACCGACACGCACGCCACTTCACCTACGGCAAACAGACCATCAACGATCTTGTCGTTACCAGCCGCATCGCGGGTAATGGCCTGACCATGAATATTGGTAGCCACACCACCCATCATGTAGTGACAGGTTGGTACAACAGGAATCGGCGCTACGACTGGATCAACGTGAGCAAAGGTCTTGGACAGCTCACAGATACCTGGCAGGCGACTGTGCAGGACTTCCTCGCCCAGGTGATCAAGCTTGAGCATCACGTGATCGCCATCCGGGCCGCAACCGTTACCGGCCAGAATTTCCTTGACCATAGAGCGAGCAACAACGTCACGACCAGCAAGGTCTTTCGCGTTGGGCGCATAACGCTCCATGAAACGCTCGCCATCCTTGTTGATCAGATAACCACCCTCACCACGGCAACCTTCAGTCACCAGGGTACCCGCGCCGGCAATACCGGTCGGGTGGAACTGCCACATTTCGATATCTTGCACCGGAACGCCAGCACGCAGCGCCATACCAATACCGTCACCGGTGTTGATCAGTGCGTTGGTAGTAGAAGCGTAGATACGGCCAGCACCACCGGTCGCCAGCACAGTCGCCTTGGAACGGATGTAGACGGTTTCGCCGGTTTCGATGCAGATTGCAATAACACCAACAATGGCGCCGTCCTGGTTTTTGACCAGATCAACGGCATACCACTCGTTCAGGAAGGTGGTGTTGTGTTTAACGTTGTTTTGATAAAGCGTGTGCAGCAGCGCGTGACCAGTACGGTCAGCAGCAGCGCAGGTACGAGCAGCCTGGGTAGGGTTATCAGGGCCCTTGGACTGACCGCCGAAAGGACGCTGGTAGATGCGACCCTGCTCGGTACGAGAGAAAGGCAGACCCATATGCTCAAGTTCAAACACTGCTTCCGGGCCAACAGAACACATGTACTCGATAGCGTCCTGGTCACCGATATAATCAGAACCTTTGACGGTATCGTACATGTGCCAGCGCCAATCATCGTTCGGATCAGCGGAGGCGATGGCGCAGGTGATGCCACCTTGCGCAGACACAGTGTGCGAGCGAGTCGGAAACACTTTAGTTACAACGGCGGTCTTGTGACCACCCTGGGCTAGCTGCAGCGCAGCGCGCATGCCAGCACCACCACCACCTATGATGATGGCGTCAAAAGTCAAAGTACGCATGGTAGACATTTATTGGATACCCCACAGGATCTGCACGCCCCAGACAAAAAATACAAACATGGCAAGACCGCAGACCGCCTGGAACAGGAAGCGGACAACAGTGGCAGATTTGCCTAAAGCCATGGGAGTCAGGTAGTCGGTTGAAATGGTCCACATACCCACCCAGGCGTGCACACTCAGGGCAACCAGCGTTAGCAGGCTAAAAATACGCATCCAGTTCTGATTGAACAAACCCTGCCAATCAGCATAGGTCAAACCCGGATGAGTAATCAGGTAGCCAAGCAGGAACAACACATACGCGGCCAACAGGACGGCAGAAACGCGCTGCGCCATCCAGTCATACAGACCGCTGCGAGACAGATTGGTGACATTGGTTACCATATCCACACCCCCAGAAGAGCAATCAGAATGACAGAAATGACAAGAACTGCCTGTGAGCCACGCTTGCCACTTTCAAGGCCTTCACCCACGCCAGCATCCATTACCAGGTGGCGCACGCCGGCGACCAGGTGGTAAAGCAATGCAGCGAGAATACCCCACACGACCAATTTGGCCAGAGGATGCTGAAGGCAGCTTTGAACCTGTTCAAATCCGCTTTCTGAACTCAGCGAGGTGTCCAGCATCCACAACAGAATGGCGATGGACACGAACAGGATGACGCCAGAAATGCGATGCAGAATTGACGTATAGGCTGTGACAGGAAGTTTAATTGTCCTGAGATCTAGGTTGACGGGTCTTTTGCTATTCACGGCTATATTCACACTCATGGCCCTGTGGGCAGGGCTGGATTATAGGAAGGTGCGTAACCCTTTACTGCAGCCCCGGCGAGGGGCCCTGTGAGTCACTTTGCCGGTCAAGGAGTATAGAGACTTGGACCATTGATTACAATGCAACAACGTATTGCAAGACGCTCTGGACCGAGCAGCACCAGCTTTACCGAAGCACATTCACAAACCCAATAAAAGCTTTTAATTAGGCTCATTTCCTTTCACTATCGGTACAATTGACAAACCAATTTATCACCTTATAGTGATGCGGGCCCTGCGTGGGGGGTCACCTTTTTCGATACAGCAAAACAGGAGGCCATCAATGGCTGACAAAAAAGCGCAATTGATCATCGAGGGCGCTGCCCCCATTGACCTACCGGTCTATTCAGGGACCATGGGTCCTGATGTTGTGGACGTTCGCGGCCTGACTGCAGAGGGCGTGTTCACGTTTGACCCCGGCTTCATGGCCACATCGTCTTGTGAATCCAAGATTACCTACATTGATGGCGAGAAAGGCGTACTGCTACATCGCGGCTACCCCATTGATCAGCTTGCGGAAAAAGCCGACTTCCTGGAAACCTGCTTTCTGCTACTGAAAGGCGAACTCCCCACCGACGAAGAAAAAGCCAAGTTCGACAGCACCATCAAGAATCACACTATGGTGCACGAGCAACTCAAGACATTTTTCAACGGCTTCCGTCGCGACGCACACCCGATGGCCATTATGTGTGGCGTAGTTGGTGCATTGTCTGCGTTCTATCACGACTCACTGGACATCAATGATGCCAACCATCGTGAAATCTCAGCCATTCGCCTGATTGCCAAAATGCCAACACTGGCCGCCATGGTGTACAAATACTCCATGGGTCAGCCCATGATGTACCCGCGAAATGAACTGAGCTACTCGGAAAACTTCCTGCACATGATGTTCAACACCCCTTGTGAGGAGAAGCCGATCAGCCCGGT
This sequence comes from Pseudomonas neustonica, assembly GCF_003797945.1. Classification (GTDB taxonomy): domain Bacteria; phylum Pseudomonadota; class Gammaproteobacteria; order Pseudomonadales; family Pseudomonadaceae; genus Halopseudomonas; species Halopseudomonas neustonica. Next base: position 22,026 of record NZ_RKKU01000037.1, read on the forward strand.
ACTGGCCAAGGCTATGGACCGTATTTTCGTGCTGCACGCCGACCACGAACAGAACGCGTCTACCTCTACCGTCCGCCTGGCAGGCTCTTCTGGAGCCAATCCATTCGCCTGTATCGCAGCCGGCATCGCCGCCCTGTGGGGACCCGCACATGGCGGTGCAAACGAAGCCGTACTGCGTATGCTGGACGAAATTGGCGATGTTTCCAACATTGAGAAGTTTGTCGCCAAGGCCAAGGACAAAGACGACCCGTTCAAGCTGATGGGCTTTGGTCACCGCGTCTACAAAAACTTTGACCCGCGCGCCAAGGTCATGAAAGAGACCTGCGACGAGGTACTGGCTGAACTGGGCATCAACGACCCGCAACTGGAACTGGCTATGAAGCTGGAAGAGATTGCGCGTAACGACCCCTACTTCAAGGAACGCAATCTGTATCCGAACGTTGATTTCTACTCCGGTATTATTCTGAAAGCGATCGGCATTCCGACCGAGATGTTCACGGTCATCTTCGCCACAGGCCGCACGCCAGGCTGGATTGCACACTGGAACGAGATGATCAGCGGCCCATACAAAATCGGCCGCCCACGCCAGCTGTATACCGGCCCGACCCAGCGCGATTACCCCTCCAAGTAAATCGTCGCACGTCAGTGAAAAACCCGCTTCGGCGGGTTTTTTGTTGCTCAAATTAGTATCTTGACGGGCTGTGCGCCCTCCAGCAAAGGCCACAGCTCTCACCTGCTCTTAAACCTGCTTGAAGTAGCCATACAGCTTTCGCGCCCATCGCGCTATGGCGCGAAACAACCAAAAAGGCGGCATCGCCGGCATATAAAACTCATGCGCCGAGCGCTGCAATGGCGCCTCTCGCTTCTGAGCTTCAGTCTTTTCATCGGCTTTCATCATTCAGGTCTCCTCTAAAGTGGGCCATCACCTTCGCGCAGCCGACTTGTTCAATCCAGCGAATTTAAATAACATCCACTTTCAATTTTATTGAACGGAAAAGACCCAATGACCGACTTAGCAAAGGGCGCAGCAATGCCGCTACTGGAACTGGACGTGCTGCGCAGCTTCATTGCTATCGCCGAGACCGGAAGCTTTACCCGCGCTGCGACTCAGGTGCACCGCACGCCCTCTGCTATCAGCATGCAGATAAAACGTCTGGAAGAACTACTCGGTTACCAACTGCTGCTGCGCGCACCCCGACGCGCCCTGGTCACCACTGAAGGTGAGGCACTGCTCGGCTTTGCTCGGCGAATGCTAAACCTCAATGAGCAAGCGTTGAGTCAGTTCTACCACCCCGAACTCACCGGGCGCGTTCGTCTTGGCACCTCTGATGATGTGGGCACACGCATTCTGCCTGCCGTCTTGAGCAGTTTTGCGCGCACTTATCCGGGCGTACAAGTTGATGTAGTGGTAGGGCGCAGTGTTGATATGCTGGAGCAGGTAACTCGTTCCGAGCTGGACCTGGCGTTGATTACATCGGGCGGGCACTCAGCGAGCGGCAACGTAGTGTATACCGAGCAACTGGTCTGGGCGGAATGCGGTGGTGGCCTAGCAGTCACTCGCAGACCTTTACCACTGTCTCTGGCCGGATCAGGTTGCGTATGGCGAGAGGCCGCACTAGCGGCGCTTGATCGCGCCAACATGGCCTACCGAATTGCTTACGTCAGCGAACATTGCACCGGCCAGCAAGCTGCGATGCTGGCCGATCTAGCGGTGGCGCCTTTCCCCCGTGGACTGATAAAAAAACCACTCAAGATCGTGGACGATGAAACTGGACTACCTCCACTAGGGAGCTATCAGATATTGCTGGAGCGGGGCAGCAGCAGCGGCCCATTAGTCGACGCCCTGCAGAGCTTTATATGTCAAACATTCGACACGTTATGACCCCATTGCGAAAGTCGTAACAACCAACCAGCCCCGCCCCAAAGCTCCACCGGGGCACTGTACAGGTTATTGCGAACACCGCTGTACCGCAGCGAAAAACGCCAAACATGATTACATAGGCACCCTACCCCACCTTTTTTTGCCACAGGAGTCTACTGCATCATGTCCGCGAGAGATCTTGGGTTCGCCCTCTTGGTCATACTGGTTTGGGGCCTCAACTTTGTGGTCATTCGTGTTGGCCTGGATGACCTGCCACCTATGCTACTGGGTGCCATGCGTTTTACCCTGGCCGCCATTCCCGCCGTCTTTTTCATTCGCCGCCCGAAGATTCCGCTGCGCTGGCTACTAGCCTACGGCCTGACCATTTCGTTCGGACAATTCGCCTTTCTGTTTTCCGCCATGACAGTGGGTATGCCAGCCGGACTGGCATCTCTGGTGCTGCAGTCCCAGGCCTTCTTTACCCTGCTATTCGCTGCCATGGTGCTTGGCGAGCAAGTGCGCATGCACAACCTGATCGGCCTGTGTGTTGCCGCGGGCGGGCTATTACTGATTGGATTGAATAGCGGGATTGGCATGACACTGGCGGGCTTTGTACTCACCATTTGTGCGGCGGCCATGTGGGCCATGGGCAACGTCATTACCAAGCGCGTAGGCAAAGTAGACCTGGTAAGCCTGGTGGTATGGGGCAGCCTGGTGCCACCTCTGCCCTTCTTAGCCATGTCACTGCTACTGGAAGGCCCGCAACAGATTGGCCAGGCCCTGGAGAACATAAGCCTGAACGCGGTTTTCGCTCTATTCTACCTCGCGTTCGGCGCGACCCTACTGGGTTACGGCCTTTGGAGTCGGCTGCTTTCGCGATACCCAGCCGCGCAAGTAGCGCCTTTCTCCATGCTGGTACCGGTCATCGGCTTAAGCTCGGCCGCCCTGCTGCTCGATGAGCAATTAAGCCAGCTTCAAGCATTTGGCACGATACTGGTGATGACCGGACTGGCCATCAACGTATTCGTAGGTCGCCGCCGTAAGCTGGCGGCAACCACTGCCAGCCCGAACCACTGAAAACATCTCAGGCTGTTTCATCCTCCAGCCAGCTAATGATCTGCATGGCCTCTTCCACGCTGTCACCACATACACTGGGCTCAGCGCTGAAACCAGCACAAACGGCAGGACGCTCAGGCGAATGAAAGATCGCACAGCGTCTGTCCGCCTGCAAATGCAGGCAGCGCACGCCAGCCGGCTTGCCGTTAGGCATCCCCGGTAATGGCGAGCTGATCGATGGCGCGATACAGCAAGCACCGCACCCCTCCCTACACTGCATGAACACCTCTTCGCCCGCGCAACATCAGTCGCGCTTTAGACGCGCGATCAGGCTGGAAGTATCCCAGCGCCCACCACCCATCGCCTGCACATCAGCATAGAACTGATCTACCAGTGCGGTAACCGGCAATTGTGCGCCGTTACGCTGTGCCTCGGCCAACACGATGGCGAGATCCTTGCGCATCCAGTCCACCGCAAAGCCATGTTCAAACTCGCTGGCCAGCATGGTCTTGTGGCGATTTTCCATCTGCCAGGACTGGGCGGCGCCTTTACTGATAACCGAGACTACTGCCTCACCATCCAAGCCAGCCTGTTGAGCGAAGTTCAGCGCCTCAGACAAGCCTTGCACCAAACCGGCAATACAGATCTGATTGACCATCTTGGTCAACTGACCACTACCTGTGGGCCCCATCAACTGGGACATGCGCGCATAACTGGCAATAATTGGCTGTACCCGATCAAACACTGCATCATCGCCGCCAACCATGATCGTCAATTGACCATTCTCTGCTCCGGCCTGACCTCCGGAGACAGGCGCATCCAGAAATTCCACGCCCTGCTGACTCGCCAGCGCAGCTAACTCACGCGCTACATCGGCAGACGCCGTGGTGTGATCTACAATAACCAGACCACTACGAGCCCCCTTTAGAACCCCCTCGTCCCCTGCAATCACTGAGCGCAGATCATCATCATTACCAACGCAAACCATGACGTAATCCTGATCAGCTGCGGCCAACGCAGGCGTAGCCACAGCTGTACCGGCAAACTCGTCAGCCCACTGGCGCGACTTGCTAGCAGTGCGGTTATAGACCGTCACGCTATGCCCTGCCTGCTGCAGGTGCCCGGCCATGGGATAGCCCATAACGCCCAAACCAACAAATCCGATGTTCGCCATACACTACCTCTACTTATGACCTGCCAGAGCAGGACCAGTGGGATTCATAAAAAATTACCACCACCAACAATTGCCGGAAAGGATGCAGCCTCGGCATAATGAGCGCCCTATCCATTTCAGGAGTCAGCATCGTGTTCCAAGTTAATCAGTATTTTGACGGCAAAGTCGCTTCAATCGCCTTTGCGCAGCCCGAAGGCAGCGCAACCGTTGGCGTCATGGCACCGGGTGAATACGAGTTTGGCACCAGTCAGCTGGAAATCATGCACGTTATCAACGGCGCTCTTACCGTAAAACTGCCAGACAGCGACACCTGGACCACTTACGGCGCGGGCGAGCAGTTTACCGTTGCCGCCAACAGTCGCTTCAACGTCAAGATTGAGCGCGACACCGCCTATCTGTGCGAGTACCGCTAACGATCGACCCAGCTTACTGCGTCGCTCGGACCCGCTGAACGTGGCCTTAAAAGGAAGCCTGCGTATCCTTTTCAAGGCCATCTCTCACTCAACGTTCAACCTCACACTCATAAACCTGATCAGGTCAATCCTGGCTGTCGTCGGTCAAACCTTTACCATATTGCTCAATAAAAATACTCGGCATGCGCTTTGGACGCCCACTACTCAGTTCAATGCAGACAAAGGTCGTTCGCGCGCGCAGCAGGGTTAAGCCATCACGCTTTCGGCACAGCTGAAAGTGTCGCGTCATGCGCAGTTTCTTATCCCAATGAATGATCCAGGTCGCCATCACCAGCTCATCACCCTCATAGGCGGCAGCCAGATAATCAATCTCATGACGCAGTACCGCCATCGCACGATCCAGCTCACGATAATGCTCAAGCCCTAAGCCCAGTGACTTTGAGTGCTCCCAGGCGCAGCGCTCAAGCCAGCCAACATAGACAGTGTTGTTAGCGTGCCCAAGCTCGTCGATATCGTCTGCCCGAACCTTAATATCCAACGTATGCGGGCTTTGCAGATCCCAATTCAAAAGCACATCTCCTTTGCGGCGGCGCTTGCCTTATTTACCTAAAGTGATGCGAGATGGTACTACAAACACAGTCATCAACACGCGACCACATAGTCAAGACAAGCAATCTGTCTTAGTCTGACCACTCGCGCTCAAGTAGACAGGACACCATGTTCAAACATCTCAACTTCCCCATTCTGGTGATCAATCCGGCCATAGGCTTGCATAATGTCGCAGGCACCCAGCTTGATGCCTTATTCAAGGCGCTCAAGGGTGAAGGTTTTGACGTATTGGGCGCCGAATCCCTTGATGAGGGAAGACTAATTGCCGAAGCCCACCGCGGCCTTTCATGCATTCTCTTCACCCCGGACGCCGAGCTCTCACTAGAGGCCATTGAAGCACTGTTCAGTGCCGCTCACAGTCGCTCGCCAGAACTGCCCATAATGGCACTCAGCACCCGCCAGTCAATCGCCCCCGAGCTACTGACACAGCTGCGCGAACTGCATCAGATACGCGGCATCATTTACCTGTTCGAAGACACCCTGCCCTTTATCGCAGGGCAGATAGCCCGCACCGCTCGCAGCTATCTCAACCAACTACTGCCACCGTTTTTCAAGGCACTGCTCGACTACACCGCGAGCTCCAGTTACTCCTGGCACTCGCCCGGCCACGGTGGCGGCGTGGCTTTCCGTAAAAGCCCGGTTGGCCGCGCATTCCACGATTTTTTTGGTGAAAACACCCTGCGCTCCGACCTCTCCGTCTCGGTGCCGGGACTAGGTTCACTACTTGATCACACTGGACCAGTGGCGGAAGCCGAGGCCAATACCGCGCGCACTTTTGGCGCCGACCACAGCTTTTACGTGGTCAACGGCACCTCAACCTCGAACAAGATTATCTGGCACGCCTACGTCACCCGGGACGACCTGGTACTGGTAGACCGCAACTGCCACAAGTCCATCTTGCATGCGATCATCATGACGGGGGCCATCCCTATTTATCTGAGCGGCTCACGCAATGACTACGGCATTATCGGCCCCATAGCGCGGGACGCCTTCAGCGCAGAGTCATTGCAGCAATTGATCGAGCAACACCCGCTGGTGGACGACAGCAGTAAGCGCATCAAGCTCGCAGTACTGACCAACTCGACCTATGACGGCCTGTGCTACAACACCGACATGATCAAGAGCCAGCTGCACGATAGCGTAGACGTCCTGCACTTTGACGAAGCCTGGTTTGGCTACGCGGCCTTTCACCCCTTCTATCATGGCCGACATGGCATGAGCGAACCCGCAGAAGCGCCGCGCACAAAGCACGCACTGGTGTTTGCGACCCAGTCACCGCACAAGGTACTCGCGGCCCTATCACAGGCCTCTATTATTCTTGCCAAAAACAGTGCGGAGCAGCAGCTTGATCATGAGCGCTTTAACGAAGCCTATATGATGCACACCTCAACATCGCCGCACTACGGCATGATCGCCTCAATCGATGTTGCCACCGGCATGATGGCAGGACCCGCCGGCAGATCGCTGGTGCAGGAAACCCTCGACGAGGCCCTGTCCTTCCGCAGAGCCATGCAGCAGACCGCAGAGCAAATGGCCGAAGAGGAATGGTGGTTTGATGTTTGGGAACCCGAAGCCTCACTCGCTCAGCCGGAGCTACATGCAACTGACTGGACCCTGGATGACCAGGCCGAGTGGCATGGCTTTGGCAAAATGAGCAGCGATTTCGCGATGCTCGATCCGATCAAGGTCAGCCTGCTGACACCGGGTGTCGAGGAAAAGGGTCGGCTAGCCAAAAGCGGTATCCCCGCCGCACTGGTTACCCGCTTTCTTGCCGATCGTGGGCTGGTCGTCGAAAAAACCGGGCTTTACTCATTCCTGATCCTGTTTTCCCTCGGCATCACCAAGGGCAAATGGAGCACACTGCTGTCCGAGTTACGCGAGTTCAAGCGCCTGTACGATCAGGACGCACCACTGGAAGTCACCCTACCCAGCCTCGCCAGGCATCCGCGCTACCAGAGCCTTGGCCTGCGCGCATTGGGTGAGCGACTGCATCAGTGTTACAAGAAGCACAGCCTGATCAAGCTGATGCGCCAGATGTACACCACGCTACCGCAAATCAGCCTGCGCCCCGCCGATGCCTATCAGCAGATGGTCCGCGGCGAAGTTGAATCCGTGCCAGTCAGCGCACTGGCCGGCCGTCTCAGCGCAGTGATGCTGGTGCCCTATCCGCCCGGCATTCCGGTGATCATGCCGGGCGAGCGTTTCCCGCTCGATAACAGTTACATTGCCGACTACCTGGCCGCAGCGATTGAGCTTGAGGAACAGTTTCCGGGGTTTGCCAATGATATTCACGGGCTGCGTATGGAGCAGTTTGATGGGCAGGTGAATTGGCGGGTGGATTGTTTGATTGAAGGCTGAAGGCTGAAGCTTGAAGTCAGTGTAGGGTAGTGAAATCGATGGCAACTCAGCTGGCGGAGCTTGGCTGATTTCTGGTTTCGCCCTTAGGCGAGCCAAGGGGGCATGCTTGCCCATGCCCCCTTAGCAATCCCCCAGGGCACCCAGCTGCGCGGCCCTTCGGGTTCGCTGCGTTGCTCGATCTTGCCGGAGGCCCTCGCAAACTCGCTTCGCTCAGACACCGCGAGGACCTTTTTCCCGACAGCTCTGCGCTACTCGCCCGCTCAGATGGGACTTATTAGGCCGTGCAGCCTTAGAGTTTTGTGTGAGAAGTTAAACCGGACAAACAAACCCGAAGATCGCGCGAGGCCGGCCCCTAAATCCCCGTTCCAAGCTGTCGAGTAACGCAGGGGTTGAGCGATTGAGCCGAGGAATGTTGGGGGCGCCTAGCCTGAGCGAAGCGAGTTCCGCAGGCGCGCTCAACACCGAGTAACGCAGAGAAGCCGAAGGCCAGCTTGGTGGGGTGTGTACGACTCAAGAACATGGGTAACAGTTCTATTCAAATACATAGGTAACACATTGCTTAAATAGTGAGCACCTGACAGGAGGTGCTCATGCCTTGGCGAGAAGTGAAACCTATGGACGAA
>NZ_RKKU01000038.1 GCF_003797945.1 Pseudomonas neustonica
CGCTCAAAACGCGGTATCGATTGACCCATCGTGACCGCTCAGAGTACAAAACCCGTTCCAGCGTGAAGGCCGTGTGCAAATCGGTCACGATCACCGGAATGACCGGTCACGTTCGCCGGAATACGCACTGGCGAGGTTCGAGGTGCTACTTGGGATGAAATCGACCTGGAACGCCGAGTCTGGCGATTAAGCCCAGAACGGATGAAAGCCGACAAAGGCCATATCGTCCCTCTCTCGGATGAAGCGATCTTACTGCTTGAAGCCCTTCCAAAACATCGAGGTCAGAATTTGGTGTTCACAAACAGTAAGCATGCAGCTCTATCCGATGCAGCGATGGGCAAGCTGATCAAGGACATGCATAGCTCAGCGGTAGAAGCAGGAGGCAATGGTTATCTTGATCCTGACCAAGGACGCATTGCCACTCCCCATGGCACAGCCCGGTCGAGCTTTAAAGACTGGAGCCTGAAAGCCAGCGCTCGGGTGATGGCAAACGGAAATACTTCGAGCTTCCCGGATGAGCTAAGTGAGCTAGCTCTGGCGCACGTCAACAGCGATGAGACGCGCGCTGCGTACGCTCGAGGAGGTCTACTTGAGGAACGTCAGGAGCTGATGCAGGCCTGGGCCAAGTATCTCAGCCAAAAAATGGCCGGCAATGTTCTCAAGATGGAAACCAGCTAACCAACCCCCCTAAATAGTGAGGAATTTACGCCAAACTTGAGTTTGTGCTGAAAATACGCATTTAGACGGAACAACAGTGCTCTCGCGTTAGGTAACTTATCGGTTATCGATAACCGAGCGAGGTCACAGCTATGTATTTCACCGTGAAGCAGATTTCCCAGCGATATAGCGTTTCCCCAGCCACTATATGGCGCTGGGTCAGCACTGGAACTTTTCCAAAGCCGCATAAACTAGGTCCGGCTACGACTCGGTGGCATATCGATGATTTAAAGAATTTCGAGCCAAAAAGACACACCGAATGAGTCGGCCGGAAGGTGGCACTCCGCCGTTCATGTACCTATGCTCGGCGAATTTTCCTTCCCCACAAGGTTTGTCAAATTGCAGTCTGATCAACCCTGCTGGTAATAGCTATTGCCTGTCCCAGCCGCTCAGCGCCTTCCGGATTTCTTCGAGTCCAGCTTACAGGCAATCCGATAGCCGGCACCGCCCATAACGGCCATCGCGACCAAGATCCCGCATATCGCCAAAATAAAAATCGCTTCAGTACTCATCCCCTATCCTCTGTATGAAATTGAGGGCTTCTGGCTCGGAATCGGTAGCCGATGTTGATTCACGATTAGTTCACACGTTACCGACGAGAATATTCCTGTCAGCCATTACTGACAGGAATCTCCCTCTATCCGGAGGTATTCAGTTGCTATCGAATAGCTCGGGATGGATATCGCGCGATTCATGGTAAATCAAGCGTTCAACCTTAGTCGACTCCATGAACTCTCTGGGTACATCCTGGTAACAATAAAACCCTTCCACTTCATAGCTGAAACCATATTCTTTCTCGCCATTCTCGTCCCAGCTGACGTGTGACACGTTGAGCAAACGTTCAACCTTCCAAGACTCGGTTCCGTTCATTTCCGCTGGTGTAAGCAAATGAATGCTGTGAACAAAAAGATCTTCATCTTGCCCACGCAATACCGTCTCAAATTCAGAAGGATCGCCCACCAACATACTGCGGGTAAGTCGATCATCGTCTCCCTTACCCCTCGCCTGGAATGTGATCAGACATATTGCTTTCTGGATGACCAGCTCTACCACCGGCCAAACCTGAAGGTTGGGATTAATTCGAGACGCCTTTTTATTTTCAGTGGTGCGATACGTTACAAACATTGCTCTTCTTCCTTTTTTGATATGAACACCATAGATTGTAGCGCTATAGTGTTCATCTCAAAATTAACGCGGTATCGATCTGTAGGTTCGAGCGCTTCATCAATATTTGAGACATGACGACCAATCCAAGTACCACCAGAATATTGGAGCGATTGAATGAACACCCAACAAATGAAAATCGAAGATTGGGATGGCGATGCTGCAATCCGTATTCCTGAGGAAATGCTGCAGGAAATGGGGATCAACGTAGGCGACACCCTCTACCTGTTCGAAGAATATGTCGGCGATACCCGCTGCCTGATACTCAGCAAGAAGCCTAAGGATCCGGATCGTGTTAATGAGCTAGTCGAACATTGGAACCAGGGCGGTGTCGACTGATGTCTGGGATTTCGTGAGGCGCAGACAGCAGGCCAAGAAATACAGATGACAGGGAGTTGTGATCGGCGCCAGCAACCAAGGCTTTGTTGACGTTCAGACCGTATGCCCTGTGCGCTGATGCCTGTCTTGGTCAGGAAATGGTTTTAAAAGCGGCATCGCCACTAAGGGCGCGGAAGACTTAACCAGTCATCATGCGGAGTACTAGACCAGGCTGAGCTTTAAGAGGTAGAACGACCGGTAGGTGATTTAAGTAATGAAAAACTGCGACTGATCAAACCGTCAATCCCTTTCAAGACCTACCGACAATTTCCCGCCTTACGATACCCCGCCGAAGCTGCCTCGAGTTCCGATTCAAAAGGCACTCGATTTTGCGCAGAAACTCGATCATAGCTAGGGCATCCGTGTGGCAGATGATAAACCTTGCTGTTTCGGTTGCCGATGATAACGTCATTCACCGCAGCCGAAGATGCGGACACTGTAGTACGTGAAGCCCGAGGAATAGGAGCTACTATTCCCTCACGAGACGGGGTATGACCAAGCGTCAAGAGCGCTCACCGTTCACGAATGGATTTGGATGACCCATGGCCGTTGCCGTGCGGTTGCTCCAGCTCTTCTCCCATTCAGAGACCAGGTACTGACGATCCCACGCCATTAGCAGCTGCTGTTGCTGACGTGACATATTCAGACCGTACCTATCATGCATGTAAAATGACACGCGGGCGACGAGCCCTTTTACTTGGTCTCTGGGTTCTGCAGCACGCCCTTTGAAGTCAACTTTTGTCGTGCAGGTTCCGTACTGCAGAGAGACACCGCGCACCATGCCAAACTGAAAGTTGCTACGGTCGGCGTTTACCTCTCCAACCGCCGGGTAAAGGTTGAACAGATCAGCTTCCATCGCTCGGAACACGGGGTCATCCGCAATGCAGTGTCTGCGGCCGCCACTCTGCCAGCACTGACGCTGATGACCTAAGGTCCAAGCGGGGACAATGTGCTCCCATTCGATCTGAATCACACCGGGTTTTGTGGAGGCCATTTCGTTTAAGTCAGGCCGCCACGGCCTGACCGGTGTGTGGCGTGACAGATACACGATGCAGAATCTGGCCTGCTGGCAAAGCAACTGGTTGAGCGTGCACTGCTGCGCGAAGGCTGCTGGCATAACCCACCTGTCCTGCACTCGGACAACGGGGCGCCTATGTCCTCTCATACGCTCAGAGCCCGTCTGGCAGAGCTGAGCATGCCGATGACACGGCGGTCGGCGTGTCAGCAACGACAATCCCTACTCAGAGTCACTGTTCCGAACGCTTAAGTACTGCCCTAAATGGCCATCCAAGGGGTTTGCATCACTGACGTCAGTGCGCAAGTGGATGTTGGAATTTGAAGCGGCTTACAAACATTAGCATTTGCACAGCGGCATCAACTTCGTAACACCGAACGACCGGCTTGCGGGCCGGGATCGCGAGCGACAGGCGCATCGCAAGCAAGTGTATGAGCAGGCGAAACAACAAACACCAGGCGATGGTCTGGAGCAACCTGCAACTGGGAGCCCGTCGGGGCTGTGCCGCTGAACCCTGGCAAGCTCCAAGAAATTGAGCTTAATAAAGCGGCTGCTTAAGCGCAGCTATTTGGACAACTGGGTTGAAAACTACCGCAACCTAGGGTAAACAGTCATAGAAAAAGGACGTTAAATCAAAGGGACTGAATGAAAAACTACTTGCCTCTTATGGCTTTGCCCTACCCCGCCTTGGCCCCAAGAAAGCCATTTTCAGTTTTCCTATGGATCCTGCGACGGCGGTCGTTGGTAGAGCATACAGCTCTCGACCTACAGCGATATTGACCCGACATGAATCTGCGACCAGATCGCTCGACGTCGCCCTTGTGATGCAGAAAGACAAGCGGGAAAAGACGCCGGAGTTCTCATATTTCGCCTAATTTCTAGGTTTTATGCAGCTTCCTAAACCGAATTCCTTAAGGTTTTCGCGCCCCAAAAAACATTGTCGTGAAATAGCTTTAGCTTTATGGAGAGCGCTCGCCTCAGGAAATAAATAAAAACAAATGCTTGAAACAAAATCAATTCACAATCTAACCATTATTTTATTTACTTTCGACAAATAAATACCGTGGCCTAATTGGCTCTGAAATTTTGTAAACACTTATGGAACCTTCACTTTCAATGCAAAGCCAGCATCTAACCGCAAACCTTGAAAGAGGCGTCTTGAACGTAGAGGTTCAGCAGTCGGTCTTCGAGCCCGAATCCCTTTTCGGTTTTGCAGAGCGTCATAACCCGAAGCGGGCCTTCTTATTTGTATCCAAAGTTTTGGGCAAGCATGTGCCTGTTAAGCCAAGCGTCATGCAGGTCACATACTCTGCCCTCGCAGCGCAGGTGCCAACCGATATTCCTGGCCCGGTCATCGTGATGGGGATGGCCGAGACAGCTGTTGGTCTTGGGGCCGGGGTTCATCGTGCGCTGCAAGAAACGCGTGATGACACCTTTTACATTGTCAGCACACGCCATGACTTAGGAACTCCTATTTTCGCTCGTTTTGAAGAAGAGCATAGTCATGCAAGCGCGCATTTGATTCACATGCCAACAGATGAGCCCATCCTAGAAATGATGGAAGCAGCGCGCTCTGTCGTTCTGGTCGATGATGAAGCCTCTACAGGCAAGACTTTTATCAATCTTTTAGCGTCCTTGAAGGGGGCTGGCCTAAACAATATCGACCAAATCGTAACGGTGACACTGACCGACTGGTCTGACAACGCCGTAAACAAAGCGCTTGGCCCTCAAGCGAGCTCTGTTTCTCTTCTTTCGGGACGATACTCTTTTGTCGAGAATCCAAACGCCCCATTACCGTCAATGCCTGATGTAGCTACAACTGAGGCTGGTGACTGGCCAATTGATCCCGGCAACGACTGGGGGCGTCTCGGTGTCATTCAGCACGATGACACTCTCCAGCTTGAAAGCATGCCACTACCAGGCGAGAAAGTGCTTGTGATTGGCACAAATGAATTTGTGTGGCGACCGTTCCTCCTAGCTGAACGCCTCGAAAAAATCGGAGTTGATGTTTACTTCAGCTCAACCACTCGGTCACCGATTGCGATCGGACACCAAGTAGAGCACGCACTGGCGTTTGGCGATAACTATGGGCTCGGGATACCCAACTTCATCTACAACGTCGGCCCCGGGCAGTACGACCGGGTAATCGTATGCGTAGAGACGGATCCTTCTTCCGTCGATCGTAAGCTGTTGTCAGCGCTCCAGGCAGTAGTTGTTTCCGATGCATGATGTAAAACCGCTTGTACTTGTCGATCTAGACGACAACCTCTTCCAGACAGCTCGCAAGATGTCTGAAACCCCCGTTTACGTGGCCTCTCGAACTGAGGCAGGAGAGCCGAGCGGCTACATGACAGTCGCTCAAAATCAACTCGTAACCTGGCTGCTAAAAACTGCTGATGTTGTGCCTATTACAGCTCGCAGCATTGAAGCGTTCAGCCGGGTTGAGATTCCTTTCAAGGGTTTAGCTGTCTGCTCCCACGGCGGCGTGATCCTTACTCCTGAGAGAAACCCCGACGCCCAGTGGCAAGAGCAAATCGCTCAGATGCTATTGCCTTACCGAGAACGTCTCCTGGCTATTTCTGCGCTCGCATTGGATATCGGTAACGAACTGGGACACTCCCTCAGAGGCTGGGTGGTTGAAGAGATGGGCAACAGCTTTTACGCCGTCATCAAAGACAACAACTCAGCTGAAACCGCGCTTTCCGAATTACTTGCTGAGATGCGAAAGCGTGGTCTTATAGGAGATATGTACGTTCATATCAACGGAAACAACCTGGCATTTTTGCCACAGGAATTGAATAAGAGGTTTGCAGCGCAAGAAATAATTAAACGAGATAAAGCGATAAACGGCGAGCGCCCCGTTATCGGTCTTGGCGATAGCATTTCTGACCTTGGGTTCATGAGTCAATGCTTATTCTGGGGTACGCCCAGTAACAGCCAAATTACCCGCACTGTAATGGAGGGGATCCATGGTTAACATCTCATCGCACAGCACTGTAGGTAGCGGTAGTTATAACCCTGAGGATGTGATATTTCTGCTCAATGAGATTGACATCGCTCCAACCGATGTGGCGGAAAAAGAGCGATTGATTCAGTCAGGTGAGAAACATTACTCCGAGATGATCTCAACGGAGAGCGCACCGTCGCCTGAGCATACTCTTCTGTACAAGAAAGCCCTTGCTAACAACGCTGTGCGTATGGCATCAGAGGTGCTGGCACTGGCCAATGCAATCGCACGTGAAATCTCCGACGGACCGATCATTCTGGTTTCGTTGGTACGCGCGGGATTACCGCTTGGTGTTTTGTTGAAAGGTGCTCTATTATCGGGCAATCGTCGGTGCTATCACTATGGTGTCAGCATCATCAGGGACAAAGGAATTGATAGGGCTGCAATGGATGCAATCGCCTGTGCCCATGGCACATCCAACATTGTTCTTGTCGACGGCTGGACCGGAAAAGGTGCCATCGCAGGGGAGATCAAGCGGAGCCTGGATGAGCTCGAAGGATACCCTGACGAACCACGCCTATGTGTTCTCGCAGATCCTTGTGGAAAAGCATGGCTCGCAGCCTCTGCTGACGATTGGATTATCCCGTCTGGCATCCTTGGCGCCACAGTCTCCGGACTGATCTCCCGTACCATCTGGCCAAATGATGATGGTATGCACGGGTGCATTCGTTACGGTCACCTTGCCGAAGTAGATCAAACACAAGCCTTTATAGCGGCGATTCGCGAGGCCATGGCTACGCTCGCGCCTGAAGCGATCAAGACGGCAGCACCTTGGTCGGAATCTGAGCGCGCCGAGTTGCAAGCCACTGCCCTTAGTGTTGTGGATTCGGTGGCTGGGAAGTATGGCATCACGAACCTCAATCGGATTAAACCCGGGATCGCCGAAGCAACTCGCGCGGTGATGCGACGGGTACCTGAACACGTATTGGTTCGAAGCAAAAATGATCCAGACGTCCGCCTGCTTATGTACCTGACTGACCGCGCAGGGATCGTGGTACAGGAAGTCGGTAACGACCTGGGGCCATATCGCGCCATCACTGTCATTAAAAAGGTGAGCTGATGCGCACAGTATCTCCCTATGCCCTGGGCGCAACTCTTTACATGCCGGCGACCCGTGCTGACCTGCTGGACGTGGTTTGCCATGGAAAAATACCTGGGCTGCGCTCACTGGTTATCTGCCTGGAAGACGCAGTGTCCGAGGCCGATGTTCAAGACGGCCTGCTGAACCTGCAAAAGCTACTGACAAGTATCCACGCATTGGGTGGCCGAAGCCGATCGGGGCCTGTTGTGTTTGTAAGGCCTCGGAACGTAGAAATGGCAATGCGGCTAAACGACCTGTCGCTGATCCACCACGTAGACGGGTTTGTCGCGCCAAAGCTTAACCTGGCGAGCCTGAGTGACTGGGAACAGGCTATCACGCACCCCTCCCTGCTAATTATGCCAACCCTTGAAACGCGGGATGTATTTGATCCAGTCGCAATGGTTGATCTACGCGATGGTTTAGTCGACAAGCTCAAGGAAAAAACGCTTGTCCTGCGAATTGGCGGCAATGACTTGATGGGCTGTTTAGGCCTTCGTCGTAGTGCTAGTCACACCTTATACAGTACCCCGATGGGGTACGTGATCCCGATGTTGGCTGGGATCATGGGGGCTGCGGGCTTTTACCTCACAGCGCCAGTTTTTGAGCGCCTGGATAACGATCAACTATTTTCTGACGAGCTTGAGCTCGACCTCATGCATGGGCTTGTCGGGAAAACTGCGATTCACCCATCACAGATTCAGCCAATACACGATGCGCTGCGCGTGAGCATTGAAGACCTAAACAGCGCGCGCTTGATTATGGCTGATGACGCGAGTGCAGTGTTCAAGCATGGTGGTGCCATGTGCGAACCCGCAACGCATCTGCAATGGGCGCGAGCGATAGTCGAGAGAGCGCAATGGCATGGTGTAAAGCATGGCCCTCTCGTACCCGTCAGTACCGAAAGCAAAATTCGTGTTGCAACCAACCCCTAACAAGGAGCCGTTCATGGCCATCACACTGCAAAAGAAACAAACGATCTCTCTGGAAAAAACTGCTGGTTCCACTCTGCAGAATGTTCGTCTCGGCCTCGGATGGGATGCTGCGAAGCCCTCCGGCTTCTTTGGCAAGCTGCTTGGTGGCGCCGGCGAGGCTATCGACCTGGATGCTTCCTGTATCGCGCTGGATAGCAGTCGCAACCCTGTAGACCTCGTATGGTTCCGCGCTCTCAAGTCAAAATGCGGCAACATTCTGCACTCCGGCGATAACCGCACCGGTCATGGTGATGGCGATGACGAAAGCATCACAGTCAAGCTCAGCAAACTGAGCCCCTCCATTGACGCCCTCGTGTTCACGGTGAATTCCTTCACGGGGCAGAACTTCTCAAAAGTCGAGAACGCCTACTGCCGCATTATCGATGCCGACAGCAACAAAGAGCTGGCCCGGATCAATCTGACCGATCAAGGAAACCACACAGGCCTGGTAATGGCGTACCTCAAGCGCCAGGGTTCCAGCTGGACGTTCACTGCTGTTGGAAGTGTCACCAATGGTCGCACCGCCCAAGACCTGACTAGCGAGGCAGCAGGAGCAGTCGTATGAGCGCAGTTCTGACTCCGGGCGCCAATTGCGCCCTGCCAAAAGGCGTCATCACCGCGACCGTAAGCTACACGCCGATTCCGAATACTGAAATCGACATTTCCGCATTTTTGCTGACAGCTAATGGCAAAGTGCGGGGCGATGGCGATATGTGCTTCTACGGCCAGACCTCGGTCCAGCGCAGTGCTATCCAGATGGTCAGCGCTAATCCGGGTGTTGCAACCTACAGCCTCAATCTGGATCTTGTTGAAGCGGCGATCGAGAAAGTCGCGTTGACTGCGACCATCTATGAGAACCAAGCTAACTTTGGGGCTTGCGCGAACCTTCAAGTCACTTTGAGCAATGGTGCCGTTGCAGCTATCCCAACGACAGGTAAGATTGAAACGGCTCTGATATTGGGTGAGTTTTATCGTCGCAACAACGAATGGAAATTTCGTTGTGTCGCTCAAGGCTTTGCAGGTGGGCTTGAGCCTCTTGCTAAGCATTTCGGTGTTGACATTGCCGTTCCTCACCACGCGCCACCGAGCCCGATTGTAACGCCGCCGCCAGCTCCAACGCCGACCGCAGCGCCAAAGCCGATTAACTTAAACAAGATCAGTCTCGATAAGCGTCAATCGAGTGTCAGTCTTGAAAAAAAGGACGGCAACTTCGGCGAAATCAAAGTCAACCTCAACTGGAATCGTGGCTCTCAGGGGGGGGGACTCTTCGGCTTTGGGAAAGCCAAAGGGGTCGACCTTGACGTCGGATGCCTGTACGAGTTGAAGAACGGTGAGATTGGCGCAGTTCAAGCGCTCGGAAACTCTTTCGGCAGTTATCGCGATGAACCGTTTATTGAGCTGATGGGCGATGACCGCACCGGTGCCAGCGCAGACGGCGAGTGGTTGCGCATTAACGGCTCGCGCTGGGCAGAGGTGAAACGCATTATTGTGTTTTGCTTTATCTATGAGGGCGTACCAAGCTGGCACGCAACAGACGCGGTAGTAACGATCTACGCGCCTGGACAGCCACCAATTGAAGTACGCCTTAATGAAGAAGGCGGACAACAAGGTATGTGCGCTATTGCGCTGCTGGAAAACATCAACGGAACCGTGCGAGTAAACCGTGAAGTAAGGTTCTTCGCAGGGCACTCCAAGTTGGACCAAGCCTATGGATGGGGTCTGAGTTGGCGAGCAGGATCTAAATAAAGCAGGGCTGCATAGCAGCCCTACCCACCTGTAATGAGGTACCTGAAATGCTGGATTGGTTGAAAAATAACGCTATGGCGGCCCGCGACAAACTGACCACTGAGGTTGGCAAGTACAAGAACAAAGAATTCATGGAAGCCGTTGTCTCTGGTTGTGCTTTGGTTGCCGCTGCTGACGGCGAAATTAGCTCTGCCGAGAAGTTGAAAATGAGCGGCTTCATCAAAAGCTCCAACGAGCTAAAAGTCTTCGACATGAACAAGGTGATTGCCACTTTCAACAATGCCTGTGAAAAGTTCGAGTTCGATGAACAGATCGGCCGCGCTGAGGCATTGGCCGTTGTCGGTAAGATTCGAGGCAAGCCCGAGCAGGCGCGCCTGCTCGTACGGGTGTGCATTGCCATCGGCGCCTCTGACGGCAACTTCGATGACCAGGAAAAGGGCGTTTGCCGGCTTCTGTGCGCTGAGCTTGGCTTGACGCCTTCCGATTTCGATCTTTAAAGGAAACTACCGTGCCTTTGACCAACCCTGCTGCAACCGAAACCGTCAGCACTGCTATCGGCTTCCCCCCGACCACAATTGCGGTTTTCATCGGCTTAGCTGTTGGCGCTTTGCTGCTGGACCTGGCAACACACCGCAAGGATAAGCCAATCTCTTTGGCTGGAGCTTCCGCTTGGTCGATCTTCTGGATCCTTCTTTCTCTGGGCTTCGCCGGCTTCCTGTATGTCAGTCATAGTCCTGAGGTAGCGAGCCTATTCCTTACCGGCTACGCACTTGAGAAAGTTCTCAGCGTCGACAACCTGTTTGTCTTTATGGCGATTTTTGCTTGGTTCAAGATCCCTCAAGGGTTGCGGCATAGGGTTTTGTATTGGGGCATTATCGGCGCAATCGTGTTCCGCATGGTGTTCGTCGCAATCGGTACGGGTCTTCTCGTTTTCGGACCATGGGTTGAGATCGTTTTTGCAGCGATCGTCATTTGGACTGCAGTGATGATGCTTCGCAGCGGCGATGATGGCGATGAAGAAGAGGACTATTCTCAGCACATCGCGTACCGATTTGCGAAGAAGCTCTTCCCTGTTTGGCCAAAGCTCCACGGCCACAACTTTTTCGTGCGCCGCAACGAATTGACGGAAGAGATGAAGAAGCCTGAGAACAACGGCATCTCCCTGCCAGAAAAAGGCATGCTCTTCGCCACCCCGTTGTTCCTGTGCGTTTGTGTCGTCGAGGTCTCTGACGTGCTATTTGCATTTGACTCCGTACCAGCGGTCATTGCAGTGAGCCGCGAGCCTCTGATTGTGTATTCAGCAATGATCTTTGCGATCCTTGGCCTGCGGACCATGTACTTTGTACTGGAAGCCCTGAAGCGGTATCTCGTGCATCTGGAGAAGGCCGTAATTGTTTTGCTGTTCTTTATCGGCGCCAAGCTCACGCTGAACGCAACCAATCACCTTTTCCATCACGGCTACAGCATCGACCCCAACACCAGCTTGTTCATTGTTTTGGGAGTGCTTGCTGTCGGAATCATCGCCAGTGCGCTGTTCCCTGAGCGCAAGGACGAAGATTCCGAGTCGGAAGCCGCCTGAGTAATTAGGTGGAAATTAAGAAAGTAGTAAGATCATTTGCATCTACGGGAAAAAGTACAAGTAGATGCAGTTTATTCGTTAATCAATAGATCGTAGAAAGGAGTTTTAAATGGCCCTGTCACTTCAAAAAGGTGGGAACCTGTCTCTGTCGAAAACCGACCCGAGCCTGAAGAAGATCCTCGTTGGGTTGGGCTGGGATGCACGCTCTACTGATGGCCAAGATTTTGACCTCGATGCGTCTGCATTCCTGCTGAATGCCAGCGGCAAGGTTCGCTCTGACGCGGACTTTATCTTCTACAACCAAATGCGCACTCCCGACGGCTCCGTTGAGCACACCGGCGACAACCGCACCGGTGAAGGCGACGGCGACGACGAGTCGCTGCTGATCGACCTCTCTAAGGTTGCTGCTGATGTCGACAAGATTGTCATCACTGTCACCATCCACGACGCCGATCAGCGCCGGCAAAACTTTGGTCAGGTTTCCAACGCGTTTATCCGCGTGGTGAACTCTGAAACCAACGCTGAAGTGGTTCGCTACGACCTGGCTGAAGACGCGAGCACCGAGGCTGCTATGGTTTTCGGCGAGCTCTACCGCCACGGTGCGGAGTGGAAGTTCCGCGCTGTTGGGCAAGGCTTCAGCGGCGGCCTGCGCGCACTGGGACAACAATACGGCCTGGCTCTCTGAGCCTCGCTTCACGAAGCAAAAGAAGGAATATCAAATGGCAGTTTCTCTTTCTAAAGGCGGTTCCGTTTCCTTGACCAAGGAAGCACCTGGTCTGACTGATGTGATCGTGGGTCTGGGTTGGGATCCGCGGGTTACTGATGGTAAGGAGTTCGACCTGGACGCAGCGGTATTCATGCTCGGCGAGAACGAAAAGGTCCTGAGCGACAAGGCCTTTATTTTCTACAACAACAAGGTTTCCGAATGCGGCAACGTTGTTCATAACGGTGACAACCGTTCCGGCGAGGGTGACGGTGACGACGAAACCGTGTCCGTGAACCTTGCCGGCCTGCCAGAACAAGCCAAGAAGCTGGCATTCAGCGTCACGATCCACGAGGCGGAGGCCCGCAACCAGAACTTCGGTCAAGTTTCCAAGGCCTACATTCGCGTCCTCAACAAGGCCGATAACAGCGAGATTGCTCGTTACGACCTCAGTGAAGATGCGTCTACTGAAACGGCCATGGTTTTCGGTGAGGTCTACCGTCACAACGGCGAGTGGAAATTCCGCGCCAATGGCCAAGGTTTTGCAGGCGGCTTGGCGCCGCTGGCCACCAACTTTGGCGTTGATGTGGGTTAATTTAACTCGCTTCCCCAGAAGGGCCGCCATCGATCGCGGCCCTTCTTTTTGCTCAGAGCAAAGGATGTAAAAAATGGACTACTACAACATAGCGCTGATAGTTGTTTTCCTCGTTGTCATTACCGGGATCGTAATGGGATGGGGAGAGAATCGGAAAATCGTTGTCTTCCAAGATTACAATGACCTGGGCGAGTGCTTTTTAATACCCGCATCTGCAGTAGTCATATATTTGGTCTTCGTCAATCTGCTAGGGGGGCGTCCAGAGTACGCGATGATCATTTGCGGCATAGTCTCAACCGGGCTTTTTATCCTTTGCCTTATGAATACCTTGAAGGCCAACAACTTTAATATTCCCTATGCGCTCCTAGCGCTTTGTACGAAGTTGCCGCTGGCCGTGCTCTGGGTATTTAGTCTCGTATCCCTGCTGAACCCTTCCGGGAATAATGCAGCACAACGTCGACAGTCCCGTGGCATCGCGCTCGTCATTTTGACCGTCGTAACACCCATCGTTGCCCAATTGGTGGTCAATAAGAGCGGAAGCCACTTCAACCCCAAGCAATGGATCAAAGGTCGCCGAGACGTTTCACATATCCGAAATAACCTCTGAACAGCCCCGCCGGCGACGCACGTAGCCGGCTCAGCGCTCCATCTCATAAAAGCACCATAGGAAACCAATTACTCGCAATGCGTCAGCTCACCAGCCTTCTCCGCACATACCTTATTCTTACCATTTTCTCACTTTCCGGACTGGCATCGGCATCCGATATTATTGTCGGCACCTGGAACGTCAAACGCATGGGCCACGGCGATCGTCAAAACTTCACTGCTTTAGCTGAAGTCGCTAAGAGAGTTGACCTGCTCGCACTGCAAGAGGTCATGACAGAAGACGGGCTAGAGCGTCTTGAGCGTGCCATCGAGGCGCAATCCGGAGAGTCGTGGTCGACCATCGCGAGTCACGCGATTGGCAGCTCTTCGTACAAAGAGATGTACGCATTTGCCTATCGAGACAGCGCTATAGAGTATGACGAAGGCGCGGTGGTATTCCTCGACCGTGGCGATCGCTTTATGCGCGAGCCCTTCTCTGCTCAGTTCCGCTCCAAGCGGGACCAAAGCAAGATCGCCGTTGGCACGGTCCACATTGTTTACGGCAAGTCAGCTTCTGACAGAACACCGGAAATCCGAGCGCTCGCTGACTACTGGATGTGGTTAGGTGAAGTTTATCCAGGCACACCTCGCTTACTTGTTGGCGACTTCAACCTGCCGCCAAACAACCCCGCTTGGGCACCTCTGAAACAGCATGCACGTCCTTTAATAAAAAGCGGGGCCAGTACCCTTTCCTCCGTTAACGGTCGGTACGCGAACTTGTACGACAATATGTGGGTGGACCGCGAAACAACGCTCAAAATAGCGTCAGCCGGCATCATCGACTTCCCGGTGATCATCGGCTGGAATCATGAGCGGAGTCGCGCGGAAGTATCAGACCATGCTCCGCTCTACGCTGCCCTAGGAAGCGCCCGCTTAGACGCTTCTACCAATGTTGTACCTGCAACCATCAGTCGTTCTTCCAGCGTCGCTACACGCCCACGTCAAGCCACACCATCACTGGCAGCGTCAACCCACACTGGAGCAATATCGCCTGGTGGCGTACGGGGCAATCGGCGTTCTCATATATACCATCGCCCTGACTGCCCGAGCTACAACCGAATCGGAGCAAACAATCGCGTTGAATTCCCAAGCGCCGCAGCCGCAGCTTCTGCCGGTTATCGCTTAGCCGGAAACTGTCGTTAGGAGAAATTAGTGATCTGGTTCTTAGAAGGTCCATCAAGTTTGCGCGAGGTATTGCAGGGGGCACGCGCCGCCTTGCATCCTGAAATCACCGTGTACGGTTCGCATTCACAGGATCGTCCTGAAATTACGTCGTTTGCAGATGTCGCTCTGGTCGAGCCTTTAGATGCCGAAAAGCGAGCGTTGTGGGCGTTAGAAGAGGCCATAATGCGCGGAATTAAAGTCGTTATGGCGTGCAAAGGGCTTGAGCATTTTGAAGTCCTTCGGGAGCAGTTCGATCAGGCCGGAATCGACCTTGTGACCGGTGTATCACATCCGCAACAGTTAGCCATCGACTCCAAAGCGTATTTCACCAAGCAGTGTCAGGCAGCTGATATACCTGTCGTCCCAGGCATTGAGGTGGACTGTGTTCAATCCCTCCAGGGCGCTTACAGCAAGTTCAGATCGGAGTCGGACGGCCACGTTTGCATCAAGCCCGTGACTGGGATTTTCGGAGCTGGTTTCTGGGTGTTTGATGAGGAATCAGACCCTTTCTGTTGCCTAGCCTTCCCAGACAGTCGACGAATATCGTTCGATGCTTACTGCGACCTCTACGCAAAGTCGACTAAGGTGCGCCCGCAACTAGTCATGCCCTACTTCACCGGTGATGAAGTGTCGACCGACATCGTGATTCAGGATGGCAAGGCTATCTCGTGGGTGGGACGCCGTAAGAAGGGGCTTTACCAGGAGTTCGAAGCTGATGGCCCTGCTGTTGACCTGGCCATCAGGGCAAGTGAGCACTTCAAGCTAGATGGAATAGTCAGCGTTCAAACGAAAGACGATGCAGAGGGACAGCCTCATCTACTGGAGATCAACCTTCGGTATTCTGGAGGTATCGCCTACACAGCACTCTCCGGTATCAATCTCGCAGGAGTTTTCAGCTGTTCTCGACTCGGCCTGCCTCTACCTAAAAGCCAATGGAAGCCGGGCGTTAGAGTCAAACCCATTACCAGCGCGATTGTTCCCTAAATGGTGCGCTCTTCAATATAAGGAAAAGATATGAGTCAAACCTTGAAACAAGGTGAAAACACTGCGCTGAACTCAGCAAAGGGCAAGGTGACGGTCCACCACATCGCAGATAACCGCATTGATGTGAACCTCACTGCCTTTTTGCTTACAGAAGCCGGTAAAGTCGTAGACGACAGTGGCATGGTCTTTTTCAATACCCCAGCGCATCAGTCTGGAGCAGCAACGTACATCCCGCCTATCACCTCAGGCAATGAGCTGAAGCACAGTATCGACTTTGATCTGTCTCGCCTGCCGCAGCATATAGCTCGGGTGGCCATTACCCTGACACAGGATGGCACGGGCACAGGGTTTGCCGCAGTCCAAGGCCTGAGCGCAAAGATCGAGGTTGATGGTCAAGTCGTCGAGCTCGCACCATCGGGATTCGATAGGGAGTCAGGCATCATCGCTCTTGAGCTGTACACGCGCAACGGCCGAACCAAGGCTCGCTCTGTATGGCAAGGATTCGAATCTGGTCTCGCAGGCTTGTGCCAAATGTACGGTGTAGAAGTGGAAGAGGATTCTGCACCTGCACCTGCACCTGCACCTGCACCTGCACCAAAAATAGACATAACCAAAACGGTTGTATCGCTTTCCAAGCCTAGCGACATGCACAAAATCAGCCTGGCCAAGGGCCCATCATCTCCAGAGTTCATTAAAGTCAGCGCTACATGGGTAGACAACAACGATGGACTGGATAACGACGATCTTGACCTACGCATAGGCATCTTGCGGCCGAATGGCCAGATGTCGATCATCCAAGCTCCCGAGCGGGCAGGATCATTCGATCAGGCGCCCTATGTCCTTCACCAAGGTGATGTGATTACGGCCAGCGTGAAAGAGCCGGCAACAGAAACTGTTCATATCAACCCACGCATCTCTCATCTACTGGGTGGGAAAGTGGCGTTGGTTTGCAGCGTGTACTCTGCTCTTGCTAATGGCGCTGTATCTGTGGCCTCACTCAAGCCAAAAATGCGGATGGAGTATGATGAGCAAGTCGTTGAGTGTGCGTTTGAGTTTCAATCTGGTTTCGGCAGTAGCCTCGTTTACACCTATGTTCTAGGCATCATCGAAATCGATGGAGATGAAGTTAACATAAACCCCAGTGGACAGACTTCTCGAAAAATGTCGGAAGCAACGCCTTGGCTTACACGCTCAGGGGAGAAGGTGACGATGACTATCAACGGGCCGCCAGTCTTTAAAGGGAAGCCTTTAAGGACCGTATCAGGCAAAAATTACGTCTGAATCTAAAGTTCCGCAGCCTGCTGGCCATTCTCCAATGATCACCAGGCTGCACCCATTCAGTTACCCACACAATCTGTGGATATTCCTGTTTGCAACCCCCTGAAATATCCTGAGGAAGCCTCAATCCGAAGCTCGCAAGTTGGAGTTCAATTATTGACCAAAACATTTCTTGCTGAAGGCTGATTGTCACTTAGAATCGTCTTTGACAATGGACGCGACCAGAGTTTGGACTATTACCACGCCCCGCTTGCGCAACCCCCGAGGCTTTCAAGCGGCAGCATTTCAAGCAAAAGCATTCTGTGTTTGTTTCTCCAGCTGAGCTCCACCGGGGGTTCTACCCGTTTTAAACTGGCGATATCGCCGGTTAGTGGGTCAGTTTTAAACCGGCGTTGACAATCAGGTGTTGAAATGGATGTTAAACGCGGTATAGCCCCTCAGCAGGGCCATACGTGCGAGTTCAGTGAACCTAAAGACTAGACTGAGACTAATCGGATGGGACATCGAAAGCCTGAATTTCCGGCTGCTCGTGGAGCTTATGGCAGAATTCAGAATTATAGATCCCCACTAAATACTCATCTTGGCTTGCTCGATTCATATCTTTTAGCGACCAATCATTTTTAATCATCAGATGGTAATCGGCCATAATTTCTGGGTTCGGGTTAATAGCATTGGCCAAACCGGTCCGATTAATTTTATCTGCGATGATATCTATCGACTCTAACTGCCCAACAAGCTTTGAGGCCATACTGCACTCTAAAACTCGCTTGGTCATCCCTTCTTTTTCGTCCGATGGATCATTCAGCGTGAGCACTGAGTAGAAAGGCGGTTCAGCAAGAGGTAGGGATGATGCCTGTGTCGGCACTGCACCATCATCTTTGTACTCCTGCAAGACAGAGCCATTCCACTTATACAGAAGCCTTGTCTCCATAGATGGGCAGCAATTTGCATCATCTGGGCCGTGAGAGAGCTCGATGTAGCTCAGAACGCCATTACCTTCGTCAGCCAAATCAGAGGCGGAGTTCATGATATCGAGGCGTGTCTTAGCTTCCCACTTATCACCGTTATGGATGAAGGGAACAAGATATTGGTTGCTGTAATTACCACCATTAGTTGGCTCAAGAGTGTACATCACAAATGCATCACTGCTGCCGTTTCCGTCGATATCTACCTGCAGGTAACGGCGAGCTTCGCTGTATTCGCTGGCGGCATCCTGCTGTGCGTGCTCAATAATCGCCGCGTCAACCGCTACCTTAAGCCCATTTGCCTTCACCTCTTGCGAGGCAGTTTGAATGGGCTCCTCGTTGAGAGGTTCGACAGGCTCTGGCGCCTCGGAAACCATATTCGGCGTTTTTCCCCAAATTTCCTGTAATTTCTTTCTGTTTTCCAGGAGCCGCTTCGCATACTCATCAAGGATTACACTAAAAAGTTCGTCCGCATCTGATGCCTCAATAATTCTTACAGACGTCCCATCAAATGGCTCGAACCTACCCATGAATACACGAGTAAAAAAGCCCGGCCTTATGCTTTCAAAATGCTCGACCATTATTCCGATGGATTTTTCTACATGCTCTTCAAATCTCTCAGCACTTTCCCCTTTGAGATCTAGACTCTCAGGCCCTGTCTCAATCATTTTGTTCTGAATTGCTTCTAGAAGCATGATATTGTAGTCGATAGCTTTGTCGTTACAACTGTTAGAAAAAGTTGCAAAGCACTCCTGCATATACTCCTGATGAGCAAAATTGAGCTTCTGGTCTTTAACGAAGCCGCAGCCTGCCAGTGCAAAAGGCACTGCCATTACCAGTAGTTTTAACTTCATTCCATTCCCCATTACGGTAATTTCACAGGTTTAAAAGGGTTCTACCCCGTTTCCACGGACGGTTATAAAACGGCTGTAAGTTTTCGATCCTGAGCAGCAACTCTACGTCGCATCCTGGGATTATGGAACAGCTCGATGTATTCAAATAGGTCAGCTCTTGCCTCGTCCTGCGTACGGTAACGCCGATGGTGTACCCGCTCTCGTTTCAGCATTCCGAAGAACCCCTCACAGGCGGCGTTGTCTCCACAATGGCCAACCGCGCTCATACTGCTGACCAAATCGTTACTGCCTAGGTATCGCTGGTAATCACCGCTGGTGAACTGACTGCCTCGGTCTGAATGCAATATCACCGGTGTTTTGCCCTGACGTTGCCAGACAGCCATTTGAACGGCTCTGATTACCATCTGCCGATCCTGCCTGTGGTGCATAGACCAGCCGACGATCAGCTTGCTGAACAAATCCAGGACCACGCAGAGAAATAGTTTTCCTTCCTGCGTGGAGATCTCCGTTATGTCAGTGACCCACTTGGTATCAGGTTCCAGTGCGGAGAAATCCCGTTCAAGATGATTCTGAATACCTTGTGGCCGATTTGATGCGCGTCCAAGGCGTCCTCGCTTCCTGCGGGGCCAACCCTGAATGCCGTGCTTAGCCATTAGCCTTGCAACCCGATTCAGGCTGGCTGCAACGCCTTCGGCAGCTAAGTCTTCGTGCATACGGGGCGACCCAAGCATTCCGCCACTGTCATCATGAATCTCTCTGATCCGCTGCAACAGACTCTCGTTCGCTGTTGCCCTGCTGGACTGCGGACGAGATGCCCAAGCGTAATAGCCGCTGGCCGATACCTTCAGGCAACGACACATAAGACGTATCGGGAAAAGACTGCGACAGTGTTGAATCGCCTGATACCTCAGGACGACTCCTTTGCAAAGAACACTGCCGCTTCGCGCAAAAAATCACGTTCCTTTTTTACCCGTGCCAGTTCGCGCTTCAAGTGCGCAAGCTCTTCGTCACGCGGCGTTCCCGAGCCCTTGAAGGCCTTGCTTGGCTCCCCTTCGGCTTCACGCGCCCACCGGGACAGCAGGTTGGGATTAATACCAATCTCTAAGGCCACCTGGCGGCAATTGGCACCTGGCTGGCGAGATAGCGCGATGGCTTCGCGCTTGAATTCGGGGCTGTATCTTCTGCGTTTGGACATGAACACTCCTTTGGCACATTGTGCCTCTTTTCAAAAGTGTCCGCAGTAACGGGGTAGAACCCATGACATCAAGGTTATTAATCATTTTTGAACGTAGCGACCAGTTGCCCTCTTCATCCTCTGGCTCTAAATAAGCAAAAACAAATGTTAGCTCGGGGATTGTTGAAGTGATGCCTAAATCTAATAAGCATGCTCCCTCTTCGGCTTGCTCTTCTTGCTTGGTCATTTTGCGCATCCAATACACGACCCTCCCCCCCCTTAATGAACACTATAGGTTGTAGCACTATAGTGTTCATAAGCTACTTAGTCGAGCTCGGAAAATCTGCTTCTGCTGTGCATTTCTTACAAGATCGGATCTCTCAGCTTTTTGTATCTGATGAAAGCCATGGTCCAAAAGGATCGTCGGCCATTTCATCGCGTTTACCTATGAGAAAAATCTCTTTACTCGATGGGTAATGGCGCAGGACCACTTTGGCCTGAGCCCTGATTTCATCGGGAAGCGAATGATCTTTGGAAATCTCGGCCAGCAATTCTCCAGCTTGAACAAGTGATCTTGTCCTTTCATGTGGCAGTGTCATCTGTCACTCCAAAGGCCTCCAAGTCGGAGGCCGATTAAATTTCGGTGCGGTTTACGCAATGGATAGCGGGTTTTCAGGTTCTCAGCACTGGTAGACCTGAACTGACTGCTAGACCTATCCAGGCGCCGCCATATCACGCCATAACACAAAGCCAGTGCGTACATCTTCACGAACAAATTCGTCAAAACTGATACACGTTTTATGCGATCGCTTCGGTCGATGTGGATACTGGCCAGGGTTATGAACGCCTACAAGCTCACCCTATTAGGCCAATGTACGCAACCGATAGCTCGTCTCGCACCTTTTGCGAACCCTATAGATTGTAGCACTATAGTGTTCAAAGGCTGTATCAAGACCATTTTCTTGGTGGAATATGGATCTCAAGCAGGCATTTGGCGTCGCTCTCAGACAACTACGCAATAAGAGAAATCTCTCCCAAGAGGATTTTTCAGACATTAGCAGCCGTACCTACATGAGCTCGCTAGAGAGGGGATTGAAGTCTCCAACCATCGACAAAATTCAGCAGATCTCAGACGTGCTGGAAATCCATCCGGTATCAATAATGGTAGCTACCTACTTGGCTGCAAATCCGGGTACTACGATTGACGCCCTCTTCGAGCGCGTTAAATCGGATCTCGATGTCGTCGACTGATACAGAAGAGTTACCCCAGCATCCTCAGAGCTCCGACCTAGGCTAGCCTCAGGTTACGGATTGACCACAATCGGCTGCTCAGTATGTGCATTCTCGGCAATTGGTTGGGACTATCTCCGTTGCCGTTAGCGGCATCGCATTAATGCGGTTGCCGCGCAGCGTTTCCAGATCGTCCCGTCTTTGATCCGTCCAACTAGATACCGAAGCAACTCATCGAGTACATAAGTTACCCACTCGCGCGCACTATAGTGTTCATTTTGAGTTTTACTGATGTCTGTTTTAATAGTCCTGATTCACTACCACGTTTACAACGGCCAAATTCCGGACCAGAAAAGCGGGGTCATCACAGGAGATTAAGACATGAAACATGAGCGAATTTCTCGCGAGCTGGATCTCGGTTTAAAAAAACACACCATCGACGGGGTTGAGAAAATCTCAGAACATTTAGACGTGCATCCAATTTCAGTATTGGTCGCGTCATACCTCAGAGATCAACCGGAAATGACCGTTCAAACGCTCTTGAAGCGCATCAAATCGGATCTCGATTCGAACAGTGACTCCAACTCCGACGGCTAGCTAAAGCCTGTGCGAATTGGAAATGCACACATAGTTCTAGCCTGCCCCTCTACTCTTGAACATCGTAAGCGCCTCTAAATCGACCCACTTGCCCTTAATCGAACTGGGCCACTTTTTTCACAACCGGCTCCAGTGCTGTATTCCATGGAAGCAACTGTTCCAGCTTCTCCAGAGTGTCAGCCTCAGCAAT
>NZ_RKKU01000039.1 GCF_003797945.1 Pseudomonas neustonica
GGCGAGAAGGTCAGTTTTTCAGGTACCATTTTGGATAGCGGCTGTTGGTGCTTGGTGAACGGTGTAAGGTCCTGAAACTATAGCACTTTCAGCCGCTTTCTTTTATCCCCTCATGAGAAATCCGGGCGATGCGCCAGGTTAATCTGGCATGTTGGTGGCGCTGGAAATGCGCTACGAGGTAAGGCTGGTCAGCCGCCTTGGCCCCGAGTCATGGCCGCGACGGGTAACCGGAGTGGGCAAGCGTTGACAGGGGTTGTTGTGGGCCAGGTATTGAGCTCCGAAAATTCTCGCCCTTGGGGTGCCGACGGTATGCCCGTTCACGGAAGGCAACACTGGCCGAGGCGCAAATGGCAAGTCCCGGCCGGGCCCCACGGAGTCATAGACCCTGAGCACGCAGCTCTATACAGCATGCACGGAACCTGGGAGAGCCCAGCGCGTATCTGGTGGTGTGGGTAGTGCATCATCAGATCGGCAGGTGAAGGTGAAAGACCCGAACGACCTGCATGAACGCGGTTGGGCAGTCGGACGAGCCCATAGTAGTGGAGAAGCGGATGAACGAAGGCAATCAACGAGAGCAAGACCAAACTCGCCAAAAGCCGGAGGAATTCGTGGAGCGAAGGGGCTCGGCCAAGGGGAACACCGCTCAGGCGCCCACGACTGGGACACAGAGCCCAGGGGCCGTGTCGCGCGGTCTGATCGGTGTACGGGAAGCCGCAAGAAGGGACAAGACGTTGCAGTTTACTGCCTTGCTGCACCACCTAACGCCGGAGTGCCTGAGAGGAAGCTTTGCGCGCCTCAAGCGCAATGCGAGTCCAGGCGTGGACGGGGTGCGGTGGGAAGATTACGCACCGATTGCAGAGAAGCGGGTCGTGGACCTGCACCGGAGTGTACAAGAGGGCAGTTATCGGGCTCAGCCGGTCAAACGAGCACGCATCCTCAAAGAGGACGGCAGTGAGAGACTGCTGGGCGTCTCTGCCCTGGAGGACAAGGTTGTCCAGGGCGCACTGGTGGAGGTGCTCAATGCCATTTACGAGGTCGACTTTAAAGGCTTCAGCTACGGCTTCCGGCCGGGGCGAAGCCAACACGATGCGCTGGACGCGCTCTGGGTCGGCCTGACCAGTCAACCGGTCAACTGGGTTCTGGATATGGACATCCAGGGGTTTTTCGACCACATCCAGCACGACTGGCTCATGCGCTTTCTTGGCCACCGGATTGGCGACAAGCGCATTCTGCGACTGATCAAGAAATGGTTGCGAGTAGGCGCCTTCGATGAGGGGCAATGGCTCGATCTCGCCGAGGGCTCACCTCAAGGCGCAGCCATCTCGCCGTTGCTGGCCAACATTTACCTTCACTACGCGTTTGACCTATGGGCCGATTGGTGGCGCAGACACCACGCACGTGGACGGGTGGTCATTGTACGTTATGCCGACGATACCGTTATGGGGTTCCAAGGCCGCGACGATGCGGAGGCTTTCCGCACCGCCGTGGCGCAACGCCTCAATCGGTTCGGTCTGACGCTGCACCCGAAGAAGACGCGGCTACTGGAGTTTGGCCGCTATGCCAACATCAACCGTAAGCAGCGCGGCGCAGGCAAGCCGGAGACCTTTGACTTCCTGGGTATGACACATATTTGCTCGTGCACACGCCGAGGCAAGTACACCATCCGGCGCCAGACTGCCGCGAAGCGCTTACGGGCTAAACTGCAACAAGTGAAAAGGCAATTGCGTCGGCGCCTGCATCGACCGGTTCCAGAGACCGCTCGTTGGCTGTGCGCCGTGCTCCAGGGGTACTACAATTATCACGCGGTGCCATACAATCTGGCCTCGCTTCGAGCTTTCTGGCACCATCTCAGCCGCGCCTGGTTCAAGGCGTTGAGGCGCAGAAGCCAGAAAGCACGGGGCTTGACGTGGGAACGCTTCAAACGCTTTCGCGATGCCTGGCTCCCGCTACCGCGTATCCTCCACCCCTGGCCCAGCGAGCGGTTTCGCCGTCGTCACCCGAGGCAGGAGCCGTATGCGGTAATACCGCACGTACGGATCTGTGCGGGGGGTGCCTCGTGAGAGGCATTCCTACCGCAACTAATGTCCAACGGCCACTGGCAACGGTTGTGGTTGGCGGTCTGATCACTTCAACGCTGCTGACGCTGGTGGTGTTGCCCAGTGTGTACCAGTGGTTTGCATCTGAACGTCGTGACGTTTCAGTCTGATAGTCAGGAGACGGTTTATGTATGAAATAAAAGCGTATGTCAGAGAAGTGATGGCAGAGCATGTGGTTGATGCTCTGGCCAAAGTTAAGGGGGTGGCAAGTATTGCTGTCGTGTCTCTCGGCGAATTTGGTCATCTGGTCGGCGATGAGTCGCCTCTGGAGAAAGTGAAGATGGTCAAGCTGGAAATAGACGTAGCGACCGATGATGTCGCTGGTGAAGTTGTGGAACTCATTGTCAGAACGGGCAGAACCCAGGAAGGGCACCCGGGTGACGGTAAGGTGCTTGTATCCCGCCTGGTTCGGGCTGTTCGTATCGACGATGGTGCGACCGACGAGAGCGCACTTCAACCGGCATCAAACCAGCGCTTTTCCTAGATTGGATGGCGGCATCGTGGCCATGAGTCGCGATGCCGCTTCTCCCCGCCCTTATTGAGGAGCACTTTCAAGTTCCCTGAGCTAATGCCTTCCAAATTCAAGTTCATTTCAACCTTTTCAGTTACTATCTCCACCTCTATCTACCTTGTCATGGGCGTCTCGCCCCCATGAATTGTGGCTAACAACCCCTTCGGGAGAAAGTCGATGAAGGCAAGCAAGCACTCGCCCAGGGCGTTGCTGTGTTCAGTACTATTGTCTATTCCTCTGTTCGGTCAAGCGGAGACTGTGAATTGGACAAATTGGCTCACTGGCCAGATAAGCAAGCATCCGGATGTCATGGCGGCGACAGAGCAGGCGGCAGCCCGGGATGCGGATGCTGAGGCAAGCGAACAACCGCTGTATAACCCGGAGCTGTCTGTTGGAGCAGACAGAACGGGCAGTGAAAACAACTTTGAGGCAGGGCTATCACAAACGATCGATTGGTCTGATCAACAGGGTGCGCTAAAGGACAAGGCAAAGCTGATCAGGCTTTCCGCTGAAGCTGATTTGAACGAGGCGGTTTTGGCACAAACGTCCGAGTCGCTGTTTGCGCTTGTCGAGTGGCGCGCGGCGACGCGTGCCGAAGAAATTGCGGAATCCCAGCAACACCGTCTGGATGCCTTGCTGGAGCAGGTTGAGCAACGCCAGCAGGCGGGCGACCTGGGGAGTACCGATGCAGAGTTGCTTTTTTTAAGCCTTTCTCAGCAGCTCAGTGAACTCGCCCAGGCAAAGGCTGCGGTTGATCAGGCGCAAGCCCGGGTCAGAGAGCTTCTGCCGGATTGGCGGCCTCAGGATGGGGGGATCCCCGGGCACATTTGGCCGGCTCTTGCTTCCAGGGTCGATAACGACAATTTGCTGGATCATCCGTCAATTGCTGCTGCCCGCGCGAGGTGGCAGGTGCTGCGGAGCGAAGCCGAGGTGGTCAGTCGCAGAGCGGCGGCATCTCCCACGGTCGGGCTGAGCGGAGGGCGTGATGGCGGTGAGAACCTGGTTGGCCTGACGTTCTCGATCCCTCTGAATGTCCGTAATAACTACGGTGCCGAAATCCAGGCTGCCAACCGACGATCATTAGAGGCCGAAGCTCGGTTTCAGGCACTTTATCGGAAGCAGCAGTATGGTCTGGCGGGCGCCCGAGCTGCCTGGAAGCGATACGACACCCAACTCAGCCGATGGACAGAACTCTCCCAGGGGCGTGTACAGCGAAGTGCTGATTTGCTTGAGAAGCAGTGGCAGGTCGGCGACCTCTCCACCTCTGAGTATCTCCAGGCGCTGGGCCAGCGCGCGGAGAGCCTGAAAACCGGTATTGAACTGGAAAAGCAGGCGCAGCTGGGTCTGATTGAGCTCTTGAGTCAGTCTGGCGAACTGATCACCCCCTTCCAACAATAGTCTGGAAACTGGATATTCATTATGAAAAAAGCTCTGATTTCAGTATTCGCATTGACGTTGCTTACAGCCCCACTTTCTTTTGTACAGGCAGAGGAAGATGCTCATCAGGAAGCCGGTCATGATCATGCTGCCAGTGGCGACGATCATCAGGAAGTCACCGGTGAGGAGGGCGAGCATAAGGAAGATCATGGTGAAGAAGGTGAGCATGAGGAGGAAGGTGATCATGAAGAGGAAGGGGGGCACGGCCACGAAGACGAGAACGGTGGCCATGAAGAAGCGGCCACCGCAAGCATCAATGCCAAACAGAAAGATCTGGCCGGCATTGAAGTAGCAACCCTCGAAAGCAAGCGCGTTGACTATGAAATTTACGCGCCCGGTGAGCTGCTGACCAACGGCTATACCAGCTATCACGTGTCCCCCCGGGTTGCCTCAGTGGTGCTGCGGCGTCACGTGGAACTGGGTGAGCACGTAACCAAGGGCCAGCCGCTGGTAACCCTGTTCAGTGAGACGGTGGCACAGGCGCAGGCGGATTACAGGAAAGCTTTTCCTGAATGGAAGCGAATCAGCGGGCTGGGTCGTTCCGTGGTTGGCGATCAGCGGTTCAATACAGCGAAAGCCAACATTGAAGCAGCAAGGGCGACTCTGCTTGCTTACGGGCTGAACGATGATGACATTGGTGCGTTGAAGGCCAGCGGGGTGGATAGTCTCGGTGAATACATGCTCAGGGCTCGCGTGGATGGTGCAGTACTGACCGATGAGTTTGAGCAAGGACAAAGAGTTGAGGCTGGCCAGCCGCTGGTGACTCTTGCTGATGAGAGTGAGCTTTGGGTAGAAGCCCATCTGCCAGCAAGCTCCGACATTGTTCTAGAGAAGGGCGCGGAAGCCGAAGTCAGGGCAGCGGGTCGTGTGGGCGTGGCAACGGTGTCCCAGGAAGCCCACACCATTGATCCTGTGACCCGCACGCGGATTGTCAGGCTGGAGCTGGACAATCCTGAAGATCGTTTTCATCCAGGAATGTTCGCAGATGTGTATTTTCGTTTTAAGACCAGCGAGCCGGTGCTTGCCGTGCCGGAGACTGCATTGATGCGTGGCGCGGACGGCGACTGGACGGTCTATGTGGAAGAGGCCGAAGGCGAGTATGAACCCGTGGAAGTGGAACTGGGCCGCTCAATTGGCGGGCTCCGTGAGGTTTCCGGCCTGGCTGCGGGCCAACGAGTCGTTTTGCGGGGCGCATTTTTTGTGGCCTCTGAGATTGCCAAAGGCGGCTTTGATCCGCACAACCACTGATTCCGGGAGCCATTATGTTCAACCGAGTTGTCGACTGGGCGGTTCAGAACCGCCTGTTGGTTCTTATTGCGCTTGCAGTGCTTATCGCCACGGCCGCGTTTCAGATACCAAAACTGAATCTTGATGCTTTCCCCGACGTTACAAACGTCCAGGTCGCTGTTAATACAGAGGCGCCCGGACTTGCGGCTGAGGAAGTCGAGCAGCTGATCACCTATCCCATTGAAGCGGTGATGTATGCGTTGCCGGATGTTGAGGAGGTTCGGTCCATCTCCAAAACCGGGTTGTCTGGTGTCACCGTGGTCTTTAAAGAGGGCACGGATATCTATTTCGCGCGCCAACTGGTTTTCGAGCGGTTGCAGGCCGCGCGGGAGCTGATTCCGGACGGGGTCGGGGTGCCTGAAATGGGGCCGAATACGTCCGGTCTTGGCCAGGTCTACCAGTACTTGCTGATAGCGGACCCGGATTCGGGGTACGACGCAATGGAATTGCGCAGCTTGCACGACTGGCTGGTCAAACTGTTGCTGATACCGGCTGAAGGGGTTACGGAAATCCTGTCGTTTGGCGGAGAGGTCCGCCAGTACCAGGTTAACCTGAACCCGGCGCGAATGCTGTCCTATGACTTATCACAGAACGATGTCATGGAAGCCCTGGAGAACAACAACTCCAATGTTGGGGGCTGGTATATGGGCCGCGGGCAGGAGCAGTTGGTTATTCGCGGTATGGGCTGGCTGGGTAATGGCGAGCAGGGGCTCGAGCAGATCCGTCAGGTGCCCGTTAAAACCAGTGATGGCATTACAGTGACAGTGAACGATGTCGCCGAGGTAGCGCTGGGCACTGAAATTCGCCAGGGTGCGGTAACCATGACCCGGAAGGATGAAGCCGGTCAGGTTGAACAACTGGGTGAAGTGGTTTCTGGCATTGTACTCAAACGAATGGGGGCCAACACAAAAGCCACCATCGACGGCATCGAGGCCCGCATTGATCGCATAAATCAGGCGCTTCCGAGTGGGGTTCGTTTTGAGCCCTATTACAACCAGGCGGATCTGGTGACCAAGGCCGTAGAGACGGTGACCAATGCGCTTCTGTTGGCTTTTGTGTTTATTGCGATCGTGCTTGCCCTGTTCCTGATGAATCTGCGGGCAACAACGCTGGTGCTGCTTTCAATACCGATTTCCATCGGGATTGCCCTGATGATCATGGCCTGGTTCGGTCTCTCGGCCAACCTGATGTCTCTGGGCGGTATTGCTGTGGCAATCGGCATGCTGGTGGATGGCTCTGTTGTTATGGTTGAGAACATGTTCAAGCATCTGACCCATCCTGATGCTGAGCATGACGCCCATCGGGATGAGTTGGCTGGAGATGACCCCGATCCATTGGACGCGTCACACGATGATCATGGCATTGCCCTTCGTCTCCAGGAAGCCGGCCGGGAAGTGGCGCGGCCGATTTTTTTCGCGACGGCGATTATCCTGGTCGTTTTCATGCCTCTGTTCAGCTTTGAAGGTGTGGAAGCCAAGCTGTTCCAGCCAATGGCAATCAGCATCATGCTGGCTATCGTGTCGGCGGTGATCGTCGCTCTGGTGGTTGTACCCGCGCTGGCGTCATACATGTTCCGTAAGGGTATCCGGGAGCGGGAAAGCTTCATTCTAAAACCCCTGGAAAAGCTCTATCGCATGGGGCTTGCCTGGTCACTGAAGCATAGCCGCGTGGTTGTTGGCGCGGCGGCTGTTCTTGTTGTGCTGGCGGCGCTGGTTGTGCCACGACTCGGCACGGAGTTCGTGCCTGAACTGGAAGAGGGAACGATTAACCTCCGGGTGACCCTGGCCCCTTCATCAAGCCTTGATACGGCGCTTGAAGTGGCGCCAAAACTGGAAGCCATGCTGATGGAATTTCCAGAAGTGACCTACGCGCTGTCCCGGGCGGGGCGGGCGGAAATAGGCGGCGATCCGGAGCCTGTGAACAACATCGAGATCTATATCGGCCTTAAGCCAACAGCCGAGTGGACCAGCGCCAGTAACCGCTATGCATTGCAGGCCCTGTTTGAGGAGAAGCTCGAACAGCACCCGGGGCTACTGTTTAACTTTTCTCAGCCTATCGGGACCCGGGTTGATGAACTGTTGTCAGGTGTCCGCGCGCAGTTGGCCATCAAACTCTTTGGCCCGGATCTCAAGGTGCTGGCGGAGAAAGGCCAGCAGATCGAAGCGGCGGTCCGAACAGTTCAGGGAACCCGGGACGTGGCCATGGAGCAGATTGCCGGTGAAGCGCAGTTGGTGGTTCAGCCAGACCGTCAGGCACTCTCCCGGTACGGACTCGCCGTGTCGGATGTGATGAGTGTCGTCCGGGACGGACTGGGTGGTGCCGCCGCGGGCCAGATCATCAACGGAAATGAGCGGTACGATATCTATGTGCGCCTGGCCAAACGTTTCCGCGAAGACCGGGATGCCATTGCTGATCTCAGGTTACAGGCACCGTCCGGAGCCTGGGTGAGACTCGGCGATGTGGCCGATGTGTCTATTGAGTCCGGCCCGCCCCAGGTGCGCCGCGACGACGTTCAGCGCCGTGTGGTCATTCAGTCCAATGTGCAGGGTCGTGATATGGGCAGTGTGGTTGCCGATATTCAGGATGTTATCGCGTCAGAAGTGAACCTTCCCCCCGGCTATTCGGTGGATATTGGTGGTCAGTTCGAAAACCAGCAGCGAGCTCAGAAACGATTGACCATTGTGGTACCTGTATCTCTGGGGCTGATTGCGCTGTTGCTCTACTTCGCTTTCAGTTCGGTTGGTCAAGCGCTGTTGATTCTGGTCAACGTGCCGCTTGCCGTAATTGGTGGTGTCTTTTCGCTCTGGGTCTCCGGCCAGTATCTTTCAGTGCCCAGTTCCGTTGGATTTATCACACTGTTTGGTGTGGCGGTGCTTAACGGGGTCGTTATGGTCGAAAGCATCAATCAGCGAATACAGGATGGGTTGAACGTGGATACCGCGGTGTTTGAAGGTGCCGTCTCCCGTTTACGTCCTGTCTTGATGACAGCAATAACCTCGGCGCTCGGTTTGATACCGATGCTGTTGTCGACGGGCGTGGGTGCTGAAATCCAGAAGCCACTGGCCAGCGTGATTGTTGGCGGCCTTATCACCGCAACTTTCCTGACGCTGTTTGTTTTGCCGGTTCTGTTCGGTCGCTTTTCGAGAGCCAAGGTGGGTGATATTCAGCGGTAGATGTGAGGCGGAAATGCATAGTTGCGGTTACATGCATGGAAGTGTAATTCCGCCCGTTTTAACGGAGACGAGGGTCTTGCTGTTGAACTTTGCTCCTAGAAAGAAGGCTGTGACTGTGATTCTGGTGCCCGATGTTTCTGAAGAGTCAATGTTCACCATTTCCGGAATTGTTGTTGAAACATCGGGCACGATGGTTAGCCACGGGTGTGTCGGCCAGGATGAAGAAGGTTCCCTTTAAAAGAATAAGTGGATTTATTGCCGCCGGAGGAATGGCAACCCTTTTCCATTGGGCGGCCATGTCCGGCCTGGTTCTGCTTGGCATGGCCCCCGTAGCAGCCACCTTTTCTGGAAGCGTTGTAGGAGCGGTTACCAACTACTGGTTGCAGCGAACTTTGGCCTTTCCAAACGCACGCCCACACATCCAGGCCATCTGGCGATATGCCTTTTCCTGTTCACTCGCAGCTCTCCTGAACGTTCTGATCTTTTTAGTCCTGCATCAACTGTTTGAAATCTCTGTTGTGCCTGCTCAGCTTCTAACCACTGCGGCTGTCGCTGTATTTAACTATGTTGTCTACCAAAGGCTGGTGTTTCATGAACAAACCTCTTGAGACTTCCCGTGCGCCGAATGAATCAGAGCTGCTTTCCCTGGTGGTTCCGGTGTTCAATGAGCGTTCGATGCTTCCCCTATTCTTTGAGCATGTATTGCCGATCCTTGCGAGCCTCGATATTCGCTCGGAGATCGTGGTTGTGGACGATGGTAGCGAGGATGGCAGTGCCGAATTTGTTAGGACTTTCATTAAAAGGAAATCGAGCATCCGTCTCGTCAAGCTAAGCCGCAACTTTGGCAAAGAGGCAGCGGTAACAGCAGGGCTGGAGCATGCCAAGGGGGATGCGGTGATCGTTCTGGATGCGGACCTTCAGGATCCACCTGAATACATTCCCGAGATGGTCAGGAGTTGGAAGTCCGGCTTTGATGTCGTTCTGATGCAACGTCGATCACGTGTAGGCGAGAGTTTTCTCAAGCGCTGGAGTGCGCACCTTTTCTATCGCTTGCTGAATAAGACCAGTCGCACTGAAATCCCGGTCGACACGGGTGATTTCCGATTGATGAGCAGGCGGGCAGTTGATGCCCTTCTCCGGTTAGGAGAGCGCAACCGCTACATGAAGGGACTCTTTGCCTGGGTTGGTATGCCAACGACGATCATCGAATACGACCGGGCATTGAGAGTGGCTGGCGAGAGTAAGTGGGACTACCCGGGCCTGGTCGGCCTGGCCCTTGAAGGCCTGACTTCCTTCTCAGTGTCACCTCTCAGATGGGCAACGCTTGTCGGCTTGCTGGCCGCCTCCGTTGGTGGATTGTTCGGTGTCTGGATTGTAGCGAAGGCAATAATGCTCGGCGATCCGACTGACGGCTACCCATCGTTAATCGCCCTCATCAGTTTTCTGGGCGGCATACAACTGGTGAGCGTTGGTATCGTTGGTGAGTATGTGGGCAAAACCTACATCGAATCGAAACAGCGACCACTGTATCTGACCGAAGAAGTGGTCGAGAACAAAGAGGTATCAAGCCGAGACCAAATCAGCAACTTCAGAGGCGTCAAGAATGCTAAAGCGATTTGAGCCCTGGTTCTGGGTACTGGCTGCCGTATTGTTCAGTCGCTTTATCGGAATGACGCTGTTTCCTTTCGTGGATACAACGGAGCCCCGATACGCTGAAATCGCTCGTTTAATGGCTGAAACCGGGGACTGGATAACGCCCTGGTTTGAACCCGGCGTTCCGTTCTGGGGGAAACCTCCACTGTCGTTCTGGGCTCAGGCTGCCTCTATAAAAATATTTGGACTGTCTGAATTTTCTCTGCGGCTACCGGCATGGTTCGCCACGATTGGAATCGTATGGCTGACGTGGTGCCTTGCAAATCATGCGCGCGGTGCTGCGGTCGCTCGATGGTCTACTCTTGTGCTTTCCACGATGGTACTCACCTATATCAGTGCCGGCGCAGTCATGACGGATACGTTCCTGGTATTTGGAACGACCCTCTCCTTGGTGAGCGTGTGGTTTGTGCTTTCAGGGCGCTCTGACTATTGGCGCTGGTGGTTTTTCATGGGCCTGGCCATCGGTTTGTTGTCAAAGGGACCGTTGGCTGTTGTACTGACCGTTATCCCCCTGGTGCTATGGGCTGCTATTTTCAGGCAGCGGTTACAGCCGTTGAAAAAATTACCCTGGCTTCTTGGCTCACTTCTGACACTGGCGATTGCCGTGCCATGGTACGTGCTCGCTGAATTGAAAACGCCAGGGTTCCTCAACTATTTCATCATTGGCGAACACTTTAGCCGGTTTCTGGACCCCGGGTGGGCCGGCGATTTGTACGGTAGTGCCCATGACCGGCCCAAGGGCATGATCTGGATATTCTGGCTTTGGGCTTCATTCCCCTGGGGTATCATTGGCTTGGTTGGCTTTGGCCTTGCGGCGGCGCGAGGCAAAACAAAGGATATATTCACTGGTGCTGTTCAAGACGCCTCAACGCTGTATCTGTTGTTTTGTGCGATAACGCCAATGCTGTTCTTCACCCTGGCAGGCAACACGCTTTGGACGTACATACTTCCTTCTCTTCCGTTCTCGGCCATTCTGATTGCCGGATGGGTGTCGAAGCTCGATCTAGGTGCCTGGTCCAGAGTCAGGTCGGGGGCTGTATTGCTTGTGCCCGTTCTCATTACCCTTGTTGTGTTCATCAGTGTGAGCGGAGTCATTCCACTAAAAACCGAGAAACAATTGATAAGCCGGTATGAGAGCATCCATC
The DNA here is from genome assembly GCF_003797945.1 of Pseudomonas neustonica. GTDB lineage: Bacteria > Pseudomonadota > Gammaproteobacteria > Pseudomonadales > Pseudomonadaceae > Halopseudomonas > Halopseudomonas neustonica. Next base: position 11,303 of record NZ_RKKU01000039.1, read on the forward strand.
AAGCGGGGGACAGTCCGATCTTCTACATTGGTGAGATGCCATTTTCGGCACGTTTTTATTCGTTGGGCGACGCTGTGGAAATCATCTCCACAGAATTCAACAGTCTGCTGGAAGCTGACGGGTACGCCAGGGTCTTTGCAGTAATTCCAAACCATGCGGTCGATGAGGTTCTTGGTCCGCGGGCCACTGACGCTCAGAAGTTGGGGGAGAACGAACGGTACCAGCTATTCTCGATCGATCTTCCGCCAACAGACAGCCAGAATGACCCCGTTGATTCTGAATTAAACTCGAAGAATGATTAATGACGCAGCTGATTACTGCTAAAACTGAGTCTTTGAAGGCCGGATTTTCAAGATGGCTGGCCTTTTGGCAGTGATCTAGTCCGGAAATGGCAGTAAAATCAGAATCCTGGCTCCTCCGTTTTTCGAGGATCCGATTTCCAGGTGTCCGAGGTTGTCTTCGACAATCTCGGACACGATGGACAATCCGAGTCCAAATCCGGCGACCGTTTCATCCAGCCTGGTGCCCCTGTCCATGACAGTGGCTGCCGCCTCGGGAGAAATTCCGGGGCCATCGTCCGTTACTTCTATGGAGAGTCCTGATGACGTGCGGACGATTGTAACGTCGACGGTTGTCTGGCACCACTTCCCACCATTTTCGAGTAAATTGCCAAGCAGCTCTGAAAGATCCTGCCGCTCCATAGGCCAATTGAAGTTTTCGGGTAAGGTGGTGTGGAGGCGGAAAACCGTATCAGGGAATATTTTTTCCATGACGGTGATGACACTTGCCGTGATTTCAACCGGCATGCACGTTCGTCCCATCTGTCTGCCTGATATGTCTGCCTTGCTCATCCTGTAGTTCAGGGATTTGTCAAGCTCCCGCAAGTTAGAGGCCATGAATACAATATCCCCCCGGGACGGAGGCAAGGCATCGATATCCGACAGAATGGCAAGATTGGCAGAAATGGAGGTTTTGACCAGGTGAGAGAGGTCGGAGTTCAGGCGGCGGTGGCGGTCCAGACGACGGTTTGACAGCTCAAGCAAATCATTGAGCTGGCGGATCAGCGGACGAAACTCTTCCGGTACGTGAGGGTTCAGGCGACTTTGTTTCCCGGATTGGAGCCGTCTCAGGTCCTCTTTTATCTTACTGATGGGCTTTAACGTCAGATGTGTAGTGGTTCCAATCAGGGCCAGCAGTATCGCGAGAAGAACGGCCGAGGCGCCGAGCAATGTCAGGTGAGCCTTCAGCGGTCGTTCAGAGAGCGCCCCCTCGGTTTCAAGAACGCTGATTGAGGCCAGTTTTTCACTGGCGGAGAAAATGCGTTTGAGCCCGAAAAGCGTGTTCGCACCCTGCGCTATGTGGATGAAACCCTCGGGCTTCTCTGCAGCGCCCTGCAGTTGGCTCTGGTCAAAGTTCGGGCTCGCCAGGACGCTTCCGCTAGCCGTTTCGATGACGATGGCATGCCCCAGAAGCATTTCAAACTGATTGATCATGTTGCTGAGGTCGTCGGTTGTGGGGGATTCAGCCTCAATGATTGCCTGAAAGTTTCCCAGCTCTTTGTTCAGGTGTTGCTTCCTGGACTCGTCCGATAGTTGCTTTATCACGTAGGTGTGTGAAAAGAATATCAGAGTAAAATATACGAGGCTGAAAACAGCACCATACTGAATGGCTGTTCTGCGGATACTTTTCGGAGCAGACATATTTTAACCTGGTTGGTTCACTCGGGCGTTCAGCGGTTAGGATCTTTTTCGAAGTAGTAGCCCTGGCCACGCAATGTTTTTATTTTATTGACCCCTATTATTTTTCTAAGCCGGGTTATGTAAACCTGAACGACATTTCTGGTGGGGCATCTTTCTATGTTGTAGAGGGATTCAACCAGTTCGTCCTGGGAAAACACTCGGTCCGGTGAACGGAGGAAACACTGTAAAAGGCGGAATTCCGTAGCTGTCAGTCTGAACTCTTTCTGGTCGGGCGTGGTAAGCGTTCGGTAGGTGGCGTTGAGATGAAATCCGTCGACGCTGATCTGGTCTGTCGTTCTGCCGTCCTTTCTGCGGATAATCGCACTGAGCCGGGCTTTCAGTTCATCAAACTCAAACGGTTTGGGAAGGTAATCGTCGGCACCCGCGTTCAACCCTTCTACTCTCTCAGTCCAGTTGGAGCGTGCGGTCAGAATAAGGATGGCCTCTTTTTTCCCGTTTTTTCTCCATCTTTGCATTAAAGAAAGTCCATTTTCATCGGGCAGTCCGATATCGAGAATAACGGCCTGGTAGGAGCTTGTTTCAATCAACGAGTCCGCTTCTTTGCCGGTTTTGGCGATATCTACTGTGTAGTGCGCCTGCGCAAGCCAGTCCGATATTTTTTTGGCAAGTACAGCATTGTCTTCAACAATCAGAATTTTCATTTGTAAGCGCCGTTTTTCGAGGTGGGAAAGTTTCGCCAGTCTGCCATGGATTGTACCAGTAACGGCAACTCCCCAGAAAAACAGCAACCCGTTAAAAATGGGGGGTTACCGGTCGACTTTTCAGTTTGATTTCAGTTGCACCGGGTAGCGTCAACAATCGAGCCACGAACGCGAGAAGCTGTATATACATGGTTTTAGGAGCAACCTATGAGCGATAGACATTTCTATGCAGGTGTGTCCAGGCGCCGCCTTATACAAGGAGCTGCCACAATGGGACTTCTTGCCGGTTTCGACAGTTTGTTACCGGCCTATGCTAGGAGTCTGCGCGGCAGGAGCCACCTTCTGGCATAATACGTAAAAATTCTTCAGCACCGGAGAATCCGATGGGAACCACCTTCCGCCCCTATTCACCTGATCAGGAACTGCTTCTTCCCCCGAGCCTGAACGAGTGGCTGCCCGAAGGGCATCTGGCCTATTTCATCAGTGACGTGGTCGAGGAACTGGATCTGAGTGCCTTCTACGCCCGGTATGAAGGGAGCGGTCGGCGCAACTCGCCTTTCGATCCGCGGATGATGTTGAAGGTGTTGATCTATGCGTACGCGACCGGCGTGTTTTCATCACGAAAGATCGCCCGGAAGTTGGAAGAAGATGTCGCCCTTCGGGTCCTGGCGGCTGGCAATTTCCCCAGACACCGCACTATCTGCGATTTTCGCAAGCAACACCTGGCTGCGTTCAAGGCCGTATTTATTCAGGTGGTCCGGATCGCCCAGGAAGCGGAATTGGTTACTCTCGGTACGCTGGCGATTGATGGCACCAAGGTCCGGGCCAACGCCAGTAAGCACAAGGCCATGAGCTATGACCGCATGCGGGAGGAAGAAGCCCGTCTGTCAAAAGAGGTTGATGAGCTTTGTGGCCAGGCTCGCCGTGTGGATGAATCGGAAGACCAACAGTTTGGCCCGGATCAGCGGGGCGACGAGTTACCCGAAGAGCTTCAGCACCGTCAGGGGCGGCTGGACAAGATCCGGGCAGCGAAGGAGAAACTGGAAGCGGATCAAAAAACGCAAGATGAGGCCAAAGGCCGGCATCCAGACGATGATCGCCGCTCACCCAAGGGTGGCCGGAACTTCAAGAGAGATTATGGAGTTCCGGAGGACAAGGCTCAGAGTAACTTTACCGACCCCCAAAGCCGGATCATGAAAACGAATGATGGGTTCCAGCAATGCTATAACGGCCAACTGGCCGTGGATGGCGAGTTCCAGATCATCGTGGGCAACCGCCAGGGTAACAACCCCAGTGATAACGGCTGTCTGGTGCCGCTGCTGGGCGAGGTAAAAGAAACTCTGGGAAGTTACCCGGGCCAATGTCTGGCTGATGCGGGTTATCGCAAAGAGGAAGACTTGCAGGCATTGGAGACAAAAGGCATAGATGGCTACGTCTCGCTGCGCCGGGAAGGCAAAAAAACCGGAGATATAAACGCGAGCCGGTACCCGGCGACGGCCCGCATGGAGGAGAAGCTTACCACGGCGGAGGGGCGAGCAGTCTACGCTCAGCGCAAGCACATGGTTGAGGCGGTGAATGGCTGGATCAAGAATGTCCTGGGCTTCCGGCAGTTCGGCTTGCGGGGCCTTCAGGCGGTGCAGGGTGAATGGGATCTTGTCTGTCTGTCGCTCAATCTCAGGCGCATGAGTTCACTGATGAGGCTGGCATAAGTCGCTGAGGCAGCCTTTGGCTCACGGTAGGTACAGCTGGGGCCCTGCGATGCCCCTTTTAACCGGTTAACTGGCTGGATCGAAAGCGATGATGGAGCCGATCCGATATCGCGAACACTCCTTCCGGCCAGACAATGATCCGGTCTGGCGGAAACGAGGGCTCAAAACGTTTCTGCCGCGCAGACTCCTAGATGCCAGACTAGTAGAGCTGCAAGCGGAAAAGGCCGGGCTAGCCAGCGACCTGATTCCTCTGCTTGGGCGTCGTCCGACGGGGGCCAGTTTGCAACTGATGGCGCCATCTGAAACGCTTCTGTTCGCCGATGGACAGTTGGAACCAGATCATCCGCTGATTCGTGCAGCCGAGGCGAGGGAAGCCGAGGCGCGCGCGGCTGGATGTTGCCGAAGTCGATCGTCGACCTACGTTCACAGCTAATGCCGGCTATAACAGCCTGTGGGCTGACGAGAGAAAACGTTGGGTCGTCGGCATTGGCGTTCGGATCCCATTTAGTGGGCAGCGCCAGCACAGCGCCGTTCGAAAGGCGACTGCCGAAGCATCACAAAAACGATGGCTGGCCACTCAGGCCCAGCGGGAATGGCGGGCCTCGATAGCTAAACTGAGGGCAAGCGTTGAGGCCGGCCATGGTCGACTGAACATCCTCAACGAGCGACACTTGCCAAACCAGCGCGCGCACTGGGAAGCCAGTCTGAACGAGCTGGCCAGTGGCACTGGCAGACTGGAGGACGCGATAAATAGCGCAAGACAGCTTACTGGGGCCAAACTCCGTCGAGCTGGGGTGATCCGTGATCTATATGGTGCCTCGGCCGGGTACGAAGCCCTGATACCGGTGCGTACTATCAATGCGTTAAATTAAAGAGGTAATTCAATGGTCAAGTCTTCGGGCATTTTGGATAGCACCAGAAAGTTCCCTTCAAAATGCCCGAAGACTCGACCAAACCACTTGGACCAAAACTCATGAACCTTCCTGAAGGTTCGCTTTGCGACCAATGTGGCCACCAGGGCAATACAATGGGCGCGGTCTGGAGTGGTGTCCCAGGTTCAGGATCATCAGTTCATCCGCCTCGGTGCGGCCCTGCCAGGCATCGTTATTCGAACTAATCTCAAACCTATATCACCTCTGTGAACCAAGGCACCAACGGTGCCTTCCCTCCCAATTCACAGAGGTAATTCCAATGTCCGAACAATGCCCCAGATGCCTGTCCACCCGGATTGGCAGGAACAACTACGGAAAAAAGGCGGCTGGCGTGGTCGGTGCTGCCGCTGGCGTGTATGGCGGCTACGCCTCCGCAATTGTAGGTGCTCGAACAGGTGCTGTCGTTGGAGCGATGGCTGGCCCGGTGAGTGGTATCGGTGGTGCGGTGATCGGCGGTTTGCTGGGCGGTGTCACCGGTGTCTCCGCTGGCATCATCCTGGGCGATGTGCTCGATGAAGTCGTGCTTGATAATTACCGCTGCCTGGAGTGTGGTCATTCGTTCAGCATCGAACCTGACCCGGAAGACGAGACCACCGATAACCCCACCTCAAAATTCCCTAAGGAGTAACCCCATGGCTCATCTGATCGAGCAAATGGCCTACGTTGGCCAAACCCCTTGGCATGGTCTGGGGAATGAACTCACCTCCAACCAACCACTAGAAGTTTGGGCTAGGCAGGCTGGCCTCGACTGGCAGATCCAGGAAAGCCCCGTTCGCTACGTGACTAATGCCGGAAGCCCGCTGGGTGAGATTCTGTCCTACCCGGACTCCAAAGTGCTGTATCGCTCGGATACGAAAGCGCCGCTGTCGGTCGTCGGTAACCGCTTCAAGGTGGTTCAGCCCGAAGAGATCCTGGAGTTCTACCGGGATCTCACGGAGGTTTCCGGCTTTGAACTGGAAACAGCGGGCGTGCTGAAAGGGGGCCGGAAAATGTGGGCGCTGGCCCGCACCGGCCAATCCGGTGTGCTGAAGGGCAATGATCAAACCAACGCTTACATACTGTTGGCCACGGCCTGTGATGGCACCATGGCCACGACGGCTCAATTCACCAGTATTCGGGTGGTGTGTAACAACACCCTGGCTGTGGCCTTGAAGGATTCCACAGCCAATGCCGTGAAGGTGAAGCACAACACGGCGTTCGATGCGGACCTGGTGAAGAAGCAGCTCGGTATTTCCGTTTCCGCCTGGGACGATTTCATGTACCGCCTGAAAACCCTGAGCGAGCGGAAGGTGAAAACCACTGAGGCCAGGAATTACTTCCTGAAGGTGTTCACCGACGATTCTGGTACCGGTGTTGGCAAAACCAACGAACGGTCCATGGCCAAGGCCCTGTCCTTGTATGAAGGGGAGGGCATGGGCGCCACATTGGCATCGTCGGACGGCACTGCCTATGGATTGCTGAACGCAGTTACCGAGTTCATTGACCATCAACGCCGCGCCAAAACCGTTGACCATCGGCTGGATTCCGCCTGGTTCGGTAATGGCGCTTCCATCAAAAACCGCGCACTCGAGCAGGCCATGTCACTTGTGGCCTGACTTCTATCTCAAAACCCTAAAACCGCCATAAAGCCCACCGGAGCCTCGTGCTCTGGTGGGCTTTTTTTCTGTCTGAAGGAAAACACCATGGGCATGAGCGCAAACGCACTTCCCAAGCAACGGCCAGCACTGCGGCTGGTTTCAACCAAAGGCCTAAGCCGTGACGAATGGCTGAAGGTCCGTAAACAAGGCATCGGCAGCAGTGATGCTGCGGCAGCGGTGGGCATGAACCCATACCAGTCTCAGTTGGAGCTCTGGATGGTCAAAACCGGCAGAGATGCCGGTATGCCAAAGCCGGACTCGGATGATCCGGAATCACCGGTCTACTGGGGGCATATTCTGGAACCTATTGTGGCTGAACAGTACAGCCGACAGACCGGCCGTAAGGTCCGGCGAGTGAATGCGGTGCTGCAGCATCCTGATCCGGACAAGCACTGGATGTTGGCCAACCTGGATTATTCAGTAGTGGCCGACGATGAAGTGCAAGTTCTGGAATGCAAGACCGCTGGAGAGTTCGGGGCACGCCTCTGGAAGGATGGTGTGCCGGACTACATCCAGTGCCAGGTACAGCACCAACTGGCCGTCACTGGCAAGCAGGCTGCGGATGTCTGTGTGTTGCTGTGTGGCCAGTCACTCAAGATCTTCCGAATCGAGCGAAACGAAGAGCTAATCGAAGCGTTGATCACACTGGAACGCCAGTTCTGGGATTACGTGGAAGCGGATACGCCACCCCCGGTGGATGGCACGGCGTCGGCAGAACGTGCGCTGCGCCACCTCTACCCCGAGGACCAGGGCGAGACCCTGGATTTCAGCGAGAGCAAGGAACTGTCCGATGCCTTCAGCGAACTGCTGGCGATTCGATCTGAAATGGAAACTCTCAAGTCCACGGAATCTCACCTGAAGCAGCGCATTCAAAGCCACATGGGCGAGGCCTCCAAGGCCACGTTCCCGGGTGGCAGCGTGAGCTGGAAACGGAGCAGGGATTCCGTGGGGCTCAACGCCAAACAACTACTGAAAGACCAGCCGGAATTGCTGGAGCAGTATCCCCTCACCAAGCCGGGCAGTCGCCGGTTTCTGATCCATGCCTAATGTCCCCTTGGCCACGCGGGTGTAACGAGTGCCCCGTGGCCTTTTTTCAGGAGAATCATCATGATTAAAGGGTTAGCCATCACGCCTCCCGTGTTGGGGCGCATCAGTATTGGTCGAGTCGTTGAGAAGAACGGCATTCGGCTGCCACAGAAAGACAATCAATTCACCATCACCTCCCAGATCCAGGAAAAGGATGGCTGGGTACTGCACCCGCTGGATGAGGAGCTGAGAAAGGACGCACCCAACAACAAGCTGCGAACCATTCCGGTACGCATGCTGTTCAACGAGGCAGACCTCAACCTGCGCGCTGAATACACCATGTTCGACCGCAAAAGTGGTCGGCCCATGTGTGTCGGGAACGGCGATGCCTGCAAGCGCCTGACGCAATCCGGTGTCCAGTCATTACCGTGCCCTGGGCCAACGCTGTGCGAGTTCGGCAAAGGTGGCCTGTGCAAGCCCTACGGCCGTCTGAACGTGAAGATCGGTGACGACAATGATCTCGGCACCTTCATCTTCCGCACGACGGGTTACAACAGCATCCGGACACTTGCGGCCCGACTGAGCTATTACCAGGCGGTGTCTGGCGGTTTGCTGGCCTACATGCCGCTGGAACTGAAGCTACGGGGCAAAAGCACGACGCAGAGCCGACGGACGCCCATTTTCTATGTGGATTTGGTGATCAAGGAAGGGGTGTCATTGCAGGAAGCGGTAGCGGAGGCAAAAGAAACAGCCAACAAGGTGGCAGAGGAGGGCATTGACCAAGCCGCGCTGGATGCGGCGGCTGCCAAGGGGTTTGGGAATGCGTTGTTTGAGTATGATGAGGACGAGATGACTGAAGTTGTGGAGGAGTTTTATCCGGCAGCTCCAGTCGAGCGTTCTACCGACAGTTCGGTAGTAGCCTCTAAATTCAGGAAAAATTTGGAGTCTCAGCACTCGGTAGCAGGATAGAGACTGACGAGTGGCCCTTTTGGGGGTCACTCGTCAGTGTACTGGTGAATTTGTTTTTTTGTTTAAATCAGTGCTGCCCAGGACATGAAACTGGATTTATGAACCAGCAAATACCCATTGAGTTGGCCTAAGCGTTTTTCTACCGGAATGGCTGCCGCAGAGGGGCATTGGTTTCGCTCCGTTAGGCGGAATGGTCGCAAATCTAGACAAAAGGCGGTTTTATTTCACTGAGAGGTGTCCACCGGATCGCGGCTCAACCTGTCATAGCCTTGGTATGGCTGATATAGGTTATGCCAAAAGTACTCGATGGTACCGTCAATCATCTCTTGAGTATCTGGAATGCTTTCAACTGGCCACTCCGCGCTACCATAGCGAAGCAATAGCAGCTTGTATTTTTCACACGCTTTAGCATGGAATTCGGCCGGTTTCATGCCCGCGTAAACCGCAAGTTTCTGGATATCAGACAGCTACAGAGTTCTGTTGAGGCGATCAGAGAGCGGAACCCGACAATCAAGCTCAATACGGTGGTAAGCAGGGTGAACTGGCGGGATGATTTCTCGGATCTGGTAACGCTACTGCGACCGGATAGGTGGAAGATCCTTAGAGCACTGCCGGTAATTGATCAATCTATGACAGTCAGTGATGAGCAGTTCGGATCTTTCGTTGAACGCCATCAGCAGCGTCATCGCAGAATTGCGGTAGTTGAGGACAACCCGGACATGGTTGAATCCTACATCATGGTTGATCCTCAAGGTCGCTTTTTCCAGAACTCGCCATGTGACGCTGGTTACCAATGCAGCCAGCCCATCCTTGATGTTGGTGTAGCGAAGGCTTTTGAACAGGTCAGCTTTGATGCTGATCGGTTTGTGGCTCGGTATGCCGGTGAAACCGGAGGTGCCGAATGAAGTTCTCATCAGATAAGGATATTAATCGGTTTGCGAAACATCTGGTTCGCCATGGCTGGAGATTCAAGCAGGGTAGAAAACATGGGAAATTGCTGCCTCCAGAGTCTCCGGAGATGGTCGTGATTCCATCGACTCCCAGCAAGAAGAGAGCTCTGCAGGAGATGGAGTCAACTGTAAAAAGGATAGCCTGTCGGGGTTGAGAGTCAGCGGCTGCCCGGAATATGGTAGCCTCACAAGCATTTCTGGCGTCGGAAAGTTGGACGCAAAGTAAAGTGCGCGGCTTTAAGCTGCCATGCAGCAATTGCTGACTGATCGGGAACGACTTTGAGAGCTATACAGGGAGGAAGCGGCTTATGCCTGATGTAAATGTGAATCGCCCCCAGTATTCTAGACACTCGCCAGACTCTGGTAATGACGCTTTTCGTACTCGACCGGTGACAGGTCACCACTCGTGCCGTGCCGGCGCCTTGGGTTATAAAACATCTCAATGTAAT
>NZ_RKKU01000004.1 GCF_003797945.1 Pseudomonas neustonica
CAAGCTGAGGCCTTGGGCATGACTAACTTGAATGGTGGCACGCTCTGCAACGCTGAGTTCGGAATAAGACATAGGGCAGCACCGTACCGGAAAGGTCAGGTGTTGCACTCAGTTTTTGCCGCCGCCTGGCCTAAATAATTCAAGCAGCGAAGCACACGGTGCAACAGTCATGTGTTGGATGATGGTTGTCTGCCCACTTATAACTGTAGTCTCATTGCCGTTGGATGTTGCAATTGATACGCTTCTTTTGCCTGTGGACGCACTGAGTGATCGCGATGACAAAAAAACAGATCAGTAATAGTGGCGTATAACTAGTATTCCCATTCGCTGCTCTGCGAACACAGAGCCAGTATGCGTAAGATCGTCTGGGATGACGGCATTGAGTTCACCAGCAAACCGATTTTTTTGGTGCAAGGAAATCGGCGTGCTTCTGGGGTTTATTCAGCTCGGTAGGCTTATTCAGGATTTCTACTAGAGCGGACTTTTGCTGTAGATTTTTTGAAAGAGTGAACTAGGCTGAAAAGCTCATAGACGTTCTTGGTCCTTGGGAGCGCTGGATAAATGGCGTTGTTTTTAACTTGAATGGCGTCTGCAGTGTGAATGTTATAAAAAAGTCATGTTTCGCCGGTCTTGGCCTTGGGCTGATTTTATTAGTATCTGCCTGTATGCCCGTATTCCTCTATCAAAAAGACTATTCTTTTTATGATGCGGATTTCGCATTAAGCGCAAATTCCGCGCTGCGCACTGATGGTTTTTATGTGTTTGAAGGGATGGCTGGCCAGCAAGGTAATATTGCTGATAAACCAGATGTGTATGAGGTGTATAAGTTCTATAAATCCGGTCAGGTCAATTTTTTATTGACGGATATGCTGCAGGAAAATGGCGTTTATTTGAACGCCATGAAAGATCAGATTGAGGCGGGCGAGGCGGGGCGGACGTTATTTCAGGGGTACTACAAGATATACGGCGATAAAATCATTATCGAGCAGGTCAATACTGTGACGACGAATTTTATCTATTCATATGCGTTGGTAGATCATGACACGCTGACGGTCGTTAAAAAGACTATCGAGGGTGGCGGAGCGTTCAGGGCCGACTATTTTTCCGGCAAGTCTACTCTGGTCTATCGTTTTACCCCTGACGAAAAAGCAGAGTCTGAGCTGTCACCTAACTGGTGAAATACGGCTTCGGTTTTATTTGGCGTGATTGATAGCCTTACATGGAGGGTATATGGGCAGCGAGACAACAGGTTCGATTTTCCGTCGGCTGAAAATGCTGAGTATCCTGGCGATGAGCATGGCAATCATGGCCTGTCAGAATTTCAGCGCAGAGCAAAAGTACGATTGGTCAGCCACGCTGTCTGCGCCTGAGGAATATCCAGTGCAGGCTTACGCTGGAGCGATCATTGCTGAAGGTTATCAGCAGTCGTTGGCGGGTTTTGGCGATGCTGATGACGGCTGGGGCAATGCGTCAGGCTATGTCGTTATGGGGCCGGATACAAAAAATCTGCCTGATCGTCTGCAAGTCTCTTGGCATTCATTCGTGGATCAAAGGAACTACGAAGGCGCATGGGATTTGCCCAAGGATGCTATCGCGCAGCTATTTGCTGAGGGCTTTATTGATCACACCACGAAGAAGAAACGTACCTACACCACCTTCGTTATAGGCTTGGCCCCCAATGGACTGGTGGTGGTATGGCTGTCTGGTGATGGCAACCAGGTTGAGGTAGCCAATTTTAAAGCACAAGAGACGTTAGTCGATATCGATTACGTTTCGGATGACAGCAGACCTGTTTTCTCAAAAAAATATAACGATGTGGTCTTGTCCCAGTTAAACGACGAATTCAATACATTCGAACGCATCAGGCTGGGTGAATACCCGAGCCCCGATCTGTACGAGCAATTCAGGCAGCGTTACTTATGGCGGCCTGTGGTTGCGCTGCCCGAAGAGTACCAGCTCGATAGCTTTGTATTGCATACCTATAATGGCGAAGTTGAAATAACCTCAAGTGATAATCAAGACAGGCTGTTTGATTATCAAAAGAGAGGTCTGCTGAAAGGCTTTTTCTTTAGTTGGCGTGATGTTGATAACGTGAAAGTGGCGACCTGTTGGCTGGAAGACTTTGATCAGGCTGAAGTGATGAGGGCTTATGCAAACTTCAGCCCTTCAGACAATGTAGACTTGATCGTCAGGGGAGTGGGCTCGCCAGCCATATCGCTTGCCTTGAGAGGGGGCGATAAGGAAATTGAAATCAACACCTTTAAAGCCACAATTGAATGATTGCCTCCCTTTGGCGGGCTGGCTTTTTGGCAGTATATGGGGCGTTAGCATGTTGCAAGCAAAGATGATCCAGCCAGTCGTGCAGGAAGAAGCCACTGGGTGCGGCATTGCATCGGTTGCCAATATTCTGGGCAAAACCTACTCAGACATGAAAGCGATTGCTAACGCGATGGGGATTCAGGCATCGGATCGATCACTGTGGTCAGACACGCGCTATGTGCGCCGCCTGTTATCCAGCGCCGGCGTCACATGCTCTGACGCGGAAATACCTTTTCAATCCTGGGATGGTTTGCCTGATTTAGCCCTGCTATCGATCAAGCACCACCAGGAAGACGGCAAGGATTTTTGGCATTGGGTGGTATTCAAGCGTGTGGCAGGTCAGCCGTTTGTGCTCGATTCAGCCAGCTATCTACCGTCGAATATTCGCCAAGATTTCGCCGCTATGCAGCCTAAATGGTTTATCGAGGTTTATTCGGCGTTGTGAGCTTCTCAATTTAAAGATGGACGGTGGTTAGCAATATGGACGCGATGGAGCTGCGCTTTGTGGTGACAGCAGGGCAGCTAGTGACGCTAGCTGACAGCATCAACGCCCGGCGAAATGAGAAGAACGAAATGCAGGCGACTAAAGCGTATCCTGTTTTTTTACGCCTTTTCTCGTTTTGGCTTCCATTGCTGTTCATGGCCGTGGTCTTTTATTTTTTGTTGGATAAAGACGCGCCAGAAACCTATGTATCTCTAGCTCTGAGTCTTATCGCTTATCTTTTGGCCTGGAAATTTCTGTTAAAAAGACTGGTAGAAAGCCGTGCGCCACCCTTGGTACTAAAAAAGCCGCCACCAGATGGGAGGCTGGAGCCACTGACGCTTTTGCGGTTAAAGCCGCTGCAAGGAGAGCATCGGGTCAAAATAGCGTCTTCCGGTTTACTCTTTTTTCTGCCTAATCGTAAAAGCGTGACGGTGCCTTGGTCGAGGTGCTGCAACCTGAAGCAAGGTTCGGATTTTTACTTCATAACGGTGCGCACTATCGGCTTTTTTAAAGCGACTTACCTGGTCGCGATCTCGGGTGAAGTGGTGGGTGGAGCTAGCTATCAGGCTGGTTTGGATTACCTCTGTAGTCGTCTTGATATCGACAACGGTCCCGCACAAAAAGCCTGAGGCCGCTTGCTCTAGCGTTCAAGGGTTGCCGCTGCGCAGGACGCTCCCAGGGTTATTCTTGATTGCAGCGATTGGTTTGGGAAGAGGCCTTCAAAGGTTCTCTCTAGATGTGGCGAGTCTGACCGCGGCGCAATGGGAGGAGCGGGGTCGCGGTTGTTGCTGAACACCGCGAGCAGGCTGGCATGAACAGCTCCAATTTCACCTTGGCGTGCTTGGCAGACGCTTTACTGTTTCTGGAGGCGTTATGGCGCAACAAGGGATGCAAGCCCGGCAGCGGGCGATATTGAAGCGGCTGGAAAGGTTTAGCCGTTTGACCGATAGCAGTATCAGCTTGCCGTTTACACGATTCAAGATTGGCCTGGAGGCGGTGATTGGCCTGCTACCCGTGGTGGGCGATTTTGTCGGGTTGGTGTTGTCGGGTTACGTGCTGTTTGAGGCGCAGCGAGCGGGTGCGAGCAAGGACCTAAGGCGCCGCATGCTGCGTAATATTGTGGTCGATTTCGTTGGTGGTCTGGTGCCCGTTGTGGGTGATGCCTTTGATGCTATTTTTAAGGCCAATACGCGCAATACCCGGCTGCTGAAAAATCACTTGGAAGAACAGTTGAGTATCGAGCCGCCGCCACCGGCCTTTCCCTGGACGTTACTGATCGGCTTGTCCTTCGTGTTTGCGGTTCTGGTCGGTGCTTTTGTGCTTATTTTAAAATGATCTGCTGAGCTGGAGGCGCTGCCGCTTTGCGGGATTCCAGCGTGACTCACGTATAAGTCGAGGCGGGTTATAGAGGCGCCTTATAAGCTCCTATTGCCGAGCCACCCTTCAGCCGGAGGGCAGACATTACTGTGCTAATGTCAGGTCCGCAGGCTAGCCGCATCCGCGCGCAGTATCTTTTGCGCCCGCCGGATTGCTAGCTCCCCTATCTTGTGAGGAGTTAAACCGTGAACTACGAAGAAGTCGTATTCGGGCGTCGCAGTATTCGCGCTTTTCAACAGAAACCGGTGCCGCGCAGCGTTTTGGAAGAGGTGATAGCCATGGCGACGCGCGCGCCATCTTCCATGAATACCCAACCTTGGCATCTGCATGTGCTGACCGGCGAGCCGCTGGACCGTATTCGGGCTGACAACACCGAGCGCATGCTCAACGGCACGCCACCGTCCAAGGAAAGTCGCGGTATTGGCTCATACGAGGGCGAGCATCGTCAGCGTCAGGTTGATATTGCCGTGCAACTGTTTCAGGCCATGGGCATCGCCCGTGATGACAAGGAAAAGCGACAGGATTGGATTCTGCGTGGTTTCAGGCAGTTTGATGCGCCCATCTCTATAGTGATCACTTACGATAAGGTCTTGCAGGAGGGCGATATTGCTCAGTTTGACTGTGGCGCTCTGGTTAATGGCCTGGTGAATGCGGCCTGGTCGCGTGGCCTGGGCTGTGTAGTCAATAGCCAAGGCATCATGCACTCGCCGGTTGTGCGTGAGCATGCTGGCATTCCTGAGGATCAGGTGATCATGATTTGTGTTGCAATGGGCTATCCGGACGAAGACTTTCCCGCTAACGCGGTGGTGTCGAAGCGCCGTCCGGTCAGTGAGGTTGCCAATTTTGTCGGATTTACCGAAACAGCTTGATAGCCCGCTTGGCCGCTAAGCAGAATACCTCGATCTGCTAGCGTTGCTGCTCGGCGCTAACAGCTTCATGGCTTTTATCGGCACAGCCCATGTGGCTGCTGCGCCGTTAAGCGTTCTGTTGTTTGGTTGTTATGGAGTGGCTAAGTGCATGCAAAGGAATGAGCTGGTGGTCTGGCTGGATGATCATCGCGCGCGCTGTGACATGCAAGTTGAGGAAATCCCCTGGCAAGCGTCGCAGGAATGGGCTCTGCAGCAAGGTCACCTGTGCCATCGGTCCGGCGGCTTTTTCAGCATTGTGGGCGTTTCGCTTGAGGGGGGCTCATCGCGCCATCCCCCGCAGCCGCTTATTTACCAGCCTGAGATAGGTATTCTGGGGTTTTTGCTGCAACGTCAGGCCGGGCGCAAGCATGTATTGGTTCAGGCCAAGCCTGAGCCAGGCAATGTTGGGCTGGTGCAAGCCTCTCCTTCAGTGCAGGCAACGCAGAGCAACTACACCAGAAAGCATCAGGGCAAAGAAACGCCGTTCCTCGACTGTTTTATCGGCACGCCTGATGTTCAGGTACATGCCAGCACGCTGCAGTCGGAGCAGGGCACCCGTTTTCTCGGTAAATATAACCGTAACCTGCTGGTTGAATTGCCGCCCTCTCTGGTTGTTGATGAGGTGGAGGGCTATCGCTGGGCTCCCCTGGAGGAGCTATGCGCACTGCTGGCGATGGACTTTCAGATCAATACCGACGCGCGCTCGGTGCTGGTTTGCTCCCCTTGGCGATTGCTGGCCGCTACAGGCGAACCGTTCCAACGCTGGCGGGGTAAAGGCGGCCTGGGCGAGCAATTGCTGTGCTCTTATTCTGCGCCCGAACGCGCGTTTGCCAGCTCAGACGAGCATGTCGCGGGCAGACTCGAACGCATGCGCGAGACCTTTGCATTTACCACGCAGATGACCAGTCTCGGTTTTGCGCCGGAGTGGATGGCAGGTCGCGCTGCTGTTTTATCTGGCGCTTATGGCAGCTTTGAGGTGCGTCACTACCAGGTCAGCAGCAGTGCGAGGGAAGTGGATTTCTGGGATCAGCCGTTGATTGCTTCCACGGAAGAGGGACTGGCGGTTCTGCTGGCCAAGGAGATCAATGGCGTGCTGCACTTTCTCTTCAAGTGCCGGGCGGAGATTGGATTTACCGAATGCTTTCAGTACGGTCCGTCTATCCAGAGTTCGGGCGGCGTGCCCGCCATTATCGCCGGGCTTGATCAGGAAGATGAAGCGCTTATGGCGGCGCTACAGCAGGCCGAGCCACTGCTTTCCAGTCGTCACTCCGATGAGGGCGGACGTTTTTATAAGTGTGTTTCCTGCTATCGCGTGATGCTGCTCGATAGCGCACAGGAAACGCCGGTAACCGATGCCCTGAGCTGGATGACTCTGGCGCAGGTGGAGCGCTTTTCGCAGCAGCAGGGGTTCTTTTCCAATGAAGCGAGAAGCCTGGTCTCCATGCTGCTTGCCTATCTCTGAGCGCATTATGCAAACACCTCGCGTGACCTTTATTATCGCCACATACCGACGTGTTGATGCACTGCACTCTACGCTTCGCTCGTTGCAGTTGCAGACCTGCCAGCAGTGGGAGGCCATCGTCGTTGGCGATTGTTGCGGGCCAGAGACTGGCGCGATGCTCCACACTCTTGCCGACGATCGCATCCGCTACTACAACTTTCCTGAGCGCTTTGGCGAGCAATCCGGCCCCAATAGTTTCGGTCTGCACCTGGCCACAGGTGATTTTGTCTGTTTTCTCAATCACGATGACCTGCTACTGGCCGATCACCTGGACTATGCGCTTGGCCAGATTGCCGCTGCGGGAGCCGATTTCTATATCGGGCAGGCCGCTAACGGATACCAACTTGCTGCAGACGCTTCAGGTGCCATCATGCCGGTATTTACCTCGGTGTTGCCTTTGCAGCCTGATTTGGTAGACCTGATCAAGGAGGATGATTATGCCTTTGATCCCAGTAGTTTCTGGCTGGTGCGCAGGGCCTATGCCAGAAAGGTTGGGTCCTGGCAGCATTCCAGCCGTCTTTGGCGCACGCCGCTCAGACATTGGATCATGCGGGCGTGGCGGCTTGGCGGTGTTTTCAGCTTTGGCGACAGGGTAACCGGCCTGCGTTTTTGGACGCAGAATGTGCGGGCCAGTACGTCGCTTTATGACGTCGAAACCACTGAGCACCAATACATGATCAAGATGATGGAAGCGCGCTCAGTGCACGATGTACACGCGTTTATTGCTCAGCAGCTGCAAGAGGCAGCGAGCAAACGGGGACCGGCCAGGCGCAAAAAGCCGATAGGTACCCGTCGAGCGCTGCAAAAAGCGCTTTTCCTGCATTTGGGTATAGATCATCTGGTCGTCAGATCCTGGTTCTCTCGCAGGGATAAGGGTGGGCTGCACAAAACTCTGTTGCAAAAGCGCACTGGCGAGTCGATTTCACAGCCAATGGATATCGATAGCCTACTTAAGAACCCCGAGGCCCTTCGGGTCTTGTAAGATACACGTCATCGTTGGCTGCTTTTTACTAGAGTGACGTCGCTGTGCGACTCATCATCCATGCCCGGTGGTAGCCTATCCAGGCAACGCGTATTTGCCAGGCGCTATTGGCGCCTAACCCCCACAAGACGGTCTAGCCTCATCCATGAAGATTGACGCGATAAACTTGCCTGACGCTGATGTCACTTGCGCAACCTGCAGAGCGAATTGCTGTCGCCTGGAGGTGATGCTGATTACGGATACGGGTGTGCCAGACAAGTACGTCGCGGTGGACGAGTGGGGCGGCATGACCATGGCGCGATTAGATGACGGCTGGTGTGCGGCGCTGGACCGAGAAACCATGCTCTGTGGTATCTACGAAAAGCGCCCCTGGATTTGTCGGGAGTTCGAGATGGGCGGTTATGAATGCCTCGAAGAGCGAGCCTCGCTGCCATCCCCCGATGCTTGAGATTTGTCACTGATACCTTCCGCCTTGATGGCAATGTCTTCGTTGCCAGCGACCTGGGGTCATCTTTGCTTGCCAGCCTTTAGGGCGCAAACGCTTAGGCAGACCGACTACGGGTCGTCAGTTTGCAGGCAAGCCCGTTGCGTTGCGATCTGCCTTTCGGTAAAAGCAACAATATCCGTACTCTCAATAAGGTTCCCAAGATCGTGAAATACCTGGCTTTGCTTTCTTTCTTGTTATTGATGCTCGCAGGCTGCAGCACCGCTCAGCCCCGCGCTGCTGGAGATTGGGCCGGGTATAAAGAATCTGGTCAGGCGTCCTTTTATGCTGATAAACACCAGAACCAAAGGACCGCGAGCGGTGCGTTGTACCGGCATGATCTGAGCACGGCCGCCCACAAGAAGCTGCCTTTTGGTTCTGTGGTTAAAGTCACCAATACCAGTAACGGAAAAAGTGTATTGGTGACCATAAACGATCGCGGACCCTTTGTACGCGGGCGTGTTATTGATCTCTCAAAATCCGCTTTCAGCCGTATTGGAAATACCGCCTCCGGATTGTTGAATGTTGAAATTGAAGTGATTCGCTAAACTCAGGCAGTCCCGTGATCAGCCGCTCTAGCGGCTATCGGGTACTCGCCTTCTCCGCCCACGCAGCCATGACAAGGATGTCATCATGCGCACGCTTTTATCCCTGCTGTTGATTGTTTTTCTTACCTACCTCCCGCATGCAGTCTCAGCTGGGCCCAAGGGGCATGAGCCGATGCTGGCGACTGTCTACTCGGGCAACGCCGATGTCACGTCATTCTGGGTTAGCGAGAAGCTGGATGGGGTGCGTGCACACTGGGATGGGCAGGCGCTGTGGAGCAGGGGTGGTTACCGTATTGCGTCGCCAGGCTGGTTTACCGCAGGCTGGCCTGCCATGGCAATGGACGGCGAGTTGTGGCTTGGTCGAGGCCGTTTTGCTGAGGTCAGCGGTATTGTGCGCACAGGCGAGCCGGACGATGCGCACTGGCGTCAGGTCAAGTTCATGGTCTTCGATCTGCCCACGCATGGAGGGACCTTTACGCAGCGGGTGAGGGCGATGGAAGCCTTACCGGCCGTTGGGGGCAACTGGTTGCAAGCGGTACCTCAGTTTAGAGTGGCCAGTGCCGACGAGCTGGACGCACGTCTGTCCACGCTGGTTGCGGCAGGTGCCGAGGGCCTGATGCTGCATCATCAGGATGCGCGCTATCACGCTGGCCGCAGCGCAGCTCTGCTGAAGTACAAGCCCTATGAGGATGCCGAGGCATGGGTCGTAGGGTATACCGCAGGCCAGGGTAAATATGCAGGCATGGTAGGGGCGTTGGAGGTTGAGGACGAGGCAGGACGTCGCTTTCGGTTAGGTAGTGGCCTGAGCGATGCCGAGCGGGCCGACCCACCGCCGCTGGGTAGCTGGGTGACCTATCGCTTTAACGGACTGACGCGCAACGGCTTGCCGCGCTTTGCCCGCTTTTTGCGTGTACGCGAAGACAGGCTGGGCGTCACCATTAAGTCCGCCGACCAGAATACAGGTGGTTGACTGGTAAGGCTTGAGCATTGCGGTGATGCTGCGCATGATGGCCTACGCTTGCTCTGATTTTTCCTGCCCTATCGGGAGTTGTACACTTTGCTGGAACTGAAAACCCTGGGCCTCTTTCTGCTGACGGCGTTGGCAGAAATTCTGGGCTGCTATCTGCCCTATCTTTGGTTACGCGAAGGGAAGAGCATCTGGCTCTTGCTGCCTGCCGCGTTGAGTCTGGCCATGTTCGCCTGGTTGCTGTCGCTGCATCCCCAGGCCGCGGGACGGGTATACGCGGCCTATGGCGGCGTCTACATCTTCGCGGCTATTTTGTGGTTGTGGGCAGTAGACGGGGTCCGCCCGACTGCCTGGGATATGCTGGGCTCCGCTGTTGCCCTGACGGGCATGGCGATCATTATGTTTGCGCCCCGAACGGCTTAATACATCCAGTCGGGAGCGCATGTCGTGCAAGCTTGTTACCCGTTAGCACCACGCGGGCATGGTGGATGTCCGGTAGCGATTGTTACGCTCTCAGCTTAGCCGAGTACGACCGCATGACCTTCCTTCGGATCAATACGCCCGGCTACCAGATCCTCAACCAGTTTTTTTGCTTGCTCAAGGCCGACGTGTTCATTGACCAGCATCCAGGGTTGTTGCGGATTTTTTACCCGCTGAATGAACGCCAGTTGGGCCTCATTGAACTTGCGTGTTACCTCGGCGGCACCCCAGTCGGCGTTGCGTTTCTTGATTTGGTAGGGCGCGAAGTAGGGCTGCGGTGCCGGGCCGTGAGCTGGTGCGTCGGCGGCACTGAGATGTTCATGGTTTTGCGATGAGCCGGCAAAGCAGCTATGCACCAGGTTATCGTTGAAGTGAGCGTGAATGCGGTTGCGCAGCTCGTTATTGCCCGAAAAGTCGACATAAAGCGTCGGCACACTGGCGTCCAGTTGCTCAACCTCATCGTAGGCCATAGCGCGCTGGTAGCAGCCCAGGTTGTCGACAAAGTCAGTGTTGCCGCTGGACGTGAGGCCAATCAACTCAACCTTGGGGTTATTTTCCAGGCAGAAGGCGGTGCCGTAAGCGGTTTTGCTGGACGCGCTGGATATCACGATGCGGCGCGCGCCAAAGAAGTCGTTGTCTTGCAGAAAGTCGGCCAGCATGAAGGAGGTAATGAACAGCGGGCGCAGCAGCATCTGATAGTTCTCATCTTCTGCACGGTAGGCCGCGTCCGTGCTGACGCGCTGATACTGATTGTAGGCTGAGGTCAGCTCCAGGCGGTGTTCGGCCCCGTCGTAAAAGCCGCGCTCTGAGACCCGCACTGGCTTCATCACTACATGACTGGCTACTGGCCAAAAACCATAGAAACGCTCGCCTTTGTGCAGGCCCTCGACTGAGGTTTCCACAATCTCGGCAAAGCCCCAGGCCGGCATGTGGAACCAGGCCTGGTCATTGGTTGGATAGAAGCCCCAGTAACGCAAATGTGGGGTTTCACCAAAAGCCGCGTAGGTAATATTGTTGGTGGTCAGGGCCAGATTACAGATGCGCAGCAAGGCTTCTCCTGCTTGTAGCTCAGGTATGGCTTCGCTGTGGATACGGGCCTGCTGCAGGTCTGCTTTGTTGTTCTGTAATTGGCTGAGGGTCTTCATATTTTGGCTCCTTGGATAGGTGAAACGTGGTGACAATGACTGTAGCCTGTACGCCCGCTTAACGGGTTCGGATATCCATGAGTAACAAGTCAACGCCGCTATACCCCCGTCCCAAGCCGCTCAAGCGACCTACACAGTCGCGCGCCAAGGCCACGGTGCAGGCCATTTTTGATACCTATGTTCGGATTTGGCAGCGTGATGGCTGGGAGCGACTCACCACTCGGGCCATCGCTCTGGAGGCAGGCGTTGCGGTTGGTACCCTGTATGACTACTTTCCCAGCAAGCAGGCACTGCACTCAGGCTATGTACGCCACTGCATCGAGTCGCTATTGCAGGTGATCGAGCTGCGGGCGGTGCAGCCGCAAGACTTAACCTGGGAGCAGCGCGTGTCATGCCTTGTGCGTCTGCTGTGTGGGGCGGAAGGGGCCAGCTCCTGGTTTCATCCGGACATGCTGGAATTGGAGCCTATGGTTGCGGAGCAGAAACACCAGCGTCGCGCCTATGATGAACTTCTGAGTGCCTGGCGCCGGGTTTTGCAAGCCGCAACTGATCTACCCGCGCAGCCATCAGATAGTACGCTGGAGGCATTGCATCTGGCGGTTTGGGGTGGTCGCCGCTACGCCATGCTGGTGCAACTGGATGCTGTCGCCATGCTAGCGTGGGCTGCGCAGATGGAGTCCTTCTGTCACGCCGCTATCAGCTCGGCTGCTGTTCACCGCAGCTAACGGTTCAGGCGTGACGGCTGGTGCGCACCTTGAGATAGTCGCGTTGAATGGCCGTTTCCAGCGCATTGGCTGCACTGACCAGTTCATCGAAGGTTTCCCGTTTGGCTTTGAGTTCGCCGATTTGCTCAAGCGTTGGTTGGTCACCGGTATTTTGCTCAGCCAGTTCGACCAGCGCTTTCAGATAATCCCTGCGCGCCTCGGCAACCAGGGTGATGATCGGCTGCAGGTTGGTAAGGTTCAGTTCAGGCAAAGCGGAGTTGATAACGCTGAAGTTGGTCTCGCGCCGCAGTTTTTCAAATTCCAGCAACAGGCGGTTGCTATCAATGGTCATGCTTGCTTCCTTCCAGATTTGAATGGCTTGTACCCTATACTTACTCTAGTTGAATGCCGTCAGCCAAGATGTGATTTGGGTTGGCAAATGCAGCTATTTTTAGGGGCCGTTGTATGTACAAATTATGTTTTTTTGTTCCGGTTGCTGATGCGGAACAGGTCAAGCAGGCCGTGTTTGCTGCTGGAGCTGGCCGTATTGGTGATTACGATTGCTGCAGCTGGCAGGTGTTGGGGCAGGGGCAGTTCCGGCCGCTAAGCGGCAGTAATCCACATATTGGTGAGCATGGCAAGTTGGAGCAGGTGGCAGAGTTGCGTGTCGAGATGGTCTGCGCAGATGAGTGTATTCTTGAGGCTGTTGCAGCACTGCGGGCCGCTCATCCTTATGAGGAGCCGGCCTTTGATTTTTTTCGCACTAACACGCTCTGAGTGTCAGGCCGTTGGCCATAACGTTAGGCTGAGAACCTGCTTGCTTCAGCCTGGCGGCTGGCTAACGTGCATGACTGCTGACGGTAAAGATGACAAACAAAGTAACATGCGCGAATGAGCATATTACTTTAATTGGTTTGCAAATTGGCTAACGGCATTAACAACTTGTTGGGCGCCCCTTTTGATTTCGGTCATGACCCGGCCGGACTCGTTTGATAATTCCAGCCCTTGTTGTGCCTTATCTTGCCCTTGCCTTATCACTGTTACGGTTGATCGAGTGAGCTGCTGGTTCTTTTGTACAACCTCTACGATTTCCACTGTTGCTTGACTGGTGCGTGAGGCAAGTTGTCTGACCTCGTCTGCAACCACGGCAAAGCCTCTACCTTGTTCGCCTGCTCTCGCTGCCTCAATCGCAGCGTTGAGTGCCAGCAAGTTGGTTTGGTCGGCAATACTGCTAATGCTTTGCACAATAGTCGCGATGAGTTGTGATTGTTTATCCAGTGCGGACATTTCTGTACCCGCTTGCTCCATTTGTTCTGAGAGCTCGCGGATGACCTGAACGGTCCGATCAATGACCTGCGCGCCCTGGTCGGCAATAGCGTCGGTTTCAATTGAGGTGCTGTAGGCAATGCCGGCAGCATCAGAAACGGCCATTTCCCGTTCTATTTCGTTAGTGATAACGGTGGCAAATTTAACCACCTTGTAGAGCTCGTTTTCGTTATTGAATATCGGATTGTAAGAGGCCTCTAGCCAAACCGTATTGCCGTGTCGGTCAAAGCGTTTGAAGCGACCTGAAACGTGCTCGCCGCGCCCCAGCCTGGCCCAGAAAGCGGCGTATTCTGAGGTGTTAACCTCAGCGGGATCGCAAAAGACGCTATGGTGCTTGCCCTTGATCTCATCTTTTTTATAACCCATGGCAGCCAGAAATCGGTCGTTTGCCCCTAGCACATGGCCATTGGTATCAAACTCGATCAATGCCATGGACCGGTTAAGTGCGAGGATCAAGTCCTGGTGCTCTCGAGAGGTCTCAATGGTGCGGGTTAAAACCGTACTGTGTAAGGTGAACTCTTCAAGTTTATTATTGATATCCACGATCGGCTGCAGTATGGATCGAAGCCATGCCTGGCTGCCGTCTGCGTGCTCAAACTGGATAGCGCCCACCCAATGTTTTTTTTGTTCAATCGCCTTTTTGAGCGCGTGATAGTGCTTGGTGTCGCGAGCCTTGCCAGGTACAAAATCCAGTAACTTCTTATTTGCGATTTTTTCTTCGGAGTAGCCTAACTCTTTCGCTGAGTTGGCATTTTGCCAGGTAACAGTGCCTGACTCGTTAAGTGTTAGCACCAGCATGTCGGTGTCCAGGCTGTCTTTCACCTGTTGGAATCTGAGTATTTTTTTTTGCAGGGTGCTAATTTTTTGCTTTAAGTGTTTATCAAAAAACATAGTGCACCTGTATTGATATGTGCTGGCGTTTGCGTGCTTGATTTGCTGGCGGTGGCGTTAGCTGGCAGGGGGCTATAGGTCCAGTATAGCTAGCTGTGAGGCGATGCTAAGAATGGACATATTTCCTCATAATATTTCCAGCGGTCGCTGATCGGCTCTCTAATATCGCTATGCTCGCCCTGTATGGCGCTTCTCACGCGTTATAAAAGCGTGTTTCACCGTCAGTCTCAGGGGCGAATCTCAACCAGGGTGCCATCGGGTACCAGGTTCCATACTTCCTGCATCTCTGCATTGCCCAAGGCAATGCAGCCATTGGTCCAGTCGAGCCCCTTGAAGTACCACTCGGGGTACTCCTCATCTATCGGGGTGCCGTGAATCATGATCATGCCACCGGGGTCTACGTCATTCTTGTAGGCCTCCATTTTGTCCTTCAGATTCGGATAGTCGATGTGCATGCTGAGATTGTAGGCCGGGCTCTCATGCCGCCAGTCAATGGTGTAAATGCCTTCTGGTGTGCGCTCATCGCCCTGCTGGCGTTTGTGGCCAACCGGTTGGCCGCCCAGGGATATGCGGTATTGGTGCAGTACAGCGCCGTCGCTAATCAACTGCAGACGACGTTCGTCCTTTAGGATTAGTATTTTATCGATCACCGGATTTGCGGCGCTGGTGACGAAGCTGCAACCACACAGCAGCAAGGCTAGCAACAGTCGGCGCATCAGCGCGCCTGCTGGGGGCGGTAGAGAATATCGCGGATGCGCACTGGGAACTCATTAGTCTGTCGGTCGATAAAATACTGTTTCAGTGTTTTGCCGACCGTCGGAAAGGCGAGCTCAGTCCAGGGTATCTCCGCTTCGCTAAAGAGCCTTACTTCCAGGCTTTCTTCGCCTGCGCTGAAGTTGAGGTCGGCCAGTTCGCCGCGAAAGAACATATACACCTGATTGATATGCGGCAAGTTGAACAGCATGTACAGCTCGTGCCCCTGCATGCTGGCGCGTGCCTCTTCCCAGGTTTCGCGTAGCGCAGCTTCTTCAGTTGTTTCGCCGTTTTCCATATAGCCAGCCGGTAAGGTCCAGAAACCGACACGGGGTTCTATGGCGCGGCGGCATAGCAGCACATAGCCCTGGTGGGTGGCCAGGCAACCGGCGACGATACGCGGGTTCTGATAGTGGACGGTCTCGCAATGATCACAAATGAACCGAGAGCGGGTGTCGCCCGAGGGTATGCGTGCGGAAACTGTTTTGCCGCACTCACTACAGAAGTTCATGTTTTGTTCCGGCTTGGTCTGGACGTGAATTCGCTCTATCTTGCGGGGCAAAACGCGCTTGGGCAAGAGACTCAGAGCACAAAAGTGTGCGCTGAACCGGGGTGAGGGGTGCAGCTTGGCGGGCCTTGCGTTCGCTGGCTATCGGAGGGTATTCACGCCGGTGTGCGTCTGGTTCTGCTCCCTTGATCATGCCATCATGAGAAAAAGAATAGAGGATCTGTGCATGCTGGATAAAATGCGCATGCAGGTACAGGCGCACTCTCCCCGAACGGTTGAGGCTGCGGGTCTCCCGGAAGCGGGTGTGTTGATCCCCATTACCTGTGTGCATGACCGCCCCGAAGTTATTCTCACGCTACGCTCACAGCGTTTGTCGACGCATTCTGGTGAGGTGGCTTTTCCTGGTGGCAGGCGTGATCCGGGCGATGTCGATCTGCGCTTTACGGCGCTGCGCGAAGCCCACGAAGAGATAGGCCTGTTACCTGAGCTGGTCGATGTTATCGGGCCTATGGGGTCGTTAGTGTCGCGCTACGGTATCAAGGTCACGCCCTACGTAGGCATTGTGCCGGATGTGTTCGATCTGATGCCCAATAGTGGCGAGATAGCTGACGTCTTTCGGGTGCCGGTCGAGTTCTTTCTGGATGATCCACGGGAAATGACCCACCGTATCGATTATGAGGGTCGCAGCTGGTATGTGCCCAGTTACCGCTACGAAGGTTTCAAGATCTGGGGGCTGACAGCCCTGATGTTGGCTGAGCTGATGAATACCGGCTTTGATGCCGGCATTCCGTTGCACACGCCCTACGACAAGCATAAATAAGAGGAGCTCGCATGAAGTACAGCCTGGGTAATGACCGTGTAGAGATGGCGGATGACGCCTGGATTGCCGACTCTGCTGCCGTGATTGGTAAGGTAAAGCTGGAGGCGGGCGCCAACGTCTGGTTTAGCGCGGTGATTCGCGGTGACGTTGAGCAGATCACCATAGGCGAGCACAGCAACGTGCAAGACGGTGCGGTGATGCATGCGGACTATGGTGTACCGCTGGTGCTCGGCAAGGGTATTACGGTTGGTCATAACGCCATGTTGCATGGTTGCACTGTGGGTGATTACAGCCTGATTGGTATCAATGCGGTGGTGCTTAACGGCGCTACCATTGGCAAGCACTGCATCATTGGCGCCAACGCATTGATTCCCGAGGGTAAGGATATTCCGGATGGTTCGCTGGTGATGGGCTCCCCCGGCAAGGTGGTTAAAACCCTGAGTGAGCAACAGAAGAAAATGCTCGAACTGAGCGCTGCGCACTATGTGCAGAACGCCAAGCGCTTTCGCGAGCAACTAAAGGTGCAGGAAGATTAATGAGCGAGCAGGCGCCGGTCCGCTCACCCTGCGTTAGTATTTGCGCATTGGATGACGACGATATCTGTACCGGCTGCCAGCGCAGCGGTATGGAGATCGCGACCTGGGGCCGGATGAGCGAGGTGCAGCGTCGTGATGTGCTGCAGCGTTGCGAGGTGCGCGCTCGCAAACAGGGCCTCTGGTTGGGTTCCGTTAACGAAAAAGGACAACAGGCATGACCGTCGTAATAGGTACTCCGTATTCGGAAGATGCAACCCGCGTACTGCTGCTGGGTTCCGGTGAGCTGGGTAAAGAGCTGGCAATCGAGCTACAACGCTTGGGCTGTGAAGTGATTGCGGTGGATCGCTACGCCCATGCGCCGGCGATGCAGGTGGCGCATCGCAATCATGTGATCAGCATGCTCGATGGGCAGGCGCTGCGTGAGGTGATTGAGGCGGAGCAGCCCGATTACATCGTGCCGGAGATTGAGGCGATTGCTACGCCGACGCTGGTCGAGCTGGAAAGTGAAGGTTACCGGGTGGTCCCGACGGCTGAGGCAACGCGCCTGACCATGGACCGCGAAGGCATTCGGCGTTTGGCGGCAGAAAAGCTGGGTTTGCCTACCTCGGCTTATCGCTTTGCCGAAACGCTGGAAGATTACCGCGCGGCCGTGGCAGAAGTGGGTATGCCCTGCGTGATCAAGCCGGTCATGAGTTCGTCGGGCAAGGGCCAGAGCCTGGTCCGCGAAGCGGCTGATATCGATGCTGCCTGGGAATATGCCCAGGCTGGCGGCCGCGCAGGCAAGGGGCGGGTCATTGTTGAAGGCTTTGTCGACTTTGATTATGAAATCACCCTTTTGACCGTCCGTCACATTGACGGCACCAGTTTCTGTGCGCCTATTGGTCATCGTCAGGAGTCGGGCGATTACCGTGAGTCCTGGCAGCCGCAGGCGATGTCCGAGGCGGCGCTGGCGGAAGCGCAGCGGGTTGCGCAAGAAGTGACAGCAGCGCTGGGTGGTCGTGGCCTGTTTGGGGTTGAGCTGTTCGTTAAGGGCGACAGCGTATGGTTTAGTGAAGTTTCGCCGCGCCCGCACGATACTGGCATGGTTACCCTGATCTCGCAGGATCTGTCTGAGTTTGCTCTGCACGCGCGAGCGATTCTCGGGCTGCCGATTCCCGCTATTCGCCAATACGGCCCGGCGGCCTCTGCGGTGATTATGGTGGAAGGCCAGTCGGCCAATGTCAGCTTTGGTAACCTGGATGAGGCGTTGGCTATCCCGGACACTCAGTTGCGCTTGTTCGGTAAGCCGGAAGTCGATGGTCAGCGGCGCATGGGTGTTGCGCTGGCGCTGGATGAAAGCATCGATCTGGCGGTAAAAAAGGCCGTGCGTGCCGCCGCTACGGTCAAGGTAAAGCTCTGAGTCGCTGGTGGTATCTGGTAGCGCCAGCGTTGCCGCTGTTGTTACCACAGGCGCTGTGGGTCAAGCGAACCGCATTGCGTCTACCTGACGCCTCGCCGCCCTGGCAAGGCTTGGTGCCCGGACAGACACCGTCAACGCCACCACTGCGTTTGTTGTTGTTGGGCGAGTCGACGGTCAGTGGCGTTGGAGTTGATCGGCAAGCTGATGCGCTGGCGGGTCAGCTTGCCGCGCAGCTCGCCGCTATTACTGGTCGCCCAGTGCAATGGCAGGCGCTAGGGCGTAACGGCGCGGATGCGCAAGCCTGTCTGCAGGACCTGCTGCCGCAAGTGCTTGATCAGCGGTGGGATCTGGCGCTACTGGTGTTGGGCGTTAATGACACTACCCACCTGACGTCGCGGCGCCAATGGCGCACGCGGCTGGCTTGCTTGTTGGCGGGTTTGAGTTCGCGTTCGGTACAAGTAGGCGTGACTGCCGTGCCGCCCCTGGGGCGCTTTACTGCCTTGCCGCAGCCTTTGCGGGGCTGGTTCGGCTTGCGTTCTGGTTTGCTGGATCGGGATTTGCGACAGGTTGCTGCGCGACAGCATGCGCTTTATCTGCCTTTGGATTTATCGTTTGAGTCGGCCTATCTGGCGCGCGATGGTTTCCATCCTTCGGCGGCCGGCTACCGCGAGTGGGCGGCCGGCATTGCCCGTCAGTGGGCGCCGCCCGGTGCAGAGCCGTCGCCCTCTTCTGTCGAAGTTGGTACCTGATCCCGGCTACGCTCCCATACGCGTACGCTTTTCACCATGTTGTCCTTGGTCTGCAGAATCTCCATGCGATAGGTGCCGTTCGCCAGACAAACACTGGTTTCCGGGATGCTCTCCAGCTGCTCGGTAATCAAGCCGTTGATGGTTTTGGGACCATTGGCTGGCAGTTTCCAGTTCAGGTGACGGTTGATATCACGGATGGCTGCGCTGCCATCAATGACGTAGGTGCCATCTTCCTGTGGGTGGATGTCCTGGCTGGGGATCAACATGTCGGTGGTGAATTCGCCGACGATCTCTTCCAGAATATCTTCAAGAGTCACCAGGCCAATTACATCGCCGTACTCGTCGACCACGATCGCGATGCGGCGTTTCTGTTTCTGAAAGTTGAACAGCTGCGTATGCAGCGGGGTGCTTTCCGGAATGAAGTAGGGGGCCTTGCAGGCGCCGATCAGGGCTTCCTTGGTCAGCTCGCCGCGACTTAGCAGGCGAGCTATGGAGCGCATGTGAACCAGGCCGGTGACGTTATTTATGTCGCCGTGATACACCGGCAGACGCGTGTAGTGACAGCTGCGCAGTTGCTGGTTGATGGTGGTCATGCTGTCTTCCAGATCAATGCCCACGGCTTCGTTGCGCGGGATCATAATGTCATTGACCGTCATTTTTTCCAGATCAAGGATGCCCAGCAGCATATTCTGGCGGCTGCGGGTAATACCCAGTCCGGCCTCACGCACCACAGTGCGCAGTTCTTCGGTGGTCAGCTGGTCACCGTCGCTATCGTTTGGATTGACGCCTATCAGGCGCAGCAACATGTTGCTGATGACGTTACAGACCCAGACGACGGGGTAGAGCAGACGTTGTAGAAACGCCAGAATGACACTGGCAGGAAAGGCGATCAGCTCTGGTCGTAATGCTGCCAGTGTCTTTGGCGTTATCTCGCCGAAGATCAGAATGATGACAGTCAGCAACATGGTGGCGATGGCGATACCGGCCTCACCCCATATCTCCACGGCGACCACGGTGGCGATGGAGGCGGCGAGAATGTTGACGATGTTGTTGCCGACCAGAATAGTACCGAGCAGGCGATCAGGTCGCTCCAGCAGGCGTGATGCTCGCTTGGCAGCGCGATGACCTTCCTTGCTCAGATGCTTCAACCGATAACGGTTCAGGCTCATCATGCTGGTCTCCGAACTGGAGAAAAACGCAGACAGAATGATCAGCAAGGCCAGTAGTAACAGCAGCAGGCCAGTGTGGGATTCGTTCAAGAGCGTGCCTCAAACAGGTTGGGATAGGGGAGCGTCAGGCGCCAATCAGAACTTCGCGTACCAGCTTGCTGCCAAAATAGGCGAGCATCAGCAGTAGGAAGCCAGCTAGCGTCCAGCGAATGGCGTTGCTGCCGCGCCAGCCACGGAAGTGGCGGCCCCAGAGCAGAATGCCAAAGACCACCCAGGCCAGGCACGACAGCAGTGTCTTGTGTACCAGGTGTTGGGCAAACATGTTTTCCAGAAAGACGAAGCCGGAAATGAGAGCGACGGTCAATAGCAGCTCACCGCAGAGCAGAAACTGAAACAACAGGCGTTCCATCGTCTGTAACGGCGGGAAGGTGCGAATAAAGCGGGTGGGATGTTTGTGCTTGAGTTGATAGTCCTGAACCGCCAGCAGCGTTGCCTGAAAGGCTGCAATGGTAAGAATGCCGTAGGCCAGGACCGACAAGACGATATGCACCAGCAGGCCTTTTTGCCCAGCCGGAAGGGTAGTGGCTTCGTGCGGGAACAGGCCAGCGAGCAGTGCCGTGACGAGTGCCAGAGGATAGAGGCCAAGCAGCAGGCTGGTGACCGGTGCGCGAAAGCTCGACAGCAGGGTGAGGGCAACAATTAGCCAGGCGATGAGCGAGCCTATATTGAATAACCCGAGAGCTAGCCCATGATCGGTCATCAGCTGCAGGTAAAGACTGGCAGCGTGAGCGACCAATGCGATTAGACCTATGCCTCGCAATAGCCCGGTGTTGACGGTCAGGCGTTTGCCCAGACAAAACATCTGGTAAAGCATACCGCCCAAGTAAAAAGCGGCGGCTAGCAGGCTGGGAGTGAGGGCTGTCATACGTCCTTGAGAGCGGTTACCAACAAAACCGCAGTGTGGCACAAGCCGCGCCGCGGTTAAAGCGCTTCGATGGGCTTCCCTATCATCACCCCGGTCGCGGAGGTATACTGCGCCGATAAATTGCTTCGCATGCCCTTGTGGCGGGGGCCGGGGGCTGTTGCTGATTCATCACGAACCCTGTTGCTGTGCAAAGAGTTGCCAGCCTGGACGCGGGGCGCAAAAGTTAGCCGCTCCCTTGTCCAGCCCGAAACGGCGCATATGGCACGCTAACACGCGTAACCCGGAGGGTCGGCCTGTTTCTGCGCGATGCTGCGTTACGCGTCATTTTATTTGGAATGAACAAGCTGTATTCCGTGTGCCTTGCTCCGTGCAATTAAAGCAGGCGCTGGCGCGGTCACGATAATTAGGCAGCAGACCCTAGATAAGCTCAGGAGAGTTAGTGATGTTCGAGAATCTTACCGAGCGCCTGTCGCACAGCCTGCGGGGCGTGACCGGTCAGGCCAAGCTGACAGAAGACAACATTAAGGACACCCTGCGAGAAGTTCGCATGGCGTTGCTTGAGGCTGATGTAGCCTTGCCCGTGGTCAAGGCCTTTGTTGATCAAGTGCGTGAGCGCGCTGTAGGTCATGAAGTGTCACGCAGCCTGTCGCCGGGGCAGGCCTTCGTCAAGATCGTGAAGTCCGAGCTGGAAGCGGTTATGGGGCAGACCGAAGGTCTGAACCTGGCGGTTACCCCTCCGGCAGTGATTTTGATGGCGGGTCTGCAGGGCGCGGGTAAAACTACCAGTGTCGCCAAGTTGGCGAAGACGCTGCGTGAGCGTGAAAAGAAAAAGGTCATGGTGGTCAGCGTCGACGTTTACCGTCCGGCGGCGATCAAGCAGTTGGAGACTCTGGCTGCTGAAGTGGATGTCACGTTTTTCCCCTCGGATCTTGAGCAGAAGCCGGTAGCCATCGTCGAGGCAGCGCTACGTGAAGCGAAGAACCGCTTTATGGACGTGCTGATTGTCGATACCGCGGGTCGTTTGCATATCGACGCCGAGATGATGGCTGAAATCAAGCAGGTGCACGCCGCGGCCAAGCCCTCGGAGACCCTGTTTGTAGTTGACGCCATGACCGGTCAGGACGCGGCCAATACCGCGCAGGCCTTTAACGAGGCGCTGCCGCTGACGGGCGTGATCCTCACCAAGGTTGATGGTGATGCGCGCGGTGGTGCTGCGCTCTCGGTTCGTCACATTACCGGCAAGCCGATCAAGTTCCTCGGGATGGGCGAGAAGGTCGATGCGCTTGAGGTATTCCACCCTGATCGCGTTGCTTCGCGCATTCTTGGTATGGGCGATGTGCTCAGCCTGATCGAGCAAGCCGAGCAAAAGCTGGATAAGGACAAGGCCGAGAAGCTGGCCAAGAAGTTGAAAAAGGGTAAGGGCTTCGACCTTGAAGACTTCCGTGATCAGCTACAGCAAATGAACAGCATGGGCGGTCTGGGCTCGATGATGGAAAAGCTGCCGATGATGGGTGGCAAGATGAATCCGGCCCAGATGGAAACCGCGCAGACTGAAGCGACCAAGCAATTCAAGCGCATGGAGGCGATCATCAACTCGATGACGCCCGGCGAGCGCCGTAACCCCGATATCATCAGCGGCTCACGCAAGCGCCGCATTGCGGCGGGCTCAGGTTCGCAGATTCAGGACATCGGCCGGGTGCTTAAGCAGCATAAGCAGATGCAGAAAATGATGAAAAAGGTCACGGGTAAGGGTGGCATGGCCAAGCTTATGCGTGGCATGGGTGGAATGGGCGGCGGCGGTATGGGTGGCGGCGGTGGTATGTTGCCCCCCGGCGGCGGCATGCCTCGATTCTGAGCTGTTTATCCTTTAGGGGATGGGTCAGTACGGCCTTAAATAAAAAAGAGTTTTCATCGGTCGCGATATTCCGTAGAATACGCGACCTTTCGGGCCCTAGGTGTATGCGTTAATTGCAGCACAGCCCGTGATGAATTTTGTAGCGTTATTCAAACACAGGAAACGATGTCCACATGGTAACCATTCGTCTTGCTCGTGGTGGCTCCAAGAAGCGCCCCTTCTATCATTTGACTGTTGCCAACAGCCGTAACGCCCGTGATGGTCGTTTTGTTGAGCGCGTTGGCTTCTTCAACCCGGTTGCATCCGGTGCAGAAATCCGTTTGTCCGTAAACGACGAGCGTGTTCAGTACTGGTTGAGCAAGGGTGCACAGCCTTCTGAGCGTGTTGCTGCTCTGTTGAAGGAATCTCAGGCAGCTGCCTGAATATGATAGCTGCTCCTGAATCGACAGAATCGCCTCGGGTGATTCTCGGCAAGATCGTATCGGTTCATGGGCTGCGCGGGGCGGTCAAGGTGTATTCGCACACCGACCCGCTGGACAATGTGCTGGGTTATGCGCAGTGGAGCCTTAGTAGAGGTTCCGAGCAACGCACAGTGTCCGTCCTTGGTGGTCGCCTGCAAGGGCGAGTCCTGATTGTTGAGCTCAAGGGCGTAGATGATCGCGATAAAGCCGAGGCGCTGGTTAACTTCGAGATTAGTGTAGAGGCTGGTTCTCTGCCCGAACTCGAAGAAGGTGAGTATTACTGGTACCAGCTGGAAGGCTTGCAGGTGATTAACCTGGAAGGCCAGTTGTTCGGCAAGGTGGATCACCTGCTCGAAACCGGTTCCAACGACGTAATGGTGGTCAAGCCCTGCGAAGGCAGTATTGATCAGCGTGAACGTGTGTTGCCCTACTTGCCCGGCCAGTTTGTAGTGAATATTGATTTGGACAAGGCAACTATCCAGGTCGACTGGGATTCGGAGTTCTGATCGGTGTGGGCCGGTGTGGTAACCCTGTTTCCCGAAATGTTTACAGCGCTGACCGAGTCTGGTGTAACCGGACGAGCCGTCAAGCGCGGACAGCTGGAAGTTGTTTTCAGTAATCCCCGTGAACATGCACATGATCGTCACCGTACGGTAGATGATCGACCCTTTGGCGGCGGCCCTGGCATGCTGATGAAGGTTGAGCCTTTGCTTGAGTCCATTACGGCGATCAAGCAGCAGGCACCCTCGCAAGCCCGGGTGATCTATTTGTCACCGCAGGGTCAGCCACTCACTCAGCAACGGGTTGAGCAGCTGGCAAAGCTGGACAGTGTGATTTTGCTGTGTGGTCGCTATGAGGGCATTGATGAGCGCATTATTGAGCGCTGTGTCGATGAAGAAATTTCCATTGGCGACTACGTGTTGTCCGGTGGTGAGCTGGGAGCCATGGTGCTTCTGGATGCAGTAACCCGATTGATCCCCGGCGTGCTTGGGCATGCGGATTCAGCGGTTGAAGATTCTTTTTCGGCGGGGTGGCTGGATTGCCCACATTACACTCGGCCGGAAGAATTTGACGGGCAGCGCGTACCGGAGGTGTTGCTCAGCGGTAATCATGAACTGATCCGGCGCTGGCGTCTCAAGCAGTCTTTGGGAAGAACCTGGCAACGTCGGCCAGAGTTGCTCGAAGAGCTGGAATTGAGCAAAGAACAGCAGAAGCTGTTGGCGGAATTTATCCGCGAACAGGAAACCGATAACCATTAACAGGTCCGACGGCCTGTGCAGGAGAAGCAACGATGTCCAATATTATTGCCCAGATTGAAGCTGAACAGATGTCCAAGGAAATCCCCGCGTTCGCGCCGGGTGATACCGTCATTGTCCAGGTCAAAGTGAAGGAAGGCGATCGCTCGCGTCTGCAGGCCTTTGAAGGCGTGGTTATCGGTAAGCGTAACCGTGGTCTGAACTCTGCTTTCACCGTTCGCAAGATCTCTAGCGGTGTTGGTGTTGAGCGTACTTTCCAGACTTACTCGCCGCTGATCGACAGCATTTCTGTCAAGCGTCGCGGTGATGTACGTAAAGCGAAATTGTACTACCTGCGTGCCTTGTCTGGCCGTGCAGCACGTATCAAGGAAAAGCTGTCCTGAACGGACGCTTGACCCACAAAAAAGCAGCCTAAGGGCTGCTTTTTTGTGGGCGACTGTTTTTAATGGTGGTTTCCTCAGCACAGTGAGCAGGTCATGTCCGCAGACGAAAACGCGCCGGTCGCACCGGACGACCA
Source organism: Pseudomonas neustonica (assembly GCF_003797945.1). Taxonomy (GTDB): domain Bacteria; phylum Pseudomonadota; class Gammaproteobacteria; order Pseudomonadales; family Pseudomonadaceae; genus Halopseudomonas; species Halopseudomonas neustonica. The sequence continues at coordinate 25,065 of NZ_RKKU01000004.1, forward strand.
GCAACTGATTGTCGAGTTTCTCGATAGTCTGTGGCTGGAACGTGGGTTGTCAAAGCATACGTTGACGGCCTATCGCACCGACCTGAGTTTGCTCGCCGGTTGGCTGGGGCAACGCCGTAGCGACTTGCTCAACGCCTCGCGCGCTGATCTGATGGAGCATCTGGGTTGGCGCATAGCTCAGGGATATCAGGCGCGATCCAGTGCCCGGTTACTGTCCTGTTTACGTGGTTTCTATCGTTATCTGGTCCGCGTGGGCCGGTTGACGCTGGATCCCACCCTGGACGTGGCCATGCCCAAGTTAGGCCGGCCCTTGCCCAAGGCGCTGAGTGAGCGGGACGTTGAGCTGTTGCTGGCGGCCCCGGATATTGAAGACAGTCTGGGTATGCGTGATCGCTGCATGCTCGAAGTGCTTTATGCCTGTGGCCTGCGTGTCAGCGAATTGGTTGGTCTGCGGTTGGACCAGGTCAACCTGCGTCAGGGCATAGTGCGGGTGACCGGTAAAGGCAACAAAGAGCGACTGGTGCCTTTGGGTGAAGAGGCCATGGTCTGGCTTGAACGCTATGTGCAGGATAGTCGGCCAGCGCTATTGGCTGGCAAGCCGAGTGACGTGGTTTTTCCTAGCCGTTTGGGACGGGAGATGACGCGCCAGACATTCTGGCACCGCATCAAGCTACATGCACGCCAGGCCGGTGTCAGCTCTTCGCTGTCGCCACATACCTTGCGACATGCCTTTGCTACCCATCTGCTCAACCATGGCGCGGATTTACGCGTGGTGCAGATGTTGCTCGGCCATAGTGATCTGTCTACTACACAGATATACACACATATTGCCCGCCAGCGATTGCGTGACATGCACGCAGAGCACCATCCCCGTGGGTGATAGGGAGGTTTCATGATAAGCTTTGCCGTCTTCTAGAGGATCAGATTATGCGACTGAGATACGGCGTGACCTGTCTGCTTGCCCTGTGGGGCTCACACGTAATGGCAGATACCCAGACTGCGATCACCGAGGGTCTGGCAAAACTCAAATTTGACGTGCCGGTATCGGCTATTTCTGAAACGCCGGTTGACGGTCTGTATCAGGTTCAGCTGGAAACCGGGCGCGTGCTTTATGCCACCGCTGATGGCAAGTATTTCATGCAGGGCACGCTGATCGAAGTGAACGACGGTCAGCCGCGCAACCTGACATCGGTTGCGGAGGCCAGCGGTATCGCCCAGGTGCTCGATAGAGTCGATGCCAGTGACATGGTGGTGTTTGCGCCGGAAGAGCCAAAAACCCATATCACGGTGTTTACCGACGTGGATTGTGGCTACTGCCGCAAGCTGCATAGCGAAGTTGAACAGTTGAATAATCTGGGCATTGAAGTGCGCTATATGGCCTTCCCGCGCGGCGGCATGCAGTCGCCGGCAGCTCAGGTCATGCAGTCTGTCTGGTGTGCAGACAACCGCCAGCAGGCCATGACGTCTGCCAAGCAGGGCAAAACGGTTGAAGAGAAAACCTGTGCCAATCCAGTAGCGCAGGAATATGAACTGGGTAAGCAGTTGGGCGTGCAGGGTACGCCGGCTATTTTTCTCGCCAACGGCGTGATGATTCCGGGTTATCAGCCAGCGCAACAGTTAGCTACCATAGCGCTGGAAAACAAAGAGTAATCGTCGCTCGGGCAGCGCAGGCTGCCGGGCAATCCAATATGTATTCGACTAGATAACAAAGTGGGGACCAACGTTTGAAACCGGTCAAAGTAGGCATCTGTGGTTTGGGCACCGTTGGCGGTGGCACCTTTAACGTCCTGCAGCGTAACGCAGCAGAAATTGCTCGTCGCGCGGGGCGTGGTATTGATGTGGCGCAGATTGCGACTCGTCACTTGAACCCGGCCTGCAATATTGGTGTGACGCCGACCACTGATGACGTGTTCGACGTGGTCAATAACCCTGAAATCGACATCGTGGTTGAGCTGATTGGCGGTTATACCCTCGCCAAGGATGTCGTTATGGGCGCTATTGCCAATGGCAAACATGTGGTTACCGCTAACAAGGCCTTGATCGCTGTGCACGGTAACGAGATCTTTGCGGCGGCGAGCGAGAAGGGCGTAATGGTTGCCTTCGAGGCTTCCGTAGCTGGCGGTATCCCCATTATCAAGGCGCTGCGTGAAGGCTTGGCGGCGAACCAGATTGAGTGGGTTGCGGGCATTATCAATGGCACCGGTAACTTCATTCTTACCGAGATGCGCGACAAGGGGCGTACCTTTGAAGACGTGTTGGCCGAGGCGCAAGCATTGGGGTATGCCGAGTCGGACCCGACATTTGATGTGGAAGGTATCGACGCGGCCCACAAGCTGACGATCCTGGCGTCTATTGCCTTTGGTATCCCGTTGCAGTTCGATAAGGCCTACACCGAGGGCATTACCAAGCTGACTACAGCGGACGTCAATTACGCTGAAGCCCTGGGTTACCGCATCAAGCATTTGGGCGTGGCGCGCCGCATGGGTAACGGTGTTGAGTTGCGCGTGCATCCGACGCTGATCCCGGCTGATCGTCTGCTGGCCAACGTGAACGGCGTCATGAACGCGGTCATGGTCAACGGCGACGCTGTGGGCTCAACCCTGTATTACGGTGCAGGCGCTGGGGCCGAGCCGACTGCATCTGCGGTCGTTGCTGACATCATCGATGTGGTACGTACCCTGACTACCGATCCTAACAACCGCGTACCGCACCTGGCATTCCAGGCTGACGCCTTGTCTGATTTGCCGGTGTTGTCGGTTGAGGATGTCGAGACCGCCTACTACCTGCGCCTGCAAGCTAAGGATCGCCCAGGCGTGCTGGCCAAGGTCGCGACTATCCTGTCCGAGCGTGGTATCAACATCGAGTCGATCATGCAGAAGGAAGCAGAGGAGCAGGACGGCCTGGTGCCAATCATTCTGCTGACTCACCGCGTGCAAGAGCGTGACATGAATGTTGCCATTGCCGCACTGGAAGCTCTGGATGAAATCGCCGGTCCGCTGATGCGGGTACGGGTAGAACAACTGAACTAAATCGAGCTGGAAGCTGGAAGCCGAAAGCTGGAAGCGTTGCGCTTCTAGCTTCTAGCTTTAAGCTTCAGGCTAAAACCTGAAGGGTTTTGCAATGCGCTATATCAGCACTCGCGGCCAGGCTCCGGCCCTTAACTTTGAAGATGTTTTGCTGGCCGGTCTGGCCTCTGATGGTGGTCTCTACGTTCCTGAGAACCTGCCACGTTTTACCCAAGAGCAAATTGCCTCCTGGGCTGACTTGCCCTACCACGAGCTGGCGTTCAATGTGATGCGCCCGTTTGTCAGTGGCAGCATTCCGGATGCTGACTTCAAACAGATTCTGCAGGAAACCTACGGTGTCTTTGCGCATCAGTCGGTCGCACCGCTGCGCCAGTTGAATGGCAATGAGTGGGTGCTTGAACTGTTTCACGGCCCAACGCTGGCCTTCAAGGATTTTGCCCTGCAGCTGCTCGGCCGCATGCTTGATTACTTTCTGCAAAAGCGCGGCGAGCGCGTCGTTATCATGGGGGCCACCTCGGGTGATACCGGCTCTGCTGCGATTGAAGGGTGCCGCCGCTGTGAGAATGTAGATATCTTTATTCTGCATCCGCACAACCGCGTATCCGAAGTACAGCGTCGTCAGATGACCACCATCAAGGGCGATAACATTCATAACATCGCCATTGAAGGCAACTTCGATGACTGCCAGGAAATGATCAAGGCCAGCTTTGCCGATCAGGGCTTCCTCAAGGGGACTCGTCTGGTTGCGGTCAACTCGATCAACTGGGCGCGCATCATGGCGCAGATCGTCTATTACTTTCACGCTGCCCTGCAGCTGGGCGGGCCGGCTCGCTCTATGGCGTTCTCTGTCCCTACTGGTAACTTTGGCGACATTTTTGCCGGCTATTTGGCGCGCAATATGGGGCTACCGATCAGTCAGTTGATTGTGGCGACCAACCGCAACGACATTCTGCACCGCTTCATGAGCGGCAACGCCTACAACAAGGACACGTTGCATCCGTCGCTGTCACCCTCGATGGATATCATGGTGTCGTCGAACTTTGAGCGTCTGTTGTTTGATCTGCACGGCCGCAATGGTGCGCTGGTGGCTGATCTGCTGAATGAGTTCAAGCAGACCGGTAAGCTGTCGGTTGAGGATGATCGCTGGACAGAAGCCCGCAAACTATTTGATTCCCTGGCGGTTGATGACGAGCAGACCTGCGCAACTATCGCCAGCGTCTATAGCGACTGCGGTGAGTTGCTTGATCCGCACACTGCGATTGGCGTGCACGCTGCGCGTGAGTGCCGGCGTTCGTTGAGCATCCCTATGATCACGCTAGGCACCGCCCACCCGGTCAAATTCCCGGATGCGGTGCGTGAAGCTGGCGTCGGTCAGGAACTGCAACTGCCGCTGCATTTGAGCGATCTGTTCGAGCGCGACGAGCGGTGTACCGTGCTACCCAATAGCCTTGCCGATGTGCAGCAGTTTGTGGCTGCACACGGTAATCGCGGTAAGCCGCTTTGATGTGAGCAAGGCCCGGCGCACAAGCCGGGCTTTTGCAGGAGTCGCACTGGTGCCGGAATTACCCCAAAATCTTGAGCAGATGCTGGATCAGATCGCTGGTCTGGCCGGTGATCAGCAGCGCATTTATATGCGTCAGGTGGTGGAGTCAGTGGGTAGCCGCTCCTTTGGTCCACTTTTGCTGGTTATCGGGGTCACGCTGTTTTCGCCACTGAGCGGCATTCCGGGCATGGCTGTTTTTGCGGGTTTGTTTGTGATGCTGATTGCGCTGCAGATGCTGATCGGCCGCAAGAACTTCTGGTTGCCAGCCTTCATTCTCAATCGTTCAGTGCCGCAGCAAAAGCTGCTTAAGGCGATTGATTGGGTCAAGCCAGGCGCTCGGCGCATTGATCGTCTGATCAAGCCGCGCCTTAGCTTTATGATGCATCCTTCCTCTTCCTATCTGCTGGCCGGTTTATGTGTGACGGTAGCAGCAGGCTTGCCCTTTCTCGAGCTGGTGCCTTTTTCATCGTCAATAGTCGGCCTGGCGTTAGCTATTCTCGGGCTAGCCTTGGTGGCAAGGGATGGTCTGCTGGTACTGATTGCGGTCGGTTTTATCGTTGCTGCGGCCAGTCTGCTGGCGTCCAAGCTGCTTTAAGGCATTCAGTAACAGCCTCATCTTCGCCTTTACCCTCTCGCTGCAACTGGCTCCACAGCCCTGGCCGGGCTATGGAGTCGCGGCGGCCGCTTAAACTCGAGTCAGGGTGACGTCGATATTGCCACGGGTGGCGTTGGAGTAGGGGCATACCTGATGCGCGCGCTCGATCAGTTGGCTCGCTTGCTCATCATCCATGCCCGGCAGGCTGATACGCAGCTCAACTTCGATGCCAAAGCCGTTGGGGATCTGGCCAATACCTACAACGCCTTCAACTGAGGCATCGGCTGGCATGGCGAGCTTGTCCCGGCCGGCAACGAACTTCATCGCACCGATGTAACAGGCGGAATAACCAGCAGCAAATAGCTGTTCGGGGTTAGTGCCTTGGCCGCCAGCCCCGCCGAGTTCTTTTGGTGTGCTCAGCTCAACATCCAGCACGCCGTCGGATGAAATGGCGCGACCATCACGACCGCCGGTAGCTTCTGCATAGGCACGATATACAACGTTCTCAATAGACATGGACAATCTCCTGCGTGATATTCAGCTAATTTTAATTGCGCAAATAATTATTGCGCGCTAACTAAAAAGCTAATCTACTCGCCATTTATCTTGTGCGCAAGATAAATTGTAGTGTCTATTCTGTGTACTTGCTTGAGTGGTCTTGTGGTGCTGCTAATACGCTTGCAATTCAGCCTTCAAGGCTACGCTGTAGCGAGGTGCGCAGCTTGAGTAGCTGGTCACGCAGTGTTACCAGTTCGTCCAGTGATTGATCCGCTGCGTCAACGATGCAGCGTGGCACCGCCTTGGCTTGCTCTTTCAGTGCGTGGCCCGCATCGGTCAAGTGCAGCTCTACCACACGTTCGTCTTGCTTGCTGCGCTGACGCTTGAGCAGGCCTTCGGCTTCCAGGCGCTTGAGCAGGGGAGTAAGCGAACCCGGATCGGTGAGTAGTCGTTTGCTGATATCGCCGACGGTGATACCGTCGTTCTCCCATAGCACCAACATGGCCAGGTACTGAGGATAGGTCAGCGCCAATGCCTTGAGCAGCGGCTTGTACACCTTGGTCATTAGCAGCGAGGTGGAGTGCAGGGCAAAGCACAGCTGATTGTCCAGCATCAGCTCCGGGCAGGCGTCTGATTGGGGCATGAAAATTCCTGTGAGCGGGTGAACGAATACGTCAGAGAGTGATAATTTAGCGCGCAAATAGTCTGGCTGCCAGGGTAATTGCTGGTTCATTGGCTACGCGTCCGCGCAGCAGGCCGTTATACTCACGTTTTTTCCCACGGGATATCATGCCTTTTCTTATTGCCGTTACCTTATTGTGGGCGCTCTCGTTCAGCCTGATCGGCGAATATCTCGCCGGTCAGGTCGATAGCTATTTTTCCGTGCTAACGCGCACCGCACTGGCGAGCCTGCTGTTTCTGCCGCTGCTGCGCCTGCGTGCCTTGCCGCGACCGATGATTGGTGGCCTGCTGTTGGTGGGTGCCTTGCAGTTCGGTGTTACCTACATCTGCCTGTACCTATCTTTCGAATACATTTCTGTGCCGGAAGTGCTGCTGTTTACTATCTTCACGCCGCTACACATTGCGCTGGTGGATAATCTGATACGTCGGCGCTTTAGTCTCGGTCCCTTGGTGGCGGCGAGTATTGCCGTGGTGGGCGCCGGCATCATCCGTTACGACGGGCTGAGTGACAGCTTTATCCGTGGTTTTCTGATTATGCAGCTGGCTAATCTGACCTTTGCAGCGGGGCAGGTGGGTTACGCGCACATGGTGCGCCGCTACCAACTGACTCCGCGCAACCAGTGGCAGGGCTTTGGTTTGTTTTTTATCGGCGCTTTTATGGTGGTGCTGCCAGCCTGGCTGTTCCTCGGTGATCACAGTCGTATGCCGCACACCAGTGTGCAGTGGGGCGTGCTGGTCTGGCTGGGAGTTGCCGCGTCGGGGCTGGGGTTTTTCTTCTGGAATCGCGGCGCAGCGCAGGTCGACGCGGGTACGCTCGGGGTGATGAACAACGCGCTGGTGCCCGCCGGGTTGGTAGTCAATCTGGTTATCTGGAACCACGACGCGGATTTGTTGCGCCTGGGGGCTGGCTCGGTCGTGATCGCGCTATCGCTTTGGGTTAACGCGCGTTGGGACGTCTGGCGCGGCGCCCCTATCAGGGCCTGAGGGTGCTAATTGGCCGCTGAGAAGGTGTCGCAGTCAGCCATGCTGCCCGACTCGAAACCGCGCTTGAACCATTTAACACGTTGCGCAGAGCTGCCGTGAGTGAAGCTATCGGGCACCACATCCTGGCCAGCCTGGCGCTGTAGCCGATCATCGCCAATAGCTGATGCTGCGGTGAGCGCCTCTTCCAGGTCATCCGGGTCGAGTAGTTGCCGTTGACGATTGGCAACATGGCCCCAGATTCCGGCAAAACAGTCCGCTTGCAGTTCCTGCTTTACCGACAGTGCGTTGACGGTTGTCTGCGATTTACCCGTGCCGGCCTGACGTACTTTCTGGCTGATGCCCAGCAGGTTCTGCACGTGATGGCCGACTTCGTGAGCGATGACGTAAGCCTGCGCAAAGTCACCGGGCGCGCCGAGCTGCTGGCGCATGTCGTTAAAGAACGCGAGATCCAGATAGACTTGATTGTCGCCGGGGCAATAAAACGGGCCAACCGCCGAGCTGGCGGTGCCGCACGCGGAATTGACGCGATTGGAAAACAGCACCAGGCGAGGCTCCTGATAGGTTTTACCGGCGGCGCTGAATAGAGCGTTCCAGGTGGTTTCGGTATCAGCCAGTACCACCGATACAAACTGGGCCAGCTCCTGTTCCTGCGGGCTGAATTCGCGCGGGCTTTGGCTTGCCGTTTGACTCCCGCTTCCCAGCAGCATGGGTAGTACATCGAACCCCAGCATTTTGGCACCAAAGACCGCCAGTACACCGAGAATGAGCACAATACGCCCGGTCTTGCTACGCAGCAGCATCGGCAGAAAGCGCACCAGTAATAGGGCTGCGCCGCCGCCACTGGCACGTTGGATATTCTGTCCGCGACGGTCCTCTACGTTGTTGCTCTGTCTTCTGCCGCGCCAATCCATTGTCTCGTCCCTGCCGTTTTTTATCTGGGAGCTTATTTCACCGCATAGCTTGCCGTTCGGGAAGCATAATCTTTGCAGTTGCCTGCAAACTCAGGGGGTCAGCATTTCAACGGCACGTGCGGCTGCTGATAGAGCTGCTCGAACAGTTGTCTGGCTTTTTCCTTGTCATGTGATTTCTGCTGCTCTATAGCCTGCAGTGCCTGCTGGCTGGCGGCTTCAAGCTCGCATGCTGCTAGCGTGCCATTGAGCAGGCTGTCTTCCAGCACACAGTGGTCCTGAAACTGCCCCAATAGCTCACCCAGCTGTTTGAGTGCTTTGATGCTTGCTTTGGCGGCTTTTCGGTCGCATAGCAACTGAGCCTGATAGAGGTAATATTTGGTCCACTTTCGGCACTGGTGGTAAGTATCGTCTTCGCCAGTTTGGTGCGCCTCGAGTGCCAACTTTCTTGCTCGACGGTAGCTGTAGTCGAGACCCTTGGCTGGATCTGAACGGTGCTGCAAACGCAGCAGCTCTGCCCATTGTTCGAGTACCTCGGCAAAGCCAGTGTGGGCGTCTATGGGGTTGATTTGTTCGTTGGCCTGATGGTTTGCTTGAGCAAAGTAATCGAACAGCGGCTGCATAGGCGCTTGATCATCGGCGGGCAGGTTACTGACCAGGCGGCCCAGGGTTTTTTCCTGCACGTGCGCGTCGCGTAGCCCGGCATAGGAATTGGCAAGTTGTTTTAGCAGTTGTTCTACCTGCTTTATGTCGGCCTTGGCATTGCCTGGGCGATAAAGCTGCAGTAGCGCACGCAATTTCTTGCTGCATACGCGGATCGCATGAATCGCTTCGGCATCAGGTGCCTCACCCGGCGTAAGGGGCGCAAGCACCTTGCTGACCTGTTTGCGAGCGGCCTTAAAGATGGGATCGGACTTGCCAGCTGGTTTGTTCATCGCTCTAGTGTAGATGAGTCAGCTTGCAAATAGATGACTTTACGTTGGCTTTGTTATTAGCAAAAAGTCTGACTGATAGCGCTGCAATGCACACTCGTCTTGATCCAGGACAGCAGGGTTTCAGGCTGGCGCTAGCTATTGCATCGATGATCAGACTGCAGTGTGCAGCGACATCTCGCCCTGCTTTCTGGCACACTCATAGACTCTGCGGTTACCGATGGAGCAATGACAATGACGCGACCTGTGGTGTTGTACGATGGCGGCTGCCCGCTATGCCGGCGCGAGATCGCTCACTACCAGCGGCTTGACCAGCAGCATCGGATAGACTGGCTGGACATCGTTGCTGAGCCAGCGCGGCTGGATGAGTTTGGCATTGCCATGACTGACGCCATGCAGGTGCTGCATGTGCGCGATATTGAAGGTCGTTGGCAGCGTGGTGTCGCTGGATTCAAGGTGATCTGGCGAGAGCTGCCCGGTTGGCGCTGGTTGGGGAAACTGGTGCAACTGCTGCACCTCACGCCCTTGCTGGACTGGGGCTACCGCCATTTTGCTGCTCGCCGGTTTCGTGCTCGGTGCGCGGACGGCTGTAAGCTCGATTGATTGGCCTTAGTTAAAGGCGTGGCTAATTGTCTGCTCCAGCCCCGGCGAGTAGGCCAAGCCCAGTTGCCGCAGGCGTAAGTCTTCAGGTATCAAGCCGCTGAGTGGGAAGTGCTGGATTGCTGGAATCAGTTCATCGATATCGTCGCTGACGGCCATGACGGTGGCGCCCTGGCGGTGTTGCACCAGGCTTAAAGCCAGATCCTCGGTATCGACCTGCAGTGTGCAACGCTCTGCGAGGCCAGGCACGTGCGATATGAAGGCTGCGCGTAATTCGCAATCGAGTCGATCAATCCAGCTGTAATCCAGCGCTTCGTTCAGGTCGAGCGGCTGACTTACCGGCCAGCCGCGAGGCAGCAAGAGTTGGTATTCCTGTTCCAGCAGCGTTATGAAACCATAGCCTTTCGGTGCCTGCCGCGCACTGGTAATCCAAAGGTCTGGTGGCGACGTGGGGTTAACCCGTACTTGCAGGCGATAGTCCTGCAGATTATTGGCGACCAGCTGCAGTAGATAACCGCTGTCCCGACTAGCCAGCTGCTGGCTGATGCCCAGAGACAGACTAGCCAGAGTGGGGCGCTTGAAGCGTTGCGCCATGTGCTCTGCGTTACTCAGTAGTTGCGTCGCTGCCTGGTAAAAGTGCTGCCCTTCTGGCGTCAGGACGACTCCCTTTTTGCTGCGGCTGAATAGCCTCAGCGTAAATTCAAACTCTAGTTGCGCTACTGCATTGGAGATCGACGGCTGTGCTACGTGGCAGTGTTCAGCTGCGGCAGTCAGGCTGCCTAGCTCAGCTGCGGCGCAGAAGTAGCGGAGGCTGCGCAGGTCCATGGTATTTTCCTCGGCTTAGTCTTCAAAGGTTGGGAAGTGTGCCAGTGTTGCGGCGACAAACTCGTCATGGGCCGGCACTATGATCAGCTCTGGATCGCGGTTCTGTAGTTGGTGAATGAGCGCCAGCTGGCGGCGGTTTTGTTCAGGGTCACTGTCAACGTGGCTGGTCCACTGCACAACTGAGGGCCTGGTTTGGTTGGTTTCAACCCCGCGTAGCGTCCAGCTGGTATCGCCAATCAGAAATAGACGCTTGCCTGAATCCAGGTTGACGAACAGACCAACCTGACCCGCTGTATGCCCACTCAGGTCGACCAGAATCAGACGCTGGTCGTTGAATAGATCCAGGCTGTGTGGGAATCCCTGATAGGGCATATCTTCCAGCTGGAGGATATACCAGTCCCGTTCGCCAGCCAGTTGCTCGACCAGGAAGGCTGGAGGCATGCCATGTTCACGTGCCTCTTCCAGAGCCCCGGGCAGTATCTTGACCTGAATTCCGGGGAAGTCTGGTAGGCCGCCTACGTGGTCCCAATGCAGGTGGCTGGGGATGATGAAGTCGATATCGTTGATTGTATATCCGGCTTTCTCTAGTTGATCGCGCGCGGGGTCAAGGTGGCGGTAGGCAAGGAGCTTGCGGTTGATCCAATTGTTGTGGGCGAAAGCCGCGTCGGTTTCTCGACCCAGTCCGGTATCGAATAGAAAGCGCCCTTGGGGATGTTCAATCAGCATCGCGTTGTGCACCAGATTGCGCTCTTGCAGCCAGCGTCCGCCACTGACCGTGAGTGCTTCCGGGGCACCGCTGGATTCGGCGGTAGGGATCAGTGACAGGCGCAGCGCAGTGACTGGCGGTGAGGCCTGCAGCAGAGCGGCATAGCTCAGCAGCAGGGTTGCAGAAAGGGCTTTAAAGATATTCATCAGGGTAGCTCCAGTGGGTGTTGGGATACTCTGGCACTGTTCTAAGAATAGGTTAAATATCTTTAATCTGTGTTTGTTGAATAAATAACTTATGGATTGCTGGCGACGATGAGCGTCGCCAGCTTTGCGCTGCTTTCAGCTATTTGTGCGCAGTTCAGTTGTGGCGCGCAGCCTGGACAGTACGCTGTTGGCGTCGCTTCTTCCGGTACTGATGCCGGCCTGTTGCAGACGTGCGTCCAGCGCACTGCCGTCGTCTTCCTGCTGCAGTGTACGCATGGCATTGTCGATGTCGCTGAAGCTGGACTGCTGGCGGCGAATGCGCTCCAGCGAGCTGGCCAGATCACCCATGTGTGCTTGCAGGCCCTGGGTGTGGCCGCCGAGGTTGTTGAGTACCTGCTCGGCATTGCGATTGGCGCGCGCCAGCTGCAACTCTCTGCGGTAGCTCTGGTGCAACTGCGCGGCCTCGCGCAAACGATGGCGTAGCTGAGTCTCCTGTCGTTGCAGGTGTTCGGCTTGTTGGCGCTGCTGTTGTAACTGGTTTTCGTGCTCGGCAATCCACTCGGCCAGCTCATAGGCGAGCCCGGCCTCATCGCGTGTCATGGCCTGTTGGGCCTGTGCTTCGCGGGCTATCAGTTCATCGGCCAGCTGTTGGTTGCTGCGCTGTAATTGCTTGCTGCTGGCCATCAGACAGGCCAGCTCACGTTTTGCCCGCAGCATGGCCTGCTCGGTGTCGCGCAGCTCCTGCTCCATGATGCGCAGTGCGTTGGCATCAACCAGATGTTCCAGGGGTTCCTGAGCCTGAGCGCGGAACAGGGTGCCTACTTTTCGCCAAATAGTCATAGGGGTTACTCCGTATATTCTTTCAATAGTTGTTGGGCGCGGGCGTCGGAAATACGGTTGTGAATACGCTTGCCCTCATGTTCATCGCGCATGGTTTTTGACAGGGTGATAGTGGTGCTGACCAGAAACAGCGCGCAGACGGCCATGTAACCTTTGACCAGCAGGTCGGTGGGTGCGAAGACCACGCCCGCTCCGGTGGCCAGCAAGGCAACCGCAAAAGACACCTTGACGAAAAATACCCAGCCACTGGAGTTACTGTTGATCTCGTTTTCCATTGCTTGCTACCTCGTATTGATTGAGTGCGGCAGGTTTGTCGCCGCTGGAAAGCAATGTGCATTAGTTGCTACCGAGTCGCGAGATAAACCACAAAAGTTGCAATGAAGAGCGCTTTGGGTATTACTGGGCGATACTTTTCTGTGCTCAGGAGAATGTGCGTATATGGCGCAAACGACGGCGATCATTGATGTATTGAAGAAACTGCTTAAAGAGCAAGGCGTTACCTATCTGCAGGTGGCGCAGGCGTTGGCGCTGTCAGAGGCTAGCGTCAAGCGGCTGTTTGCCGAACGGCAGTTCTCATTACAGCGGCTGGACCGCGTTTGTGCGCTATTGGGCCTGGAGATAAGCGACCTGGTGCGACGCTTGGAGCACGATATGTGCATTGATGCGTTGGCGTTAGAGCAAGAGCAGGAATTGGTGTCCGACAGCAAGCTGTTGCTGGTGGCTATCTGCGCATTGAATCGTTGGAGTCTGGGGCAAATGCTGGAAAACTATGCCTTGAGCGAGCCGGAGGCGATCAGCAAACTGGCGCGACTCGATCGTATGGGGTTGATCGAACTGTTACCGGGCAATCGCATAAAGCCGCTGATTACCCATGACTTCAACTGGCAAAAGAAGGGCCCGATCCAGCGCTTTTTTGAATCGCAGGTGCAGGCAGACTTCTTTCAGTGCCATTTTAATCAGCCGGGTGAGTTGCGTCTTTTTCTCAACGGCATGCTGTCACCGCGCAGCAACGAGGCTATGCAGCAAAAGCTGCGTCGTCTGGCTCTGGAGTTTCGCCATAGCCATCAGGAAGACTTGGCGTTGCCGCTGGAGCAGCGTTATGGCGTCAGCATGATTGTCGCTATCCGCCCCTGGGAAGTGGCAGTATTTCAACAATACCGGCGGGCCGATGCACAGAAGTTTTACCCTGGGCATGCCGGCAACGGATCAGATAAGAGGTGAGGTGACTGTGCAGCTGTTGCTCGATGTAATGGATAGCTTGACCAATGTGATACCGCTGCTGGAAACCCTGCTGGTGGTAGGCTTGGCGCTCTGGACTGCGGATTATCTGTTGATCCGCCGGCACGGTGGACTGGGCAACGAGAAACTATTTTCGCGTCAGCTGATCATGCTGAGCTTGACCCTGGTCGGCCTGGTTGCAGTGATTCTGGCGTTACCGGTCAGTGAGGGCTCGCGCAATCAAATCATTGCTCTGCTGGGTTTGCTGGTCTCAGGTGTGTTCGCGTTTTCCTCCAGTAATATTTTTGCCAATCTGGCTGCCGGCATACTGCTGCGCATCACCAAGCCCTTTGTGATCGGCGATTTTATTTCGGTCGGTGCGCATTTTGGTCGTGTAGCCGAGCGCGGTTTGTTTGATACCGAGATTCAGTCCGAAACTGGCGAGCTGATTGCGTTGCCCAATACCTATTTGACCACCAATCCGGTATCGGCCCTGCGCAGCGCCGGGGCGCTGGTATCGGCATCCCTGTCCCTGGGTTACGACGTACACCATGCACAGGTTGAGCCTCTGCTGATCAAGGCGGCAGAGAGCAGTAAGCTCAATGATGCTTTTGTGCAGATACTGGAGTTGGGTAATTTTGCCATTACCTATCGCATCTCCGGGGTGTTGCCGGAGGCCAAGGGTTTGATCACGGCGCGCTCAAAACTGCACAAGTCGATTCTCGATCAGTTGCATGGCGCTGGCATCGAGATCATGTCGGCGACCATCATGAATCAACGCCCGGTTGATGCTGGTTACAGCTTTATTCCTGCCCCCACGCGTCAGCGACCCGCCGCCTCATCGGCTGTGGAGCCTGAAAAAATTGCGGAGAAAGTGCTGTTCGACAAGGCCGAGCTGGCGCAGCAATTACAGCAGCGAAAGGCTGAGCTAGCCGACAGCATGGAAGCGCTAGAGCAGCAGGCCAAGCAAGCTGAGGGCGATGAGAAGCAGGTATTGAAGGAACGCATGGATGTGTTGCGTGAAGAGCGCAAGCAGCTGGATAGAGCTGAAAGCGAGCCATTGAGAGCCAGTGCGGGTCAGGAGTAGGTTATGAAATTGAAGAGCGGGGCGTTGTTACTCTTGTCACTCACAGCAATGGGGCTGTTGCTGTTGTTGCGGTCGCAGACTTAAGCGGGCGCTGCATGGCAGCGCCCTGGCAGATCAGAACTCGGCGTTGTGGTAGATGTTTTGCACGTCGTCCAGCTCGTTCAGCATGTCGGTAAACTTCTCGAACATGGCCACATCCTCACCGCTGATCTCGGTAGTGATTTGCGGCAGAAACTGGATCAGGTCCACTTCAAAGTCCACTTCACCCAAGGCATCGGTCAGGGCTTGCTTGGCCTTGAAGTATTCGGTGCTCGGGGTAAATACGGTGATCAGGCCGTCTTCGTTCTCGATGTCGGTCACGTCGACGTCGGCCATCATCAGCGCTTCCAGCGTGGCTTCTTCGTCATCGCCCTTGAACGCCAGAATCGCGCAATGATCGAACATGTGGCTAACGCTGCCTTCGGTACCGATCTTGCTTTTGGTCTTGGTGAAGCAGTTGCGCACGTCGGCAAAGGTACGGTTGGGGTTGTCGGTCAGGCAGTCGACTATCACCATGCAGTTGCCAGGACCGAAGCCTTCATACTGCGCCTTGGAAAAGTCTTCGCCGCCACCGCCCTTGGCTTTATCGATCGCCTTGTCGATTACGTGACTGGGGACTTGATCTTTCTTGGCACGATCAATCAGGCCGCGCAAGGCCAGATTGCCGTCGGGGTCAAAACCACCTGATTTGGCGGTGACGAAAATCTCACGCGCGTACTTGCTGTAGACCTTGGTTTTGGCATCAGCCGTTTTGGCCATGGACTCTTTGCGGTTCTGATAGGCGCGACCCATGTTCTAATCCTGTTGTTTGGCGAAAAACAGCGATTCTAACCGCAGTTGCTACTCGATATCCATGTCTTGCGACGGCTGGCCGCAGAAAGCCCCGCAAGGTCCGCATCTGGCGGTAAGATGGGACTTTTGGGTGGGGGAGCTAAGCCTGTGATTTCGAGATTGCCACCTTGGGTTGAGACTGGTGCCTTTACCCTGGCCTTTACTGCCGGCAGCGTTAATGCGGTCGGGCTGCTGGGGTTCAGCCATCAGGCGGTCTCGCACCTTACCGGCACGTCAACGCTGTTGGGGCTGGGCATGGCACAATTGGATGTGTTGTCCAGTGTGCACCTGCTGCTGGTGATACTCAGTTTTGTTGTGGGCGCGGCGCTCAGTGGCTTTCTGATCGATAGTAGTGCGCTGCAGCCGGGGCGGCGCTACGGTTTGGCGCTGCTATTGGAAACAGCCCTGTTACTACTGGCGATGCTGGCGCTGCAGCACAATAGTGTGGCTGGCCACTATCTGGCCACTATCTGGCCTCAGCGGCCTGTGGTTTGCAGAATGCGATGGTAACCACCTATAGCGGCGCGATCATTCGTACCACGCACGTTTCCGGTCTATTTACCGATTTGGGGCTGATGTTGGGGGCGCGCCTGCGTGGTCAGGCGATTGATCGGCGCAAGGCGACCCTGTTTCTGCTGTTAATCGGTGGCTTTATCCTTGGCGGCTGCCTGGGTGCGCTGGCCTTTTCTGCACTGCATTTTCAGGCACTATTCTTACCGGCGACGCTGACCGCTGTGATGGCGCTGTTATACCACCGCTATCTGCGCGGTGGCTGATCAGTCTTCAGCTCAGCGCTGCAGTGGTTGTAGCCAGAGTTCGGCGATCTGCCGTTGCTCCTGCTGCTGATTCTGATAGCGCCAGCCGAGTTTGTCGGTGAGTTGAGTGGTCAGTTGTAAGCCCAGGCCAAAGCCAAGATCTTCCCTGTGTTCATCTACTTCCGGGGAAACACTGTTGCTCACGCGTACGCAGTTTTGCTGCTGCACGATGCTGACGTCGCCTTCGCTGCAGTGCTGAAAGGCGTTGCGAATCAGGTTGCCTAGTACAATACGAGCAGGCGCTTCTGCCAGCTGGATACTGTGGGGATCGGTCGTGATTTGCACGTCCACATCTTTGCCACGCAGTAAATAACGCATTTGCTCTACCAGTTCCTGCACCAGCATATCCAGCTGGACCGGCCTGGCCGGCAGGGTGTCCAGATTGTCGCGGCTCAGCCACAACAGGGTTTCGGTCAGGTGCTGCATGGTTTGGCTGGCGCGGTCGATGCGCTCGATGGCCTGTAGCTGGCGGAGATCGATCTGTTGGCCGCTGGCTTCCTGCAATTTGCTTAGCAGCTCTACGTTGTTGCGCACCACGCTGATGGGCGTGCGCAGTTCGTGACTGGTATGCCGCAAAAAGCGATGCTCGCGCTCCAGCCCACGTTGTGCGGATGACAGACTGGTGCGCACCAGCTCGGCAAAATCGTTGAGTTCGGGATAGTTGAAATTCGGTGCCGGGTTATTCAGCGTGCGCTCGTTCAGCGCGCGCGCCCAGTTACCCAGAGCTGTAATCGGGCGAGACACGCGACGCATTACCAACCAGATCAGCAATCCCAGGGTGAGTGCGCTACCCAGGCTAATCCACATCAGGGTGCGGAAGCTGCCGCGATGCTGAGTCAATAGCCGAGGCACCTGGCCGGCGATGATCTGATAGCTCATGAAGCGATCTCCGCCAGGCGTGGTAAAACGCAACGCAAAAAAGACTGCGCTGGGGCGGCCCAGGAAGTTGGGCTGATCCAGTTCTTTGTAGAGCACGCCCTCACGCGCAGGTGGCTGTGCGAAGGCACGCTGGATTGTCTGCGGCTGCTCGCCCCAGCGGCTGGTGACGGGGTAATCGTCGAACAACTGAGCAGCGGTAGCCGGATCGGTCAGGTAGCTTTGGGCAACCTTTTCCATATTGCGCCCGATGGCGGTATCCATGCCGTTGACGAAGTAGTTCAGCGACAGCATGGTGTAGCCAACCACCAGCAGAATGCCGAGTGACAGGAACGCCAGCGCAACGAACCACTTAAGGCTGATCTGGCGCATCTTCAGTGCTTTCATGTAAGACAAAGCCGTGTCCTGGAACTGTATGCAGCAAAGCTGTGGGGAAGGGGCTGTTTAGCGCCTTGCGCAAGTGGAACATATGCACTTTGAGGCTGTTGCTGTCCGGTAGTTCATCGCCCCAGACGGCCTCTTCCAGCTTTTGCCGGCTCACGGTATGCGGATATTCGCGCAACAGCACTTCCAGCAGTTGCCAACCAATGGGAGATAGTTTTACAGCTTGGCCGGCACGGCTTGCCTGTCGGCTAGCCAGGTCCATGCTCAGGTCGGCGCAGCGCAGCACTCGCGCCTGGCCGCTGCGGCGGCGCGCCAGTGCCTTGACGCGCACGACCAGCTCCTGCAGCTCAAACGGCTTGACCAGAAAGTCATCAGTGCCAGCGTTGAAACCGTCGAGCTTGTCGGCTAGCTGGTCACGTGCGGTGAGCATCAAAATGGGCGTGTCATTACCCTGGTTGCGCAGGCGCTGGCAGACACTGAGGCCGTCCATGCGTGGCAGGTTGAGGTCCAGCAGTAGCGCGTCGTAATCATGCTGCTGCGCCAGTTCCAGGCCGCTGACGCCGTTGCTGGCATGATCGCAGCGGATATTCTCCAGCGCCAGATACTGCACCAGGGTTGCGGCGAGGTCCTGGTCATCTTCTACCAATAGAATATCTAGCATGGCGTTGACGGCTCCTCGGCAGCAGGTTGCCCTCTGAAGCGTCGGCGCAGCCACTGGGTGGCATCCTCCTGGATCAGCAACAGCGCGGGTATCAGGATCAGGGTGATAACGGTGGCAAACAGAATGCCGTAGGCCAGTGACACCGCCGCTGGAATCAGGAACTGCGCCTGCCGCGAGGTTTCGCCCAGCAGCGGTACCAGCCCGGCGAAGGTGGTTGCCGAGGTCAGCAGTACTGCGCGCAGACGGCTGCGACAAGCCTCGCTGATGGCCTCGGTGAGTGAGCCCGCGGTTTGCTTGATGTCGTTGTAACGGGCGACTAACAGCAGGCTGTCATTTACCACCACGCCACTGAGGGCGATGATGCCGTTGAGTGAGAGAATGCCGAGCGATAAATCGTTGAACCAATGCCCGAGTATGGCGCCCACCACGCCAAAAGGGATCGCCGTCATGATCAGCACTGGCTGTATATAGGAGCGCAATGGAATGGCCAGCAGCATGTAGATCACCAGCATGGCGATCAGGAATACGTTCAGCATCGATGACTGCGTTTCCGCCTGCTCCTCGGCCTCGCCAGCGAACTGAATGTCCAGGCCTGGAAACTGCCGCTCCAGCTCGGGGACCAGGGTTGCCCGCAGTCGACTTACCAGCTCGGTAGAGGATAGTTGCTCCTTGTCGACATCGGCAGAAAGGTACACCGCGCGTTTGCCGTCGATACGCGTAATGCTGTCACGGGTAAAGCCATAACTCACGCTGGCCACGCTGGACAGCGGCACCACAGCGCCGTCGGGTGTGCGAACCCGCGAGTTGAGTACGTTGGCCGGATTCTGGCGATCGCTTTCCGGGTAGCGCACCTTGACCTCGATCTCGTCGCTATTGCGCTGATAGCGCTGTACTACCTGCCCGCTAAAGGCCTGAAACAACTGCGTTGCCAATTGGTCTGTGGTCATGCCCAGGGCGCGACCCTGTTGGGTGAGCTTCAGATGCAGCTGCGGCTGTCCGGGTGTCAGGTTGTCGCTGATGCCGTTGACTGCCGGGATCGCCTCCAGGCTATTTTTCAGCTGTTCTCCGGCCTGTGTCAGGATGCTGTCATCGTTGGCGCGCAGTTCAATACGCAGGGCATCAACGGAGCCGTAACGGCTGCGCACGTTAATCGTCTTCACGCCTTCCGGGTTGCCGGCCATGGCCCGCCAGCGCCGGGTAAAGGTGCCGATGTCGTAACTGGCATCATCTGCCAGCTCTACGGTTACCTGACCCTCCTGATCGGAAGATGACATCACTTGCAGGTTGGCGATATTGCTTGGCGTATCGGCATTGCCGATCAGCTCACGATCAACCGCATAGGCCTGCTGCTCCAGTTGGTTGAGCGCGGCATGGGTTTGCCCGTAGCTCGCATCGTTGAGCATGCTGACCTGCGCTCGCACGCGATCACCCGGAATCTCGGGAAAGAAGCTCATGCGCACGCTGCCGTTGAAAGGCATGGCCATGACCAGCAGAAAGAGTGCGACGAAGAGCAGGATTACGGCATAGCGGTGAGTCAGTGCGAAGTCGATCAGCGGGCGATAGCAGCGGTCGTTAATCCAGTTCAGGCCGGTATCAGCGCCGTTCTGCAGCCACTGCCAGCCGCGGGTAACGCGGTTGCTACTGCGTTGACGATGGGTATTGAGGTGCGCCAGATGCGCTGGCAGGATCAGTTTGGATTCGATGACTGATAGCACCAGACAGATGGCGACAACGGTCGCGAACTGGGCATAGAGCTGGCCCAGGCCGCCGCTGATTTGTGACAGGGCGTAGAAAGCCGCCACGGTGGTAAACACGCCAAAGAGTGTTGGCACCGCGACGCGCATAGTTCCCTTGACCGTATTGGCCAGGGTATCGCCTTCGGCAGAACGTACGGCATAGACGCTCTCGCCCACCACGACGGCGTCGTCCACGACAATACCCAACGCCATGATGAAGCCAAAGGTGGTGAACTGATTCAGTGACAGGCCGGCGTAACTTTCGCCCATGAAGTACAAGGTGCCGAAGAAAATGAACGGCAGCCCCATGGCAACCCAGAAGGCGACGCGCACGTTGAGGAACAACGCCAGCAGCACGAAGACCAGCAAAATACCCATGCCAGCGTTAGTGACCAGCAGGCGCAGGCGATCGGTGATACTTTCGCTGCTGTCCTGCCAACTGCTGAGTTCGACGCCAGCGGGTAGCTTGCCCTGATCACGCCACTCGGCAATCACGTCATAGGCGGCATCGACGGTGTTGATGATGTCGTCCTGACCAGTGCTGATGATCTCCAGGCCAATGCTTTGGTGACCAGCGAAGCGGGAGAGCACCGAGGTGTTGTCGTCGTAAGTATCGCGAATGGTAGCGACGTCACCGAGCAGCAATTGGCGGCCGGTGGTGCTGTTGATCAAGGGCAGGGCGGCAAAATCCTCCTGCAGATAAGCCTGCTCGGAGGCTTTCAGCTGCAGATAAAGATTGTCATTGCGCAATACCGCTGTGGAGGTGCTGGAGGAGTTCTGGTTGATCGCTTGCTGAACGTCGTTGAGGGTCAGTCCATAGGCTTGCAGGCGCGCCTCATTGACCTCGATAGCCATCATCGGATCGAGCCAGCCGTTGAGGTTTACCTGACTGATGTTGGGGTTGCTCAACAGGTCCGAGCGCAGTGATTCGGCCAGGGCTTGCAGGGTGTAGCGATCGGTATCGCCATAGAGTTGCAGTGACAGGGCATCAGACTCACGCTGCGCCTTGGTGATGACCGGTTTTTTCGCCTCACTGGGGAAGTTGGAGATAGCATCGACCTTGCTCTTCACGTCCCGCATGAGTGAGTCCAGGTCATAGTCAGACTGCATCTCGACGATGACGTTGGCCCCACTGCCGTTGGCAGTGCTGGTGATGCTTTTGATGCCAATCACGTCTTCCAGCGCGTCTTCGATCTTGATCGCCAGCCCTTCTTCGGACTGGGTCGCCGAGCCGCTGTCGTAGGTGATGCCAATGTTGATGCTGTCCGGTTCAAGGGCCGGGAATGCTTCCTTGCGCAGATCGCCCACGGACATGATGCCGAGTACGATAACCAGCAGCATCAGCAGATTGGCTGCGACCGGGTTACGCGCAAACCAGGCGATAATGCCGCCGCCACGCAGCGAATCACTCATTGCTCACCTCCACCGGGTTAACCTGCATACCGTCCAGGTAACTACTGAGTGGGTGTACCAGAATCTGTTGCGCGGCGTTCAGCATCGCCGCTGGGGCGGCAATATAAATGGCCTCCGCATCGGCGAACAGCGGCTGTACTGCGAGGCTCACCAATGCGTTTTCCTCGCTCACGTACCAGATATTGCCGCGCTGGCTGAGCGCGGAGCTAGGGAGCTTCCACAGGTTGTCGATCTCGCGGCCGGGAATACGTGCCTCGACAAAGGTACCCGGTAACAATTCGGGTACCTGCTCCAGCGGATTTTGTACCGCAACGATCAGCGCGCGCTGGCGGGTGGTCTCATCCAGGCTTTGTTCCGCTCTGACGACGGTAGCCTGCCAGTGCTGGTTGTTTTCTACATTGTGCAGACTCACTTGCCATTGTGCTTCGCGCATTTGCTCAAGTGCAGGCAGACTGGCCCAATCCTGGGCGGAGAGGGCGATGGCGACTTCCAGTCGATCCGTGCTGAGCAAACTGCCTACTTCACCGCCGGTTTGTAGGTAACTGCCAGGCGCCGCGCTGCGGCTGGTTATCAGTGCGTCGAAGGGGGCTTTCACGCGGGTTTGCTCCAGATCGCGGCGTGCCTGGGTAACGCTGGCTTCAGCGTTTTTCAGTGTCGCCCTGGCGGCAGCCAGTTGCGGCTGGCGCAGCACCAGTTCGGAGGCCGGTTCGCCATCCAGCCCTGAGGCGCGCCATTCGGCCTGCGCCTGCACACCTTCGCGTTGCTCCTGCAGCAGTGCCAGTTTGGCTTTGGCAAGGGACTCTTCGGCACTGGCCAAGGCCGCACGATACTCACTGTTTTCCAGCTCCAGCAGAACGGTCCCTGCCTTGACTCGATTGCCGGCTTCAAAATCGCTGGCAACCTGTTTTACCTGGCCGGTGACCTGCGTACTTAGCGTTAGCTCAAAGCGTGGCTTGGTCGCGCCGTAGCCGGTCATTTGTGCCTGATAGCGGCCGGGCTCTACACGCAATACGTTAACGCTGGGGCGTACAGCGGGCTCGCTTGCCATCGGGACTTGTTTGCTGGCTTCAAAAGCGCTTGAACGCCAGTGGTTATAGATCAGCACAGCGCCGATGGTGAGCACGGCGCCAACAAAAATGAGGGTGGCTTTGCTGCGGCGAATCATTGGTTGGCTCCCAGACCCAGTGCCAACCCGAGGGTAATTCGGTTGGCCAGGCGGTTGTAGATGATGGTGTCGAGCTGCGCTTCAAGGTTGTAGGTCTGTTGCTGAACGATCAGCAGTTCGAGCACTGTTGCAGTGCCGTTGCGGTAGCGTTCCTGGTATTGGGTGAGGTTGTTCTGCTGGCGCGCCAGTGCGGTTTCGATATGCGCCTGCTGCTGCGCCAGGCTGCGCTCCTGGCCTAAGGCGTTCTCTACTTCGGTGACAGCAGTGACCAGCGTGTCGCGGTATGCCTGATAGCTCTGTGCGGTGGTCAATTCTGCGATGTCGGCGGCTGCGCGCAGTTGTCCGCCCTGGTAAAGCGGTGCGGTAAGCTGGCCGAGCAGCGACCATACCGGATCGGTCAACAGAGCTTGTCCAGGTGAGCTGGCAATATCCTGCAGGGTTGCCTGCAGACTTATGGTTGGCAGCATATCCTTGTAAGCCACACTGGTGCGCAGGTCGTTGGCCTGGATTGCCAGCCAGGCAGCCTGCAGGTCTGGGCGTCGCGCCAGACTTTGCTCGGGTAAGTCAGCCAAGGGCGTCAGCACGCCGGGATAGCCTTCGGGAACGCTGACGTCCACAGCGCTACTGCTGCCCAGTAGCGCTTGTAACGCACGTTGCTGCTGAGCCAGTGATTCCTGGTTGGCGCTCAGGGTGGCGCGGCTGCTTGCTGCCGAGCTGCGCGCGCTATCCAGGTCTTCGAGGCTGCCCAGTCCGCTGCGGTAGCGCTGGGTAATGAAGCTCTCGTTCCGCTCCAGCGTGTCGAGCCGGCGCTGCTCAATGGCGACCGCATGTTGTTGGGCAATGAGGCCAAGCCAGCCGCGCATCACTTCACCAGCGAGCGTGTCACGGGCAGCCTGGTAAAGCGCCTGCTGCTCTGCCACGTCTTTACCGGCAGCGGCTACGCTGTCGCCAATCTTTTGCCACAGGTCCACTTGCCAGCTGACGCTGAGCGAGCCGGTGTAGCTGCTGTCGTTGTTTTCGCTGTCGTTGGCCGCAAAGCCGGCTTGCAGCGCGGGTAGCCGACCGCCATTGGTGCGCCGTTGCTCTGCCTGGCGTATCTGTAGCGTAAGCAGTGTTTGCTGCAGGCTGGGATTGTTGGCCAATGCGGTTGTAATCAGCTGATCCAGAGTGGTGTTGTCGATCAGCTGATTTAGCGACGTTAGATTACTGCCCTGGGCCTGCCCAGACCAGGCAGGCAGTTGTTGCAGTTCGTCTATACGCAACCCCTGATACTCTTCGACTCGTGGCGCATTACTTGCGCAAGCCGATAGCAGCAGAGATAGGCACAGCAGCAGGGGGAATAGGTAAGACCTTATCAAGAAGACTGCTCCCAAACTCGAGGTAAGCCATGCGTTGGTCGCAAGGGACATGGCTATCAGGTGGTGTGCAGCTTAATGCCTGTAGGGTTAACGCGGGGTTAAATTTTTATGGGGTGGGGGGTGTCGGAATCTGCCTGTGAGTCAGGGTGGCAGGCTACCGAGCACGCTGACGTGCTCGGTAGTTCGGCTTCTTAGTCGATATCGTCCAGGGTGAAAGTGACGTCACGTCTGGCGATATCTACGTCCCACAGGGTATAGGTGTCGCCGTCTTCATCTTCCGCTCTAATATCGTAAACCGAGCCTTTTGCCTTGCGCACGCTGACGCGCACCGTGTGGCCGTTCGGCAGTATGTCCTGGTCCAGTACATCTTCTTCCCAGTCGCTGGCATGGGCGGGGCTGACGTACAGGTAGTGAATGTCGTAGCCGGTGTTGTTGGTTACTTCAACATAGCCGTTGAAGGCAGCAGCGGTGGTACTGAACAGGCAGGTGAATACTAAAAGCGCCAACATCTTCTTTATCATTTCTATCTCCTTGGCAGTCTGGGCGCGTTGCCCCGAATCCCCTTCAGGTTGCTCGATTAAGCGAGATTTCTTCTCGCTCCTTGCCAATAATAGCTAGCTCACCCTCAGTTGCGCTAGAACAGTCAAGGGCGGATCACGGTTTGTCACCGCGATGAATAATTATTATAGGCAAGGCGGTTTTTAATTGGCAATGGCTATAGCTGGGTGTCGCCCACATGCTGTACTAGCCGTGGTTATCACCGATACGGTGCTGGAGTAAGCGGCCCCAGACGCTACTCGGCGGCGCTTGCCAGATCTGCGAGTGCAGCCACTGAAGTGTTGTGGCATCGCCAGCGATCAGGTTGCGTTCCGCCCGCGAAAGGGCTTGAGGGCCTTCGCGCAGACAACGTAAAGCGAGCTGCTGCAACTCGCTTTGCTGGCGCTTGGCACGCGGTGCATGGGCCAGCTGCACCTGAAGTCGATTGGTATATGGGTGAATAAGCGCCTCAGAAAACGCGGGTTGCTGCGCGATTTCCAGTAACTCGCTGGGTGCCTCAAGATCGTCCAGCAGGCGCGAGCCACGGGCTTCCTCCGGGATTTGTAGCCAGCGGTGGCGCATCAGCACTTCGCCCCAACCGACTTTGCTTAGCAGAACAAAGATAGGCGCGGCCAGTACCAGTGGTAGTGCTACCGGTAAGGACCAGAGAAAAAACATGGGATCGAGCCACCAGGCAAAACTGGCCCAGCAAAGCGCTAACAGACTGCCGATGCCCTGATTCAGTATGGCGGCCAGCCAGCTGGTTTCGCCACTACGGTTTTGCCCGGCCCAGCGCAAATTGACGTTGAACAGGGCTTCCAGCACGTATCGGCAGTGCGACAGCATGCGGATAGGCGCGAGCAAGGCTGAGATCAGCATTTCCAGCAAAACACTGCCGAACAGGCGTATAGCGCCGCCAAAGTCGTGCCTGCGGCCGCGCAGGAGTACGTCGATAATGGCCAGAAACTTGGGCAGGAAAAGCAGCGTCAGGGTGATGCTTACCATCCATACTGCGCGCTGCGGATGCCACTCTGGCCACAGCGGAAATAGTTGATTTTGCTCAGGAAAATAATTGATTGGCCAGAGGATAAGGCGTGCGACTTCAATGGTGGTGAGCACCAGAAAGCTGAACCACAAGGGCGATGCAACATATCCCATGATGCCATTGAGAAAGGCCATGCGATGGGCCAGTTTCAGCCTTCGGCTGAAGAGCATTAGCCACAGGTGCTGCAGGTTACCTTTGGCCCAGCGGCGATCGCGTGTGAGCTCGTCCGACAGGGTCGGTGGCGACTCTTCATAGCTTTGGGTTAGATCGGGTTCTAGCCAGACTTCGAGCCCGGCGCGGCCCATGTAGGCTGCTTCCGCAAAGTCGTGACTCAGTACAGGCCCTTTGAAGAGTCCCCAGCCGGGTAGCTTGCGCAGGCCACAATGCTGCATGAATGGCTTGATACGCAAAATAGCGTTATGGCCCCAGAATGCAGCATGACCCAGCTGAATCGCAGCTAACCCGGTAGTAAAGAGTGGCCCGTATAACTGGTTGGAAAACTGCTGTAAGCGCGAAAAGAGCGAGCGGCCGTTGATCAGGCTGGGGCTGGATTGCAGGATGCCCACCTGGGGATGGCGCTGCATCAATTGCACCATGCGGACCAGGTTGTCGCCACCCATAAGGCTGTCGGCATCGAGCACTATCATGTATTCGTAAGTGGGACCCCAGCGGCGCAGAAAGTCGGCAATGTTGCCGCTTTTATAGTTCAGATTGAGGGGGCGGCGGCGGTAGAACAGCTGATTTTGCAGGCCCAGTTCGTTGCGCAAGCTGTCCCAGGCTGCCTGTTCGGCCAGCCAAACATCAGGATCACGGCTGTCAGAGAGAATGAAGAAGTCAAAATTCGCCAGTGTGCCGCTGCGCTGCAATGTGAGGATGACACTTTTCAACCCTTGCAGGCTGCGACCAACGGGCTCGTGATAGATCGGCATGACCACGGCAGTGCGCGCCAGCGGGGTCGAGGCTAGTGTGGCCGCATCCTGTTGGCGTAGCAAACTGCGTGGGTCGCCGCCCAGGCGGCGCAGCACAAAGCCTGTCAGTCCAATCCAGAAACCGACGCTGATCCAGGCAAACAGCAGCGCAAATAACGTTGCCATCCCAGCTTCCACCAGGTTGCCGCCATGATAGGGCAGCACCGACAGCATGAAATAGGTGGCAGTCAGGGTTTGCACTAACACCACCAGGGCAAGCAGGCCGCGACGCGCTGTGGCGGCCAGGCGCCAGCGTGGGCGCTGAGGTGTGCTCATTGTTGCCGGCAGCGTCTCAGGGGAATTCATCAATAGTCACCGTAACGCATGCTGCCACGTTGCAGCGGTGGTGAGGCTGCTGGCAGCGGCTGATGCACAGGCAATTCAGCCTGCAGCATCTGCAGGCTGAGCGCCAGGCGGTGGTCATCGGGTTCACACATCAGGCGAGTGGTAATGGCCAACGCGCTCACTTGCGCAGCTTCATCAATAGTGACACCACTCCATGCCCAGTAGGCCAGAATACGTTGCAGCAGGATCTCGCTGACAGGCTGTGATGGGGACACGAGCTTATTTGCCTCGGCCGAGCAGGTGGTTATCGGCAGGTAGTTCGTACTGCCAGGTCTCCGTCAGTGTTTGCTCCTCGTCCCGGAGGAAGGCGCGCAAGCTCAGCGGGCGGTCATCGCCGGGGCGGGCAAGAATCGACAGCCTCCAGCGATTGAGCGGCTCTACATACTCGACAAACTGCTCTATAAGCTCGCCCTCTTGCAGCATGCTGACCTCGCCCAGTACCGGGGAATCTGCTTTTAGTTGGTCTAGCGGCCCGCCAGCGAAGTCGATTATCAGGCGTACCGCCCCTTTTTCATTGCCGCCACCAATGCGCATACCGTCACCAAGGAAGCTTTCCTGTGTGCGGCCAAGGGGCGAGTCGGCGATGTCCGGGCCACCAAAGTGTACGGTGTAGTCGTATTTCAGCGATTGCCCTTGGGCTACTTCAGCCTCGGGTTTCCAGAAGGCAACGATGTTGTCGTTGGTTTCGTCTGGAGTGGGGATCTGCACCAGCACCACATGACCTTTGCCCCAGTCGCCATCAGGTTCCACCCAGGCACTGGGTCGGCCGTCATAGCGCGCTTCGAGGTCCATGAAGTTGTGGAAGTCGGTGTCGCGTTGCAATAGCCCGAAGCCGCGTACGTTTTCGGTGGCGAAGTAATCCATGCTGAGCGCTTCCGGGTTGCGCAATGGCCGCCACATCCATTCGTCAGAGGGTGAGTCGTGGATCAGCAGTCCATCAGAATCGTGTACCTGTGGCCGCCATTCGCCCGCTGGACGAAGGGTGTTCTCGCCGTAATAGAACATGCTGGTGAGCGGTGCTACGCCCATTAGCTCCACAGATTTGCGCGGGAATAGTACGGATTGCACCTGTAGCGCTGTCTCGTCACCGGGGACGACGGTAAAGCGATAGGCGCCCGCCAGGCTTTCGCCATTCAGCAGGCCGTAAAACGTCAGGCTGTCGGCGTCTGGTCTTGGGCGCTCCAGCCAGAACTCAACAAAATCAGGGAATTCCTCGCCACCCGGCAGCCCGGTATTGACCGCCAGGCCACGGCCGGAAATGCCGAAGTTATTATCCCGTCCGACCGCACGGAAGTAGCTGGCGCCGGCAAACACCAGAAATTGATTTTGTGCGCCATCGTGTTTGAGTGGGAAGGTCAGTTTAAAACCGGCGTAGCCCAAGTCAGCAGGCACCAAACGCTCTACCTCGGTGTTGGGGTAGCTGAACTGGCTCTTTTCAAATTTCAGCGGGTGCACGCCTTGCGCATCGATGATGTGCACTTGTACCGGGTGTTTGTAAAACAGCCCTGGCGGGACCGGCATAACCTGAAAGGCTGAGTTGCTTTCGTGCCAGAGGCTGTTTTCCGGCTTGAAGCGAATGCCCTGATAATCATCAAAGCTGAGTTCCTGCAAAAACTTGGGAACTGGTTTGGGTGCCTCATAGGGCGACTCGGCGAGGGTCTTTGCCTTCTCGACGACGTCCGCAAAGTTGAAGTTTTCCGCGCTGGCATGAAGGGGTAGCCATAAGCCGATCACACCGGCTAACAGTGAAATCCCTTTGGTCATTATCTAGCTCCTTGCGAATAGGGTTATTAGCCGTGTGGGTTTTAACCGGCTGGTTACGAGCATCTGCCGGTTTAGGCCGCTAAACAGAGCTACAGTTCCCAGCAGGGTACGTTTACTGCTGGCAATGCCAGTCACGTCACAGTGTGTCTGGAGGAGTCGACTGGGCAGGTATGGCCAGCTTATGTGAGCAGCAAAGCGAGGAAGAGGGGTTGGCTGTCTTGTCAGTGTGCGGGAACGATTTAGCCGCAGGCCGCAAAGGTGACCCGATTGAAGCCTGGGGCCGAGCAAAAAGACAGTCCCAGGCTCGCAGCGGTTATTGCGCTTTACTCAACCGTTATGCTGATTTTCTCAGAGACTACGGAGGGCTCCAGCGGGACATGGTTTTGATCACCGACCAGCAGCTGCAGCGTATGTTCGCCCGGCGGTAGCTCCAGGCTCACCTGTGTTTGTCCGCCGCCAAAGTGTTTGTGATGCTCGTCGGCCGGAATCGGCTGTCCTGCCGGCGGCAAACTCTTTGCATCAATCAACAGGTGGTGGTGGCCAGTTCCAGGGCGTTCGACACCTGCTGGCGCCACGCCCATACCGGTCAAGCCGAACTGCACGGTAACAGGAGAGGTTACGGTCGCCCCATCAGCAGGGCTGATGAAAAAGACGTCGGGTGTCTCGGCGGGTGTCTCGGCCATGGCCAGTGTACTAAGGCCACCCAGCAACAACGCGGAAAGGGTATGGGCGATTTTATGCATGAAAGTACTCCTTCTATGATGAACAAACAGCAGCTTGAGACGCCGCCAGCCAGCCTGCGCCAAGGCCTTTTTAACGGATCTTTGTCGCTTGTTGGAGCGGCAGCAGCAAAAAACAAAAGGCAGACCAACTTAAGTGCGACAGCGTTTTTATCCGTCCGTTCGCTACCGTTCGGCGGTTTGCTTCCGCTGAAAAATCTGCCTAGTCTGGAGGGGAATTAAACCTGTATTTGCGCTTGGTAAGTGGGGCATTAAGCTCGCTCAATGCGCTCTTACGCTCAACTTGGGTTTGAATCTGACAGCGCCGTTATGCCGCGTCTGTCTGCGATTTGAACCCTGTTAATGACAGTTTCAAGGAGTTCGTCCATGTCGGTATCTCGCCTTAAAACCTCACGTTTGTTTCGCCAGCAGTGTTATGTCGGCGGTAAGTGGGTGGGCGCCAGTGATGGCAAAACCATAGACGTAGATAACCCCGCCAATGGTGAGATTTTGGGGACTGTGCCGGTGTTGAGCGAAGCGGAGCTGCAGGATGCGATCAAACAGGCCGATGCCGGGTTCAAGGTCTGGCGTAAAAAGACAGCGCAGGAGCGAGCCGATCTGCTGCTGCGCTGGAATGATTTGATATTGCAGCATAAAGAAGATATCGCCAGCCTGATGACGCTTGAGCAAGGCAAGCCCCTGACTGAGTCACGTGGCGAGGTTGATTACGCGGCATCCTTTATTCGCTGGTTTGCAGAAGAAGCACGCCGTGTTTACGGCGAAACCATTCCTGGCGCCAAGCCCGGCCAGCATATTGTGGTGACCAAGCAGGCTATTGGCGTGACGGCCGCTATCACGCCGTGGAATTTCCCCGCCGCAATGATTACTCGCAAAGCAGGCGCGGCTTTGGCTGCGGGCTGCTCAATGATCGTCAAGCCCGCCAGTGCGACGCCTTATACCGCGCTGGCCCTGGCTGAATTGGCGGACGAGGCGGGTATCCCCGCCGGGGTGTTTAACGTGGTGACAGGTAAAGCCTCAGTCATCAGTGATGTGCTGACCGGCAGCTCTGTAGTGCGCAAGCTCAGCTTTACCGGATCGACCAGCGTTGGTAGCCAGCTGATGGCGCAATGCGCCGAGCATATCCAGAAAGTCTCGCTGGAGCTGGGCGGTAACGCTCCCTTCCTGGTATTCGATGACGCCGATGTGGATCGCGCGGTAGAAGGCGCGATGATCTGCAAGTTCCGTAACACCGGACAGACCTGTGTCTGCGCTAACCGCTTCCTGGTGCAAGCCGGTATTCATGATCGCTTTGTCGAGAAACTGGCCGAGGCCATGGGCAAACTCAAGCTGGGCGATGGCTTTGCAGAAGGCGTGACGCAGTCTGCGTTGATCAACCGCGCGGCGGTGAAAAAAGTGCAGGATCACTTCAAGGACGCGATGAGCAAAGGCGCCAAGCATGTGGCGGGTGCCGTTCCCGAAGGCGACAACGGTAACTTCGTTGAGCCCGTGCTGATTACCGGCGTCACCCGAGACATGCAGCTGTGTGAAGACGAGACCTTTGGTCCCCTGGCTGCCGTGATCAAGTTTGATACCGAAGAGGAAGCCCTGGAGATCGCCAACGATACCCCTTATGGCTTGGCCGCTTATTTCTACAGCACCAATATTCATCGGGTATGGCGTGTGGCGGATGAGCTCGAGGCCGGCATTATCGGTGTGAATGAAGGGGCGGTCTCCAACGCTGCAGCTCCCTTTGGTGGCGTGAAGGAATCCGGTCTTGGTCGGGAAGGCTCCAGCCACGGCATCGAAGAGTACATGGAAATCAAATACCTGTGCATGGGGGCACAATAATCTGATGGCTCAGCAGGCTGCACGCAAGAAAATCGCGCTGATGCCGGGTGACGGCATCGGTCACGAGGTCATGGCGGCGGCTGATGCTGTGCTGCAGGCGCTACACGAGATTGAGCCGCTGCCGCTGGATTGGGAAACACTGTCGTGGCCCAGTACCGCCTGGCACCAGCAACACGGCGAGATGATGCCGGAAGATGCGCTGCAGCAAGTGCAGCGTTATGACGCGCTCTTGCTTGGTGCTCTGGGCGATCCGGGGCCAAGCAGTGATGCCCAGCGTTATCTGCTACCTGACAGTATCTCGCTGGCGCCACTGCTGACCTTTCGCAAGGGCTTGCAGTTGTGGGCGTGCGAGCGCCCTGCCAGGTTGTTGCCGGGTGCACCGCAATATCTTGCTGATCCACGCGCTGCTGATGTCGACATGCTGGTTATTCGCGAGAACAGTGAGGGGGAGTACGTTAACCAGGGCGGTCGCCTTAACCGGGGTACTGCACAGGAGGTGGCGACCCAGCTGGAGGTGTTTACCCGTCATGGTACCGAACGTCTGGTTCGTCACGCTTTTCGGCGTGCGCAACAGCGACTCGCTGCTCGGCCAAAAGGCAGTAACGCGTTTTTCTGCGCCGAAAAGGGCAGTGCTGGTGCACAGGTCTGCCTGATCACCAAGCGCAATGCACAGCCTTTCTGGGGCGATATGTACACCGAGGTGTTTGCCGAGGTGGCTAGTGAGTTCCCGGAAATAGGCGTTCACCATGAGCTGGTTGATGCCGCCTGTATGAAGTTTGTACAGACGCCATGGGCGTTCGACGTGGTGGTGGCGAGTAACTTGCATGGAGACATATTGACGGATCTGGCCGCTGTGCTTTCGGGCGGTTTGGGGCTGGCGCCGTCATGCAATATCAATCCAGACAGCCGGGACATGCCCGCGCTGTTTGAACCCACTCATGGTAGCGCGCCGGATATCGCCGGTCAGGGGAAAGCCAACCCTGCTGCCATGTTGCTCACCACAGCCATGATGTTGGACTGGGTGGGTTGCGCACAAGCTGCAGAGCGCCTGCGTATGGCGGTTGCCAAGGATCTGGTGACGGCCGCAGGTGCTTCGCGAACTTGTCAGGAGGTTACCGCTGGCGTCATCGCCGGACTGTAACCCCCTTCTGCTGTGTCAGGGCTCGCTTGGCGAGTCGCTGGCCTATCTATTTTCGAGCAAAAGCGGGCGCGACGTCCGCTGAAAGGACAGGAGACAGGCTATGAGTCATTTGTCACCACTGCTGAAGCAAGCCAGTAAGGTGTGTGTGGAACGGGGCGAAGGCAGTTGGGTGTTTGACGTCGACGGTAAACGCTATCTGGACTTTACTTCCGGTATTGGCGTTACCAGTACCGGTCACTGCCACCCCAAAGTAGTCGCTGCTGCTCGTGAGCAGGTAGGCAAGATTGTTCATGCGCAATACACCACCGTTGCCCATAAGCCCATGCTGGATCTGTCCGATCGGTTGTCCGAGCGTATGCCGGGCGCTATCGACTCGGTCGCTTTTACCAACTCGGGCTCCGAAGCGGTAGAAGCCGCCTTGCGGCTCGCGCGTCACGCCACTGGCCGCGCCAATATCATTGTGTTCGATGGCGGCTTTCATGGTCGCACCATGGCTGCAGCCTCGCTAACCACCTCGGGTACCAAAGTACGCACCGGCTTCCATCCGATGATGGCCGGCGTCGTCGTTGCACCCTTTCCGCATGGTTATCGCCACGGCTGGACAGAAGAGCAGGCCACCGACTTTGCCTTGCAAGAGCTTGATCACATCATGAAAACCCAGTCTG
The DNA here is from genome assembly GCF_003797945.1 of Pseudomonas neustonica. GTDB lineage: Bacteria > Pseudomonadota > Gammaproteobacteria > Pseudomonadales > Pseudomonadaceae > Halopseudomonas > Halopseudomonas neustonica. Next base: position 58,024 of record NZ_RKKU01000004.1, read on the forward strand.
CCCCCAGCGACACCGCAGCCATGATCATTGAGCCGGTGCAGGGTGAGTTTGGCTATTACCCGGCCAATAAAGCCTTTATGCAGGGGCTGGCCGAGCGCTGTAAAAAGCATGGCATTCTCTTCATCTGCGATGAAATTCAGGCGGGCTATGGTCGTACCGGCAAGTTCTGGAGCCATGAGCACTTCGATGTGCAGCCCGATGTAGTGATTACCGCCAAGGGGCTGGCGAGCGGCTTCCCACTGTCGGCCATTGCTGCGTCCGAGGAACTGATGAACAAAGGCATGCCTGGCTCGCAAGGTGGTACCTATGGCGCCAACGCGGTTGCCTGTGCGGCGGCCCTGGCCACACTCGAAGTCTTTGATGACGAGCAACTGGTAGCCAATGCCGAAAAGCAGGGCGCTCGTCTGCTGAGTCAATTGAGCGAGCTGCAGCAAGGCTATCGTTTTATCGACACCATTCGCGGCAAGGGCTTGATGCTGGGCATGGAGATTGGCGACGACCACCGCACCCCTAGGGCGGATATCGCGGCCAAGTTGAGCGCCGCCGCCGAGGCCCACGGGCTGCTGCTCTTGCGTTGCGGTACCGACGGCCAAATCGTGCGTTGGCTGCCGCCACTGACCGTGTCTGCAAGCGAAATTGACGACGCCGTATCGCGCTTCGCCAAGGCGCTGCAGGAGGTGGCTGAGTGACTCGCATTCTGGTGCTGGTTGCGCCCGGTGAGCCACCTTTGCCGGGGCTTGAATCACTCCCCAACGGGATTGAGCTGACGACCGTCAGTGCTGAGGTGCAGCTGCGTGAGCAGCTCCCGCAGACCGATATTCTGGTCGTGACCGATTTTCGTACCGGGCTGCTGGAAAGCTGCTGGCCAGCGCAGCACAGCATCAAATGGGTACATGCCACCAGTGCCGGGGTTGATGCCCTGCTGTTCCCCGCGCTGGTTGAAAATGACCTAGTGCTGACCAATGCGCGAGGTGTCTTCGATCTGGGTATTGCCGAGTATGTACTGGGTGCGGTGCTGCTTTTTGCCAAGGATACGCTGGGTAATCTGCAGCATCAGCGCGCGCATCAGTGGCAGCACCGAGAAACCGAGCTTGTCAGCGGTAAACAGGCATTGATTATTGGCGCTGGCTCCATCGGTGGTGAGGTTGCACGGCTGCTCAGCGCCTTAGGTCTCGAGGTGACGGGTGTGGCTCGCAGTGCACGTGAGACCCCGCACTTCAAACGTGTGGTAGCCAACGATGACCTTCATAAGCACTTGCCAAGCGCAGATTACGTGGTGATCACCGCGCCACTAACGCCCACAACAGAAGGTTTGATCAATCAACGGACGCTGGCGCAGATGAAGCCTGAGGCGGTGCTGATCAATGTGGGCCGTGGCGCGGTAGTGGTCACTGATGACCTGGTCGAGGCATTGCAGCAGAAGGTAATTGCTGGCGCTGCGCTGGATGTGTTCGAACCTGAACCCTTGCCGCCCAATCACCCGCTTTGGGATATGCCCAATGTGATGATGTCGGCGCATATGTCGGGCGATTTTGTCGGCTGGCGTCAGGCGCTGGGTGAGCAGTTCAAGGCCAATCTCGAGCGTTGGTTGGCTAGTGAGGCCCTGTTCAATCAGGTTGATAAAGGAAAAAGCTGAGCGTCACGCGAAACAGGTGTTCAGTTCTATAAGGTTGTTTTCCACCTAAGGAGGCGGATATGTCCCAGGACATTCTTAAAATGACAGCGGTACAACTGCGGGAACATTATGCCGATAAGCAGTTGTCACCGGTCGAGGTTGCCACTGCGATGCTGGATCAGATCGAGCGGGTGGATAAACATACCAATGGCTTTTGCCTGGTTGATCGGGAGACTTCCTTGGGGTTCGCTCGCGAGGCAGAGCAGCGCTATCAGCGTGGCGAAGCCAATGGCTTGCTCGATGGGGTGCCCGTTGCGGTCAAGGACGTATTTCTGACGCCGATGTGGCCAACCATCAAAGGCTCTCATACCGTTGATCCGCAGAGCACCATGGGTAAGTCGGCGCCCTGTACGGCCGCTCTGGCGCGTCATGGTTATGTGCCCATAGGCAAAACCACTACTCCCGAGTTGGGCTGGAAAGGCGTCACTGACAACCCGGTCACAGGGGTAACCAATAACCCTTGGAATCCGGATACCACCTCTGGTGGTTCCAGTGGCGGCAGCGGTGTGGCGGTGGCGCTCGGTATGGCGCCGATCGCCTTGGGTACGGATGCCGGTGGCTCTATCCGCATTCCCGCTGCTTTCTGCGGCATCGTTGGTCTGAAGCCTTCCTTTGGTGAAGTACCGCACTGGCCGTCCAGCCCATTCGGTACCCTGGCCCACGCTGGTCCGATGACCTGGACGGTTGAAGATTGTGCGCTGATGATGAACGTGCTGTGCGAGGCAGACCACCGCGATACTAATGCGGTACCGCGGCGCAATATCGATTATCTGGCCAATCTGAAAGATGGGGTAAAGGGCCTGAAAATCGCTTACAGCCCTAACCTTGGTTATGTGGATGTAGATAAGGAAGTAGAAGCCTCGGTGGCTGAGGCCGCCAGGGTATTTGAGTCGCTTGGTGCCGAGGTGGTGCGGGTCGATCCCGGGTTCAGCGATCCTCTCGCCGCCTTCGGCCATCTATTCTATGGCGGTGCCGCCAACGCTATCCGTGATCTGGGTGCCAAGAAGCGTGCGGTAATGGACCCTGAACTGATCAAGGTGGCAGAAAAGGCATCGCGTCTGAGTATGCTCGATTACATGGGCGCGGTGAACGAGTCGATGGCGCTGCGCGAGCGTATGGCTGGATTCCATCAGAAGTACGATTTGCTGCTGACTCCAACGCTGCCCATCACCGCCTTCAAGACCGGACGTGAGGTCCCCGAAGATTGGCCCAGCACACGCTGGCCAACCTGGACGCCCTTTACCTACCCCTTCAACATGACGGGTCAGCCCGGACTGTCAGTACCCTGTGGTTTTGATAGCAAAGGTTTACCCATGGGGCTGCAGTTGGTAGGCGCACGCTTTAACGACGCTTTGGTGTTGCAGGCTGGCTATGCCTATCAGCAGGCTGCGCCTTTGACTGACCGTCGTCCAGACCTGTTTACTGCGTGACCCGGGGAGAGTGTTATGGCACTTGGAACAAGTGATGTAGACCTGTACGAATCTGAAGATCCGATGTGGAATCCAGCACTGCTGACCATTCCCATCCCGGGTATTCGAAAAATGGTCAACCTGGCCTCCAGCCTGGAAGATGTGATTCATCTGTCGATTGGACAGCCTGACCTTCCTGCACCAAAAAACGTGGTGGATGCAGCGGTTGAGGCTCTGCAGGCGGGACAGACGGGTTACACCATGGATGCCGGTTTGCCGGAGTTGCTGGACTCGTTGGCAACCTATTACGGAGATCGCTATCAGCGTGAACTGACGGCCGATAATATTCTGGTGACGACGGGTGCGACTGAGGCAATTTATTTGGCGCTGACCGCAGTGGCGGCGCCAGGGCGGCACTTTATTGTTCCCGATCCTGCCTTCATGCTTTACGCGCCCCTGATTCGTATGAATGGCGGCGAGGTGACTGAAATTCCGACGCGTGCGGAAAACAATCATCAGCTTGACCCGCAAGAGGTGATTGACGCCATCGAGCCGCATACCCATGCGATTGTGCTGAACTCACCCAGCAATCCCACCGGTACTCTGTATCCCAAGGAGACGCTGGAGGCCATTCTCGAAGAGGCGGCCTATCGCGGCATTCACGTTATCAGTGATGAGGTCTATGACCACTTGGTCTATGACGGCAAGGAGTACCCATCGGTGCTCTCATGCTGCAGCGACCTGGATCATGTGATGGTGGTCAGCAGTTTTTCCAAGACCTATAGCATGGCGGGCATGCGTATTGGCTGGCTGATCGCTAGTCAGGCGGCTATCAAGAAGTTGCGGCGCTATCATATGTTTACTACTACGGTCGCCAACACGCCTTTTCAGTGGGCAGGGGTGGCGGCACTGCGTGGCGGCAGCGAGTTTACCGATCATATGCTGGCGGAATATACCCGGCGGCGTGATCGTCTGGTGGAGCTGGTCGAGCAGACCCCTCATTTGACCGGCTATAAGCCAGAGGGTGCTTTTTACCTGTTTCCCTCTTTGCCGGAAGGCGTCAATGGCACCAACGTGGCGCTGCGACTACTGAAGGAAACCGGAGTTTGTACCATCCCCGGCGAGACCTTTGGTAATAGCTGCAACAACGCCCTGCGCCTGAGCTATTCGACGTCGCTGGATAAGATCGAAGAGGCATTTGAGCGGATTATTCCGTGGATGGCGAAGCAGGACTTTGGGTGATGGGTAGTGCGGTTATTTCATTTTGTGCACTGGTTGCTGAAAAGCGACTATAAATCGGGCTTTTATAAACTCGGCGGTTGCAGGAGCTGAGTGCAACACGGTTATTGAATTGACGCAGGAGCATCATATTGCATAGCCAAGGCTTTCTGCATCACTTCGCTCATGACTTCGATAGGACATTTGAAATCGAAGCGCTTACGTGGACGCATGTTCAGTTGAAACGCAATGGCATCCAGTTCTTCTTGGCTATGTACCGACAAGTCAGTGCCCTTGGGCAGGTACTGGCGGATCAGGCCATTAATGTTTTCGTTGCTGCCGCGCTGCCAAGGGCTGTGTGGGTCACAGAAGTAGATCGCCACACCGGTTCTCTGGGTGATCTCGGCGTGCTGTGCCATTTCCCGGCCCTGGTCGTAGGTCATGCTCTTGCGCATCGCCAGCGGCATGTTATTGAGGGCGGCGCTGAAGCCCTCCATTGCCGAGGTCGCCGTCGCGTCGTTCATCTTCACCAGCATCAGGTAGCCACTAGTGCGCTCCACCAGCGTACCTACAGACGAGGCGTTAGCCTTACCCTTAATAAGGTCGCCTTCCCAATGCCCCGGCATCAGTCGGTCTTCAACTTCCGGCGGGCGCAAGTGAATGCTGACCATCTCTGGAATCTGCCCGCGCCGATCCACACCGCCAAGGCGTGGTCTACGTGTCGTCTTGCCTTGGCGCAAACAAAGGATCAACTCCTTGCGCAGCTCACCGACGGGCAGGGCATAGATCGCGTTGTAGATCGTCTCGCGACAGACGTAGGCATCTCTAAGACTGGGTATGTTCATACTGCGCAGCTTGCCGGCAATCTGCTCGGGAGACAAACGCTGGCGCAGCATATGGATCACCAGTTCAAAGCGCTCACTACCTGGCAGCAGCTTTCGCATGGGCCGACAAGCCTGGCGGCGGACCTTCATCCGCTGCTGAGCCACGCGGGCCGAGTAGCTGCCAGCTGCATCTCGATTGCGGCGCATCTCTCGGCTGACCGTCGAAGGGGATCGGTTGATCAAGCAGGCAATCCTGCGCAAGCTGAGGCCTTGGGCATGACTAACTTGAATGGTGGCACGCTCTGCAACGCTGAGTTCGGAATAAGACATAGGGCAGCACCGTACCGGAAAGGTCAGGTGTTGCACTCAGTTTTTGCCGCCGCCCTCTTTTGCTAAAGCGGTTGTCCAATAGATGAGGCCGCAATGATTAAACTCATTGCGGTTATTTCATCTAAAAGGAGAAAGCCTGATGAATAGAATTATTTATATCGTGGGTGCCGTTGTCATTGTTCTGGCCATTCTCTCATTCCTGGGGCTTCGTTAAACGCTGGCTTGGTTAGTAAGTAAGCGCTTAAGGCATCTGATCCGGGTCAGTTGCTAAATTGCCACGCCGCGTTTTGTGGCGCGGCCGCTTTGTAAGTGTAAAATCTGCAAGTGATGTGTCGTCAGTAATCTATTCATTCAGCACTGCGATTTAACTGCTTCTTGTTAAATTACTTTCTCTTTACGTAGCCTTTCCAGATCCTTACTTGAATAACCCAGTTGCGACAATATCTGGTGTGTGTGCTCGCCCAGAGCCGGTCCAGTCCACTGCACGCTGCCTGGCGTTTCGGTCAACTTGGGCACTATGCCCGGCATCTTGAACGCCTTGCCATCGGGTAGGGTGGCGTTGAGGAACATCTCGCGTGCAAGGTACTGAGGGTCTTTGAACATATCAGCAGCGGAGTAGATCTTGCTTGCGGGCACCTCCGCGCGGTTGAGCACTGCCAGTACCTCCTCTTGTGTGCGTCGCGCTGCCCAGCTGTCGATCAATGCATATAACTCGTCACGTCGCTCATCGCGGCCAGCATTGTCGGCCAGGGATACATCCTCGGCTAAGTCATCACGGCCTATAGCGCGCATGAAACGCTGGAAAATGGCATCGCCATTGGCGCCGATCTGCACTGCTTTGCCGTCGTTGCAGGTGTGAATGGAGGAGGGCGTAATGCCAGGCATGATGTTGCCACTGCGTTCACGCACAAAGCCCATGACATCAAACTCCGGCACCATGCTTTCCATCATCGCAAATACAGCTTCGTACAGGGCGACATCGACTACCTGCCCTTTTCCTTGATTAACCTCCCGGTGGCGCAGCGCCATGAGCGCGCCAATGACAGCCCAGAGCGCTGCAATAGAGTCGCCGATGGAAATGCCGGTGCGCACCGGTGGGCGATCCTCAAACCCGGTGATGTAACGCAGCCCCCCTACCGATTCGCCTACTGCGCCAAAACCCGGTTGATCCTTGTAGGGCCCGGTTTGGCCGAAGCCAGATAGTCTTACCATGACCAGCGCCGGGTTGAGTTCGTGCAGGATATCCCAGCTCAGGCCCAGCTTTTCCAGGGTGCCGGGGCGGAAGTTCTCAATCAGTATGTCGGCATCAGCCAACAGTTGCTTGAGGATGCGAATACCGTCCTCGGACTTCAGGTTGAGGGTGATTGACTGCTTGTTGCGGGCCTGCACAAACCACCACAGTGAAGTGCCTTCATAAACTTTGCGCCATTTACGTAACGGGTCGCCGCCGTCGGGTGACTCTACCTTGATAACCTCGGCGCCAAACTCCGCGCAGATGCGCGCAGCAAAAGGGCCGGCAATCAAAGTGCCCAACTCGATAACCTTGAGTCCAGCCAAGGGTTTGGCGGCGTTCATGCACTCTCCTCATGAGTTTTGTTCTGGTTGCACAGTGTAGGCGATTGCGGCTAGCCCAAGAAAGCGGGCCGAGTTGGGGTGTTATTCGTGGGGAGCGAATCTGGCCGGGTGCTGTCATATCACTGATATTCCTGCGCTGGACCGGGCCGCTGCTTGCGGTTAGCGTATTGGTCTGCGGTGCTCAGGCGAGGCTTGGGTGCAGCGACAAAGAAAAATACGCATACTGCCGTTAATTACCAGCCTCTGTATTGCCATGAACAAGGAGTGCCACCTTGGCCACCAGTTTGCTCGTACTGATTGATGATATTGCGTCATTGCTCGATGATGTTTCCTTGATGACCAAAGTGGCCGCAAAAAAGACCGCTGGCGTACTGGGTGATGATCTGGCGTTGAACGCGCAGCAGGTCACCGGAGTCAAGGCTGATCGAGAGCTGCCGGTGGTCTGGGCGGTTGCCAAAGGCTCCTTCCGCAACAAATTTATTTTGGTGCCGGCGGCATTGCTGATCAGTGCCGTGGCGCCATGGCTGATCACCCCTGTGCTGATGCTGGGTGGTGCCTTTCTTTGCTACGAGGGGGCGGAAAAGCTCGCGCATCGTTTTCTGCATGACACCAAAGCGGAGCATGCAGAGACAGTCAAAAATCTATCCAGCGATCCTGCTGATATCGTCGCCAGAGAAAAAGAAAAGATTAAAGGGGCGGTGCGTACCGATCTCATTCTGTCTGCAGAAATTATCGCTATTACCCTGGGTACTGTGGCTGACGCTGAGTTTTTGCAGCAGGTGATTGTGGTGTCGGGCATTGCACTGGTTATGACCGCCGGTGTCTACGGATTGGTTGCGGGTATCGTGAAACTGGATGACGCTGGCCTGGCGTTAGCTCAGCGAACCAGCGAAGCGGCGCAGAAACTGGGCGCGGGTATTCTATGGTTTGCACCCTGGTTGATGCGCACGCTTTCGGTCGTAGGTACTGCAGCCATGTTTATGGTGGGCGGTGGCATTCTTACCCACGGTGTCGGTGTGTTGCACCATTGGATTGAAAACAGCGCAGGCATTGCAGGCGAGCTGCCTTTCGTGGGTACCGTACTTGGCGGGCTATTGCCGACACTGATCAATTCTGGGCTGGGGGTGGTTGCGGGGGTGGTTATTTTGTCCGTTATTACCTTGATCGGACGTTTGCGTAAACGCTGATTAACGCTGGCTTAGATTGTGCGCATGGGTGGTGAGGTCGCCGCCGATTCGATACTGGTTGTTGCCGCTGCGTTTGGCCGCATACATGGCCAGATCGGCAGCATGAATCAGCTTGTCCATAGTTACGGCGTGATCCGGGAAGACCGCGACCCCCAGGCTGGCGCCGATACGATGCTGCCAGCCATTTAGCGTTAATGGTGGTGCCAGCTCGGCAAAGATCTTTTCGCACAGATTGTGAGCTTCTTCGGTTAATCGCAGCTCGGGTGCCAATCCTTCCATCAGTATCACAAATTCGTCGCCGCCCAGGCGCGCGACCATGTCGCTGCTTCTAAGGCCTTTGCGTAGGCGGCCAGCGACCTCTATCAGTAGCTCGTCACCGATCGCGTGCCCATGTTTGTCATTGATGTGTTTGAAATTATTAAGATCGATGAACACCAGCGCCACGCGCGTTTTTTGGTTGCGTGCAACGGAAAGAGCTTCATTGAGTCGTTGTTCCAGCATCAGTCTGTTGGGCAGGCCGGTCAACGGGTCATGATGCGCTAGCTGCTCGAGCGCTTGGGTTGAGCGTTTGTCTTCGGTGATGTCGCGGACCACGCCCATCATCTTGAACGGTCGTCCTTGCTCATCTTTTACCACGTTACCGGTTTCCCGCACCGAGTGGACGCTACCGTCGGGCCAAACCACGCGGTACTCCTCATCATGTGTAGCGCCCGTCTCGATACAGACCATCTCGCTGGCCCGAACCTGCTCCCGATCATCCGGATGGACGCTATCGCAAAATAGCTGGTAGGACGGAGTGATTTCTCCTGGCTGATAGCCAAACATGCCGTAGATAGCTTCGGACCAGTAGAGTTGATCGGTTCCTATGTCCCAGTCCCATGTGCCTATTTGGGCGAAATACTGGCTACGTTTTAATCGCTCCATTGCTTCGTGGCTGGCGCTGGCGGGTTCGTTCGGGTGAATCAACAGGACAGGAGTGCGCCTATCGACGTCGTGCAGACGGGTAACGTTTAATTGATGCTTGGTCATTTCGTTGTTTAGCGCCACTGTTTCCAGGCGCTGCAGCTTTACCGGTAGCGTTTCCATCATCGGCAGCCAGCGACTGACCGGGGTGCCATTGAGTAGATGAGAGGGGCATTGCAGTAGCTTGGCTGCGGAATTGTTATGCCAGCTTATGCGGCGCTTGCGGTCCAATATGAGGATGCCGTTGGGTGACAGGTCCAATATGGCTCGAAAGCGCCGCATTTTCTGTCGGGTGCTCAGTACAAGTACGGCCGCCATCAGCGTTAGCAATAGGCAGATAAAGATTGAAAGCAGGCTCATCGTGGGCCTCGTTTGATATTCATTAGGCCAGTATAACCATGATGCTGCGGGTTGCAGGTCAATACTGGCGTTTTGGCATGAATTCTTCCAGCGCTGAACCTTGGATACGCTTTTGACTCCGAATAGCATCGATAATGCAATTGCCATGGCCAGCGACAGGGAGGCGATATGATCTGGGAGCAGGAAACCCTTAATGTGATAGGTCGTACCTTACTGCACGAGTTTTCTGATTTATCCGACGTAGAGCAGGGTACGCGCGTGACGCTTCGATTGGTGTTGGCGGTTCTGCTGGGCGGCTTATTGGGTATGGAGCGTGAGCAGCAAGGCAAGGAGGCGGGGGTGCGCACGCACATGCTGGTGTCGCTCGGCGCTGCGCTCTTTGTTCTGGTGCCGGATATGGCAGGGGCGATGGACGATGCGATGAGCCGGGTTATTCAGGGCGTTGTTGCGGGCGTCGGCTTCCTTGGCGCGGGCACTATCCTCAAAAGTAACCGTAATGACGAGGTCAAGGGTTTGACTACTGCCGCAGGTGTCTGGCTGACCGCCGCCATTGGCGTCACTATCGGTTTGGGGCACGAGGCAACCGCACTTCTGGCAGCAGTAATGGCGTTCGTCATCCTGCACCTGGTGCCCTCGCTGATGCGGCGCGACTCCTCTGGTAGCTAGGTAGGTCGTGGGTTCTGGCGCATAGTCAGAACAGTCGATAGCACAAGCCAAAGGCGAGGAGGCGCGCTGCTTTTATTCACCGCAGTCCAGGTTGCGGCGGATATCGAATTGCTGCCGGCCTCGGTTCTGGCCAACACGATCAGTTACAATGCCTGCCTATTTTTCATCAGGATGCATTTCTCATGGCGCTGCAGGCTACTCCCTACAAGGTTCAACTGAACATCACCGATACCGACCTGGGCGTCTACGAAAATGTGCGCATGACGGTGGCGCGCCATCCTTCAGAGACGGAGCAGCGGCTCGCTACGCGTATTCTGGCTTATGCGCTCTGGTATCAGGAGCGCTTGGCGTTTGGTCGCGGTCTGTCGGATGTGGATGAGGCCGCGTTGTGGCACAAAAGTCTGGATGACCGCATCGAGCACTGGATAGAAGTTGGGCAGCCAGACGCCGAGCGTCTGACCTGGTGTTCGCGCCGCGCAGAAAAAGTCTCCCTGCTGGCCTACGGCAATACCAAGGTGTGGGCCAGCAAGCAGTTGCCTGGAGTAGCAGGGCTGAAAAATTTGAACATTGCGGCACTGCCTTCCGATGAGCTGGATGCGCTGGCCGCCAATATGGGGCGTACCATCGATTGGGGCGTCATGATCAGCGATGGCGTGCTCTATGTTAGCGATGGTGATGCACAGCATGAGCTGGCTCTTGAGTGGCTACAGGGAGAGCGCTGAGTTTTATGCTGATCGAATCTCGTCAACCACCGGAACAGCTGCCCGATCTTGGCGACATCTCGCCGTTATTGACTCGGCTTTACGCGACGCGCGGCGTGCAAAGTGCTGCCGAGCTGGATCGGGGCTTGCGTGCGTTGCTGCCCTATCAGCAGCTCAGCGGGATGGATGCGGCGGTCGAGGTTTTGTGCGAGGCATTGGCCGCACAGCAATCAATTTTGGTCGTGGGTGATTTTGACGCTGATGGTGCTACTGCCAGCAGTGTGGCGGTTCTGGCGTTACGTATGCTCGGCGCGCAGCAGGTTGATTATCTGGTCCCCAACCGCTTTGAATATGGTTACGGACTGACGCCGGAGATTGTGGCGGTCGCATTGCAGCGCAGCCCTGATCTGTTGGTAACGGTCGATAACGGGATATCCAGTATCGATGGCGTGGCGGCGGCCAAGGCTGCCGGATTACGGGTGCTGGTGACCGACCACCACCTGCCCGGTAGCGAGCTGCCGCAGGCGGATGCCATCGTCAACCCTAGCCAGCCAGGCTGCGCCTTTCCGAGCAAGGCGATGGCGGGTGTCGGAGTGATTTTCTACGTAATGCTGGCGCTGCGCGCCAAGCTGCGTGATAGCGGCTGGTTTGCCACCCATGCTGAGCCTAATTTGGCTGAGCTGCTCGATCTGGTGGCACTGGGGACAGTGGCAGATGTGGTGCCACTGGATGCAAATAATCGTATTTTGGTGCATCAGGGCTTGGCGCGGATTCGTGCTGGCCGCTGTCGCCCCGGTATTCGCGCTTTGCTGGAAGTCGCCGGGCGGCCTGCAGACAAGCTGGTATCGACCGACTTGGGCTTTATTGTTGGCCCCAGACTGAATGCAGCCGGTCGGCTGGATGACATGAGCCTGGGTATCGAGTGCCTGCTGACCGAAGACGAGGGGCTGGCGCTGGATATGGCGCGTGAGCTTGATGGCCTTAACCGCGATCGTAAATCGATTGAGCGCGACATGCAGCAGCAAGCGCTGAAAACCCTTGATGCCATGCAGCTCGATGAGACAGATTTACCCTTTGGGTTATGTCTTTTTGATGTTGAGTGGCATCAGGGTGTGATTGGTATCCTGGCGTCCCGCCTTAAAGATCGTTTCCATCGCCCGGTTATTGCGTTTGCTGATGCCGGTGAAGGCATGATCAAGGGGTCGGCGCGCTCAGTTGCCGGCCTGCATATTCGTGATGCGCTGGACGCAGTTGCTGCGCAGCACCCACAGCTGATCAGCAAGTTTGGCGGGCATGCCATGGCCGCCGGGTTGTCGTTGCTGGAATCCGATTTTGCTGCATTCCGTGATGCCTTTGATACAGAGGTGCGACGTCAGCTTAGCGCGGCTGACCTCACTGGCCGCCTGCTGTCGGATGGTAGCCTGCAGGATCACGAGTTATCGATGCAGACCGCCGGTCATCTGCGCGAGGCTGGCCCTTGGGGGCAACACTTTCCTGAGCCGCTATTTGATGGCGAATTTAAACTGGTGCAACAGCGCCTGGTAGGCGAGCGTCATCTGAAGATGCTGCTACAAACGCCCTCTGGTAGTGACCTTTATGATGCTATTGCTTTTAATATTGATCCGCAGTGCTGGCCAAACCAGCAGGTAAGCCGAGTCCGTATTGCCTACACGCTGGATATTAATGAGTTTCGCGGCCGGCAGAGCCTGCAGCTCATGGTGCGTCATCTGGAGGCGCTGGACGGGTAGCGTCACCTTTCTCCTTCGCAAAGAGGGGATTGACGCCTTGCTTGGTTTCCGTTCTGATAGCGGTACAAAAATGCGAAATGCGTCACAATTCAGCGGTATGCCGTTCTGTGACGCATAAATAATTGCACGAGCAAGGATGTCACGTGTGCCCGATCTGAAGCAGAAGCTGGTGGCAATGCAGCGCAATCTCGGTTTGAATCCCGACGAGATTCGTCAGCGTTTACGCCTGTTGTTGATTACTGAAGCCCGACTCCCGGCATTGCAGGAAAACCTGCGCCAACTCGATCGAGTTCACCTCGATTGCATCCACGCGTTATTTATCCACCTTGAGCAGTTCGATGAGCCGGCCCAGCAGATGCAAGAGTCTGCTCAGCTGCTGCAACTGCAGCTCGAACAACAGCATTACTTTCGGCGGATGCTGCGTGGACCCTACGATATGCAGTATGCGCGCTTGCGTCTGTTGGTCGGGCTAAAGCATCAAGGACAGGGCCTGGGGCTGAAATGGTACCTGGGCGCCTTCCACTTCTATCTGGACTATATGCACACGGCTATTCGCCGTGAGTGGGCTGAACAACCGCTGCTTGCGGAGCAGCTCTATGCCAGTCTTTTGAAAGCGGCATTTTTTGACATTGCGCTCACGGTTGATAGTTACGCAAGCGCTGACAAAATGGCCCTGCAGGCAAGTCAGGACCGTTATTCCAGAGCCTTGCGCGGTGCCAATGATGGACTCTGGGAGTGGCATGTCGAGGACGACTACCTATATGTCTCCGAGCGCTGGTCAGCGATGCTCGGGCTCGACAGCAAGCATGCGCCAATGTCTTTCGAGGGCTGGGCCGACCTGATGCCGGAGGCACAACGTCTGCTTTTCCGATCGGCGGTGCAGGCCCACCTGGAAGGGCGTCAGGCCTTTTTGCATGTTGAGTGTCAATTGCGCGATAGCTGGGGGCAATTAGTCTGGGTGCTGATCCGTGGCGTAGTGAGTACTGATCTCTATGGCAAGCGATTGCTGGCGGGCTCACAGACCGATATCAGTCAACGCAAGCAGGCTGAGCAGGAGTTGGCCCACGCTACGCTGCACGATAGCCTGACCGGACTACCCAATCGACAGAGCGCCAGCCAGTTAATAGCGCAGGCTTTGCAGCGTCAGCGCAAGCCTGGCGCGCGCAAGGCTGCTGTGCTCTTTATCGGCCTTGACCGCTTTAAATTGATCAATGACAGTCTGGGCCATCAAGCCGGTGATCAGGTATTGATTCAGGTTGCCAATCGGATTGAGCGTTGCCTGCGTCCTGGTGATCACCTGTGTCGTTTTGGCGGTGATGAGTACGTTGTACTGCTTGATGATATGGCGCTGGAGCATGATGCCGAGCTGGTCGCCAAACGCATCATGCAGGCACTACAGTACCCTCTGGTTGTTGATGGGCGTCGACTCAGCGTTAGTGTCAGCATTGGTGTGGCGCCGCTCAAAGGGCAGGACTATCACCAGGATGCCCTGCGCGAAGCGGATTTGGCACTTTACCGAGCCAAGGCCTTTGGCAAGTCGCAGCTCGCTCTTTTCAGCGATCGGCTGCAAGAGGAAGTGCATCAGCGACTTAACCTGGAGAATGCACTCAGCGAAGCGCTCTCGCGCAAGCAGTTTGAACTCTATTATCAACCGATAGTGAGAGTGTCGGCAGGTCGCTCTAAGGTGGTTGGCGTAGAGGCGTTGCTGCGTTGGTGGCAGGACGACAGGCTGGTGCCGCCGGACGAGTTTATCTCGGCGTTGGAAGAAAGTGGTGAAATCGTCAAGGTCGGTGATTGGGTGCTGCAGCAGGCCTGCACACAAGTACGTCAATGGCAGCAGGATGGCTTGCCCGGGCTGCGCTGTTCGGTAAATTTGTCCAGCAGGCAGCTGCAGGAAGCTGGCTTCGCTCGACGCGTGGCGCAGGTGCTGCAGGAGTCTGGCTTGCCGGCGACCAGTTTGGTTCTGGAAATTACCGAAAGCCTGCTGATGCGCGATGTACCCGATACATTAGCGACCTTGCGCGAGCTGGAAAGCATGGGCGTGCGTATTGCGCTGGATGATTTCGGCACGGGTTTTTCGTCTCTGGGCTATCTACACCGCTATCCACTGCACATCATCAAGGTCGACAAGAGCTTTGTCACCAAAGCGCCGCACGATGAGCGGTTGAAAGCGATCAGTCGAGCTATTATCAGCCTCGGTCGTGGGCTGGAAATGGATGTGGTTGCTGAAGGCATCGAAACGCTAGAGCAGATGGACTTTCTGCAGCTTGAGGGTTGTCAACTGATCCAGGGTTATTGGTTTAGCCAGCCGCAATCTGCTGCTCTGATACATCCCGTGCTGTTGCGTCTTTCTGGCGTCTCGAGTGAGTCTGTGTCTGCTGAAGCAATGCTTTTGCAGTAAGCGCTGCTATAGTTCTTTGACATTTAATGAACGGGTGATTTTATGCGGCGCTGGCTATTGGCATTTGTGGCAGGTTTCCTGGCAGTTCTCTGCTTTCATCAGGTCGCTTTGGGCTTGCTGCATTCGGCAGGCATCGTACCCTTTGCGCCTTTCTCGCTGACGCCAACTGAACCCCTGGGTGTGCCGTCGGTATTATCGGCCTCTTTTTGGGGCGGGCTCTGGGGGCTGGCGCTGGTATGGGTTTTGGCCCGCTGGGGTAATAGCCTTGTTTGGCTTAAGGCCGCTCTATTTGGCGGCGTCGCCTTGACGTTGGTGGCTCTGATTGTAGTATTTCCCCTCAAAGGCTATGGGTTTGATGTGGCGCAGTTACCAGCTCGCTTCGTCATTGGGTTTATTCTCAACGCATTCTGGGGTGTCGGTACTCTCGTGTTCTTGCGTTGCTTTGGTCGCTAATCGCTCATTGCGAACGGCTACAAAGTTGATGGCTGTACCTCGAGTTAGGGATGCTTGCTTCCAATAGCTTAGTGCCTCCTATTGTCGTTCACGCTGTGATCGGCAATAGGATTTCCGGGTGCCTAACTACGCAAAGCAGTGTTTATACATAACCTCGTTTCTTTCATTCTCTGGATTGCTATCGGCGCGCTCGGCATTTTGCCTGCGTGGCGAGGTGCTGTTGCCTGTACTACTCTGCAATAGCATGCATGGCTTGGTCTCCAGGTTATGTTTTTATATCGTTATGTGAAGCCGGGTTTCAGGGAGAGGTCTATGTCAATCAGGAGCGTGAGTATTGGTGTTAGGGCTGTCATCTGCTTTTCGTTGCTAGCGCTATTGCTGGTCGCGGTAGCCGGGCTTTCATTGACTCAGATGAAGCGCATGGACCACATGTCCGAGCAGATCGATGAGAATTGGCTGCCAGCGATACTTGCAACCAATGATATGGGCGTTGCTATTGGTCGAGTACGTGCGTTGACGCTACGTCTACTGACGCTGAAAAGTCCTGAAGATACCGAGGATACCATTCGCCGCATGGGCGATGCGAAAGCGACCCTGGATGCGGCCGAAGACCGCTATAAGTTGCTTATTTCTTCGCCAGAAGAGGAGGCCGTGCATGAGCGTTTCGCTAATTCAGTGAAGCGCTACATGGAGCAGCAGGCAAAGATTATCTCTTTGGAGAGAAGCGGTGCGCGGGAGGCTGCGCTTGAGGTGGTCAATACAACACTGAATGATTATGCCGACGATATGATGCAGCAGCTTCAAGCACTAAAGGAGCTTAATCGTATTGGTGCATCTGAGGCTACCAAGACGGCTGATGCGAGTTTCAATAGCGGGTTTACCCTGGTGGTTGCGCTTTCCATTGGTGCGATGATTCTTACGGTCATCCTTGCGTTCATGTTGATTCGCAGTATCGTCAGCCCCCTGTCTCAAGCCGTTACCGTCGCTCAAACCATTGCCTCCGGTGATCTTACCCAGCGATTTGCCGTAGAGGGTAAGGATGAAGCTGCTCAGCTGCTCGAAGCACTTAGAGTGATGCAGAGCAGCTTGCGTGACACTATTCAAAGTATCAGCAGCTCTTCCATACAGCTCGGGTCTGCGGCGGACGAGCTCAACGCCGTTACTGAGGATTCTAACCGGGGGATGCGTCAGCAAAACCATGAGATGGAGCAGGCAGCTACCGCGGTAAACCAGATGACGACAGCGGTGGAGGAGGTGGCAAGGAACGCCGTGAGTACCTCTGAGGCGTCCAAAGATACGGACGAAAGTGCGCGTGATGGAAGTGAGCGGGTGCGGCAAACAGTGTCCGCGATCAATGAGCTGGCAAGCGATATGACCGCTACCTCAGAGAGTGTGGAAGGACTGGCTAACGATATTCGAGATATTACTCAGGTGCTCGATGTTATCCGCGCGGTAGCCGAGCAGACTAATTTATTGGCACTAAATGCGGCAATTGAAGCGGCCAGGGCCGGTGAGCAGGGTCGGGGTTTTGCCGTTGTCGCTGACGAGGTTCGTGCGCTGGCGCATCGCACACAGCAGTCCACCGAAGAAATCGAAAGAATGATTTCGATTGTGCAAAAAGGTGCCGCCAGTGCGGTATCAGCTATGCAAAAAAGCATGGGGCAGGCGAATTCGACGCTCGGGCTGGCTCAAGCCTCAGGCGAAGCGCTAGGCAGGATTACGCTAGCCATAGGCTCCATCAATGAGCGCAATATGGTCATCGCCAGTGCTTCAGAAGAGCAGGCGCAGGTAGCACGAGAAGTAGATCGTAATCTGGTGAATATCCGCGATCTGTCTATGCAGGCTGCCTCAGGAGCTGAGCAGACAAGCTCTGCCAGTCACGAATTATCTCGTTTGGCCGTGGATTCAAATCAACTGGTCGCGCGCTTCAAACTATGAGTTTGTTGCTCTCAAAGCGCTATAGGAGATAGCCGGGGCTGTCTCTTCTAGCGCACTTAGACGCTGCACTCGGTACCCGATTTCCGCTACAATATCCGCTTTTTCCTGCCGGGATGAGTCAATATGGAAATCAATCCGATTCTGAACACCATCAAAGATCTGCGTAGTCGCTCCGAAACCATTCGGGGGTATCTTTGACTACGATCAAAAGCATGAGCGCCTGATCGAAGTTGAACGTGAACTGGAAGACCCCAGCGTCTGGAATGAGCCTGAACGCGCCCAGAATCTGGGTCGTGAGCGTGCGCAACTGGCGCAGATCGTAGAAACCCTGGACCAGATGAGCAGCGGCCTGGCTGACGCGTCCGAATTGCTGGAAATGGCGGCGGAAGAGGAAGATCAGGGCGCCGTAGACGATGTGGTGGCGGAACTGGCTCGGCTGCAGGTAGCGTTGGAGAAGCTGGAGTTTCGACGCATGTTCAGCGGCGAGATGGATGCCAGCAACTGCTATCTGGATATTCAGGCTGGCTCTGGTGGTACTGAAGCGCAGGATTGGGCCAATATGCTGCTGCGCATGTACCTGCGCTGGGCCGATCAGCGTGGTTTTGAAACCGAGATTGTCGAGCTGTCCGAGGGCGAGGTAGCCGGTATCAAGAGTGCGACCGTTTATATCAAGGGTGAATATGCCTTTGGTTGGCTGCGCACCGAAATCGGTGTGCATCGCTTGGTCCGCAAGAGCCCGTACGACTCGGGTAATCGCCGACATACCTCGTTTTCAGCGGTGTTTGCCGCCCCTGAAATCGATGATGATATCGAAATCGATATCAACCCGTCTGACCTGCGGGTTGATACCTACCGATCCTCCGGCGCTGGTGGCCAGCACGTTAACACTACTGATTCTGCCGTGCGTATAACCCACGTACCTACCAATACGGTGGTCAGTTGCCAGAACCAGCGCTCTCAGCACGCCAACAGGGACACCGCCATGAAGATGTTGCGGGCCAAGTTGTACGAGCTGGAAATGATGAAGCGTAGTGAAGCAGCACAGGCACTGGAAGAGACCAAGTCGGATATCGGCTGGGGTCATCAGATTCGCTCTTATGTGCTGGACCAGTCGCGGATCAAGGATTTGCGCACCGGCATCGAGAACAGCAACTGCAACGCAGTGCTTGATGGCGATCTGGATGAGTTTATCGAGGCCAGCCTGAAGCAGGGTTTGTAATCGCAGAAATCAGCCGAGTGCTCACTGCTTACAGCCAATCTATATTGATTTGATTTTCCGGGATTCCATTGACATGACCGATCAGCAGCAAGACCAGCAAGCTCAGCACGAGGAAGAAAACCAGCTCATTGCACTGCGTAAAGCCAAACTGGCTGCCGCGCGTGAAAAAGGCGCGGTCTTCCCCAACGACTTCCGCCCTGACAGCTATTGCGGCGACCTGCAGAAAAAGTACGCCGACAAGAGCAAGGAAGAGCTAGCTGAGACGGCCATTCCGGTCAAAATTGCTGGCCGTATCATGCTCAATCGGGGTGCCTTTATGGTGCTGCAAGATATGAGTGGCCGCCTGCAGGTCTACGTTGACCGTAAAGGCTTGCCAGCTGAGACGCTGGAAGAAATCAAACATTGGGATCTGGGCGACATCATCGCCGCAGAAGGTAACCTGGCGCGCTCCGGCAAGGGTGATCTGTATGTGCATATGACGGCGGTCAAGCTGCTGACCAAGTCTTTGCGCCCGCTGCCCGACAAGCACCATGGCCTGACGGATACCGAGCAGCGTTATCGTCAGCGCTATGTTGACCTGATCGTCAACGAAGACACTCGTAACACCTTTATGGTCCGCTCTCGGGTGATTGGGCATATCCGCAAGTTTCTCAGTGAGCGCAACTTCCTCGAAGTGGAAACGCCTATGCTGCAGACTATTCCAGGCGGTGCCGCGGCCAAGCCGTTTGAGACGCATCATAATGCGCTGGATCTGCCGATGTTTTTGCGTATTGCGCCTGAGCTCTACCTAAAGCGTTTGGTGGTTGGCGGCTTTGAGCGCGTGTTCGAGATCAACCGTAACTTCCGCAATGAGGGTGTTTCCACGCGCCATAATCCGGAATTCACCATGTTGGAGTTTTATCAGGCTTACGCCGATTACGAAGACAACATGGATCTTACCGAAGAGCTGTTCCGCGAACTGGCTCAACTGGTTTTGGGCAGTACCGATGTGCCCTACCAGGGCAAGGTGTTCCATTTTGGCGAGCCCTTCGCACGTCTCTCGGTATTCGATTCCATTCTCAAATACAGCCCCGAAGTCACGGCCGCGGATCTGCAAGACCTTGACCGTGCGCGCGTCATCGCTAAGAAAGCCGGTGCCGACGTTAAGGGTTTCGAGGGGCTGGGCAAACTGCAAACCATGATTTTTGAGGAGCTGGTTGAACATAAGCTGGAGCAACCTACTTTTATCACCCGTTATCCGTTTGAAGTGTCTCCGCTGGCGCGCCGTAGCGATGATGATCCAAGCGTGACCGATCGTTTCGAGCTGTTCATCGGTGGTCGCGAGATCGCCAATGCTTATTCGGAGCTTAACGACGCTGAAGATCAGGCTGAGCGTTTCCATGCGCAGGTCAAGGACAAGGATGCGGGTGATGACGAAGCCATGCACTTCGATGCTGATTTCGTCCGTGCGCTGGAATTCGGGATGCCGCCAACAGCGGGCGAGGGTATTGGTATTGATCGTCTGGTGATGTTGCTGACGGATGCGCCGTCTATTCGGGACGTTATTCTGTTCCCGCACATGCGGCCAGAAACGGCGTAAGCCGTTTCAGCTACAAGCCGGAAGCTAGAAGCAAGAGGCGGCATCGGTTAATGAATTGCCATGTCGCCGGACGCCAAGATTGTTCTACTGGGGTATCAGGCGATCTTCAGAATTGTCTAACGCACTTCCAGCTTGAAGCTTACAGCTGCGACCGAAGGGAGCTACCGTGAAACAGAATGAGCAATATCAGCTGGTGATTCGGAGTTTATCGGACCGCATTGTCGAGGCGCAGGCGCCTATTCGCGTGTTGGATGCGATCAAATGGGACGATAGCGTCCGTGATAGCTTTTTTCAGAAGCGCTGCAAGGCAATTCCTGATATCACCCCCGATTATTATGCCCAGCGCCCCCTGGGGTATAACCCCGGTGAGTTGCGGCAGGTGTTTCAGGATATCGAGCGAGACATAACGCGCCAGTTGGGCACCTTCAATCCGGTTGGTCAGATCATGCGTCGCATGTGTCGTGAGTACCGCATGGTGATTCGTATGCTGGAGGCGCGTGGCAGCGCTGACTTCGGGCTGATCTCGCAGGAGCTTTACGGTGCTGCCTCCGATGCGTTTCATGCCGGCGATCCGACGCTGACCGACCTTGGTATAGCGCTGAGTGAGTCGCTAAGTAATATCGCTCGCACGGAAATTGCCCGTGAACCCAAGACAATTGCGGCTCCCGAAGCCGTGGATATTCTGCAAGCGCGCATGAATGACGCCTTCCCGGATGATCAGGCGGTGCGGGTATTCGAGTCGGATGGCATTGTTGCCGACGCGGCCGCCGGGGCTGACTATATCAAGATTCGCAGTGACGCCAAGTTCAACCAACGTGACCTGAACATTCTTGCGGTGCACGAGGGTATGGTGCACGTGGCGACCAGTTTGAATGGCCAGCATCAGCCAATTTGTACCTTCCTGGCTAAAGGCCCGCCGTCTTCGACGGTTACCCAGGAGGGCCTGGCGATTCTTATGGAGGTGCTGACGTTCGCGTCTTATCCTGCGCGTTTGCGCAAGTTGACTGACCGCACCCGCGCGATTCAGATTGCCGAGACTGGCGGCGATTTTATGGATGTATTCCAGTTCTACCGTGATGAGGGCTATTCGCGTGAGGATGGCTACAACAATGCCAGTCGCGTATTCCGGGGCTCAAGCAGCAACGGTCTGCCCTTTACCAAGGATCTGGTTTACCTCAAGGGCTTTATTCTCACTTACAACTACATTCAGCTGGCTGTGCGTAAAGGCAAGCTGCAGCAGATTCCGCTGCTATTTTGCGGCAAGACCACGCTGGAGGATATGCGTACCCTGAACCAGTTGGTTGAGGAAGGCTTGGTGGTGCCTCCACGTTACTTGCCTTCACCCTTTGCTGATCTGAATGCACTGAGCGCCTGGATGTGTTTTTCCGGGTTCTTGAATAACCTGAGTTTGGAGCGTGTCGAAGCCGACTACGCCAATATTCTTTAACTGGAGCTGTAGATGTCGGAGTCCCGTGAAATAAACAAGTTGCCGCTTATGCTGACGGCAATGGCCAGCGTCATGTGTACCGTGTTGTTACTGCACCTTTATGGTTATCTGAACTTTGCCAAGCCTGAAGAAGGGCTTGAGCTGGAAGACTATCGTCTGGTCACCGTAGGCGCGGAGGATGCCGGGCAGTTGCGCAGCAATCCGGCCAAGCATGAGGCTGAGTGCGTCGACGGTATCCTGGTGTTGCACGCTAGCCACATGAACGGTCTCTCTGGTGTGCTCAAGGACAGTCGTGATCGCGTGGTGCGCTGTATCGAGCAGACAGTGCCGGCGGCAAAGTAGTGATGGCTGAGCGGCGTATTGAGCTGGAGTCAGGCTGGTTGCAGGCGCTGGAAGCCGAGTTTGATGCGCCCTATATGCAGTCCCTCAGGGCCTTTTTGCAGGCTGAGAAGGCGGCGGGTAAGGAGATCTATCCGCCAGGACCTTTGATCTTTAATGCGCTGAACTCGACGCCGCTGGAGCAAGTTAAAGTGGTGATTCTTGGTCAGGATCCTTATCACGGTCCCGGGCAAGCGCATGGTTTGAGTTTTTCGGTTCCGCCGGGTGTCCGTCAGCCGCCGTCACTCAAGAACATATTGAAAGAGCTGCAGCGCGATTTTGACTTACCGATGCCGAGTCACGGCTGTTTGCAATCCTGGGCGGAGCAGGGCGTATTACTGCTCAATTCGGTGTTGACGGTCGAGCAGGGCAATGCCGGATCTCATGCCAACCGGGGCTGGGAAGTATTCACGTCAAAGATCATCGAGGTGATTAACCAAAGTCACACTGACTGTGTGTTCATGCTCTGGGGCAATTATGCTCAGCGCAAAGGAAAGCAGATTGATGAGACGCGCCACCGCGTTCTAACTTCGGTCCATCCTTCCCCGCTATCGGCGCATCGTGGCTTTATTGGTAATGGCCACTTTTCTGCTGCCAACGATTATCTGCTAGAGCGAGGGCGCACACCCGTCGACTGGGGTTTGCCTGCTGCTGAGTAGGCTTCTTGGTCAAACCTTTGTTAAGTAAGAAGACACCGCTGTTGCTTGATCGCAAGGTGCCTTGAATATCATGGGGGGATCAGGGAGGCGTTGCCGCACTTCTGGGCAACTGCCCGCCGCAGGGGGGGCGGGCAGATAATGGATCTATCAGCTCGTTATCAGGCGAGCAGCTGCATGGCTGCTTCCATTTCAGCGGATAGGTCTTCGTCTTCCTGCTCTTCACTGGGGTTGAGGCCGAGCTTGGCAAAGGAGCTGATAGTACTCCAGTCGAGCTGGGCGTAAGGGTGCGTGCTTCCGGCGAGAGACTGCAGTACTGCGACTTGCACGATATCAGCGTAGTCGACCGCGCTGGAGTTGCGGTCGAAGTCCAGGTGTTCAGTCGGCACGTGGCGCAGTGGTTGCGGAAAGTCCCACGCCTTCAGAATGCGGTCGCCAAGGATTGGATGAATCTCTTCAATAACCAGATTCAGGCTGATGGAATCGCGCAGAAGCTGGCTGTTTTCTTCGGCATAGGCAAGGATCGGCAGTACGCCGATCTGGTGCACCAGGCCGCCCAAGGTTGCCTGGTCAGGCTTGAGGCGAGTGTAGTGCTTGCATAGTACGTGGCTGATACCGGCCACTTCGGTACTGCGGGTCCAGACTTCACGCATCTTGCGGTCAATAACGTCGGAGGTGGCCTGAAACATCTGTGACATCGCCAGGCCGATCGCCAGGTTTGCAGTGTAAGTAATGCCCATGCGGTTGACGGCCATCGACAGGTCGGTGATTTCCTGCCGGCTGCGTAATAGAGGGCTGTTGACGACTTTGATCAAGCGGGCGCTGAGCGCGGCATCGTTGCTGATCTCCTTGACCAGAAAGGGGATGCTGACATCAGGGTCTTCTGCTGCTTCGCGAACGCGCAGGGCTACTTCGGGCAGTGTCGGAAGCACCAGTTGGTCTTTTTCGATCGCCTGGATCAGCTCTTCTTTTACGCGTTGGGCCATATCTGTCATGGGTAATCCTTTATTTGATTGCTACTGCACAGCCTCGTCGCTGGCAGTCAGATCAGATTCGTACGGCAGGTCGGCAAGAGTTATCAGTGGCCCCTGTGCATTGCCTGCGCTTAATGTAGCCAATTGTGCCGCATCCTTCTGCAACACGGCCAGCATTTCTACCAGCTTCCGACCTCTGGCGGCGATAACCACCTCGCCAACCGTTTTACCGCTATCTCGGTCGATAATGGGGGTGCCCGCGTCAGGGCACGCCTCGCCAGCGAGCAGCAAGCGGTACATGCGGCGCTTCAGCTTACCCAGGTACTGCATGCGCGCGACGATTTCCTGGCCGGTGTAGCAGCCTTTTTTGAAGCTGACACCACCTAGTTGTTGCAGGTTGAGCATTTGCGGAATGAATAGCTCCAGCGTTGGTCCTGTCACTTGGCCCAGGCCTGCCTGAATTTGCCGCAATAGCCAGTTGTTCAGGTTGTCTGCACTGCTGTGTTGCAACAACTGATCGGTAGCTTCTAGTGCTCGTCCCGTCGTCAACCAGACTTCATAGGCGCCATCAGGCAGGCTCAGCACTCGGGCGTCGAGTGTTGTGGTTACCTGTCCAGGGCCAGCTGGTCGTTCAAGGTCCGCTGCAGCAAGTGCTTTATCTGTATGCTCTCCCCACAGCCCCAGCCTGATCCATTGATCGGACTGGTCGCTTAAAGAGGTCTTGAAGAAGGCCGCGTATTTACTGAGCTCGGTTACCTGTGGCGTGACCAGCTCCTGTGCCATGCTTAACAGGAAGCCTGTCTCGCTGCGGTGCAAGCGGAAGCTGGACTGCATGCGACCCTTGGGGTTGCAGCGTGCGCCCAGCGTGCTCTGCTTTGCGCCAAGGTGCGCTACGTCACAGGTCAGCTGACCTTGCAGAAAGCGCTCTGCATCAGGGCCGTCGACGGCGATTACGCCTTCATGGGTTAGCCAGCACAGGCTGGTTCCGGAGTCACCGGAAGAGGTAGTGTCAAAGCGATTGCTCAACTCGATCGCTGTATTAGAGAGTGCAGTCATACCGATGATTGTTCCCTTGGCGGTGAGTGTTACATCATAGGGGCTATGCTGGGTATTTGTCAGGCATGCCTATCGTTATAATGGTGGTGATGTACTCTAGTTCAATCCTTAGTGTGGAGTTGCCGATGTCGGCCGATATAGAAGTGAAGCGTTTGTACTGGCACAGCCGTCGCGGCATGCTGGAGCTGGATGTGCTGTTGATCCCCTTTCTGGAGGAAGCCTATCCATCGCTGGAGGACGCTGACAAGGATCGTTATCGGATGTTGCTCGAGTCGGAGGACCAGGACATGTTTGGCTGGTTTATGCAGCGCAGCGAGCCTGAAGATCCGGATCTGAAACGCATTGTGAGGATGATATTGGACCGTGTACAGCCAGACTGATTATCTCGTTATGCACCGCCAGCCTTCGCGCTGGCTAGCGCTGCTACTGCTCTGCGGCAGCCTTCTGGCCTGCCTTGCAGTATTCCAGAGTGCGCTTAGCTTGCTGCCGAGCCTGCTCTGCATTTTGCTTGTTTGCGGCTATGGCTGCTGGATCTGGCCACGCCAGGTCAGCCTTAGGCATCCACATTCCGTTACCGGGCTGAGATTCGACGGCGAGGGTTGGCATGTGTTGCGCCGTGATGGCTCAGAAGCTGCAGCCAAGCTGCTCGCCGATACCTACGTCAGCGCTATGCTGACAGTGGTTCGTTTGCGCGAGCAGGGTCGCTGGCGTGCTGTTTCAGTGATACTGGCGAGTGACGCGGCCTCGGAAGAGAGTCTGCGTCGTTTGCGCTTACGTCTGCGCTTCAGTCGGCAGCGCTGGGCGGCTGCAGAATAGTGTCGACGGCTTCGTCCAGTTGGGCGGGGTAGTCCAGCGTGTAATGCAGTCCGCGGCTTTCCCGGCGCTGCATCGCCGAGCTGATAATCAGATCGGCAACCTGAGCCAGGTTGCGCAGCTCCAGCAGGTCACGACTAACCCGGTAGTTGCTGTAGAACTCGTGAATTTCGCCACGCAGCATATCGACCCGGTGTTTGGCGCGCTGCAAGCGCTTCGACGTGCGCACAATACCGACATAATCCCACATGAAACGCCGTAGTTCGTCCCAGTTGTGGGAAATGATGACGTCTTCGTCCGAATCCGTGACCTGACTTTCGTCCCAGTGAGGCAGGTCGCGCGGCATGCTTACCTGATCGATCTGACTCAAGATGTCCTGGCTGGCGGAGCGGCCATAAACAATACATTCCAGTAACGAGTTGCTGGCCATGCGATTGGCGCCGTGCAGTCCGGTGAAACTGGTTTCACCGATGGCATAAAGCTGCTCCACATCAGTGCGACCGCTTGCCTCGACCATCACCCCGCCACAGGTATAGTGTGCCGCAGGGACAACTGGAATGGGCTCTTTGGTAATGTCTATGCCAAAGGCGAGGCAGCGTTCATGCACGGTCGGAAAGTGACTGCGAATAAAGTCTGCCGGTTTATGGGTGATGTCCAGGTAGACGCAATCCAGCCCAAGCCGCTTCATCTCATGATCGATCGCGCGTGCGACTATGTCTCGAGGGGCCAGCTCGGCGCGCTCGTCAAAGCGCGGCATAAAACGCTCTCCGTTGGGGAGTTTGAGCAATGCGCCCTCGCCACGCAGCGCTTCAGTCACCAAAAAGCTCTTGGCCTTGGGGTGATAAAGGCACGTTGGGTGGAACTGGTTAAACTCCATGTTGGCGACTCTGCAGCCGGCTCGCCAGGCCATTGCAATCCCGTCGCCGGAGGCGCTATCCGGATTGCTGGTATAGAGGTAGACCTTGCTTGCGCCGCCTGTGGCCAATACGGTAAAGCGCGCTGCGACGGTTTCCACATGCCCATTTGATCGATTAAGGATGTAGGCGCCGAGGCAGCGCTTGCCGGGACGGCCCAGTTTCTGGCTGGTAATCAGGTCGACGGCAACCCGGTTATCCAGCAGCTCAATATTGCTATGGGCTTCGGCGCGCTTGAGCAGCGTGTTGAAAATGGCCGCGCCAGTCGCATCAGCGGCATGAATGATGCGCCTGTGACTATGGCCACCTTCTCGAGTCAGATGAAAGTCATCGGTTTCGCTGCCATCCTCACGCCGCTCGCGGGTGAATGGCACGCCTTGCTCGACCAGCCAGCCGATAGCGTCGCGGCTATCCCCCACGATCTGTCGTACCGCATCTTCATGGCAAAGTCCGCCGCCCGCAATCAGGGTGTCCTGTACATGGGCGTCGACGGTGTCGCTATCGTCAAGGACAGCGGCAACGCCCCCTTGAGCCCAGAAGGTCGAGCCTTCGGACAGTTGTCCTTTGCTCAGCACTGCCACCCGCAAATCACCAGCCAGATGCAGGGCAAGTGTGAGCCCGGCCGCGCCGCTGCCAATCACTAGTACGTCATATTCCTGTTGCTGCGTCATAATATCTCGTCTTGCCGTCGGGTGGCGTGGAATGCTTGTCACGGCGATCTAGTATATAGAAGCTGTCTGTCTCACAATACTGCCTGTCGCGGGGTGTTATCGCGTTACACCGTTAAGGTGGTCGCCAATGATGGCTATTTGCATGCTATGTGCGGAACTTTCTGCAATACGCTGGCTCTTAAATTCCGTACCTGAGTGAGGGGAGAACTTTTGGTTACATCTTGGGTCTACCATAACAACGTCGACTGGCAGGCCTGCGGCATGCAGGAGCAGCGATATGACTGAGCAGAGCGACCAGCAGTTGGTCGAACGTGTTCAGAAAGGTGATAAGCGAGCTTTTGATCTGTTGGTGTTGAAGTATCAGCACAAGATTTTGGCCTTGGTTACGCGCTTTGTACATGATAATCACGAAGCGCAGGACGTGACCCAGGAAGCCTTTATCAAGGCTTACCGGGCACTGGCCAACTTCCGCGGCGACAGTGCGTTTTATACCTGGCTGTACCGTATTGCGATCAATACGGCCAAAAATTACCTGGTTGCGCGTAATCGCCGACCACCTGATTCTGATATTGCGGCGGATGAAGCAGAGTTCTACGAGGGAGACAGCATCCTCAAGGACAATCATTCGCCAGAACGCGAAATGTTGCGCGATGAGATTGAACAAGTTGTCAATCGCACGCTCCAACAATTGCCGGACGATTTGAGAACAGCTCTGACCTTGCGTGAGTTCGAAGGTTTGAGTTACGAAGACATTGCCAATGTAATGGACTGCCCTGTTGGTACCGTAAGGTCGCGTATTTTCAGGGCGCGAGAGGCAATAGATAAAGCGCTGAAGCCCCTGCTGGAAGCATGATGGGTATTCGGTTGCGCAACGCAGAGAGCCCTTTGGGGCCATTAGCAGAGGTACAGCGATGAGAAACGAAGTCTTGCAGGAGTCTCTTTCCGCACTCATGGATAACGAGGCTGACGAACTGGAAGTGCGGCGTGTTCTCCAGGCCGCCGAACAGGATCCCACGGTGCGCGGTACTTGGGAGCGTTATCAAATAGCGCGCTCGGTGTTGCATAAAGAGCATTGGCAAGGGTCGGTTGACCTTTCGGCCGGCATTGCCGCTGCGTTGCGCGATGAGCCGCAGTTGCAGGTCGCTGCT
This sequence comes from Pseudomonas neustonica, assembly GCF_003797945.1. Taxonomy (GTDB): domain Bacteria; phylum Pseudomonadota; class Gammaproteobacteria; order Pseudomonadales; family Pseudomonadaceae; genus Halopseudomonas; species Halopseudomonas neustonica. The sequence goes on from NZ_RKKU01000004.1 coordinate 86,327, forward strand.
GAATCGGCGGCGCCGCTCAAGTCTGGTTTGTGGCGCAATATGTCTCGGGTGGCTGTCGCTGCGTCGGTGACTATGGCTGTATTGGTAGGCGTTCGCATGGTTAACCAGGGCGATGTGCCTGCACAGCCTACGCTGGCAGTCGAGAATACGGTTGAAGTGCCCAGCTTTGCGGCTGCGGGTGGAATGTCTACCCGTTCAGGTGCGGTATTGGCAGGCTACTCGCAGCAGCCGGGTGTAGGTGCTGAGCCGCTTGCTGCTGCCAAGGCGCCTTCAGCGTGGCATGAGCAGCGTATTGGCCGTTATCTGCGCGAGCATGCTGAGAACAGCGCTCAATCGTCTTCGCCTCAGCTGGTTCCCTACGCACGTGCGGCCAGTATAGAAGGACGATAGTGGTGATATCCAAGCGTAGTTTGGGCTGCTGCTGTGTGGCGGCCCTTTTTGTCTCGCCTGCGGTGCTGGCGAATGACGCAGCAGATCTGTTGCAGCGCATGGCGCAGGCAACAGAACAGGTAAGCTACAAAGGAGCGTTCGTCTACGAGCGCTCTGGCAGTTTTTCCACCCACCAAGTTTGGCATCAAGCGGATAGCAAGGTGGTCACTGAGCGACTATTGCAAGCCGATGGCGAGCCGCATGAATGGGTTCGTCGCAACGGCGATGTACAGTGTGCCAGTTCCTATTCTGCAGGCCCGGTCTGGGATCCTGCTGCCCAGCCAGCAATGAGCCCAGAACGGTTGGAGCAGTGGTATTCGCTCGAAACGCTAGGTACCACTCGCGTTGCCGACCGACCTGCCACTGTACTGGCAGTGAAGCCCCGGGATAATTACCGTTACGCCTACGAGCTGTATCTGGATAATGAAACAGGCTTATTGCTTAAGTCGCTGTTGATCAATGAGCGCAGCACCCTGCTTGAGCGTTTCCGGTTTACCAATATTGCTGTGACTGACGTTGCTGACGCGGAGCTTGCGCCCGGCGCCGGTTGTCTGCAGGTGGGTGTTACCCTGAAAGACGATGCCAGCAAGGCCGAAAGCATAGAACCCAGCTGGTTGCCGCCTGGGTTTAGTGGTGGCGAAGAGGATGTTCGGGCTTACTCCGTAGATGAGAGCCCGGTCTCCAGTCGTGTATATACCGACGGTATGGCCCGGTTCACGGTTTTTGTTGAGCCGTTGGGCGAAGAAGGGTTGGCTGATGATTTGCGCGCTCAGCTCGGGCCTACCGTGGCGGTTAGTCGTAAGCTGAGCCTGAATAATGGGGTTTTTCTGGCGACAGTAGTTGGTGAGATTCCGCCAGCTGCGGCCGAGCGTATCGCTGCCTCTTTTGATCAGTCTGTGGAAGCGCAGCAGTGATCGAGGAGCGCGGTCGGGTTCTAAGCACGGAGCCCGGGGCTGTCTGGGTTGCAACTATTCGCTCTAGTACCTGCGGCAGCTGCCAAGCGAAGGCAGGATGTGGTCAGGCGTTGCTGCAGAAACTGGGTTCGGGCTCTTCTCAAGGCTTTGTTCGCGCGCTGACCGACCGCGAGTGGCAGGTTGGGGATGAAGTGATGATTGGCGTCCCCGAAGATGCGCTAGTAAAAAGCGCTATCTGGGTATACCTGGTTCCGCTTGTCTGCTTGTTTGCTGCTGCGCTGTTAGCGCAAGCGCTAAGCTGGTCTGAGCCACAAATGATTCTATCTTCTGCCGTGGGTCTGGCTTTTGGTTTTGTTTTGGTTCGCTGGCATGACCGCATGGTGCGGTCAGATCCGCAGTTGCAGCCACAGGTGATCGCCGCCGCGCTTGGATACTCTATGGTATCGGAGTCAGCACGCTAGGATGCTAGTTACGCTTCAGCTTCTCTCGTTCTATCAATAGGAGAAAACACGCATATGTTGTCATTACGACGTTGGGTAGTAGCAACGGCAGGCGCTGCCCTGCTGGGTTGGCAATCTCTTGTACTGGCGGCGGATCTGCCTGATTTTACCGAGTTGGTAGAAGATGCATCTCCCGCTATCGTCAATATTAGTACCAAGCAAAAGCCCTCGGCTGTGCCGACCGCTGGTATGCAGGGTATGCCGGATCTGGAAGGCATGCCGCCGATGTTCCGTGAGTTTTTTGAGCGCAGCTTTCCGCAGTCGCCGGCCCCTCGTGAACACCAGGCGCCCCAATCGCTGGGCTCCGGTTTTATTATTTCCAAAGACGGCTACGTTCTTACCAACAACCATGTGGTAGCAGATGCGGATGAAATTTATGTACGCCTCTCCGATCGTCGGGAAATGGAAGCTACCCTGGTAGGTGCTGATCCTCGTTCAGATCTCGCTCTGCTGAAAATAGACGCAGGTGATGATTTGCCCGTCGTAAAGATTGGTAAATCTGCCGATCTCAAGCCCGGTGAGTGGGTCTTGGCTATAGGCTCCCCCTTTGGCTTTGATTACTCGGTGACGCAAGGCATCGTCAGCGCCAAAGGGCGCAGTCTGCCAAATGAAAACTATGTTCCTTTCATCCAGACAGATGTAGCGATCAACCCAGGTAACTCCGGCGGCCCGCTATTCAATCTGGATGGCGAAGTGGTTGGCATTAACTCGCAGATCTTTACTCGTTCTGGCGGCTTCATGGGGCTCTCTTTCGCGATCCCCATGGACGTAGCGATGGATGTAGTGGAGCAGTTAAAAGCCAGCGGCAGCGTGCAGCGAGGCTGGTTGGGTGTTGTGATTCAGGAAGTTAACAAAGATCTGGCTGAGTCTTTTGATCTGCCCAAGCCCGCCGGTGCTCTGGTTGCCCAGATTATGCCGGGTGGCCCGGCGGACGAAGGCGGCTTGAAGGTGGGTGACGTCATCATGTCGTTCAACGGCGCAGAAATTAGCCGTTCAGCCGATTTGCCACACGCCGTTGGGCGCGTACGTCCAGGCACCGAGGCGAGCATGGTGGTTATGCGTGATAAATCGCGCAAAACGCTGACGATGGAAATCGGCAGCCTGCCTGAGGATGACAGTGTCGCTGCGCTGGGTGATTCAGACTCGGCAGCGCCTTCCAAGGCTGACAATCGCTTAGGGGTTAGTGTTGCCGAGCTGAGCGACGAGCAGAAGAAGAATCTGGATATTCATGCTGGCGTCGTGGTGCGTGAAGTAACCCAGGGGCCGGGCGCTATGGTAGGCCTGCGTGCGGGTGACATTATCACCAACCTGGATAACCAGGCAGTCGACTCGGTTGCCAATTTTGAAGAGATTGCCAAGGACCTGCCAAGCAATCGCTCTGTCTCCATGCGCGTGATCCGCCAGGGTCGTGCCAGTTACATTACCTTCCGCTTGCCTGAGTAACTCGGCCCCTGCAGTTTCCGCTGAAAGGCGCTTCGCGCGTCCTTCAGCGGCTAGCGCTGCGATAGCACCGTCCTTTGTAATCAGGTACACTCGCCGGCTGTTTTCAAGGGATTTTCTCCCTTTCATCGCCATGTCTGGCAACTACGTCTGGATGATCCGCGCTGTGAGTGACCTGAGCTTAATACGTAATTTCTCCATTATTGCCCACATTGACCACGGCAAATCTACTCTGGCGGATCGGTTTATCCAGATCTGCGGCGGATTGACCGAGCGCGAGATGGAAGCCCAGGTGCTGGACTCCATGGATCTGGAGCGTGAGCGCGGCATTACCATCAAGGCGCACAGCGTGACGCTGTACTACACCGCCAAGGATGGAAAAACCTACCAGCTGAATTTTATTGATACGCCTGGTCATGTCGATTTTCATTACGAAGTTAGCCGGTCCCTTGCCGCCTGTGAGGGCGCGTTGCTGGTGGTGGACGCCGCGCAAGGGGTTGAGGCGCAGTCAGTAGCCAACTGCTATACGGCGATTGAGCAGGGCCTGGAGGTGATGCCGGTCCTCAACAAGATCGACTTGCCGCAGGCTGAACCTGAACGGGTGAAGGCTGAGATTGAAAGTGTGATCGGTATTGATGCTACCGACGCCGTGGCGTGCAGCGCCAAAAGCGGGATCGGAGTAGAGGAGGTGCTGGAAGCACTGATCAAGACTATTCCGGCCCCTGAGGGGAATATTGATGCACCCCTGCAAGCGCTGATTATCGACTCCTGGTTTGATAACTACCTTGGCGTCGTATCTCTGGTTCGAGTCAAACACGGCCGTATCAAGAAAGGCGACAAGGTTCTGGTCAAATCTACCGGCAAACAGCATCAGGTTGACAGCGTCGGCGTATTTAACCCCAAGCATTCTGAAACCGCAGACCTCAAGGCTGGGGAAGTTGGCTTTATCATCGCCGGTATCAAGGACATTCATGGTGCCCCGGTGGGCGATACGCTGACACTGGCTGCGACGCCGGACGTGGATATGTTGCCCGGCTTTCAGCGGGTCAAGCCGCAGGTATATGCGGGCTTATTCCCGGTCAGCTCTGACGATTTTGAAGATTTCCGCGAAGCACTGCAGAAGCTCACGTTGAACGATGCGGCGCTGCAATTTGAACCGGAAAGTTCGGAAGCCCTGGGTTTTGGTTTCCGTATCGGCTTTCTGGGCATGTTGCACATGGAGATCATTCAGGAGCGCCTGGAGCGCGAGTATGATCTCGATCTGATCACCACGGCGCCTACGGTAGTCTTTGAGGTGGTCAAAAAGGACGGTGAACTGATCTACGTCGATAACCCGTCCCATCTGCCTGATCCTTCGATGATCGAGGAAATGCGTGAGCCTATTGTGCGCGCCAATATTCTGGTGCCGCAGGATCATTTGGGCAGCGTGATTACCCTGTGCATCGACAAGCGCGGTGTGCAGCATGACATGATTTTTCTCGGCACCCAGGTTCAGGTAATTTACGACCTGCCGATGAACGAAGTGGTGCTGGATTTCTTTGATCGACTCAAGTCGGTTAGTCGCGGCTATGCTTCTCTGGATTACAGTTTTGACCGTTTCCAGGCTGCCAAGTTGGTACGTCTGGATGTGATGATCAATGGTGAGAAGGTCGATGCTCTGGCGTTGATTGTGCATCGCGACGCGGCGGCCTTCAAAGGACGCCAGCTGGTTGAGAAAATGCGCGAACTGATACCTCGCCAGATGTTTGATGTGGCCATTCAGGCGGCCATGGGCGGGCAGATTGTTGCGCGTTCAACGGTCAAGGCGTTGCGCAAAAACGTACTTGCCAAATGTTATGGTGGTGATGCCAGCCGTAAGAAGAAACTGCTTGAGAAGCAGAAGGCCGGTAAGAAACGCATGAAGCAGGTGGGTAGTGTAGAAATTCCGCAGGATGCCTTCCTTGCGGTCCTCAAAGTAGATAACTAGGAACGAGACGCGCACATAATGATGCACATCAATTTCCCGCTGGTGTTGGTGCTGGCCGTTGCCATCAGCGGTTTTCTCGCGCTGATCGACTTCCTGTTTCTTGCTCCTCGCCGCCGCCGCGCGGTGGCCCGCTATGAAGCTGAAGTCGACGTGGCGGACCCGCAGACTATCGAGCGATTGGATAAAGAGCCGCTGCTGGTTGAGTATGGCAAGTCGTTTTTTCCAGTCCTGGCGGTGGTGCTAATCCTGCGCTCTTTTTTGGTTGAGCCGTTTCAGATTCCGTCCGGATCAATGAAGCCTACCCTCGCAGTGGGTGACTTTATTCTGGTGAACAAGTTTGCCTATGGCATCCGCTTACCGGTCGCTGACGTCAAGGTGATCCCGATAGGTGACCCCCAGCGCGGCGATGTCATGGTATTCCGCTATCCTAACGATCCGGCCACCAACTACATCAAGCGGGTGGTAGGTCTGCCGGGCGATCACATTCGTTACGCTGACAAGCAGCTTTACGTGAACGGTAAAAAGGTCGAGCACGAGCTAGTCGAAATAACCCATGATGATGAAGTACCGGCGGGACATCCTTTGCAGGCCTTTGCGAATGCAGCTATATATCGTGAACAGCTGGGTGAGGTGAGTCACCTTATTCGCCAGAAGGAACTGTCACAAACGCCGCCCGAAAAAGAGTGGGTAGTGCCTGAGGGGCACTACTTTATGATGGGCGACAACCGTGACAACTCCAATGACAGCCGTTATTGGCATGCCGACGATATGCCCAAGGAGTTGTGGGGAATGGTTCCGGACAACTATATTGTGGGCAAGGCTTTTGCCGTCTGGATGCACTGGCCCGAACCCAAGCTGAGCAATCTGCCGAGTTTTTCCAGCGTGGCCCTGATTCACTAAAGGGCGTGTGGCAGTTGTCAACATAACATCAACAACGGACGTGCGAGGTTATCATGCGCCACTCTCAGAAAGGGGCATCGTTTTTTGGCTGGTTGGCGGTTATTGCGCTGCTGGTATTTGCGATGGTCATTGCGATGAAGCTGGTTCCTATTTACATGGACCATTTTGCCCTGCGCAATATCGTGACTTCGGTTAACGAGGACCCTAGCCTCAAGATTCGTTCAATGCGTGATTTGAACTCCCACATCAGCAAGGGGCTGCAGATCAACAGTATTCGCGATATCGATGCGAAGGAAGCAATCAAGGTTACTGCCAGTGGCAATGATGCCTACACGGTGGTGATCAAATACGAGCAACGCGCGCCATTGCTCGACACAGTGGACCTACTGGTTCATTTTGACGAAACTCATATTATCAGACCTTTAAAGTGAGCAATCAGCTAGACCGACTGGAACGCAGGATAGGCTATCAGTTCAAGGATCAGGACCTCTTGGTGCTGGCCTTGACTCACCGTAGTCTCGGTGGCCGAAACAATGAACGGCTGGAGTTTTTGGGCGACTCGATTCTTAACTTTGTCGCCGCCGAAATGCTCTTTCAACACTTTCCGCAGGCACGCGAAGGTCAGCTCTCACGCCTGCGTGCACGTTTGGTCAAGGGTGTGACCCTGGCTGAACTGGCCAAGGGCTTTGAGTTGGGCGAGTATCTTCGTCTGGGCTCTGGCGAGCTTAAAAGCGGCGGTTTCCGCCGCGAATCCATTCTTGCTGATGCGACTGAAGCGATTATTGGCGCCATCTATCTTGATAGCGGGATGGAGGCGGCTCGCGAGCGCGTGCTGGATTGGCTGGTTGGTCATATTTCGACCTTGACGCTGGTCGACAATAACAAGGATCCGAAAACCCGACTGCAGGAGTTTCTGCAGTCGCGGCAGAGCGAACTGCCTCGTTATGAGGTGATTGAGAGTAGTGGTGAAGCCCACTGCCGTACCTTCAAAGTGGACTGCCAGGTTGATCTGCTGGCGCAGCCTACGTTCGGTGAAGGTAATAGTCGTAGACTGGCTGAGCAGAAAGCGGCTCAGTTGGCCCTTATTGCCCTGGGTGTGGAGAAAGCAGATGACTGAAGCTGTCAGCCGTTGTGGTTATGTTGCCATTGTCGGGCGTCCCAACGTTGGCAAGTCGACCTTGCTGAATCATATTCTTGGCCAAAAGTTGGCAATTACCTCGCGTAAGCCGCAAACCACGCGGCACACCATGTTGGGTATCAAGACTGAAGAGGCCATTCAGGCTATTTATGTAGACACACCGGGTCTGCATAAGGAAAACGAGAAGGCGCTCAACCGCTTCATGAACAAGAGCGCCAGTCAGGCGTTGCGTGATGTCGATGTTGTGCTCTTTGTCGTGGATCGTACCCGCTGGACGGACGAGGACCAGATGGTCTTTGATCGAGTGCAGTACGTTACTTGCCCGATTATCCTGGTGGTCAACAAGGTTGATCGAATGGATGACAAAAGCGAGGTCTTGCCGCACCTGGAGTGGCTGACTGCGCAACTACCCAATGCTGAGGTGGTGCCGGTGTCGGCCTTGCATGGTCGTAATATCGAGCTACTGGAGCAACTGATCGCCGAGCGTTTGCCCGAGAGTGAACACTTCTACCCGGAAGATCAGCTTACTGACCGCAGCTCCCGTTTCCTGGCTGCAGAGCTGGTGCGCGAGAAAGTCATGCGCCAGCTGGGCGCCGAGATCCCTTATCAGGTTGCCGTCGAAATTGAGCAGTTCAAACAGGAGGGCAAGATTTTGCATATTCATGCCTTGATTCTGGTTGAGCGCGATGGTCAGAAGAAGATCATTATTGGTGACGGTGGCGACCGTCTGAAGAAAATTGGTCAAGAGTCCCGGCTCGATATGCAAAAGCTGTTCGGCAGCAAGGTTATGTTGCACTTGTGGGTTAAAGTGCGCCGAGGCTGGTCGGACGACGAACGCGCGTTGAGTTCGCTGGGCTATCGTTTCGACGACTGATTCGGCGTCCTCGCCATGATCCTCGATCTGCAGCCGGCCTACGTGCTGCATAGCCGACCCTACCGCGACAGCAGTGCGCTGGTGGATCTGCTGACGCTGCATGGTGGATTGCAGCGTGTTGTCTGGCGGGGGGCGCGACGCGGCAAGGGTATACGCCCGCAAGCTTTCACCCCGCTGTTGGTGGCGCTCTATGGCCGCGGCGAACTCAAAACCCTAAAGCAGGCCGAGGTTGCCGGTAGCCATGTTCGCCTGCAGGGGGAAGCACTTTTCAGCGGGCTCTATCTCAATGAGTTATTGGTCCGTTTGCTGTCTTTCGGCGATCCGCAGACATTACTCTTTTCCGCCTATCAAACTGCACTGGAACAACTGGTCGGAGAGCGCTCGGTAGAGCCGGTTTTGCGTGAATTCGAGTGGCAACTGCTTGACCTGATGGGCTACGGTTTCAGTTTGTTGCACGACGCGCAGGATCAACCGCTGTTACCGTCCGCGCTTTACCTGTGGGATGCTGAGCAGGGACTGCTGCGAGTTGACCGAGAGCAGCCTGGGTTGCTCCCCGGCGCAGGGCTGTTGGCGATGGCAGTCAGTGACTGGCAGCATCCGGCGGCGCTGCATACGGCTAAGAGGTTAATGCGCAAAGCGCTCGCGGTGCACTTGGGCGATCGGCCGCTGATGAGTCGCCAGCTGTTTTCCGTGGGGCGTGACGCCAAGTCTTGAGCTTTTTATCGCGGCGACTTACGGTCGTTAGCAATGACAGGAGATGTTCAGCATGAGTGAGATTAGTCGTGTGTTGCTTGGAGTTAATATCGATCATGTTGCCACCTTGCGCGAGGCTCGCGGTACGCGGTACCCGGACCCGGTCCAGGCAGCCATTGAAGCGGAGCAGGCCGGTGCGGATGGGATTACGGTGCACCTACGCGAGGATCGCAGGCACATTCAGGAACGTGACGTTCTGCTGTTGGCAGAGGTGCTGCAAACGCGGATGAACTTTGAGATGGCAGTCACCGACGAAATGATCGCTTTTGCGGAAAAGCTCAAGCCGGCCCATGTTTGCCTTGTGCCCGAGCGGCGTGAAGAGCTGACCACCGAGGGCGGGTTGGATGTCTGTGGCAATGAGGCTCGTGTGCAGTCGGCAGTAGAGCGTCTGTCGGCCGCAGGCTCAGAAGTGTCTCTGTTTATTGATCCGGACGCGCGTCAGATTGAGGCTGCGAAACGCGTCGGGGCGCCGGTGATTGAATTACACACAGGGCATTATGCTGATACCGAAGGTGCCGAGCAGCGCGACGCACTCAAGCGTATTCAGACTGCCGTAACTTATGCACGCAAGCTGGGGCTGGTGGTCAATGCAGGCCATGGGTTGCATTACCATAATGTCGAGCCAATCGCGGCCATAGCGGGTATCAACGAGCTGAACATTGGTCACGCTATTATCGCGCGCGCGCTATTTTCCGGTCTTGCCAGCGCGGTGAAGGATATGCGCTCGCTGATTCTCGACGCTGCTGCGCGGCCATGATTCGCGCTATTGGCACTGATCTGGTACTGGTGTCGCGCATTGAAGCCGTGCTGGGGCGTCAGGGTGAACGCTTCGCCAGGCGTATATTGACGGCGACGGAGTTTCAACGGTTTGCCGTGCATCGCCAGCCAGCCCGTTTCTTGGCTAAGCGTTTTGCCGCTAAAGAGGCGATCCTCAAGGCGCTGGGCACTGGGCTGGCTGGCGGACTGTCATGGCAGCATATGCAAATTGATAACGATCCGGCTGGCGCGCCCTTGGTGCAGCTGAGTGGTGTTGCGGCAGAGCGTCTGGAGCTGGGCGGAGGCGGCCGCATGTTGCTGTCGTTGAGCGATGAGCGTGAGCAGGCGCTGGCCTTTGCCGTATGGTCACTCGACTGAGGTTATTTCCAGCAACCGCTCCATGGCTTGCATCATCAGGGTGATCTCCACCTCTGCAGCCCCGCCTTCTTTCAGTCTGGTCTCGGCACGCAGACAGGCTTGACGCAGTTCCGGAACGCCACAGTATCGCGTGGCGCCGTGCAGTTTGTGCACGGTTTCCAGCAAGGCCTCCTGGTCACCGTTTGTCATAGCCTGAGCCATACGTGTGCGCTCACCAGGTAGGCCAGCCAGCAACATCTCCAGCATGTCACTAGCCAGGTCGGCTTTGCCCGCAGCTAGGCGCAGGCCCTCCGCAGGGTCTACCACCAGCGGGCTCGGCTTGGATAGAACCTCAGGTTGGGCTGCTTGTGGCGGTGGGGTAAGCAGTTGCTGCCCGGTCCACTTCTCAATACATTCGCGCAGTTGCTCGGGGCTGATTGGCTTGCACAGGTAGTCATTCATGCCGCATTTGAGCAGGCGCCGACGTTCGTCTGCCAGCGCGTGCGCGGTGAGCGCGATAATCGGCGCCGGGTGCTGGTCGCTTAGCTCCTCACGCAAGCGAATTTCCTCAGTGGTCTGGCGGCCATCCATGCCGGGCATTTGCACGTCCATGAAAATCAGGTCGAAGCGTTGCTCATGCAAAACCTCTAATGCCTCTTCGCCACTGCCGACGCTTAGCACTCGGGTGCCCATTTCTGACAAAAAGGTTTCCACCAGCTTAAGATTAGCTTCGTTGTCATCCACGCACAGTACGCTAACCGAACCTGGGTTCTCGCGCCTCTCTGTTTGCTGGCTTAGCTGTTGTGTGGCCAGCAGACTGCGTGGTTGCAATAACTGAGTCGCTGCGCGAAATAGTTTGCGCGTGCACAGCGGCTTGGATAACACGGCGCAGTGCGCACCGGGCAGGCTATCTAGTTGCTGGGTGTGCTCCGTCGTATTGGTCATCAGAATGCTTTGGCAGCGTCCACTGTCAGCCCAGTCGCGCATGCAGGCCAACATGGCCGACATAGATGTGTCGAGCGCTGGGCTGCCCAGTAAAACGAGGCGAATATCCTGACCGTCGGGCATGTCCAGTGCGCGTTCCAATGCACTCAGATCTGGATACTGGTTAATCTCCAGCCCCAGATCCTGCAGGCAATGAACCAGCGCCTGCCGGCTTAGTTGCTGAGGCTCGCAGAGTGCCACCCTGATACCTTTCAATGGCTGGATAGGCAGATCGTCACTGGCTTGGCTGGACTTTTTCAGGCGAATGGTCAGCCAGAACTCGGAGCCTTCATTAACGGCGCTGTTGAGTCCGATATCGCCATGCATTTGCTCAACCAGGCGTTTGGTAATGACCAGCCCCAGGCCGGTGCCGCCGGGTTGGCGTGAGAGCGAGTTATCTACCTGGCTGAATGCTTTGAATAACGACTTTTGTTGGGCGCTGGTCAGACCTTCGCCAGTGTCGGTGACGCTCAGGCGCAGCGTTACGTGATCCTCGTCTTCGTCCTCCAGCATAGTGCGCAGGCAGACTGAACCCTCGTGGGTGAACTTGATGGCGTTGCTGACCAGATTGGAGAGAATCTGTTTGAGTCGCAAGGCATCACCGCTAAGTCCCAGCGGCGCGTCGCGGTAGATCAGGCTGACGAGCTCGAGGTCTTTTTGATGCGCGGCTGGTGCGAGCATCGTCAGGGTGTCCTGAATCAGATCGCGCAGATTGAATGGCATGTTTTCCAATACCAATTTGCCGGCTTCGATTTTCGAGAAATCGAGAATCTCATTGATAATGGCCAGCAAGTTGTCGGCAGACTTGGTGATGGTGCCCAGGTATTCTTCCTGGCGTGACGTCATTTCGGTACGTTGCAGCAGGTTACTGAAGCCGAGAATGCCGTTTAGTGGCGTGCGCAGTTCGTGGCTCATGTTGGCGAGAAATTCTGACTTGATGCGATTCGCTTCCTGTGCGGTTTTGCGCGCCATATCGAGTTCGATATTTTGTACTTCAATGGTTTCCAGCGTTTGTCGCAGATCTTCGGTCGCTTGATCCACGTTTTGTTGCAGCTCGCCCTGTGCGCTTTGCAGTGCCTGGGCCATGGTATTGATCCCGCTGGCGAGATCGTCCAGTTCGCGGCTGCCCTGTTCGTCCAGCCTGACGTCGAGTTGCCCCCTGCTGATACGTGCGATTGTTTGGTTGATATGTGCGATCGGACCTATGATTCGCTGGCCCATAGCGCTAACCAGCGCCCCGGTTATAAGCAAGCCGATCATAATCAGTACCAGCGTGGTCAGCAGACTTTGATAACTGCGTAGCAGTGTATTGCCGTGACTCAGTTCTACTTCCAGCCAGCCAAGCAGGGCATCAGGTTCAAGGTCGGGGCGATCCACCTTTTCCAGCAGGCCGGGACTGGCCAGCAGTGGTAGCGTGAAGTGGGTGCTTTGTTTGCTGGCCTGAATCTGCAGGCCGGTTCCGGCAGCCAGGCCGGTCTCCGGTAGGGTTCGGCCTGCCAGGTGCATTTGTGGGCCGCTATGCTCAAGCAACTGCTTGTCGCTGTCGTACAGCGAAATTGAACGCACGTCCTGGTAGTTCAGTGCGCGACTCAATGTGCTGCGCAGGCGCTCTGGTTGGCGTGCCAGAAGCGCTTCGGCCGCTGGCCGCTGCAGGTGCTCTGCGGTCATCTGGCCGCGTTCCAGCAACTGTTGCTCCAGGTCCTGCAATTGCTGCCAACTGAAGTAACCACCCAGCACCAGAGCGAGCAGGCCGCAGGGGAGCAGGGTCATTAGCAGAATGCGGGTCTTTATGCCGATCTCGTTCATTGTGTATATCCGCCAAGCCGATGCCGGTATCATAGGCCGACTGAAAAGAAAGCGCAGCCTTGGCTGGTGATTTGCTCCGTGACCAGGCTCCCAGGATGAACAATGACGATTGAATATCCCACTATTGCCGAATGTATTGGCAATACCCCTATGGTGCGGCTGCAGCGGTTGCCAGGCACTACCAGTAACACCATTTTGGTCAAGCTTGAGGGTAACAACCCTGCCGGTTCGGTCAAGGATCGGCCCGCGCTGTCCATGATTGAGCATGCCGAACGGCGCGGTGCCATTACACCTGGCGATACCCTGATTGAAGCAACATCGGGTAACACCGGCATAGCACTGGCAATGGTTGCCGCGATGAAGGGCTATCGCATGGTGTTGATCATGCCAAACAATATGAGCGCTGAGCGTAAATCGGCCATGACGGCCTACGGTGCCCAGTTGATTGAAGTGACGCAGTCGCAGGGTATGGAAGGTGCGCGTGATATGGCGCTGCGCATGCAGGCTGAAGGTCGCGGCAAGGTGCTGGATCAGTTTGGCAACCAGGATAACCCTGAGGCGCACTATCACGGTACCGGCCCAGAAATATGGCGCGACACGGGCGGCAGCGTTACCCACTTTGTCAGCTCTATGGGCACGACAGGGACCATTATGGGAACCTCGCGCTATCTCAAGGAGCAGAACCCGGCCATCCAGATTGTGGGTTTGCAGCCGGTTGAGGGCGCTTCTATTCCGGGCATTCGGCGCTGGCCAAAAGAGTACCTGCCAACGATTTTTGATGAGACGCGCGTCGACCGGATAATCGATATGGGCCAGGAAGAGGCCGAAATCACCATGCGCCGGCTGGCGCGTGAAGAGGGCATCTTTTCGGGTGTTTCTTCTGGTGGCTCGGTCGCCGCCGCGTTGCGTTTGAGTGCCGAAGTCGAGAATGCGGTAATTGTTGCCATTGTTTGCGACCGTGGCGACCGTTATCTGTCGACCGGGATCTATGATGGTGAAGCATGAGCAGGCAACGGGCGCGGCAGCCGCGCCGGCAAAGCAGTGACTCTCCTGCAGCTATAGGTCAGCGTATTGAGCTGAATCTGGAGCGCCTGGCTCATGATGGGCGAGGCATTGGCCGTTGGCAGGGGCGCACCGTTTTCGTTGAGGGTGGGCTACCGGGTGAGCGGGTTCAAGCACGCGTCGTTCGAGCGCGCAGCAAGTTGATTGAAGCCCGTCAGGAACAGCTGCTGCAGGTTAGTCCTGAGCGTTTGCAGCCGCGTTGTGAGCACGCAGAGCTCTGTGGCGGTTGCAGTCTGCAGCATATGCCGCATAGCAGCCAATTAGCGATCAAGCAGCAGACGCTCGCGCAGCAGCTGCAGCATTTTGCGGGTGTTCAGCCTGACCAATGGGCTGCGCCGCTCGAGGGCCCTGCTTACGGATATCGCCAGCGAACTCGTGTGTCCGTGCGCTGGCAGCCCAAGCGCAATGAGCTGGAGGTTGGCTTTCGGCAGCGTGCCAGTAGTGACCTGGTGCAGGTGCACGAGTGCCCGGTTCTCATTCCTGCATTGCAGACAGTTATTGCCGAGCTACCGGCGCTGCTGCGCTCGCTGGCGGATCCGCGTTCCCTCGGGCATGTTGAGCTGATTGGCGGTGAGCAACCCGCTTTGGTACTGCGTCATACCAGTGCACTCTGCGAGTCGGACCTGCAGTTGCTGGACGGCTTTACGCAACAGCACGGCTTGGCTTGTTGGCTCCAGCCGGGTGAGGTGGAGTCGTTGCATTGTGTGACGCCTGGCGCCGCGGAACCAAGCTACCGGCTACCTGATCAGGACTTGCAGCTGAGCTTCGGGCCTGGCGACTTTACTCAGGTCAATGCCGCGGTCAATCAAGCCATGGTTAATCAGGCACTAGACTGGCTGGCGTTGCAGCCAGGCGAGTCGGTGCTGGATCTGTTTTCTGGTGTGGGTAATTTTGCTTTGGCCATGGCCCGGCAGGGCGCCGCGGTTACCGGTATTGAAGGCAGCGAGCTGATGGTGGCGAGAGCACAGCAGAACGCACGGGATAATAAGCTCGATGCGTTGCACTTTCTTGCTGCGGACTTGTCGAACCCTCTCATATTGCCGGCTGCTGCCCCAGCATTCACCGCAGCCTTGCTTGATCCGCCACGAGATGGCGCTCAGCAGTTGGTCCTGGATCTGGCAGAGCTGGGAGTCAAGCGCATACTTTATATTTCCTGCAACCCGGCAACGCTAGCGCGGGATGCAGGTATTTTGGCGACTAAAGGTTATAGCCTGGTCAAGGCGGGGGTGATGGATATGTTCCCGCAAACCTCGCACGTGGAAGCCATGGCATTGTTCCGCAAGCATTAGCACGGCTAGTGCGGCGGACGAGGATAATAAGATGGTACAGGTCAGGGCGGAACATCCGACCAATCGAGACGGCAGCATCAACATCGACGCATGGATTGAGCGTATCGATAAGCGACTCAATCTGGCAACTCCGGAGGTATTACGCGAGGCCTGCGAGTGGGCTTGCGAACTGGAGCGTGCCGCCATTGCGGCGGAGAACATTTGGGCAGACGGCACCAATAGTTTTTTGACCGGGCTTGAGATGGCGGAAATTCTCGCTGATCTCAAGCTGGATCAGGACTCGCTGGTGGCTGCGGTGGTGTATCGCGCAGTGCGTGAGCGCAAGACCGATTTGCTCGCAGTCGAGCATCGTTTTGGCGAGGTGGTAGCGCAGTTGGTTGACGGCGTGCAGCGCATGGCCGCCATCAGTGTCTCGCAGAATGCCGGCAAGAATACGGTATTCAGTCCGCATGCCCAGGTCGAGAGCCTGCGCAAGATGTTGGTCACCATGGTAGACGATGTCCGGGTCGCGCTGATCAAGCTGGCAGAGCGAACCTGTGCTATTCGTGCCGTCAAGGATGCGCCGGAAGAAAAACGCTATCGGGTTGCCCGTGAGGTATTCGATATCTATGCCCCGCTAGCCCACCGCTTGGGCATTGGCCACATCAAGTGGGAGCTGGAAGATCTCTCTTTCCGTTATCTGGAGCCAAACCAGTACAAGCAGATTGCCAAGCTGCTGGATGAGCGTCGTCTCGACCGGCAGGAATACATCGATACTGTCATGGCGCAAGTGCGTGCTGCGCTGGAAGAAGCGTCCATTTTTGGCGACATTACCGGCCGTGCCAAGCATATCTACTCCATCTGGAGGAAGATGCAGCGTAAAGGCATCGACTTCAGTCAAGTCTATGACGTGCGCGCCGTTCGTATTCTGGTGCCGCAGGTGCGTGACTGTTATACCGCACTGGGAATAGTCCATAGCCTGTGGCGGCATATCCCTAACGAGTTTGACGACTACATTGCCAACCCCAAAGAGAATGGCTATCGCTCGCTGCACACGGCGGTTGTCGGCCCTAATGGCAAGGTGCTTGAAGTGCAAATCCGTACCCAGGCGATGCACGAGGAAGCTGAGTTGGGGGTGTGTGCGCACTGGCGCTACAAGGGAACCGATACCGGCTCTTCGTCCAACGCCTACGAAGACAAGATTGCCTGGTTACGCCAGGTGCTTGAGTGGCACGAGGAAATGGGCGACATCGGCGGTCTGGCAGATCAACTCCGGGTGGATTTTGAACCGGACCGTATCTATCTATTTACCCCTGATGGCCACGTGCTGGACGTACCCAAGGGCGCTACGCCACTGGATTTCGCCTATCGGGTCCACACTGAAATTGGCCATAGCTGCCGTGGCGCCAAGGTAAACGGGCGCATCGTTCCGCTTAATTACATTCTGCAAACGGGTGAGCAGGTCGAGATCATTACCGGCAAGCACAGTAACCCCAGCCGGGATTGGCTCAATTCGAATCTGGGCTACGTCAATACCTCGCGGGCGCGGGCCAAAGTCCAGCATTGGTTCAAGCAGCAGGCGCGCGAGCAGAACGTGCAGGCCGGCAAGTTGATGCTGGAGCGAGAGCTTACTCGTCTAGCGCTTAATGGCGCCGATTATGCCCAGTTGATCGATCGGCTGGGTATCAAGGGCCAGGAAGATCTGTTTGCCGCAGTAGGGTCAGGGGATATGCGTCTGGCCCACGTCGTCGGGGTTGCGCACCAGCTCGTGGAGCCGGACCGCCACAGCGAGCAGCTGGAGTTAATACCCAAGAAGCAGAGCAAGGTGGGGCGCCGTGGCGACGTTTATATACAAGGCGTTGGCAACCTCATGACCCAGCTCGCTGGCTGCTGTCAGCCGGTTCCGGGCGACCCTATCATTGGCTATATCACCCTCGGCCGCGGCGTTACCGTGCATCGCGCTGACTGTGCCAACGCCATGCAGCTGCAGGACCAGGACTCTGAACGACTGATAGAAGTGAACTGGGGCGGCGCGCCGGTGCAGACCTATCCGGTAGAAATCTACATCAAGGCGTATGACCGCTCCGGTCTGCTGCGTGATGTGTCGTTGATGCTGGCTAACGAGAAGCTCAATGTGCTGGAGGTGAGCACCCGCACCAATAAGGACGATAACTACGCAGCTATGCTGCTGACCATTGAGGTTCCTAACCTTAACCTTCTAGGACGCCTGTTGGGGCGTATCAGTCAGCTGCCCAACGTGATCGAGGCGCGTCGTAATCGACAGGAGAACCGGGCGTGAGTTATCAACTTGATGACTTGTTGTATCTCATGGCGCGCTTGCGCGACCCACAGCATGGCTGCCCATGGGATCTGGAGCAAAATTTCGCCTCTATAGTGCCGCATACGCTGGAAGAAGCTTATGAAGTGGCTGATGCCATTGAGCAGGGCGACTTTGAGCAGTTACGCGGCGAGTTGGGCGATTTACTGTTTCAGGTGGTGTATTACGCTCAGTTGGGTAAAGAAGTGGACCGCTTTGGCTGGCCTGAAGTCGTGGACGGCATTACTCGAAAGTTACTGCGCCGCCATCCGCATGTATTTCCTGACGGCAATCTGCGCACGCCACCCGGCACTCTGACGCTGGCGCCGGAGCAGATCAAGCAGCGCTGGGAAGAGATCAAGGCTGAGGAGCGCGCGGAGAAGGCAGTTCAGCCGCAACAGCTGTCATTGCTCGATGACGTGCCTCAGGCGTTGCCCGCGCTGAGTCGTGCGCAGAAATTACAGAAGCGTGCTTCAGGTGCCGGTTTTGATTGGCCAGACGCGGCACCCGTTGTCGACAAAATTGCCGAGGAACTGGACGAAGTGCGCGCCGCGTTGAGCCAAGGGGATGCCGCCGCCGTAGCGGAGGAAATGGGTGACCTGCTGTTTTGCGTGGTAAACCTTGCGCGTCATCTTGGCGTGGATGCTGAGCATGCGCTGCGCGAGGGCAACAACAAGTTTGAGCGGCGTTTTCGCTTTATAGAGCAGCAGTTGCGTGATCGCAGCAGCAGTGTTGAGCAAAGCGATCTGGCTGAGCTGGATAGGCTGTGGGATCAAGCCAAGCAACAAGGGCTTTGATCGCCCACCTTTACTGCGCGATCTATCACTCAGGGCACCTTTGAAAAAGATGCCCTTTTTTGCGCTTGAGCTGAGTGCAAGCGCAGGCTAGTGCTGTATTTCCTGTTGTTGTTCCACCAGCTGCTGTAGATGCTTGCGGCTGAGAGCCAGATATCTCGGAGTTGCGCCTTCATCCTTGTACAAAGGATCGCCCAGCTCGTCGCGCGATATGACCTCCGTGCCTGCTTGATAGGGCAGGCTGGCTTCGAGTTCTTCCAGTGCCGAGCTGAGCAGATCGGTAATCAGATCTTCAACCTGGCGCTTGGGATACATTTCGTGCAGCGCTGCCAGACGGGCAGCGTCCTCCAGGCAGAGTTTTACCTCGTAGCTGTTTCGCGTTACGCGGCCCTTTGCAGTCTGTTCCCAGTTTTGGGTGAGTTCACGGATCTTCATGGTTCCCCCTAGTCCTATTGGATTCGCTTGTGGCGACATTTCCAGCATAGACCATTTGTGCCTTACGCTAGTGGTTTAGGCAGCTTTGTACTGCCTGATTTCATCGCACTTACTACTCTTGACCCCTTGTCAGCGTCTTTGTTGCATCGCATGCTGTTTATCTACTCGGCCGGAGGAACCTGTATGACTGAAATTGATGCTCGCCTGCGTGAAGACGTAAACAAGCTGGGCACTCTGCTTGGGCAAACTATCAAGGCGCATTTGGGCGACGATTTTTTGCAGCGTATTGAGCGTATTCGTCTTGGCGCCAAACAGGGGCGCAAGCAGGATGGTGCAGCCCATGAAGAGCTGCTGGCTGCGTTGCAGGATCTGCCTGACAACCAACTGCTACCAGTCTGCCGCGCCTTTAATCAGTTTCTCAATCTGGCCAATATCGCGGAACAGCATCACCGTATTCGTCGGCGGCGCGCAGATGAGCCGCTGGAATTTGAGATGCGCTGCGTCAGTGACCTGCTAGGTCGTTTGCAGGATGAAGGCTTTAGCTCTGAAAGGATCATGCAACAGGTCAATACGCTGGACATCGAGCTGGTTCTGACGGCACACCCAACCGAGGTAACACGCCGTACGCTGATTCAGAAATACGATGCCATTGCAGAAGCATTGGCCCGCGGTGATCACGACGACCTGACGGCTGCTGAGCATGAATCCGTGCGCCAGGACCTGGCGCGGCTGATCAGCGAGGCCTGGCATACCGACGAGATTAGACATAATCGCCCAACGCCGGTCGACGAAGCGAAGTGGGGGTTTGCTGTCATTGAACATTCTCTGTGGCAGGCGCTACCCCAATTTCTGCGCAGCTTTGATGCAGATATTCATGCCGCAACCGGCGAGCATCTGGGGTTGCGCGCCGCGCCGGTACGTATCGCCTCCTGGATGGGCGGTGACCGCGACGGTAATCCCAACGTGACTGCGCCGGTGACGCGAGAGGTGTTACTGCTTGGCCGCTGGATGGCGGCGGACCTGTATCTGCGAGACATCGAAGCATTGGCTAACCAGTTATCCATGCATGCTGCTACAAATGAGTTGTTGGCGCTGGCGGGTAACGTAGCCGAGCCTTACCGTGCGGTGCTCAAGCAATTAAGAACGCGACTGCTGGCAACGCGTGACTGGGCCGAGACCGCCCTCACCGATGAGGTTGCGCCCGCAGATGCGGTGCTACAAAGTCTGGACGAGCTGCGCGGTCCGCTTGAGGCCTGTTATCAATCGTTAGTCCAGCTCGGTATGCGGCGCATTGCCCACGGCCCCTTGCTGGATACCTTGCGTCGCGTTAATGCGTTTGGTCTGGGTCTGGTTAAACTGGATATTCGCCAGGATGCGGGGCGGCATGCAGACGTCTTCACCGAGCTGACGCAGTACCTGCAGCTTGGTAATTACGCCGAGTGGGACGAAGAGGCGCGCTGCCGGTTTCTGTTAACCGAGCTGCACAATCGTCGTCCGTTGCTGCCGACTGACTGGAAGCCCAGCGCCGACGTCGCTGAAGTTTTGGCTACCTGCAG
The DNA here is from genome assembly GCF_003797945.1 of Pseudomonas neustonica. Classification (GTDB taxonomy): domain Bacteria; phylum Pseudomonadota; class Gammaproteobacteria; order Pseudomonadales; family Pseudomonadaceae; genus Halopseudomonas; species Halopseudomonas neustonica. The sequence goes on from NZ_RKKU01000004.1 coordinate 106,576, forward strand.
TGTCGTCGCCAGCCAGCCGGAGCTGATGCTCGGCTCCTATGTGATCTCCATGGCATCGCACCCCTCTGACGTGTTGGCGGTCAAACTGCTGCTGAAAGAGACCGGCGTACAGTGGCCGATGCGCGTGGCGCCCTTGTTTGAAACCCTGGCGGACCTGGATCACGCAGCTGACGCTATCGATCGCCTGTTGTCACTGAAGGACTATCGTGCGTTGGTCGGCGATGAGCAGGAGGTGATGATTGGTTACTCCGACTCAGCCAAGGATGCGGGCACATTGGCTGCGGGCTGGGCTCAGTATCGGGCTCAGGAAGCGCTGGTGAAGGTTTGCCAGCAACGTGGCGTGCGTCTGCGTCTGTTTCATGGTCGCGGCGGCACTGTTGGCCGGGGCGGCGCTCCGGCACATATGGCGATCTTGTCGCAGCCACCCGGGTCGGTGCAGGGGCAGCTGCGGGTAACCGAGCAGGGCGAGATGATCCGCTTCAAGTTTGGCTTGCCAGGTATCGCCATTCAAAGCTTCCAGCTCTATGCCAGCGCGGTACTGGAAGCCAGTCTGCTGCCGCCGCCTGCCCCTGAACCGGCGTGGCGCGAGCTGATGCAACGGTTGGCGGATCGCTCGGTTGAGGTGTATCGCGGCGTCGTGCGCGAGGAGCCGCAGTTTGTCGAGTATTTTCGGCAGGCGACGCCAGAGCAGGAACTGGCTCGGTTACCATTGGGTAGTCGTCCAGCCAAACGCCGCAGCCAAGGCGGTATCGAGACCTTGCGCGCTATTCCCTGGATATTCGCCTGGACCCAGACACGTCTGATGTTGCCAGCTTGGCTGGGCGCCGGGCAGGCGTTGCAAGAGGCTCTGGATGCCGGCGAAGGCGCTGCTTTACAGGATATGATGGCAGGCTGGCCGTTCTTTCTGGCGCGGATTGAAATGCTTGAAATGGTCTTGTCCAAGGCGGATGCAGGTATTTCGCGTTTTTATGAACAGCGTTTGGCCAGTCCAGAACTCTGGCCCCTTGGCGAGCGGCTGCGCGCAGATCTGCAGCAGGCCACAGAGGTCATTCTCACTGTGCGCGGCAGCGACACGCTATTGGCCCACAACCCGGCGCTGGGTGAGTCCGTTGCGGTGCGAAATCCCTACACGGACCCCTTGCATCTGCTGCAGGCGGAATTGATGGCGCGCACGCGGGCGCAAGGCGAGCGCATCGATCCTGATCTGGAACGCGCCTTGCTGGTCACTGTGGCCGGTATTGCTGCAGGGATGCGCAATACCGGTTGATCGCCGTTGAAGGGCGCCATTGCCAGCTGGTTTTAGGCGTCTTTTATATTTAATTCAATAAGTTATATGGGTGCGACAATGGTCCTGCTTGTGCGCGCTGGCGCGTGCGTGTATGTTGAACGCCCTTTTGCCCCCGCCTGCGTGGGTTGAATAGTTTTTTTGACGGCCTACGCGCCTGTCCTCTGCCAAGGTTTGGCCAGTTGCCGCCGTTGGCGTGGTTTCAGTTAGACGAGGAGTAAATCATGCGAGTCATCCTGTTAGGCGCCCCTGGTGCGGGCAAGGGTACCCAAGCACAGTTTATCTGTGAGCGTTTCGGTATTCCGCAGATTTCTACTGGCGACATGCTGCGTGCAGCGGTCAAGGCGGGTACTGATCTGGGTAAGCAGGTCAAGGAAGTCATGGACAGTGGCGGGCTGGTCTCCGATGATCTGATCATCGGTTTGATCAAGGAACGTATCACTCAGGATGACTGCGCCAATGGTTTTCTGTTTGATGGCTTTCCGCGCACTATTCCGCAGGCTGAAGCGCTGGTAGATGCGGGTATCAAGCTGGATCACGTGCTGGAAATCGCTGTCGCTGACGAAGAGATTGTTGCGCGTATGTCCGGGCGTCGCGTACATCCGGGTTCGGGCCGCATCTATCACGTCGACCATAACCCGCCGAAAGTCGCGGGCAAGGATGACGTGACTGGTGATGAGTTGATTCAGCGCGAAGACGACAAAGAAGAAACCGTGCGCAAGCGCTTGCAGGTTTACCACACTCAGACCAAGCCACTGGTCGAGTTTTACCGCGAGCAGGCTGCCGCAAACGGTGCGCCCAAGTGCTCCAAGGTAGAAGGTGTTGGCTCGGTAGAGCAGATCACCACCAAGGTGTTGGCAGCGCTGAGCTGATCTTCATCTGATGTGGCAAAGGCCCGTGTTGACGTCCTGTCGCACGGGCCTTTGCATTTGGGTAGAATTCCAGCCCACTTTGAACTCAATACGGATTGCCCATGACCACACTGCTAGCTCTGGATACCGCTACCGAGGCCTGTTCAGCAGCCTTGCTGCATGAGGGTGAAGTGGTCTATCGCAGCGAGGTTATTCCACGTGAGCATGCACAGCGTATTTTGCCGATGCTGCAAGAGCTGATGCTGGAGCGCGGCATTACTCTTGGCGACGTGGATGCGCTGGTGTTTGGTCGCGGCCCGGGCGCTTTCACTGGCGTGCGCATTGCTACCGGCATGGTACAGGGCCTGGCTTTTGCCAGCGGCAAGCCGGTTATCGCTATTTCTAACCTGGCAGCCTTGGCGCAGCGCGCCTGGCGCGAGCATCAGGCTGAATACGTTGCGGCCGCCATTGATGCGCGCATGGATGAAGTTTATTGGGGTGTATTTGCCCTTAATGATGGCGTTATGCGGCCACTTTGCGACGAGCGGGTATGTGCGCCGGAGCAGGTTGAGTTGCCGCTCGAGACCGGGCAGGCCGATGTGGCGGGAGCGGGTACCGGCTGGCAGTTGGCTGATCGCCTGGCGGTCAAGCCGTCGCGGTACTGGTCCGACATGCTGCCTGATGCGCGCGACCTGCTGGCGCTGGCCTTACCGCGCTGGCTGGCGGGTGAGGTGCTTGATGCCGCCGACGCCCAGCCCATCTATTTGCGCGACAAGGTTGCCACGCCCAAGGCGCAGCGCTAATCTGAGCGTCTTGATAGCGGAGAATCATCAGTGCGTGTTGACGGCCTGAATCCATACAATACGCTCCCGGAGCGCAGCAATCGTAACGTTACCAGCGCTGCGCCGGTTGATGCTGCGCGTGCGCCAGCCGCAGAGCAGGCCAATAGCGTATCGGCTAGTCGCTCGCTGACAACCCGCTCGGTCAATGCCACCTCCGCTAATGCCGAGTACATTCCCGCTCGCCGTGAGATTCAGCAACCCGTTTATGGTCGTGCTAACCAGGCGTTGGCCAGCTACGAGGCGACTGCCAGTATTCCCGTGGATGGCGAGTCGAATAGTGTCTTCGGCATCGATCTGTTCGCCTGATCTGTGGCGGTACCTGATCACAACCCCATTTTGCTGGGCTGCACACAATGGTCCGACCCTGTTTGGCAGGGCACGCTGTACAGTTCCGGCAGTGATGCCGATCAGCGACTGGCGCAATATTGCAGTGTGTTTGCTGCGGTAGAGGGCAATACCACCTTTTATTCCTTGCCCGGCGCTGATCGCGTAGCGCGTTGGGCTGAGTTGATGCCGACTGATTTTCGCTTTTGCGCCAAGTTGCCGCGCGACATCAGCCATGGTTCGCGGTTGACCGCAGATGCCCCCGCGCTGCGCGACTTCTTTACGCGCATGGCGCCGCTCGGACAGCGTCTTGGTCCTATCTGGCTGCAACTGCCCCAGCGCTTCTCTCCCGCAAGAACCGCTGAGTTGATTGCTTTTCTGGATGCGTTGCCGCGCGACTTTGACTACGCCGTAGAAGTGCGTCATCTCGATTTTTTCCGCAAGGATAAGAACGAGCAGCACCTCAATCGCCAATTACACGAGCGAGGTATTGAGCGCATTATCTTTGATACCCGCGCGCTCTTTGCCAGTGATGACGCCTCGGCGGCCACGCTTGAAGCCAAGGAGCGTAAACCCCGTCTGCCGGTGCACGCGGTGGCGCTATCCAACCGACCTGCTGTGCGTTTTGTCGGCGGTATGGATAACAGTGCTAATCTGCGAGCGCTAGAGCCCTGGCTGAATAAATGTGCCGAGTGGTTGCGCTCGGGGCACCAACCCATGATCTTTATGCATACGCCCGATAACCGGCTGGCCCCACAACTCGCGCGCCTGTTTTATCAGCAATTACAGAAGCGGGTACCCAGTCTGCCGGTCATGCCGTGCTGGCCCGGTGAGCAGGAAGCGGCCATGCAACCTGAGCAGGTTGATCTGTTTTGACTAGGAATAAATATGGTGGATAGGGAGTACGCTGAATGAGCCGTGATGACGGCCGGGTCACCCTGGCATTGGCGGGTGCCGAAGGATTTGAGCAGGCTTCAGCGGAACTGGCGCAGCGCTTGCTGCTACCCTTGCAAGCGCCGGATAGGCCGCTGGCAGAGCTGTTACTGTGTCTGGATGAGCAAGGCCTGAGTCTGCGAAGCACTGAGGCTGATGTCCCGGGAGCGGCAGCCACCGGTGCGGTGCGGGTTGATTTCGTCGGTGGTGCGCTGGCTCACCGTCGTCAGTTTGGCGGCGGCGCCGGGCAAATGGTCGCTCGCGCGGTGGGTATTCGCGGTGCGGTGCGCCCCAGTATCCTTGATGCTACCGCAGGCTTGGGGCGCGATGCCTTCGTTATGGCGTCACTTGGCTGTGACGTGACCTTGCTGGAGCGTCAGCCGGTTATTGCTGCCTTGCTGGAAGATGGTCTCAGGCGCGCCCGCGAAGCAGGAGGGGAGGTGGCCGAGATAGCTAGCCGGATGCGGCTCATTCACTGTGATGCCATTAGCGCGCTGTGCGATTGGTCTGAGGCTATCCCGCAGGTGATTCACCTGGATCCGATGTTTCCACATCGGGAAAAGTCGGCCTTGGTCAAAAAGGAAATGCGGCTGTTTCGGCCGCTCGCTGGTGATGACAACGACGCTCCAGCCCTGCTTCGCGCCGCCTTGGCGCTGGCGAGCCATCGAGTTGCAGTAAAAAGGCCGCGTAAGGCGCCGGCCATTGCAGGCCCAGCACCCAGTGCGGAGATGAAAGGGCAGTCCAGCCGCTACGATATTTACGGCAAGAAGCGGCTGGAGTAACCCTTTATTCCGCCGTTGAGCTGCGCGCTACCTGGCGAATCGAAAGCCGAATTTCGGCGCTCAATACCCGCTTGGCAATGTTTTCCGCGATGTCTTCCAGCCCTGCTACATAGTGCAGTCGACCTTCCTCATCCGCGCTGACAACGTGCAGGTCGATAAGGCGCTGGATAAATTGGCGAAACAGCGTCTTGTCGAAAAACTCGGGGGCATTCAGACCGTGCAGTATCGACAGTCGCTGAGCCATCACCGAGCACAATGCCTCCAACTGCTCGGCAGTCTGTGTGCCATTGGGGAAATTCAGCAATAAAGCGGACGCCATGTAAAAGCGCTCGAGAACCTGGATGATGCTGCGCGACAGCAGGCTTAGCATGACAAAGTCGCTTGAGCTGAGGTCGGGGCGGTGAATTTGTTCATCCTCTTCACGCAGTAGCCCTTGCTCTACCAGGCTGTCGACCCAGGTTTGTATCGCTTGCGGCAGCGTCTGTTCGTCCCATTGCAAAAACAGCTCGCCCTGCAGATAAGGGTAAATGCCCAGAATCAGACGTTCGATCTGTGAGCGCTTCATGCGCGGATTATTCTGGAACAGACAGGCAATCAACGCAGGCAGTACGACCAAGTGCACAATATTATTGCGGTAGTAGGTCATCAGTACGGCTTGCGGCTCATCCAGGACCATGATTTCGCCCAGGGCGTCAGACTGGCGCTGAATCATCTGCATGTCTTCCACATGCTTGATCATCGCCTGCCCATCCATGTCGGGCAGGGTCACGCTGGCGCTGTAAGGTACCTGGCGCAGCAGTGCGGCGTATCGGTCGAGTACCCGTGCCAGTGACGTTTCATCCAGCGCCAGGCGCGCGGTAGACAGCATAGCGAGCGCGACCAGATTGACCGGGTTGACGTCTGCTGCGGCACTGATTGCACTGGTCAGGGTGCGCGCCAACTGATTAGTGGTGTCGTTAAGCCAGGCTGGTCGGTAGTCCGGTGCCAATGGCTGCTTACGCCAATCTGGCTGCTGCTGATCGAGGAAATCAGCCAGCGGCAAAGGTTCGCCAAAGTTGACGGCTACCTGACCGAAGCGCAGCTTGAGCGCAGAAATGACCTGGAACAGATCAAAAATAGACTCTTTTTTCTTGCTTTGTCCGCGTAGTTCGCCGAGGTATGTGCGGCCTTCCAGTACCCGTTCATAGCCGATGTAGACAGGTACAAACACGATGGGGCGACGCGGCGAACGCAGAAAGCTGCGCAGCGTGATTGCCAGCATGCCGGTTTTCGGGCTGAGCATGCGGCCGGTGCGCGAGCGACCGCCTTCGATGAAGTATTCGACCGGGAAGCCGCGGCTGAACAGCGTGTGCAGGTATTCGTTGAAAACCGCGGTGTAAAGCTGATTACCTTTGAACGTACGCCGCATGAAGAAGGCGCCGCCACGGCGCAGGATGCCGCCGATTACCGGCATGTTGAGATTGATGCCAGCGGCAATATGCGGTGGCGTAAGGCTGTTACGCACCAGCAAATAGGAGAGCAGAAGATAATCGATATGACTGCGATGGCAGGGTACGTAGATGATCTCGTTGCCCCGTGAAATGTCGTGTACTCGCTTGATATTATTTACTTTTATGCCGTCGTAAAGCTTGTTCCAAAACCACGAAAGCACCACTTCAAGAAAGCGGATGATGCTGTAGGTAAAGTCCGAGGCAACTTCGTTGGCGTAGCGTGCCGCGAGTGCCTGCGCCTTGTCCTGGCTGATGTTGTTCTCGGCCGCTTCGCGGCGTATCGCTTCTTTCACCATGGGCGCGTGCAGCATGCCTTTGAGCAGCGTGCGACGGTGAACCAGTTCAGGGCCGACGACGGCTGCGCGCTGATGGCGGAAGTGAACCCGCAGTAGACGGTTGACCCGGCGCAGGTGGCGTTCGTGGTCGGGTTCACCTGCGGTCAATGTCTGCAGTGACAGGCTTTCGCCGAAGTGCACCCGAATCTTGCGCCCGTGCACCAGTATTGCGAGCAGTTTGCGCAAACGCCCACCGACCCAATTATAGGCAAACAGCAGCTTGATCGGCGAAGACTCAGCATCGGGCGATAGTCCCCAGAAGACGGTGATCGGTACCAGCTGAACTTCAGTACAGCCTTGTTCGGCTGCGTCGAGAATTTGCCCCATGCGCGGTGATTGGCGGCGCAAGTCAGGCCTGCCAACCCAGGAGCGCTCGTTACTCAGAAAAACGTAGGATTCGTGTTGGTCCAGAGGCTCGCGTGGCGGCCTTACTGGCCGAGGTAGTCCCGCCCTGACGCACTCACGGTCAGCGACGATAAGATCAGACAGGGAGCGGTAGGGTAAAACGTAGATCACCGGCTTGAGTGGGTCGACTTTAAGGTCGCCAGCGGGATTGCCAATGCTTTTTGATTTAGCCCAGACATAAAGCAGACGTCTGGCCAGGCCAAAACGCATGCGACCGAATAAAGAGGAGTAGTCTGCGGGCATAGTGTTCTCAAGGCAGTTGAATCGCTGACAGTCCTGCTGTCAGGGGCTTAGGCACGAATTCTATCGCGTTTGCACGGCAGTAACAGCCCGGCTTGTGCGAGATCGTCCGGCGCGCCGGTATATCCTTGCTTGAAATGCGTACGGGGGATTCATATAGTCGTTGCCCTGAGCGCAACGCGTTCCAGTAAAATTGAACTCATTCCGCGCTGTGACAAACGGCTGCAGGTTTTACACCCGGGAAGTGTGAACCAGCGCACGTTGCCATTGTCCATGACCATGCGTTCAATCCTGGAAAGAAGCGAGTGCCTGGCAGCGCATGCCCACGGGCACGTTGCGACCTATACATTGGGGGAATAATAAAAGGCATGATCAGTATAAATAGCCTGACCAAACGCTTCGGCGAGCACGTCGCCGTCGATAATCTGTCATTCGACGTCAAACCGGGCGAAGTGCTCGGCTTCCTCGGCCCCAACGGCGCCGGAAAATCCACCACCATGAAAATGCTTACCGGCTTCCTGACACCTGATGGTGGCTCGGCATCGGTCTGCGGCTTTGATGTGCAGACGCAGATCCTGCAGGCGCAGCAGCAGATGGGTTATCTGCCCGAAGGGGCTCCCTGCTACGGCGATATGCGGGTGAAGGGTTTTCTTGAGTTTATTGCCTCTGTGCGTGGCTTCAGCGGTGCCGAAAAGCACAAGCGGGTCGCGCGTGCGGTTGAGCAAGTTGAACTGCAATCGGTGCTGGGCCAGCGCATTGAGACCCTGTCGAAAGGCTTCAAGCGGCGCGTCGGGCTGGCACAGGCCATCCTGCATGACCCGCAGGTGCTGATTCTGGATGAGCCCACTGATGGTCTGGATCCTAACCAGAAGCATCATGTGCGCCACCTGATTCAACAGTTGGCCGAAGGCAGTAACAAGATCGTGGTTATTTCTACACATATTCTCGAAGAGGTCAGCGCCGTATGTTCCCGCGCGGTGATCATCGGTCGCGGTCGACTCCTGGCTGACGGTACGCCGGAGGAGCTGGAAGCACGCTCGCGCTATCATCAGGCGGTGACCTTATCCCTGTCGCACAGTGTTGATACGCAAGCGTTGCAACAACTGCCAGGCGTGCTGGCGGTGGAAAGCCTGCATGATGGTCAGCAATTGACCGTGCTGGCCAAACCGGGTGAGGTGATCTTCCCGGCGGTAGGACAACTGGCTCGCGAGCAGCAATGGCAGGTCGCAGAGCTGTCGGTAGAACGTGGTCGTCTGGATGACGTCTTCCGTGGTCTGACGTCAGGGGAGGCGGCATGAGTAATCTGGGTGTGATTTTCAAACGCGAGTTGGGCAGCTATTTTGCCACTCCGCTGGCCTATATTTTTATCGTCATTTTTCTGGTGTTGTCGGCGTTATTTACCTTCGATCTGGGCGGTTTTTACACCGCCGGTCAGGCCGACCTCAACGCGTTCTTCTCATTCCATTCCTGGCTATACCTGTTTTTGGTGCCAGCGCTTGCCATGCGGCTATGGGCCGAGGAGCGCAAGTCGGGAACTATCGAATTGCTGATGACGCTGCCGGTATCGCGCACCGACATGGTCTTGGGCAAGTTCATCGCCGCCTGGGTCTTTGTTGGTATTGCGTTGTTGCTGACCTTTCCGATCGTGATTACCGTCAACTATCTGGGTAACCCGGATAACGGCGCCATCTTTACCGGGTACATCGGTAGCTGGCTGCTGGCTGGCGGTTATCTGGCCATCGGCTCCTGTATGTCGGCCGCTACCAAGAATCAGGTGATCGCGTTCATTCTCAGCGTTGTCGTCTGCTTCATCTTCATTGCTGCCGGTATTCCCATGGTGCTCGACTTCTTTAGCACATGGGCGCCCCAGTGGCTGGTCGATGCCATTGCCTCATTCAGTTTTCAGGTTCGCTTCAGTGCATTGAGTCACGGCGTACTGGAACTGCGTGACCTGCTGTATTTCTTCTCGCTGATGGCTGGTTGGTTGTTCGCCACTGCGATTGTCATCGACCTGAAAAAGGCCGATTGAGGCAAAGGAGCATTCATGAAACGTTTAATTTATTCTGGCGCCGGGTTACTGGTGCTGCTGCTGGCTTTTGTTGCCTTCAATATGGCCACCAACGTGTTTCTGCCGGGCGCGCGTATCGATCTTACCGAGCAGAAGTTGTATACCTTTTCCGATGGTACTCAGCAGATTCTGGCTGACCTGAAAGAGCCAATTGATCTGTATTTCTTCTTTTCCGATCAGGCCAGTAAAAAGAATGTGGCGCTGCGCAACTATGCCAAGCGCGTCGAGGAGATGCTGAAGGAATACGAGCGTGAGGCTGATGGCAAGATTCGCTTGCACATCATTGACCCGCAGCCTTTCTCGGAAGCTGAAGACCGCGCCGCCGAATTTGGTTTGCAGGCCATACCGCTGAACCAAACCGGCGATAACCTGTACTTTGGTCTGGCAGGCACCAACGAGCTGGCTCAGCGTGAAGTGATTCCGTTCTTTGCGCTGGAGCAAGAGGGCATGCTCGAGTATGAGCTCAGCCGCGTTATCAGCACCCTGGCCGAGACTGAAAAGCCTAAGGTTGGCCTGATTTCCGGTCTGCCCATTGGTGGCGGAGCTTCACCTTACTCGCAGCAGCCGGCGCCACCCTGGGTGGTACTGGAGCAAATGCAGCAGATGTTTGAGGTAGAGCAACTGCAGCACGACGTCGATGAGATTCCTGACGATATTGGCGTGTTACTGCTGATCCATCCCAAGTCGTTAACTGAAGCGGCGCTCTATGCGGTCGATCAGTTTGTCCTGGGCGGCGGTAAGTTGCTGGCCTTTATTGATCCCTATGCCGAGTCTGATCAGGCGATGGAAGCGATGATCGAAGGCATGGCGGACGGTAAATCGTCTGATCTTGGACCGCTGCTGAGAGCCTGGGGTGTGCAGTATAACCCCGAGCAAGTGGTGGTAGATGAAAGCCAGGGTATGTCGGTTAGCCGTGGGCAGGGCCAATTACCGGCGCGTCATATCGGCTGGCTGGAAGTGGAGCCTGCGCAGATCGACAGCGACGACACCATTACCGCGCCTTTGCAGCTGCTCACAGTGGGCACCGGCGGTGCGCTGATTCCGGTTGACGGCGGGCAGACGCACTTTACGCCGCTGCTGACCAGTACAGCCAACAGCAGTCTGATGCCCAGCGATGCATTCGCCAAACTGCGTGATCCCGAAGAGCTACTCAAGGGATTCAAAGCGGATGATCACACCTATACCTTCGCCGCGCGCCTGACTGGCCCCGCCAAATCTGCCTATCCGCAAGGCATGGAAGGGCATGATCCGGGTCTGCAACAGGCTGACAACATCAACGTGGTGGTGGTCGCTGATACCGACATGTTGACCGACCGCATGTGGGTGCAGGTGCAGGATCTGTTTGGCCAGCGCATTCCGCAGCCGTGGGCTGACAATGGCGGCTTCCTGATTAACGCGCTGGATAATCTGTCCGGTTCTGATGCCCTTATCAGTGTGCGTTCGCGTGGTGACTTCAGTCGTCCGTTTACCGTGGTTGAAAAACTGCAGCGTGATGCTGAAAGTCGCTTCCGCGCCAGTGAGCAGCGCTTGCAGCAACAGCTGGCGGAAACCGATCAGCGCCTGGCTCAACTGCAGCAGAATCAGGACCCCAACCAGTTGACCGAACTGACGGCTGAGCAGCGTGATGCAATTCAGCAGTTTATTGACGAGAAGCTGGCGATCCGCAAGCAGTTGCGCGACGTGCGTTACAAGCTCAATGCCGATATCGATAACCTGGGTACGCGCTTGAAGTTCATCAATATCGCATTGGTGCCATTGCTGCTGACACTGGGTGTGTTGATCTGGTGGCTGGTTGGCCGTTTGCGTCGCAAGCACTGAGGAGGGACGAGATGCGCAAGATAGTATTGTTGGTAGTCGCGCTTCTGGCCGTGGTGCTGGTTGCGGCGGCTTTACAGTCACGCAAGGACGACCGCGAGGTCGACCTGCAAAGTCATAAACTGCTGTCTGAACAGCAGTTACAGATTCTGGCAGATACGCAGGCGATTACCTTGCAGCGTGGTCAGCAGGAAGTGAAGCTGGTGCGCCAGGACGACCAGTGGCTGGTAGCCAATAGCGATAACTTCCCGGTCTTACAGCCACGTTTGGCGGCCTTGCTACTGAATCTGCGTGGCGCTGAGGTACAGGAAGAGAAAACCGATAACCCTGATTATCATCAGCGTCTTGGTCTCAGTGCCGACAGCGAGCTACCGGTATTGCAGGTCACCCTCGATGCGGGCGATACCACACTCGGTCTGCTTTACGGTAACGCAGTGGGTAAGGGGCAACTGCTCCGTTTCGCCGACGCCAATCAGGTGCTATTGATCAACCGGCCTTTGACTGTCTCGGTGAACAGCCATGATTGGCTTGATTTGCAGGTCAGCAATGTGCCGTTAGAGCAGATTGCCAAGGCACGCTGGGAACATGCCGATGGCGAGACGCTGGTGTTGGACAAGGCGGAGCAGGGCGACTACAACTTCCGTTTGGCTGGTGAGGCGTCGGCAGAGGGGCAGGAGCGCAAACTCAATTCCATGGTGTTGGCCCTGGCCAACCTGCAGGCGCAGAACGTGAGTTTGCGCAGCAAGCTGGCGCTGGGTCAGCCTGGCTTGTCGATGCAACTCGATACCTGGTCGGGCGCTCAGCTTGCAGCGTCGCTATACCAACTCGACAATCAGTACTGGTTGACGGTGGATGCGGTCAAGCAAAGCGACGAGCAGCCGCTGGATGTGCGTATTGATCCTCGTTGGGCTTATCAGCTCAGCGTGGCCCAGCATGATCAGTTGGCACTGCGTGCAGCCGATCTGCAGCCAGCAGAGGTGGAAGTCGGCGAATAGTCGCGTTTGCTGATAGCCGGCGACATGGGTCGAGTCGCCGGTTGTTATTTTGTCTCTTGCTCTGATTTATTCCCTCTTTCCTACTTGCCCTGTACAGGGCACAGCACTGCCAGTGCTTTCAACAGTGTCTGTAACTGTCAGAGCGCAGGTAGGTTGGTCAGCAGCCAGCGTTCAAACTCTTGCGCTGGCATGGCGCCGTTCAGGCGTGCTATCTCTTTGCCGTGATGCAGAATCAGCAGGGTGGGGATACTGCGTATGGCAAAGCGTGCCGCAAGGTCCGGTGCGGCTTCGGTATCTATCTTGATCAGGCGCGCACGGGGTTCGGCACGGCTTGCTGCCTGCTCAAATACCGGAGCAAATTGCTGGCAGGGCCCGCACCAGCTTGCCCAGAAATCGATTACCAGCGGCAAATCGGCACTGCTGTGCTTGGCAAATTGCGCTGACGTTAGCGCGAGTGGTTTACCGTTGAACAGGCTCTGTTTGCAGGCTCCGCATTGCGGGTTAGCGCTCAAACGCTCGACCGGCAAACGGTTTTTGCGATGGCAGTGCGGGCAGGTGATCAGCATGCTATCTGTCATGGTGCTCTCTGCATTTGGGGGTGCATGGATGATCCATCAGGATCGTATCTCTGGGTGACACTGTCTATCTATCGGGATCAGCTCGGCGACGCCAGTGCCGTTGCAGCTCAACAAAGGTGAGCGAGGCGGACCAGGTGATCAATACCAGCCCTGTAAGTGCCTCGGTACCGTAGAGAAAACGGATGTTGCCTACCGGCGTGATGTCACCGTAACCCAATGTAGTATAGGTGGTGGCCGACAGATAGACCGTCTCGAACAGGGTAGGGTCCGGCAGCCCGGCAATACTGCCTAGCGCAGGTATCTCAAGCATAAGCAGCGCGCCTATGCCAAACAGCCAGATTTCGCCGATGTGAGCGATCAATAGCACAAAGATCAATGTAAGGATGCGCGGGCGCTCGGCCCAGCGAGTCGTGGTGATAAAGGCGTTGAGCCGCGACAGAATTTCGTAGTGCATGACCACTGCACAGACCGCCAGCAACACGCTGCCAGCGGCCATGATCCAGTGGTACTGATCAATCATCGGCTAGAGCGCCCAGACGAATTCACTTTCGCCATCGGCATTGACCTTTAGCCAGCGGTCGGGATCGATAACGCCCTCGCTTTCGTCCCAGCTGCCGATTGAGCAGCGCACCTCATGACCCAGCGCGGTATGGACGGCATGTGCACACTCGGTGTCGCTTGCCCAGGGCGTCTCGGCGCTGTCAAACCAGATGCTGGTCCACTTGCCGGCGGCCTTGCGCACTATCATCAACGGGATTGCCGGAGTGCTTTGGATAACACCCTGTCGGGTGTTGCCCTTGGCTTCTTCGAGGACCAGTGGTCCCAAGGCCTCGGGTATCCAGGCAAGCAAATCCTTGACGTGGTCTTCGCGCAGATAGATCTCAATGTCAGGTTGGCGCACGACGTATCCTCGGGGAGCAATTGATCTGTTGTTCAGCTTCGTTCCAGTAATACCATCTGCATGGCGACTTCCAGGCCTTCGATGCCGCTGGCGCACAGCGCCTGCTGGCGCTCCTGCTGGCTGCGGAAACCGTGTGGTGTCATGCCAATGAGATTGGCCAGCTCGTCGGCTGGCACCTGCAGAGCATAGCGCAGGGTGCTTTGCGAAACGATGTGCAATTCATCCGGCAATGATTTGATTAGCTCGGGTGTAGGGTGAACGCTGTCGTACAGCTTTTCACGCAGTGCCATCAGGTGATCGCCATGCGGTCCGACAATCAGTACCTTGCCGCCAGGCCGCAGGGTACGCACGCACTCCTCTGGGGACCAGGGGCTAAATACACAGAGTGCCGCGTCCAGGCTCTGATCCGCTACTGGCAGGCGGGCACTGGAGGCCACCAGCCACTGTATATCCTTGCTGCGTCGGCAGGCCTTGAGGATGGCGTCCTTGCTGATGTCCAGCCCCGCCAGTTGCGCCTGCGGCAGTACGCTAGCCAGTCGGCTAGTGTAATAGCCCTCACCGCATCCCATGTCGAGCACTCGCGCCGGGGTTTCGGCGACCAACAGTTGATTGATCGCATCGCTTACCGGTTGATAATGCCCCGCATCCAGAAACGCCTGCCGGTGACTCAGCATTTGTGGCGTATCGCCCGGCTGCTTGCTGTTCTTATGCTGCACCAGCAGCAGGTTCAGGTAGCCCTGACGAGCCTGATCGTAGCTATGGCCGTTGACGCAGCGCCATTGTCGGTCGGTCTGCAGGAGCGCGTCATGGCAGTGCGGGCAGATAAGTTCGATCATCAGGCGAGTAACCGTTCCAGTGTGGCTTCATAGATATCGGTAAGAATATCCAGGTCACTGGCTTTGATACATTCGTTGACCTGGTGGATGGTAGCGTTGACCGGACCTAGCTCGACTACCTGAGTGCCCATGGTCGCGATAAAGCGGCCGTCAGAGGTGCCACCGGAAGTAGAGGGCTGAGTGTCACGCCCGGTTACCTGCTTGATGGCTGCCGCGACGCCGTTGAGCAGGGCACCAGGTTCGGTCAGAAACGGCAGTCCGGAGACGGTCCAGTGCAGCTCATAGTCCAAGCCGTGCTGGTCGAGCAGGGCACGCACACGCGCCTGTAACCCTTCGACCGTAGACTCGGTAGAAAAGCGGAAGTTGATCAGCGCCTCCAGCTCACCCGGTACCACGTTGGTGGCACCCGTCCCGGAGTGAATGTTGGAAATCTGGAAGCTGGTGGGTGGGAAAAAGTCATTGCCTTCATCCCACATCTCCGCTGCCAGGGCGGCGAGCGCCGGTGCTGCCAGATGGATCGGATTGCGCGCCAGGTGTGGGTAGGCTACGTGCCCCTGTTTGCCCTTGATGACCAGGCGGGCGTTCAACGAGCCGCGGCGGCCATTCTTTACGACGTCACCGACCAGCTCAGTGCTCGATGGCTCGCCAACGATGCACCAGTCGACTTTTTCTCCGCGCTCAACCAGGGTCTCGACTACCTTGACGGTGCCTTCAGTCGCTGGCCCTTCTTCGTCACTGGTGATGAGGAAGGCAATGGAGCCTTTGTGCGTTGGGTGCTTGGCAACGAATCGCTCGGCGGCGACCAGCATGGCGGCAAGGCTGCCTTTCATGTCTGCTGCGCCGCGGCCCAGCAACATGCCATCACGAATAACCGGCTCAAAGGGCGGTTGATCCCATTTCTCCAGCGGGCCGGTTGGCACTACATCCGTGTGACCGGCAAAACACAGGACCGGTCCGCTGTCGCCGCGCCGGGCCCAGAGGTTATCTACCTCGCCAAAGTTGAGTTGTTCCAGCTTGAACCCCACTGCCGCCAGGCGCTCGCCCATCAACTGCTGACAGTCTGCATCTTCAGGGGTGGTGGAATTGCGCGAGATCAAATCGCAGGCAAGGGACAGGGTAGGGGATAGCTCGGTCATGGCTCGCTTCGCTGTTGATGTGTCTGGCGCTCATGATACCAGAGTGAACTGCAAGGCCAGAGCACAGCCGAGCAGTCGCTGCTGTTATCGGGTAAAAGGCGTATCAGTCGGGTTTGCTGGCAGCGGGCCAGCGTGCTTTGCGCCATGCGCGTCGCTGCTTCTTGTCGAGAAAGGTCCAGGCCAGTAGGCGACTGCGCTTCTGTCCTTGTGCCATGTCCATGATGCGAACATCGGTTGCGCCGAGTTCGCGCAACTGGGTGGGTAGTTGCTTAAGACTGTCAGCGTTTGAGACCAGGCTGCTGAACCAGAATACCTGGCGGCCAAATTCCGCGCTTTCAATTGCCATGCGCGATAAAAACCCGGCTTCGCCACCTACGCAATACAGCTCACTGGCCTGACCGCCAAAGTTGAGCACGCCGGCTTTGCTTTCGGCCTGCTTGTTGAGTTGTTGCCACTTGCGCTGATTAGCTGCGCGGGCTTCCTCTGCGCTGGCATGGAATGGGGGATTGCACAGGGTAAAATCAAACTGTTCTTCCGGCTTGATGATGCCGCGAAAAAGATGCTCATTGTGCGGCTGCAGGCGCAGGCTGATGCGTTGGGCTGCAGTGGCGTTGGTATCGAGCAGTCGTTCGGCGTTATCCAGTGCTGTCTGATCGATATCGCTGCCGACAAAGCTCCAGCCATACTCATGACTGCCAATCAACGGATAGATCAGGTTGGCGCCGGTTCCCAGGTCCAGACCGACCAGTTTCTTGCCTGTGGGTATCTTGCCGTCGTGGCTGTCGCCGAGCAGGTCTGCCAGGGTGTGCAGATAGTCTGCTCGTCCCGGGACAGGGGGGCAGAGATAGCCGGGTGGAATATCCCAATCACGCACCTTGTATTGCAGCTTGAGCAGAGCGCTATTCAGCGCCTTGACTGCGTCTGGTTTGCTGAAGTCGAGCGTGCTGCCACCTGCTGGCGAATTGATGAGATGCCCACGCAGTGCGGGGTTGGCGCTGGTCAGTGCAGCGAAATCATACTGGCCCTGATGGCGGTTGCGTGGGTGCAGACCGGTTTTGGTCGACGCCTTGGGGCTGGTTTTGCGGGGCATGGGATATTCCGTAGTGATGGACGCTGATTCTCCCACAGGTGGCTCTCCACATCCATGCAAAGCGCTCTGTTGGCTTGTGCACAAATACCGGGGATGAATCTGTGGATAACCCAAGGATAGCTTTCGCCAGCGTATGGCTGGCGGGCCTTGGGCCAAGCTGGATGTTATTTGATCAAGCGTTGCAGTACGCCGAGTGACTTGCGCGCTGATATACTCGCTGGCTGACAGCAGTGGAGTGAATATGACGACAGATGATCCGCGATTTGGTGGCATAGCACGCCTGTATGGCGTCGATGCATTGGCACGTCTGCAGGCCAGTCATGTGGTGGTGGTGGGTATTGGCGGGGTCGGCACCTGGGTGGCTGAAGCGCTGGCGCGAACCGGGATTGGCCGTATCACGCTGATTGATCTGGACGAAGTCTGTGTGACCAATACCAATCGCCAGTTGCCAGCGATGGAAGGCAATATCGGTCGACCCAAGGTCGAGGTCATGGCAGAGCGTCTGCGCGCAATCAATCCTGCCTGCGGGGTGAATCCGATTCTCGACTTTCTCAGCCCGGCGAACATGGAAGACTATCTTGGCGAGGATGTTGATTGTGTAGTGGACTGCATTGACAGTATCAAGGCCAAGGTAGCGTTAATTGCCTGGTGCCGACGCCGCAGGATTGCCGTTATTACCACAGGCGGCGCGGGAGGGCAGACAGATCCGACCCAGGTTACCGTGTCCGATCTGTCAAAGACCGTCAACGATCCGTTGGCAGCCAAAGCCCGCTCGCAGCTGCGCCGCGATCACAACTTTCCCAAGTCCGGCAGCAAGCGCAGTTTTGGCGTGCCCTGCGTCTACTCGAAAGAGCAACTGCGTTACCCCCAGCCAGACGGCTCGGTCTGCCAGCAAAAGGCTTTTGTCGGTGAAGGTGTGCGCCTGGACTGCGCTGGCGGTTTTGGTGCGGTGACTATGGTAACGGCGACGTTCGGCATGGTCGCTGCTGCGCAGGCGGTGCAGCGGTTGTTGCGCTGAACAGTAGCCGCAAGCCGAAAGCCGCAAGCCTTAAGTTGCAAGCTTCAAGCTTCAAGCCAAAAGCCAAAAGCCAAAGGCAGTTTGGGTGAGGTGGTTTTTTGTGTTGAGGTGCAATCGAGATGTTGACGCAAAGCCTGCAACTGGCTCCACACTATTAAGCTTGCAGCTTGCAGCTTGCAGCTTGCAGCTTGCAGCTTGCAGCTACAAAAAAGGCCCGAACCGATAACCGGAACGGGCCTCTCACATCACTGCTTGCAGCTTAAAGCTTGTTGCTTGCAGCTACTGGGCGCCGAAGGCGCTCAGTTATGCGCGTGCAGCATGTCGTTCAGCTGGATAGCGCTCTTGTTGGTCTTGCACTCGATGGCGCCGGTTTGCGAGTTGCGGCGGAACAATAGGTCGGACTGGTTGGCCAGGTCGCGCGCCTTGAGTATCTCGACCAGATTATCGGCGTCGTCCAGCAGAGTGACCTTGATGCCGGCGGTGATGTACAGACCGGCTTCTACGGTGCAGCGGTCGCCCAGCGGAATACCGATACCGGCGTTGGCGCCGATCAGGCAGCCTTCGCCAACGGAAATGACAATGTTGCCGCCGCCGGACAATGTGCCCATGGTCGAGCAACCGCCGCCCAGATCCGAGCCCTTGCCGACAAACACACCGGCGGAAATACGGCCTTCGACCATGCTGGTACCGGCAGTACCCGCGTTGAAGTTGATAAAGCCTTCGTGCATGACGGTGGTGCCTTCGCCAACGTAGGCGCCCAGGCGCACACGGGCGGTATCGGCGATGCGAATGCCGGATGGCGCAACGTAATCGGTCATGGACGGGAATTTATCGACGCTGTTGACCACCAGTGACTGGCCCTGCAGGCGAGCAGCCAGTTGGCGTTGCGGTAGCTCGTTAACGTCAATGGCGCCGTGATTGGTCCAGGCAACGTTGGGTAGCAGCGGGAAAATACCTGCCAGAACAACACCGTGTGGCTTGACCAGGCGATGCGAGAGCAGGTGCAGCTTGAGGTAGGCCTCGGGGGTGGACACAGGCGCTTCGTCAGTGGCCAATACCGTGGCGACCAGCGGACGTGTGCTGCTGGCCATCTGTTCGATCAGTGCGCTAGCTTCGGCAAAGCCTGCTTGCTTCAGTGCGCTGGCGAGTGCTGCACATTGGCTGGTGGAGAAACTGATGGCCTGGTTGCCTTCGCTGTAGCCGAGTTGCTCGCTGACGACGTCAATCAGTGCGCTGTCGGGGTTCAGCATGGGCTGCGGATAGTAGACTTCAATCCAGTTGCCTGCGCTGTTCTGGGTGCCGATGCCAAAGGCCAGGCTGAAACATTCGCTCATGGGGTGGTTCCTTTGATGCTATGCATTGGTGTCGAACGCGCTGGCATACCATTCCGGCTTGAAGCCAACCAGGCGCTGTGAGCCGGTATCCAGTACCGGTCTTTTGATCATCGAAGGGTTGGCCTGCATAAGAGCAATGGCCTTGTCGGTGTCGATGTCTTGTTTGTCTGCTTCATCCAGCTTGCGGAAGGTCGTGCCCTTGCGGTTGAGCAGGGTTTCCCAGCCGTGTTCGGCGCACCAGGCGCGAAGATGCTCGGTGTCGATTCCGTCTTTCTTGTAATCATGAAAAGCATAATCTACCTGATGGTCTTCCAGCCAGGTACGCGCCTTTTTCATGGTGTCACAGGCTTTGATGCCATAGAGAGTAATCACGTGTTACAGACCCTTTATGAAGTCGCGGATGCGCTCGGCAGCTTCGATACAGTCACTCAGCGGCGCGACCAAGGCCATGCGCACGCGTCCCGCGCCGGGATTATAACCATCAATGTCGCGTGACAGGTAACGTCCGGGCACAACGGCTACGTTGTACTCGGCCAGCAGGCGTCGAGTAAAGGTGTCATCATCAATCGGCGTGACGGGCCACAGATAGAAGCCTGCGTCGGGGCGCTGCACCTCCATGACCTCACCGAGGATGCTCAATACCGCGTCGAATTTAGCCTGATATTGACTGCGGTTATCCACGACGTGAGCTTCGTCCTGCCAGGCCGCCAGGCTGGCGAGCTGGCTTTGCACGGGCATGGCACAGCCGTGATAGGTGCGGTACTGCAGGTAGGGTTGCAGCAGGCTGGCATCGCCAGCGACAAAGCCCGAGCGCAGGCCAGGCAGGTTTGAGCGTTTGGACAGGCTGTGGAATACCACGCAGCGACTGTAGTCGTCACGGCCCATGGCGGCGCAGGCCTGTAATAGACCAACAGGTGCAGGGCCCTCAGGCGAGTAGATCTCGCTATAGCACTCGTCGGAGGCGATAACGAAGTCATGCTCGTCAGCCAGCTTGATCAGTTGTTGCAAGGTGTCGAGCGGTATGACCGAGCCGGTTGGATTGCCTGGTGTGCAAATAAACAATAGTTGGCAGCGCTGCCAGACGTCAGCGGGTACCTTGCCGAAGTCAGGAATGAAGTGGTTGCTGGCGTCACAGGCAAGATAGCAAGGCTCCACACCGGCCAGAAACGCAGCACCTTCGTAGATCTGATAAAACGGGTTGGGGCTGACTACCAGGCCCTGTGGATCACGCTCTATCACGGCTTGGGTAAAGGAAAATAGCGCCTCGCGTGTGCCGTTGACCGGAATTACGTGCTGCGCGGGGTCAAGACTGCCTGCCTTTAGGTTAAAGCGCCGGGTCAGCCAGTCTGCTATGCCCTGACGTAATTCAAGCTTGCCTTGCGTGGTCGGGTAGACCGCTGCCTGGTCCAGATTGGCGGCAAGCGTCTCCAATACAAAAGGCGGAGAGGGGTGCTTGGGCTCACCAATGGACAGTGAAATCGGGCGTAGCGCCGGATTGGGAGTTACATCTGCTATCAGCGCGCGCAGCTTTTCAAAGGGGTAGGGCTGCAGACGTTGCAGGTCGCTATTCATTCAGAGTCCTCAGGGGCCAATGGCAATTGGGCTGCTGTACGCCTGCTCGGTTGGCTGGGTACTGCTCAGGGTGTCGATAATGGTTTGCTGCAGACTCTCGCATAGAGCCGGGTCGGATAGTGCTTGATTGTCGGCATCAGTCAGTACGAAAACGTCGTCCACGCGTTCGCCCAAGGTCACGATCTTGGCGTTCTGCACACTGATGTCAAAGTCGAGCAGAATGCGGCCCATGCGGGCGAGCAGGCCTGGCCGGTCGGGTGCGCTGAGCTCCAGAATCGTGTGTTGGCCGTTCGGATCGTTGAAGATCGTCACCTCGGGCGCAAAGGCAAAGTGCTTGAGCTGGCGCGGCACGCGACGCTGGATAATAGTCGGGAAGGCGTCGGGATCAGACAGCGCTGCAATCAACTCGGCTTTGATCTGGCGGATACGTTCAGGGTTGTCGCCAATAGAATCACCGCCCGAGTCGAGCACGATGTAGGTGTCGAGGCTGAACTGACTGGTTGAGGTGATGATGCGTGCATCCTGAATACTCAGGTTGAGCTGATCCATGGCCGATACGGTGGCGGCAAACAGATCGTTCTGCTCAGGCGTGTAAATGAAGATCTGGGTCGCACCTTCAAATTCGCGCTGCGCGGTCTCCTTGATGAGCACCAGCGGACCGTGCCGGCTGCTGTGCTGCACTATGGCCTCGGTATGCCACGCCACATCGCTGGCGGTATGGCGCAGGAAATAGTCATCACCCAGCTCGGCCCAGAGCGCTTCGGCGTCCTCTTCTTCAATACCGTTGCGCACCAGAATATCCAGTGCCGCCTGCTGGGTCTGCAGAATGTGCTCGTCGCGATCCGGCGGGTTGTCGAGGCCGCGACGAAGAGCCCGCTTGGTTTCGGTGTAAAGCTGACGCAGCAGCGACGCGCGCCAGGAGTTCCACAGCGTAGGGTTGGTCGCGTTGATATCGGCAATGGTCAGCACGTAAAGGTAGTCAAGGCGTACTTGATTGCCCATACGGACCGCAAAGTCGTGGATCACCAGGGGGTCGGAAATATCCTTGCGTTGCGCTGTCGTTGACATCAGCAAGTGGCTTTCAACCAGCCAACTGACCAGATGCGTGTCCCAGGCGGGCAAGTGGTGACGGTTACAAAATTGCTCCGCATCGACGGCGCCCAGCTCCGAGTGGTCGCCGCCGCGGCCCTTGGCAATGTCGTGATAAAGGCCGGCGATATACAACAGATCCGGCTTGGGCAGGCGACAGAAAATGCGCCAGGCCAGGGGGTATCTATCCTGGTATTCAGGGCGATTGAGCTTGCGCAGATGCTTGATCAGGTTGAGCGTGTGTGCGTCGACCGTGTAGATGTGGAAAAGGTCGTGCTGCATCTGACCGACAATCTTGCCGAACTCGGGTAGATAGCGGCCGAGAATGCCGTAGCGATTCATGCGGCGCAAATTGCGGTGAATGCCTTCCTTGCAGCGAAACAGCTCGATAAACAGGCTGGTATTGCGAATGTCGGTACGAAAATCATCGTCGATCAAGTGACGATGGTCACGTAGCAGACGGATACTCTCGGCGCGCACGCCCCGAATTTCAGGGTGTTGAGCCATAAGCACGAAAATTTCGAGAATGGCGAAAGGGGTGCGCTTGAAGACGTTGGGGTTGGTGACTTCAATGTAGTGGTTACGTATCTGAAAGCGGCTGTTGAGCGGGCGAATATCGGCGGCTTCGGCGTCACGCAGCAGTATCTCTTCAAAATGCTGCATCAACAGATCGTTCAGTTCTGACAGTGACATCACTACGCGGTAGTACTTCTGCATGAAGCGCTCTACCGCTAACTTGCTGTCATTGCCTTCGTAGCCGAGCATCTTTGCCAGTGCGCGCTGGTGGTCAAACAGCAGTCTGTCCTCGGCACGTCCGGACAGGTTGTGCAGGGCGAAGCGGACCTTCCAGAGAAAATCGCGGCCAGCGGTAAGAATGTCGTACTCGGGCTCGTTCAAAAACCCCTGATCAACCAGTTTGCGCAGATCGTTGGTGCCAAAGTGACGCAAGGCAACCCAGGCGATGGTCTGGATGTCGCGCAGACCGCCGGGTGAGCTTTTAACGTTGGGCTCAAGGTTGTACTCGGTGTCGTTAAACTTGGCGTGACGAGCTTGTTGCTCGGCGCGTTTGGCGCGGAAAAACTCGGCGTCATTCCACATGTTCTTGGTGCTGATCGCAGTCAGCATGCTCTGGCGCAAGACTTCGTCACCAGACAGTGTGCGTGACTCCATCAGGTTGGTAATGACTGTGAGGTCAGCCTTTGCTTCCTGTTCACACTCCTCAATGGAACGCACGCTCTGGCCCACTTCCAGGCCAATGTCCCACAGCAACATAAGGAAGTTTTCGATCGAAGAGCGGAAGGCTTCGGGATCGTCGCGCACCAGAATGAGCAGGTCGATATCGGAATGCGGGTGCAGTTCGCCTCGGCCATAGCCGCCAACAGCCAGCAGGGCAATGCCTGGATCCTGGGCGCAGTCGAGTCTGGCCCATGCCTGCTGCAGTATTTGATCGGTAAACCAGGCGCGCTCGTGGATCAGTTGTCGGATATCGCGCCCGCTCTCAAAGCGGCCTTGCAGCGCGTTGTCGGCGTGCCT
Organism: Pseudomonas neustonica; assembly: GCF_003797945.1. Taxonomy (GTDB): domain Bacteria; phylum Pseudomonadota; class Gammaproteobacteria; order Pseudomonadales; family Pseudomonadaceae; genus Halopseudomonas; species Halopseudomonas neustonica. The sequence goes on from NZ_RKKU01000004.1 coordinate 130,028, forward strand.
TATGGCTTTTTTGAAAGCGCTGATAGGACTGCTTTTTAATGCCAGCTCCGCTTGGAACTGGCCCGGATCGAAAAGCGCGTTATCCATGGTTTTTATCCTTGGCAGTTAGTGGCCTTGGCTGTGACTGGCGGCTACTGCTATTGAAAGGATTCTTCGCTGCGCAGGGTAAGGACTTCATAACCGTCAGCGGTCACCAGAATGGTGTGTTCCCATTGGGCTGACAACTTACGGTCTTTGGTGATGGCGGTCCAGTTATCACCCAGCAGGCGTGTTTCTGCGCGGCCCTGATTGATCATCGGCTCGATGGTGAAGGTCATGCCTTCCTGCAGTTCCATGCCAGTGCCTGCGCGCCCGTAATGAAGCACCTGGGGGTCTTCATGGAACACCTTGCCAATGCCGTGGCCACAGTACTCACGCACCACGCTGTAGTGGTTGGCGTGCGCATGATCCTGGATGATCTGGCCGATGTCGCCCAGACGAGCGCCGGGACGCACGACCGAGATACCTTTATACATGCACTCTTGAGTCACGCGTGCCAGACGCTCAACCCACTCGGGTGCCTCACCAACGATGAACATTTTGCTGGTATCGCCGTGGTAACCATCCTTGATCACGGTTACGTCGATATTCAGCGCATCACCATTCTTCAATGGTTTTTCGTTGGGTATGCCGTGGCATACGACGTGATTGATGGATGTGCAGATCGACTTGGGGAACGGCATGCGGCCTGGCGCGCCACCATAGTTCAGCGGGGCGGGAATGGCCTGCTGCACGTTGACGATGTGGTCGTGGCAAATGCGGTCGAGCTCTTCGGTGGTAACGCCAGGCTTGACGTGTTCGCCGATCATCTCCAGCACCTCGGCTGCCAGGCGTCCGGCAACGCGCATGCCGGCAATGTCTTCCGGTGTCTTGATGGATACGGTCATGTCAGGTTTCTCTTGATTAAACGCCAGCAGGCGAAAGTGTGACAAACCTCGGATTCTACCAGACCTGAGCCCGGCTGTTGAGACAGCGTGAAGTGCTGTAAGCCGCTAGAGGAACTTTATTCGCCCTGTTATATATGGTATAAAGCGCGGCGCCTGAACAAACGTCCGGTTTTCCGGAGTCAGGTGAACCTTAAATCCGCACACGTATCGTCACGGTATCCTGGGTGCCCTTCGGGGTTGGATATTGGGATGCGTGGAGGCCAAACCCAACTTACTGGAGTTATCATGACCCAAGTTTCTATGCGTGACATGCTGAAGGCCGGTGCGCACTTCGGCCACCAGACCCGTTACTGGAATCCGAAAATGGGCAAGTTCATTTTCGGTGCTCGTAACAAGATCCACATCATCAACCTTGAAAAAACCATGCCGATGTTCCACGACGCCCTGAGCTTCGTTGAGAAATTGGCCGCTGGCAAGAACAAGGTTCTGTTCGTTGGTACCAAGCGCGCTGCCAGCAAGATCATTGCTGAAGAAGCGTCACGCTCCGGTCAGCCTTATGTTGACCATCGCTGGTTGGGCGGCATGCTCACCAACTACAAGACCATCCGCCAGTCCATCAAGCGTCTACGCGACCTGGAAGTTCAATCCCAGGATGGCACGTTTGACAAACTGACCAAGAAAGAAGCGCTGATGCGCACTCGCGATCTGGAAAAGCTGGATCGTGGTCTGGGCGGTATCAAGGACATGGGCGGCCTGCCTGATGCTCTGTTCGTGATCGACGTTGAGCACGAGCGCATTGCTATCACCGAAGCCAACAAGCTGGGTATTCCTGTTATCGGTATCGTTGATACCAACAGCAGCCCTGATGGCATCGACTATGTTATCCCCGGTAATGACGACGCTATCCGTGCCATCAAGTTGTACGCTGCTGCTGTTGCTGACGCAGTTCTGCGCGGCAAGAACAACAACGGCGGCGCTGATGAGTTCGTTGAAGAAGCTGCTCCGGAAGCCTCTGAAGGCTAAGGTGCGGTCGGCGAGTTTAATGCCGTAGAAAAGGGGGCTTTGCCCCCTTTTTGCAATATATTAAAAGCAACATGATACGGCGGCCTTGCTTATCCCTTCGGGCTGCCAACAGTCAAAGTAATCTAGAGGATTATTTCATGTCACAGATTTCTGCAGCCATGGTCAAAGAACTGCGTGAGCGCACCGGCCAAGGCATGATGGAGTGCAAAAAAGCACTGGTTGCCGCTGAAGGCGACATTGAAAAAGCCATTGATGACATGCGCGCATCCGGCGCAATCAAAGCAGCCAAAAAAGCTGGCAACATTGCTGCTGAAGGCGCGATCGCTGCCAAAGTAGCAGATGACAAGAAATCTGCTGTCATCATCGAAATCAACTCGCAGACCGACTTTCTGGCGCTGCAGGATGACTTCAAGGGTTTCGTTGCTGCCAGCCTGGACAAGGCTTTTGAGGCCGGCTACACCGACGCAGCTCCCCTGATCGCTGACCAGGAATCTGCCCGTGAAGCCTTGGTCGCCAAGACCGGTGAGAACGTCAATATCCGCCGCCTGACCCGCGTTGAGGGTGATGTGGTTGGTGCCTATCTGCACGGCCATCGTATTGGTGTCGTGGTTACGCTCAAGGGTGGCGACGAAGAATTGGCTCGTGACATTGCTATGCACGTTGCTGCCAGCAATCCGCAGTTCCTGGATCCTTCCCAGGTTTCCGAGGACGCCATTGCCAAGGAAAAAGAGATCTTCCTGCAGCTGAATGCCGAGAAGATCGCTGGCAAGCCTGAGAACATTGTTGAAAATATGGTCAAGGGCCGTATCAACAAGTTCCTGGCGGAAGGTAGTCTGGTTGAGCAGGCCTTCATCAAGGACCCCGATGTTAAAGTCGGCGAGCTGGCCAAGAAAGCCGGCGCTGAAATCCTGTCCTTCGTACGTTACGAAGTGGGTGAAGGTATTGAGCGTGCAGAAGTCGATTTCGCTGCCGAGGTCGCTGCCCAGCTGGCCGCTTCCAAGCAGTAAGTAGGCTATAGTGCACCCTGACCAGTGCACCGTGGCGACCTGCGGGTCGCCGCGAACAGGTTGATCGAAGAGGCTTCCCGCGCAGGCGTGAGGCCTCTTTTTTAAGAAATACTGAACAAGTGCCCGCCGCTACAGTCTGCTGGAACTCGTTGAGTATTTCTCCATTCCAGCGCAGGAGAGTCAAGCATGGCCCAAGTCCCCAGCAGCCGCCAACCCAAGTACAAACGTATTCTTCTCAAACTCAGTGGCGAAGCCCTGATGGGAACCGAAGGCTTCGGTATTGATCCCAAGGTGCTGGATCGCATGTCGTTGGAAATCGGTCAGTTGATCGGTATCGGCGTGCAGATCGGTCTGGTTATTGGTGGTGGTAATCTTTTTCGTGGTGCGGCGCTGCACAGCGCTGGCATGGATCGGGTGACCGGCGACCATATGGGTATGCTGGCAACGGTTATGAACGGTCTGGCAATGCGTGACTCGCTTGAGCGCTCGAATATTCAGACCCGGGTCATGTCCGCCATTACCATGGAAGGTGTAACCGAGCACTATGACCGCCGCAAAGCTATGCGCTATCTGGCGGGCGGGGACGTGGTAATATTCTCTGCCGGTACCGGCAATCCTTTCTTTACGACTGATACCGCCGCCTGTCTGCGTGGTATCGAAGTCGATGCTGACCTGGTGCTCAAGGCCACCAAAGTGGATGGCGTCTACAACGCTGATCCAATGAAGGATCCAAATGCAGAGCGCTTCGACAGCCTAAGCTACGATCAAGTGCTGGATTTGAAGCTCGAAGTGATGGATCTGACCGCGATCTGTCTGATTCGCGACCATAAGATGCCTTTACGGGTATTTAACATGAACAAGCCAGGCGCGCTGTTGAACGCAGTAGTGGGCAGCGCCGAAGGAACACTGATCGAGGGTTGAGGAATGATCAACGAAATCAAGAAGGACGCGCAGGCGCGCATGGGTAAATCGGTAGAGTCTCTGGGTCATGCTTTTGCCAAGATTCGTACTGGTCGTGCCCACCCCAGCATCCTGGATAGCGTGATGGTTAACTGCTACGGCGCCGACACTCCGCTGCGCCAGGTCGCCAACGTGAACGTTGAAGATGCGCGCACCCTGGCGCTGAGCGTTTTCGACCGGAGCCTGATCCAGGCTGTCGAAAAGGCGATCATGACGTCTGACTTGGGTCTTAATCCTGCGACTGCCGGTACCACTATTCGCGTGCCAATGCCCGCCCTTACTGAAGAAACCCGCAAGGGCTATACCAAGCAGGCGCGCTCTGAGGCAGAAAATGCGCGTGTCGCCGTGCGCAATATTCGTCGCGATGCATTGAGTCAGCTGAAGGACCTGCAGAAAGAGAAGGAAATCAGTGAAGATGAAGAGCGTCGCGCCGCGGATGACGTTCAGAAATTGACTGACAAGTTCATTGCAGAGGTCGACAAGGCTCTTGAAGCCAAGGAAAAAGACCTGATGGCAATTTGATCACTGTCTGTTGAGTGAGCCTGGCATGAACAATAACAGCAGCACCGGCGCTCAAGCCGAAATGCCACGTCATGTTGCCATTATCATGGATGGCAATAATCGGTGGGCGCGCAAGCGTTATCTGCCCGGAGTCGCTGGTCACAAGGCCGGAGTCGACGCGGTGAAGGCGATGATAGAAGTGTGTATCGAGGACGGTGTCGAGGTACTCACTTTGTTCGCCTTTTCCAGTGAAAACTGGCGGCGGCCGGAGGATGAAGTAGGTGCTCTGATGGAGTTGTTTCTCGGTGCATTGCGCCGTGAAGTGCGTAAGCTCCGAGAGAATGGTGTTCGGCTGCAGATAATTGGTGATCGCAGCCGTTTTGCGCCAGAGCTGCAGCAGGCAATGCAGAAGGCTGAAGAAGCGACCGCCAACGAGACTCGCCTGACGTTGGTTATTGCAGCCAATTACGGTGGTCATTGGGATGTAACGCAGGCGGTTCGGCAGCTCGCTGTCGAGGCCGCTCGCGGTGGACTGGACCCAGTCAGGATCACTGAGCAGGATATCGAGTCGCGATTGTCTACAGCCGATTTGCCTATGCCAGACCTGTGTATTCGCACCGGTGGTGAAAAGCGCATCAGTAATTTTTTGCTTTGGCAGTTCGCCTACACCGAATTTTATTTTTCCGATCTGTTTTGGCCTGACTTCAAGCAGGACGCTCTGCGTGAGGCTTTGGCTGATTTTTCCTGCAGGCAGCGCCGCTTTGGCAAAACCAGCGAACAGCTTGCAGCGGAGTCCTGATGCTCAAACAACGGGTAATTACTGCACTTATTCTGGCACCCTTGGCCGCAGCAGGCTTCATCCTGCTGCAAGGTGCCTGGTTTGCCTTCTTTATTGGGGCGGTGGTCGCGCTGGGGGCCTGGGAATGGGCTCGACTGTGTGGCGAGACCAGGCAGGCTGGACGCATTATCTACGCCTTGACCCTGGGACTGTTCATGATCGGCTTGTATCGTGATAGCTGGCCTATTATCTACTACGTTATTCCAGCGTTGCTTTGGTGGGCTTTTGCCACTGTGATGATAGTGCGTTATCCCGCAGGCAAAGGCGTATGGCAGGGTAGCTTTGTGCGTCAACTGTTCGGCTTGCTGGTGTTACTGCCAGCGTGGGCTGGTCTGGTTTGGTTGCGTGCTCAGGAATATGGTTTGTGGCTTATTTTTTCTCTGCTCATTCTGGTGTGGGCGGCAGATATCGGCGCTTACTTTGCAGGCAAGACGTTTGGTCGCAACAAGTTAATGCCGAATGTCAGTCCGGGTAAAACCCGTGAAGGCTTGCTGGGCGGCTTGATCGTCAGTGAACTTCTTGCTCTGGCTGCGATGTTTTACCTCGGTTGGGGAGCGACAGCCATCTTGCTGGGAGTCTTGGGTGCTGGCCTGGTGGTATTGATTTCAGTGGTCGGAGACCTTGCCGAAAGTCTTTTCAAGCGCGAAGAGGGCTTAAAGGACAGCAGTAGTCTGTTACCTGGGCATGGTGGTGTACTCGACCGGATAGACAGCCTTACGGCAGCTATTCCTATGTTCGTCGGATTTTGGTTGCTCCTCGGGAGCTATTTGGCGTGACCGTTTCGCGGATCACAATCCTCGGCGCTACTGGCTCAATCGGAGTAAGTACGCTGGATGTTATCGCTCGCCATCCTGACGAATATCGGGTGCACGCCCTGACTGGTCACAGTCGCATGGACGTGCTGGCGGACCAGTGCGTGTTACATCGGCCCGTCTACGCGGTGGTCGCGGACGAGCAGCAGGCGCTATCGCTGCAGTCGCGGCTGGATAGCCATGGCGTCCCGACTCGGGTTCGCCATGGTGCTGAGGCGCTGGCTGAGGTGTCCGCTGACGGCTGTGTAGATATTGTGATGGCCGCGATTGTCGGTGCCGCCGGATTGCGGCCCACGCTGGCGGCAGTCAAGGCGGGCAAGCGCGTGCTGCTGGCCAATAAAGAAGCTTTGGTGATGTCAGGCGCGCTATTTATGCAGGCGGTGCGTGACTCTGGTGCTCAGCTGCTACCTATCGACAGTGAGCACAACGCCATCTTTCAGTGTATGCCCGTCGATTACAAATCGGGGCTAGCCAAGGTGGGGGTGCGGCGTATTCTGTTGACCGCGTCCGGCGGACCTTTCCGCGAGTTCAGCGCTGAGCAGCTGGCCTCTGTGACGCCTGCCCAGGCCTGTGCTCACCCCAACTGGTCTATGGGTCAAAAAATCTCGGTTGATTCCGCCAGCATGATGAACAAAGGGTTGGAGTTGATCGAAGCCTGTTGGCTGTTTGACGCGCGCCCGGACCAGGTCGAAATAGTGGTCCACCCGCAAAGCGTTGTGCATTCGCTGGTGGATTATGTGGACGGTACCGTACTGGCTCAAATGGGTAATCCTGATATGCGTACGCCGATAGCGCACGCGCTAGCCTGGCCGCGACGCATCGACTCCGGCGTCAGCGCGCTGGATCTGCTTTCCGTGGCGCGACTGGATTTTGAGGCGCCGGATGGTGAGCGCTTTCCATGCCTCAAGTTGGCGCGGCAGGCCGCCGCAACTGGGGGCACTGCCTGTGCGATCCTGAACGCTGCCAATGAGGTCGCGGTATCCTCCTTTCTGTCAGGGCGTATGGGCTTTACTGATATCCCTGTTATGATCGAGCACGCGTTAGGGTCGATGCCAAGTGAGGCGGTCCTGGATCTGGATCACATCATGCTGGCAGACCGCAAAGCGCGTGAGCTTGCTGAAGCCTGGCTTGTTCAGCGTCGCTGATTATTACTTATTTGCCGTGTCCTGAATCCATGTGAGGTCCCCTGAATGGAACTGCTGTTTACCCTTATGGCCACTGTTGTTGCCTTGGGCCTGCTGGTCACCATTCACGAATATGGTCACTTTTGGGTGGCGCGGCGCTGTGGCGTTAAAGTGCTGCGCTTTTCCATTGGTTTTGGCCCGGCTTTGTATACCTGGCATGATCGCCGCGGAACAGAGTACGCCATTGCTGCCATCCCACTGGGTGGTTACGTCAAGATGCTTGACGAGCGCGAAGGCCCGGTGCCGGCTGCAGAGCTTGGCCAGGCCTTTAACCGTAAACCAGTAGGGCAGCGTATTGCGATAGTCGCGGCAGGCCCGGTGGCTAACTTCCTGCTGGCAATTGCGGCTTTCTGGTTGATCGCGGTATTGGGTGTAACCACGCTAGTGCCTGTTCTCGGCCCGGTTGAGGCTGATACTCCTGCGGCACGCGCTGGATTGCACGAGAATCTTGAGCTGATTGCTATCGACGGAGAGCCCACGCCCAGTTGGCATGACGTCAATTTGCAGCTGATCCGACGTCTTGGTGAGACAGGAGTGCTCAAGGTTGAGGCGCAAGAGCGTGATGGCGGAAGTCCGCAGATATACGCCGTGCAATTGGATAGCTGGCTGAAGGGGGCGGAGGAGCCTGATCCATTGGCCGCTTTGGGTATGGCCAGCTGGCAGCCCAAGGTTGCTCCGCGCATTGGCCAAGTAGAGCCCGGCGGAGCGGCTGAACGTGCCGGGCTGCAGCCCGGAGATCTTATTGTCGCAGTCAATGGCGAGCCCGTTTCAGATTGGGTCAGTGACGTGGTGCCCGCGATCCAGGCTAACCCGCAGAAAAAGCTGCTGCTGGATATAGAGCGCGATGCAAAACAGGTTGAACTTGAGCTGATTCCAGCGGCCAAAGCGCAGAATGACGAAGTACTGGGTTATATCGGTGCTGGCGTGGCCGGGTTTGAATGGCCTGCCGACATGATGCGCGAGATTCATCATAATCCTTTGGCGGCAGTGCCGGTGGCACTACAGAAAACTTGGGGTATGACCGCGCTCACTCTGGATTCGCTGAAGAAAATGCTGACAGGGCTTGTCTCGGCAAAAAACTTGAGTGGCCCGATAACCATTGCTAAAGTGGCGGGCGCTTCAGCCAAGTCGGGATTGGAAAGCTTTCTCAGCTTCATTGCTTACCTGAGTATTAGTTTGGGTGTTTTGAATCTGTTGCCGGTGCCGGTATTGGATGGTGGGCATCTGGTTTATTATGTCGCCGAGTTGATCAGGGGCAAGCCTCTGTCCGAAAGGATACAGACTTGGGGGCTGCAGATTGGCCTTAGCCTCATCGTAGGGGTTATGCTGTTCGCGATTTATAACGATATTAGTCGCTTAGGCGGCTGATGGGCTGCACCACTGCCTGAACATGAGTTGCCTCTTTAGGCAGCACTATTTTAACCAGCTATTCAGAACGGACTTCATGAAACGTTACCTATTGCCTGCGCTTCTTCTGATACTTATGGCGCCGGGAGCTTTTGCCGACGCCTTCCAGATCTCCGATATCCGCGTCAATGGGTTGCAACGGGTCTCCGCCGGCAGCGTGTTTGGAGCCTTGCCACTGAATATTGGCGATCAGGTGGATGACCAGGAGTTGGTGGAGGCAACCCGTGCGTTGTTCCGCATCGGCTTCTTCGAGGATGTACAGCTCGGCCGTGATGGCGATGTGCTTATTATTAGCGTGGTTGAGCGACCTTCAATTTCGTCAATCGAGCTTGAGGGCAACAAGGCAATCAAGAGCGAAGATCTGCTCAAGGGGTTGAGCGCTGCGGGCTTGTCCGAGGGCGAGATTTTCCAGCGCGCTACACTGGAAGGCGTGCGTAACGAGTTGCTGCGCCAGTACGTTTCTCAAGGCCGCTATTCGGCTGACATCGAAACCCAGGTCATTCCCGAGCCGCGCAACCGAGTAGCGCTGAAAATTGTGGTAGATGAAGGCTCAATTGCCTCTATCGCTCATATCAACGTGGTAGGTAATACGGTTTACGATAACGAAGAGCTGGTTAATCTATTCGAACTGAAGACCAGTGGCTGGCTGTCTTTCCTGCGCAACGATGACAAGTACTCGCGTGAGAAGCTGGCGGGCGATCTGGAGCGCTTACGCTCTTACTACCTCGATCGCGGTTACATCAACATGGCTGTGTCTTCGACTCAGGTATCTATTACGCCTGACAAGAAGCACGTCTATGTCACCGTTAATATTAACGAAGGTGATCGCTATACGATCCGCGATGTTCGTCTTTCCGGTGACCTGGTGGTGGGCGAAGCCGAAATCAAGCGTTTGATGTTGATTGAACCCAATCAGGTGTTCTCCCGCCAGGTAGTGACCTCAACCTCTGATCTGATCAGTCGTCGCTTGGGGAACGAGGGTTATACCTTCGCCAACGTCAATGGTATTCCGGAGATTCACGAAGACGACAAGACGGTATCGGTTACTTTCTATGTGGACCCTGGCAATCGCGCCTATGTCAATCGCATCAATTTCCGTGGCAACACCAAGACAGATGATCAGGTGCTACGTCGTGAGATGCGCCAAATGGAAGCTGGCTGGGCGTCTACCTATCTGATTGATGAGTCCAAGACGCGCCTGGAGCGCCTTGGTTACTTCAAGGAAGTGAACGTCGAAACAGTGCCTGTTCCCGGTGCTGAGGATATGGTCGACGTGAACTACACCGTAGAAGAACAGCCCTCCGGTTCGGTGACGGCGAGCCTGGGCTTCTCGCAGAGCTCGGGTATTATTCTGGGCGGCTCGATCAGCCAGAATAACTTCTTTGGTACCGGTAATCGCGTAAGCGTCGGCGCCAACCGGTCCGAGTATCAGACTTCGTTGTCGTACGGCTTTTTGAATCCTTACTTTACCGTTGACGGTATCAGCCTGGGTTACAACGCCTTTTATCGCACAACTGACTATGATGAGCTGAACGTCGACATTTCCAGCTATGCGGTCGACTCTTTCGGCGGTGGCTTTAATTTCGGTTACCCGATCAGTGACAACTCACGTGTCTCTTTTGGTCTGAGTGCTCAGCAAGATAGCTTGAAGACCGGGACCTACACCGTCCAGGAAATTGTTAACTTCCTGGACAAGGAAGGGGATAGCTTTACCAACTTCTTCTTTAACAGTTCATGGTCGCAGAACACCCTTAACCGGGGCGTATTCCCTGACCGTGGCTACTCGCAAAATCTGGGCTTTGATATTTCCATACCGGGTAGCGATCTGAGCTTCTACAAGCTGGATTATCGCGCACAACGCTTCTTTGCCATGACGGATGATCTTACGCTGCGCTTCCATACCGACCTTGGTTTTGGCAAAGGCTTTGGCTCTACCGATCAAATGCCCTTCTATGAGCATTACTATGCCGGTGGTATCGGTTCGGTGCGTGGCTACAAAGACAGTACCCTGGGGCCGAAAAGTACGCCGGCAACAGCTGATCCGGATCAGGATCAGTTGCCCTTCGGTGGTAACATCAAGCTTACTGGCGGCGCAGAGCTTATTTTTCCGGCGCCTTTCGTGAAGGATCAGCGTTCCTTGCGCACGGTACTGTTCCTTGATGTGGGTAACGTTTACGATACGTATTGTTCCAACTCTGTGTTGAACAATGGCTCAGATAACCCAGGCTGTGGTGATGTCGAACTAGCCGATATGCGATACAGCGCGGGTATTGGTCTGTCATGGCTAACTGCGTTGGGCCCACTGGGTTTCAGTTTGGGTATGCCGCTGAACAGCCAGTCTGAGGATGATACGCAGGTGTTCCAATTTACTCTGGGTCAGACGTTCTGATTCAGAAAATCAACGATGTGCAATCGGGAGTATTAGAGTGGGTAAGTTTATTCGCGTGACAGTATTGTCGCTGCTGGCATTGGTCAGTTTTCAGGCCGCTGCTGAAATGAAGATTGCAGTTTTGGACTACCAAATGGCTCTGCTTGAGTCAGATGCAGCCAAAGCGTACTCCGTTGATGCGGAAAAGAAGTTTGGTGCTCAATTGCAACGCCTGAAGAACCTCGAAGCAGAAGCCAAGCGTCTGCAAGAGCGTCTGCAGCGTGACGGCGCTCAGTTGAATCAGAGCGAGCGTGAAAAGCTGGAGCTTGAATTCCGCCAGAAAGCGCGTGAATTCCAGGTTCAGTCCAAGGAATTGAACGAAGCCAAAGCCTTGTCCGACCGTGAAATGCTGGAAGCACTCAAGCCCAAGCTGGATGCAGCGGTTGAGACTATTCTGCAGAACGGCAGCTACGATCTGGTGCTGGACCGCGGCGGTGTGGTTGAGGTCAAGCCAGAGTTTGATATCACGCGTCAGGTTATCGAACGCCTGAACAGCACTCGCTGAAGTATCGCCATGACTGGCAACGTCAGCTTTACCCTCGCGCGCCTGGCTGAAGAGCTCGGCGCGCGTCTGGTTGGTGACCCTGATCTGTTGATCAGCGGTCTGGCCACGCTGCAGGAGGCTGATCCGCAGCACCTGGCTTTTCTTTCCAACAGTCAGTACCGCAAGTTTTTGGCAAATACGCGCGCTGGCGCGGTCCTCTTGACCGAGTCTGACGCAGACGGCTTTGCCGGTAATGCGTTGATCGTCGCCGATCCGTATTTGAGCTATGCGCGCTTGTCGCACCATTTTGATCCCAAACCACGTGCTTTAGCTGGAATTCATCCTGCCGCGGTCGTGGCTGAAGACGCTGTGGTTGATCCCACTGCCAGCATTGGTCCTGGCGCTGTCATCGAGTCTGGAGCGCATATTGCTGCACATACCAGTATCGGTGCTCAGTGTGTTGTCGGTGCTCGCTCACAAATAGGCGAGGGCGGGTGGCTGGCGGCTCGGGTCACTGTCTATCACGATGTTGTTATTGGTGAGCGTGTGGTGATTCAGTCCGGAGCGGTTATCGGTTCCGAGGGCTTCGGTTTTGCCAACAACGCCGGGCAGTGGCAGAAGATTGCCCAGATTGGTGGTGTGCGCATCGGCAATGACGTAGAGATTGGCGCGAATACCACCATTGATCGCGGTGCCGTTGCCGACACCTTGATTGGCGACGGCGTCAAACTCGACAACCAGATTCAGATCGCGCACAACGTACATATTGGTGATCACACGGCCATGGCGGCCTGTGTGGGTATTTCCGGCAGCACCCATATTGGCAAGCATTGCATGATTGCGGGTGGGGTGGGCATGGTCGGCCACATCGAGGTTTGCGACAATGTATTTGTCAGTGGCATGACCATGGTGACGCGCTCAATTACAGAGCCTGGTGCCTATTCTTCCGGCACGGCGATGCAGCCGGCGGCAGAATGGAGGAAGAGTGCTGCACGCATTCGCCAACTGGACACGCTGGCGAAACGGGTTCAGCAGTTGGAGAAGCAGCTCCAGGTGGTGACTCAAGGGACGCAGGACTCATCCAAATCCTGATCAGCACCTCTTAGGTGCCTATACTTTTTTCAGCAAGGCCTGCGAATACATGGATATCAACGAAATAAAAGAATACCTGCCTCACCGTTACCCGTTTCTGTTGGTTGATCGGGTAGTGGAGCTGGACCTTGAGGGTAAGCATATTCGCGCCTATAAGAATGTGTCGGTTAACGAGCCCTTTTTTAACGGACACTTTCCGCAGCACCCCATCATGCCGGGTGTGCTTATCATTGAAGCCATGGCGCAGGCGGCTGGTCTTCTGGGTTTTAAAATGATGGGTGTTCAGCCTTCCGATGGCACGCTTTATTACTTTGTCGGCTCCGATAAGCTGCGTTTCCGTCAGCCGGTAGTGCCGGGTGATCAGCTGCAACTTGAAGCGCGTTACCTCAGTGACAGACGTGGTATCTGGAAGTTTGCTTGCCGCGCGGTAGTGGATGGCAAGGAAGTGTGCTCTGGCGAAATCATCTGTGCGGAACGTCGGGTATGAGTAGAATTCATCCTCAGGCGATTGTTGACCCGGCAGCCAGCCTGGCCGATGACGTTGAGGTTGGCCCCTGGAGCTTTATTGGTCCGGGCGTAGAGATTGCTGCTGGTACGCGTGTTGCCTCGCACGTTGTCATCAAAGGCCCTACCACTATCGGTAAAGGCAACCGTATTTTTCAGTTTGCCTCAGTCGGTGAAGACTGCCAGGACAAAAAGTACAACGGTGAGCCAACGCGGCTGATCATCGGTGATAACAACGTCATACGCGAAGGCTGCACGCTGCACCGCGGTACTGTTCAGGATCAGGGCGTCACGCGCATTGGTAGCAACAACCTGTTGATGGCGTATGTGCATGTGGCGCACGACTGCGTTGTGGGTGACGACATTATCATGGCCAATAACGCCACCATCGCCGGCCATGTTCATGTCGGCGATGGCGCCATCCTGGGCGGGTACACGACGGTTCATCAGTTTTGTCGCTTGGGTCCCTGGTCGATGAGTGCTGCCAATACGGCGGTGTTCAAGGATATCCCGGCGTTTGTCATGGTGAGCGGCAACCCGGCCAGTGCCCATGGTATGAATTTCGAGGGTATGCGTCGTCGCGGTTACTCTGCAGAGCTGGTAACGGCGCTGCGCCGCGCATATAAGCTGGTGTACCGCCAAGGTCGAACCTTGAAAGACGCCCTTGTTGAGCTGGAAGAATCAGCTGAACTATTCCCTGAGGTGGCGCTGTATCGCGACTCTATCCTGGCCTCCACGCGAGGCATCACCCGATAACCCGAGCGGGTCCCGTTGATGCTGCACTCTGATAAACCCTTGTGTATCGCTCTGGTGGCTGGCGAGGCGTCGGGCGATACTTTGGGCTCAGGCCTTATAAAGGCACTGAAGCAACGCTTCCCCAACGCTCGTTTTATCGGTATCGGTGGGCCACGCATGCTCGCCGAAGGCATGCAGAGCCAGGTGCCTATGGAGCGGCTGTCAGTCATGGGGCTGGTCGAAGTGCTGGGGCGTTTGCGTGAATTGCTGCGTATTCGTCGCGACCTGGTCAGTTACCTGAAAGGCGAGAATCCTGACGTGTTCATCGGGATTGACGCGCCTGACTTTACACTCAATGTAGAACAGCAGCTGCGCGACGCCGGTATTCCTACCGTGCATTACGTGAGCCCCTCGGTGTGGGCCTGGCGTGAAAAACGGGTGCTGGGTATCCGCAAGTCGACTGATCTGATGCTCACTCTGTTTCCCTTCGAAGAAGAAGTCTATCGCCGCCACGAGGTTAGTGTCCGTTGTGTTGGGCATACGCTGGCTGATCAGATTCCACTGCAGCCTGATCGTCGGGCTGCACGTGAGGCGCTGGGCTTACCGCAGGACAAGCGCATTCTTGCATTGCTGCCAGGTAGCCGTAATGGCGAGTTGCGCAAGCTGGGACGGCTGTTTCTGGATACCGCGGCCTGGTGTCAGGAGCGCGAGCCAGAGCTGTTATTTGTCATGCCCTGTGCCAGTTCCGAGCGACGCCAGCAGATGAATGACATTCTGGCGGAAAGTGGGCTCGAACTTCCCTTAACCCTGTTTGATGGTCAGGCCCATGAGGTGCTGGCGGCTTGCGACGCAGTACTAATCGCCTCTGGCACTGCCACGCTGGAAGCCATGCTGTTCAAACGCCCCATGGTCGTGGCTTATCGCATGGCCGGGCTGACGTTCCGCATTCTCAAGCGTCTGGTCAAGGTCGGACACGTGTCGCTGCCCAACTTGTTGGCCGGGCGTGAAGTTGCCCCTGAGTTTCTGCAGGACGCCGCTACGCCAGAGGCGATGGGTGCGGCGTTGCTGGAGCGTTTACTGCCAACGCGTGAGCGTGAGGCGACGCAGCAGGTATTTGTCGAGTTGCACCACAGTCTGCGGCGTAATGCTGATCAGGCGGCGGCAGATGCTGTGTCGGAGCTGCTGAATACGCGAGGGCATTTGACGTGACGCAACTGATGATGGACTGGGTCGCTCCGGTTGACGGCGAGTTGGTGGCGGGCGTCGATGAAGTGGGACGCGGGCCACTCTGCGGGGCTGTGGTGACGGCGGCGGTGATTCTTGATCCAAGCCGTCCGATAGCCGGCTTGAACGACTCGAAAAAATTGACCGAGGCTCGGCGTGAGGCCCTGTTTCCATTGATACAGCAACAGGCATTGGCTTGGTGTATTGCACGCGCCGAGGTGGATGAGATTGATGAGCTGAATATTTTGCACGCCACCATGCTGGCCATGCAGCGCGCTGTTGCGGGTTTGTCGCTCCGCCCCGATCTGGTATTGATCGATGGTAATCGCTGCCCTGCATTACCCATGCGCAGTGAGCCGGTGATCAAGGGCGATAGTCGCGTACCAGCCATTGCAGCGGCCTCCATATTGGCTAAAGTCGCGCGTGACCGTGAGATGCAACTGCTGGATCAGCAATATCCTGGCTACGGTATTGCCAAGCATAAGGGTTATCCTACGCCGGTCCATTTGCAGGCATTGCGCGACCTGGGGGCTACCCCCATTCACCGGCGCTCTTTCGCGCCTGTGCGAGCGGTGCTGGTTTAGCATCGCACTTGTGCTCTCTGCGTCTGGTCGCCAGCTTCCCCCCTAGTTACAATCAGCGGTCTTGCCGCTTGCCCTCTGAAACAGGATTTATATGAGCTTTTCCTTCGTTCACCTGCGTGTCCATAGCGAGTACTCACTGGTCGATGGTCTGGTCAAGGTCAAACCCTTGATCAAGTCAGTGGTGGACAACGGGATGCCCGCAGTTGCCGTGACCGACCAAAACAATATGTGCAGCCTGGTCAAGTTTTATCGCGGCGCCATGAGTGCGGGCATCAAGCCGATTTCTGGTGTGGACCTGTGGGTGCTGGGCGGTGAGGACGATAGTCAACTGACGCGCATGACGTTGCTGTCGATGAACAAAGAAGGTTATCGCAACCTGACCGAACTTATCTCCCGTGGCTACACCGAGGGCCAGCGCAACGGCTTGGTGACGATTCGCCGGGAGTGGATTGCTGAGGCGAGCGAGGGCGTGATCGCCTTGTCGGGTGCCAAAGAGGGCGAGATCGGCTTGGCGCTGTTGTCCAACTCGCCCGCCGCGGCAGACGATCTGCTGGATTACTGGATGGGGGTTTTCCCCGGCCGTTTTTATCTTGAGCTGCAGCGTACCAGCCGCGTCAATGATGAAGAGCACTTGCACGCAGCGGTGGCCTTGGGTATCCGCAAGGGCTGTCCAGTGGTTGCGACCAATGATGTGCGCTTTATCCGCCGCGAGGATTTCGAAGCGCACGAGACGCGAGTGTGCATTGGTGAGGGGCGCGTGTTGGGGGATCCTCGGCGTACGCAGCAGTATAGTGAAGAGCAGTACCTGAAGACACCGGAGGAGATGGCTGAGCTGTTCGCCGATATCCCCGAGGCGTTGGAGAATAGCGTCGAGATTGCCAAGCGCTGCAATATCGACGTGCAGCTGGGCAAACACTTTTTGCCCGACTTTCCGATCCCGGACGGCATGACCATCGAGGAATTCCTCAACAAGGTCTCGTTTGAAGGTTTGGAGGAGCGGCTCAAGGTGATCTTGCCGCCGGGCACCGAGGATTATGAGGCCAAGCGTCAGGTCTACATTGATCGCCTGAACTTCGAGCTGAAGATCATCAATCAGATGGGTTTTCCCGGTTACTTCCTGATCGTCATGGACTTTATCAAGTGGGCCAAGGGCAATGGCGTGCCGGTTGGTCCCGGTCGTGGTTCCGGAGCAGGCTCGCTGGTGGCCTACTCGCTGTTGATTACCGACCTTGATCCCTTGGCCTATGACCTGCTGTTCGAGCGCTTTCTTAACCCGGAACGGGTATCCATGCCCGACTTTGACGTCGACTTCTGCATGGAGGGGCGCGATCGGGTAATCGAGTATGTGGCCGATATGTACGGTCGTAATGCGGTATCGCAGATCATTACCTTCGGTACTATGGCGGCCAAGGCCGTAGTGCGCGATGTGGCGCGAGTGCAAGGCAAGTCTTATGGCTTGGCCGACAAGCTGTCAAAAATGATTCCTTTTGAAGTCGGCATGACGCTGACCAAGGGCTATGAGCAGGAAGAGATCCTGCGCGATTTTCTGGCCGGAGATGAAGAGGCCCAGGAAATCTGGGACATGGCGCTCAAGCTTGAAGGTATAACCCGTAACGTGGGTAAGCACGCCGGTGGTGTTGTTATTGCACCGACCAAGCTGACCGATTTCTCGCCGCTTTATTGTGATGAAGCTGGTGGCGGTCTGGTAACGCAGTTTGATAAGGACGACGTCGAGGCGGCTGGCCTGGTCAAGTTCGACTTTTTGGGTCTGCGGACGCTGACCATCATCAAGTGGGCGATGGAAACCATCAACCGGGAGCAGGCAAAGCAGGGCCTGGAGCCGCTCAATATCGACTTTATCCCACTGGATGACGCGCCGACTTATCACATGCTGCAAAAGGCGGAGACCACAGCGGTTTTCCAGCTCGAGTCACGCGGCATGAAGGAGCTGATCAAAAAGCTCAAGCCGGACTGTCTGGAGGACATGATCGCACTGGTAGCCCTGTTCCGCCCGGGGCCACTGCAATCGGGCATGGTGGACGACTTCATCAACCGTAAGCACGGGCGTGAAGTGGTTTCCTATCCGCATCCGAATTACCAGTATGCAGGGCTCGAACCGGTTTTGAAGCCAACCTACGGCATCATTCTGTATCAGGAACAGGTGATGCAGATTGCACAGGTGATGGCGGGTTATACCCTGGGTGGCGCAGATATGCTGCGCCGCGCCATGGGTAAGAAAAAGCCGGAAGAAATGGCCAAGCAGCGTGGCGGCTTTATCGAGGGTTGCGCTAATAATGGTATTAGTGGTGATCTGGCAGGTAATATCTTTGATCTGGTAGAGAAGTTTGCGGGTTATGGTTTTAACAAATCGCACTCGGCTGCCTACGGCTTGCTCTCTTATCAAACGGCCTGGCTGAAGGCACATTACCCGGCGCCTTTCATGGCGGCGGTCTTGTCGGCGGATATGCACAACACCGACAAGGTGGTGACCCTGATCGAAGAGTGTCGCAGCATGAAAGTGCGCATTCAGCCGCCCAACGTCAACGTGTCGGAATACAAGTTCACGGTCGATGAAGCCGGTGATGTGGTTTACGGTTTGGGTGCTATCAAAGGCGTGGGTGAAGGGCCGGTCGAGACCATAGTGCAGACCCGTGCGGCCGGTGAGACCTTTATTGATCTTTTTGATTTCTGCGCCAAGGTTGACCACAAACGCATTAACAAGCGGGTTATGGAGGCCTTGATTCGTTCGGGTGCGCTGGACTCGCTGGGTCCGTTTTACGATGCCGATGAAGCGGTCTATTTGAAGCAGGTGGATCGCAATCGTGCTGCCTTGATGGCGGCCATGGAAGAAGCCATGGCGTCTGCTGAGCAGACTGCCAAGAGTGCTGACAGTGGCCACGATGATCTGTTTGGTGAGCTGCTTGGGCCGTCGACCGTGCGTGACGTCTATGAGTCTTACCGCAAGGCACGTGAGTGGACCTTCAAGGAACGCTTGCGCGGCGAGAAGGATACCCTGGGGCTGTATCTGACCGGTCATCCGATTGATGAGTACGAGCGTGAAATTCGGCGTTTTGCCCGTCAGCGCATTCTGGATCTGAGGCCCTCGCGTGAGAGTCAGACCATCGCCGGTCTGGTGTTTGATCTGCGCGTGATGAAAAGCAAGCGCGGCGACAAGGTTGGGTTTGTGACCCTGGATGATCGTTCGGCGCGGATTGAGGTCTCACTGTTTGCCGAGGCCTATCAGAATGCGCAGGCGCTACTGCAGAAGGATGCATTGCTGGTGGTCGAAGGTGAAGTGGCGCTGGACGATTTTTCCGGCGGTCTGCGTATGCGCGCCAAGCGTGTCATGAGCCTGGAGGAGGCTCGCACCAGTCTGCTCGATAGCGTTCGAGTCTGCCTGGATACCACTCGGCATAGCGAGCAGGCGCTGGCTAAAATGGCCAGCCTGTTTCAGCAGTATCGTGGTGGTTGTGCGGTGACGGTAGAGCTTCAGCGACCCGATTCGAGCGCTGTTTTAAAGCTGGGTGAGCAGTGGCGAGTCGAGCCTGCAGACGATCTAGTACAGAGTTTGCGTGACCAGTTGGGTAAAGACAGCGTCTCTTTGCACTATAGATGATGGGAGTGAGGGTGCTCGACGAGCGCCCGGCAATCCCGTAAGGTAAAAACAAAATTTAGATGCCCGCGTTGGGCGAAAGCGGACGATGGATGCCTATGAGCAACAGCCAGAAATACTTGGGGTTTGAACAGCCAATCGCGGATCTGCAGGCCAAGATCGAAGAATTGCGTCTGGTCGGCAGTGATAATTCGCTTAATATCACCGAAGAAATCACCAAACTGCAGGACAAGAGCAAGTCTCTGACCGAAAGCATTTTTGGTAACCTGAGCAGCTGGCAGATCGCGCAGATGGCTCGTCATCCTCAGCGTCCCTACACGTTGGATTACATCAAAGCCATTTTCACCGACTTTGAAGAGCTGCACGGCGACCGACACTTTGCCGATGATGCCGCCATCGTGGGCGGTGTTGCCCGCCTGGACGGTCGCCCGATTATGGTGATCGGCCACCAGAAAGGCCGCGACGTGAAGGAGAAGGTGCGCCGTAACTTTGGTATGCCCAAACCTGAAGGCTATCGCAAGGCCTGCCGTTTGATGGAAATGGCCGAGCGTTTCAAGATGCCGATCGTTACCTTTATTGATACCCCCGGTGCCTATCCGGGTATTGATGCAGAGGAGCGTGGCCAGAGCGAGGCGATTGCCTGGAATCTGCAAGTGATGGCGCGGTTGAAAACACCGATTATCGCTACCGTGATTGGCGAGGGTGGCTCTGGTGGTGCCTTGGCTATCGGCGTTTGTGACCACCTGATGATGCTGCAATACTCGACTTATGCCGTTATTTCGCCCGAAGGCTGTGCGTCCATTCTGTGGAAAAGCGCTGAGCGTGCTGCCGACGCAGCTGAGGCCATGGGTATTACCGCTACGCGTCTGAAGGAGTTGGGATTGGTTGACAGCCTTATTCCTGAACCATTGGGCGGTGCGCATCGTGCTCCGCAAGAAACCGCAGAGCGAATCAAGGCTCAGTTACTGACCGAGCTGGACAAGTTGCAGGCGCTGTCTGACGAAGATCTGCTGGAAAGCCGCTATGAGCGTCTGATGGCTTTCGGTATCAAGTAATATGTTTACCTTGCAAGGGCTGCAGCAGCAGCTCGGCCCTTGTATGAATTCATCCGCCTGGATTGTTGGTTTGTCCGGCGGTTTGGATTCCATGGTGTTGCTCGATGCGCTGGTGCAATTACGTGACCAGCTGATTCTCCCCCCTCTATCCGCTATGCATATTCACCACGGACTCAGTGCCGAGGCGGACGCGTGGGTGGCGTTCTGTGAGCAGGAGTGCGCCAAGCGCGGCGTTGAGCTTTACGTTGAGCGTGTTCAGCTGGCGCCGGGGGCAAGCATTGAAGAGGCGGCGCGTAGTGCTCGTTACCAGGCATTTGCCGTGCATCTGCCAGCGGGAGCGACGCTATTGCTGGCACATCATCGTGACGATCAGCTGGAGACGCTGCTGTTTCGCATGATGCGTGGCACCGGGCTACGCGGTCTGGCGGGTATGCCGGCACAGCGGCAACTGGCTGCTGGACAGCTGTTGCGGCCATTGCTGCCTTGGCGTCGCCGGGATCTGGAGCTATGGGCGCGTGAGCATGGGCTGGCCTGGATTGAAGATCCGGCGAACCGCGATCCACGTTTTGCTCGCACTGCGCTGCGGCACCAGTTGTTGCCGGCACTACGCGATGGCTGGCCACAGGCAGAAGAGGGCCTGTTGCGCCTGGCGGGGCACGCCGGTGAGGCGAATGAGTTATTGGATGAGCGTGCGGCGGAGGATTTGAGTGCGACGTCCAAGCCACTGAATGATGTCTGGTTGCGGCATTGGCCTAGCTTGGACATGGACGCACTTAGTGCGTTGTCGCCGGCCCGCCAGCGTAATCTGCTGCGCTACTGGCTAGCTGCGCAGGGTGCATTATTACCGGCGTCGCGGAGACTGGATGAGTGGCTGGGTCAGTTGGCGGCGGCGACCGACAGCCAGCCGCAGATCGATCTTGGCGAATACCGCTTATACCGTTCGTCAGGTCGCTTGTGGTTTGTGCGCACCGACTGGCCTTCGGCTGGTGTGCCGCAGGCCTGTACACAATCCGCTGTGCAGTTATTAGCGGGCGGTAATGGTTTGCTCCATCTGGCGTTAGCCAGCGCCAGTGCTGGCCCCTGGCATATTCGCTATCGGCAGGGCGGCGAGCATATCTGTCTGCCTGGGCGTGGCAAGCAATCGTTGAAGCACCTGTTTCAGCAGGCGCAGATACCTGTTTGGCTGCGTCCCTGTATCCCCTTGCTATACTGCGCTGATGAGCTGGTTTCGGTTGCAGGACGCTGGAACGCCGAGCCAGCTGTGACTGGCGACGAGCAAAGCGGTTTTACGGTCAGTTGGGAGCCTGTTTCGGATTGAGCAAGTCGGGGCTGTCTGGTATCCTGACTTCCCATCTTGACGAGACTTTGGAAGCGCCTCCCGCTTCTGCAGACTCCCTTCGATTCCCCGCGGCATTAGCCGCTTAACAGTTCAATCTATGGGTTTTTCATGACGCGCTACATCTTCGTCACGGGTGGTGTTGTATCTTCTTTGGGTAAGGGTATTGCCTCGGCTTCCCTGGCGGCGATTCTTGAGGCCCGCGGCCTCAAGGTGACCATGCTCAAGCTGGATCCCTACATCAACGTGGATCCGGGTACCATGAGTCCTTTCCAGCACGGTGAAGTCTTCGTCACCCATGATGGTGCCGAGACCGACCTTGATCTGGGGCACTACGAGCGTTTCGTTAACTCCACGATGAGCCGCGCCAACAACTTCACCACCGGTCGAGTGTATGAAGATGTGCTGCGCAAGGAGCGTCGTGGTGATTATCTTGGCGCGACCATTCAGGTCATTCCGCACATCACGGATGAAATCAAAAGCCGCATCATCAAGGGTGCCGGTGACGCCGACGTCGCGCTGGTAGAAATTGGCGGTACCGTTGGCGACATCGAGTCCCAGCCATTTCTTGAGGCTATTCGTCAGCTGCGGGTAGAAGTAGGTGCCAAGCGCGCCATGCTGATGCACCTGACGCTGGTGCCTTATATCGCGACTGCCGGTGAAACCAAGACCAAGCCGACCCAGCATTCCGTCAAGGAGCTGCGTTCCATCGGCCTGCAGCCTGACGTGCTGATTTGCCGCTCTGATCATCCGATTGACCTGTCCTCACGCCGTAAGATCGCACTCTTTACCAATGTTGAAGAGCGTGCGGTTATCGGTTTGGAAGATGTCGACACCATCTTCAAGATCCCCATGGTGCTGCATGCACAGGGCCTGGATGACTTTGTTGTGGAGCGTTTTGGTCTGGAATGTGGCGGTGCCGATCTGTCCGAGTGGGAGCGCGTGGTGGATGCCAAGCTGAACCCGGAGCATGAAGTCACCATCGCCATGGTCGGCAAGTACATGGAGCTGCTCGATGCATACAAGTCGTTGATTGAGGCAGTCAGCCATGCGGGCATTCAGAGCCGTACCAAGGTTAATCTGCGTTATATCGACTCCGAAGACATTGAACAGGAAGGCACTGCGCTGCTGGAAGATGTCGATGCCATCCTGGTTCCGGGTGGTTTCGGTTCGCGTGGCGTGGAAGGCAAAATTGCAGCGGTGCGTTATGCCCGTGAAAACAAGGTGCCTTATCTGGGCATTTGCCTGGGTATGCAGGTTGCCGTGATTGAGTACGCGCGTAACGTACTGGGTTGGGCAGATGCCAACTCGACCGAGTTCGATAAAACGTCAAAGCATCCGGTCGTGGGTCTGATTACCGAGTGGCAAACCGCCAGCGGTGAAATGCAGACCCGCACTGAAGCGTCCGACCTTGGCGGCACCATGCGCCTCGGTGGTCAGGAGTGTGCACTTGAAGCTGGCTCCAAGGCACACGACTGCTACGGCAAGGACGTGATTGTTGAACGTCATCGTCACCGTTATGAGGTCAACAACAACCTGCTGCCTGAGCTGCAGGCGGGTGGTCTGAATATCTCTGGTCGTTCGGTTGATGGTGCACTGGTTGAGATGGTTGAGGTTGCAGATCATCCGTGGTTTGTCGCGTGCCAGTTCCATCCGGAATTCACCTCCACGCCGCGTTATGGCCACCCATTGTTCAGTGGTTTTGTCGGTGCCGCGTTGAAGCAGAAAGAAAGCAAATCCTGAGGAAGCGAAAAGGTTATGGCACAGAAAATCGTGCGGGTTGGCGACATCGAAATGGCGAACGATAAGCCGTTCGTCCTTTTTGGCGGCATGAATGTGCTGGAGTCGCGGGACCTGGCCATGCAAATCTGCGAAAAGTACGTAGAAGTAACCGATAAACTCGGTATTCCCTACGTATTCAAAGCCAGTTTCGATAAGGCCAACCGTTCTTCAATTAACTCCTATCGTGGGCCTGGGATGGAAGAGGGGCTAAAGATCTTCGAGGAGATCAAACGCACCTTCAATGTCCCGGTCATCACCGATGTGCACGAGCCGCATCAGGCGGCACCGGTGGCTGAAGTCTGTGACATTATCCAGCTGCCAGCCTTTTTGTCCCGGCAAACCGATCTGGTCGTGGCGATGGCCAAGACCAGTGCGGTAATCAATATCAAAAAGGCCCAGTTCCTGGCTCCGCAAGAGATGAAGCACATCCTGACCAAGTGCGAGGAAGCGGGTAACGATAACCTGGTGCTCTGTGAGCGTGGTTCCAGCTTCGGTTACAACAACCTGATTGTCGACATGCTCGGCTTCGGCATCATGAAGCAGTTTGAGTATCCGGTTTTCTTTGACGTGACCCACGCGCTACAGCAGCCGGGTGGTCGCAGTGATTCTGCCGGCGGGCGCCGTGCCCAGGTGACTGATCTGGCCAAGGCGGGCATGAGCCAAGGCCTGGCCGGTCTGTTTCTGGAAGCGCATCCCGACCCGGACAACGCCAAATGCGACGGTCCCTGTGCCTTGCGTCTGGATAAGCTGGAGCCGTTTCTCGCCCAGTTGAAGACACTTGATGACTTGATCAAGAGTTTCCCTGAATTGGAAACGGCTTGAGCCTTTACCCCGATTACCCGTTATATGGAGCTAGCAAGTAAAGATGGCAAAAATCATTGATATCAAAGGCCGCGAAGTGCTCGACTCGCGTGGCAACCCAACCGTTGAAGCGGACGTTATCCTCGAAGGCGGCATCATCGGTAGTGCCTGTGCTCCCTCCGGTGCCTCAACCGGTTCACGTGAAGCACTCGAACTGCGCGATGGCGACAAGAGTCGTTACATGGGCAAGGGGGTGCTCAAGGCAGTTGCCAATATCAATGGCCCCATCCGCGAATTGCTGGTTGGCCGCGATGCTATCGCTCAGGTTGAGCTGGATCGCGCAATGATCGAGCTGGACGGCACCGAGAACAAGGCTACCCTGGGGGCTAACGCCATCCTGGCGGTCTCGTTGGCAGCGGCCAAGGCTGCAGCTCAGGCCAAGGGCGTTCCCTTGTACGCACACATTGCTGATCTGAACGGTACACCCGGTCAGTACAGCATGCCGGTACCCATGATGAACATCATCAATGGTGGCGAGCATGCTGATAACAACGTGGATATTCAGGAGTTCATGGTGCAGCCGGTCGGCGCCAAAAACTTTGCAGAAGCGCTGCGCATGGGTGCCGAGATTTTCCACCACCTCAAGGCAGTACTGAAGGCACGTGGTCTGAATACAGCGGTTGGCGACGAGGGTGGCTTCGCGCCAAACCTTGCGTCCAATGAAGATGCGCTGGCTGCTATCTCCGAGGCTGTTGCCAATGCCGGCTATACCTTGGGCGACGATGTAACCCTGGCCCTGGATTGCGCTTCCAGCGAGTTCTATAAAGACGGCAAGTACGATCTGGCGGGCGAAGGTCAGGTGTTTGATGCGGCCGGGTTTGCCGATTATCTGGCTGGTTTGGCTGATCGCTACCCCATTATTTCCATCGAAGATGGTATGGATGAGTCTGACTGGGCTGGTTGGAAGGTGTTGACCGACAAGATTGGTGACAAGGTGCAGTTGGTTGGTGACGATCTGTTCGTAACCAATACCAAAATCCTCAAGCGCGGTATCGATGAGAAAATCGGTAACTCCATTCTGATCAAGTTCAACCAGATCGGCTCGCTGACTGAAACACTGGAAGCTATCCAGATGGCTAAAGCGGCTGGTTTCACTGCGGTTATCTCACATCGCTCGGGCGAAACCGAAGATAGCACCATCGCTGATCTGGCTGTCGGTACGGCTGCGGGTCAGATCAAGACCGGTTCACTGTGCCGCTCTGACCGTGTATCCAAGTACAACCAGCTGCTGCGTATTGAAGAGCAACTGGCCGGTCAGGCACCGTATAACGGTCGTGCTGAGTTCCGCGGCTGAAGTTGAGCAGGGGGACAGACGTCTCCCTGCCAGCCTTGCAGGAGTATCGATATTGTGAAATGGCTATGGCTAGGTGCTTTGGTTTTGTTGGCTGGCCTACAATATCGCCTGTGGGTTGGTGAAGGCAGCCTGGCGCATGTGGCGCAGCTTAAACAACAGATTGCCGGCCAGGAGCGCGAGAACGAACAGTTGCTGGAGCGTAACCGTGTGCTCACAGCTGAAGTTATCGAGCTCAAGCAAGGTGTTGAAACCGTCGAAGAGCGTGCCCGACATGAGTTGGGTATGGTCAAGCAGGGTGAAACCCTGTTTCAGTTAAGCGGCGAATAATTGCTGTGACACTTCCTTTCTGGGTGGTACTGCCAGCGGCCGGCGTCGGTTCGCGTATGCAGGCAGACCGGCCAAAGCAGTACCTTCTCTGGGGTCAGCGCACCCTGATTGAACATACCCTGGATTGCTTTCTTGATCAGCCCGGTCTGAGTGGGCTGGTTGTGGCATTGTCGGCCGCTGATGACTGGTGGGATGAGCTGCCCTGCGCTCGTGACTCACGTATCACTCGCACGGCAGGTGGGCGCGAGCGAGCCGACTCGGTACTCAAGGGTTTGCTGGCGCTGCGCCAGCTTGGCGCCGTCGATGCCGACTGGGTGTTGGTCCACGATGCTGCTCGCCCCAATCTGACTGACAGTGATCTGCAGAAGTTGATTCATACCCTGGCCGACGATCCGGTAGGTGGTCTATTGGCCGTTCCGGTACGTGACACCCTGAAGCAGGTGGGCGATGACGGCCGAGTCAGCGCTACGCCAGATCGCTCCTTGTTCTGGCAGGCGTATACGCCACAGATGTTCCGTCTGGGCGCGCTGCAGCAAGCCCTCACGGATGCCCTTGCAGCTGGTGCTAGCATTACCGATGAAGCTTCCGCGATGGAGTGGGCCGGCATGGCGCCGCTACTGGTGGAAGGGCGTGCGGATAACATCAAGGTAACCCGCCCCGAGGATCTGGAGTGGCTGGCGCACCGCCAACACTGATCTTTATCTGTCTTTCTTCCCCCCGCTATTGGTTTGCCTGGTCAATGTTGACCAACCATTGGTCGTTCCTGTTGTTTACCGATTGACCGCCTGTCTTTGAATAAATATGCTGTACAGATATACAGTATATTGCATCCAGACAGGAGGTGGTCGATGGGGTCCGTAGTTGCGCTTGATACCTTGCTGCAGGAGCGCCGTATATGGCGTGGTCAGCAGGATTTGCCGCCCACGACGCGCCAGCCTACCGGGCACTCTGGGCTGGATGCGGTGCTGCCCGCTGGCGGGTGGCAGGCGGCAGCGGTCAATGAATTACTCTTGCCGACACTGGGCAGCGGTGAGTTGCAGCTGCTGTGGCCAACCCTGGCGCGTTTGACGCTAGCCGGTGAGCGAGTCGTGCTGGTCGGCCCGCCGGCGATTCCCTTTCCTGCCGCCTGGTTAATGGCCGGGGTCACGTTGTCTCAGTTGTCGATTATTCGGGCCACGGGAAGCGATGCACTGTGGGCGGCCGAGCAGTGCTTGCGCTCCGGTAGTTGTGGCGCTGTGGTGAGCTGGCCTGAGCGCGCCAATGATAGGGCCTTGCGACGTTTACAGGTGGCAGCTGATAGCGGGCAGACGCTGGCCTTTGTCTGTCGCCCACAAAAGGAAGCGGTGAACTCCTCTCCGGCGGCTGTTCGGCTGTTGCTTGAGCTACGCCCGCCGCAGCTGCGCATTCTCAAATGCCGAGGTGGCTTGGCACCGGCTAAGCCGATCCATTTTTCCGGCTGGCACTGAGGCGCGCATGCGTTGGGCCTGTATTCTTTTCCCACAATTGGCGCTGGATGCGGTGTTGCGCCGTCGTGACGATCCGCAGGCTCCGCTGGTCTTACTCAGCGGACCACTGCAGCGACGGGTGCTGCAGGCGGTCAATCCTTCGGCCCAGGCGTTGGGGCTTCGCCGTGGCCAGACCCTGACAGTTGCTCGGGCTCTGGTTGAACACTTTGATTGTGAAGAGTACCAGCCGCAGCAGGTGGAGCACTGGCAACAGTTTCTGGCGGCCTGGGGTTACCGCTTCAGCTCCCATGTCAGTCTGGATTTCCCCCGCGCTCTGTTGCTGGAGGTGGAGTCCAGCTTGAGTCTGTTCGGTCCCTGGCCGCGCTTTGAGCAGCGCTTGCGCGAAGAGCTGCAGGCACTGGGGTTTCAGCATCGTATTGTGCTGGCGCCCAATGCCCTGGCCGCACGAATACTGGCTAACGTGGCCGATGGCTTGGCGGTAGACGAAGCGCAATTACCACAGCGGTTGGGCAGCTTACCGATTAGTCGTTGTGGCTTTGCGCCCGAAGTGGCCAGCGCTTTTGCCGGGATGGGCTTGCGCCGTCTGGAGCAGGTGCATGCATTGCCGCGGGCGAGTGTCGCCAAACGTTTCTCGCGGGCGGTGCTGGAGCATATTGACCGCCTGCACGGGCATTTGCCGCAGGCGCTGGATTGCTATCGTCCGCCTGATCACTTTCATGGGCGCATTGAGTTCAACTTTGATGTCGAGTCCAGTACCGCTTTGTTGTTTCCCTTACGCCGTTTAACCGCTGATCTGGCCAGCTTTCTCGCTGGCCGCGACTGTGGTGTTCAGCGTTTCTTGTTGTTGCTTGAGCATCGTGGTGGAACGGCCACCGAGGTCAGGGTGGGTCTGCTTAGCGCCGAGCGTGAACCCGAGATGTTATTCGAGCTGGCGCGTGGACGCCTTGAACCGGTGCAATTGGTAGCGCCGGTGCAAGCCTTGAGCCTGCAGGCTCAGGATTTACCGCGTTTTGTCCCGGCGGCGGCCGAGCTTTTTACTGAGCGACCTCAGCAGTCACTCGGCTGGGAGCAACTACGCGAACGCCTGCGCGCGCGCCTTGGTGACGAGGCTGTTGGTGGCATCGCTGCGCAGGCAGATCACCGACCTGAGCGTGCCTGGAGCGAGTTGGGTCAGGGCACTCGCGTTAGCGGCGCACAGGTGCCGCGGCCGGGCTGGTTGTTGTCTGACCCGCAGCCCTTATCTGACTTTTTTCCACGGGTATTGGCCGGGCCGGAGCGAATTGAATCCGGTTGGTGGGATGGCGCTGACGTGCGGCGTGATTACTATCTGATCGAAACCGCAGACGGGCGTCGTGCCTGGGTCTTTCACCCGGCAGGCAAACCGGATCAGTTCTGGGTGCATGGATGGTTTGCATGAGTAGCCCTTACGCGGAACTGCACTGCCTCTCCAATTTCAGCTTTCAACGCGGAGCCTCTAGTGCGCAAGAGCTGTTTGAGCGCGCTCACCAGCATGGTTACTCGGCCTTGGCGATTACTGATGAGGCCACGCTGGCGGGTATTGTGCGTGCCTGGCAGGCCGCACAGGCCGCGGGCCTTAAACTGATTGTCGGTAGTGAGGTACAAATAGACCAAGGGCCCAGGTTGGTCTTGCTGGTTGAGAACCTGACTGGTTACCAGCATCTCTGCAGTTTGCTCACGCGGGCCCGGCGCCGCGCGAAAAAGGGCGACTACCAGCTGTTGGCTGAGGATCTGGATGAGACTACGGATGGCTTGCTGGCACTGTGGTTGCCGGATGACGATCAGAATGAGGCGCATGGCCGCTGGTTGGCTGAGCGTTTTACGCAGCGTCTGTGGCTGGCGGTGGAATTGCACCGTGGCCCGGACGACGCACGTCGTCTGGATCAGCTACAAGGCCTGGCAGCGCGGCTTGGCTTACCCTGCGTGGCCAGCGGTGATGTGCATATGCATGCGCGCGGCCGCCGCGCTCTGCAGGACACCATAACGGCAATACGGCACCACTGCACAGTGATGGACGCCGGGCACCGGCTGTTTGCCAACGGCGAGCGGCATTTGCGCAGTTTGCCGGTGCTGGCGGCGATTTATCCGGCGGCGTTATTGACAGAAACCCTGCGGATTGCCAAACGCTGCCACTTCGATCTGGGACAACTGCGTTATCAATATCCCCATGAGGTAGTACCGAGCGGGCACTCGCCGGCCAGCTGGCTGCGGGAACTGACGCAGCGCGGTATGCGCTGGCGCTGGCCCGATGGCGTCTCGGACAAGGTTACCGAGCAGGTCGAAAACGAGCTGCAACTGATCGCCGAGAAAGGCTACGACAGCTACTTTCTGACGGTTCAGGATATTGTCGAGTTTGCCCGCCGTCAGCAGATACTCTGCCAAGGGCGGGGTTCGGCGGCCAACTCGGCAGTCTGCTATGCCTTAGGTATTACCGAGATCAATCCCGTGCACAGCAATATGCTGTTCGAACGCTTCATCTCCCGCGAACGCGACGAGCCGCCGGATATCGACGTGGACTTTGAGCACGAGCGGCGAGAAGAGGTGATTCAGTATGTGTTTCGGCGTTACGGTCGTGAGCGGGCAGCACTGACGGCGGTCGCCAATACCTATCATGCTGCTGGTGCGCTGCGCGATGTGGCGCGTGCGCTAGGTTTGCCGGGTGAGCAGATTGATCAGTTGGCGCGTTGTTGTGGTCGCTGGCGCCGAACGCTACCTGATGCCGAGCGTCTCGCCGAGGCCGGCTTTGACGCGAACAATCCTGCATTGCATCGAATTCTGACCCTGGCAGGGGAGCTGATAGGTTTTCCCCGTCATCTGTCGCAACACCCGGGTGGTTTCGTGATTTCCGAAGCTCCTCTGCATACGTTGGTGCCGGTCGAAAATGCCAGTATGGCCGAGCGCACGGTTATCCAGTGGGACAAGGACGATCTGGATGCGGTCGGGTTGCTCAAGGTGGATATTCTGGCGCTGGGTATGCTCAGTGCGCTGCGTCGCTGTTTCGATCTGCTGCGCCATTACCGCAACCTCGATCTTTCGCTGGCCAGTATCCCGGCGGATGACAAGCCAACTTACGAGATGATCAGCCGGGCCGATACTGTTGGTGTATTTCAGATTGAATCGCGGGCGCAGATGGCGATGTTGCCGCGGCTGCGTCCGCAGAACTTCTATGACCTGGTGATTGAGGTCTCTATTGTGCGCCCCGGGCCCATTCAGGGCGATATGGTGCACCCCTATCTGCGCCGCCGAAATGGCGAGGAGCCGGTGGTCTATCCCTCCGAGGAGTTGAAACAGGTCTTTGAGCGCACGCTGGGGGTGCCGCTATTTCAGGAGCAGGTGATGGCGCTGGCCATTGTGGCCGCCGGTTATACGCCTGGAGAGGCTGATCAGTTGCGGCGCTCCATGGCAGCCTGGAAGCGTCATGGCGGGCTTGAGCCGCATGAGCAGCGCTTGACCGACGGTATGTTGGAACGTGGTTACAGCCGTGAATTTGCCGCGCGGATATTTGAGCAGATCAAGGGTTTTGGCAGCTATGGTTTCCCTGAGTCGCATGCTGCCAGCTTTGCGCTGTTGACCTACGCCAGTTGTTGGCTCAAATGTCATGAACCCGCGGCTTTCACCTGTGCGCTGATCAACAGTTGGCCAATGGGCTTTTATAGTCCGGATCAATTGCTGCAGGACGCGCGCCGACACGGTATTGAGACCCGCCCGGTAGACGTAGAGCACAGCGATTGGGATTGCACCTTGGAGCCGGCCCGGACCGAGCAGATGGCTATTCGTCTTGGGCTCAGGCAAATAAAAGGCTTCAGCGAGCCAGAGGCGCAGCGGATCGTGGCGGCGCGCGAGCTACAGCCTTTCGCTGATGTGGCAGACCTGGTGCAGCGCGCTGAGCTTGGCGCTCGTTCGCGCTCGCTGTTGGCCGACTCGGGTGCCTTGCGGGCACTGGCAGGCGGGCGTTTTCGTGCGCGCTGGGCGGTTGCCGGGGTCGAGCCGCAGCTGGCGCTGTTCAGTGGCCAAAGTGCTCCGCGGGAAGCGCCCGCAGCCATACCGGCCCCCAGCGTGGTGGAAGATATGCAGGCAGACTATGCCAGTGTGGGCACGACCTTCGGGCCGCACCCGCTGAGCCTTTTGCGTACCGAACTTGATAGTCGGCGTTGCCGCAGCTTCCGTGACCTGTTGCAGCTGGAACCGGATAGCCCGGTTGTCGTGGCGGGGTTGGTCGTGGGGCGGCAGCGCCCTGGTACCGCAACCGGGGTGACTTTTGTCACCCTGGAAGACGAGTTTGGCATGATCAACGTAGTGGTCTGGCGCGATTTGGCAGAACGCCAGCGCCAGGCGTTGGTTGGTTCTCAGCTGCTGTTGGTCAAAGGCCGGTTTGAGGCGCGCGATGGTGTGCGTCATGTAATTGCCCGCCAGCTGCACGATCTCACCGAGCTATTAACCGGGTTGACCATACGCAGCCGGGACTTTCACTGACGCGCTGTTAGGCTTTAAAGATCAGCAAAAAACGCGGCAATGCGCTGGCTATCGAGTTGATCGATATGCGCCGGGTTCCATTTTGGCTGCTTATCCTTATCGACCAGCAGCGCTCTTACGCCCTCCATGATATCGCCACCGTCAAACCACAGACGATCCAGGTGCAGCTCCATGGCAAAGCAGTCAGTTAGGCTCATATGTCGGCCGCGGCGCAGCAGTTCAAGCGTAACGGCCATGGCAATGGGCGAGCGGCTGTCGATCACGCTGATCGTTGCGGCTGCCCAGTCGGCAAAGTCCGGACGCGTTTCTGTCGCCAGCGAAGCGCGAATGGCGCCTATGTCCGGCTGCGCAAA
The DNA here is from genome assembly GCF_003797945.1 of Pseudomonas neustonica. Taxonomy (GTDB): domain Bacteria; phylum Pseudomonadota; class Gammaproteobacteria; order Pseudomonadales; family Pseudomonadaceae; genus Halopseudomonas; species Halopseudomonas neustonica. Next base: position 162,315 of record NZ_RKKU01000004.1, read on the forward strand.
GTGCGAATCGATAGCCGGTTGCAGGGCGCGCAGCTCAGGCTCTGGCAGCGGGCATTGGGCTAAAGCGGCGATCTGGTCGTGCAGGTTGCTTTGCGTGCCATCAAAGGCGTCGAGCAAGCGATCCAGTTCGTTGAGCTGATCGCTGTGCAGGCACAGGTCGGCCAGTCCGGCATAGAGCGCATCGGCGCTGCGTAGATGATTACCGGTGATGCCCAGGTAGAGGCCGATTTCGCCCGGTAGGCGGGGCAGAAAATAACTGCCGCCCACATCCGGAAAGTAGCCGATGCCGGTTTCTGGCATGCCTAGGCGTGAGCGCTCGGTAATCACCCGGATGCTTGCGCCTTGAGCCAGGCCCATGCCGCCACCGAGCACAAAGCCGTCCATCAGCGCCAGTACCGGCTTGGTATAGGCATGCAGATAAGCATCCAGGGCATATTCTTCTTCGAAGAAGGTATCGATGTTGGGCTCGCCGGCCAGATGCTGTTCGTAGATGCCCCGAATGTCGCCACCGGCGCAGAAGGCACGCTCACCAGCGCCGCGCAGCACCACGGCATGTACGTCTGTATCCTCAGCCCATTGTTCCAGTTGGCTGCGCAGCAGGCGCACCATCTCCAGCGTCAGGGCGTTGAGTCCGGCAGGGCGGTTGAGGGTCAGATGGCCGATATGGCCGCGGCGCTCGGCCAATACGGGCAGTGCAGAATCAGACATGCAGGTCTCCATCAGGGGGTAGTCTTAACAGCGGAAATATGGTCGGGATGGCGTTCTTCGCGGACCAGCATGGCAAGCAGGGCGCTGGCCAGCAAACATAGCGGAATAGTGCTGGTTGCCAGGGCAAAGTCGCCGTGCTGCAGGTCCAGTAGATAGCCCAGCAGGGGTTGAAAGATGAGCGCGCCACCAATGCCGATCATATTGACGAACGCAATGATCGAGCCGGATACCTCGACGGGCTCGCCCTCTTTGGCCATAGCAAAGGTAAGCATCTGGCCGCCGCCGAAAAAGCCGGCGATAAATAGTAGTGCAGCAGTTTGCGGCAAGCTGGTCGAGCTGCCGTAAATGGCCAGCGCGTAGGCGGCTGCCGCCAGCAGGGCACTGATAACGACCAGCCATTTGCGATGGCCAAGCCAGTCGGAGATCAGGCCGGCGGTGATGCTACCGGCTGCCATGCCCCAGTAGATCATGGAAATCGCGGTTTCAGCCTGTACGGGCGACAGCGCATGATCCTTGATCATCTCCTGCTGGCCCCAGAGTCCGCCAAATACGTTCACCGGCATATAGTAAAGCGCGCCGAGTACTGCAATCAGCCAGATTCGTGGGCTGCTCAGTACCGTGCGCAGCGGGCTGAGCAGATTGTCGTTGCGCGCTTCGGCATCACGCACGCCGTGCAGAAAGAGCAGTGCCAGCAGGAACAGGCCTAGTCCGGCGGCACCACTGATCAGGAAGACATTACGCCAGCCACTGACTTCGATCGCACTGGATAGCGCCACCGCGCCGATCGCCGCGCCCAGCATGCCGGTGGCATTGACGATACCCGAGAGCACCGCAAAGCGCTCCGGAGCAAATTGGTGGTTGACCACATAGAGCGCACCAACAAAGGCGAAGGAGGCGCCCAGTCCTGTCAGTAAGCGTGCTGCGGCCGTTAGCGCTAACCAGTCGGTCGCGGCAAACAGTGCCGTGCCCAGCGCGCAAAACAGAATCGCGGGTACAACAGTACGCCGCACGCCATAGCGGTCCAGTGCCAGGCCCACCACCAGCTGCATGGGTGCGTAAATCCAGAAGAACAGACTGACCAGAATGCCAAAGCCGGTATTGCTCAGGCCAAGGAAGCGGCTGATGTCGGTAGCGGCGAGGCTGGGCTCGATGCGCGCGACGAATTCATAGAGAAAGAACAGGCTTGCGGTGATAAAAGCCAGCCAGCGGAAAATAGCAGCGTTGTTGGTATTGCTCATGCCTCAGATACCCCGGGGACAAGACCGGCACAGGCCGGTACAGCGTTATCCAGTGCCGGAGTATAGGGCACCCTGCCGCTGACCATAACCCGTCAACGGCAACAGGGGCTTTCTGTGTCAGTGATTCAGACCGCTGATCTGCGCCTGACTGTCATCCACGCTGTAGCGCCCGCTTTCGCTATCGCGGGCTACTCGCGCCATGGCAACGCGCGGGTCGTGGGTGAATACCAATCGCCCATTACGTGATACCAGATTGTCCAGCAAGGCTTCTTTTTCCTCGATCAACGCTTCCGGGAACCGGTCGTAGCCCATGGTGATGGGCAAGTGAACCCAGGGTGCACCAGGGATCAGATCGCCGGGGAAGACCACGGGGCCATCGGGCATATCGATGATGGGAATCATCAGCCCTGGTGTGTGGCCATCACTGAACCGGAAACGCCAGCCTGCGCCCAGAGTGGCAGACGCCTGGCCGTCGTCAATCAGCTCGAGGCGCCCGCTATTTTCCAATAGTGTCAGCAACTCCGGGATGAACGAGGCCTGATCGCGCGGATGCGGTCGCTTGGCGCGGTGCCAGTGGCGTTGTCCGGTGATGAAGGTTGCATTGGGGAAAAGCAGCTGCGAAGGCTGGCCTTCCTGCCAGGCACTAAGTAGTCCGCCAGCGTGATCGAAGTGCAGATGCGTGAGTACCACCACGTCAATATCAGCGTCAGTCAAGCCAGCGGCGGCCAGGCTGTCGAGCAGTACGTGCCGGTCTTCCACGACGCCGTATCGATCTTTCAGATGCGGTGCGAAAAAGGCGCCGATTCCGGTTTCTACCAGTATGTTGCGATTGTCTTCCTGAACCAGCAGTGCGCGGCAACTCAGGGCGATACGATTTTTGTCATCGACCTCGACCCAGCGGGACCAGAGGGCCTTGGGAGCGTTGCCGAACATGGCACCGCCGTCGAGTCGCTGGCTGTTGCCTTCCAGAGTAGAGAGTGTGCGCATGGGGGCGCTCCTATAACAGAAGGCCATGCGTTGACTCGTTTGTCATGCGCATGGCAGCAGGTATGTTGTCAGCCCGTTTGCGGGCTGTCCAAGTTATCTCAGAGTGAGAAGGTGTAGCCGATAATAAAGCGGTTTTCATCCATGTCGCTGGCGAAGCTACTGCGGTAGGTCGCGTTGCGCCAGTGCAGGGATAGATTCTCCAATGGTCCGCTTTGTATGGTGTAAGCCAGATCGGTGTTGCGCTCCCATTCACTGGCGTTGTCGCTGCCGCTGACGATGTTGATATTGTCGCCGTGGGTGTAGCGGTTCATCAGCTTCAGGCCCGGCAAGCCCAGATCGGCGAAACTGTAGTCATGGCGTACTTGCCAGCTGTGCTCACCACGATTGGCAAAGTCGTTGATCTGTACCAGGTGGACCAGAAAGGGGTCGGTGCCCTGCAGGTAAGCGAAGCCGGTATTGCCATCCATCTGTTGGTAGCTGCTGGCCAGGCGATGCATGCCGGACTGCCAGGAGAGCGCCAGACTGGTCATGCGGTTGTCGACATTGCTGCGTCCGGCATCACTGCTGTCGGCGTAACGCAGGTTAGCATTCAGGCTGCCGCCACCCAGTGCCCGGCTATGGTTGAGGGTCAGGTAATGTTGGCGGTAGATGGAATCTAGCTCGCCGTAGTGATAGCTGGCGCGTGTATCAGGGCTGAAAGCATAAGTGGCGCCAGCAAAGTCAAAGGCGTTGCTCTGCTGTTTGCCGGTCACTATGACATTGCGCGCGCCGCCTTGTACGGGCTGCATGCTCTGATAGTCCGACGAATCGCGCAGATTGATGGCATCAAAGCGGCCCAGGTCGAAGCTAAGGGCATCGTTGCCCTGGGCTTGCAGCCAGCCACCACGGAACGTTTGCGGCAACAGGCGGCTATCGTTATGCATGGCGACGGGCAAGGTGGGTATCAATGTGCCCAGGCGCAACACGTGTTCATCCAGTCTTAGTTTAGCGGTCAGCCCCAGCTCGCCGTATTCAGACATGGCGCGCCCATCGCTGCGGTCACGCTTGAGCAAGCCTGTGCCAGTGCGATCAGGGCTGGAGTCCAGTTTGATGCCAAGCAGCCCGATGGCGTCCAGCCCGACGCCGACGCGGCCAGCGGTATAACCTGATTGCCAGTAGGCACGTACGCCCTGCGCCCACTCATCGGCCTTGCTCTGGGCCGCGCCGGATTGACGAAAGTCACGATTGAAGTAGAAATTACGCAGCTCGATACGACTCTCTGCATCCTGCAAAAAGTCGGCATGTGCCGGCAGAATCAATAGACCTGGCAGGGCTGTCAGTAGAGTGGCTTGTAGCAGTTTCATAGTGTTCATCTCTTGTTTTTATAGTTGATCAGTCAGGGGTGTCGGCGTTTTTGCTCGGCATGTCCTTGACGCTGCGAAAGCGCAGGATGTGGGTGCGTTCGACCAGGATGTACAGCACGGCACCTGCTGCCAGCCCCCAGCCGGCGCCATACACGGCCAGGACGACGCCCATGGTGCCGGCAACGCCGCGCTCGGTATTGTTGTTGAGTTGCTCAAAGCCGACCATCAGGCAGATATAACCGGTCAGGACCAGAGTCAGCGACAGAGCAATGGGCAGCACAGGTTGAAAGAAGCTGACCAGCGGCAGCATGAACAACGCAAGGAAACCGGTGATCCAGAAGGTGCCTGCGCCGCTATAGATCGAGTCCATTGCCTTGCGGCCGTACTTGTAGCGCTCAGCCATGGTGGCGGCGACTGCGGTCCAGATTGGGCCGGCCAGCCCTGGATAGGGGGCGAAGAAGGCATGCAGCGCATTACGCAACGCCGTCACCAGATGCGCTCGATCGATGTTGTTCTCGATGACTTCGTCTGGGCGCAGTTCGTCTGCGCGCTGCATCAGTGACTGACCCACGATAATGTCACCGAAGGCAATTATGTAGGCAATAACCGCCGTTGGTGCCGCCAAGAGGAAAACCTTGGCGTCCGGGAAGCCAACATTGAATGGCAGGTAATTCCACATCTCGGCAAAGGCCGGCATGGTAATGCCCCAGCGCACATTCGGTACCTGATACTCGCCTACCGCAATGCCGACGATAATGGCGATCAACATGCCTGGCACCATGCCGTAGTTGACGATCTTGCGCATGAATGGGACGCGCTCGGTCAGCCCTTTGAAGGATACCGAGAACATCAGATACAGGCAGATCAAGGTGCCCAGGATCAAGGATATTGGTGTGTTGGCCAGGCGGCCGCCGGTCGATATTTCGCCCATCAGAGCGGCGATGCCGGCACCGATAACAATGCCGCCCTTCATCGAGTTGGGCACGATGCGCACCATCACGCTACCGAGCCGGGTGATACCCAGTATCAGAAAGATCAGAAAGACCGTGAACTGCAGTGCGAACAGCGCCTGAATAGCCTCTGGTCCCGGTGCGAAATCACCAAGAAACAGCAGCACAACAGGAATCGCCGGGGTGATCCAGCCCGGTACCATAGGCACCCCAAGCAGGGCCGGCAGCATGAAACCGATGCCGCAGACTACGACGTAGGCCAGCGCGACGTCGTAGGGCAGTCCGAGAAATTTTTCCAGTAGCGGGATCATGCCCAGGCTGACCACAAACATGATCAGCGCCTGCAGCATTTCTGCGGTTTCCCAGCGATAGTGGACGAATGGCAAACGGATCTTGAACGGGCCACAGGGCCAGAAAGGTTGCTCTGCGCCGTCGGCGCGCTTGAAAATAGACATGAAAGGCTCCGTCAGCCGGGCAATACCCGGCTGCTTATTGTTGTTGTGAAACGGTTTTGTGGTGGTGCGGTGCTGTCGTCTAGAGCGCCTTGGCCCAGTCACGCAGCACGTACTTCTGGATCTTGCCGGTTGAGGTTTTCGGCAATTCGGTAAAGATCACGGTTTTGGGTGCTTTGAAGGCTGCCAGGTGCTCGCGGCAGAAGTTGATGATGTCCTCGTGTGAGATGTCGTGGCCGCGCTTGCGGGTTATGAAGGCGCAGGGTGTTTCTCCCCACTTTTCATCCGGACGGGCGACGACGGCCGCTTCCAGCACGGCAGGGTGTTTGTAGAGCGTATCCTCCACTTCGATGGTTGAGATGTTTTCGCCGCCGGAAATGATGATGTCCTTGAGACGGTCCTTGATCTGCACATAGCCGTTGGGGTGACAAACGGCCAGGTCGCCAGTGTGGAACCAGCCGCCCTCAAAGGCTTCTGCCGTGGCTTCCGGGTTTTTCAGGTAGCCTTTCATGACAGTGTTGCCGCGCATGAAGATCTCGCCGATGCTCTTACCGTCACGTGGCACTGGCTGCATTGTTTCCGGGTCACCTACCATCACGCCTTCCAGTGTTGGATAACGCACACCCTGATGGGACTTAAGGTCAGCACGCTCGTCCAGCGACAGGGCGTCCCACTCGCTGTGCCAGGCGCAGACTGTGACCGGGCCATAGACTTCGGTCAGGCCATAGGTATGGGTGATTTGGATACCCATGTCTTCAACCGCACCTATGACCTTGGCCGGTGGAGCTGCGCCGGCGACCATTGCCTTGACTGGATGATCGATGGCGGCCTTGGCCGAGTCGGGCATGTTGGCCAGCGCATTCAGCACAATCGGGGCGCCACACAGGTGAGTGACCTGATGCTCATGGATCAGGTTGAGAATCTTCTGTGGGTCGACCCGGCGCAGGAATACATGCACACCGGCCATGGCTGTGATGGTCCAGGGGTAGCACCAGCCGTTGCAGTGGAACATCGGCAGCGTCCACAGATAGACGGGGTGCAGGCCCATGGCCCATGTCATCTGATTGCCGATGGCATTCAAATAGGCGCCCCGGTGGTGGTAAACCACACCCTTGGGGTTGCCGGTGGTGCCTGAGGTGTAATTCAGCGATATCGCATGCCATTCATCCGTCGGCCAGTGCCAGTCGTATTCGGGGTCGCCTTCGGCGAGAAAGGTCTCGTAGTCTAGCTCGCTGACCGGCTGGCCCTCACCGTATTCGGGATCGTCAACGTCGATGACCAGAATGGGCCGCTTGATCAGATCCAACGCCTTGCTGATGACCTCGTGAAACTCACGGTCGGTAATCAGCACCCGCGCTTCGCCGTGATTCAGCATGAAGGCGATGGCCTCGGCATCCAGACGTACGTTCAGGGTATTGAGTACCGCGCCAATCATGGGCACGCCAAAGTGAGCTTCAAGCATCGCCGGGATGTTTGGCAGCATCACAGCAACCGTATCGCCACTGCGAATACCGCGCTCGTGCAGCGCTGAGGCAAGGCGTCGGCAGCGTTGATAGGTTTCCTGCCAGTCGCGGCGTATGGCGCCGTGGACGACCGCCGGGTAGTGTGGATAGACATGGGCCGTGCGCTCAATGAACGACAGCGGGGACAGGGCAATATGGTTCACGGGGGCCGGTGCGAGGCCTTCCTGGAAGATGCTCATGGCAAAACCTTCTTGTAGTTGTCGGCTGTGCGCGGTGATGTACGATGCGCATGCGGTTCTTGAGATACCCAGTTTGGTGCGGTACGGGTATCCTGCTAGAGGTATTTATATACCAGTCAGAGTTAATATGGAATATACCCTAAGGTATTATGGTGTAATTACTATATGGTGATGCATGGCTGAATCCCTACCCTCGTTGCGTGGTCTGCTGCAGGCGGACCCATTGCCGATGATGCTGGTCGCGGCGCAGGGCTTGCCGCTGTTTCGTAACGCGGCGCTGAGCCGGTTGGCTGACGACGCCAGCGGCCTGGATGCCTGGCTGCCACCGAATCATCTGTCGCTGGTTAACTCGGCGCTGCAACAGCGGCGAGCCATCGAAGATGTGCATACCTGCTGCGGGGAGCGCCATTTGTTGTGGAGTTATATTCCGCTGGTCGAGACCGAACAGGTCTGGGTGCGTGGCCGGGATGCAACGCAGTGGCTGCAGCATCAGGAGCAGGCGACTGTAGCGCGCCGTCTGTATCATTTGATTATTGAAAACACCACAGACCTGATCTCTCGGCATCGTCCGGACGGTCGCTTCATTGATGCTTCTCCGGCCTCCTGGACCTTGCTGGGGGTCTGGCCTGAGCAACTGCGCGGGCAGTTGCTTGATAGCCTCTTTCATCCGCAGGAGCGCGAGCAGTTGATCGCTCGTTTTCGTAATGCCCTGGAACAGGATGGCTATCTCACCTATACCTATCGCATCCGCCATCGTGATGGCCACTACCTGTGGTTCGAGACCGCCAGCCGGGCGATTCGTGAAACCTACACCGGTGAAGTAGTCGAGGTCGTGAGCGTATCGCGAGACATCACCGAGCGGCTGCAAAGTGAAGAGCAGAACCGCCGACTGCAGGATGAACTGGCGCATGCTGCGCGCCTGGCGACGCTGGGCGAGTTGGCTTCAGGTATTGCCCACGAGATCAATCAGCCGCTGGCAGCCGTACTCAACTATGCGGGCGCCAGTCAGCGCTATTTGGCGCAACTTGAGAGTGACACACCAGAGGCGATCAAGATTGGCCAGGGCCTGGAACGCATTCAGCAGCACGCAGAACACGCCGCAGCGGTGATCCGGCGTTTGCGTGATTTTTTGCGTAAGGGGCAGCGACGTTTACAGCAGGTTAACGCCGGTCAGTTGGCCGCTCAGGCCGTTGGCTTGTGCGCTTGGGAGGCGGGGCAGTATCAGGTGCGTATCATTGAACAGATAGCCGATGAACTGCCGGACCTCAACGTCGACCCGATTCTGCTGCAGCAGGTCTTGTTGAACCTGCTACGCAACGCTATTGATGCCAATCGAGAGAGTCATGGGGAGCGTGGCTCAGAGGTCCTTTTGCGTATCTCGTTGCATGGGCAGCAGGTTTGTATCGAAGTGATTGATCAGGGGCCCGGTGTCTCTGCCGAGGCCCGCGAGCGCTTATTTGTGCCTTTCTACACCAGTAAGGAAGATGGCTTGGGCTTGGGGCTATCAATGAGTCAGGGTATCGTAGAGGGCTTTGGCGGCAGTCTGGAAGCCTTGCCTGCCGATACCGGCGGCCTCTGCCTGCAGTGCCTGCTTCCCGCCGGATAAATTGATTTCGTTAACAGGGACAATCGATGTCTGAGTACGCGCAACAACGGGTTTACGTCGTCGACGATGATCAGGGCATGCTGGACTCTACGGTCTGGCTGTTCGAGTCGATCGGTTTGCAGGCGCAGCCTTTTACCAGCGGTCAGGCGTTTCTGGATGCCTGCGACGCTGCCGCGCCAGCCTGTGTGCTGCTTGATGTGCGCATGCCGGGCATGGGGGGGTTGGCGGTACAGGAAGCCATGCGTGAACGGGGTATTGAACTGCCGGTGATTTTCGTTAGCGCCCATGCCGACGTCCCTATCGTGGTACGCGCTTTTCGGGGTGGTGCGGTGGACTTCATCGAGAAGCCCTACAACGAGCAATTGCTGCTCGATAGTGTGCAGCGAGCGCTCAGTCAGCGGCGGGTTTTTATTCATCCGCAGATACCTGCAGTACAGGCTCGCTTTGAGTCGCTGACGCCGCGCGAGAGCGATATCCTGCTACCGCTGGTTCAGGGCTTCAACAATCGAGAAATAGCCGAGCAGTTGGGTATCAGTGTGAAAACAGTGGATCTCTATCGCTCCCGCGTGATGAAGCGCATGCAGGCGGACAGTTTGCCGGCGTTGGTCGGCATGGTGATTGGATTAGGGTTAATTGATCCCTTCACGCAGCGCCTGATTTAGGCGTGCTGGCGGAGAGCGCGCATCACACTCAAGCATCAAGGTCATGGAAGAGGGTGGTGCTTATGGTGTGAATGGGTACTAATTTTCAGGCATAAAAAAACCGCTGAAGGGGTTAACCATTCAACGGTTTTTAACTTGGTTGCGGGGGCAGGATTTGAACCTACGACCTTCGGGTTATGAGCCCGACGAGCTACCAGACTGCTCCACCCCGCGTCTGTGGTGGCCATTCTACGCATAGAACATTTTCTGTCAAGCAATTGATGGGAAAAGATTTTTTATTGGGGTCTTGGCTTGATTTGCGTAGCAGGGCAGTGCGAATAATTGATGCCATAATGACATCTCTGCGCGTTTGTCTTACTCTTCGTCTCAGGCATGGGCGTTGTCTCATGCCTGAGATAAAAAATAAAAAACGGTTCAAGCCGCATAGCTACGGAAGGTACAAAAGCCAGTGGAAACCAGGAACGACATCTATCACTTGTCAGCTTGGCGCGGAGAGTTCACCCATCCTGAAATCGAGCGCGGTTACCGCCAACATAACCAACTGACTTTTGCGCGCCATTTGCGTCGGTGCTTGGTTGTTTGGCTGGTGCTATTGCTGCTATTCGGTCTGCTGGACTATCCGGCGCTGGGCGTCAGCACCGAGTTCGCGATAGTTGCCGGTTTGCGATTGGCGACTGCGGTATTGCTTCTGGCTTTATTCTTTCAGTTGAAAAGCAAACCTGAATTGGCAACCGAGGGCTACGCGGTCACTGCTATTGAGGTCTTTGGCTTTGTACTCTTCTTCTTTCTCTACTTCATTCGCCACGACATCGTCAGCTGGATTATCGGCGTGGTAGCGATGCTGATCATTAGCCTGTACGTATTTGTGTCAAACAGGGTTTACCTATCTACTCTGGCTGCCTGTTTTGGTATTGCCGGTATGCTTTATTCTGTCTGGCTGAATGGTTTCGGTGCTCCTGAGCTGATCGGCTTACTATTCATGCTGTCTTTGCCTACGGTGGTTGGCTTTTTTACCGCGCTGCGCCTGCAGACAGTGCAGCGTCAGCAGTATGCCCTGTTCAAGCAGGTCAGCTCGATCAATCGCAATCTGCAGAATGAGATTAAGCAGCGTGAAGCCTTGGAAGCAGAGCTTAAGCGACAAGCCACCACTGATCCGTTAACCGGATTGCTCAATCGCCGTCAGTACGAAATGCTCTTTAATCGAGAGCGCGAGCGTTGCACTCGGCAGGAAAAGCATATTTCCCTTTGTGTGGCAGACCTGGATTATTTCAAGCGCATTAATGATACCTACGGGCATGACGTCGGCGATCTGGCGTTGCGTCATGTCGCCGACCTGTTCAACCGCACGTTACGGCAGTCTGATGTGCTGGGGCGCTATGGTGGTGAGGAGTTTGTCTTGATTCTGCCCGATACCGATCTCGATCAGGCGGCAGATGTGGTTAATCGGCTGCGAGAGGCGCTGCAGGCAAGCACACTGAAAATACCGTCAGGCGAGATCAGGTTGACCGCGACTTTCGGACTTGCCCAGGTTGCCGGCGCTGAAAAAAACATTGATAGCGTGATAAAGCGTGCTGACCGAGCCTTGTATGATGGCAAGGCTGCTGGCCGCAATCGGGTAATGACGGCCTGATCGGTTACACTGGCAGCCAATCAGTTATGGCCTGACCCGGTTCCCGCGTGCGCAAAATTATTCATGTAGATTGCGATTGTTTTTACGCAGCCATCGAGATGCGCGATGACCCGCGTCTGCGTGGCCGACCGTTGGCGGTGGGCGGCGATCCGGGTAAGCGTGGCGTCATATCCACCTGCAATTACGAGGCAAGAGCCTTCGGTGTGCACTCAGCGATGGCATCGGCTTATGCTAAACGGCTGTGTCCGGATCTGTTGATCGTGCCTGGCCGCATGTCGGTCTACCGGGAAGCCTCTGCCGCGATTCAAGCGATCTTTACTGACTACACCGACTTGATTCAGCCATTGTCACTGGATGAGGCTTATCTGGACGTTACCGAGAGCCAGGCATGTCGGGGCAGCGCCACGTTGATCGCCCGCGAGATTCGGCAGCGAGTGCAGGCGAGCCAGGGTATTACCGTGTCTGCCGGTGTTGCGCCCAACAAGTTTCTCGCCAAGATTGCCAGTGATTGGAATAAACCGGATGGGCTCAAGGTAATTCTGCCTGATGAGGTTGAAGCCTTTGTGCATCAGCTCCCGGTCACCAAGCTGCACGGTGTTGGCAAGGTGATGGCCGAGCGGTTGAAACGCGTGGGTGTGGATGTCTGCAGTGAGTTGTTACCCTGGCGCAAGCAGGACCTGGTGCGTGAATTTGGCAGCTTCGGCGAACGCCTGTGGCAGCTGGCGCGGGGCATCGACGACCGCCCGGTAGTGGTGGAAAGCAAGCGCCAGTCTGTCAGTGTCGAGCATACCTATGAGCACGACCTGCCGGACCTGGACGCCTGTCAGGCGGCACTACCGCCGCTGCTGGACAAGCTGGCCGAACGCCTCGGCCGACTGGATAGCGTTTACCGGGTTAGCAAGCCCTTTATCAAGCTGAAATTCCACGACTTTACCCAGACTACTCTGGAGCAGGCAGGCGCCCCGATAACGCCAGAAGGCTACGCCGAGCTTTGTGCTCAGGCGTATGCCCGCGGTGGTCGTGCGGTTAGATTGATTGGCGTTGGCGTGCGGCTGGATAACGCGCACTCGCCCATGGGCGAGCAGTTGGCGTTGTTCTAGCAGGCGCTTTCACCCTTGATCATGGGGTGCCGTATCTATTAGCCGATGGTGCAGCGTTAGTGGCTTTGTTGTTTGCGGGCGCAGGCGGGGCAGAGGTGGTTGTCACCTTGTGGCTGCCAGCCCAGCTCGGCGATGCGAGCGACTGCTTTTTGGGTGCGCGCGGGCAGGTCATCGCGCTCGGCGGCGAGAAACTCGAAGGCTTGCTCGCGCGCGCACTGGTCACAGGTGATGGACCAGCCCAAGACCGCTTGTCCGCGCAGATCGGGCCCCTTGGCAGTCGCCGTCCACTGTCCCGCCGGATTGATCAGATAGCGGACCTTGTCGACGGTCAGGCGTAGCGGCAAATCACGACTACCCTTTACCGTGCAGATGAGCATGTCAGTGGGCTGAATACCGCCACCCTGGCCCGTCACCTGATAGAGCCCGGCGCCCAGAGTGCGGCACTCAATCAGAGTATGTGAAGGGTTCAGTGCGGTGCGTCTAAAGTCGTGTTCAGCCATGTTCAGGTCCGGATCGGTAAAAGCGGGCATGATAACACCAGTGTGGGGCGGCATATCACGCGGATCACTGATGGTCGGCCTATGGGCTCCGGGTGACTATGATACCGGAGTTGAATTGTCATCCATTGAGACACAAGAGGATATTCCATGAGCGTCAAGCAACTGTTCGATATGACCGGCAAGGTCGCACTGATCACCGGCGGCACCAAGGGCCTGGGCCTGCAGATGGCAGAAGCCTTTGGCGAACAGGGAGCCAAGGTGTTCATCAGCGCGCGCAACGCAGCAGAAATCGAAGCCGTCGTGGCAGATTTGAAAAAGCAGGGTATTGAAGCGGCGGGTGTAGCCTGCGATATGGGTAACCTGGAAACCAAGCCCGTTCAGACGCTGGTCGACGCCTGTGAAGCTGCCTTCGGCACTGTAGACGTGCTGGTCAATAATGCCGGTACCACTTGGGGTCAGCCTGCGGAAGACCACAGCTATGAAGGTTGGCAGAAGGTGATGACCCTGAATGTTGACGTTTGCTTCCTGGTCGCTCAAGAAGTGGCACGCCGCTTCATGATTCCGCGCCAGTCCGGCAAGATCATCAACATCGCATCGATTGCCGGCTTCAAAGGTAACCGCGCCAACTCGGGTATTCATACCGTCGCCTATAACACCAGTAAGGCGGCAGCAATCAACCTGACGCGCGCATTGGCCGGTGAATGGGGTCAGTACAACATCAACGTGAATGCCATCTGCCCCGGTTACTTCCCAACCAAGCTGGCTAAAGGTCTGGAAAAAGTGACCGAGTTGATCAAGCAAGGTACGCCGTTAGGCCGTATCGGTGGTGAGGAAGACATCAAGGGCGCAGCGGTATTTCTGGCCAGCGAGGCGTCACGCCACGTAAGCGGTCAGGCATTGGCAGTCGATGGGGGTAATTCGGCAGTCTGACGCTGTTGGGGCGGTGCAATGCCGCCCCTCACTCGGCCTAGTTCAGGCCCTTGGTCAGCTCGCCAGCGGCCTGCTTTACCTGCTCTTGATGATCCCGTTCCAGTGTTTCCATCAGGCGTGAATGCAGCTTGCGTTCAGCGGCGCTCAGCTGTTTCCAGCCAGTATGGGTGGGGATGTGGGCGGTCTGATCGTAGATCTCGGTAAAGATGGTTACGTCCAGATCACTGCGCCGCGGACCAGCGTAATTATCCAGCAGCACCTTGATCCGGATCGACCCTTCAATCAAGGGCACCTGGCCGTTCAGCAGGCTTTGGCCGATGAACTGAATGTCCTCCGCCAGGCGCTTGTCACGCCCATCCTGTTGCTGCTGTTGTTCGGCGCGCGTGCGCCAGACCCGACGCCATAACGTCAGGGCATAGCCTGCCAGGGCAATAATGATCAGGAGGCCTGCGAGTAGTAACCAGTGTTGCATTTGCATAGGGATCAAAAACTCAGTTGCGAGGGTTCCAGCGTCCCTTCTTCTTTCAGGTTGATATTGGGGGCGAGAAAGAAGCCGGTGCTGATATGTCCTTCTATACGGTAGGTGACCGCTTGTTGCTTGTCGACCAGTTTGACCAGATCAGAAAGGTGACGCCACAGGTTGGATCGGACCTCCAGATCGAAGGTTTCCGAGCCATAGGCCGGTACGTCAAACGCGTTGTTGCTGACGCCGGTCGCCAGGCGCATATCGTTTAAATAGACCTGATACTGCATTCCGCGAATGGGCAGTGCCTTGCTGTTGGGGTTATCGACTCGCAGCTTTAGCCGAAAGGACTGCTCCCACAGGTTGGATTTGAGCATTTCTACATTGGCCAGACTGACATCCGGTTTGCTGTACGACGGCGTGAGCATGGCGCAGCCGTGCAATAGCAAGCAGGATATCAGCACCATCATTCCCAGTACGCGCGACTTCATTGTCTCCCTCCGCAGTCTGTTCAGGCCGACTTATAAGTGGAGTTGTCGATCAGCCTGGGTCGGACCATACTAACCCTAATTGACGTACAGGGAGTGACAAGATGGCCCGTTTTGAGATTGTTTTTCAAGGGCAGGTGCAGTCTGGCGTGCCTGTAGAAGAGGCGCGAGCGCGTATCGGTCAGCTGTTTCAGGTCGCTGGCGAGCAACTGGATACGCTGTTTTCCGGTCGCCGGATTGTTATCAAACAAGGCCTGGATGAGGCGGCAGCGGCCAAGTATCGCGCGGCCATTGAGCGCGCCGGTGCGGTCTGTAATGTAGAGCCTATGACGCCTGCTGAGCCAGATTCGGCTCCAGCACCAGAACCAGCTCCGGCGCCTGCTGCTCCGCCGGTAAGTCAGCCTACGCCCGTGCCACAGCCTGGCACCGCCAGCGATAACCACGGCAAGCGTCTGGCGCCGCGGGATGAGTATATGGCGGCCTTTGTTGATGTCGAGGCCCCGGATTTTGATATCGCCCCGCTCGGCGCTGATATGCAGGATGACTACGATGAAACGGCGGCGCTGCCAATTGATCTGAGTGCGCTTAGTCTGGCGCCCACTGGTAGCGATCTGGGTGAGCTCAAGCGAGAGTTGCCAGCGGTATCGCCGGATATCAGTTACCTGAAGTTACAGGATGATTAACCCGTGGTCCCGTCAGGCCGCAGCTCGTGAGGGCGACGGCCTGGTAGCAGGCTCGGCTAGAGCATGCAGCATTGTTTGAATTTGCGCCCTGAGCCGCAGGGGCAAGGTTCATTGCGGCCAGCTTTAACACTATGATTGGGATCGATGAAGTACCAGCGCTCGCCAATCTGCTTGAAGTCAGAACATTCGCGGTGGCCATGCACGCTCTCATCCGGATCTGCCCAGCGCGCCGTGAACGTGACCTGGGCGCGGTTGCTGCCAGCACCGCCAGTCACTTGTTCAACCTCTAGTCCTAGCCATCTGCTTTGCTCGCTCCAGCTGCGCATCTGTTCTACTTCCAGCTGGGTCTGTTGGGCGGGGAGAGTCGTCGTCACCAGATAATCAATCAGTCCCAGGGTGTAGGCGCAATAGCGCGACCGCATCAGAAGCTCTGCATTGCCAGCTGGCGCGCCGGCGTGACAGGGTTGACAGCATTGGCCATAGACTTTGCCGCTGCCACAGGGGCAGTTGTCAGCGCTGTTGATCGTTGCCACTGTGCTCATGCTTACCACCAATATTTATCGAACATCTCGGGATTGGCCCAGTATTTATTGTTGAGCCAGTCCGGAACCTGTTTGTAATCGGCCAGATCGTAGGTATAGAGCGCCAGCGTGCGTTCATCCGTGCTGCCAGCCTGGGTAAAGCTGGCATGGCGTTGTAGCGCCAGGGCAAAAAAATCATTTTCTTGCCAGTGTGCACTTTGCGTCAGATCAACCAATACCGCCAGACGGCTGGCTGAAAGGTTGCGCAGCCCTGCCAGTAACTCAACGCCGTTACGCTGCGGAATATGTTCCAGCAAGTCAGCAATGATCGCCAGATCATAGCGCTGGTTGGCCAGCTCCACCGGTAAGGGCGTCTGATCACTGGTAATCAGTTGCGTGTCGGGGTGGTCGGCGCAAAACGCCTCGACGGCGGGCACCCGCGTTTGGCTGACGCAGAGCAGCCGGGCAGGCTGGTAATGCTGCAAAATGCTGAGCAAGGTGGCGTTCGGAGTGGCCGTCATGGCGTTCCTCAATGGGAAAATAAAATGGTCGGCTGACCCTAGAGTCTCGCGCCGGTCGATGCAAGCTTGTTGGCAGTCGGTTGCCGGCCGGTTCAATGTTATCATCGCGGGCTAGCCCGGAGCCCGCATGCTGAACGATGAACTCAAAGGCCAGATTCAAACGGCCTATCGCACCTTTCTCGAAAACAAATCCCTCAAGCCACGCTATGGTCAGCGGGTGATGATTGCCGAGGTCGCCAAGCTATTTGGCGGCGTTAAGCTGGATGACGACGGCCATCGCGACGGCGACCCGGCGGTGGCGGCGATCGAGGCGGGCACCGGTACCGGCAAAACCGTCGCCTATTGCCTGGCGGGCATTCCCATTGCCAAGCATTTGGGTAAACCGCTGGTAATTTCCACGGCGACGGTGGCGCTGCAGGAACAGATTGTACTCAAGGATCTACCCGATATTCAGCGTAATGCCGGCCTGCAGTTTGGTTTCTCGCTGGCCAAGGGCCGTGGGCGCTACGTTTGCCTGTCCAAGCTCGATAACTTGTTGCGGGAAAACCAGTCGGCGGCGGATCAGCAGCAAATCTTTGCTGACGAGGGCTTTAACCTCGATGTGGATGAAGCCGGGCTCAAGCTCTACACCCGCATGGTGGAGGCGCTGGGCGGCAACAAATGGGACGGCGAGCGCGACTCCTGGCCTGAGGCGTTGGAGGATCAGGACTGGTCACGACTGACCACCGACCACATTCAGTGCAGCAACCGCCGCTGCGGCCACTTCCAGCAGTGCGTGTTTTACAAGGCGCGTGAAGGGGTGCAGAAAGTCGATGTCATTGTTACCAACCACGATCTGGTATTGGCTGACCTCGCGCTTGGCGGCGGTGCCATTTTGCCGGACCCGCGTGACTGCCTGTACATCTTTGATGAAGCACATCACTTGCCCGACAAGGCTATTTCGCACTTTGCCCATAATACCCGCCTGCACGCCACAGCAGATTGGCTGGAGCAACTGGACAAGAATCTGAGCAAGCTGCTTGCCCAGCACCCGCTGCCCGGTGAGTTGGGTCGCCTGATTGAAAAAGTACCGTTGGAGGCGCGCGAGTTAAAGCCGCACCAGCAGTTTATGCAGCAGGCGATGGGCGATGTAGCCGACTTCTCCAGCGCCGAAGACTTGCGCGGCAATATTCGCCCGCAGCATCGTTTTGAGCACGGCATAGTGCCGCAAGAACTGGTGGACATGGGGCTGGAGCTCAAAGCCGGCTTTGGTCGCATCACCGATTTGCTACAGCGCTTGGTGGATATGCTGAAAGAGGCGATGGATGGTGAGGCAACCATAGGGGTGTCCGAATCCCAGGCGGAAGAGTGGTACCCGCTGTTTGGTGTGCTGCTGGCGCGCTCCGAGGCCAACTGGACGCTCTGGACGCAATTCTGCCTGCAGGACCCGGAGGGCAAGCCGCCTACCGCGCGCTGGCTGACCCTGACCGAAAATAACGATATAGAAGTGCATGTCAGCCCGATTCTGGCGGCCGAGACCCTGCGCATGTATCTCTGGCACAGCGCCTTTGCTGCACTGGCTACCTCGGCAACCCTGACCGCGCTGGGCAAGTTCGATCGCTTTAGTCAGCGTGCGGGCCTGCCCAGGAGCGCGGTTTGTACCATGGCGCCAAGTCCGTTCAAGCATGGCGAGGCGGGTGTGCTGAGAGTACCCAACTATGGTGCCGATCCGCGCGACAGCGCCGGGCATAGCGCCTCGATTATCGAGCATCTGCCGGATATTCTGGCTGAGGAACGCGGCAGTCTGGTGCTCTATTCTTCGCGCAAGCAGATGCTCGAAGTCTATGCGGGTTTGCCCGCGGCCTTCCGCGAACGCATCCTGGTACAGGGCGACCTATCCAAGCAGGAGCTGATTCGCCAGCACCGCAAGAGAGTAGACGAGGGCAAGCCGAGTGTGATCTTCGGTCTGGCCAGTTTTGCCGAGGGCGTCGATTTGCCCGGCAAGTACTGCGAGCATGTGGTGATCGCCAAGATCCCCTTCGCGGTCCCGGATGACCCGGTTGAGGCAGCACTGGCTGAATGGATCGAGAAAAACGGCGGTAATCCCTTTATGGAGATTGCTGTGCCGGACGCCAGCTTGCGTCTGATTCAGGCCTGTGGTCGATTGCTGCGCACCGAACAGGACAGCGGCACTATCACGGTCCTGGACCGCAGGTTGGTGACTCAGCGTTACGGTAAAGCGATTCTCAAGGCGCTGCCGCCGTTCCGTCAGGAAATTGATTGAGCGGCAGCCCGGGCCTGGCGTCATCAGTTGCATCGATAATGCTGTGGTTTGGCGCCTTATGGTCGCTGCATTTGTTGACGCAAGCAGCTTAAATGGCAGCACAACAAGACACCGACTGAGGAAAGACATCCATGGGTAATGTTCAGGGTTATTTTGATCCGCGCTTCGAGCGAGTGCGCGAACTCTTCGCCGAGCAGCAGCAGGACGAGCAGGCGCGCGGCGCGGCGCTCTGTGTAACCGTGGGTGGCGATACCGTGCTGGATCTCTGGCAGGGCGTAATGGATAAGGAAAACCAGCAGGTCTGGGAGCAGGACACACTGGTTAATGTGTTCTCCTGCACCAAGCCCTTGGGCGCCGTGGCGCTGCTGCAACAGGTGGCTGCTGGCCGGATCGAGCTGGACGCACCGATTGCCGAGGTATGGCCGGAATTCGCCCAGGCTGGCAAGCAGGGTATCAGCCTGCGCCAGTTGTTGAGTCACCGCTCTGGGCTATCGGCCGTAGCCAAAACATTGCCACCGGAAGCACTGTTTGACTGGACTGCCATGAGCACCGCCTTGGCTGAGCAGGCGCCCTGGTGGGAACCCGGCGCAGCGCACGGTTACGCGCCGGTAACCTACGCCTGGTTATTGGGTGAGCCGCTGCGTCGGCTGACCGATCAGCGCGCCGGCAGCTACATTCAACAGCATATCTGCCAACCGCTGGGTATGGATTTTCATGTTGGCGTGCCGGATCAGGATTTACCGCGTATTGCGCACGTGTCACGTCTGCGCAATCAATATGGCGATGAGGGTGCGCGGGCGTTATTTGCTGCCATGGGCGAACCGGAGGGCCTGACCGCCAAGGCGTTCGGCAATCCGTCCAGCATGATGACCAGCACTAACAAGCGCGAGTGGCAGCAGGCGGAAATTCTGTCGGCTAACGGCACAGGCAATGCCCGCTCCCTGGCGCGTTTCTGGCAGTTGCTGGCGCACGGCGGCAAGTTGGATGGTGTCAGCTTGCTGGATGCTGAGTTGGTTGCGCTGATGCAGCAGGAGCACAGCAAGGGCCAGGATCGTACGTTGCTGTGCCCCACCCGTTTCGGCTTGGGTGTGATGCTGGAGCAGGATACCCCCGGTGGTGGTTTCGGTATGGGGCCGCGCGCCTTTGGGCACCCGGGTGCTGGCGGCTCGCTGGGCTTTTGTGACCCGGATGCGCAGGTCGGCTTTGGTTATGTAACCAACACCATGGGGCCTTATGTGTTGATGGACCCACGCGCCTTGGCGCTAAGTAGCGCGGTAAAGGATTGTCTGCGCGAGCTTGACTGAAGGCTGCCGTAGGTCAATACCGTTAATGCGTCGCATGTTAGGCTGAGCTCCTGTTGATACATGCCATGCCGCTGAAGGAGTTGCGTTGATGAAACCCACTATTGCCGATTTGCGCCGTGATTATACCCGCGACGGGTTGACTGAATCGCAGGCGCCGAACGAGCCCTATACGCTGTTTTCTACCTGGTTTGCTCAGGCGGTAGAAATCGAGTCAACCGAGGCTAACGCCATGATGCTGGCGAGCGTCGATGCACAGGGGCAACCGCACTTGCGTACGTTATTGCTCAAGGGTTTTGACGAGCGTGGCTTTGTGTTTTTTACCAACTACCAAAGCGCCAAGGGTGAGCAGCTGGCGGCGCAGCCGTTGGCCGCCATGACCTTCTGGTGGCATGACCTTGAGCGTCAAGTGCGTATCGAGGGGCAGATCGAGCGCGTAAGCAGCGAAGAGTCTGACGTGTATTTTCACAGCCGACCTGCAGGTAGCCGTCTGGGCGCCTGGGCCTCGCCGCAAAGTCAGGTGATCGCCGGACGTGAGGTGCTTGAGGATCGTTTGCAAGCGCTTGAGGTGCAATACGCGGAGGAGCAGCCGCCACGGCCGCCGCATTGGGGTGGTTATCGCCTGGTACCCAGTTTGATCGAGTTCTGGCAGGGGCGTTCCAGTCGCCTGCATGATCGCCTGCGCTATCGCCTTGAGTCAGGTCAATGGGTGCGTGAGCGCCTGGCGCCCTGAGCTGTCGCCTGTTCAATTGGCTTGCCGCCATTCTCCACTGGCTTTAGGCTGGGCCAATAAGCCAGTAGAGGAGGCGATATGGGCAGGCGAGTCTTTCAGCAGAAAGTAGTCGTAATTACCGGTGGCTGCGCCGGCATTGGCCGTGCGCTGGCACTGCGCTTTGCCCAGGCTGGCGCCCACATCGCCATTCTCGATATCCAGGATGAAGCCCTGGTTGCCTTTCGTCAGCAGCTGCACGATAAGCTCAACGCTGACGTCATGGCATTGCACTGTGATGTGTCGGATGACCAGCAATGCGCGGAGGCGATCAGTCAGGTGGTCGAGCGTTTTGGCGGCATAGATCTGCTGATCAATAACGCTGGCATAACCCACCGCAGTGCCTTTGCCGATACCGATATCGCGGTGTTTCAGCGCATCATGGCAGTGAACTATTTCGGCGCCGTGAATTGCACGCGACATGCCTTGCCCAGTCTGTTGGCGCGGGGTGGGCAGGTAATCGGGTTGAGTTCGCTATCTGCCTTCGCACCCTTGCTTAACCGTGGCGCTTACAATGCCAGCAAACATGCGCTACACGGTCTGTTTGAAACCCTGCGCATGGAAGTGCGCAGTCAGGGTGTCAACGTCATGCTGGTGACGCCTGGTTTTACAGCGACCGATATTCGCAAGAACGCGCTGGTTGGCGATGGCTCGATCAATCAAGCCGCTACCAATTTGAGCTTCAAGGTTGCGGCACCTGCTGATGTGGCAGATGCCATCTATCTGGGCGCGTGCAAGCGCAAGCGGTTGTTGGTGTTGTCGAACGTGGATTGGCTGGCGCGGCAATGCGCCCGGTTCTTTCCGCGCTTGTTTGAGCGCTGGATGTTGCCGCGGCTCTCGGGCGTCAAGTCTTCGCCAACCAACTGACAACGCCGTTGCCCGCGCGCTTGCCGCTGGCAAAGCAGGCGGTCAATAGATAACCACCGGTGGGGGCTTCCCAGTCGAGCATCTCGCCAGCGCAGAATACCCCCGGCAGGCTCTTGAGCATCAAATCCTCAGTTAAACTTGGTTGCTGCACGCCGCCGGCGCTGCTGATCGCCTGATCCAGCGGACGGGTGTCGCGCAGCACTATGGGTACCTGTTTGATTGCTTTGGCCAGGTCTGCAGGTGTGGCTAGTTGGTCTTTACCAAAGCATTCATGCAGTAGCGCGATTTTCAGTGCATCCAGCCCGGCTTTCTTGCGTAGCAGCGACGCTAGCGACTGTCCTTTCCGGCTGTCTGATAGCGCGGTAATGAGCTGGGGCTCACTGCGGTCGGGAGCGAGATCCAGTGCTAGTGTTGCCTGGCCATGAGCTTGTAGTTGGTCGCGCAGCGGCGCTGACAGAGCATAAATCAGACTGCCTTCCAGCCCGTCATGGGTGAGGATGCATTCGCCACGCCGACTGATGAGCTGCCCGTTGGTATCGTTCATGCTGGCAACGATCGGCTTGAGTGGTTGGCCGGCGAAGCGCTCACTGAGAAACGGGCTCCAGTCGCAGATAAAGCCACTGTTGCTGGGCAATAAGTCGCGCACGCCGGCGCCTTGCTCGCGCAAAGGGCCGACCCAGCTGCCGTCAGAGCCAAGGCGGCGCCAGCTACCACCGCCGAGTGCGAGTACGCAGGCCGTTGGCGTGAGGTGAAACTCACCGTCGGCGTTTTGCAGTCGCAGTGCGCCATCTGCCGTCCAGCCGAGCCAGCGATGCCGGGTATGCAGCTGTACGCCTTTGTTGCGCAGTCGTTTGAGCCAGGCACGCAGTAGTGGCGCTGCTTTCATGTCGGTGGGGAACACTCGGCCGGAACTGCCAACAAAGGTGCTGATGCCCAGCTCATGAATCCATTGCTGCAGGTGCTCTGCGTCCAGCTCGGTGAACCAGTCGCTGGCCCAGGCTGCTGCTTCACGGTAGCGCTCGACAAAAGCGGGTTTGGGCTCGGAATGGGTAATATTCATGCCGCCGACACCCGCCAGCAGAAACTTGCGCCCAACTGATGGCATAGCGTCGAACAACTCCACCTGGTAGCCCGCATTGGCGATGGTTTCTGCCGCCATCAGGCCGGCCGGTCCACCGCCGATTACGACAACACGATTGGCGTCTGGTTGTTGCGTGGTCATGACTCTGTCCCCGGCGTTGGCTAGCGTTCTATTACACGCCGCGCAGTCTACCGCAAAGTGCGCTACAGCCCTATTGGTGGGGCGTTCGTGTACTTTGGCCAATCGCTTGCTGTTATTGTCATGCTGGCGCCTACCCGACCTCCCGCTGCTCAGCGGTGATCATGGTGCCGTTGGGCTATGCCGCCGCCGTCAGGTTGCGCACAATCAGGCTGCGACCGGTTCAGCCAACACGATAATGGCCACCGCGACCAAAACTGCCGCCGCGAATCCGCCTGCCCGCCAGCTTTGGCCGCGCCGCCATGCTGCCAGTGCGGCTTGCAATGCCTGCAAGCCGTAATAGATGACGAACATCTTGGAGGCGTAGGTGATGATCTCGTAGATATTCGCCGACCAGGTAATGACAATAGCAACCAGAGCGGTGACCAGATTGCCAAGTTTGACTGGAACACGGCGGCGGGATGATTCCGCCAGGAGCCCGCCGGCGCCATTCATATCGGCTACGGCTGCAGATAGCTGCGAGGCCAACGCGGTCACAATGAGTAACGGGGCGACCAGCATGCCTAGTGGCCGTAACAGGTCAATAATCGCCGTTTCACCCCCTTCAGACGGTAGATCGCTGTGAAAGAAATCGGTTATCAGCACCAGGAACACGAGATAAATCGCGCAGGAAATCCACTGTGCCCATCGCATGCTGCGAATTCGGGTCGCTGCGTCGTACTGGCTACCAAGATAGCGCGAGGTTTCAAAGCCTTGCACCAGAATCACCAGCCCTAGCAGTATCGCTAACTGCTGATGGTCTTGCAGGTTTGCCTTTTGTGCCCATTGGAACGAGCCGTCCACCATGGCCGCCAGATTCACCTGCGTCAGCATCGCCAGCAAGCCGCCGATCAGGGATAACTTTAACGCGACTACTATGACCTCTAAACGCTCGAGTCCAGCTAGACCGCGGAGCATGCCGAGCAGTCCAATAGTGGCTATCACCGCTGTGGCCACGATACGAGTCCATAGCGGGTCAATTATGTCACCAAGGCGCATGCCGAAAGCAGCAAACAGGTTGAGATAGTAGGTAACGGAAACAAAGTAAGCCAGTGCCAGCGCCAGCTCTGACAGACGCTCCAAGGCGGATTGGTAGCCCGGAGGGTGATCCGCCAGGCTAGGCTCAACATAGCGGATGTTATAGCGGATAGCTGCGCCGAACCAATAGCTCAATGCGCACAGTGCCAGCATCGCCAACCAGGCCCAGGGACCAACGGCGTGCGCCAGAATTGGCCCTGCGACGAGAAAGCCGGAACCAATAATCGAGGCAAGCGGCGTTACGGTAGCACGCCATCCCGGTGCTGCCATCAGGCGTGGCTGGAAGGACAGTATGGCTAGTAGTAATGCCACGCTCACTAAAATGAGGTTGTTAAGGTTGAACATTGATTAACCTGGCTTGCGTGCGCGTGCTGAGAGTGTGTTGTTTTCTCTGTTTCGGTGGGCGTGCCGCTCGGGCGGCAGGCGAGATCTGCCAAGCTGCAAGGAGGGATGCCGATCGGCCTTATTGGGCTTTTTTGTCACAGCAATTGACTTCCTCGGCAAGCGCGGTGATTGGCTGCTATCTAGTAGTGCTCTTAGCCAAGGACCGGATGTTTGAATGCGCTGCGTAGTTTACCTCAGGGCATGCTGTTGCCATATCCGGGCCGCATTGTGATGCAGAATGCCGTGACGTTTGGCCAGTGCGACGCGGTCCTGATCATAGCCCCCGCCAATCACCGCGCAGACCGGAATATCTCGGCTCAGGCAGGCGCTGATTACATGGCTGTCGCGCTGTGCGATACCGGCATCGGTCAGCGCCAGATAACCTAGCGCGTCGGCCTGATGCACGTCGACCCCAGCGTCATAGAGCACCAGGTCAGGCTCGTACAGTGGCAGTAGATAATTCAGTGCTTCATCGACGGTATTCAGATAGCCCTGATCGCCCAGTTGCCGGGGCAGGGGAATGTCCCAGTCGCTTTGCGCCTTGCGCGCCGGGAAATTGTTTTCACAGTGCAGCGATACCGTGATGGCGTCGCTATCGTGCTCCAGAATGCGTGCTGTGCCGTCGCCTTGATGCACATCGCAGTCGAAAATCAGCACGCGCTCTACCTTTCCGGCCGCGAGCAGATAGCGGCTGGTAATCGCCAGATCGTTGAAAATGCAGAACCCTGAGGCAAAGTCATGGTGAGCATGATGGGTACCACCAGCCAGATGGCAGGCTAGCCCATGTTTGAGAGCCAGCTCGGCAGTCAGCAGCGTGCCGCCGACTGCGCGCAGGGTTCGCGCTACCAGCAGCTCGCTCCAGGGTAAGCCCATACGGCGTTGGGCGGCGGTATCGAGCTGGTTGCTGCAGAAGCGCTCTACATAGTCCGGGTCATGTGCCAGTAGCAGCAGTTCCTGGGGGCAGGATTGCGGCTGGTGCAGGTTTTGTGTGTGTAGCAGGCCGCTAGCGCGCAGGTGATCGTGCAGGCGCACGAACTTATCCATGGGGAAGCGGTGTGGCGCCGGAAAGGCGAAGCTGTAGTCTGGGTGGTATACCAGCGGTAGGTCCACGCTAACTCCTTGGCAAACAGCATAAGTATGCTGGGCCTGGCGGCTGTTGAATAGTCTCACTGCCGAATCAGTCATGCCGCTGGCCTGCTAACTTGGGACAATCCGGGTTAAACTTGGCGGCAATATAAAAGGCCAGCGTGATCGCTGTTGCTGAACCAATGTAGTGCGACAGCCGTGGTCGCGTCGATTGTGAGGAAGAATAATGAGCCAATTGCTGGATGATCTGGTGGACCTGCTGGCGCTGGAAAAAATTGAAGAAAATCTGTTTCGCGGTCGCAGCCAGGATCTGGGCTTCAAGCAGTTGTTTGGCGGTCAGGTACTGGGGCAGTCACTCTCTGCTGCCAGTCAGACGGTTGATCTCGAGCGCCATGTGCATTCAGTGCATGGTTATTTTCTGCGTCCGGGTGATGCGACTCAGCCTATCGTGTATCAGGTGGATCCGCTGCGTGATGGCGGCAGCTTTACCACCCGTCGGGTGCAGGCTATTCAAAAGGGTAAGCCGATTTTCACCATGATCTGCTCCTTTCAGGGCGATGAAGAGGGTTATGAGCATCAAGTGCAGATGCCCGATGTCCCTGGCCCGGAAGATCTGCCCAACGAAACCGAGTGGACGCGTCGGCACCAGCACCTGATTCATGAGAAGGTGCGTGACAAAGTGCTGTGCGGCAAGCCTATTGAGATTCGCCCGGTTGGCGAGTTCAATCCGTTCGAGCCCAAGGTTGCCGAGCCCGTTCGCTACATGTGGTACCGCGCTGATGGCCAGTTGCCGGATGACCCACAGGTACACCGTTACCTGTTGGCATATGCGTCTGACTTCCATCTGTTGGGCACCGCGATGCAGCCACACGCGATCTCTAGTTGGTCAACCAAGTTGCAGGTTGCCAGCCTGGATCACGCCCTGTGGTATCACCGTCCACTGCGCATGGATGATTGGTTGCTGTATGCCATGGATAGTCCTTCGGCCAGTGGTTCTCGCGGTATGTCGCGGGGGCATATTTTTAATCGTGCAGGTGAGCTGGTTGCGTCAGTGGCGCAAGAGTCGCTGATGCGTAAGGTCAAGGATTGAGTATGCGTGATCTGCAGGGCTGGATCTTTGATCTGGATGGTACGCTCACCCTCGCGCAGCATGATTTTGCCGCGATTCGGCGGGAGCTGGGCGTTCCTTCAGATTCTGATATCCTCACCTATATCGCAGGCTTGCCTGCTGCTGAGGCGACTGCCATGAAGGCAGAGCTTGATCAGATTGAGCTGCGTTTGGCGCAAGAGGTCGAGGCTGCACCGGGCGCAGTTGAGTTGATCCGCTACTTGCATCAGCAGGGTCGACGGTTGGGGATATTGACCCGTAACCTGCGCTGCGTAGCGATATCGACGCTGCAGCATCTGGATGTACTGGATTGCTTTGCGCCAGAGGACGTATTGGGGCGCGAAGAGGCGGCACCGAAACCGCACCCGGAGGGGATTGAACTACTGCTTCAGCGCTGGCAGCTGAGCCCGGCGCAATCGGTCATGGTTGGTGATTTTCATTTTGACCTGCAAACGGGCAGGGCAGCTGGCAGCAATACCTGCCTGGTTCACCCGCAAAACCAGTGGCCTGAGCTGGCCGACTGGCATGCGGTAGATTGTCGAAACCTGCTGGCGTTGCTCTGATTTTTTCAGGTGGTTTGAAAGCGCAGGCGCATCGACAGGTCAACGGCTTTGACATCCTTGGTCAGGCTGCCGATTGATATATAGTCAACACCGGTGTCGGCTACGCTGCGCAGGGTAGTTTCGTTGATGCCGCCAGAGGCTTCCAGAGCGGCCTTGCCAGCGGTCAGGCTCACCGCTTTGCGCATATCTTCCAGGCTCAGCTCATCCAGCATGACGATGTCGGCGCCGGCGTCCAGCGCCTGTTGCAATTCATCCAGACTTTCTACTTCTACTTCCACCGGCTTGCCGGGCGCGATCTGGTTCGCCTGGGTGATGGCGGCGGCTATACCGCCGCACGCCGCTATGTGGTTTTCCTTGATCAGAAAGGCATCAAAAAGTCCGATGCGGTGATTATGGCAACCACCGCAGGTAACGGCGTACTTTTGCGCCATGCGCAAGCCTGGCAGTGTCTTGCGGGTATCGAGCAGCTTGACTGCGGTATCTTTCACCAGGTCGGCGAAGTGGCGGCTACGGGTTGCCGTAGCGGATAAGGTCTGAATGAAGTTGAGCATGCAGCGTTCGGCTGTCAGCAGGCCTCGTGCCGGGCCGTGCAGGCGGCACAGGGTCTGGTCAGCGCTGAGCATATCGCCATCGGCAACCCGCCACTCGATTTGAATGCTGGGATCGACCTGGCGCACAACTTCGTCGGCCCAGGCGCGGCCGCAGAATACGGCAGCTTCGCGGGTGATGATGCTAGCGGATGCCTGGTTATTGGCCGGAATCAGGCTGGCGGTGATGTCGCCATCGCCCACGTCTTCATTTAATGCGCGGCGCACATCGTCAACGATGACGGCCTGTAGGCTCTCGAGAGTCAGGTTTGGCATGGGGGCTCCAGCAGTGTTTCCGAATGCCGGCGAGTATACCCGATTGATAAAAAAATACCCGCCTCGAAAGGCGGGTATCGGTCGCAGGTCAGAGCTGCAGTTGAGCTTCTTTCTCAGGGTGTCGGATTATTGAAATAATCACGCGTCAGGCGGAATACCACGGGGCTGAGTAGCAGCAGAGCAATCAGGTTGGGGATTGCCATCATGGCATTCAGCGTGTCCGCAACCAGCCAAAGGCTGGCCAGATCAATGTTCGGTATGGTGCCCAGCGGTACGGCAATAATCCACAGTACGCGGAAGGGAGTGTTGGAGCGCTCGCCGAACAGAAACTGGGTGCATTTTTCGGAGTAAAAGCTCCAGCCGATGATGGTGGTGAAAGCAAACACGGCCAAACCAATACTGACGATGTATTGACCCCAGCCACCGGGCAGACCCTGACTGAAGGCCAGTGCCGACATCGGCGCGCCGTTCTCGCCGCTCTGCCAGGCGCCGGTCACCATGATCACCAGGCCAGTGATCGAGCAAATGATAATGGTGTCGATGAAGGTACCCAGCATAGCAACGGTACCCTGGCGAATCGGGTTGTTGGTCTGCGCTGCGGCATGGGCGATAGGCGCGCTGCCCAAGCCCGCTTCATTGGAGAAGACGCCGCGGGCAATACCAAAGCGCATTGCTGCCCAGATAGTAGCACCGGCAAAGCCGCCAGCAGCGGCTGCGGGGTTGAACGCGTAGTGGATGATGTCGGCGAAGGCGGCTGGGATGCGGTCGAAGTGCGTGATCAAAATGATCAGCCCGCCACCGACGTAGAACAGCGCCATGATAGGTACCAGCTTACCGGCAACATCGCCAATACGCTTGATGCCGCCGAGCAGAACCAGGGCAACCAGCACGGCGATGATAATGCCGGTAACCAGTGGCGGGATGCCAAAGCTGCTGCTCAGTGCATCAGCAACCGAGTTGGACTGGATGGTATTACCGATGCCGAAGCCGGCGAGCATGCCAAAAATAGCAAACATGATGCCCAGCCATTTCCACTTGGTACCCAAGCCGTTTTTGATGTAGTACATCGGACCGCCGACGTGGTTTCCCAGTGCGTCCTTCTCGCGAAAGCGCACTGCCAGGACTGCCTCGGCAAACTTGGTGGCCATGCCAACCAGCGCGATGACCCACATCCAGAAGAGTGCGCCGGGCCCGCCAAAGAAGATGGCGGTAGCAACGCCAGCAATATTACCGGTGCCGACCGTTGCCGAAAGAGCGGTCATCAATGCGTTGAAAGGGCTTATATCGCCTTCTTCACTGCTCTTGCGGCCGCGCCAGAGCATGCTGAAGCCATAAAATAGTTTGCGTTGCGGGATAAGCTTGAGGCCAAGCGTCAAGTAGAGCCCGGTGCCTGCCAGTAGCGCTAGCATGGCGGGACCCCAGACAACGCCATTAATCTGGCCGATCAGGTTGATGATTGCTTCCATTAATGCTGCTCCTGATGTCTACCGTTGTGGATATGGACATGCCATACCACTGTTATTAATGTGTTTTTGAACCGATGCGCTCTCAGGATATACCAGGATTGTCGATTCGGCGTTAGCCAAAGATGCAATCGCTATATTGTCATGCTGGTGCAAGGTAAAAACTGATGTCTAGAATGTGATCTATGTCCATAAAATATAACGACGCAGGATGCGCTGGTTATGAAAGTGGGTATAATGATTAAAAATTTTGACGCCAAATTTACGACACACGGAAGACTACCTTTTTAGTGGAATAAGCATCCCAGGCGTTTTGCGCGATAAGCCACGCTTATCAAGAGAGGCAGCATGTCCCAGGATCCCAAGGTTGTATCGATTAAGCCGAATCTCGCTGGCCGCAAGGGCGCGCGGGCGGGCGAGGGTTCCTCTGTTTTGCCACTGCCGCTCATAGCGGTTCGCGAGCACCTTCAGCAATATCTCCTTGGCGCGCTCAATACCCTGTTTGATGCGGCGGACGACAATCTCTTCGAAATGGCCGATCGGGCCTCAAGTAACGCCGAGCAGAACCTGTTTTTTGAAGCTATGCGTGCTGTGCGCCTGCAGCGTGGCGCCATTCTAAAGAATGCTGCTGACGAGCTTGTTCAGGCGACCGAAAGGTTAAATAGCGACACACCTGCTCGCGCCCTGCATACCTCTTTCGAGCTGGATAGCCTGGCTTTGGTGCAGCCTGATGAGCTGGAGCAGTCGGTCACGCTGGACGGCATGGTCAGCAGGGTTAATGGGCGAAACCAGCAGCCGTTGATGCACTTGGCTATCCGCAGTAACAGCCTGGTCAAAAGCCTGATTGATGAGCGCAATAACCCCTTGGCGCCGGCAGCGCTAGCCCAGTATTTTGCTGATGCAATTAAGCCGCTGGGGTTGGAAATCAAGGTTCGTCTGATTATTTTCAAGCTGTTTGAGCGCTATGTATTCAATCCAATTGATACTGAATACGAAGAGCTCAATACGCTGCTGATCAATTCTGGGGTGATGCCTGACCTGCGGCTGGCGCAAGTGACGCCTAGCTCGCGCCGCGTGCCTGCGGCCGGGTCTGGTTCATCTTCTAGCAATGAAGCCCGAAGCGGTCAGTCCAGCAGTGCCGATCAGCAAGAAGTGCTGAGTATGTTCAGTGAGCTTATCGGCAACTGGCGTCACGCCAGCGGTGACATGGCGCTATCGGGGTTGACCGGCGCGGGCGCCAAGCCCATGCCCAGCAACGAACTGCTGCAAGTACTTGCCGACATGCCGGCGGATCAGCTGGCTAATGGTGATGCCGAGAATCAGCTCCCGGGCATGCGTCAACGTATTCAGCAGCTGTTGCAGCAGCAGCGGCATCAGACGGGTGGGGATCACAAAACCTTGGGCCGGGTGGATGACGATGTCATTAGCCTGGTGTCCATGTTGTTTGATTTTATCCTGGAAGATCCGGCGCTACCTGCCGCTGTCAAGGCCATGATCAGCCGCCTGCAACTGCCCATCTTGCGCGTAGCCATTGCCGACAAGAGTTTCTTCAGTCGGGGCTCTCACCCTGCGCGCCGCCTGCTCAATGAGCTGGCACGGGCTACCATGGGCTGGAATGACCACGATGATCTGCGCCGCGATCAGCTGCATGCGCTGCTGGAGAGTATCGTGGAGCAATTGTTGGCGGTCAGTGCACCACAGGACTCGTTGTTTGAGGCGCTGAATGTTGAGCTCACCAATTGTCTGCGTAATGAGCAGCGTCGCTCAGATCGGATAGAGCAGCGCACGCGCGATGCTGAAGAAGGGCGAGCGCGCATGCAACTGGCGCGCAATGACGTTGCCAAGGTCATCAACAACCTGTTGGTCGGTCGTACGCTCCCGGTGACGCTGGTTGACCTGTTGCGTGATAGCTGGAGTCAAGTGCTGCAAATGGTCTGTCTGCGCGAAGGTGCGGACTCCAAGGCGTGGCGGCAGAGTGTCGACCTGGCTCAGCGCATGATCGATAGTATTGAACCCGTCCCTCTGGGTGAGATGCGCGCGCGCGCTGAGAGTAACCAACAGGTGCTTGATGCATTACATGTGGGCCTTGAATCGCTGGGGATGGACGCCTCTGCGGTCGCTGTGCAGGTCGCGCGGTTATCACTGCCTCAGGCGCGAGCGCTCGCGGTGGCACAAGACGCTGCGCAGAAAATACTAGATGAGCGTGCAGCTCAAGCCGCTGCACGCGTTGCCGTGCAAAAAATTGAAAGCCCGGAAGAGTCGGTGCGGGCAGGAGGCGATGCGGTTCAGGGCGCAGCTGCTGCTGACGTGCCTGAGCAGGAAAGCGTATCGTCACCCCTGCAGCCGGAAACGCCCGAGTCGGTTATCGAGCCTATTGCGCAGATACGGGTTGAAGCTCCGGTGCTGGAACAGCTGGATTCGGAGCCAGAGGCGGACACGGTTGATGACTTGCCTAGTGTCGGCGCTCAGCGTTGGATCGAGAGCCTGCGTGCTGGCTGTTGGTTTCGCTTGGGTGCGACCGAAGGTCGGCCAGAGCAACGCTGCAAGCTGGCAGCAATCATCAGCTTCAGCGGCAAATATATCTTCGTCAATCGTGGCGGCATGAAGGTCGCCGAGTTTGGCAGGATTGAGCTGGCGCACCATTTTGAGCAGGGCCTGATTACAGTACTGGACGAGAACCAGCTGTTTGATCGCGCGCTTGAGTCAGTGATTGGCAACCTGCGGCGCCTGCAATCCGGAAAACCCTGATCCAAGCCGGGTGCGTGGCTGCTTTGCTCCTGTTAGCATAAGGTTTTGTTGATGGGAGTTTGAGCATAATGCGCCTGCATAAGGGCTGGTTAGACAGCGC
This sequence comes from Pseudomonas neustonica, assembly GCF_003797945.1. Classification (GTDB taxonomy): domain Bacteria; phylum Pseudomonadota; class Gammaproteobacteria; order Pseudomonadales; family Pseudomonadaceae; genus Halopseudomonas; species Halopseudomonas neustonica. Next base: position 194,610 of record NZ_RKKU01000004.1, read on the forward strand.
GCGAATATGCCGTTCAGAGCATTTTAATGATCGCCCTGACGGCGAAGCTGTGTCGCTTCTTGTTGTGCACAATATCAGTTTGCCGCCGGGCGACTTCGGTGGTGGCCACGTGCAGCGTTTTTTCTGCGGTCAGCTCGATTCCTCCCTGCATCCTTATTTCGCTGAAATCGCGCACCTGCGCGTATCCGCACATTTTTTTATTGAGCGCGACGGCGCTATCACCCAATTTGTCAGTTGTGACGAGCGTGCCTGGCATGCCGGTGCCTCCTTTTTTGGCGGGCGCGACAACTGCAATGACTTCTCTATTGGCGTAGAGCTGGAGGGCACAGATCAGACGCCCTACACTGACGCGCAGTATGCTGCTCTTGGCGAATTGACTCAGGCCCTGCAGCTGGCCTATCCGGCGATCACTCCCTATCGGGTTACCGGGCATGAGTTTATCGCGCCGGGACGCAAGACAGATCCGGGCAGCGCTTTCGATTGGCGCCGGTTTTTGCTCAGCCTGACGTCTGTTAAACCCACTGCTTAAAGGTCCTGCGCATGCGTTTCCTCATTTTGTTGGCGACCGTTCTGTTGATTCGATTCACGCCCCTGAGTCGCGGCGTGCGTCCGGATTTGACTGCTGCCTGGGCGCGCTACAGTGCGCGATTTGCTGAGCGCCGACCGGGCTGGCCAGCGCTGCTATGTCTGTTGCTGCCGTTGTTACCGTTGGAAATTGCCTTCTGGTTGCTGGCCGATGTGGCGCACGGCATTTTTGTGCTGGCGCTGGGCGTTCTGGTGTTGCTGCTGGGGTTGGGCGGGCATGATTTGCTGCGCGGCTTTGGATGCCGCTTTGAGCAAGCCTGGGGACGAGGTGACAAAGCCGCGGCAACCTTAATTGCTGAGAATGACTGGGGCGTGCGGGCAAGCGATGAGAGGATGCTTGTCGCGCAGGTCCGCAGTCGCATGCTGGTCGAAGCCTGTGCCAGTTATTTCGTGCCATTACTCTGGTTTCTGCTCCTTGGCCCCATGGGCGCATTGGGATACCGTCTGTTAAGGCTATACGTAGATAGACTCCCGGTTGAAGCGCAGGGTTACGCGGGCAGTCTCGTGCACGCGATGGAGTGGTTGCCGGCACGATTGCTTGCGGTCAGCTTTGCACTGGTTGGACATTACGATCGGGTCTTCGGGGCGATGCGCGGTTTGTGGGGTGATTGGGAGCAACCGGTTGAGCTGTTCTTGTCCAAGGCGGCAGAGGCGGCCATCGAAGGTGAATCCAGCCAAGCGCAAAGCGGGAACGTTTTAGCTCCGATCCGCTCACTGTTATTCCGCGCGGCACTGGCTTGGGCTGTACCTGTGGCGCTGCTGGCACTCTTGGGATAGATTTCGCCCCAACGTTAAAGTTGTCTCGGTATCAGCCGATAGGCTCAGCATGGGACGAAAAGAATTAGCTACGCGTTAACAGGTCCGAAATAGTAGTACATATAACAACAAACAGGGGTGTCGGGACGATGCCTGCCAGGTCTGCCATAGACCGGTCTATTTAGGAGAAAAACTGGGTGAATAGTCTTCTTGCGCCTGCCATTGCCCTGATGAACCGCCTCAGCTACGGAATGAAGTTCTGTCTGATCAGCGTGCTCTTTTTTATTCCGCTCGGCATTGTTAGCAGTATGGTGGTCCATCAGGCTTACGAGCGTGTTCAGATGACGCGCCACGCCCAGCAGAACCTGGAGCTCGTGCGAGCGAGCTCGGCCATTGTGCATGATGCAGAAGTGATCCGGGATATGGAGAACGTGACCTCCATGCTGGGGCAGGGTCAGCTTGCAGCAGAGCTGGAAGCCCGTGGTGCAGGTTTGCGTAAGCAAGTGCTGGAAAAGCTGCAGGCGTTGCCTCTGGATACGCAAGACGATGCTGCAGCAGATGTTGCCACTAAACGCGACGAGTTGATTGCGCTTTACCAAGGCTTGGCCAATGAGTCGGTTAGCGGTAAGAAGGTGCTAGCGGTGCAGGGACTGGCCGAAGCGGCTACCTTGCTGAACTTTAGTGCGGCCTATGCAGGTCTGCCGCAGGACTTTGATCGCGACGTTCGTCAACTCACAGAATTGCTCATTGATGCTACCCCGCAGGTTACCTCCGCACTGGGCGAAGGGCGTGCCGTGGGCGCTTACTCCATGGGGCTGGGTTTCATTAACTCTGATGCCAGTCGTGCAATGGATGACCTGTTTGAGACGCTGCAAAAGCTGACTGCAAACTATCAGCAGAAGCTGCAGCAGACGTTGTCCGGGTCAGAGCTGCAGGGCCTCAAACCGGCGGCTGATGCCAGTTTGGAGAGTTTGAGCGTTGCACAGAACATATTTGATGAAGAAATCATTTTGGCTAACTCACTGGAAGGCGAGTGGGATGATTACTTTGCGCGCATTACGGTCGAAATTGAAAAGACCTACGCGCTGGATGCAGCGATCTTTGACACCTTGTCTACGCGGTTGAAAGCGCGTTTAGGGCAGAATCAGCGGTCTATGCTGATCCTTATTGTGTCGCTCTCTCTGGTTGGCTTGCTGATCATTTATCTCTACGCCGGTTTCTATATGGCGACGCGTCGCACCCTGAAACGCTTGTCTTCGCAGATGGGGCAGGTGGCCGGCGGCGATATGACGGTTCAAGTCGAGGTGGATAGTCACGACGAGCTGGGCGATCTGGCGGCGGACTTTAATAACACAGTGCTCAAGGTTCGTGAGCTGATTCGTCAGGTCAGTACTACCTCGGATCAGGTGCAGGAGCAGTCGCGTCAAGTCGAGAACATCGCTACCGAAAGTAGCCATGCGGCAGCGTCTCAGCGTAGTCAGATCGAGCAGGTTGCAACGGCCATGAATGAGATGGCGGCAACCTCACAGGAAGTTGCCCGCAGCGCTGCCTTGGCAGTAACCAACGCTGAGGAGGTTAACAACCAAACGCTCAGTGGTCGGCGCCTGGTGGAATCCTCGGTGGATGGGATTGAAAAACTCTCTGGTGAGATTGAAAACTCGGTTCGGGTTATCAACCAGTTGGCCGATGACAGCTCATCAATCAGCCGCGTGCTGGATGTAATCAAAGGGGTTGCCGAACAAACCAACCTGTTGGCGCTCAACGCCGCCATTGAGGCAGCGCGCGCTGGCGAGCAGGGTCGAGGTTTTGCCGTGGTCGCGGACGAAGTGCGCACCCTGGCGCGCCGTACCCAGCAATCAACCGAAGAAATTGAGCAGATGATCGTGCGTCTGCAAGATGGCGTGAGTGCGGCGGTGAAGGCTATGGGTAGCAGTCATAGCATGACGGCAGAAGCCGTGGATGCCTCCCGCAAGGTGCAGGAAGGGCTCGACAATATTCTCAAGTCAGTCGTGCATATCGTTGATCAGAGTCAGCAGATTGCGGCGGCTGCAGAGCAGCAGACCGCCGTCAGCCATGATATCGATCACAATATCGTGGAAATCAATCAGGCTGGCGAGCGCACTGCTGCAGGGGCGAGTCAGGCCGAAGAGTCCAGTGGCCGTATGACGCAGTTGGTGCAATCGCTGCAAAGTATTATCAGCGCGTTCAAGGTCTGACGCGCTGTGCTTCCCAGGCTCAGGCTGCAGGCTTGGGTTTGGGAGCCCAGAGCACTTCCGGCGTTTCCTCAAGGCGGGCAATGGTCCGCGCCAGCACAAACAGCAGATCAGATAACCGGTTGAGGTAGATCAGCGCCTGCTGATTTACCTCAACCTGTTGCGCCAGGCTGATGTATTGTCGTTCCGCTCGGCGACACACACTGCGCGCCATGTGCGCCTGCGCAATCGCCTTTGAACCGCCTGGCAGAATGAAGTTTGTCAGCGGTTCCAAATCGGCGTTCAGCTCGTCAATAGCCTGCTCCAGCTGCGCCACATCAGCGGCATCGATCATGTCGTGGCCAGGTACCGCCAGTTCGCCACCCAGATCAAACAGGCGATGCTGTATAGGCGTTAGCAGTGCGAGCAAAGGATGCACGCGGTAGTCGGTTAACTCGGTGATGAGCAGGCCCACCTGGCAATTAAGCTCATCTACGTCTCCCATGGCCGCGACGCGCGGATGGTTCTTGGCGATACGTTCGCCATTCGCCAGGCCCGTGTCGCCCTTATCGCCGGTACGGGTATAGAGCTTGCTCAAACGATAGCCCATGGTGTTTCGCTCTCCGCTAAATAAAGTGTTGATTGCTTGAATATCGCGTAAGCCTAGCGGTAAAGCGGGTGGTCAGTCCACGGGCAGGTTTTTATCGGCCAAGCACTGACGGGTTGCCTGCAGTAAGCGGGTGAGGGCGGGAACCGCTATATTGCGTTGCTGCGCCTGGCGGCAGGCATAGCCGAGAATATAATCCAGCTCGGTGCGGCGCTTGGCACGCAGGTCCTGGCGCATTGAGGAGCTGTTGCTCGCAGTGCGCTGAATGACGTCATGAATCTGTTTGGCGAGCTCGTTAGTGTCAGCGACACCCTGTGCTGCCAATAGCAGCTGTAATTCCTCAATGCACCTATCTAACCAATCACCCGCGCGGCTCGGCACGGCGCCATTGACGCAGTCAAATAGCAGGGTGAATGGGTTGATCGCGCAGTTGATTGCCAGCTTGCGCCACAGCACGGCAAGGATGTCGTTATCCCACTGCCATTCGATGCTGCTGGTTATGCGCTCCAGCCAAGGGGGCGGGGGTTGTTGATCCGGATCTCCAATAACCGTTTTGCCTTGCCCTGCCCAGACCAGATGCTGCGGTGACGGTTGCCAAGCGCCATCGGTGACGCTGGCGTAGAGCACCCGCTGTTGCGCGAATGCAGCACTGACCTCTTGCTGCGCACCAAGGCCATTTTGTAGCAGTAGTATCTGGCTGCCCGGATTCAGCCGGTGACGGATAGACTCCAGCGCCGAGATGACGGCGTAGGCCTTGGTGGCTACAACGACGATGTCTATCGGGCCAGTGCTCTGGGAGGCAATCTCTGTGGTTACGGGGAGCACGCGGCGGGCGCCGTGGTGCTCAAATATCAATTGGTTGCTGTTGTTTTGCCATTGCGTCAGTGCAGATGAGTTACGCAGTAGCAGGCAGCAGGACTGGTTGGCCTGCTGCAGCCGCGCAATCCACAGCAGACCGAGACTGCCAGCACCAAGAACATGCACCATGAAGTGGGTTATTTACCGCGAACTTCGGTGATCAGATTGGTTTCGTAGGCCTGCTGCAGGTGGTCTTCGACTTTGGCTAGCAAGTCCTCGGGACTAGGCAGATCATCTTTGTTAGTGACGGTGCATAACGCCATACCAGCGCGAATCGACAAATAGCCTTCGGTTGTTTTAAAGGCTTTGAGGTTGAGACCGTCGTGCAGGCGGCGAAAGCTGTTGGGTTTACACTCTTCGGCATCGTCTGCGAGGGTCACAATGGCGAAGGCGTTAGTGGCTACCCGGGCTATTACATCGGTGGGGCGCACCAGCTGTTGCAGGCGCCTGGCGGTGCCTCGCAGAACCTCGCTCTGCACCGCTTCGCCGAAGCGATCGCCTAGCGATACCAGGTTTTGTACGCCCAGCAGTACGACGCAGCAGGCGCCACCGCGTGAATCAACGCTGCGCAGCGCTTCTTTCAGGCGCTGCAATAGGTAGCGACGATTGCCGATCGCTGTCAGGGTGTCGACCAGATTGTGTTCTTCGAGCTGGGCATTGTTATTGGCCAGCAGGTGATTTTCGTCCAGTAGACGATTAATCAGCTGGGAGGTGCGGTCGGCGGCAAAAATGCGAGGCAGCAGTTGTTCATTCATTGAGGACTTGCTGATGAAGTCATCAACGCCACGGTCAAACGCCTCGCTGAGGACATTGTCGCCTTCGCGGGCGGTCAGCAAGACAACGTAGGTATAGTGATTGTCCTGCTCATCCATTTGACGGATACGCGTGGTCAATTCAAGCCCGTCCATCTCCGGCATGAGCCAATCGGCGACCATAACGCTGGCTGGACGCTCTTCCTGCATACGCAGGGCATCCATTGCAGAGTTGGCGAAACGAATATCGTTGTAACCGGCCTGACTCAGGGTGTGTCCGATAACGGCGCTACTGAACTTGGTATCGTCCACCACCAAAATACTGAGTTGGGGGTTAGGCATCGAAGGTGCTCCCTGCTGGTCTCTGGCTGACTGCCGTTATAATGCTACGAGGTTATACTGTTGTTTTCTATCGAACATCATAATTATGCGTTTTGTGTGAGGTGATTCCAATGCCATCGTTTGACGTTGTTTCTGAGCTTGATAAACATGAAGTAACCAACGCGGTAGATAATGCCATGAAAGAGCTTGAGCGGCGTTACGATTTGCGTGGTAAGGGCGGCTTTGAATTCAATAGCAAGAATCTGCAGGTCACTATTTCATCGGAAGCAGACTTTCAGCTTGAGCAGATGCTGGAAATTCTCAAGCTGTGTCTGGTCAAGCGCAACGTCGATATCCAGTGCCTTGAGATCAAGGACTCATTTGCCTCGGGCAAGCAAGTAAAGCAGGATGTGGCCCTAAAGGAAGGCATAGACAAGGATCTGGCGCGCAAGATTGTCGCTCTCATCAAGGACGCCAAACTGAAGGTGCAGGCAGCCATTCAAGGGGAGCAGGTCAGGGTAACCGGTAAGAAGCGCGATGACTTGCAGGAAGCGATGGCGCTGCTGCGCAATAGCTCGCTCGATATGCCTCTGCAGTTCAACAATTTTCGTGATTAAAAACTTTAAATCTATTTGGGGGTAGTGCAATGGAGGGACTTATGGAAAAGCTACAGGGCCTGGAGGAGGCGTGGTTGCCGCTGGTACTTGAGTACGGCAGCCAGTTTTTGTTGGCATTGCTCACGCTTGCGGTTGGTTGGTGGATTGTTGGCCGCCTGGTAGCTGCGCTGAACACGCTAATGCAGAAGCGTAACGTTGAGCCCACCTTGCATGGCTTTGTTTCTTCGCTGGCAAGTATCGCGCTCAAGGTGCTGTTGTTGGTCAGTGTGGCTGGCATGGTGGGGATCGAGACCACCTCGTTTATTGCCGTATTGGGTGCTGCCGGTCTGGCGGTGGGGCTGGCGCTACAAGGCAGTTTGGCCAATTTCGCGGGCGGCGCGCTCATTCTGTTTTTGCGTCCATTCCGTGCTGGCGATTACATCGAGGCACAGGGTGTTGGCGGTACCGTTGATAGCATTCAGATTTTCAATACTATTTTGAAGACTCCGGATAACAAGACGGTCATTGTTCCCAATGGCAGTTTGTCCAATGGCAATATCGTCAACTACTCACGCCAGGCCACTCGCCGTGTTGATGTTAATATTGGTATCGATTACGGCGACGACGTCAAGCAGGCGCGCTCCATTCTGCTGGGTCTGGCGGCAGCGGATAGCCGAGTATTGAAAGATCCCGAAGCGGTTGTGTGGTTGGTTTCACTGGGCGATAACTCGGTAAACCTGTCGCTGCGCATGTGGACTAAAACAGAGGATTTCTGGGGTGTGTTCTGGGATATTCAGGAGCAGGCCAAGGAAGCCTTTGATGCACAGGGCATTACCATTCCGTTCCCGCAACGGACAGTGCATGTGGTAAAGCAAGAAGCTGAATAGGTATTTTTCAGACATTAAAAAACCCGGCCATGTGCCGGGTTTTTTAATGTCTGCTGTCGCTCTCAATCAATACCGGGACGTTTCAGCTTGTCCGGATGTGCGAAGCGCAGCAAGAGAAAGCCCAGAATGATGGCGGGCAACCCGGTGAGTGCGGTGATGGTAAAAAAGCTGACCCAGCCAACATTGGCAGCCAGCACGCCGGTAAAACCGGCTGCAAACTGGCCTGGGAGTGTCATTACCGAGCTGAACAGGGCGTACTGCGTGGCGGTGTAGGCTGTATTTGTCAGGCTCGACAGATAAGCGATAAACACGGAGATTGCCAGTCCGCCGGTTATGTTGTCAGCAATAATGGCTAATACCAGCCCGTCTGGTTGCGGGCCGATAAACGCCAGCCAGGCGAAGATGAGGTTAGTGGCAGGGGCCATAAAGGCGGTCAGTATCAGGATTGGAGCGATACCAAAGCGCGCTACCATCAGGCCGCCCAAGGCCGCGCCAAGCAGGGTCATGGCCAGGCCGAAGGCCGCGGCTATGTTGGCGATTTGTTCTTTGCTGAAGCCAATATCCAGATAGAAGGGGTTGGCCATGGTGCCCATGAAAATATCGCTGATGCGGAACGTGGCGACAAAGAGCAGTATCAGCAGCGCTACTTTGCCGTAGCGCTCAAAAAACTCGGTAAAAGGCGCGACGAAGGCGCTGAAGAACAGGCTGGACAGGTTCAGTCGCATACCCTTGTGCCGTGATGCGCCCAGAAAGCGAGTCAGGCGTTCTTCCTGGTCGAGGGTGTCTCTGGTGATATGCACCTTGGGTTCGGCAATACAGAAGGTCGTTATTACGCCTACCAGCATCAGTGCCGCCATGCCCGTATAGGCGAGGCTCCAGCTATCCAGGGCTGCCATGTGCAGTGCGCCTGCGCCGGCGGCGAGAATCGCCACGCGATAGCCAGTGACGTAGGTTGCGGCCATCGCGGCCTGTCGGTGCTTGGCTTCCGCTTCGACGCGATAAGCGTCGATCGCCACATCCTGCGTTGCTGAGCCAAATGCGACCAATACGGCCCAGATGGCGACCAGCTCCAGCTGCTGGGTCGGGTCCGTCATCGCCATACCAAACAGACCGCCTGCAATCACCAACTGGGCGAGCAGCATCCAACTGCGCCGTCTGCCCATCAGGCGAGTCAACAGTGGCACTGGTAGGCGGTCTATCAACGGAGCCCATAGCACTTTAATCGAGTGCGCCATGCCAACCCAGCTGAGGAAGCCGATCGCCGCCAGCTCTACACCCAGGTCACGCAGCCATGCGCTGAAGGTTCCGCCGACCAGCAGCAAGGGTAGGCCGGCAGAGAAACCGAGAAATAGCATGCCAACAACACGGGGCTGCAGGTAAACCTTTAGTCCCTCGGGTTCTGGCAGGCGATTGGAATCTGAAGAAAAGGAGCTCATTAATGTCCTTGTTATGATGATTGTAGGTCTTCAAGGCCAGGCATATTGCCCTAAGTTCACTCGGCCGTCGCGCACCAGCACGCCCTCGGCGAGCAGTCGTGCACGTTGTTTCGCGCCGCTTGGGCTATCGGCCGGCAATGATAACTTACCCTGGCTGTTCAAGACTCGATGCCATGGCAGTTGGGTATCATCCGGCAGTTGCCCCAGCCAGCGCCCGACCAGGCGAGCACCTTTACCCATACCGGCGAGCTCGGCAATTTTGCCATAGCTGCTTACCCGGCCTGCGGGAATACTGGCCAATACGAGGAAAAAAGCCTCTTTTTGTGGGGCATGCCCGGTTAAACCAGGTGGGCTCCGGAACACTACAGCCTTGTTCGGGTCTTTCATGGATACTATTCCGATTATGTCGACGTTATGTTCGAGGGTGAAAGAATGCTGTGTGTACGCAAGGTGCTGGCGCTGAGTTTGTCATTTATACCCTTTGGCAGTTTCGCCGATACGCTTTGGCTCGACAATGGTGACCGTCTCACCGGTAAGATCGAATTTCTTGAGGCCGGCAAGATGTCCATCAAGACCGATTTTGCCGGGATGATTACGGTCAGTACCGCACGGGTTGCTACCTTTGAAAGTGATGAACCGCTGCTGCTCAAACTTGGTGATCAGGCGCAGTACATTACGCGTCTCCAAGCCTCTGACCAGAAAGGGCAAGTCACTCTGGCGTTTGACGAGTCAGAGAATCAGGCGCGTCATGTTCAGGTGCGGCAGATCAGCCAGCTACTGGTACCCACGCCGATCATTCAGGATATGGTGTGGGAAGGTGATGCCAGCGCTGCATTGGAGTTCAAGAACTCGTCCGGCACGGAAACCGAAGACCTGGATCTGGATGTCAGCTCGCGTTTGCGCCACGGTGACTGGCGTCATGATCTGACACTGGATTATGAGCGCGACTACCGCGACGATATTAAAACCCGACATACATGGGAAACCGATTACGACATCAATCGATTCCTGACCGAGCACTGGTTCTGGATGACCAGTTTGCGCTACCAGCGCGATTATCTGAACGAAGTCGCCAAGCGGCGCCAGTTTGGTATGGGCCCAGGGTATGAGTGGTGGAATAACACCTTGGGGCGTTTCGAGACCTCCGCGCGTCTGGATAGGACCTGGGTTGAAGAGCAGGATGGTAGCAAAAGCAAATATAACGCCCTGGGTTTACAGTGGGACTATCGACGCTTTCTGCTGGGTAAACGCTTTGAGTTCTTCCATAAGGCAGAAACTCAGATACCTGATGACCCTAATGTGCGCTATCAGATTGATACTGAAGCGGGCCTGCGCTACAGCCTGACCAACTGGGCGTCGTTGAGCCTCAAGGCGGAGATGGACTACCTGGATAGCTCTGACGATACCGATTATCGTGACACGCGTTACACCATGGGGTTTGGAGTAGGTTGGTAACCTTTGGATCGCAAAGCAAAAAAACGGGCGCACTAGGCGCCCGTTTTGCTATCGCTGCCGCGCTGGCAAATGCCTAGATGCGCAAGCCACCGTCCAGCTCCAGAATACGACCGGTGTAATAGTCGTTTTCAAACAGGTAGGCCGCAGAGTGTGCGATTTCTGCGGGTTTGCCCATGCGTTTCAGCGGAATACCAGCCGTCATCTTCTCCAGTGCTTCGGGTTTCATGCTGCCGGTCATTTCGGTTTCGATAAAGCCCGGCGCGATACCGGCGACGCGGATGCCATAGCGCGATAGTTCTTTGGCCCAGGTTACGGTCATGGCGGCAACGCCTGCCTTGGCGGCGGTGTAGTTGGACTGTCCAACGTTACCAGCACGTGAAATCGATGAAATATTGATGATCAGGCCTTGATTGCCCAGTTCGATCATCTTGGCAGCCACTTCGCGGGTGCCGAGAAATACGCCGGTCAGGTTAACGTCAATTACCGATTGCCACTGTGCCAGGCTCATCTTTTGGGTCACGCCATCCTTGACCTTTAACAGCAAGCCATCGCGCAGGATGCCGGCATTGTTGATCAAACCATGGATAGCGCCGAAATCCTCGGCCACCTGGCTTACCATGTGGATGACCTGCTCTTCGTTGGCCACATTGCAAATATAAGAGCGTGCGTCACCACCGGCCGCTTTGCAGGCTGCAACAGCAGCGTCAAGCGCCTCCTGGTTAAGGTCAACCAGGGCCAGTTTGGCGCCTTTGGCGGCCAGGAATTCGCCCATAGAGCGGCCCAGGCCTTGTCCACCGCCGGTGATAATGATGACGCTGTCTTTCAATTGCATGAGTTGCTCCTCGGAAAGAGTGATGAAGTAAGGTGGGCAAGAATGCCCGAGTTTTCATATCTTTTGAATACCTAAATGCTAGTTCTGGTCACTTTCTGACTTGGCTTTCGGTTAAACGCTGTTGTTGCTGCCTTGAAAGCCAGAAGAGCAGTACCCATATAGTTATTACATACAACCTTGAGAGGTGCGCATGCCCTTTTTTCGCTTATTGATGCTCGCTTTTCCGCTCCTTGAGCTGGCGTCACTTATTGTGCTCGGCAACCGCATTGGTGTCGGGGCAACGCTGTTATGGGTGCTGGGGAGTGGTTTGCTCGGTTTGGTGCTGATACAGCGTCAGGGCTGGAGCATGTTGCAGCAGCTACAAATCAAAATGGCCGAGAACCGTTCACCTTTTGCCGTGCTTAAAACCGGCATGTGGTGGTTGCTGGCCGGCGTATTGCTGATGATTCCAGGCTTGATCACGGACGTTTTGGCCGTGCCGTGCCTGGTTATGGCGTTACTCAACAAAGATCGGCCTGCACCCGGCGAGCCGGGCGGCCCTGGGGTCTATAAGCGGGGTGGTAACACCATCATTGAGGGTGAGTGGCAGCCGGGCGAGGCCAAACCGGCCGAGCCCGAAGATCGAATTGATCAACGTTGAAAAAAATCTGCTTGCGGCCCTTGAAATAGCGACTCAGGACCCCATCTTAGATGCAACGGTTTTGACAGGCTCTCCCGGAAGGGGAGCAACAGAACAGTGACGTGGCTTCTGGCCCGTCCTTCGAGCTCGGTTTGGGCTCGTTTTAACTCGAAATAGCCGATCCTTCGGCAATTGACATTACCTATTGGGAGACACATAACGATGAAAATTCGTCCGTTACACGATCGCGTTGTCGTTCGTCGCAGCGAAGAAGAGACTAAAACCGCTGGTGGTATCGTTCTGCCAGGCTCTGCCGCAGAAAAGCCGAATACCGGTGTCGTCGTTTCCGTAGGTACCGGCCGTGTGCTGGACAACGGTGAAGTACGTCCGCTGGCCCTCAAAGAAGGCGACAAGGTCGTTTTCGGTCCTTATTCCGGCAACAACACCATCAAGGTTGATGGCGAAGACCTGCTGATCATGAGCGAAACCGAAATCTTTGGTGTGCTGGAAGCCTGATAACGGCTCCGCTGCATCCCTTAACGAACTCATTTGAAGGAAAGCAAACATGGCTGCTAAAGAAGTTAAATTTGGTATCTCCGGTCGTAACAAAATGCTGGACGGCGTCAACACGCTGGCCAACGCCGTTAAGGCTACCCTGGGGCCAAAAGGTCGCAACGTACTGATCGAGCGTAGCTACGGCGCGCCGCTGATCACCAAAGACGGTGTAACCGTTGCCAAAGAAATCGAGCTGAAAGATCGCTTCGAAAACATGGGCGCTCAGCTGGTCAAAGATGTTGCCTCACGTGCCAACGACGACGCGGGTGACGGTACTACTACCGCTACCGTTCTGGCCCAGGCCATCGTTACCGAAGGCCTGAAAGCGGTTGCTGCTGGCATGAACCCGATGGATCTCAAGCGCGGTATCGACAAGGCAACTGCTGCCATCGTTGCCGAGCTGAAGAACCTGGCCAAGCCTTGCGCTGATTCCAAAGCTATCGCTCAGGTCGGTACTATCTCCGCCAACTCTGACTCATCCGTCGGCAACATCATTGCCGAAGCGATGGATCGCGTCGGTAAGGAAGGCGTCATTACGGTTGAAGAAGGCTCCGGTCTGGATAACGAGCTGTCCGTTGTAGAGGGCATGCAGTTTGACCGTGGTTATCTGTCTCCTTACTTCGTCAACAAGCCAGAGACCATGTCTGCCGATCTGGACCAGCCTTACATCCTGCTGGTTGACAAGAAAATCTCCAACATCCGTGAACTGTTGCCGGTTCTGGAAGCGGTTGCCAAATCAGGCCGTCCGCTGATGATCGTTGCTGAAGATGTTGAAGGCGAAGCGCTGGCGACTCTGGTTGTCAACAACATGCGCGGTATCGTCAAGGTTGTTGCGGTCAAGGCACCTGGTTTTGGTGATCGTCGCAAGGCTATGCTGCAGGACATCGCTGTACTGACCGGTGGTACCGTCATCAGCGAAGAAATCGGCCTGAGCCTGGAAACCGCTACTCTGGAGCACCTGGGTCAAGCCAAGAGCGTTCAGATCAACAAGGACAACTCCACTATCGTTGACGGCTCTGGTGCCAAAGTCGATATCGAAGCGCGTGTTACTCAACTGCGTAAGCAAGTTGAAGACACCACTTCTGACTACGACCGTGAGAAGCTGCAAGAGCGTCTGGCCAAGTTGGCTGGCGGTGTTGCTGTGATCAAGGTTGGCGCTGCTACCGAAGTTGAAATGAAAGAGAAGAAGCACCGCGTAGAAGACGCTCTGCACGCTACTCGCGCCGCTGTCGAAGAAGGCGTGGTACCTGGCGGTGGTGTTGCTCTGGTTCGTACCCTGGCTGCCATCGAAGGCCTGAAGGGCGACAACGAAGACCAGAACGTCGGTATCAAGCTGCTGCGTCGCGCTGTTGAAGCGCCCCTGCGTCAGATCGTTACCAACGCGGGTGATGAAGCTGCCGTGGTACTGCAGGCAGTCAAGGCTGGCGAAGGTAACTACGGTTACAACGCGGCTACTGGTGAGTACGGCGACATGATCGAAATGGGTATTCTCGATCCTGCCAAGGTCACTCGTGCTGCGCTGCAAGCGGCTGCCTCGGTTGCCAGCTTGATGATCACCACCGAAGCCATGATTGCCGATCTGCCTGAAGAGGGCGGTGCTCCGGCTATGCCTGATATGGGCGGCATGGGTGGTATGGGTGGCATGGGCGGCATGATGTAATATTGCTGCACTGTTGTACCCGAAACCCGGCTCTTTTGAGCCGGGTTTTTTTATGGTGCGCCCGGCAGGGCGCACTCACTTGGAGGTGAAAGTCCTCTACACGCCCGGCAAGGGGAAGTGTTAGCCAGAGGCAAGGGTGTCGCGGGTGACTGCGAATCTGGAGGAAGCCCGAGGCAAAGCGCTGGCCTGACGAACAGGAAGCGGATACGAGGCGACGCGTCGGGGTAAGGCAGCCATAAAGGTCAAAGCCCGATACTTGCACGGAGCGACGTGGCGTAGATCCGACAGGCATAAGCGTGAAGGTGGGTGCATCATACCCGGGGAGATCTGCATGGTTGCCACTGTGCTACCGACGTTGCGAAACGTCGGGATGATCATGCAGAAGTCAGCAGAGGCCATAGTAGGTGCGCCTACCGAAGGGCCGAACATGAATGACCGCGATTAGGACGGCAGATACTCGATGCAGTCGATGAGACGCAAATGCGTGGAACAAGCGCAGCCATGACAACAGAGTCGGGGCGGAACCCCGGGGGTGTTGATCGTGGTGTTGATGTCTGCACGGCGACTGGCGGGCAAACGAAAGCGGGGGAGCTATCGCTGATGGAAGCGGTGGTGGATCGAACCAACGTATGGCTGGCGTACCGCAAAGTCGTCACTAACCGCGGTGCCCCGGGAGTCGATGGACTCACGGTTGAGCATTTCGGGCAATGGCTGAAGGTACACTGGCCAAGCATCAAGACAGCTCTGCTAAGCGGGCAATACCTGCCGCAGGCGATACGCGCAGTGGACATACCCAAGCCTGCGGGCGGGGTACGAACGCTCGGTATTCCGACGGTACTGGATCGCCTGATCCAGCAAGCGCTGTTGCAGAAACTCCAACCTGTATTTGAGCCGACCTTTTCCGAGTCCAGCTACGGCTTCCGGCCGGGGCGCAGCGCTCAGCAAGCCGTTCTTGCAGCACAGCAGTATGTGCAGGAAGGCCTCCGCTGGGTGGTGGATACTGACTTGGAGAAGTTCTTCGACCGCGTAAATCATGACATTCTGATGTCACGGATCGCGCGGCAGGTAAGCGATGCACGCGTGCTCAAGCTAATCCGCCGTTATCTGGAAGCAGGCCTGATGCGTGAGGGTAGGATGACAAAGCGACGTGAAGGCGCGCCGCAAGGTGGGCCGCTATCTCCGTTGCTGTCAAACATTCTGCTCACGGATTGGGACCGCGAGCTTGAGCGAAGGGGGCATGCCTTCTGCCGGTATGCAGACGACTGCAATATCTATGTCCGAAGCAAAACGGCGGGCGACCGGTTACTGATGCAGATGAAGAGGTTCCTTGCGGACCGGCTGAGATTGCAGATTAACGACGCCAAAAGCGCATGTGCCAGGCCCTGGGCGCGTAAATTCTTGGGCTACAGCCTGACGGCTCACCGTCAGGCGCGACTGCGTATTGCACCACCAAGCCTGCAAAGGCTAATGGAGCGGGTCAAAGAGCTACTTCGACAAGGACGAGGAAGAAGTCTGACACATACCATCGAGATACTGAATCCGGTGCTTCGAGGATGGATCGGCTACTTCAAGTACACGCAGACCAGGAATGCGCTGGAGAATCTGGATGGATGGCTAAGGCGGAGACTGCGCTGCCTGCTCTGGCGGCAAGCAAAGCACCGGCAAGGCCGAACCACGATGCTGCGTCGGCAGAGGCTAAGGGAAGATCGCGCATGGCGCTCGGCCCGCAATGGGCAAGGCCCGTGGTGGAATTCGGGTGCGTCACACATGAATGCTGCCTTCCCGAAACGCTTCTTTGATGCCTTGGGATTGATCTCGCTGCTGGATACCCAGCGGCGCCTTCAGTGTCAGTCATGAACCGCCGTATGCGGAACCGCACGTACGGTGGTGTGAGAGGGCGGCGGGAGTAATCCCGCTCCCTACTCGATCATGATCTTGGGGCTGGGATTTTTAGCCTGGAAAAGGCTGATTGATACGGCCTCGTTTGTAAGAGATCGCCTACAAGGCGTGTAGGTGATTGGCACTAGGTGGTGTGGGTATATTGGTTGTTTTGCTATAGGTATATTGGTAAGTGTCTGTTTTTTAAGTTTTTATAATCTTTGAGGTGGCCAGTAGTGCGGTCTGCGGCCAGTTGCGCGCGGCTTTGCGTAGGGTAAGATACATCCATGCGCAACGGACAGCGCCGCTCGGCAGGATGCTTGAGCCAAGGATTTTCAGGATGATGAAGCCAGGACGGCTAGACAGGGAAGGCACATAGGGAATGAAGAGTGGGCGAGTTTACTCGCCCCTTTTTTTGCCTGAAATTTAGCTTCAAGCCTCAAGCCTCAAGCCTCAAGCCTCAAGCTTAAAACCAAAACCAAAACCAAAACCAAAACCAAAAATCAGGCCCATACTGTCAATGCTTGTAGCTTGTAGCTTGTAGCTTGTAGCTTGTAGCTTGTAGCTTGTAGCTTGCGGCTTGCAGCAACAAAAAACCGGCACATGGCCGGTTTTTTGTTGCGTGGCAGCTGGCTGCTCAGCGCTCCAGGTACTGCATCTTGTCTGGTACGCCATCCCATTCTTCAGCATCGGGCAGCGAATCTTTCTTCTCGGTAATGTTTGGCCAAATCTCCGCCAGATCAGCATTCAGTTCAGTGAACTCCTGCATGTCTTCCGGGATCTCGTCTTCGGAGAAGATGGCAGTCGCTGGGCACTCGGGCTCGCACAGCGCGCAATCGATGCACTCGTCCGGGTGAATAACCAGAAAATTCGGGCCTTCATAGAAGCAATCGACTGGGCAGACCTCAACGCAATCGGTGTACTTGCACTTGATACAGTTGTCGGTAACAACAAAAGTCATGGTGGGGTCTCCATCAGAATCAGGCGAACAAAATCTGGCGCGTAGTCTATCAGCTTTTACGCGCCGGTACAGAGCGCTTGCGTTGTTTGCGTAGATTAAGCGATGTTTGCTGCACGTTAATGAAAATAAGTATCATTTACCAATAAGTTACTGCCATTCCTTCTGCATCTGGTATAGCAGGTCCAGTGCCTGGCGCGGACTCAGCTCGTCTGGTTTTAGCGCCTGTAGTTGCTCGACCAGCGGGTGCGGAGCGCTGGCGAACAGGTCGCTTTGCATCGGTTGACCAGATTGCTGATTACGCGCGCCGCTGTGTTGCTCAAGGCTGCTTTGTTCCAGTTTTGCCAGGTGCTCGCGTGCGCGCAGAATCACCGGTCGTGGTACCCCTGCGAGTTGCGCTACCTGCAAGCCATAGCTTTGGCTTGCCGGACCTGGCTGTACTTTGTGCAAAAACACGATGCGTTCGTTATGTTCGGTCGCGTTCAAGTGCACATTGGCCACCCCGGGATCGGTTTCGGCCATGCCGGTGAGTTCAAAGTAATGCGTCGCGAACAGCGTAAAGGCGCGTACTTTGGCCAGATACTCGGCCGCAGACCAGGCCAGTGACAGACCATCAAAGGTACTGGTTCCGCGGCCCACTTCGTCCATCAGTACCAGGCTGTCGGCGGTGGCGTTGTTGAGAATATTGGCGGTTTCGCTCATTTCCACCATAAAGGTGGAGCGGCCGCCGGCCAGGTCGTCGCTCGAGCCGATGCGGGTGAATATGCGGTCTACGCAGGACAGCTCAACCTCAGCGGCGGGCACAAAGCTGCCGATGTGCGCTAAAAGTACAATCAGCGCGGTCTGACGCATGTAAGTTGATTTACCGCCCATGTTGGGGCCGGTAATAATCAGCATGCGCGTATCTTCATCGAGCGTGAGGTCGTTCGCCACGAAGGGCGTTTCCAGCACCTGCTCAACGACTGAATGGCGGCCTTGCTGAATGTCGATGCGGCTGTCTTCAACAAAGCGCGGGCAGCTGTAGCTCAGCGTGCCTGCGCGCTCTGCCAGGGTGCTCAAAACGTCGACTTCGGCCAGGCTGGCGGCGGTGGTCTGCAGGTCGGCCAGGTCTTGATTCAGGCGGTCGAGCACTTCTTCGTACAACTGCTTTTCGCGTGCCAGAGCGCGACTGCGCGCTGACAGAGCTTTATCTTCAAAGGTCTTGAGTTCCGGTGTGATGAAGCGCTCCGCACCCTTGAGCGTTTGTCGGCGAATATAATCCGCTGGCGCCTGCTCGGCCTGGCTGCGTGACAACTCGATAAAATAGCCGTGCACGCGGTTATAGCCCACTTTCAGACTACTTAAACCACTGCGCTCGCGTTCGCGTGTTTCCAGATCAATAAGGTACTGCCCGGCGTTTTCGCTGATGTTCTGCAACTCGTCGAGCTCGGCATCAAAGCCCGCTTTGATCACGCCGCCATCACGCAGTACCGCTGGCGGGTTGTCGATAATCGCGCGGCTGAGTAAATCAGCCAGTTCAGGATAGGTTTGAATATGGCTTGCCAGCGCCTTCAGGTGGTCTGACTCCAGATCCTGCATGCAGCTCTGTAGCTCTGGCAGCGCGACCAGCGCATCGCGCAGACGCGCAAGGTCTCTGGGTCTTGCCGAGCGCAAAGCGATCCTGGCGAGAATACGCTCGATATCGCCGATACCCTTGAGCTGTGGCTGCAGGTCCAGATAGAACTGTTGATCCAGCAAGGTGCTGATACTGGCTTGCCGTGCGTTGAGTATTTGCATGTCGCGCAGTGGCCGGTTCAGCCAGCGCGCGAGCAAGCGGCTACCCATGGCTGTCGCACTGTGATCCAGGACGTCCAGCAGGGTGTTTTCGCGTCCGCCACTCAAATTCTGATCTATTTCGAGATTGCGGCGGCTGGCGCCATCGATGATCACGCTGTCTTCAAACCGCTCCTGCGCGATGCTGCGAATGTGCGGCAGTGCGGTACGCTGGGTCTCCTTGGCATAGCTCAGCAGGGCACCGGCCGCACCAATACCGAGGGTCAGCGAGGCGCAGCCAAAGCCAGCGAGATCTTTAGTGCCGAATTGCTGGGTCAGGGCTTTTTGTGCACTGTCCTGATCAAACTCCCAGGGTGCACGGCGACGCACGGCTCTGCGGCGCTCAATCGGCGTATTACTTTCCCAGTCATCCGGGATCAGCAGTTCGGCGGGTGCCAGGCGTTCCATCTCGCCCAGCAGGGTTTCCCAACCGCTCAGCTCCATGACGACAAAACGCCCGCTATTGATATCCAGTGTCGCCAGACCAAAGCCTTTCTCAGCGCCCACCAGGGCGGCCAGCAGGTTGTCACGGCGCTCATCCAGCAGCGCTTCATCACTCACCGTACCGGGAGTGATAATGCGCGCAACCTGACGCTCGACCGGTCCCTTGCTGGTCGCCGGATCGCCAATTTGTTCGCAAATGACGACCGACTCGCCGAGTTTCACCAGCTTGGCCAGATAGCCTTCGGCTGAGTGGTAAGGCAGGCCTGCCATGGGGATCGGCTGGCCACCGGACTGGCCGCGGGCGGTCAGGGTGATGTCGAGCAGACGTGCCGCTTTTTTTGCATCTTCATAAAACAGCTCGTAGAAATCACCCATACGGTAAAACAGCAGCTGTTCCGGGTGTTGCTGTTTGATGCTGAAGTACTGCTGCATCATGGGGGTGTGTGAAGTTTTGAGATCGTCTGTGTTCACTGGTAGCTCGCCTGTAGAATAGCTTCAAACCGCCTTTTGACAGGGGGTTTTCTGGTAAATTTGTCTGTGTAGCGTCTGAAGGAGTCTGATGAAATCTGCTGTAATCCAGTTCAAGAGTATAGGTTTTGGTATAGCTTTTGGTGTAGGGTTGTGGGCGCCTTAACAAAAAAGGCTGTTGATGATGAAAAGCTATACTTATGGCCAGAGCTTCATCAATGCCATCGATGGCTATCGTTCCAATCAGTTAATGGATCAAAGCATGCAGAATAACAAACACGGCAACAAGCCACTATCGGCGAGAGCCATCGAGACGATGCGGCCTGGCGATAAAGTCAAAGTAGACACTGGAGAGAATGCCGGTCTGCGTGTGACTTGCGGGGCTAGCGGTGGCAGGTCGTTCATCTATCGCTATCGGAGCCCCGAAACGGGCAAGCTAACTCAAGTCAAGATAGGGAATTACCCCTCGATGAGTCTGGCTGAGGCTCGCCTAGAGCTTGCTCGGATGAAGGCTTTACGACGAGATGGCGTATGCATTCGTGCCGAAATTCAGCGGGAGAAAGTACGTCAAAGTGCAAAAATTGAACAGGAAAAGGAAGCGGCAGAGGTGGCCGCGTTTACTGTTCGTGACTTGGTTGATCTGTACTTAACTGAAGTGATTGAGGATCGACTGGTTGTAAATCGTCGAACTGGGGCTCAGAAACGAGTTCCTGGTGCACGGAAACCTAAGGGGCAGGCCGAGACTAGGCGCACCCTGTGAATCGCCCCCAGTATTCTAGACACTCGCCAGACTCTGGTAATGACGCTTTTCGTACTCGACCGGTGACAGGTCACCACTCGTGCCGTGCCGGCGCCTTGGGTTATAAAACATCTCAATGTAATT